>NZ_LR746496.1:2400000-3600000 GCF_902729405.1 Acididesulfobacillus acetoxydans
GAGCCGTTCTTTGCGGGTATGGGCAATATGACAAAAAAGAAGTAGCCCACCCCTGAGACGGAGGCTACTTCTTCGTAAACCCCTACGGCCGCTCACTGCGGCCCGGTTGTGCAGGCTGGGATGCTCGTAACATCCCGGCCTTCAGTATGTATGTGATACCGTGCGGAGGCAGTCAATACAAGGAAAACGAGAAAGGAACGGGCCTTGAGTGCCCGGCGAATTCCGCTGCCCTGTCCCCGATAGGGACGAAGAAACAATTAAAAAGGGCCGGATCCGCCTGACAATCTATCGATTACTTCTTGTACCAATTGTATCTCTTCATCAATATTCAATAAGACTGCATATTTCTCGTTATTTTTGGGATCAAAATCCTTGGTAATGACTATTTCTGCATCCGGGCTAATTTTGGCAAGCTCAAATTCCTTTGAAGCACATTTAGCCGGACAGCCATTTAAGGCAATATACTTTTCGTTAACACCACTTTCGTTGTTAAGAGGTAAACTTAAATTGGGAAGTACGCGAACTATTTGGTCGTCAAGGAGAAATTCAGCCACTGTTTTTGTCATCATACTCACATTACAACGGCCTTGACAAGGGAAAATTCCAATAGTCATTATTTCTTTCACTCCTACTCTACCTTGAATTTGTTCACTGCTACCTCAAACTCTCTGTCATTGGACGGCAGTGCGTTGAATAAAGCTGAACTCTTTGCGCACAGGCCTACACCTATGGCAGAGAGTCCTCTAGAATTTCGCAAGGTCAGGCGGACGCAGAACTCAGATTTGGCCTAAGGGTCCGGGGTTCCGATTCTGAAAGGGACACGCCGCCCCTGCCTGACGGGCAAAGAGACGCTTGTGTGAGAGAAACTGGGCGACGGTTTCATTGTTGCCCAAGCTGATTCCTCCGAGCCTCCACTCCCGGAAAGTGTGCCAAAATTCTTGTTCCGCTACAGTGTGCGAATAGTGCTCCGCTTCGGCATCGTAGGCCCAAAAAACGTCGACCCATAACATACCTTTACGGCTGAGGACCAAAAGAAAATGATTGAGCTCTGGGTCGGGAGAATCAAGGACTTTTAGAAGCAAATGTGAACGACCGCTTGGATAATCAGTGCGGATATAGACGGGTTTCATCAGAATACTCCTTCCCCTGCACAAAAGAACCGCTAACATGAGGGAGGGAAGGCAACCCGGAGGAGTTCCCTTCCCTTCCCCTGTCTGGTATGCTCTTGCAAAACACTAAACACTCCGCCGGGGAGAAATACTAGGCCTGCGGAAAGATGCGCAGTCCCGTGTTGACCCGGTTCATGCCAGTCGAAGCATCGATGACGGCAATCATTTCGAGAAGCTCTTCTTCGCTGACTCCCATCTTTTTCAGCTGCTGGGTGTGTGAGGTGATGCACATGTCGGAGCCGTTATTGATGGAGGTGGTGAGGGCAATGAAGAATTTGGTCTTAGCGTCCAGTTTGCCGGGAGCCATTGCTACCTGCATTTTCTCCAGGGTGGCTTTCATATAAGCGGGGAAATTGGCCAGAGCGCGGAAAGTCGGTGGGACCATTCCTTTGTCCTCTTCGAGGTGCTTGAACATCCCTTGAACTTCGGGTGAGGCTTCCTGATCTTGAATGAGTTTAACCGTTGGCATGTTAAAAATCCTCCTTTTTTTCGATGCTTCGCTCTCAAAGTCGGGAGAGGGCTCATCTCCAGATTAGGATATGATTATATGGACATTAAACATTGTACACTTACACGGAGGTTTTGACAAGGGCAAACAGGAAAGATTCAAGCGTCTGATGCAAGCGAAAGGATGTCGTGCGACTGCTGACCATGAGCCGGCGCAGTTCCCGGTTGACTTCATCCTGGGATCAGAAAAAGTGCCGAATTCCCTGTACCATTCAAAAGAAGAAACGACCACAGCTCAAGAAAAATCTGTGGTAAACCGGGCAAAATAATGATATGATTATATAGGAAATGACTGAAGGCCTTATTCTAAACACTATGATCATTTTAGCTTGGTCAGGCATGCAATGTCACTTTGCCGGTTCGATGCCGGCTGCAGAGAGAATAAGGTGGAGGAGAAGGTTCATGCTTTATGGTAAACTCAAGGATTATCGGGCTTTGCTAACGTTTCCTTCTTTAACGGAGGCCTTGGGGGCTGAGAGGATTCTTGACCGGTCCGGTTGTCCTTTTGCGTCTATTCCGACACCCCGCAGTCTGCGTTCCGGCTGCAACACCTCTCTGTGTCTGCCGCTGGAGCGTAAGGAAATTATCGATGATCTAATCGATGACGGGGTGGTGTTTACCGGTGTCTACGAGGCCCGGGAGGATGGATTCGCACCGTTGACGTGGTGAGGTTAGGCGCCTTGAAGAAGCCAGTAAGGTCCTTGGAAAGTTCAACAACCACGTTTAGGCGTAAAGTCAGGTGGTGAAAGGAGTGTGGCTATGATTTATTTGGACAATGCGGCGACAACTTGGCCGAAACCTGAGGACGTGGGCCTGGCAGTGCAAGAGGCTCTCATGCGTAAAGGAGGAAATGCCGGCCGGGGTGGGCATGGTGCGGCCATGCAAATGGCCAGGCTCATCCATCAAACGCGGGTGGATTTATGCACGTTGTTTGGAACGAACGATCCGACTCGGGTCATCTTTACTCAGAATGCGACACATGCCTTGAATTTGGCGCTCTTTGGACTCATGCGTCCCGGAGACCATGTGATCACCTCTTCATTGGAACATAACGCGGTGGCCAGGCCACTATATGCTTTGGGACAGCGGGGAGTGGAAGTCAGTGAAGTGCCTGGAGTTCCGGGAGCTGAGTTTGATTTAGCGGCTTATCGCAAGGCCTTTCGATCCAATACTAAGTTGGTGGTTACCCTGCACGCTTCCAATGTCACCGGAACCATGCTGCCCATCCGGGAAATAGGGCAGATAGCCCATGAGCGGGGGGTCTATTATCTTCTGGATGCGGCGCAGACGGCCGGGGTTTTTCCCATCGATATGAAACGCCTGCCACTGGATCTGCTGGCGTTTCCCGGGCATAAGGCACTTCTGGGCCCACAGGGAACAGGAGGACTCCTCATAAACGCCGATCTGCAATTGGAACCCCTAATTTACGGAGGTACGGGCAGCCTTTCTGAAGAGGTGCGTCAGCCCGACTTTTTGCCGGACGCCTTGGAAAGCGGGACACTCAACGGAATCGGCCTTGCCGGCTTGGGAGCAGGAGTCCGTTACATTCTGACGGAAGGGATGGATAAGATTAGGGTCAGAGAACAGGAGCTTTGCCGCAAGCTATGGGAGGGGTTAAAGAAAATTCCGGGTGTGAAACTGTATGGAAATGAACAGGTGGAACGGCGCGCTCCGATCATTGCCTTTAACCTGGGTGAGATGGACTCTGTCGAGCTGAGCTATATCTTAGAAGAAAGGGCAGGGATCGTGGCCCGGGCAGGTCTGCACTGTGCGTCTCAGGCTCACCGGATGATCGGGACACTGGATCAGGGCGTCGTGCGCTTCAGCCCTTCACATTTTACGACCGCAGAGGAAATTGATGCGGCTTTGCAGACAGTCAGGGACCTCGCGCAAGGGCTGAATTAAAAGATGAGAGGGAGCAGCGTGATATGGGTTGGCAGTCAAGGGTCGTGCATCTTGGCAATAGGGCCAAGATTTTGCCGGTGAAGTTTAATCAACTTTATTGACATGGGCATATAACGATATTATAATTGAATCATGACAAGGCTGTTCAGGAGAGTTCCAGCGGATATTCGACTTATGGTTTGGATATTCTAGCCTTACAGGATGGGAGTGGTCAATCGACTCACGGTGGAGGTGAGTGTCGCGAGTCGGTCATTTAAACCCGTGTGTACCCGTGTGAAGGTTCGTACTTTCACCAGAACATTCAGACAGACGGACCCTGAAAAGAGGAGGCACTAAAAATGGTCAGCATTACGGCAGAAGCGGCGGTGAAAGTACAGGAGGTACTGCACCAACAAAATCTTGAATCAGGATATCTGAGAGTCTATATCGCGGGCTTTGGCTGAGGGGGGCCGAATTTCGGCTTGACTCTGGATGAGTCTGCAAAAGAAAACGATACGGTCGATGAGGAAAACGGAGTAAGAATCTTATCCGAAGATAAGCTGGCTTCTTATCTGGAAGGAGCCGTGATCGACTTTGTAGAGTCTCCTGCCGGCGGCGGTTTCCAGATTAAGACAGCGGCCAGTGGACAAGAGTGCGGCAGTTGCGACAGCTGCGGCTAAGTCCCGAGTGTAACGCAGTTCTGGGATGAGTTGTGGGATGATTGCCAAGGCAAGTACAAGGATGAGTGCTGGGACAAGTTCCGGGTGTAGGTGTCATTGAAGCGGGCTCCAAAGGGTGGGAATGAGGACCCCGCAGACCCCGGATACCGCGGCATGTGTGGTAGAAAGTATCGGATATAGGTTAGATGAGGATCATTTTCTAGGAGGAGGAGAAGACGATGGCGGAAAAACCCGGGTTTATCATGTGTGTCTGTACCGGGAAATGTCCGGGCTTTGCACAGATGGATATTTGGGATTTTATTAATCAGGTGCGGGTGGAATTGCCTGTGGAATATGGCTTTATTCACCCACAGCTCTGTGAGGAAGACGGAGACCGTTTCCTGTCCGATTACCTGAAAGCCGGACGGCCGGTGGTTATCGGGGCCTGTTCGCCCAATATGCAGGTAAAGATGTTCAAGCAGGCTTTTGCCGACGCCGGTCTTGATGTCAAGAAAGACCTTGTAGCCATTGACATCCGGGACATGACCACGGAGAAGGCCGTCGAGACGGTGAGTGCGGCCCTGGATGGCATGGAGGGAAAGAAGGATGAGTGAAACCACATTCATGGGGGTGACTCGGGCAAAAATCCCCTGGGCTCCCGTGATCGATTATGAAAAGTGTACCTTTTGCCTGGAGTGTGACAAATTTTGCCCGCACAAGGTCTATGAAGTGAACCGGGAAGAACGGCGGCTCGTGGTCGCCCATCCCGAACATTGTGTGGTCTTCTGCCGGGCCTGCTCCAAAACCTGTGGTCCGGATGCTTTGAGTTTCCCAAACAAGACGGAAGTCACGGACTTAATCAAGCGCCTGCGCAAGGAGGAGGGAGCATGATGAAACGTTGGGGCATACTACCCTGCAATGGTTTGGACAAGCCTGCGGGGCAACTGGCACGGGAGATAGCGCTGTATCTGGCACAAGATCAAGCCAAAACTCTGGCCTGTCCGGTTTTTCTCCACAGTGCGCCCTCCGTCTATGCCAAGGTCAAGGAGGAGACACAGTGGCTTGTGTTGGACGGCTGCAACACCCGCTGTGCCAGTAAACTGGCGGCTGAGGCGGGCTTTGCCGTCGGAAAAAAGATCAATGTCAGCGAGTTGACGGAGAAAGAAAATCTCAAGCTGGGTCGTTCCTTGCGTTTGGAGCCGGAAGCATTGGCCCTGGCGAAGCGAAGTGCCCTGGATTTAGCGGCGGCCTTATTCACGGCCCGGACAGACCGGGAAGAGAAAACGGCTGCCATCCCGGACGGGAAGGGGCAGACGGATTCAGGCGTGGATTTTCCCGCTTCGATCACTTACACGGAGTTCCGCCAGGATAAATTCCGTTTCCGGGTTCCTCAAGGTGAATTCTTTTTTAACGAAAACGATTGTTGGGTTTGGGTGCAAGGCCAACGGGCCCGGGTCGGGGTGAGTGATTATGTGCAGCAGAGTCTCTCGGACATCATATTCTTCTCGGCACCGGAACTCGGAGCCGAGGTGGAACAATTCGGGGTGTTAGGCTCTCTGGAATCTTCTAAAGCAGTGTTTGAAGTCATCGCTCCCGTAGCCGGGAAAGTTGTCGCTGTCAATGAAGAGTTGGAAGGATCGCCCGAAAGGGTGAACGAAAATCCTTATGAACAAGGTTGGATAGCCGAAGTGGAGCTTACGGACTGGGAAACGGACCGGGAATTGCTGCTCGACGCCGGACAGTATCTCGAATATCTTAAAAATAAGGTGGCGGATTTCCATGTCTAAAGAAAGTGTCATGCTGATTCCCTGCAGTGGGATCGGGAAGGTTCATGGCTTGATCGGCCGGGAGGCGGTGTTTAAAGTGAAGGGCGAGTTGCGCCCGCAAGACACCGACTTGGCTTGTCTGGCGGAAATCGTAACCCAAGACGCGGAAGTTCAGGAGCGGATGAACGGCCGCCTGACCATCACCGTCGATGGCTGTCCCAAAATGTGCGCCGAGAAAAATGTCCGCCTGGTCGGCGGCGAAATCTTTGCTTCTCTGCGTGTGGTCGATGCTTTCCGCACGCATCGGGGGGCGCAGGCCGGGAGTGCGACGGAGCTCACTTCAGATGGCTGGCAGATCAGCGACGAGCTGGCGGACCAGATTGCGCTGAAAGTGGATGAAGCCCGGCAAGGAGGGAAAGGCAATGGTTGAGGTCAAAAAAGTAGGCATTATTTCTTGCAGCGGCGAAGAGTGTGCCGGCGGCGGCATTTCCCGCCTGGCCGCCCGTCACGTTTTGGAAAGCGCCCGGCCGGGTCGTACGGTGACAATTTGCTTGCCCCTATTCTTGGCCGGGGGTGAAGAAGAGCGCTATTTTGCCCGGACTTTTCCCACGATTACCATTGATGGTTGTGACAAGCGCTGTGCTATGCGGGCGACGGAGAAATTGAGCGGGCAAGTGACGCAAGCCTTGACGGTTTCCGAACTTCTGGACAGTGAGAGTGCTCTGGCGGCACCGTTTTCCCAACGTCAGCTCAATGGGGAACGGGAAAAACAGATCGCGAAGGTGAGCGCGGCTCTTACGGAAGCGGTGGATGAGATCATCGGCAAGCCGGCCGCAAAGGATCTTCTAACGCCGACGACGCCTCCGGCGGGAATACGGCTGCTTTAGGGTCATTAAACCGACAAAAGAGGCCAGGATACCTTTGAAAACGGCTTTAACCTAACGGCTTTCCTTGACCTTGCCGTAAAGGCATTACCAGCAGCACCAAGAGAAAACAAGGGGCAAAAATGCCGGGGGTTGCCGCTCCCGACATTGAAAGCCTCGCCTTTGCAATTGAGGAGGACCTGAGAGAGCCCGGCACAGCGGAGCTCTCTCAGAGTCAGACGGGTCAGAAGAGGGCAGGAAGGAAACCTTAGCTTTCTTGAGCGCTTAGGGCAGCGTCATCGGCTTTAGCGGTGGGCTGCAAAAGGGCGAGCGTTTTTTGGATCTCCGCCAGTTGCGCCTCCAGGCTTTCTTTCGCCTGTACGAGACGCTCCACGCGCTCCTCATGGGTCAGATAAGCCCAGCCATGTCCGCCGAAGTGGGGGCCATGTTCGTGGCCGTTTGATCCGCCATGGTGTTCCCCATGGCAACCGCAGCCATGATGACCATATCCCCAGCCTTTTCCCTTAAAGTCACCGTGATGTCCACACATTTCCAAGACCTCCTCATTATTTAGCATCACCTATATGACAGCGTCATATAGAGTATCTAGATTCTAACCCCTTCTTTTCCTTTTGTCAATAACCTGGCCCAAGGCACAGTGCTGACGCGCTAACTAATTTTCGAAGTCGTCTGATGTCATTCCAAGATGCTAATAGCGTAAACAGGATTTTTGACGAGAAAAAAGTGTCCGGAAAGGCAGCCTTATAACAATTTTTTTGCTCAGGCGGCTGAACTGAAACAAAAGCCCGCGGCCGTCGAGGCGAGGCACGCGGGAGGCCAAAAGGGTTGTGGTGCAAAAGGTTTACGTCCCGGTTCTGTGAGATCAGACTTCTCCGGAAGGGGCCGATTCCGATCATTGCTTCCGGGCAAAACATAGATCATATTCTTGAGTTAAGCCGTAAAGGGGCGCTCTTTGTGGGAGCGGGGTTCAGTTGGCGGCTGGTTTTCGTGGGTATCTTTTCCTGCAACAAAAGGTTGTACCGGTGGCTTGGTGGAAAAATAACTCTTGCATTTATCATTGACGGGTATATAATAATATCGTAATTGACTAATAGATAAAGATATTCATGGACGTAACATAATTTTTACGTGCCCGGATAGAATATCTTCGAACCCATGAATTCTGGCTGCGGTTCCGAAAAAGCGGCCCTGCGGCAGGGGTTCAGAGGAAGAGTGCCTGTCAGACCGGGAAGGGTTTAAAGAGGACGCAGGCGGAGCAACCGCCGAACAAGAGAAGAACAAGAAGCAGAAGAGTGCGGGTCAAGCGGGAAAAAGAAAGTCCCGGAGCGTAGAGAGCCGGGATTAGAAAGGGAGGTTAAAGGGGGGGCTTTGATCCGAGGCAATTTACGGTTTTTGAATATGTTATACAAGGCTTGGCAGATTCAGAGTACAGGGAATTACTCTCACTTGTGGAAGTGGGAGTCTCACCAGTGAATGAATGATCAATATTGAAGGGGATGCTTTTCAAATGATAGAAATTAAAAATGAAACTCCGATTACGGACGAAGAGTTGAAAGGAGCGCAGTTTTTTCATGGCCACATCTGCCCCGCCATGCCCCAGGGACTGCGCGCCGGCCATCTAGCTATGGACATTTTGGGTGTCAAGCGTGCCCGCACCGGGGGCGAACTCATGATGATCGTGGAAATCGGCGATAATCATTTTTCGGGTTGCCTGGCTGACGGGTTACAATATTCCACAGGCTGTACTTTTGGCAAGAGCAATATTGTGAAGAAACCCCTGGGGAAGTTTGCTTTTACTCTGATTGACCCGAAGACCAAGCGGGCGGTCCGTGTTTCCGCGAAACATGACCGCATGAAAACCTGTCTGACGATGCCCTTTTTTGAAGAACGCAAGAAGGGGATCCCTCCCTATGACTTGGATCCCAATGTGGTCCTGCCGCTGATCGAAGACACCCGGACGCGCGATTGGCATGAGATGTTCGATGTGACCCTTTTTGAGAATTACCCTGTGGTCAAAGCCGGGGAAACGTTCGAGGCCGAGCAGTGTCACGAGTGCAAAGAAATGGTAGTGACAAATTACGCGCAGAAGCTGGGCGAAGACTGGTACTGCCAGACTTGCTTTGATGCCTTGACTCATCGCAAGCAAGAGGATTAACGGGCCACGGGCGGGCGGTTGGACTGACGGCTAAGAACCAGCTTCCCCGCGGGCTGAACAAAGTCACCTTGAAAATCCCTCGAGCCTGCCTATAGGAGCTATGAGCAGGCTCACTTTTTGCAGTCCATGGAGTGAAAGAATTCGTTTGTTGGTGGCAAAGCAAGCAGATTCGTTCTTCTCAGTGAAGACTGCTTTTGCTCAAGAGCACTGCCTGCGTGATACCTGGTCAACAGTCCCCGGCCTCTCAATTCGGAGAAAGTTGGGAAAGATGGTGGTTTAGAATGTATCTGTACATCTTGGGATTTGTGGCAACCTTAATCTTAAATTCTTTTATGTCTATGGGTGGGGTAGGGGGAGCGTTTATCCTTGTTCCAATCTTTTATTGGTTGGGAGTCCCGCTCCCTCAGGCCGCGGCGGTTGGTTTGATGCTGGGGATCCTGAACACCGGAGTCGCCTCACTTAATTTTACCAAGGATAAACTGGTTAATTTCAAAGTCGCTATACCTCTGATCATCTCCATCTTTGTTTTTTCGCCTTTGGGAGTCTACACATCCAATGTCGTTGACAAAAACATCTTACTGGTAATTTTCGCTGCCTTTTTACTGGTTGCCGGCACCATGATGCTGTTCTATCATCCAAATAAGGGTGGGGCCGAGAAAGAGGTAAAAACCAGGCCACTGGCCAGCATTCTCATTGGCAGTTTCGTTGGCTTTCTTAGCGGCATGCTGGGTGTCGGAGGGGGAGCCTTTCTGGGGCCGTTCCTGGTCTGGATAGGCATGGATGGCAAAAATGTGGCCGGAACGAGCGCTTTTGTGGTCATGTTCTCCTCACTCGTTGGTTTCCTGGGTCACATCGGACTTCAGTACTCACACCTAAATTACTGGTTTATGCTGGTTACCGGTGTTGCCTCCGTCATGGCTGGCTTCATCGGTTCGTGGCTGACCCGTTTCAAGTTGACCAGCAAGCAGGTTAAACAGGTTATCGGTGTGTTCCAATACTTGATAGCCATCAAGATTATTTTCGATTTGGCGAAGGTTTGGCTGAAATAGTCATAATTAAGGGTGAACTACCCCCGCTTACGCTTTGCTAAGAAGCGGTTTTTTTTTACCGGGTCAAAACGGCCATATTTTCGGATTTCGGCATAGGCCTCGATTCTTATGCACAGGCCTTCCCGTGGGGAAACCTTGCTTACACAGGTTGAACCCAGGAGTTTTCTGACGGGGGAACCCAATGAAGCCGATTCCCCAATGCTTCGGATGGATAAGCAAGGAGTTGGGGATGCCATTTCAAGCATTTCTCAACTCCTTGGCTTTGGACCGTCCCTGGCATTTTTTCACGGTTTCAGACGAAAATCCCACGCAAGGACACAGCTTTTTCCACTCTTGACAAAGCGATCATATAGGCTGCCGTGCGCAGGGATACCTGTTCGCGCCGGGCCAGTTCGTAAACATCCCGGAAGCTGCTGACCATACGTTGGCGCAATTCCCGGTTGACTTCATCCTGGGACCAGAAAAAGTGCTGAATTCCTTGTACCCATTCAAAATAGGAAACGACCACACCGCCGGCGTTGGCCAGGATATCGGGAATAACCAGGATTCCTTTTTGGTAGAGGACTTCGTCAGCTTCGACACTGACGGGGCCGTTGGCCGCTTCCGCCACGATTTTGGCTTTGACCCCTGATGCGTTGGTGACGGTGATTTGGTTTTCCAATGCGGCCGGAACGAGGATATCGCACTCTAAAGTGAGCAACTCCTCTTGAGTTAAAGGTGTGGCATCAGGATAACCGGCGACCGTTCCCGTTCGGGTCTTAAATTCTTTCACGGAGGCTATATTAAGTCCGTCAGTATTAAAAATGCCCCCCTGTGTATCGCTGACGGCTACTACACGGCAGCCTAAGTCCCCCAGATAGGTGGCGGCTACAGATCCGGCGTTGCCGAAGCCCTGAATCGCCACGCTGGCTCCCTTAAGTTCAAGACCCGTGTGCGAGGCCGCTTCCTCTATGGTATAGACGCAGCCTGTGCCGGTGGCCTCGTTGCGGCCCAAAGATCCCCCCAGTTCGATGGGTTTGCCGGTTACCACCGCGGGAACCGAGTAACCCAACTGCATACTGTAAGTATCCATGATCCAGGCCATGACTTGAGGGTTCGTGTTGACATCCGGTGCCGGGATATCTTTCTCCGGTCCGATGATGAGACTGATCTCCATAGTATAGCGTCTGGTCAAGCGTTCGAGTTCCGCAAGCGACAATTCTTTGGGATTACAAACGATGGCCCCTTTGGCTCCGCCGTAGGGGATGTTGACGACGGCACATTTCCAGGTCATCAGGGCGGCCAGAGCAATCACCTCTTCCAAAGTTGCGTCTTGATGGAAGCGGATACCGCCTTTGGCCGGACCCCTGGCCAGATTATGCTGGACGCGGTAGCCCTGGAAGATCTCCAATGAACCGTCGTCCCTACGAATGGGAATTGACACCGTCAAACAACGCTTGGGCTCTTGCAGAAGTTTGAGAATTCCGGCATCCAAGCTTAGGTGAGCGGCCGCGCGCTCGACTTGCAAGAGAGTTGACCTCAACAACTCATTGCTTTTCTGAGACCCCTTTTTCTCCTCCATGAAACAAGACTCCTCATCTTTCTAAAATGCAAAGACAGGGACCTATCTTTTGTATACATTATACATTAGAAGAGGAACGGGTTCCAGTGCATTCGCATTATTTCTAATATTTAGAGGGAGAGGACGGTTGGTGCTTAAAGCCGTTTCCTGGCCGACCAGCAGGCTGGAGGTTACATCTTGCGACAGTTAAAGGAGTGGGGGATTTAAGTCTTGTGGTCAACCTGAATTTGGGGTGACATTGGCTTTGAGTTTTAGGACTGTTGAGGGGCCTGGGGTTGCGGTTCCAACAGTTTGCCGCTCATGGCGCCGCCCAAGGAACGGATGAAGGTGACGAGCCAGAGAAAGGTCAGTAGCAGAGTCAGAAAAACGGTGTACACCAGGATGAGGCTAGATGAAAAGTAGGAAGCTATTTTTTGACTGGCCATAGTGTAGGCGACTAAGGGAAAGATGAAAGCCCACCAGGAGAGAGAGAACGGAATGCCTCCCCGCTTAAGGTAATACCAGGAGAGAGTGAGAGCGATGCCCAAACCCCAGAAACCGAAGCCCCAGAAGATGGCGGCCAGAAGATAAACCGCATCGACCGAACCGAGGAAGCCGAGCAGTTTGGCCATGTCGGCCAGTCCCAACAAACTGACGGTTCCCACTCCGATCGGTCCCAACGTGATCCAGAAGGTAGGGGCCATGGCCGCCGGCGGCAGGGGATGCCGGACAAGGCGGCTAAGCACCATGGCGCCGATAAAGAGAAAGAGGAAGAAGCCTACGCCGTAAAATGCTAAATTAAACAGCAGTACGGTATTGGCAGCAGCGGACCCGCTTTGTTTGAGCATCCCGACCAGCGGATTGCCGATTAAAGGAACACCGATGTTGGCCACCGGGGTAATGAGCCAGGCAAAGTTCAGAGCCTGAGGCGGGGTTTGCTCATTGGTCAAGGCGTGGTGGGCGACATAGACGGAGAGAAGGAAAGCCCCGACGACACCGGTGAGCCAGGCAATCCAGGCTGCTATGAGCACAAACTGCGGACCGAGGAAGTTCCGTCCCATCAAGGCGGCATTGGTTGCTACGATCACGATGCCAATAGGCATGGTCACAAAGAAGTTGCCCATAACGGGATGATCGAGATCATGCCGAAGCTGGTCGAAATGCGCAAACCAACGTGTCAGCCAGGGAATCAGGAAGATGACACAGAGGAGAGCGTTAAGCCAGGCCAAAGATATGCCGAGGTACTTGCTTGCCGGCCATAAGTTACCCCAGCTGTAAAGAATGTTGGCGAAGCCGCCGGTTCCCATGATGGCGGCAAACCAGGCCGGAGAAAAATGACGGGCCAGACCCTGTTTTGGCATTGTGATACACCACCTTATCAATATATAATACTTTACGCATTTATTGTATACCCTATACTGGTATATTACAAGAGACAGAGACGGAAAATTTGCCGCATTCCTCTGAACTAATCCAGGGGTTAGGCATGCCACCGCAGACAGGCCCAGAAACAGAGGTAATGACACGATGCGCCAAAGACATGGATTCACAAAAACCTCGGGACAATACCCGCTGCTTTTCATCCCCCGGATCGTCGGCTGTATGTTTGTCTTTATCTTCGACTATGCTGACTATGCTATGGTGGCCATCCATCTGGTACCGGTTCCTTATATTATGGCTCCCTGGACGATGCCCGGGCCGATTGCCGCTTTTTCGGGCACCGGAGGCAGTTTGTGGATGAATGGAAATAGGCTCCAAGGAAATAGCCGGCAAAAGCCGGCTATTTCCTTCATGGTACATCGTATAACAATTTTTTGTCCAGACGGCTGACACAGGAAAAAAGCCCGCCGCCGCCGAGGCGAGGCACGCGGGAGGCCAAAAGGGTTATGGTGCAACAGGTTTACGTCCCGGTTCAGTGAGATCTGCCTTCTCCGGAAGGAGCCGATTCCGATCCATACATTGCTTCCAAGCAAAACATAAAGCATATTCTTAAGTTAAGCCGTACATGGGTGCTTTTTTGTCGGGGCGGGGTTCACTGGGCAGCTAAGCCATTCTGGCTCGGGACGGGATTTCCTGGCGCGGAAGTACCTGCCCAGGGTCTCGCACCTCCCCAGGGTCCTGCCCCACCCCAGGGTCCTGCACCTCCCTGGGGTCCAGTGCTGCCCCAAAGACTTCGGCAAGAGCCGGGAGCAAAAGTGCCGTCCTGAATCGCTTTGAGACGGGCCTGCATCCTGTCAGTGATGGCCTGTTTTTGCGCCGTTGTCAGGGGTTGACCGCTGTTGAACCGGGGACCTAAGCCCATTCCGGGCACGGGTGCCTGGCCGTCGGCCAGGGCTTGTTCACGCAACTGTTCCCGCTGGCTAAGAAAGTCCTTGGCATCCTGACCCTGCTCATGAGTCAGCAGCCCGGCGCCGACCTCCTTGTCGACGATCTGCTGCTGAAGGCCGAACATTTGCTGCGTCAGGCCTTTGATTTGGGCTAGGCCGGATGTGTCTGTCGCTCCGAGAGCCGCTCCGGCGCCACCCACGAGGAGGACCCCGCTGAGTAGCGCAACAACCCATTTCTTCTGCATTGTCAATGTACACCTCCGTAATTGCCTCAGTAAAACCTAGAAATTTCTAACCGGGACATTGCTAATATAACCGGAAATAATGGCAAAACTGTGGCAAAGCAGGGGTTTCGCCAAATTTTTTTTGGCTGGTATCTCTTCCTGCCACAAAAGGTTGCACCCGTCAACATCGCGGGTTGTACGATACCCGAATTGGATTTGTCCATTCTGCCTATCGCCTTTAAGGTTAAAAAGCGTGGAGTGTGGGTCGCGGTTCAAGGTTGTTATTGATACATGTAATCTCGGGTCCAGGACAACTGGTTGTTGGGGCCTTTACTGAATAGGAGCTGGTGCAGATCGATATTCCCGCTGTGAAACGAAGCGGCGGCAGAGTTAAGATAGAGGCGCCACATCCGGATGAAGGTCTCATCTTTGCCTTCCCTGATCTGCGGCAAGGCCTGTTCAAAATTGTCAGCCCAATGTTCCAGCGTGCGGGTATAATGATTTCTCAGGCTCTCGGCATCGTAAAAATAAAGCCCGCAAGCTTCCATGTGCCTGATCAGTTCGGAAACTGTCGGAATATAGCCGCCGGGGAAAATGTACTTATTGATCCAGGAATTTGTGCCTCGTTCATCCCTGCCGGTAATCGTGTGCAGCAGGGAAATCCCGTTGCTTCCGAGCATGCGCTCAACGGTGGCAAAATATTCTCCCAGATGTTCTTTACCTACATGCTCAAGCATCCCGACACTGACCACCCGGTCAAATGTCTGCTCTTTAAGTTCACGGTAATCCAGCAAGTGGACGTCGACCAAATCCTTCAGGTTCTCCTGATCGATCCGGTTTTGGACTTTGTCATACTGTTCCTCACTGAGGGTGATTCCCGTCGCCTTAACCCGGTATTTTTGGGCTGCCGTCAGAATCAGTTCACCCCAGCCGCAGCCGATATCCAGCAAGCGCTGCCCTTCCTGTAAATTGAGTTTACGCAGGATAAGTTCGATTTTGTTTTTCTGTGCCTGAATTAAAGAATCTTCCGGGGACTTAAAATAGGCGCAAGAATAGGTCATGGTTTCATCAAGCCATAAACGGTAAAAATCATTGCCGATGTCATAGTGATATTGGACATTTTCCCTGCTCTTCTTAACCCCATTGGTCATAAATTTGGCCAGCCTTAGATAGGGCGGATTCTGATGCAAGAAGCTGTCATGGTTGTTATACAGGGATTCGATTACATCCCGGACACTTCCTTCAATCTCAATCCTGCCATCCATGTACGCTTCCCCAAAAGCCAGAGAAGCATCGCGGATGATCTCTGACTTGGGGATGGGCTCATGCAAGATAATGTTAAACTTCGCCTCACCTTTCCCATACAGTTCCGCGTCCCCATCCCAGAACTCCACTAGGCAAGGATCCATAAAGAGGTTTTTGAACAGATTCTTATAAAATGCCTTGTCGATATCCATGGTACCTTTCCGCCTTTCCAATGACTCGGGTGGGAGTTTCTAGGCTAACTCCCTTGCGCACAGCCGTCGCTTTGCTGCTAAAGAAAAAAGATGTTTAATAATTGAAGCCGGGGGCAAGAGATTTCCGACTGTCTCCAATTACTGGATTATACCATCATAGCATGCTGGAGTAACATTCTCAACATGGTTCACTGACTACACCCGGAACACGGATTTTAACATTACTGAGCCCGGAGGAGTTGCCTCACCTGCCCGGAACTACCGTGAAAACACGAAACACTCTGCTTCTGCTTGGCAGAAACACTATGCCTGGGGGCAGATCCGCAGTTCCGTGTTGACCCGGAAGCTTGCATTTTACGGCTCTGCATAATAATATAATTATAGAACTGCTATCGACACTGCTGTAGACAGTGCGGCTTACCATAGGGACCGTAGAGCGGAGCGGTTTGGGGAAATCCCGAAAAGAAGGTGAGTGTGCGTGCTGCAAAAATCGAGTCTGGAGGGCTTGAGTGAAGACTTCAAGGTGCTTTCAGACAAGACTCGTTTGCGAATCATCGGCCTGCTCCGGCAAAGGGAACTGTGCGTGTGTGACTTGACAGAGGTGCTGGGGATCAGTCAGCCGGGAGTCTCCCAACACATGAGAAGGTTAAAGCAGGTTGGGTTTGTCCGAGAACGCAAAGGGGGGCAATGGGTGTACTACTCTCTGAATGAAGAACACCCCTTGCTCATGCTAATTTTGTCGCAATGGCCTGCCGTTCCTGAAGATGAGAGACGTCTGATGCAAACGAAAGGATGTCGTGCGCCTCGAACGCAGGGTTCAGAATAGCCTTGAGGGAAACGCACTCATCCCCGGAATCAAATTCCGGGGTTTTCCCGCGCACGTTCTGCAAAGAGGGGGTGGGGGCCTTCTTGTGGGGGTTTCCCAATTCCTTGGTCAACCGCCGGTGGCTGGTGTTTCATAGTTCAGACAAAATCCCAGCTGCATTCTGGAAGAGAGGGCGGGGATCATGGCCGGGGCAGGCTTGCATTGTACGGCTCAGGCCCACAGAATGCCCGGAACCCTGGATCAGGGAGTCGTACGTTTCAGCCCATCGCATTATACGAACGCGGCAGGGATCGAGACGGCACTTCAGACTGTGAAGGAAGTGGCGGCAGAGTGGGGTTGTAGACAGAAATGAAGTCCCCGAAAGCAACCGAGAATCCTCTGACCTCAGTCAGGGATGGATCAAGTTCCTGACAGCTTTCCGGGAAAAAGAGGTTTACATCGGTGAATAAGTATATTACAATAAGGACATGATTGGATTTCCCGGCGTACTCAGAAGTGTGAGAGAGGATGCATTCGGGTATGCTAAAAACGGTCCACGCTGGGAGATAGTGTGTGAAGGTTCATACTTTCACCGGGAGATTTTTTTTCACAACTCGGCACAGCAAAGAGGGGGCACTGAAATGGTAAACATCACGGAGACGGCCGCTGTGAAAGTGAAAGAGGTTTTGCACCAGCAAAATCTTGATTCAGGCTATCTGAGGGTCTATATCGCAGGCTTTGGCTGAGGGGGGCCGAATTTCGGCTTGACTCTGGATGAGTCTGCAAAAGAAAATGATACGGTTGATGAAGAAAACGGGGTGAAAATTCTGTCCGCCGATAACCTGGCGCCTTATTTGGAAGGAGCGGTGATTGACTTCATAGAATCCGGCAGCGGCGGCGGTTTTCAGATCAGGACGGCGTCAACGGGTGACGGTTGCGGCGACGGCTGCGGCGGCTGCGGCTAAATGGGTTCAAAAAAGATGTCCGAAGCCTGTGGAAGGTCAGACGACATTTCGTGGCTGCCTGCTTCGGACATCGAGCCCGGGGCCTCGGGTCCCGGGCACTGACCTGGGGCGGTGAGTCTCATCTGCCGCTTCCGTCAGGGCGGTCCTGAGATGCGATTCGGTACAAACGGGATGGACGCGACGAGGTGTGATAAAAGAGGATGGACGCGACGAGGGAAAGAGCCATTTGGTTGCCCCGGCAGAGAGTAGACCTTTCTTTGGCAGCGGAGTCGGCTTGGATGGAGAAGGTTCGGGAGAGCGGTCAAGCGAGGCTCTTGCTCTGGCAAGCAGGCTTTCCCGCAGTTGTTCTCGGCCGTTCCCAAGTCATGGAGAAGGAGGTCTATGAGGAGGAATGCCGCGTTCGCGGCGTTCCTGTTTTAAGGCGGGCGAGCGGGGGTGGGGCAGTTTTTCAGATGCCCGGGGTGTTTAATTATTCCTTGATCCTGCCGGAAAAGAGCAGACTGAGTATCCGGGGCGGATTCCGTCTGGGAACAGGGCTTATCCAAGATGTGCTAAGACGTTTGGGGCTGGAGAGTGCGCTGCAGGGAGTGTCCGATGTCACGGTCGGGGGGCGCAAGATTTCAGGCAATGCTGTGGCCCAGGTCAACCGAGTTCTCCTCGTGCATGGCACTTTGCTGGCCGAAATGGATATGTCTCTGCTGGAGGCCTGTCTGCGCCGCCCCAGCCGTGAACCCGATTACAGGAAAGGCCGCAGTCATCGCGAGTTTTTAACGACTTTGACCGCTCTGCGCGGATGGGGTGGAGACTTACGGAAGTCTGCCGCTCCGGATTCATGGAAGCGTGCCATCCCGTATGAGGTGCCTACCGGCGCTTTTACGGTTGCAGGCAGCCACCTTCTTTCGCAGTTGGGGCAGCATTGTTCTGCATCAGCCGTGTCTGCGTTCAAGGATGTGTCGGTGGTCTAAAAGTTCGGCTAATGATGACCAAGAGGCGGCTTTTCTCGCTTTTCCCCCTAGGCATGGACTATGATTTATGTTATATTTTAACTAGACAATTAAATATGTGGAATGAGTGATTCTTCCCTGAGGGGAAGAGTTGAAAAGGGAAGCCAGTACAAGCTGGCGCGGTGCCCGCCACTGTGGAAGGGAGTCAACTCACAGAGTGTCACTGGGTGTTATGCCTGGGAAGACGTGCGTTGATGATGAACTTGAGTCAGGAGACCTGCTTATTCCAAAATGCCGAGAAACCTACGGGATGTTAGGGAGGGGAGGCCTGTGTTTATGGTACTGATACCGAATACCGGTTAGAACTTTACTTACCCTTCTGTTGGAGAAGGGTTTTTTTGTTGTCAAAGTTTTTTTGGAGGAGGCGTTTCAATGCACATAGAAGATGGTATTCTTTCCCCCCAAGCCTGGGGCGCCTGGTATGGAGTGACAACTCTGTTTATCATACCGGGCATCCGTGAGATCAAAAATAGAGTGAAGGAAAATCTGGCTTACAAGCCGTTCTTGGCGATGACCGGCGTAGCCGTCTTTGTCATTTCCGCCATGCACTTACCTGTGCCGGTGACCGGTTCCTGTTCCCATCCTTGCGGCACACCCTTGGCGGCGATTATTGTGGGGCCTTTTGCGACAGCGGTGATTTCTGCTATTGTGCTCTTTTTTCAGGCGATCTTCTTGGGGCACGGAGGCATTACGACGATCGGGGCTAATGATTTTTCCATGGGGATCGTAGGCGGGATTTCTGGGTACCTAAGCTGGAAGATTTTGCGGGGCCTGCGCAGTCCCATCTGGCTGGCGGCCGGGGTTGCCGGTTTTGTCGGGGATTTGATGACTTACTTAACAAGTTCCTTTGAACTGGCGCTGAGCCTGCACGGCCATGTTCCCCTGCTCAAGCAATGGATGATCTTCTTTATGGGCTACGGCCCGACCCAGTTCCCCCTGGCCATTGCCGAGGCGGTTTTTACCGCAGCGGTATTACAGGTTATGGTCAATCGCCGGCCCGACTTATTGCCGGGCGTTTTAAGAAAAGAAAGCCGCAAGGAGGAAAAAAGCGATGCCGTCCGCGTCTAACCCGCCTAATTCCGAGATGACCCCGACAGGGGTTCACCGTCCGGGTTCCCAGACCAATTCGGGTTCTGAGATCAATCCGGGCTCCGAGATCAAATGGTTCGATTCTTTTACCAAGGCCATGCTCGCCGTCATGTTTGTGCTCTTGCTTTTCATTTTTGGAGCGGGCAAGTATATGGACAGCCATAAAATGTCCGGGGGCGGAACCGACGATGTGGTCAACAATTTGGCGTCCGCCGTCTCACATACTGAGCATCATCCCTTTGTCGACCTGCCCGGGGACGCTCAGGTCGGGGCTTTTTCCGTGGCCAACTTTTTTGCCGGACTGATCGTCGGTCACCACTGGGAGAAGTTGTTCGGGAAACCCAAGCGTGATCAAGAAGAG
This sequence comes from Acididesulfobacillus acetoxydans, assembly GCF_902729405.1. GTDB lineage: Bacteria > Bacillota > Desulfitobacteriia > Desulfitobacteriales > Desulfitobacteriaceae > Acididesulfobacillus > Acididesulfobacillus acetoxydans. The sequence continues at coordinate 2,419,846 of NZ_LR746496.1, forward strand.
CCCGAGGTGTAAGAAGTATGGAATTAGCGGTTCTGGATAAAATCGCTGCCGCCGACAGTCCCATGCACCGTTGGGACGGCAGAGTGAAGACGGTCTTGTACCTCCTGGCCATCATCGTGGCGACGGTTCTCACGCGTTGGTATCTGGTGGCGGGTCTCTGGCTCATGGCTTTGGCTTCTTACCGCGCTTTGAACCTGCCCTGGCGGCATCTCCTCCTCCGCCTCTCTCTTCCCTTCGGGATCGCCTGGCTGGTTTTTCTCAGCTTGATCTTTACGAACGGCAGCCGCGTTTTATTGACCGTGTCTCTGGGACCGTTAGTCCTGACAGCTTACAGGGAGGGTCTGGCGCTGGGTTTTCTCATCCTGCTGCGGATCATGGCAGCCGTCACCCTGGCGAGTGTCCTGTCACTTTGCACTCCCATGATCGAAATCCTGGAAACCCTGCGCCTATGCAAGGTCCCAAATTTAATGATTGATTTGGCAGCGATGATGTACCGCTATGTTTTTATCCTGGCGGAGACCGGGCAGAGCATGCGCAGGGCGCAGGTAAGTCGGATGGGTGAGGGCGGTTCCTGGCGGCAGCAGGCCCGGGACGTGGGCAAAGTGGCCGGCTATGTATTGACCAAATCACTGGATCGCAGTATTCGCATCTACAAAGCCATGCTCTCCCGGGGCTATGAAGAGAACAGCAAAGGGGCGGACTTTTTCACAGCTCCGATCCCCGCCGGCGACTGGCAAGCCGGTCTCTTGGGCGGCAGTTTGCTGGTGCTGCTGGTGGGCCTGAACCTGGCGCTGTGATCCGGGTTCAGGCCCGCGAAAGTCTAAAGATTCCGCGCTGCGAAACGGCCGCGGGTGCTGTTTCGACTCTTTGCGCCAGTATGACTCGGTGGCGGGGACGTCAGCGGGGATCAGCGCAGGTGGTTTTTCGATTCTTCGGCGGGCAGGGACCTCGATTGGCGGCGGTCTTCGCTATCGGCTGAACCCAGCGAGAAAGCGGGAGAGAAGGGAATTGTGTTCATGGCTTTGATTGAGGTAGCGGGTGTAGACTATATCTATGCGGACGGGCAGCGGGCGCTGAAAAATGTCAGCCTGAAGATTGACCGGGGGGAGCGGGTGGCCGTTCTGGGGCCCAACGGTGCGGGTAAGTCCACGCTCTTTCAATTATTTAACGGTCTCCTCAGTCCAAGCGCCGGCGACGTTCTGGTTAAAAACCTGTGGGTACGGAAGGAGAACTTGGCGGAAATCCGTCGCAGCGTCGGGATGGTCTTTCAGGATCCGGATGATCAACTTTTCAATTCCACCGTTCGTCAAGAGATTGCCTATGGTCTGCTGAACATGCGTGTGTCGGGGAAAGCGTTGGAAGAGGCCGTAAGCTGGGCTCTGGAAGTGGTCGGTCTGAACGGCTACGGCGGCAAAAGCCCCCACAATTTGAGCGGGGGCGAGAAGAAAAGAGTCGCCTTGGCCAGTGTCCTGGCCATGCGGCCCGAAGTTCTGGTACTTGACGAGCCTACCGCCGCCCTGGATCCCCGGGGAGTGGCCCGGCTCATCCGGCTCCTTAATTCAATTAACCGGGAACTGGGAATCACCCTCATTTTTGCCACTCATGATGTGGATATCGTTCCTCTGTTAGCGGACCGGATCTATCTCTTGAGTCAGGGAGAAATTCTCCTGGGGGGAACGACGGCGGAAGTCTTCCGCCGGAAAGAACTGATCCGGCAGGTGGACCTGCGCTTGCCCCGGGTGGCTCATCTGGTGGAATTGCTGGAACGCGAGGGGGTGTGTGCTCCCAGTGAACTGCCGCTCACGATTGGCCGGGCGAAGGGGTTCCTGACTGGGCAGCTGCGGGGAAGCGGAGGACATCTTTGATCCCGACGACTGAATCTCCCCCTGGCTAAAGCCGGCTAAAGCCAGGGGCATGCGGCTGAGCCTCTTGGTCAAACCGCGGCGGGCTTCAATCGACGACTCACTCGAGCGCTCACGACGCCGGTTAGATTGTTTATAGAACATGCCGAATGAAGTAGTTCTGCTCGCCGGTTCGGCCTGCTTTGGGAACAGAAAGTTCACGACAGTTGTTACTCGGAGTTTTCAGAGTATGGCTTTTTTTCAGGGTGCAGAAAAGTGTCTTGGCCGAGGCCCGAGGGTGTGAAAAATGTCGCGTTTGCTGCCTCGGGGGGCAAATAAGTCTGTTTTACCCAGTGTCCGGGGTAGGAGTGGGGATAAAGATAGCCCTCTCCATGCCCCATTTTTTTGGCGCCGGGATATTGGGCGTCGCGCAGATGAGGAGGGACATTTCCGGTGGGATGGGTTTTTACATAATCCAGGGCCTTATCTATGGCGGCGACGACACTGTTGCTCTTGGGGGAGGTGGCGATGGCCAGCACGGCCTGGGCCATGGGAATGCGCGCTTCCGGCAGACCCACCCATTCGAGGGCGTTGGCGGCCGCCTGGGCCTGCAGCATGGCCAGGGGGTTAGCCAAACCGATGTCTTCTGAGGCGTGGATGATGATTCTGCGCATGAGGAAACGCGGATCCTCTCCGGCCGCGAGCAGTACGGCAAACCAGTAAAGAGCCGCATCGGGGTCGGACCCGCGCATGCTTTTGATCAAGGCCGAGATCAAGTCATAATGATTATCTCCCGCCTTGTCATAGCGGATGGCCCTTTGTTGAATCGATTCCTCGGCAATTCGGAGATCGATCAGACGAACTCCGTTTGTGGGCGGGGTGGTGAGAACCGCGAGTTCCAGCGCGTTTAATGCCCGGCGCAGATCCCCGTTGGCATAATTAAGCCAATGTTCCCAGGCAGCGGGCCGAATATCTGCCTGAAAGCGGCCGAGTCCCCGTTCTTGGTCTGCCAGGGCCCTTTCTAAACCCAGGCGAATTTCCACATCCGTTAGGGTTTCCAGCTTGAAAAGACCCGAACGGCTGAGCAGGGCCGAATTGATCTCGAAAAAGGGGTTTTCCGTGGTGGCTCCGATGAAAGTAATGGTACCGTTTTCCACGGCGGGCAGGAGGGCGTCTTGTTGACCTTTGTTGAAGCGGTGAACCTCATCACAGAAGGCCAAGGTTCGCCGGCCGTAGAGGTGCAGCTGCTCGGCGGCCTGTTGAAGGATTTCCCGGATCTCTTTGATCCCGGCCGCTACTGCATTGAGACGGATAAAATCCGCCTTGGTTGTATTGGCAATGACCTGGGCCAAAGAGGTTTTCCCGCTGCCGGGAGGTCCGTAGAGGATGAGAGAGGAGACGCGGTCAGCCTCGATAGCCCGACGGAGAAGCTTGCCCGGACCGAGAATATGGCTTTGCCCCAGATACTCTGTCAGCGTCCGGGGACGCATGCGGTCGGCCAGGGGGGCGACCTGGTTCTGATCGAAAGCTGCGGAAAAGAGATCCATGGCTTTATAGCTCCTTGTCGACATGTGAATTGCGGTTATATAGACTGACGCAGGTTCGGTTTCCCAAGAAATATTTTTGGGCTTTGTGGAAAGTATAACTTTGCCGGGGTCGAGACGCAAGTCAACATGGCCCATTACCCGGTCGTTTCATGTGGAAACTCCGGGCGGTTATGATTGGGAAATCTATCTGCTATTGTGAATCCGCTGCGGCGAAGATTGTTCTTGACAAATCCCGAGTGTTTTGATAAGATTTGTGCAAGAGGTGATAGGTTTGAAGCTCTCAACGCGGGGCCGTTACGGACTTAAGGCGATGTTTGATTTGGCGGTCCATATGGGTGAAGGGCCAGTGTCCCTGAAGAGCATTGCCGAAAGGCAGGATATTTCCGAACACTATCTGGAACAGCTTATTGCCGGTTTGCGCAAGGCCGGGTTGGTGAAGAGTGTGCGCGGAGCTCAAGGAGGATATGTTTTGGGGCGCGAACCCGCCAAGATCCGAGTGGGCGATGTCATCCGCGTTCTGGAGGGCCCCATTGCCCCGGTGGATTGTGTCTCGGAAGAAGATCCCGAATGTTGTGCGAAGGCGGAGCACTGTGTGACCCGGACGATTTGGGAAAAAGTCCGGGATTCGATCTCAGAAGTCCTCGATTCCATCACTCTCGAAGACATGGTGAAAGACGCGGAAAAGATGGACACGGAACGGAAATACTATATGTATTACATTTGAATCGTCGGTGGGAATTTTCAAAGTAAACAGGGAGGAATTCGCATGCGCAGGGTTTATTTAGATCATAGTGCGACCACCCCGGTTGATCCGGAAGTCGCGTCTTTGATGATGACGTATTATACAGAGAAATATGGGAACCCGTCCAGTATCCATAGTTTTGGGCAAGAGGCCAGGGAAGCTTTGGAGAAGGCCAGGGAACAGGTGGCGGGTTTTATCGGGGCTCAGCCGGCGGAGATCACTTTTACCAGCGGCGGGACGGAAGCGGATAATCTGGCCATTCTCGGGGCCGCCGAGGCCTATAAAGATAAAGGAAAACACCTGATCACGACGGCGGTTGAACACCACGCCATCCTGGAGACCTTTGAGTTCTTAGCCAAGAACGGGTATGAACTCACGGTTTTACCTGTGGACGAAGAGGGATTGCTTTCTGTCGACGGGGTGCAGAGGGCTATCCGCCCGGATACGATCCTTCTCAGCGTCATGCACGCCAATAATGAGGTGGGAGCGATTCAGCCTGTGGCGGAAATTGGCCGGCTGGCTCGGGAGAAGGGAGTTATTTTCCACGTCGACGCGGTGCAGTCTTTAGGCAAGATACCGGTCAACGTCAACGACCTGAATGTGGACATGCTGACAGTTTCCAGCCACAAGATCTACGGGCCCAAAGGGGTCGGCGCTCTTTACGTGCGCAAAGGGATTCGCTTAGTTCCCCGCGTTTACGGGGGCGGGCAGGAGAAGAAGCGCCGTTCGGGGACAGAAAATACGCCGGGAATCATCGGCTTCGGCAAAGCCTGTGAACTGGCCCAGGCGAGGATGGCGGACGAGGCGGCAAAGCTGACTGGGCTCCGGGACAGATTGATGGATGGTATTTTGGAGCGGATTGACTTCGTTAAAGTCAATGGGCCGCGTGGTGCCAAGCGCCTACCCAACAATGTCAACGTCAGTGTTCAGTACGTCGAGGGCGAATCCCTCCTCCTAAGCCTGGACATGGTGGGGATTGCCGCTTCCAGCGGTTCGGCCTGCACTTCCGGTTCGCTCGACCCCTCACACGTCTTGCTGGCGATGGGTATGCCTCATGAAATAGCACACGGTTCCTTGCGTTTTTCTTTGGGACGGCAAAACACAGAAGAAGATGTGGACTATGTGCTGGAACAATTGCCGAAGATCGTGGAGAGGTTGCGCCGGATGTCTCCTTTGTTCGATCAGATGCAACGGGAAGCCGGAGCCAAATAGCCGGCGTTTTTAACGGAGTTGGCGGGACCGCATGGTGAACGGGTTCCTGGGTGGGGGAAAGTGCGGAGCCTGAGGACGGCGGCTGTCGCCGGTTTCCGGGAGCACAGAAAGTTCCCCGCGCCAAGTTCCTTGGCTCAAGGTTCTTTGGGTCAAAGTTCCTCGGTCTCCCCGGAATAGGAAAGTGTAGAAGGAGTGAAGCTGAGATGTATACGGAAAAAGTGATGGATCACTTTACAAACCCGCGCAATGTTGGGGAAATTCCCGATGCGGACGGGGTCGGTGAGGTCGGAAATCCGAAATGCGGAGATATCATGCGCATTTATCTGGATATAGAGGGCGACACGATTAAAGATGTCAAGTTCAAAACCTTCGGGTGCGGGGCGGCTGTGGCCACCAGCAGCATGGTGACGGAAATGGTAAAAGGTAAAACGATCACCGAGGCTTTGGACATTTCCAACGCGGCGGTGGCGGAGGCGTTGGGCGGGTTGCCGCCCAACAAACTGCATTGTTCCAATTTGGCGGCGGACGCGCTCCATGCGGCGATCAAGGATTATTACGATAAACAAGAAAAGGCTAAGGGATGATCCATGGCTCAAGCTGAGAAGACCAAAGTGATTGTCGGGATGAGCGGCGGCGTGGATAGCTCCATGGCCGCCGCTTTGCTCCTGGACCAAGGGTATGAGGTGATAGGGGTAACACTTCAGATTTGGCCATCCGGGGGTCCGGAAACGGAGAAGAGCTGTTGTTCCGTCAGCGCGATTGACGACGCCCGCCTGGTGGCCTATCTGTTAGGTATTCCGCACTATGTGCTCAATTTTCGTTCGGTTTTTGAGGAAAAAGTCGTGGCTTATTTTGCGGAATCTTATTTCCGGGGGGAGACGCCTAATCCGTGTCTGGCCTGTAACCGCGAGATCAAGTTTGGCGAGCTTTTGCGCAAAGCGCGGGGTTTGGGGGCCGAGTATATCGCCACAGGCCACTATGCCAGGGTGCAGCGCGATGCGGGAAGCGGGCGTTTCCTTTTGTTCAAAGGGGTTGACGGGCAAAAAGACCAGAGTTATGGCCTGTATGGCTTAGGCCAGGAGCAGCTTCGGCATACGCTTTTTCCCCTGGGTGAGTATCGCAAGCCCCAGATTCGGGAAATGGCCAAAGCGAGAGGGTTGGCCCGGGTGGCGGCTAAACCGGACAGCCAGGAAATTTGTTTCGTGCCGGACAATGACTATGCGGAGTTTTTGCGGCGGAGGGCGCCGGAAAAGGTGGTCCCGGGACTGTTTGTGGACAGGGAGGGCCGCCCCTTGGGAAAACACCGGGGGATCGTCCGCTACACGGTGGGACAGCGCAAGGGACTGGGTGGAACCTTCGGCAAGCCGATGTTTGTGCTCGGCTTCAATCCAGAACGCAATGAGGTGGTACTGGGCGAGGACGCGCAAGTCTATACCCCGGTCCTCTGGGCCGAAGAACTCAATTGGATTGCCTGGCCCGAAGTGCGCGAACCGGTCAGGGTCAAGGCCAAAATTCGTTATAAAGCCCCGCCGGCCCCGGCCTGGGTTATTCCCGAGGGGAGCGCCGTCAAGGTGGAATTCGACCGGCCGCAGAGGGCGGTGACTCCGGGACAGGCCGTCGTTTTCTATCGGGAGGATCTGGTTCTGGGCGGCGGAACCATTGTCTCAGACCCCCGAGGGTTGCGTCGCCGCTCAATCTGAGGTCGGGTTCTCGGGGCGGGGGTCAGTCCGGTGTCGGCTTTGCCTTTGTCTCCGGCCGGTTTGACCCGACGGGGGTGAACCTCCCGCCTCCGCTTCTGGCTGAGAGGCGGGGGGTTTCAAGTCGTATATCGCCGGAAAGCCGGAACGATCCCCGGTTCGGAAGGTCTATTGAGTCAGAAAAGGTTTGCGAGTTTTTGCCGAATATTTATTTTGGTTTTTGACCGGATTTTCAGGTTCAAAAGGCTTGTCCTTCCCCGGAAATTGCCTTAGTATGATAATGGTTAGATGCATGAATTTAAAACGGTTTGGGCATAGTACGACTAAGACTGAGAAAGAGAATGGAAAGGAAGGCCTGCATGAGGCGCGCACGCGAGATTGCCGGCTTGCCGGTTCTGGATGTGAAGAGCGGAAACCAGATTGGCTGGGTACAGGATGTCGTTTTTGACACCCGGACAGATTCGGTTTCCGGGATTCTGCTGGAAGGAGGGCATTTCTTTCATTCTTCTAAAGGTCTTCCGCGCCGCGCTTTGGCGAACATCGGCAAGGATGCCGTCACGGTGCGGGATGCAAAACTGCAGGACGTGCAGGGGAGGCTTTGGTCGGAGACGCTGGGCAGCCCGGTGTATACGGAAGGTGGAGAAACGAGGGGTAAGATCGAAGATGTCTTCTTGGATGACACAGGGGATCGTATTCTAGGATATGAAGTTTCGGATGGTTTTTTCGCCGACTTGCTCCAAGGACGGGGGACTATTCTACAGCAGCACGTTGTGGCCGACGGGGAAGACATTGTGATCGTCGATGACCAGGCAAGGCCCTGGGGTGAAAATGGAGGGGGTTCAGGATCATGAACTGTCCAGTGTGCGGAGGTCGGACTATCGGAAAAGTCGGTGTGGGTCAGTTTTATTGCTGGGACTGCTGTGTAGAATTTACCACCCAAGACGATAAGGTCGTCATCTACGATTTGGCGGAGGACGGCTCCTTGGTGGCTTGGGAAGACCCGATTGTCGGCGGGCCCGCAGACGAGGCCCTAAATGGAAACCCGGAGGCGGTCGTCGAATAAGTGTGCCGAGTAAGTCTGTCGAAGGAGGAAGAGCGTATGTCAAGACGCTGGATCAGCGGTTTGGTGGCCGGAGGTGTGGCAGGAGCTGCTTTAGGATTACTCGCGGTGCCGCGACGGACGAGAAGTTCCTGGACGCGTCAGGGCAGGCGCTTATGGACGAGGGGAAGAAAGATCTGGGGCTAGGCCGGGTCGGCCGGTCCGGGAAGCCGCAGCGGGAGGTTCGGGTGCGGCTTTGGCCGCAAGTGTTCCGGGCTGAAGAAGGCCATTCTCCGCTCGAAAGGTTCTTCGCTTAAAGGAATTAAGAAGTTACTGTTTCATGGTGAAAAGCGCGCGCCGGCGCGCTTTTTTAGTCCGCCGGAGCCGAAGGTGTTGCGACCAAGAGGCTTAGCCGCATGCCCCTGGCTAAAGCCCGGCTTTAGCCAGGGGGAGATTCAGGAGGGAGACGAGTGATTGGCTGCAAGGAACCGTTATTGTTAGGATACTGTTAAATGCTAGTAAATATATAGAAGGAAGGTTGCTCCCGCCGGAAGGTTTGGGGTGAATAGCCCGGGAATGAGCCGGATTTACTAAAACCCGAAGGTTTGGGGGAGAATAGAAGGAAAGGGGGAGTGCCGGTGTTGCGTCGGGAAAAATGGCGATGGGTCTTCTTGGCGGGAATTATTTTGGGCGGCGGCGCACTCCTCCTGGCTGTCCGTGCGGTGGTCGGTCCCTTCCTGCTGGGTTTTGCCCTGGCCTACCTTTTAAACCCTTTGGTGGAGGGTCTGGAAAGAAGAGGGGTTGGCCGCCGCTGGGCCATCGCCGTTGTCTTTGTCGCCATTGTCGGCGGGCTCATTCTGGCCGTTGTTCTCAGCTTACCGGTCTTGTACACCGAACTGGCCAAGATTGCGGCCGTCCTGCCGCGTACGATGCAGAGCCTTGACCGGTATATCCTGAATTTCCGGGGAAACCTGCGGACCTCGGGTTTGCCGGAACGGATTGCTTTGACGGTTGACCAGCACCTGGCCCAGGGGGAAGGGTTCCTTTTGGCCAAGCTGAGTTGGACTTTACGCGTCTTGCCGGACATGCTGGCATCTCTCAGCCTCTATATCCTGGCGCCGATTCTGGCCATCTATTTCTTGGCGGATTGGCGCCGCCTCGGGGACGGATTGGCCTGGCTGGTTCCCCAGCGCCGGCGGGCGGAATGGTTGAGACTCTGGCGGGATATAAACCACGTTATACGCCGCTTCATCCGGGGGAACCTGGTCGTGGCCGGAATTGTGGGGGTCTTGATTGGCCTGGGCAGTAAATTGGCAGGGATGGATTATGCCTTGCTCATCGGCTTGATCTCAGGGATATCGGATCTCATACCGTATTTTGGTCCCTTCATCGGCGCCGTGCCTGTCCTTTTACTGGCTTTGACAAAATCCCCCCTGATGGTGGGTAAGGTGGCCCTCGTCATTATCGTGGTCCAGCAACTTGAGGGGAATTTCATTTCGCCGAAATTGATGGGGGACAGCGTGCGTCTGCATCCCCTCTGGATTGTGTTTGTCCTCCTGGCCGGCGGGGAATTGGCGGGCTTCTGGGGGCTTCTCTTGGCGGTTCCGCTGGCGGCCGTTTTAAAAGTTATCCTGCGCTATCTCTATCTGCGCCTGGTCTCTCCCAGCGTCTGAAACGGCATTTGGATGCCATTGCTTCGCCGAACCGCAACCTGTCAAAGAATACTTAAGCGCTGAGGGATTCGTGCGGCGGAAAGCCGCCCGTCGACCTAGGAGCACCGGCAAGCGCAAGGATAGACGCGGGACTTTGACGTTATCCTGCGGGCCGTCGGCGCAAGAATTGACAGGCTCTTGGCTTTTCGTTATACTCAAAACCAATGGTTGTGTGATGAGCCAAGGTTTTCTTCACAAGGGTTATAAACTATAGGGTTATAAACTATCGAAGCGTCATAAGGGGTTCCGGCCTGGCGACATCCCGCTCCTGATGAGGAGCGGGTTTTGCTCTTCATCTTAATTCATCATTCGTCATCCATCATTTATCATTTATCATTTATCATAATTTATTGGGGGAGGATTTTCTCATGTACAGCGGCAACCAGTTGCGGGAAATGTTTTTAAAGTATTTTGAAGCCAAAGGGCATCGGATTTTGCCGAGCGCTTCTCTCATCCCGAAAGACGACCCGACTTTGCTCCTTACCGTGGCGGGGATGGTCCCTTTCAAACCCTATTTTCAACGCCGGGTCGAGCCACCTTTTCCGAGAGCGACGACTGCCCAAAAATGCGTGCGTACTCCAGATCTGGAGGAAGTCGGCAAAACGGCTAGGCATCATACTTTCTTCGAGATGCTGGGTAATTTTTCCTTTGGCGATTATTTTAAAGAAAATGCCATCCCTTGGGCCTGGGAGTACGTGACGGAAGTTCTCAAGCTTCCGGTGGAGAAGCTCTGGGTTACAATTCATCCCGAAGATGAGGAAGCGCGGCAGATTTGGCTGGATAAGGCGGGAGTCAAGCCGGAGCGGATTGCGATCGATGAATCGAATTTCTGGGCTGCAGGACCGACCGGACCCTGCGGACCCTGTTCCGAGATTTATGTGGATTTAGGCGAAAATAGGGGCTGCGGCCGCCCAGAGTGCGCGGTTGGCTGCGAGTGCGACCGTTTCCTCGAAATTTGGAATCTCGTTTTTATGCAATACAACCGGGATGAGGCGGGGAATCTCACCCCTTTGCCCAAACAAAATATTGATACGGGGATGGGCTTGGAGCGGATTGCTTCCGTCATGCAGGGGGTGGAATCGAACTTTGACACGGACCTTTTCCGGCCCATTATTGATAAAGTGGCTGACCTGGCGGGCATTCGCTATAAGGACGATCCCAAGAGCGACATGGCCCTCAAAGTAGTGGCAGACCACAGCCGGGCCGTTTCTTTCATGCTGAGCGACGGGATCCGCCCCGACAATGAGGGGCGGGGTTATGTCCTCAGGCGCATTCTGCGCCGGGCCGTGCGTTTCGCCCGTCTAATCGGGATCGAAAAACCGTTTCTCGAGCAAGTTTTCTTGGTGATTCAAAGGGATTATGCCCATCACTATCCCGAGTTAAAAGAAAACGAGAACTTCATTCTCAACCATTTGCGCTTGGAGGAGAAGAACTTCCAGGCGACACTGGAACAGGGTACCCAGATTCTTCAGGAACGCATCCGTGCCCTCCAGGCGGAAGGCAAGACGGTGCTTTCGGGACGGGATGCTTTCTACCTTTATGAAACATACGGCTTTCCGGTGGAACTGACGGAGGAAATCCTGAATGAACAGAACCTCAAGGTGGATCTTCAGGATTTTGAGCGGGCCGCGGAAGAGCACCGGCGCCTGGCCAGGGAGCAGTCTCGGCAGAGGCGCGCTGTGCAGGAGAGCCCGATCGTGACGGAAAGAGCGAAACGGCTGGGAATGACCCCGTTTCTCGGTTACGAACGGGCGAGCACCGAAGCGACGGTTGAAGCTCTCTTCCTGGGCGGGGAAGAAATTATGGATGCCGGGGAAGGAGACGAAGTGATTTGCTTCCTTTCCCAAACTCCATTTTACGCGGAAAGCGGCGGGCAGACGGCGGACCGGGGCGTCCTGGAGACCGCGCGGGCGGAAGCCGAAGTCCTGGAAGTCAAAAAAGGAGTCACCGGGACAATTTATCACACGCTGAGGATTAAGCGGGGGGTCCTGCATCGGGGCGAAAAAGTCACGGCGGCAGTGGACGCCGGGGCGCGGGCCGCCACGGCCAGGCATCACAGTGCCACCCATCTGCTGCAGGCGGCGCTGCGCGGCGTGCTGGGGGATCATGTGCGGCAGTCCGGTTCCTTGGTGACACCGGAAAGACTGCGCTTTGATTTTACGCATTTTTCGGCTCTGACGCCCGCTCAGCTTACGCTGGTGGAGGAGAAAGTGAATGAGGCCGTGCTGGCCAATCTGACGGTGAGTTCCGTGGAGATGCGCCTGGCCGATGCCAAGGCCAGCGGGGCGACCGCTCTCTTCGGGGAGAAATACGGTGAAGTCGTCCGGGTCGTGCGGATGGGCGATTTCAGCCGGGAACTGTGCGGAGGTACTCATGTCCGGGCTACGGGAGAGGTCGGCTTAGTCAAGATTCTGGCCGAGAGCGGGATCGGGGCCGGGCTGCGCCGGATCGAAGCGGTGGCCGGACTGAATTCTCTGGCCTATGTCCGGGGCTTGGAATCTCAGGCCCAGGAGCTGGCTCAGATCTTGAAAACCCCGGCGTCCGAAGTCGCCCGGCGGGTGGAAGGACTTCTCGGCCAGATCAAAGATCTGGACCGGGAGGTGCAGCAGCTTCAGGTGAAAGTGGCGAGAGGAGAAGCCTCGGACCTTTTGGCCAAAATGCAGGATGTGGAAGGGGTCGGGGTGCTGGCAGTCCAGGTGCAAGCGCCGGACATGGAAGGGTTGAGGCAAATCAGCGATCTTTTGCGCGACAAGTTGAAGCAAGGGGTTATCATCTTGAGCGCGGTGGCTGAGGGCAAGGTCAACTGGGTGGCTGCCGTGAAGCCGGTAGGTTTAAGGGGACTCCACGCGGGGCAGATTATTAAGGAAGTGGCTAAAATAACGGACGGCGGCGGGGGCGGCCGGCCGGATATGGCCCAGGCCGGCGGTAAGGATCCCGGGAAGGTCAGTGAAGCCTTGGGACAGGTGCCCCAGATTATCCGCAGTTTTCTTAGCTGAGGAGAAAGCGATTCGGCCGGATTTATCTGTGCGAGTGAAGTGTTTTGGCCAAGGTTCTTACGTCTGTCTATTGGATGTGGGGCGGAGACCGCTGATTCTTTGCCAATAACTTCAGGAGCTTGGAGGAAAAACAGTCTGGAAGGGAGAATTCCTTAAGTAACAGTCTCTGCGGGGGATTGAGGATTGTGAAAGGGGAGAAGCTTATGGACGGATTGGATCACACCATGATGTTTAAGGCGCAAGGAGAGGACATCCAGGCGCGGGAAGTTTTGCAACAGGTGTATGCCGCCCTGCAGGAGAAAGGATATGACCCGATTAACCAGTTAGTCGGTTATCTCATGTCCGGAGATCCTGTGTATATTACCAGTCACAACCAGGCGCGGGCTCTGATTCGCAAGCTGGAACGCTACGAGCTTCTGGAAGAGCTGGTGCGTTTCTACCTGGAGGACGGCAATCCGTCCACCCCGGGGGCGGACAAAGACAAACCGGTCTGAGGCGACAAAGAGCGACCGCAGGAGAATGCTCTGCCCGTAACAGGCCGTGTTCGCGAGGCGATTAGCCCGCAACAGGGAGAGAAGCGGACGGAATGGGCATTAAAGGGCAGAATATAAAACCACAATAGGCGTTAAATGAGTTGGCAAACCGGAACAGGCCTATGATTCGGAAAGAGCAAACGGAGCTTTGGAGGCGGGACGGGTTTATGCGTCAGGTTCAGTTGGGCTGGCGAGGGCCGCAAGTGTCGGAGGTCTGTTTTGGCAGCTTGGCCATCTCTCCTCTCCAAGGCCGGGTGACGGCAGAACAAGGCAGTGATGTCTTCGAGTATGCGGTTGGACGCGGGGTTAACTGGGTGGACACGGCCGAGATTTACGATAACTACGCCCAATTGCGGCCCGTGCTAAGGCGGCATCCCGAGGTTCGGGTGGTGAGCAAGTCCTATGCGGTGAGCGGGGAAGAAATGAGGCAAAGTATCGAAAAGGCCCGTCGCGGCTTGGGACGGGAAACGCTCGATTTCTTTCTTTTGCACGAACAGGAAAGTGCGCTGACTCTGAGAGGGCACCGGGGGGCGTGGGAAGAATTGCTCAAGGCGAAGGCGGACGGGCGGGTGAGCAGGATCGGGATCTCGACCCACGCTGTAGCCGGTGTCAGGGCGGGAGCCCTGCAGCCCGGACTCGATGTCATTCACGCGATCATCAACCTGCAGGGTCTGGGGATTATCGACGGCTGCCGGGAGGATATGCTGGCGGCGATTTCCTTTGCCCACGACTTGAAGATCGGCATCTATGCCATGAAGGTTTTCGGCGGCGGGCACTTGGGCGCTTCCCCGCGGGAGGCGCTCGCTTACGTGCGCGGCATCCCCGGCGTCCAGGCCATGGCCTTAGGGATGTCCAGCCGGGCCGAGGTGGAGTACAATCTGCGTTTTCTGGACGGGGAAGAGATTGACAGGGATTTGGCGCTCAAGGTGCGGCATGAGGAGCGCAAGCTCTATATCGCCGATTGGTGTCAGGGCTGCGGCCGCTGTGTCGGGGCCTGCCCGCAGGGGGCGTTGTCCTTGTCAGAATCGGGGCAGGCTCGGGTGAATGCGGGAGCCTGTGTTCTTTGCGGCTACTGCGGGCGCGTTTGCCCGCATTTTTGCCTAAAAATTGTCTGAGGAACCCCGTAGGGATTGATCGGGCGGACAGAGGACCAAGGGGGATGGATAACCAAGAGGGATGGAGGACCAAGAGTGGACGGCAGGCGCATTATGGGTTTGGATTTCGGTGAGAGGACTATCGGAGTGGCGGTCAGCGATGAACTGTTATGGACGGGCCAGGGAGTCAAAACGATCCGGCGCTCAAAAACGGAGATGGCGGAACTGGCCGATCTCATCCGCAGCTATGACGTAGGGGAGATTGTCTTGGGCTACCCCAAGAACATGAACGGGACTCTGGGTCCCCGGGCGCGCCTGACCGAGGAGTTTGCCGAGCGGCTGCGCCGCTCCTTCGGCTTGCCGGTGGTTCTTTGGGATGAACGGCTGACGACGGCCGCGGCCGAGCGGACCTTGCTGGAAGGGGATATTTCCCGGGCCAAAAGAAAGAAAGTGATTGACAAGATGGCCGCGATCCTGATTTTGCAGGGCTATCTGGAGCGCAAACGGGGATAGTCCGGGCGGAAAAGGGTGATCGGGAATCTCGGGAATCTCGTGTGCGTTACGTGTGTGCCGTTTGACAATCATTACCTGGGGGAGTACAATAGCACTATCTTTGAGTATGAGGTGAAGCTGATGAGTGATAATAATCATCATGGTCACGATCATGACCATGATCATAATCACGACCATGATCATGACCACGATCATGATCATAACCACGATCACGACCATGACCCGGATCATGATGATATGGACGAAGAAGAATTTGACACCATCGTACTGACCGATGATGATGGGACAGACCATGAGTTCCTCCATCTGGACACCTTGGAGGTGGACGATTCGACTTATTTCGTCTTGATGCCAGTATCCGAAGAAGAAGAGGAAGAAGAGGAGTCGGACGAAGCGATCATCCTAAAGCTGGGACATGACGACGAAGGAAACGAAATGCTCCTGGACATTGAAGATGATGAAGAGTGGGAAAAGGTAGCCGATGCCTGGGAAAGCCTGGAGGAAGAAGACTGATGGGGGCGTTCCTGCGTGGTCGCGTTCTGAGTGCTTAGGATGTTTTGGAAATTTCGGATGCCGGGGAGCCTCGGACGTTCGGGGGTCTTGCCTGCTTGGGACGTCTCGGATTTTGTTAAGCATCCGTGATGTTCGGGAGTATGCTTGGGGAGCCTCGGTTGGTTATGTTCGGGATGTCTCTTGTGTTGTCCCGAGCTGCCGACGTTCAGCAAGTTTCCGCTGTTTTGGGTTCGGGGTGTTTCCGCGGGGTCTCGAGTTCTCCGCGCTTCTCGGATTCCGACCTTGAGCCGGATCGCGATGCAATCGGTTTTAAGTTGGCTTGCAGCGTGAGGGAAGGGCTTTCGGTTTTGGTGCTGCGTATTCTCTAAGCGTACATGTACATAAGGTAAACTGCAGCGGCCCGGATCGTTCTGCTTGGTGCAGAGGGATTGCGGGCCTTTTTGGCGCAAATTTCGTCGGGAAGTTTTTAAGTTTCAAGATAGCGGACAGAATACTGCAGGGACCGGATATTCTCGGGAAGCTCGCAATGTTTGATTGCTCAGTAGTTCGCAAAGCGGGAGTTTCAACGGGAACCTTAAGATTAGATACAGGCGGGGTGGAAGCGTATTGCGGGACAAAGTCAAGTCAGTTACGGCCCAGGGTTTGCCAAACAGGGGGACCGGACGTTTTCTTTTGGTGTTATCGATTTTGCTGCTCTTGTCGGGCTGCGGCCGGGCGGCGAGGCCGCAGATCCAAGGAAATATTCCGGCCGGTACGAAAGTGGACAATTTGGATCTGAGCGGTCTGGAAACCAAGGCGGCACAGCAGAAGCTGAAAGATTGGGCTAAGGGCAAGCTGGCGCATAATCTCAGGCTGGTGTACAATGGGACGGAGGTGGCGGTATCCCTGCGGAGTCTCGGAGCAGGCCTCGACCTGAACAAAACGTGGCAGGAGGTCAGTGCCCATCCGGGAAGCGCCGTATCCAGTTATTGGACGGTCGACAAAGAACAAACGGCAAAAACGCTGGCAAAGAAGTTGAGCCAATTTGACCGGCCGGCTCAGGATGCCTCCTACAAGATCGCGGATGACAAGTTTATCGTCCGGCCGGGCATTCCGGGTAGGACGGTGGATACGTGGACTTTGATTCGTGAAATTGATGGGCACACTTGGCAGGAAATTGAGAATAAGGCCATTGAGATCCCCGTGACGGCGGTGGCGCCGCGGGTCTCGACCGAGTCTGTGCAACGCTTAGCGTTTAATTCAGTTATCGGCGAGTTTACTACGAAATATGCGGTAAGCGAGAAAGACCGCTCGAGCAACCTGCAAAGGGCGGCCGCGGCTCTGGACAAGAAGATTGTCCTTCCCGGCCAAACGTTTTCTTTTAATGATACCGTGGGACCGCGGACAGAGGCGACCGGTTATAAAGACGCATATGTGATCGTCAACAACAAATACGTCGAGGGCGTCGGCGGGGGAGTTTGCCAGGTTTCCTCAACCCTGTACAATGCCGCACTCCTGGCCGATTTGAAAATTGTGGCCAGAACGCCGCATGCTATGGCTATTACTTATGTTCCGCTGGGGCAGGATGCGACGGTCGATTACAACAGCAAGGTGGATTTCAAGTTTCAAAATAACACCGGCGCCTTGCTCTATATTCGCAGCCAGACCAAGCCCGGCCTGCTTACCATTTGCATCTATGGCAAGCAAACCGGCAAAACCGTGACTCTAAAACATCAAATCGTTAAGGAAACAGACTTTGAGGTGGAGCGCCGGCCAGACCCCAGTCTTGCCTCCGGGGCGACAGTTCAGGAGCAGGCGGGGAGCAAAGGCTATACGGTCAAAAGTTGGCGGGTGCTTAAGGATGCTCAGGGAAAAGTGACGGAGGAGTATTTGGGTGAGGATGTCTACGCTCCCACCAATCAAATCATCCGTTACGGTGTGAAGGGAATCAGATAGGTGTAGCGCTAAGGCAATCAGACAGGTATTGTGCTGGAAGACCGGGATAGGTATGGCGCCAAAGGAATCAGACCAGTGCGGTGCCAAAGGAATCAGACAGGATAAGACCCGGGTCGAAGAGAGAAAAGCGGCAGCGTTCATGACGCACTCCGCGAAACGGGTGGCAGGGGCATGTGCGCGCGGCCGGCGCATCCCCTGCGGCGTGCCAGTTGAGGCCGTGCGGGCGTGCAGCGCTTCCGGAGTGTGTGGGAGATGCATGCAGAGGAGAAAGTGAGTGTTGGATGTGGCAAAGAGAAGGGAAAAAAACCGGCTTACCGTTCCCGGCCTGGTTCTTATCCTGGGTATCTTAGTTGTTGCGGCTTGGTGGAATTGGGCTTCTCTCCCTTATGCCGCGTCGGCCGCGACCAAAGTGCTGGTGGTTGAGCCGGGAGCGACTGCGGACGAAGTGGGCCGGGAGCTGGCCAGCCAGCATCTCATCCGCAGTGCTTGGGCTTTTTCCCGTCTGGCTGTGGCCGAGAAGGTGGATGAACAACTGAAACCCGGAGAATACTATATCTCCGCTGCTCTTAGTCCGGAGGAAATTATAAACCTGCTGTTGAAAGGGCCGAACGTGGGCATGGTTCACGTAACGGTTCCGGAAGGATATACGACAAAGCAAATTATTGCCCTTCTGGCAGCGAAAGGGTTGGGTACGCAACAGAGTTTTGAAAATGTGGTAGAAAAGGATTCCTTTCCCTATTCATTTCTGCGGGGGGCCCCCGCGGGACCTTTTCGCTTGGAGGGTTTTCTCTTTCCTGATACCTATTTTTTTAAAAAAGGGACAAGCCCGCATGACATCATTAATACATTCTTGCAGCGCTTCAGCCGGGAGTTGACCCCGGCGGTGCAAACGGAACTGCAGAAAGAGGGACTTTCCGTGCATGACTGGGTGACCCTCTCTTCCATTGTCGAGGCGGAGGCGCAGAAAGAGAAAGACCGTCCCCTAATCGCTTCCGTTTACTTTAACCGCCTGAGAAAACACATGAAGCTGGAAGCGGATGCCACGGTTCAATTTGCCCTTGGCAAACACAAACCGGTGCTTTACGATAAAGACCTCCTCACCCCTTCACCCTATAACACCTATCTCCACTATGGCCTGCCTCCCGGGCCCATCTGCAATCCGGGGCATGCCTCTTTGGACGCGGTTCTCCACCCGGCTGCTACGGATTACCTGTACTATGTCGCGGAGGGCGACGGCTACCATGTCTTTGCCAGGACCTACGCCGGGCAGTTGCGCAACGAGAGGAAGTACCAGTAGTACGGGGCAGGCTTTCGCGTCGCAGATCTAGTACGGGGCTGGCTCTCGCGCCGCTGATCTAGTATGGGGCGGGCTCTCGCGTTGCACCTCAAGTATGAGGGCAGGCTCTCGCATTGTACACCTAGTATGGGGACGGGCTTTCGCGTCGCAGATCGCCGGAAAGGATATCTTTGATAGCCTGGCTGTCCGTGCAGGGCGCGGCACACAAAATTGGCGAAGATTTCGGCGGCTTAGACGTTGTGCCTCGGGATAGGATAAAGGAAGGGAATCTGGGGGAAATCGTGTTCAAACACGGGATGAGGGGACGGAGAGTGCAGGGGGTCAAACAGGTTTGCTCAAGAAAGGAGTCACTGTGCAAACATACAAAAATAAGCCGGAACTCTTGGCTCCGGCCGGGGATATGGAAAAACTGCGTTATGCCCTGGCCTATGGGGCAGACGCCGTCTACATCGGCGGGACGGCATTCGGACTAAGGGCTTATGCCGGAAACTTTACCCTGGAGGAGATGAAAGAAGCGGTTTTGCGGGTGCATGCTGTGGCCAAGAAACTCTATGTGACGGTGAATGTATTTGCCCACGAAGCGGACTTCGATGAACTCCCGGACTATTTGAGCAACTTGGCCCGCTTGGGAGTGGATGCCTTGATCGTTTCCGATCCCGGGGTTCTGGCCCTGGCGCGGGAGGTGGCTCCGGGGATTGCCCTCCACCTGAGCACCCAGGCGAACAGCACGAATTCCCACTCGGTCCGGTTCTGGCTTAAGCAGGGTGTGAAACGGGTAGTGCTGGCCCGGGAATTAAGCCTGGCTGAGCTCAGCTTGGTACGAGCGCGAGTGCCCGGAGAACTGGAAATATTCGTTCACGGGGCCATGTGTATGTCTTATTCGGGCCGCTGCCTTTTGAGCAACTACCTAACCGGCCGGGATGCGAACCGAGGAGAGTGCGCACAGCCCTGCCGCTGGGGCTACAGCTTGATGGAAGAGAAGCGGCCGGGGCAGGTTTTTCCTCTGGAGGAAGATGAGCGGGGGACCTACATTTTCAACTCCCATGATCTTTGTCTCCTGCCTTACTTGCCCCGCTTGGCAGGGCTCGGGATTGAGAGCTGCAAGATCGAAGGGCGGATGAAGAGCATTCACTATGTGGCGAGTACGGTCAAAGTCTACAGGGAAGCCCTGGACGTTTTGTGGGAGCAAGGGGAGAAGGCTTTCGAGAGAAGGCTGCCGGAATGGCTGGACGAACTGGATAAAGTCAGTCACCGGGATTATTCTCCGGGGTTTCTCTTCGGCAAACCCGGCAGCGAGAAGGAGGGGGCGGGGACACTACCCGTCCGGCGTTCCGCGGGAGCATGGCCTGATTCAGGAGTGGGGACTTATCTTACGGAGAATGTGAAGAGCTCGCATTATGTGCGGGAATATGATTTTGTCGGGGTGAGCCTGGGAGTAGGAGAGAAAGAAGAGAGCGGGATACGGTCCGAAGAAAAGGGTGAAGCCCCGCGGCAAACTCCAAGCCGAGGGGAAGACCGGACAACGGCCCGCAAGCGCAGTCCGGGAACCCAGCCGTCCCCTGGGGCGGATAAGATTGAGACCGCGGGGAAGGCCCTGAGCGCATACGAATTTTCTCCGGTCAAAGACGCTCGGACGCAGGAGAAGGAGTCTTCCTGTTGGGCTAACGTGGAACAGAGGAACCGCTTTCAAGCGGAGGACCGACTGGAAGTTCTGTCCCCCGGAAGTCCGCCTTGGTCATTTACGGTCACAGACATATTTGACTCGGAGGGCAGACCGATCACGGCGGCTCCCCATGCCCAGGAAAAGGTCCGGCTCAAAGTGCCTCGGCCCCTGCCGCCTTTTACCATCTTGCGGCGGGCGAAGGCAGGGCTTTCGGACTGAACACAGGACTCGCGGTGGAGCGGAGAGAGTCTTGCTTATTGGCGCAGACAAAGCGACGACGTCCATTTTGCCGAGTCCGGTGCCCGACCTAAACCCCTCTTTGCCGGCGTTCAGCGCTCATCCGATCGCTTGAGGCGAGCAGGGCTGCTTGGGGCCGGCGTCTGGAAGTGAATTTGGAGGCAGAAGACGTGACAGAAAACCACCTGACCCAGCGGAATAGGAAAACGGAAGGGAAACTTGCGTTAGGGCGTGAACCTTGGACGGAGTCCCGGATTCAAGCGGAGTCCGGGCTTCTGGCGGAGTCTGAAGCTTATGCACTTCGCGCAGCGGACAAATTAGTCAAGGCTCAGGTGCCCCGTCAAGACATTCAGATCCTCGCTAAGCTGGTAGAGGGTCTGGGGCATCTAGGCGTCGTGACCACTCTCGATAAAGCCGCGGGTGAGGTCTTAATTCAAACGACGGAAGGCTGCTGGCCTGACCTGCGCCGGGCCCTGGAGCATATGCCTGTGGAACTCAGGTTTTTGACGGAGGAGACCTGCAGGCAGGACATGAGCAAGCCCGAGAAGTCCCTGCGTTACAGACAGCCGCCTAAAGGGGATTAAAACCGTGGGCATTAGGCTGCGCGGCTGTAAAAGTCATGGGATGCTTCAGTTGATTTTCCAAACGCATGTGGTAGTTTCCGGGTTGCCCTTATAGTATAATATTGACAGGAAGGCAGGTGATGATCCTGGAAGCCCAGATCAGCGGACACAACAACGACATCATCATGAAAGCCACAGCCGAGATGTTCAAGGATAAGACCTTAGAAGTCCTGGGACTCAAGACAGCTAAGATAAAGGATATCGTGCCTACCGTGCTGCCGGTCGTAGAAGCCCAGGAGAAACGCATGGATTTCGTCTTTCTTTTAGAAGACGAAACCCTGTTACATCTGGAGTTTCAGACAACGGTGCCGGAAGGCTTGCTGAGACGGGTTGCTTTCTACGGAAGCAGAATCGTCGCTAAACACGATCGGGAAGTTAACACAGCCATCATTTACTCCGGGCGGATTGAGAGCGCTCCTGACCTACTGCGGAGAGGGTCCTTAAGCTATCAAGTCGCCAACGTCTACATGAAGGGTATGGATGGCGACAAGGAATATCAGCGCATCAAGAGCAAGCTTGAACGAGGTGAAGCCTTGGAAGAAGCAGACTTGTTGAAGCTGATCTTCTTGCCCCTCATGAAAAGTAAGCAGAGCGAGGCGGAAATGACTCTGCAGGCTGCCGAACTGGCCAAAGCAGCAAATAGCCCTTATGTCAGTTTTGTCATCGGAGCTCTCATAGCTATCACCGACAAATTTCTGCCGGAAGAGTATAAAAAACGATTACTGGAGGTGTTACGTATGACCCAAATTGAACAATGGTTAAGAGAAGAAGGCAGAGAAGAGGGAAGAGAAGAGGGAAGGGAAGAAGGCAGAGAAGAAGGCAGAGAAGAAGGCAGAGAAGAAGGCAGAGAAGAAGGAAAGTTAGAAACGGCCCGAAATGCCCTGAAAAAGGGACTTTCGTTGGCAGACGTAGCCGAGATAACGGGTCTGTCTCTGGAAACTGTGCGGAAGCTGAAAACGAATTTGCTGATCTGAGGTCAATCATTGCCCTTCGCATATGAAGGGCTTCCGAACTTTCATTATCAGAAGTAATGCCGGTGATCCCAGCCGCGGCTGCAGCCGGAACTGATAGTCATTTCTATAGTCTGGCAAAGGACAATTTAACAAAAAACGAATTGTCGGGTCAGACTAACCGTTAGTCCTATTGACTGACCGGGACGTTTAAAGTAAAGTAAAGCCGGATGTGGGACCCGAGAAGCAGGACCTTAGCCCACGCCCCCGGATTCTAACTCCGGCTGGGGCGGGCTGCCGGCTCTGAGCTTTTCTTACATAACTGGGTCAGGAAAGAAAGGACGATGCGGGGATGAAAAGACGAAGAAGGAAAGACGATGGCTTTACCCTCATTGAACTGATGATTGTCATCGCGGTGATCGGGATTTTGGCGATTGTGCTGGTGCCAAAGTTTGCGGGGGTGAAAACTTCGGCCAAGTTGGTGGGGGTTACGACCAACGTCCATGAACTGGATACCTATATTACGTCGCAGATTGGGAATTGGAATGCTCAAGCCACTTCAGGGAATGCGGCTGACGCAATAGCGTCCGCCGCGATCATTGCCAATTACGCAGGTACCTCACCTGACGCAAGTAAGAACATGACGAACCCGATTAGCGGGCAGACATTGATTGAATCATCAGTAGCATCGGGAACGGTAGGCAAAGCAGCAACTGACGCGGCCATCATTTGCGACAGCGGCAAAACGCCATCCTCCCTGCCTGCTGGCGGAGTGGTCGTGACAATTACTATGGATACTACGAATACTACACAGATAAGCTCTGTTTCGATTCAGGGGTACGATAACTCGAGTAAACCTTACGGCCCAGCCGTCACAGTCACACCGTGAGCCCTTCGCAAGGACAGACGTCTATCGACGGTCCGCGTTTCCACAGGGCAAGTCTTTGGGGTTTTCCTTGGTGACTGAGTGACTCCGCAAATTTCGGTTTGAAGGGTGTTTCTAGAAACACCCTTTTCCCTTATCTTTGGGAAAAAGCAGGTGAAGATCATGGCACTGCGCCAGGAACGCAAACGCTTGGGTGAGATTCTCATTGCCGGCGGGGTCATCAGTCCCGCGCAATTGAACGAAGCGCTGCAGACTCAGAAAATGCTGGGCCTGCGTCTCGGGGAGGTGTTGATCCGGCAGGGATTAGCTACGGAAGACGACATTCTGCACACGATGCGGAGCCAGTTGGGCTTGGATCTGATCGACCTGAACCAGCGGGTGGTGCCGGAGAAGGTCCTGCGGCAATTGCCGGAGAGGGTGGTGCGTAAATACGGGGTGCTGCCGCT
The DNA here is from genome assembly GCF_902729405.1 of Acididesulfobacillus acetoxydans. GTDB lineage: Bacteria > Bacillota > Desulfitobacteriia > Desulfitobacteriales > Desulfitobacteriaceae > Acididesulfobacillus > Acididesulfobacillus acetoxydans. The sequence continues at coordinate 2,443,322 of NZ_LR746496.1, forward strand.
GGATGATTCCGGGGGGATCTTGCGGGTGGCCATGAACGACCCGACGGACTATTTCGCGGTGGAGGACATCCGGCTGGCGGCCGGCATGCCTGTGAGGCCATGCCTGGCCAGGAGAGACGACATTCAGAGAGCCGTCGATCGCTATTACAGCCGTAATGACGCGGAAAAAGCGGCCAGAGAGTATGCCAGGCATCTGCTGTCCCAGGGTCTGGTAAGCGAAGAGGATATCCTGCGTGCGATGCAGAGCCAGCTGGGTCTGGAGATGGTTGATTTGGCGGGGATCTTCATTCCGGAAGATGTCCTGCGGCTGGTGCCGGAATCCTTGGCCCGCCGTTATACGATTCTTCCGGTCGAGGTTCGCAACGGTCAGCTTCTGCTGGCACTAAACGATCCCACGGATTATCACGTGCTGGAGGAGGTCCGGCAGGCGTCGGCCCTGCCGATAAAGCCTTGTTTGGCCAGGAAAAGCGAGATCGCGGCGGCCATTGAGCGCAGCTACGGCAAAAATGAGGCGCAGAGATTGGCCCGGGACTACCTGCGGCAGGGACCCGCTTCGCAGGTGGCGGCGTCCTCCCAAGCGGGTGCGGCGGTCGTGCCCGGGTGGGCGGCGGAGGGTGAGGACGCGGCTTCAACCCCGATCATCAAGTTTCTCAATACCCTGATCGAAGACGCAATCAACAATCAGGCCAGTGATATTCACATTGAGCCTTTGGAAGAGGAGTTGAGGATTCGCTTTCGTGTCGACGGGGTCCTCAGGGAGATCATGCGTACTCCGATCGGCATGGTGGGGCCGGTTGTCAGCCGGGTCAAGATCATGTCCGGACTGAACATCGCCGAGCGGCGGCTGCCGCAGGACGGGCGGATCGGATACCAGGTGGCGGGGCGAAACATTGATCTGCGTGTCTCCACAGCCCCGACGATGTTTGGGGAGAAAGTAGTTCTGCGCGTTTTGGACAAGGCCAACATTGTCGTGGGGAAGGATGCTCTCGGCCTGAGCGGGGCGGAAGTCCGCCTCTTTGACGAGTTCATCAGCAAGCCTTACGGGATCGTCCTGGTGACCGGACCGACGGGGAGCGGCAAAACCACCACTCTCTACACCATGCTCGGCCAGTTAAACACGCCGGAAAAAAATGTGATTACCCTGGAGGATCCGGTGGAGTTCAAATTTAAAGGGATCAACCAGATGCAAGTAAATCCGAAAGCCGGTTTTACTTTTGCCGCCGGATTGCGTTCCGTGCTGCGTCAGGACCCGGACGTGATCATGGTGGGTGAAATGCGGGACAGGGAGACGGCGGAAATCGCGGTGCGTTCGGCGCTCACCGGTCACCTCGTCCTTTCTACGATTCACACCAATGATGCCGCCAGTGCCGTCACGCGCCTGGAAGATATGGGTGTGGAGCCGTTTCTGATTTCCGCCTCTCTGGTGGGCATTATTTCACAGCGGCTGGTGCGCCAAATCTGCCCCCAGTGCACGGTGGAATACGCGGCCGGACCCTTGGAACGAGGGATTCTGGGCGCGGCGGAGGGTCAAAGGCTCCTGCTTAAACGCGGAAAAGGCTGTCCTTTTTGCGGCGGCAGCGGGTATAAGGGGCGCACGGCTATTTTTGAGATCATGCCGATTGGGGAGGAGCACCGTCGCTTAATCACTGACAGGGCTTCTTTGGACGCGTTGCGCGCCTGTGCGGCGGAACAGGGAATGGTTTCTTTGAAACAGGCGGCGGCGCGCCTGGTCTTGAGCGGTCTGACGACCATGGAGGAACTGCTCCGGGTCACCTATGTCAACGAGTGACGGGGCCGTCCGGCTGCGGCGGCCGCGCTGATGAACGCAGAGCGGGGCCGAGGCGCGTCAAGGAGTTGTCCCGGAAACACTCCAACCGGGAAGCGGATCGAATCGAGAAGGCACTGACAGCGCGGGCAGGGCGCGGAGTGTGAAGAGACGCGCCGGTGACAGAAGAGGCGGTGGTAAGGAGAAATGCAGTTTAAGTACAGAGCGGTTACGGAGGAGTTTCGGATCAAAGAGGGCCTGGTGGAAGCCAGCGACCTGAACGCCGCGCGGCGGCTGCTTTTGGAGAACCGCTGGCAGATCATTGCCGTACAGGAGAAACCGGAAGTAGAGCGCTGGTTGGGTCGCCGCTTTGAGAGTAAGATCAACACAGAGTCGCTGGCCGCTTTTTGCAACCAACTCTCGATGCTGATTCGGTCCGGGGTGAGCATCGTCCGCAGTCTGGAGATCCTTGAGTCCCAGATGACGGACAGGCGTCTGCAGAGGGTCATGCGCACCTTGTACAATGGCGTAAGCCGGGGCGGTTCGCTGGCCCAAGCCATGCGGGACGCGGAAGGCGCGTTGCCGGAACTCTTAATCAGCCTGGTTTCGGTCGGGGAGGAAAGCGGTAACCTGGATGCGGTACTTATGAGCATGTCCGCCTACTATGAACGGGAAACATTTGTGCGCAAGAAAGTGGTCAGCGCCGCGATCTATCCCATGGTCCTCACCGTGGTCTTGATCGGCTTGGTGACCCTCTTCATCAATTTTATTTTGCCGGAGATGTCCTCGCTCATGCGCGACAGTCACCAAAGCTTGCCCCTGTTGACCCAGCTTCTCTTGGCAGGAACGAGTTTTCTCACGCACAACGCTTTTCTTCTGGCAGCGGGGCTGGCCGCTTTGGCCCTGGGCCTGCACCAAGCCTTGAGAATTCCCCGCTATCGTTACGGGCGCGATCAACTCCTGCTGAGGATACCCTTGTTTGGCAAGACTTTCAAGGATACGATTACGGCGCGTTTTGCCCGCACGTTAGCCCTTTTTCTCCACTCTTCCATCCCTATTGTCCCCATCTTCAATGCTATGGAAGGGGTTATCGGGAATGAGGTGGGTCTGACGGCTTTGAAACGGGCGAGGGAACGCGTCATGCGGGGTGAAACGCTTTTTGCCGCCTTTGCCGAAGAAAAATTCTTTGATCCCCTGATGATACAGATGATAATGGTAGGAGAAGAGACAGGAAGATTAGAGGAACTGATGGAGGAAGTGGCGAATCACTACGATAAACGGGTGGAGGTAGGAGTCGGCCGCCTCATTGCCTTGGTGGAACCGGCCTTCACCCTCCTCATCGGCCTTTTCGCCGGTACTTTGATCATCTCCATCGCTTTGCCTATCTTCAGTATGGCGAGCGGGGTGAAATAGTTGGGGAGGGCGTCGCAGGGAAGGCGGGGAATGCAGGCCTGGCACGGCCGGGTGAGTACGGCCCGGAAGGGGGAAACCCGGACAAGAGACGCCGGATTCACCTTGATTGAAATAGCAATCGTTTTGGCTGTGATCGGAATCCTCGCCTTAGTGACCGTACCCCGATATGAGGGAGTGGTGGAGCATTACCGCTTGGCCTCATCGGCGGAAACTGTGGCAGCCTCCCTGCGTGAAGCCAGGCAGAGCGCGGTCGAGCAGCGGGCCGATGTTTTTGTCGGTCTCACTCGAACCGGAGTACAGCTTCTTGCCGGTACGGACGAAGAGGCTCTTAGTCCGTTGGGTGCAGACAGATCGTTCCAGACGGGGGTTTATTGGGACCAAGCACACTCTGGCGGAGATTATTATCATCTGCAGGATATCCAGGCCGTCGCCTACCAAGGCATAATGTTTAATTGGCAGGGGTTTGTCACGCCACCGCCCGGCGCGACCAACGAGAGCCTGCGGGTCGTGTTGCGGGGCGGGCTGGGAGACTCTGTCGAGATACGTGTCGAAGCCTTGACGGGGAGTATTACAGTCGGGTGGCCGCTTCCGGGACAGGGTTAGTTCCAAGCGGGATAGGGCCGCCCCGCGGCGGGTGGGGCGGCCCTAGCGAAGCAAGCCGCTTGGCGGCGAGGTTTGTCACCGGGGAAGAGCGCCGGCGAATCGAGCGGGAGTTGGATAGCCGGGGGAGGCAAAGACGGGGAGGAGCGATGGACCGGTTGAATGACAGCGGGATGACGCTCTTGGAAGTTGTGTTAGCTATGGCGGTTTTTCTTATCGGACTAACCTTTCTTATCAAATCGGATCAGGTGGTTCAGCACTATCAGCGGGAAAGTGAAGAGAGGCAACAGATGATGTTTGCGGCCGGCGGCCAGATGGAGAAGCTGCTTCAGTCCGAGTCGGTGAGTGCGACTAAGGCTGAGCAAGTTACTCAGATTGCTATCGGGGGGCGGAGCTATAGTATCACTTGGGACACCTCGACCCCGAATAGCGGTAACCCTTACCTGAAGGAGATTAAGGTTACCATCACTCCGCAGGGAGGTAAGCCCTCAGACGTACTTACCCTCTATGCTTACGGGGTGGGCACCCCATGAAACGGTGCCAAGGAGACGGATTTACCCTTCTGGAACTCATGCTCGCCATGGCCGTTTTCGCCATTTTTCTCCTGGGTGTTTCGCAGGTGTTACGCCAAGAGATTCAATCCTACCATGAAGACATGCGCCAGGAAGCGCTGGAAGAGAAAGCGCGCGCGGCTATGCTTCAGATCCTGGATCAGTGCCATCTCAATGCCTACAAGTTTTACTCCTATAGCGGGGGAACGGCTTTAAGCCCCCCGCTGGGACCGGACAGCGGCATTTACTTCTATAATATTCGTCCCAATAGCACCACTCCGGGTAACGGTGCTCTGGTCTGCCTACTCGATCTCAACCCCAGCCGGGATACAAACGGCAAGCCCATTTTGGCTCCGGGAACCCTCCTTTACTTTGATCAGCCCAATCCGAAGGCGACCGGCGCTCTCATGTACGGAGATAATCCCGCCACGGCGCATCTGGTGGCTGACGACATTGAATTGCTTATGGTAACCCCCGATGGCAATCACTTTGTTAAGATCGACATCGTGACCAAGAACTTGGAAAACCAATCATTTGAACTGGTCAGTTGGGCGCGCCTCTATTAAGCGGGACGAGGGCCGGGAGGGAGCGGCGGAAATTAGTCGGGGAAAGGGGCTGAAGACAACCTTGGTCATCGCCGGGTCTTTACAGGGCACTGTCAGGAAAACAGAAGTTGTCCGGAGGGAGTGGACAAAAGATGCGGGCAGCACGGCACAGGCAGCGAGCGGGTGCAAGAGAGTTGGGAATTCCCGGAAAGCGTAATGAGGAGTTTGAAGCGCATATCCTTAAGATGGCGGGTGAGCGGGGGGCGGTATTATTAATAGCGATCATATGTGTGATGCTTCTCTTCTTGATTTCCGGGATCTCGTTCGATCTCATTGTCAATCATTTTCGCCTGGAAACGTCGCAAGAGAAGATTCTTAAGGCCTATAATATGGCGGAGTCGGGGATCAATTATGAAGTCGCGGTTGTGCTCGCAGCAATGCAAAAGAATCCGGGCCAGTTTCCCCCTCCCGGTGTGCCCGGCGGGACTCAATTGCCGTCAGGAAGTCCATTTGGGGTTGAGTACGGGAGTTACGCCGTTGACAGGGTGGAGTTCCGGAGTGCGAGTGTCATCATCACATGTACGGGAACCTATCAGAACGTGAGGAGGACGCTGACGGAACAATATGCTCTTCCGGTCAAGGGGTACCCTTGAGGGAACATGCATCCGCCTGACGTCAAATACATAGATAGAGGGTAAGCCCAGTGAGAGCAGCCTGGGATGTTGGCATTACGAGCTTTTGAATCCAGGCAGGGAAAATCGGGCGAAAGGCCTGAGCCCCGACAGGAGCCGGGTGGGGTCACTAGCCGGTTGGGACCTTGCGGCAGCCGGAAATAGAGGGGTTCCCTTGAAGCAAAGAAGGTCCGCTCAGGCAGGGCGGCGTATTCCGGTTTAGAGAGGTGTGGGACTATGGGAAGGACACTGCGCTCGTGTACCGCGGTACTGATTTCCATCTGCCTGCTCTTGGGGGGAATATTGACAAGTATTCGCCCGGCTTTGGCCGACCATGACAAGGATCGGTACCCGGATAATCCCTACTGGGCCAAGACGTTCACGGTTCAGGACAGCGACCCGTCGCAGTTTAACTGGGAGGGGGGCATCGCCAGCGATCATGCCGTCGGCAAGCCTTTCCCTGTCTACGTTTTCCTGGCTGACTACGATTGGGACGGTCTCCCTCTGACCGCCGCGCGGGAGGTGGATGCCACCCTGACTTTGGGGGGGCCGGACGGCTATCGGAAAACTTATCCCGTAAAGATCGAGGAGGGACAGACATACGCTGAGGTTGATATCACCTGTCCCAACACGGGAATCTGGAGTGTCTGGGTGACCGGTCAGATGGACAGTCAAACCGTGGCGGGGGGGCCCTGGTTTTTTCCCATCGGGTCGCCTAAGTTCGTAGGCATGTCGATTGAGCCGCCCCAAGCGACCTTGACTTCCGGACAGAGCAAGCAGTTTCGGGCTTCCTTGGTTTTTTTTGGACGATGGGCTATTTCGGTGAGCGATTATTGCACCTGGACGAGCGACAAACCTTCTGTGGCTACGGTTTCCGACAGCGAGTCAGGGAATCCGAGCTCTCAACCGACGGGGGGCCTGGTTACGGCAGGATATACGAGTGGGACTGCCACGATCACGGCCGCTTTGCCTCCCGGGGCAGTTGACTTTCTCAAATTAATTCAATTGATTTTGTCATGGTTCTCCGGTGCCAAATGGCTGAGTTCGTATAGTGCCACAGCTACGGTTACCGTAGGCAGCCCCCCTGTATTGCAGGTGACCCCCTTAGTGGCTGAAGTTGCGGTCAAGGGCACGGTCCAGCTCAAGGCACAGCTGGTCTACCCAGACGGTACGGTTACGGATGTGACGAAAGACGTACAGTGGACGACACAACATCCGAAGGTCGCCACCGTCGCCAATGCCACGGAGGGCGAGGCCGGCCGGGTAACAGGGCTTGCGCCCGGCAGCAGCGTTATCACGGCTATGTATCCCGATTTGCCAAGCGCCACAGCGACCGTGCACGTTTCATCACCGGTGCTGACGCTAGCTCCGGCGAATCCGTTGGTTTATGTTAACGCCGGGAGCCGCTTTCAGTTTAAGGCGATGTATTCGGATGGGGTCAATCTGCCGCTCGATGTAACGCAGCAGGCGACTTGGAGCAGTTCCAACCCCGCAGACCCTATCAATCTCGGAAGTCTGAGTGCTTTCCTTTCCGGCACGACGGCCACCATCCAAGCGGAGTACAATGGCATGCAGAGTCTCCCGACCATCCTCACGGTGGTGCAGCCGGCCCTAAAGATTGGAGTTGCTCGGGCGGGCGGTACAATTTTCGTGGCGGGAAGCGGCCAAGGCACCGGCAGCGTCATAAGCATTAATGCCGGAGAAACGGTGCAACTCAAAGCGCTCTATTCGGGTGCTTTCTATTCCGGCGCGGATGGCACTTACCAGAATGTGACGAACCGGGATGTGACGGATTCGGTCACCTGGACTACCGGGCCGGATGCTTCAAGTGTGGTTGTGCTGCAGGCCAGCGGGCCGGGCCGAATCCTGGGGGTGGGGACCGGTCAGAGCACGGTCTCGGCCACATACCCGTATCCGCAGGCGGAAGACCCATACACCCAAGGACAGCCCTTACAGAATTCGGTCACCCTGACGGTCGTCCAGCCCACACTGACTGTTAACGCACCGACGACGACTTTGGCCTCAGGTTCCCCGCCGGTCCGCTTTACCGCTGTTTACTCAGACGCTTATAATACCGACGAGGATGTCACGTCCGAAGCGGCTTGGTCCAGTTCGGATTCCACAGTGGCGACGGTCGATGCCTCAGGCAATGTCCGAGCGGTTTACAGCGGTACGGCGGACAAGACGGCGAATATTACGGCTGCATATCAACCGCCGCCCTCAGCCAATTCACCGGGCTCACAGCCCGCACCGGTGTCAGGCAATACCGTAACCGTGAATGTTGTCAACGCGCAGACGGTTTCAGGTCTGAAGATAGAGCCTTTAACGGCGGCGCTGAACGTGGGCGGGCAACTAACGTATCAGGTCTATTGGCTCGACTCCGGCGGAAGCAAGCATCTGCTCCCGAATAACGCCGTGACTTGGTCGACCCAAAGTTCCAATGTCACGATCAATGCCGACGGAGTGGCGACAGCGATGAGTGTGAGCGCCCAGCCAGCGATCATCAAAGCGGCATTTGGCGGGCGCACGGCGACGGCAGCTTTGAGCGTACTCGAGCAGGGGGTCGTTTGGGAAGCGGAACCGCCGCCGACGGGCAGCTGAAAAGCGCGGGAAGGGAGAGAGTGAACAGACTTGTACAAACCGGGAAAATGGCTGGCGGCCGTCCGTGCCGGGCACTGGACAGTCGCCAGGGTCGTGAGAAGAAGAGGGAACGTGGAAGTACACTACCTGGCGGAAGTTGATTTAGCTGAGAAGACGACCCAAGAAGGAGTCGCTCCGAATGTGGCGCCGGACCCGTCTCGCCGAACGGAGGGGGAAGGCGACCCGGAATTGCGGGAGGATCAAGCGGGGCCGGCCCAGTGTCTGAAAAAATGGCTGAGGCAGCAGAAGGTTCCCCAGCGGGAAATTCCCGTCGTCTTCTCCTGCCGGGGGGTCATCACCCGGGTTATTATTCTGCCGGAAATCGGCCGCAAGGACCTTGAACGCTTATTAAGTGAACAAGCGGACCAGTACTTTACGTTTGATCTCCGGGATTACTTGGTGGATTACCGGGTGTTGGAGCACTTCGTTGACAACGGCGAGGGGCGTTTGCGGGTGCTTCTGGCTGCCCTGCCGAAACAGCGCTGGGAAAAGTTCTGGTACCTGTGCCTGGAAGCGGGGGTAAAACCGAAGGTGGTGGATCTGGCCTCCGACAGTATCGCCCGGCTCTACGCCGAAACACAGTCGTTCTTCGTCCGGGAAGAACACAACCTTACAGATGCGATATCCTCTGGGACGGAAGTGCAGGCTCGGGAAATGACGACAGGCGGGGAGAAAACGGTTCGTCCGGCCCCGGAACGCCGGCAGACCGGTGCGCTGATTCGGCCGGCGTTTGTTCTCGGGAAGAAGCCGGGGCGGGAACTACCAGACAAACTGGTTTCTCTGATAGGAGGACGGGGCGGAGGTGTCAAAGGAGGAGACTCCGGGGGAGTTCGCCCAGATCTTGCCATCGTGATTCTGCGGCAAGGCTGCGCGGAAATGATCCTGCTTGAACACGGTGTTTTCTTTCTTTATTCGGATCTCGATGTTTCCTGGCCGGAGGAGGGATCCGTGCCGGTGCCTCAGGGCCTTGAGAAGGCTCTAGGGCCGGTTTTGCGCGTTCTGGAGGAGTTTGTTGACTTTTTTGCCGCCAGGCATTTCGGCAAACGGGTGGACGAAATTTTTCTTACCGGTGAACTCTCCGATCTGCCCGGCCTCGCTCAAATGTTTACGGAAAGTCTTGAAATCCCGGCCCGGATTGGTTTTCCTGTGGGTTGGCAGCCGCGTTTTCTCGGGAAGGCCGAACCTTGGAAGAAGGGCTGGATGAAGTATGCCGATCTCTACGGCCTAGCCCTACGGGAGGATTAGATGCGGGAGAAGAGAGAATTTAACTTTGCCCTCCGTTGGCTTGAGAGCGATCCGGCCGCCCGGCAGCTGGTGAAGCGGCGCCGTCGTCGGACTTGGGGAACAGCGTTTGTCCTGATTTGTCTTCTCTTGGTGGGCGGCCCCTGGGTTTGGACTTACAAATTGGAGTTTGACCTGAAGCAGCTGGACCGGAAAATTTCCGCTTTCTCGGACCTCGAAACGCTGTTGGCAAAATCGCAGGCGGTCAGCCGGCGGTTGAAGGATCAAGAGCGGGTGCTGGAGTTAGCAAGAATAGGCTCCCAGGACCCGAGGCCGGTTTTGGACAGGCTGCGCCGGCTGCTACCCCCAGGGACGGTTGTTGATGCCTTCAGCCTAAAAGAAAACGCAGTCGACCTGAAAGTTACCGTCCCGACCCCGGTTGACGTGGCACAGATGTGGACCAGCCTGGAAAATTCATATCTCTTTGTTAATGTGGATGTTCAGGCGCTGTCCCTGCGCGACAAAGCGCAAACGTTGAGCTTGGCCTTGAAGTTGAATGGGGCAAGGGGCTCTCAGGCCATGACCGGAGGGAAATAAGGACATTGAAAAACAAGGAACGTTTCCAAAAGATAGCTTTGGTGGTCCTGCTGGCTTTTGGTCTGCTCTACAGCTACACAAACTATGTGGTTTGGCCGGAGTGGCAGCACATTCAAGAACTCGGACGACAGGTGAAGGCACGTCAAACTGAGTATCAACGTTTGCTTGAACTTAAAACTCGCCAAGCGGCAGTCGAGCAAGCACTTACCGCCGCTGAAGCCAAGGTGCGCGGGGAAAGTTCGAAAGTTCCCGCTCTTTTGGATGAGCCCCGGCTGACCGTGGACATTTATTCCCTGGCTAAACGGGATGGGTTGAGTCCCGAGAGCCTTCGTTTTTACACTGTGCAGCATAAAGGAAACGTTCAGGAGGTTAAACTGGATTTTGTGGGCAGCGGGCAAACGGCTGCAGTCCTGGGCTTTATCGAGGACATTCGGCAAAGCAGGGACCTCTTGGCGATTCGAGGGGTAAACCTTACGGTAGACAAAGGCTTGATGAAGATCGGGTTGACCCTTACCGCCTATGCTTCCGGAGGGGGGACCGCGATCCGGGCGCCTTTTATGAATGCCCCGCCGGGGATTTCCTCAGTGGTTAAGATGTTCGCTCCGTAAGGAATAATGCAAAGCTGGATAAGCAGAATTTCCTCTCCCCCGGCATAGGTATTAAAGCCGGGGTGCGAAGGAGGTGGAAGGATGCTAACCCAGCTTTTGTTGGTCGCTGCGGCCCTTTCGGTTCTCAAGGGAATCACGCTGCTCGTCTCCTACATTAACAACAGTGCTTTTCCGCAGCCTTTGGCGGAAGAAGAAGAGAAACGGTATCTGCGTGTCCTCCACGCCGCCAAAGGGAAGGTATCGAGGACCCGTCTGGAAGACCTGGAAGTGGAGCGCGCCCGCAATATGCTGATTGAACATAATTTGCGCCTGGTCGCCCACCTGGTCAAGAAATTTGACGGGACCGGCGAGGATACCGACGATCTAATTTCCATCGGGACGATCGGTCTGATCAAGGGGATTAACACTTTCGACCCCGGAAAAGGAACGAAGTTGGCGACCTATGCGGCGCGTTGTATCGAGAACGAGATTCTCATGCACTTACGCTCATTGAAGAAAACGCGCGGGGAAGTGTCGATTTATGACCCGATAGGGGTGGATAAGGAAGGCAATGAAATCACCCTGATGGATGTTTTGGGCTCCGAGGGAGAAGATATCTCCGAGCGGGTGGAAAACGAGTTCGAACAGAGGGCGGTCTTAGATAAAGTCAGGAAACTGAGCCAGAGAGAGCGGATGGTCCTCTCTTTGCGTTATGGGCTGTTGAACAGCCCGCGGCGAACCCAGAGGGAGATAGCCAAAGCTTTAGGGATATCGCGCTCTTATGTATCAAGGATCGAGAAAAAGGCGATTCAGAAGCTCTTGGAGGAAATGGATGAGATAAAGTAGAATTTGCCGTTTGGGCGGCCTATGACCGGGTCAACATTGACTCGGGTCTTTTTCTTTTAAACCAGAATGTAGATCCGCAGAGCGACAGGTGAACCAGGAGACTCACTGTTCGATTGGTTCACTCGTCGAGCTTATGAACGCCTTCGCGGTCCTGGCTTCATTTGAGCAGTTCAATTTAGGGGTTCCGGTCAGCCGGAATAAACTACAGCCAGGGGATTTGGTGTCCTTTAACACATATGGGAGGGCTTCAGATGTCAGGATCTATATCGGAGGCGGCTTGACCGTTGGCTCATCGAGCGACGGGGTTTCGATCCACAGCCTCTCGGAAAGCTACTGGTCGAGCCATTATCTGGGGGCGAAGAGAATCCCAATTAATTGAATGGAATTTTAGGTTCTTCACACCTCGTTCATCAGTTATTCAAATTGCCGTGCTATCTTTAGAGCGCAGAGAGCAAGAACACTTCATGAAGTTCTTGTCACTACTACGTAGAAGAGGAACCCGAAAAGGAGAGATTGCCATGATGGGATGGGGTTACGGCGCCGGCATGATGAGAGGGTTCGGCTTAGGTTATTACGGAGGGTACACAGGAAGCGGCGGAGCTTGGTGGAGCGGGCTCGTCGGGATGGCGGCCCAGATCCTTTTCTGGCTCGTAATTATCGGTCTCGGGATCTATGTGTTCCGCCGTCTGAGTTTCGGAGTTTCCGGCAATTCTCGGGGAACTGACGGCGCGCTGAGTACTCTGCGGGAACGCTATGCAAGAGGAGAAATTGGCAGGGAAGAATACCAACGTTGTAAAGCCGATTTGAAGTGAACGCAGTTGAGGAGGAAACGCCTAATATGGACCGGGAGACTGAGAAGACGAGGAAGAGGTATAACCGTGCGTCGCGGGTTTACGACCTGATGGATCGCATGGTAAAACCGGAACTGCGGGCCAAGGTCTTAAGCCAGGCGCAAGGAATGGTCTTGGAGGTGGGCGTCGGCACAGGCAAAAACCTGCCCTATTATACGGATGACTGCATCGGGGTTACCGGCATTGATCTCAGCCCCGGGATGCTAAGCAAGGCGAAAGCAAGAGCCCAGGAGGCGAAGGCTCTGGTCAAGCTCTACGAGATGGATGCCCAGAACATGGAGTTTCCAGACGATTCATTCGATACGGTTGTGGCAACTTGCGTGTTTTGTTCCGTGTCCGACCCAATCAAAGGGTTGCGGGAGATCCGCCGGGTTTGCAAGCCGAACGGAAAGATTATCCTTCTTGAACACGTCCGCAGCGACAATCCTATTCTCGGTAAGATTATGGATATCTTGGACCCGCTGACGGTCCGTTTCATAGGCCCTCATATTAACCGGCGTACCGTGGCGAATGTAAAGGCAGCGGGGCTGGGTATCAGACGCGTGGAAGATCAAAGGAGCAAAATACTCAAGTTGATTGTTGCTAAACCATGATAACGCGGAAAAGAGGAGTATCAATGGGAATAACAGCCCGTTTAAAGGACATTTTTGGTGCGAAAGTCGAAAAGGGTATCGAGACGTTGGAAGACCCGAAAGAAATGCTGGACTACAGTCTTGTCAAAATGGAAGACGGACTCCAGGCCATGCAGAAGAATGCGGCTGAATTCAGCACAGCCAAAAAGAGGCTCGAACTGCAAAGGGATGCTCTCTGTGAAAGTAGCAAAAAATACGCGGAACAAGCAGAAAAGGCCCTAGGGTTGGGGCAGGAAGATTTGGCGAGAGAAGCTCTTCTGAGGAAGGCAGAAGCCGCCCAGCAGGAAGTTGAGCTCAATGCGCAGATAGCAAAAATGGGGGAACAGCTGCAGACCATCGCCCGGGGTCAAGAGGAATTGCGGCGGAAAATTCAACAATTCCGCAGCAAGAAAGAAGAATTGAAGGCGACATATGAGGCCTCAAAGGCCCAGCTCAAAGTCAAGGAACTGGTGACCTCGCTCGGTTCGGAATCAGAGAACATCGGCCGGACCGTGGAGCGGGCCCAGGCGCGAATCGAAGAGATGCAGGCGCGGGTTCAGGCCATTAATGAATTGGAAGATCAGGGACTTATCACCGATGTATTTGCCGATGGGCAGGATGATATTGACCGGAAATTGAAACGGGTTAGTATGGAATCGGCGGTGGACGAAGAACTGGCCAGACTGAAGGCAAATCGAACGGGAAATTCCTGAGGAGGAGTGGAACAAAATGTGCGGAGGCAGAAGTTTCGGCAGGACGTTCTTTGACTATTTCGGCGGCTGTGGAGGCAGCTATGGCGGCGGCTGCGGCAGCGAGGATTATTATGAACCTTATGATAGGCCCGATGCCCGCCGCGGGGCGGGCATTGACCGCGAGCCCGCCAGGATTGAGGCGGAGGTCCGGGCCATGTATGCTTCCGGTGAGATTACGCAGCGCCAGTATTACGATGCTCTGGCTCAATTGGATAGAGGTATGTTCACAGGGGATGACTTACAGCAGCTGCGCCAACCGAAGCGGGGGCTTGGCAGAGTGGAACAAGAGGGTGCGTCCCAGAACAGAGGACTTAGCCCGGAGCTGCAAAAGGGGACTTCAGATCTGGAAAAGCAAAAGAATCAAATCAAAGAGGAGAAGACAAGAACGGAGTCCGTCCTGACCAACATTCGAGACTCAATCACCAAGCTGAAAGAGCAAATGACCCTGGATGAAAAGATGGCCCGGGGAGTCGTAAGCACTGATGAAGAACAGGCTAGGAGTTATCTGCGCCACCGCCAGGAACTTGTGGAGCAAACTGCCGGGCTTGAAGCGAGATTCAAAGAACTTTCGAATGATCTGGCTCAGCTTGAACAGGCTGAATTGCGAATTGATGCCAAGATGACAGAGATGGAAGCTTTGGCCCAAAGAGAAAGGCTCATCCGGTTAACGGGCGAAATCAAAGGATAGTCGTCGGTACCTCAGACGCAAGTTTCCCTTCGAATAGATTGCTTCGGCGATAGTGTTCGCTAAACACTATCGCCGCTGAAGACTGACCGTAGGGTGGGCATTTAGGATTTCTGACTTTCGAGGTAGGCAACATGAATAAGAAGTTTTCCCTGGTCAGTCGGTTTACGGTCTTAAGCCTGGCTGACTTTACTATAAGGGCTTTGTATTATTGTTCTTACGATATCCGTACGATTCTACAAGCCGTCTTTTTCTACAACCAAAGTGTAAGTGCCATCCTCATTGCGTGAGGCTTCAAGGATTTTATGTCCTTCGTCTTTGAGACTGTGCGGAACGTTTTGGATGGGCTCCCCTTCGTTCAATCTGATTTCCAGCAACTGTCTCGCATCCAGGTCTTCGAGAGCCACCTTGGTTTTGACAAAGGTCAGAGGGCAGGTGACATCCGTGATGTCAAGAAAGGCTTTGACGTCCTGTGTAAACGCAATTTCCGCATTTCGAATTTCCAATCAGGAGTCTGCCCGATGATCCTGTAGAGCTCCTGCCGGGGAACCTCAATTCTGGCTATGTTTCCGTGATGGCGCACTCTGGATTCGGGAAAGCCAAGGGTGCGCAGGAAGGCTTCCGCCCGGTCAATGCGAGTCAATTTTTCTGAAGTGATTTCTTCCCCATAGGGGATGCGTGAGGAAAGGCAAGCCAGAGACGGCTTGTTCCACGTCGGAAGTCCGAGCGCCCTGGAGAATTGACGAATTTCTTCTTTCGTGAATTCCACTTCTTGCAGAGGACTGCAGATACCCAGCTCATGCCTGGCTCTGTGGCCCGGCCGGTAATCCTGAAGATCATCGGCATTCGCGCCATCCAAGACAAAGGCGTAGCCTTCTGCTCGAGCGATCTGCCTAAGCTTTCCAAACAGCTCGGATTTACAACAGTAACATCGGTCGACCGGATTGCAGACGAATTGTTTATCTGCCAGCTCCTGAGTCGTAATGATTCGATGGTTGGCTCCGATGAGACGGGCGACGTCGACCGCCGACGAGAGTTCTCTTTCGGGATATGTTTCTGAGGAAGCGGTAACGCCCAGGCAGCGATCGCCTAAAGTACTATGGGCTACTTGTAACAAGAAGGTGCTGTCTACTCCTCCGGAATAAGCAACGAGAACAGATCCCATGTCTTTCAGACGCTGGGTCAGTAATTCCATTTTAGCCTGAGTCATAAGTTGTCCCTATTGAATTTATACTATTCATAGAGAAATAGCTGGTGTTAAAAATATTATGTGCGGTTTAAGTCTCTTTGTCAAGGAAAAAGGGAAAAGGTAGAGGTCGATGAATCTTCCCTAAGATGTCTCGGATCCTCTTTAGCCATTGGGAAACGCATAGGGCCTTGGAATATTCCGTACATTCATCAGTTATTCACATCTCTTTCGCGGCAAAATCGTAATCGATTGATATTCTAATGGTGTTAAAACAAACCAATATGCGAGGAGGCTTATTTATGAAGAACTTTAAAACAAAGTTGGGAGTGGTTGTGGGTACGGCCGTGATTGGGATGGGGGTGATTGCTCTTCCGGCCATGGCAAATACTTCTTCCAACGGATCTTGGTTTACCAGAATGCACACTTTAATGAATCAGACGTTTACTCCCGCGCAGCAGGAACAGTTTATGAGTTCTCCGGCCATGCAGCAACTACACGATTCTTCGGCAATGCAGCAAGCAATGCAAGACCAGAATTATGGCGAGATGCAATCTCTCATGAACTCCGATCAGACACTTAAGAAAGAAATCGGAGCACAGAACGTCGGCAAGATGAATCAGATGATGGGTCAACTTCAGGGAAATAATCAATCCGGCAATTAAGAATATTGCCAAGTCAAAAGGCGGTGTCAGACCGCCTTTTGGCCCAATAATCTTGTTTCTTGGGCTCGAATTTTTACACACAAGAGAACGGAAGGATTTCGTCGGCAAGACAAGGAAGAATTTAGCATGATGGGTTGGGGCGGCATGATGTGGGGTTACGGTTCCGGATATGGCGGTGGTTTCCTAGGGAATGGGAACTACGGTTGGATGGGGTTGATTGGAATGACATTACCCTGATGGACGTACTGGGTTCGGAAGGAGAAGCCATTTCGGACCAGGTGGAGAGCGAGTTCGAGCAGAAAGCGTTGCTGGAGAAAGCGTGCTGCATGTTGAAATCGGGGCTGAAGTTGAGCGCCGCTTATTTGAGTTGGGCCGCAGGGTCTACTGCTTAACTCCTCAGTCATGGACAGGCGGAATTGAGTAGGACCGCCAGGTTGAACGGGTTGCTGAGGCGGCACGCATCTTGGCGGAAAGCGCAATGATCGCTATCGTAGCGGGATATGAATTGGTTTATGACAGCATTAAAAGGATTATTCCGAACGGAGACCTGTTCGAAGCCCGGATAGACAGAGGAAACAAGCAGAACTCCCCGGATAAGGATAAAGAAGTCGAAGAAATAGTTCGTCTGGCGATCGGCTGACGAACTATTGCGCAAAGAGGCGTTTGTTAAGGGGACGGCTACCAGGGATACACTCGACAAAGGTGTCGAGGGCGCAGGCTACTCTGTGATGTGAACTACCCCCGCTTACGTTTCGCTAAGAAGCGGGGGCTTCTCGGCGAACACTTGGGCGTTGGCTTCCTGTTTCATCAATCGTTGCCCTCGTCCAGCACTCAAGGTTTCTGAGTGCTGGATTAGGTCTTACGCAATTTCCACAGGCGTAACTTCGGGCGGTTCCCGCCCTACAGAAAATCTATGTTTGGGCCATGGCGCTAAGTCCACGCTCTAAGATGAGTTTAGCACTCACTAGAAATCAGCCCTCTACTCTATATACGACTGATTATATTATACCAGAACAATTTATACCAGAACAATTTGCCAAATACTATACGCTTTTTTGTGAATGTCCATATAGCGATTCATCCCCCGCCTATAGAGGGCCTATAGAGGACGGGGGACTTCTCGCAAGCCATGTTAAATGCCGAATCTCCCCATGGCTAAAGCCGGATACAGCCAGGGGCATGCGGCTAAGCCTCTTGGTCACCTTGCTCCCGCCGGTTTCGCAGGGTATAATACAGTTAACGGCCCAAGGCCGCAGAGGCGCCTTCTGCCCGGTTAACGGCTCGAGGCCGCAGAAGCGGCTTCAGCTCAGTTTCCGGCAGACGGCCTGCCGCTTGTTACTACCCAGACTTTGCTCGATTCAGGAGGATATGATGTTTGAACTTTTCCGTCCTACATTTCAGGCCGATTCACTCGACAACATCCAGATTGAGATGCTCAAGAAGGACGGGATTCGCGGGTTGATCATTGACCTTGACAATACCATGACCCCCTGGAATGACGTTGAAGTGGGACCCCAAGTGGCGGCCTGGTTTGAAAGGATTAAGCAGGCCGGGATCAAGGCTTGTGTCGTTTCTAATAACAAGAAAAAACAGCGGGTGGCGCTGGTGGCAGATCGCTTGGGGATTCCTTTCGTTTTCCGGGCGAGTAAACCTCGGCGTCGGGCTTTTCGTGCCGGTATGAACATTCTGGGTACGGGCAGGGGGGACACGGCTGTAATCGGGGATCAGCTGTTCACGGATATTCTGGGCGGCAATCGGCTTGGGCTTTATACGGTTCTGGTTATACCCATGAGTCCGCGCGAATTTGTGGGTACACGGTTTATGCGCAGGATGGAGAAACTCTTGATTTGGCTGATGAAGCACCTGGCGAGCCCCAAGCCTGACAGCCCTAAGGCACATTAGAAGACAGTGTGGAGGTGTTGCGGGGGCAAAAGTGACGAGCCGCAATCCGAAGGTACAAGAGAAGACCGTGTGAGGTAATTCAGGGGGCAAAATCGCCGAGCAGTCGCAATCCCAAGGCACATGACAAGACCTTGCGCTTTCTTGAGGGTTACCTAATCGATGGTGTCACAAACTGTTGAAAGATTTGCTTAGGGGTTAGGAAAGGCGGAGAAGAAGGTGCGCTTGGGCAGAAAAAGCCGGGAGCAGCAAGAGCACAGCTTGGGCTTTACATTACTCGAAGTTCTGCTCACTCTCGCTCTTTTGGGGGGAGCGGGGTTCGTACTGGCGGTAAAGTTGCCTTTGGATTTTCCCGCTCGGCAGCTCGACCTTTCGGCTGCCGAGCTTCTGACGGATCTGCGGGATACCCGGCAGGCGGCTATGGCTGAGAATACCTGGTACTGCGTCAGGTTTTTCCCGGTAGAACGGACTTACCGGATTCTGCGGGAGGGGGCAAAAGTGAAGGAGGTTCCTCTTCAGGAGGGGGTGGCTTTTGTCCAGACGCTGCCCCAGTTAATCATCAATGCCCGCGGCAACCCCACTGAGGGAATGACCATCTCACTCATTAACCGCCGAGGTCAGGTGCGCAAGGTGATCATTGCTCCGGTTAACGGGCGAATTCGGGAAGAATAGGGGAATCCGGTCGGAAAGAATAGACGATCCTGTCCCTCCGGGAGGGATGCCGATGTGGGGTATTTACCCGGGTGTACGGTCAGGTGAAATCTTAGGTGCGACAATTGTGTTGTGCGCAAGGCGCGGGAGCGCGGGAGAAAGGCAGAGAAGCACGAATGCGATTTTTAACCGCGGGTGAGTCCCACGGACCTAAACTTTTAGGAATCATTGAAGGGTTGCCTTCGGGAGTACATATTTGTCAGGAAACGATTGACGAGAGTTTGCGCCGCCGCCAACAAGGTCCCGGCCGGGGCGGCCGCATGGCGATCGAACAAGATGCCGCCATTATCCTGTCTGGAGTACGGGGGGGATTGACCACCGGGGCGCCGCTGGCCTTGGAGATTGAGAATCGGGATTGGGCCAACTGGCGGGAGATCATGGCGGTGGGGGCTGAGGCTGATTTCACGAGCCGGCGGGTGTCGGCGCCGAGGCCCGGGCATGCGGATTTGACGGGGTCACTGAAGTACCGGACGGAGGTTCGCAACATTCTGGAAAGGGCCAGCGCCCGCGAGACCGCCATGCGGGTGGCCGTGGGGAATGTGGCCAGACAGCTCCTGGCCGCTCTGGGTGTGGAAATCCGGGGGCGGGTTTTGCAAGTGGGACGGGTCAAGGCCCAGTTGCGGGATGATGCTGAGTATTGGGCACGGGTGCGGGCTTCCGCCTGGTCAGTGGGGGATGCGGAGGCGGAGGCGGAAATGAGCCGGCAGCTGGAGGACGCCCGCCGGGAAGGAGAATCCCTGGGCGGCATCATGGAAGTTCAAGCCTTGAACCTTCCTCCGGGTCTCGGCTCCCACGCGCAGTGGGACCGGAAACTAGACGGGCGCATTGCCCAAGCCGTCCTGTCGGTGCAGGCCATCAAGGGGATTGAGTTCGGCTTGGGATTTGAGGCTGGGAAGAGGCCCGGATCTTTGGTCCACGATCCCATTCTCTATGAAAAGGGAAAAGGATTCCGTCGGGCCGGCAACCGGGCGGGGGGAATTGAGGGCGGCATGAGCAACGGCGAACCGATCCTGGTACGGGCAGTCATGAAACCGATTCCCACCCTTTACAAGCCTCTGCCGACGGTGGATTTGGAGACGAAAGCAGCGGTTGAGGCCAGCGTGGAACGGTCGGATGTCTGCGCCGTACCCGCTGCCTTGGTTGTTTTGGAGAATGTGCTGGCGTGGACCTTAGCCGAAGCGGTTCTGGAGAAGTTTTCGTCAGACAGCTTCTCCGAGTTAGAGAAAGATTGGCAGGACTATATCCGGTATTTAGCAGCTCAGTAACGGGTTCAGAACTCTTGACGCAGCCAGCGATACAAAAAGAGTTATTGGCGATTGGCAAATCCCTGTAAGGATGTCCGGGTCTCCGCAATTCGACCGGGAACAGAAAAAGAGGAGCGAGAGGGGAAGAGGGAAGTTGGGCGTTTCCAGCAGGCAGAAAATCGAGGTATCCGCAGGCCATCCTTACCCGGTATTCCTGGGGGCAAATCTGGAGGACCTGGGGGATTACATGCTTTCCCGTTTTGGCAATATTGAGCAGGCCTTGATCATTACTCAACCGGTGGTGGCAAAACACTATGCTGACAGGGTGAGGCAAGGTTTTAAAGGCTGCCGGGTCGATCTGGTGACGGTGAGCGCGGGAGAAGGGGAAAAGTCCCTGGCAAGGCTCAGCGCCCTGGTCGGTGAAGCCGTCCGGCTGGGAGCGGACCGGCTGACATTGGTCGTTGCTTTGGGTGGGGGAGTGATCGGTGATTTGGCCGGTTTTTTTGCCGGCGTCTTCATGCGGGGAATCCGTTTCGTTCAGGTGCCCACGACTCTCCTGGCCATGGTGGACAGCAGTATCGGCGGGAAAGTGGCGGTCAATCATCCGGCCGGGAAGAACTTGTTGGGTGCTTTTTATCCGCCCCTGGCGGTGTGGACGGATTTTTCCACGTTGGCCAGCCTTCCCTGGCAGGAAGTGCAAAACGGGCTGGCGGAGACCGTGAAGCACGCGGTTTTGGGCGACCCGGACTTGTTTGCTTTTTTGGAAGAGCACCTGAGTAAGATATTGGAACGCGACCCTTTGATTCTCCGGGAGTTAACGGCCCGGTCCCTGGCTGTAAAAGTCAGGCTCGTAAGTCAGGATGAAAGGGAGCAAGGAGTACGGGCACTGCTGAACTTAGGGCACAGTTTCGGGCATGCTTTGGAGACGGCGACGGAATACGAAGGGATTTCCCATGGCCGGGGAGTGAGCGTGGGCCTGGTTGCGGCCTCCCGCCTGGCGGAAGAGAGGGGGCTCATCGCCGGGGCGGATGTTCAACGTATCATGAACCTCCTAAGCGGGCTGGGGTTGCCGATATCTGTCCGGGGGCTGGAGGCGGGGCGGCTGGTGCAATTGATGGCGGCCGACAAAAAGAATCGTTTTGGGCGCAAGGTTCTGATTCTGCCGCGCGGGATCGGTCAAGCCGTGCAGGTGGAGGATTGCTCGGACGAGGATTTACGCCGGGCGTGGGCGGGAGTGATTGACTCAAACTTTCCAATATCTTGATGCGCCGGCCTTGACGCTGTTGCGACCTTGGGAGCCACGGCTCAATAGTTGCGCTGATCCCTTAAAATTGACATCGACAAAGGGAATCAGTGCCGGGGGAGAGCGGGAAGAAAGGACTTTCTTCTCGCTCTCCCTTTTTCGCCGTTAAGCGGCACGAAACGAGGGAAGGACGTGAAATAGGCTCGATCTCTGTCGAAGAGGGAGAACACGGGAAGATTACGGTAATATAGATAGTTATGAAGAAGATTCTGTCGACCGAGCAGGAGAACCGGCCTTTGAAACCGAATAAGAAGACATTCAACAGGATGATCAAAGGAGCGGAGTCTTTCTGTCAATGGTCCGGGGAAACCGGCCGGAAAAGAGAAATTTGTATGGGTTCCCCATGACGCCGGACAGTTCGCGTGACATCCCGGGGAGCCTGTGGCACTGCCTCCGGAACAGTCAGGAGAAAGGAAGGAATCAAATGACATTCCGCCGTCTGGGTAGGCCCCCGGGGTCGGGACAAGGCGGGAAAAGGAGACAAAGCCCACAAGAACGGGTAGGGTTCCGGGCTGGGAAAATCTGCTCGGGACGGGGAGACCGGGGTTTTACTCTTTGGGAACTTCTGTTGGTCCTAGCCCTAATGGGATTTCTCATGGGCTCATTTATTCCTCATTTTACCTCGTCGTTCATTCCCATTCAGAAACGAATGCAAGAGGCCGACGTGCGAAGAGTTGAGGGAGCGCTGCAACTTTACAAAGTGGATGTGGGTGCTTTGCCGCGGCATTTAGAGGACCTAATTAGGAAACCGGAAGGGGTCAAAGGCTGGCAGGGACCATATTTAAAGGAACGGCCCTTAAGTGGCCCGGGGATGGTTTATACGTTTGACTCTTACGGCCGTGTGGAAGTTTCTCCATGAGTAAGGGCGGGAAGGGTCAGGGTTTTGTCCTGATGGACGTGCTGTTGGCGGTCATGTTGTTCGGCTTGGGATTTGCGGTGCTTTACGGTTTGAACGAAAGCGCTTGGGCGGAGGCCGGTGCGGCCGCAAATCTTACCGAAGCGGCCAATCTCGCCCAGAAAAAGCTTGAGGATCTGCACGAGCGCAGTTGGCCGGAAAACTTCGCTTTGGAGAAGTGTCTGCCCGGTGGAAGTGCCTGCGGGCAAGAGGGGCGTTTTCAGTGGAGTGTCGCCTCAGAATGGGGAGAACTGCCTGACATTCTGGATGTCACAGCGGAGGTCTGCTGGTCTGAAGGGTGGACTAGGAAAAGTTATCGCTTGCAGAGCATCTATTTTGTCGAGAGAGACGATTCGGCAGCAGACCAAGGGGCGATACCTGGGACCAAGGGGTGAGAAAGCGGCTGCAGAACAATTAGGGCAGCCGGGTCGATCTGCCGTTAAAGGGCTCCTGGGTATATTGGGTGTGAGGTTTCGAAATGGACGTGTTAAAGCGATGGAGCGGGCCATACAGACGGAACGAGCATCCGCCCGTATCGGGAAGGGGCTTTATGGTCTCGCAAGGGTTTACCCTGCTGGAGACGTTGGCGGCGCTTCTCCTCAGCGGTATTCTGTTAGCCGTCGGCCTGCCGCTGTTAACCGGACAGTGGCGGGGAGAGGTTCGCGAAAAAAGGCAGCTGGAAGTTCTCTACGGTGTAATGAATGCGGGGCGGTGTGTGACGGATGCGGTTCGCTCGGCTGCGGAAGTTGAATTCAGCCGCTCTGGGGTGCTCAGGGTGCGAAGCTGGGACCAAACGGGTGTTTCAGCCGGAACGGATGAGTACAGGGTCGCGGACCTTGACGGCGATGGTAACCCGGATCTTTACCGCAAACATGAGGGCGAGATTAATCCCGTGGCGGGAAGGATCTCGGGGTTTCAGTGCAAGGAGGTTGCGCAGAGAGTGTGGCAAGTGGATCTGCAGGCGAGTTGGGGAGACGAGAGGGCATCGTGGAGCACTCTTGTCTATCGCCGGGCCGATTCCGCCAAGTGAGTTTCCGTGGCGGAGTGAGTTTCCCCGGGAGAGCGAGTTTATCCCACGGAGGGGATTTTCCATGCGGAGCGAGTGTTCCCGTCGGGGCAGATTTCAGCGGCGGAGCGAACTTCCCGGCGAGATGAATTTCTCCGGCGCGGCGGATTCGCTCGGCGGGGTCTGTCTCGGGACCGAAGGGGGGTTTGCGACCCTGCTGGTCCTCCTGCTGCTCACTGCCTTGTTTCTATACGGAGCGGAAGGTTACGTCAGGGCCAATGCGGAAAATCGTATGGCCCATAGGGAGGCCCAGAGCCGTCAAGCCGTTTATGCCGCGGAAGGAGGAATTGAGTGGGCGAAGGATGAACTCCTCCTTAACCCCGACTTGAAGGCAGGGCGACTGTCTCTCGACGGGGGAGAGGTGGCAATCGCGGTGGAGTCGGCTTCCGATCCCAAGGGGGGCTCCCGGGAGGAGGTGTATCTGGTGACCTCGACGGCGCGAGTAGGCCGGGCAGAACGGAAGATATCAGTGGTGTTAAAGAGAAGTTTGGGTCGCTGGCTGGTTCTGTGCTATCGGGAAATACACCAATGACATGAAAGACAAGAGCGATAGGGCCGGCGGGAAAGGCCATTGGGAATTTGGCCGGCACCTGTTGGCCTGCGGGCTGATCGGAAAAGAGGATCTGGAAGCCGGCCTCAGTGTTTCGCGTGAGGATGGGGAACGAATAGGAGAAGTGCTGGTCCGGTTGGGTTTTCTCAGCAGGGAACAGTTGAACGAAGCCCTGAGTACTTATTTGAGGATTCCCCGTATCGAGCTGGCTCAGGCCGAAATTGATCCGCAGGCAGCCCAGCTGATTCCGGAAGACCTGGCCCGCCGCTACAGGGCGATTCCGGTCGCGCTGGGGAACAATGTCTTGCGGGTGGCGGTTGCCGATCCCACATCGGTTGGGATACTGGACAACATCCGGCTTTTAACGGGATACGATACCATACCGGTTCTTGCCGATGAAGGGGACATCTTAGCCGCGATCCGGCGGCATCTGACGGTCCGGCAGACGGTGGCCCAGCTGGAGACCCTAAAAGAGGTGGTGGCGGAGTCGCCTGTGGAGTGGCCGCTCCGGGATGGCGGCGAACCCGGGCAGGACGCTCCCACCGTGCGCTTGGTGGATTCCATCCTCCAGCAAGCGGCGGAAATGTCTGCGAGCGACATCCACTGGGAACCGCGGGAACAGTCGTTTTTGGTCCGTTTTAGGTTGGACGGCCGGCTGCTGCCCAACTCGTCCCTTCCTTCGGCGCTGGCGCGCAATGTTCTCTCCCGCCTGAAAATGATGGCCGGAATGGATGTCGCGGAAAGACGACTGCCCCAGGATGGCCGTTTAGCGATTGAGGTTGGCCGGCGTCGCATTGATTTGCGCGTGTCGACTTTGCCGACAGTCTACGGGGAAAAAGCGGTTGTGCGAATACTGGACCCGCTGACTGCCCAGCGGACTCTGGAGGGGTTGGGGATGCGCCCGCAGGTTGAGCAAGGGCTGCGGTTCCTTCTGGAGCGGCCTCACGGCTTGGTCCTGGTTACCGGACCGACCGGGAGCGGCAAGACGACGACACTGTACGCTTTGGTGCGGGAACTCCGGGCCGAGGTTTTCAACATTGTTTCGATCGAGGATCCGGTTGAATATCGGCTGCCGGGGGTGAACCAAGTGCAGGTTCACAGCAAAGTCGGACTGACCTTTGCCGGCGGGTTGAGGGCCATCCTGCGCCAAGATCCGGACGTGATCATGGTGGGAGAAATACGGGATGAGGAGACGGCCGAAATCGCCGTACGGGCGGCTCTGACCGGACATCTCGTGCTCTCCACCCTGCACACCAACACGGCGGCGGAAGCGATTACGCGGCTTTTGGACATGAAGATAGAGCCTTATCTTCTGGCGGACGCCCTCGGCGGGGTCGTGTCCCAACGTTTGGTCAGAGTTCTCTGCCCTGTTTGCAAGATCCTTGAGGCTGCGAATGATGCCTCGGGGCCGCATGCCTTCTCCGCTGATCTATCCCCGCGGACCTTTCGCGCCGTTGGTTGCCCGGAGTGTCTCGGCACCGGCTACAAGGGGAGGATTGGACTGCATGAATTTCTGCGTTATGATCAAGTAGTCAGGGAATTGATTTTGGAACGCAAAGGTTCACAGGCGATCGAAGAGGCGGCAATTGGCGCCGGTATGGTGACACTCCTGCAAGACGGGATGGAGAAGGTTAAGGAGGGTTTAACCACGGTGGAAGAAGTCTACAGAGTAACTTTTGGGGTGCAGGATGAACGCTGTGCCCCGGCAGGGGCAAGCGCAAGGAGTGAGTATCGACCGTCGGGAAAGGTGCGGGATGAGGGCTATTCTTCGGCAGGTGCGGATGAAGGATGTGCTCGGGAAGCGGGAGGATGTGCGCGGAAGGCGGGAAAGGAGAGGACACAGCAGATATGATGGCGGTGGAGGAACTTTTACGTTTAGCCGGGGAGGCAAAGGCTTCGGACATACATCTCTCTGTGGAAAGTCCCCCGGTCTTTCGGGTGGATGGCGCTTTACTTCCCTTATCAGAGGACAAGCTGAGCCGGACAGATGTCGAGGAGTTCGCCGCTCGCTTGTTAAATCAGGTTCAAGCCGCGAAATTCGCCGAGTCGGGAGAGTTGGATTTCTCCTTCGGTTTGCCCGGGGTCGGCCGCTACAGGATGAATGCCTTCAGGCAGAGGGGCTCGGTGGGCATGGTTATTCGTCTCATCCCTTTTGAAAGTCCGGCGCCGGAAGCTTTGGGCCTGCCGCGGGTGGCGGTGGATCTGGCTAATCTGGGGAGAGGGCTGGTTTTGGTTACGGGGCCGACGGGGAGCGGCAAGTCGACGACTCTGGCCTCGCTAATCGACCGGATAAACCGAACCCGGGCTTGCCATATCGTCACGATCGAGGATCCGATTGAGTATTTGCATCGTCATCAGAAGAGCCTGGTCAACCAGAGGGAAGTGGGCAATGACACTCGATCCTTTGCCACTGCCCTACGGGCGGTCTTGAGACAAGACCCGGACGTCATTCTCGTGGGCGAAATGCGGGACTTAGAAACCATGAGTACCGCCATCACGGCGGCAGAAACCGGACATCTGGTTTTCAGCACCTTGCACACGAATGACTCAACCCAGGCGGTGGATCGTATGATCGATGTCTTTCCCCCCTATCAGCAGCAGCAGATTCGGGTCCAGTTGGCCGCGGTTCTGCAGGGAATTTTGGCCCAGCAACTCTTGCCCAGAGCCAATCGGCGCGGAAGGGTCGCAGCGATCGAAGTACTCTTGGCTACCCCCGCGGTGCGCAATCTTATCCGGGAGGGAAAAACCCATCAGCTGGCGACTGTCTTGCAGACGGGCGGAAAACTGGGCATGCAGACCATGGATAAGGCCATCACCGATCTCCTGCGCCAAGGGATAATCACCCCCGAAACCGCCGCAGAGAGGATGGTAAATCCGGACGGCCTGCGCAATGCCCCCGGTTTTTGATCACCTACTCGGCAATCACACCTGTGAGGACGTGAGGGCTGACGGCCATATTAAGTCGGCCCCCAGCGTTGCTAAGCAAGTACAACCATGAAGGGCGGATCATGACGGGCAGTACCGATATTGCTTTTGGAGCAGATCAGACGGTTTGGCTCCGGGCGGCTGTTGACGAAACGCAGTTTGGGAAGGGTTCCGGTTAGAGAAGATTCGGGAAAGAGACTCTTGTTTGAGGAGGTTCTTTTTTGAACCAGGTTCAGGTTTGAGAGGTCTTGGCAAGACTTGCGAAAGAATGGTGGGAAACGCTTGAAAAGGGCAAGTTGTGTTTGGAAGGCAGTGGATGCCTCGGGAGCCATGCACAGGGGAATTTGGGAAATTGCGGACCCTGCGCAGACACGCGCTCTTCTCTTCAAGTGCGGTTACTTTCCGGTGTCGATCCGCCGGCGCCGGCCGGTTTTCCCTCCGTTTCTGTTCAAAGATACGAAAAGCATGTGGAGCGGGTTCGTCGGGCGCCTTTCCGCCTTGTTGGCCGCGGGTATTCCTCTGCTGCAGGCGCTGGACATTGTCGTTTTACAAGAGGATGATCCGAGTGCCGAGACGCTCTGGCGGCAGCTGCGGGAGAAGGTTGCCTCCGGTAACGACTTGTCCGCAGCCCTGTCGGCTCTTGATTGCCGCCTGCCCCTCTATGCCCTGGCGATGTTGCGGGGGGGCGAACACTCGGGAGATATCATCTCGGCATTAAAGAACCTAGCGGAGGAATTGGATCAGGAACGGAATTTTACGCGTAAAATTCAGGGCGCCTTGGGATATCCTTTGCTCCTCAGCGGGGCTGCTCTCGGCGTTTTATACGCGATGGGAATGTGGGTCCTGCCGGTGTACGAGCGACTGTTTCGCAGCTTGCAGGCGGACTTGCCTTGGCCGACCCGGGTCATTTTCCTCCTTGCCCGGCACCTTTCCGCTTTTTCCCTGGTCTCGGCTGCAGCGCCGCCGGTTTTATTGCTCTATTTCCGCCTTCGTTACGGTGAGGAGTGGTTAGGGCGCATACGGGGGTGGCTGGGCCGCCTGCCGCTTTTGAAAAAGGTTTATCGACTGAGGGAGCTGCTTCATTTTAGCCGGGTTATGGGAATGCTGCTGCAGGCGGGAGTGACTTTGGACAAAGCGCTTGACGTGGCCGAGGGGACGGCGGAAAGCGGTGCTATGAACCGTATGATCACGCACCTAAAAGAAGGGGTGCGCCAGGGGCGCACTCTGGTTCCGATTCTTCGGGCCGACGACTTGTTGCCGGTGGCGGCCCGCGAGATGTTGGGAGTGGGGGAAGAAGCGGGACAGTGGGACAAGATGTTTAACCACGTGGCGGACATGCTTGGGGCCGAATTAGAGGAACTTTTAGACCGGGCGGCCAAGCTCTTGGAACCCGCGCTGATTTTAGTCCTGGCGGGTCTGATCGGTGTAATCGCTGCAGGGGTTCTTCTGCCGGTCTTTGATCTGGGCACGCATTTGCAGTGAAAGGCGGAGGTTTACGTCAGAGAGCAGAGGTTTACGTCATAACGCAGAGGTTTACGTCATAACGCAGAGGTTTACAGCCAAGCGTTTAAATTTTTTAAAGAAGAGAGGCGAGAACGATGAATTTTCGGTTATCGGTGAGTTTGGGGTTAACGACGAGCGGAGGACGGTTTCGGGAAAGCGATGAGGCGGGTTTCACTTTGGTGGAACTGATGGCGGTAATGATCATTATCGGGATTCTTGCGGCCATAGCGATTCCCAAGTTGACAGCCGGGGCCGACGCGGCCCGACGCAATGCTGATATAGCGACAGCTCATGAGCTGAAAAGCGCGCTGGACCGATTCCAGGTGGAAAACGGGGTCTATCCGACAACAGACGAACTCAGCGCTGACGACTCCGGCAAGGTGACAGTCAAGGGTATGGCCGAGGGTTTTATTCCCAAGTACATTAACAGGCTGGATGCTTCCACGACCCAACAAAAGCCGGCCAACGCTGCCCATAAGGGGTTTGGGGTGGCCGAGTTGCCGGCCGGCGGGAGCGCGTATACCCCCAGCCGTCTGATCACGGTTTTTCTCACTGCGGACGGTTCGGCCGCGGAGGTCGCGGCTTACGATGTCACTTTGACGCACGTGCTCTGGACTTCCGCTCAATAATTCGGTCTCGGCGCGGGGAGCCAAACAGTCCGGAGGACCGTTGGGGTTTCTATGCACCGGCGGGACGAAGTTACCGGTCTGATCGGGTCCGGGCCGAGACTCTAAAAGGCGGTTACGGCCAAGATGGTATCCGAGTTCAAATTTGGAAGGGGATTTTGACTTCATGCTTTTTGCCTGGTCTTTTGGCGTGATCGGGCTGCTCATCGGCAGTTTCTTGAACGTCGTCATTTATCGTTTGCCGAGGGGAGAATCCATCGCCGTTCCCGGTTCGCATTGTCCGGCCTGCGGCCATTTTTTGCGCCCTTGGGAATTAATTCCCCTGCTCAGCTTCGCGGGCCTGCGGGGCCGCTGCCGGCAGTGCGGGGCCAAGATTTCCCGGCGCTATCCTTTGGTGGAGTTGGGCATGGGGCTGCTCTTTTTTTATACGGCTTGGCGCGCTTCAGTTGTTTCCCTGAACTTGTTTTCTGATCTGGCATTCCTGTCTTTACTGGTGGCCCTGAGTTTTATCGATCTTGATACCATGCGGCTGCCGGACAGCCTGGTTGTTCCCCTTTTTCTGCTGGGGCTGGTTCGGGCTTTATTCCTTCCGGTACAACCCGCTTTTGGCTACAGTGTCTTGGGCGCTGTGGCCGCCGGTGGGGGATTTTGGCTCATTGCCAGATTTTACCCGCGCGGGATGGGTTTCGGCGACGTGAAGTTGGCTGCGGCCTTGGGTGCTTATCTTGGCTTTCCCAAGGTCTTCCTGGCCGTTTTCTTGGCCAGCGTCGGGGGAAGCCTTTGGGGTGGGCTAATGTTGGCCTTAAGAAAAAAGAGCCTGAAGCAGCAAATTCCTTTTGGACCCTATTTGGCACTGGGAGCGATTTTGACACTCTATTGGGGGTCTTTGTTTATGCAGCGCTATGTCAACGTGGTCGGCCACTGAGGAAGGGGGAGGCGGTGTGTCCGGGAAAGTTTTTATCGAGTTGACCGATGGGGAGATCCGTTTTCTCTGGGTGGACCGAGGTCCACTCCTGGGCAAGCTGAGGCGGGTTGCTCTTGAGCGGCTGCCTTTACCGGCCGGCATCATGCGCCAAGGGCTCTTGTTGGAAGCGGAACGTCTGACCGCCATCCTCAAAGCTTATCGCCGAGAGCGGGGGGTTATTCCCCCCGCTTTCCTCCTCCTTCCTTGGCAGCAAGGATTTGCGCGGGGATTCAGGTTACCATGGTTTTCGGCTGGGCAGAGAAGGCAAGCTCTTAATTACTTCATCGAGGAAGAAACGCCTATCTCTGGGGAAGAAGTGCTCAATGATTTTTCAGTTGTCGAAGAGAAGAGGGGAAAGTTCCTGGAAGTGTTGGCCGCGGCCGTACGCAAGAGCGTTTTGACGGATTTCGTGCGCTCTTTTGCCGAAGCAGGCTTTCGGGTGGAAAGGGTCGATCTGGCGGTCACCGCGCTGAGTTGCGTGCTTCCGCTTGAGTCCGGGCAAAATGTTCTCTATCTTAAGGAAGATGAAGACCAGTTGGAGATGGCTCTCTTTAGGGGGACCCGTCTCGAAGTTGTGCGCACCTTCGGCAAGGCTGGCGCGGACGCGGATGAAATCGAAGTCTGGCGGGAATTGAAGCGGACTTTGTTTTATTATGCCGCCCAGGATCCGGATTTCTCGTTACAACGTGTTTGTACACCTGATCCAGCGACAGCGGGGGAGACGGGAGAACGGATGCGGCAGAGTCTGGGTTATGCGGTGGATGTCTGCCCTGCTGTTGCTCTCCCTCGGGATTTTGAGAAATTCCGCGGGGTGTTAAAGGAAGTTCCGGCGGCCTATGCGGCAAGTGCTGCTTACCGGACAGGACAAGGGCTCAACTTATGGCGGCAGGAGGAAGAACAAAGAAAAGTCAGGCGGCGGATCGCTTGGGGGATCGGGGCGGTGGTCATTCTATTGGCCGGTGTCTTCGCGTTCTGGTGGCCCGTGCAGGCGCGCTCAAACCGCCTGGAAGAAGAACTCGCCGTGTTGAGGCCGCAAGGTTACCGGGCTGAGAAGAGCATACGCCAAGAGGAGATATTGGCCGAAAGTTGGGACAAACTGCACCGGCAGCCGTTGGTGTTGGCTGACAGCCTGAGGGTTATGACCGACTGGCAGGGCTCGGGCCTGACTTTGACGGAAATTGAGTATAAAGAGGGCAAAATTAATCTTAAGGGTAAGGCGGAGAAAGGAGCTCAGGTGGAAAAGCTGATGCAAAAGATGCAAAGCCAAGGATGGGTGAGTCCGGTTCTTGCCGCTTACCGCGTGTCCGGAGACGCCATTAGTTTCACTGTCGGGGCGAGCAGACCGCAGGCCGGGAAACCCTGAAGTCTCGGGGAGCGGAGGGAGGCAGGGAGGCTTTGCGTAAGCACACCCAGAGCCTTAACCAAAAGGCTTAGCCGCATGCCTCTGGCTTTAGGCGCTTTAGCCGGCTTAAGCCATGGGGAGATTCAGACAAGTAATTGATGGAATCCCAGCACGCCGGGTAACCGCAAATGTAAAGAAAGGGGAAGTTAAGAAATTGGCTCATACGGGTTTAAGTTCGAGAGTTGCAGGGCTGCTGCTGCACCCGTCTTCCGCCCGGGGCAGGCAAATTCTCTTCCGGCTGAGGAGGGCAGCGGCGCGGAACCATACGGCATGGTTAACCGGCGTGAGTATTTTCCTGCTCTGCGCCTTGTTCTGTTATATCCTTTGCCTGTGGCCGGCCTGGAGCAGGTTAAATGACCTGGGCGCGGAAAAGGAACACTGGCTGGCGGTGTTGTCTCGGTTTAACAGCAGCGGAACCGGAACCGGAACCGGGACTGGAACTGGAACTGGAACCAAGGTTCCCACCCTGGCGGAGCTGCCCGATTTGGTTGAATCCTGCAGGCAGGCTTTTCTGACAGCGGGAGTGCAGGTGAAGTCGCTCAGTGTGGAGCGTTTCGGGGAAACAGCAGCGAGCGCTTCCCAGAAGGCGGCTCTCTTGGACTACGCCTTGCTGCGTCTGCAGTGGGCGGGCTCGTGGCCGGCTATCGAAAGCGCCTTGTCAAGGCTGGAGCGCGAGCAGAGCTTGGGTATCGGGGTTCAGGAGGTGCACCTAAGACAAGGCGGCGGAGAAGGGCTCTTGCAGATCTACTTTCGCCATACGTGAGGAATCTCCCGCCCGCCAGAGGATTAATCACCGGGGAACCGTTCCCCAGAGGCTTGTTCCCCAAGGGATCGTTCGCCAGGGGATTGTTCACTGGGGGATCGTTGACCTGAGGATCCTGCACGGGTGATCCCCTACCGAGGAATCATGCACCCGCAGGGGAAATTTGATGGAGTATGAGCACCGGACATCCCGTTTCTGCCATAAACTGGTGCAGGAGGGGTGAGAATGGGAGCGAGAAGGTATGTCATTCAGCCGGGAGATACTTTTCATCTCTTGGCTCAGCGCTGGGGCGGAACCTGTGACGATTGGATGCGGGCTAATCCCCTGCTCAACCCGCAGAGCTTGCAGATAGGTCAAACAGTTGTGCTCCCGCCGTTGGGGGCGGCTCCTGAGCAATATGCTCAGGTGTCGGCCGGCGAAGGGCGTGAGTTCGCCGGCGGGCACATGGATGAGATGGAAATGGAGTTGGCGGGGGTTCAATTTAAGTTGAGACGGGTGGGGGAGAGCCGGATTCCCCACGAAATTCATATGATCCTGCCGAGAGCGGAAATTCACAAAGTTCAGCCTCAAGGGGAAAACGGCCCGACGGAAGTACAGATCATGCTGAGCAATGTCAACATCGTTCACTCGCCCCGCCTGCAGAGCGGAACAGGGGATCTGGCCGAGAGCGGCCGGCCGGCGGCGCGCTCATTTCCGGAACGCGGCCCGGCAAGAAGCCCCGGGGCAAGTCCCGGAAGGCCCGCGGGAGGACCGGGGGCAGGGGCAGGCGTGCCCGGAGAGAGTATGGGTGGAGGATTCGGGGCCAGTCGGGTGGGAAGCACGGGAGGAGGCCCCGGACAGAATCAAATGTGGGGCTATCAGTCCGGCCAGATGCCATAAGAGATTCTCCTGCTCGCCTTCTGCGGACGCCTTGTCCGCCAGCGGCCTCCGGGGTATAATGGAACAAAATCTCGGCGCCGCCGGTTAAGGGACGTTTCAGCGGCCGGAGGCCAGGGGAAGGCGTGTCTGGGGGAGCGTGTCTGATGGAAAGTTACTATGCGGTTATTGGGGATCCCATTGACCATTCTTTGTCCCCACTGATGCATACGGCAGGATACAGGGCCCTTGGCCTTGAGGCCAAGTATTTGCGTTTCAGGGTGAGCCGGGATCAGTTGAAGGATGCGGCCATAGGGCTGCGTTCTTTGGGTTTTGCCGGCTGGAATGTGACGATTCCGCATAAAGAGGCGATTATTTCTTACCTGGATGAGCTGACGCCGGCCGCCGTCGCAGCCGGGGCCGTCAATACGGTAAAAAACTCAGAAGGCAGGTTGATAGGCCACAACACGGACGGCGAGGGCTTTATCCGCGCCGTCTCGGAGAGCGTCTCTTCCTGGCAGGGTAAGACGGCGGTTATCCTGGGTGCCGGCGGGGCCGCGCGGGGGATAGCGCAGGCCCTGAACGAGAAGGGGATGCGGCTTATTATCCTCAACCGTACGGCCGGTAAGGCGGAAGAACTGGCACGCCTGTTGCGCCAAAACGGGGGAGAGGTCTGCGCGGGGAAATTGGCGGCGGGCCCATGGCTTAGCGAGGCGGACTTAGTCGTCCAAACGACACCCGTCGGTTTGGGGGGCGAGCCCTATCCGCTGTCACTGCAAGGTATAAGAGAAGGTACCCTGGCGGTGGATATTATCTACAAGCCGTGGCAGACCCCTTTCTTGCGCGAGGCCGAGAATTTGGGCTGCCGGACAATGAACGGTCTGGCAATGTTTTTGCACCAGGGGGCCCTGGCTTGGGAGTTCTGGCGCGGGGAGCAGGCACCGTTACCGGCGATGCGGGCGGCTTTGGCCGAGGAAAAGGCGCGGGTGGAGCCGGTCGCCAAGGGCAAGCCCACCCGGGACAACATAGCGCTCATCGGATTCATGGCGACAGGCAAGAGCAGTGTCGGCCGCCGACTGGCTTTAGCCCTCAACTGGGAGTTTATCGATACGGATGAGGAAATTGAAAAAGTCAGCGGCTTGAGTGTGGCGGAAATGTTTCAGCGTCATGGGGAAACCCGTTTCCGTTCCGAAGAAAACCTGGTGCTCAGGCGTTTGGGCCGAATGCGGCACTATGTCATCGCCACGGGGGGCGGGATGGTTGTCAATGAGGAGAACCGCGGCCTCTTGGCCGAGCGTGCCCTGATCATTTCGCTGTACGCCCCCTTGGACAAAATCTTGGAAAGGGTCGGCGATCGGGCGCAGCGTCCGCTCTTGAGGGGGCCGAGGGAGAAGATCGAGGCTCTCTGGCAGGCCAGGCAGTCGGTCTATGGCCAAGCCGATCTGATTGTGGATACGAGTGAGCTGGACGTAGACGGGGTCGTCCGGGAGATTTTGAGGGAACTGTCGAAGATGCCGGCCGGCGCGCAAGAGCCGGGTGAGATGGAACCGGGGGGTGAAGAGGATAGATAAGCAGCCGATCCTTAAAGTGAGGGGAAAAGAATTTGGGGGCAAGGGTTTGCCTTTAATTTGCACCCCTTTGGTCGGAGAAAACCGGGAAGGCTTGGAGAGGGAACTGGAGAAGGTCCTGCCGCAAGGACCGGACCTGGTGGAATGGCGGTTGGATTTTTTCAAGAACATACGAGATTTTGACCAAGTACTGCAAGCAGCGCGAACCGTACGACTGAGGGTAGGTGAACTGCCGCTCCTGTTCACGATTCGCTCGGAAAAAGAGGGAGGGCACCCCATTCCCCTTACGTCCGAGGAACGGGTAGGGTTATATGAGACGGTGTGTCAGGCCGGAGTGGCGGATTTGCTTGACTTTGAATTGGGCGAGGGAGAGGAAAACTTTCGGCGGGTGAGGGAGACGTCCCGACGCTATGGCGTCAAGCTCATGGGGTCGTTTCACGATTTCGCCGGGACGCCGGCTCCCGAGCGAATTATGGCCACATTTCGGCAGGGGGAGCGGAGGGGAGCGGACCTGGTTAAGGCAGCGGTTATGCCGCAAAAAGCGGAGGACGTGCTGACCCTCTTGCAGGTGACTCTGGAGGGGAGAAAGTCGCTTTCGATTCCTGTGATTACGGTGTCAATGGGCAATTACGGCTCTCTCACCCGGATGTGCGGTTGGGTATTCGGTTCTTCTCTGACGTTTGCCATGGGCGAGAAGCGGTCGGCCCCGGGGCAGATTCCGATCGATGAATTAAAGGCAGTTCTAAAAGTCATGCAGAAGGCGTTAGGGGGTATCTGACGGAGTCATGGATGCCCTGATCCACGGGCTGACGAGCGTTCTGCTGGAAGAGTGGGGCGGCCCCAGAAGCCCTCTGGCATTAGAATATATCAAAGAGAAAATTATTCCCGACTTAGCCGCTTGCTTGATCCTCAATCATGACCTTTGGCGGAACCCGACTTTTGCCGAGATTCTGGCCTGGAAACTCAAGTCTCAGTACGCGTATCCGGCCGCTGTGGCGGCGGGGTTGAGCAACGAAATCTTGGCCGCCGCCCGCAGAACGGTCGTTCCCCCCGCGCTGCCGGAACTCGATCCCAAGGAACCCTGGCGGCGTATCTTCCGTTTGTGGGTCTGTGAGGAATCCCTGCCGCTGGTTGAGGAGAAGACAGGCTATCCGCTGGCTTACTTGGATTTGCTCTTTCTTCGTTTCAAACGCCTGCGGACTTTTCTGGCCGGTCACAGCGTAAGTTTGTGGGAGTGTTGGGCCCAGCCGGAATTACGGGATTTCGGTTTTGACCTGCTGAGCTTTCTCTATGAGTTTCAACGGGCCCTCACCGGTGAGCCTTGGTTCGCGGAACGTCTGGTTTTGCGGCAGGTATTGCTCGACGCCGGGTTGTCACTGGAGGTTGGCGACCTGGTGCTCCTTTTGGAAGTCATACATACCCGGGAAGGGGAGATCACCGCCGGAGATGTCGCCCGCATTTTTGCGGGGATATGGCCGGGGGTGGCACCCGCACCTTGTTCCGAGAAATCCGGCCCGGAGGAGCGGTTTCCTTCGTCTTCCGGTCGGGTGGAAAAGCTCGTCAGCGGCCCGGTGACAGGGCTCGTCGGCGGTTCGGCAGATAGGTTTGTCGACGGTTCGGCAAAGAGGGGTGTCGACGGTCCGGTGGAGAGACTGGTCAGGCTCGGATTTATCCAAATCAACAAATCCGGCCGCCTGACCCTGAGTCAAAAGAGCGCGGTTACTCTCGCTCCTTTTCTGGTTCCGAAGCTCGTACGGCGGCTGCGCTTGGCCGAGGCTGCCGGGGAGCCGGGGAGAGCACAAGAAATCTTGCTCAAGCTCAACCCCGAGGTGCTGCTCAGGGTCATTGACGAAGTGGCTGAGGGCTGGCCCGCGGACGAGAGTTTCGCTCTTCTCAGGCACCTATTTAAGCGGGTTAACCGCAGGGTTGACCTTCATCTTTTGCGGGTCCTGGCAGCCTGTCCACAGGCTTTTGCCCTCTTGGAGGAGTGTCTGGGAGACCGGGACAGCCTGATCCGGGCTGAGGCTTGTGTGGGCTTGGGCCGCTTGGAGGAGAAAAGTGCGGTTTTCCGGCTGATCCGGATGCTGGGGGATCCGGCCGCAGACGTTAAAGCCGGGGCCGCGGAGGCCTTGGGCAGGATGGGCTCCGGGGCGGCGGTTCAAGCCCTGCGGAAGCTGGCCCGGGATTACAGGGAGAGTTCTCGGGTGAGGGCGGCGGCGCAGGAAGCGGTGAGCCGGATTGAGTCCCGCCATCTTCTCAGGCTCAGAACTCCTGACAACTGAAGAGACAGGGACGGTGCCGTCATTCATCCGGCAAAGGCTGGCCTTTGGTTTCCCTGGCCCAAATCAGGGTGACGATGCCTACGATGTAGATGAGAGAGACGATGGTTACGGCTCTCGCGTAGGAGCCCAAAGTGCTGACCAGCAAGCCTGTGCTGAGCGGACCGGTGGCGGCCAGAATCCGGCCGAAGTTAAAACAGAAGCCCTGTCCGGTCGCCCTCAGCCGGGTGGGATAAAGTTCCGCTAAATAGATAGGAAAACCCGAAAATACACCGTTATTGAAAAAACCGAGGATGGGCAGGAGGAGGAGAAGGGTCACGTAATCTTTGACAGTGTAAAAAACATAGGGGGCCAGCAGAAGACTGCCCGTGAAGAAGAAGAGGAAGGTCTTTTTGCGGCCGATCCAGTCAGCCAGCGGGCCGAAGAGCACATAACCCACGACGGCCCCGGCGTTGAGGGCCATGGTGGCGTAGCTTTGGTAGTTGGAGACAGTCGCTTCCGTGTAGGCCCGGCCCCGGAGCAGTTCGACCACAAAAGTCGGTGTCCAGTTGGTTACGGCCCAGAGTCCGAAAACCGCGGTAAAAGCCAAGAGAGAACCGACGATCGTATCGCGCCTCAGCCCCGGCCAGAAGATCTGCTTTAAGGTCAGAACGGTGAACTTCGGGTTGCTCCTCTCGGGGGAAAGCTTTATCTTTTCCCGGCGCTGCCGCACCCGAAGCCAAGGCTCGGGTTCGCCGACCTTCTCTCGAATGAAGGCGGCGGAAAGGGCGGGAAAGATGCCGATGACCAAGACGGCCCGCCAGGGTGTGAAATAATGGGCAGCGGCCCAGGGAACAACGAAGAGGTTCACCAGAGCGGCCAGAAAAAAACCGGCTCCCCAGGCACTCTGCATTAAACTGACGACGCGGGTGCGGTACTTATCCGGAAAAGATTCAGCCACCAATGAGGAACCGGCGGCCCATTCGCCCCCAATACCCAAGGCGGTCAAGAAACGGAAGACCATCAGCTGTGTCCAGGTTTCGGAAAGAGCGGCAACACCGGTGAAGACCGCGTAGACCAAGATGGAAAGCGAAAGGGTGCGGCTGCGGCCTATGTAGTCTGCCAGGGTGCCGAAAAGAGTTCCTCCCACGGCCCAGCCGACCAAAAAGACGGCTAAAATGATGCCCCCGTGGGCGGCGATGCTCGCCTTGTTAGCCGTGGGGCCGAGCAGGTCCTGCAGAGATGAGAGCATAATCATGGCAAAGAGAGTTGAATCCATCGAATCAAAGACCCAGCCGATCCAGGCGGCCAAGAGGACGAGCCACTGCTGGCGGGTCATAGCTTCGGGAAGCCAAAAGGGCAAGGTCCTGAAGCGATTCGCGGAAGATGGGGAGTCTTTGCTCATCGTTTTCACCGTTCCTCTGTGTCGATGCCATATTCCTCGATTTTATATTGCAAGGCGCGGCGGCTGATGGCCAGTAATTTGGCGGCCCGGAGCTTGTTACCTTTGGTCTGATGCAAGGCCTTAGTGATGGCCGCTTTCTCCACCGCTTTCAGGGCTTCCCGCAAGTTGCCGGGCGCGCCTTTGTCCGGGTCGGCGGCAAAATCGGGTTCGCCCGGTTCGGGAGCGGAACCGACAGGGGAAGTTCCCGGCGCCGCCGGGGGCGCCGTCGCGTTCGAAAAGGTCGGGAAAGCTGCCGGAACGGCTGTCGGGACAGGCAGTGCGGATTTCGGGTCGCCGGGCGTGAATTCGCCGCCGCCCGCCGCGGATACAGCCGGACCGGGCTGGGATGTTTCAGTGCCGGGTTCCGGCTGCCGGCCCTCTTCCTCCGCGACGGCCCGTTCCCGTCCGGCCCCGGTCGCGATTTCGGTCGGTAAATCTTCCGTCAGTATGACCTGGCCGGCCCCCATGACGATGGCGTGTTCGATGGAGTTTTCCAACTCCCGGACATTCCCGGGCCAGTCATAGGTTTCAAGGACGCGAATGACCGGTTCGGGCAAGGATTTTGGCGGCCTGCCGAGCTTGGCACAGTACCTGTCGCGAAAATAAGCGGCCAAGAGGGGAATGTCTTCTTTCCGCTCTCTCAGCGGCGGCATGACAATCGAGACCACGTTCAGCCGGTAAAACAAATCGGAGCGGAAAGTCTTGCGGGCGACCCCTTCTTTCAGGCTTTGATTGGTGGCGGCCAGAACGCGCACATTTACGGCTACGCGTTCATTTCCGCCTACGCGTTCGAACTCGCGTTCCTGCAGCACCCGCAGGAGTTTGACTTGAAGCTGGGGACTCATTTCTCCAATCTCGTCGAGAAAGATGGTTCCCCCGTCGGCAAACTCGAATTTGCCGATTTTGCGGCTGAGAGCCCCGGTGAACGAGCCTTTTTCGTGACCGAAAAATTCACTTTCCAAAAGCCCCTCAGGGACAGCTCCGCAGTTCACCGTGACAAAAGGACCGTGTTTGCGGCTGCTGTAAGCGTGAATGGTGCGGGCGACCAGTTCTTTGCCGGTCCCGCTCTCACCCTGGATTAAGACCGAAGAATCACTGGCGCTGACCCGGCCGATGATTTTAAAAACTTCTTGCATGGCCGCGCTGGCGCCGATAAACGTATTTTTAACGGTTTGAGCGGAAAGGACGGTACGGTCTGTCTCCGAGGGTTCGGAAAAGGAGGAGAGAGCCCTGGCCGTGAGCGCTTTGACTTGGGCGATGTCGAAGGGTTTGCTCAAATAGTCAAAGGCCCCCAGGCGCATGGCGTCAAGGGTGGTCTCGACTGTGCTGAAGGCGGTCATGATAATGATCGGCAAGCGGGGATACTCCAGGCGTAAGATTTTAAAGGTTTCCATGCCATCCAATTTGGGCATCCGGATGTCCATAATCAGCAAGGCAAAAGCCCCCCGCCTGACTTGAGTTAAGACTTCCTCCCCGTTCCCCGCCGTGGTGACGCAGTAGCCCAGTTTAGTCAGGACTTTTTGCAGAAGGTTGCGCACGCTTTCCTCGTCGTCCGCCACCAAAATATTAGGTGCGTTTGGCAATGGCTTGCAACCTCCCTACCCGTTTTGCCGCAGGGGCAAATGAATCTCAAAAGCGGCGCCCCTTTCGGGTGCGCTGCGGACTTGAATGTGGCCGTGGTGAAGCTCAACCAGCTGGTGCACAATGGCCAGTCCCAAACCCGTGCCTTGTTCTTTGGTCGTAAAAAAGGGGTTGAACAGTTCCCCCATGTGCTCAGGCATTATGCCTGTGCCGGAATCGATGATGCGGACGATGGCTTCTTCATCATACCGTCTGGTGCTTAGATAGATAGTCCCTTGCTCCGTAATGGCCTGAATCGCGTTGAGTAAAAGATTGAGCAGGATCTGTTTGATCTGCTCCCGGTCTGCTTCTACCACAATATGTTCGCCAAAATCCCGGATCAGTTCGATATGCTCCCGCAGCGCGCGATTATCAATCAAGACCAGGGTTTCGTCGATCGCGGCATTGAGGTCAACCGGCTGAAAACGGCTGGCGGCTGGGCGGGCGAAAGCCAGCAGTTCCTGAACCAGGCGGTCGAGGCGCCAGACTTCCTTTTCAATGACAGAAGTGTATTCGTGTTTTTCGTCGCCGGCGGGCAATTCTTCGTCCAGCAACTGGGTGTAACCTTTGACCGCCGTCAGGGGATTGCGGATCTCATGGGCGACCCCGGAGGCCAGTTCCCCTAAAGCCGCCAGGCGGCTGGCACGCAGGACCTGCTCTTCCAAGAGGCGCTTTTCCCGCAAGTCAATCATCACCAGCAAGACCCCTATCAGTCGGTTTTGCATGTCGAAAAGGCGGGAGCCGGTCACGGCCATGGCAATTGAAGTTCCGTCCGGACGGGTGTAGAGGGTCTCTTTGGCCCGGACGGTTTCCTCTTGCTGAAGAAGCGTGTGAATCAGGGTTTGCAAAGATTCGGAAAATCCCGCCTGCAAATAGTTGAGGCTGAGGGCCGCGGTCTGTTCAATTCCGGTGAGGAACGCGGCGGCAGGGTTGAAAAGAACGATCTTGCCGCTTGCGTCCACGGTGATGATTCCGTTCGGGCTGTTGACCAACAAGGCGTCCCTGTGCGTTTGCGCTTCGCGCAGGCGGGAGGCCATCCGGTTAATGGAAGCGGAGATCTCCCCCATGACGCCGTGCATGGGCTTGATCGTGGTCACCAGGTTGTGTCCCAAATCATCGAGTCCGCGCTGAATGGTCTGAACAGAACCCGCGAGTTCGCTGACGAAGATGCCGGCTCCGGTTATGCTGACGACGGTGCCGATGATCAAAAGGTAGATAACATTTTCGCGCAGACGCTGAACTTGCATATCGTTCGGACTGAGGGATACGCCCGCCTGTAAAGCGGTGAGCTGGAGCGCTTTGTCGGCGGTCTGCATGCTGAAAAACCCGGTCACAAAGATCGGAATGACCACAAGCAGGAAAATGGCCAAGATAAGACTGAAACGGTACTTCATGGCAATCCTCCCCCTAACCGGGCCGAAAGGACGGCAGAGAAAGTCAGAATTTCCCGACTGGAAGCCTCAGCCGTATGCCTCCGGATTCATCCCTGGGGCGCTCTGGGCGAAAGGCCTGTAGTCCCCAACGACTGCCGCACTGAGGCCGTTTGTACGACCTAAAAGCTCCTTGAGAGACTTGGGAATCCTCGCGTTTCAACGCGGGGAGGAAGTGAACAGCGGTTGCCTCTATAGTGTACCACGAAAGGGCAGCGCCTAGAAAGAGCAGGAGAAAAATCCGAAAAATCCCCTTAAAGAAGAAAGTGATCCGACACTGCAAAGGGGGTCGCCCCGGTCGGTCAATTTCGTGGGGCGAAGCAGACATTGTGTACCCGCAGATGTTGACACTTTCCGATAGGCCGAAAAAGGTACCCCCGCCGGGCGGGGATACCCAGATGACTAAGCTAGACTCTCTGGCCTCGGTTAGCGGAAACTATAGGGACTTAGGACTAGGGTAATCACAGCCGAGCTAGCGTACGGCCTCTGTGCGTTTGCCGCGCAGATAAGACGCGATCGCCGCAATGAAGGAGAGGGCTGCCGAGATGTAGAACGCGACCCGCAAACTGGACATCACGGCCGGGGCGATCAATTGGGGAAAGAATATTTTACCCACGATGAGTTGTTGGCTGGCCGCCGGCAAGCTGTGCAAAACCTGGGGCGGCAGGAGACTGGCCATGGGATTGTAACCCAAGAAGGCGGCAAACAAGGCGCCGGTAGGCGGGAGATTGGCTGTCTGCCGGGCCACTGCTGCCGGAACGCCGACATGAATCAGGCCCTGATACATGGCCACCGGCAAATGCTGTATCATGCCGAAGATGAGAAGCGTAAAATAGAGGGTCATGCTGAGTGCCATCCCGGTGTTTTGCAGGGTTGACCTCATTCCGGAAGACACGCCCCGCTGCTCGGCGGGAACTGTGTTCATAATGGCGGTCGTGTTCGGCGCCGCAAACATGCCCATGCCGAACCCTTGAATGAGCAGAATGACGACAAAAGGCAGATAGCTGAAATTGGCGGGCAGCAGAGTCAGAAGGATAAAAGCCAGGGCGGAAAGCAGCATTCCGAACGAGGCCAATCCTCTGGCACCGTATCGGTCCGAGAGATACCCGCTGAGGGGCCCCATGATAAAGAAGCCTATCATCATGGGCAGCATATAAATGCCCGCCCAGAGAGGAGTCTGTTCAAAATTGTAACCATGAAGCGGGAGCCAGATCCCCTGGAGCCAGATGATCAGCATGAAGGTCAAGCCTCCGCGCGCAATGGAGGAGAGAAATAAACTGAGATTGCCGGCGGCAAAAGCTCGGATACGAAAGAGGTCTAAACGAAACATCGGAACTTTGGTGTGGAGTTCGATATAGATAAAGGCGGCCAGAAAGATGATGCCAATGACAATACCGGCCTGAACGAAGGGGCTGCCCCAGCCCATTTTGGCCTGTCCGTAAGGCATGATTCCGTAGGTGAGCGCCAAGAGGAGTACGGTCAAGCCCACGGCAAAAGTGCCGTTACCCAACCAGTCGATTTTTTCATGGGCGGTCAGCTTACCGGTCTCTTTTAATTTAAAATAGGCCCAAAAAGTACCCGCCAGGCCCACCGGCACGCTGACTAAAAAGACCAGGCGCCAATGCAGGTCGGCCAGCAGGCCGCCGACGATTAAACCCAACAGGGAGCCTCCGATCCCGAAGATCTGGTTGAGTCCCATCGCCATTCCCCTCTGGGAAGGGGGAAAGGCGTCTGTGAGGATGGCGGTGCTGTTGGAAAACAAGAACCCGGCGCCCACACCTTGCAGAAGCCTGAAGATGATAATCTCCGTGGCCCCGGCATTTCCGCTGCCCGGGGTCAGAAACAACAAGACGGAGGCCAGGGTGAAGATGGCAAAGCCCAGATTATAGAGACGTACCCGGCCAAATATGTCGGAGATCCGGCCGAAGGATACCAAGAGGGTGGCGGTCACCACCGTATAGCCCATGAGCATCCAAAGCAGGTAAGTGGCTCCGCTGGGAGCCATAGGGTTCATCTTTATCCCTCTGAAAATAGCCGGCAGGGAGATCAAGATAATGTTGGCATTGAGGCTGGCCATCAAAACCCCTAAAGTCGTGTTCGACAGGGCCACCCATTTATAAGAATCTTTGGCCTGCGCCAGCGCGTGGCCTTTTTTGTCTCCTAAACTCCCGGTTTGTGGATCAGAACGCATATGATTTTCTGCCCCTCGCTTTCGAAAACACAAAAATTACTTCGATTACAAATAAGTAGTATAGCACGGATTTGCCGTGAAGTCTAGTCACCGCGATCACACTGATCACTCTAATCACTCGACCATTCAGATTACTCAGGTCACTCGCTTATAATGTTACCTTTGAAGTCTAATTATTCAAGAGGTTAAAATCCGGAAAACAACGGGTTCCGCCGCCACTGCCAACGCTTCAGGATCAAAAACCAAAGAGCCAAAGAGCGCAAGAGCCGAAAAGCCAAGAGGCTAAAGAGACCAAAGAGACCAAAGAGGCTAAAGAGGCTAAAGAGGCTAAAGAGGCTAAAGAGGCTAAAGAGGCTAAAGAGACTAAAGAGGCTAAAGAGACTAAAGAGACCAAAGAGGCTAAAGAGACTAAAGAGGCTAAAGAGACTAAAGAGACCAAAGAGGCTAAAGAGACTAAAGAGGCTAAAGAGACTAAAGAGCTAAGAAGCTAAAAAGCAAAAA
Organism: Acididesulfobacillus acetoxydans; assembly: GCF_902729405.1. GTDB lineage: Bacteria > Bacillota > Desulfitobacteriia > Desulfitobacteriales > Desulfitobacteriaceae > Acididesulfobacillus > Acididesulfobacillus acetoxydans. Next base: position 2,487,226 of record NZ_LR746496.1, read on the forward strand.
AGCAGGCATCCCCCTAACGATTGCGAGGGGGATGCAGCGACACTAAAGTCCATGAGCAAGATGCCTTAAAACTACGAGGCTTACGGCAGGTTGCGGTTCTGTCAGCCGACGGACCCGCTTACAGCTCTGAGGATTTTTGATCCGCCAAACGTTTTTCCACGCTAGGATAGCGGGCAAGATCCGTATGAGGAAGAAATTTGCTGCTGCGAAATTTGTCCATGAAGGCGGGCTCCGCGTTCAACTCGAAATAGGTGAGTTTGCTGCAGATGGCTTCCGCTTCCAAACGCTTGGCACGGGAGAGGAGTGCCTGTCGCGCCCCTTCGCCCGAACTGTTGCCCAGACGGATAATGGCGGCGCGGGGAAGGTCCGGATACAAGCCGATGGCGATGGCGGACTCGACCGGAAGATATTGGCCGAAAGCCCCGGCCGCATAGAAGTGATGAATCTCCTGCCAGGAGCAGCCCACATTTTCGAGCAAGAGGTCGATGGCGGCATTCACCGCTCCCTTGGTTGCCATGAGATTGTCAATGTCTGCCTGGCTAACCGCGATGTCCCGGTCGAGTGCGGGATCCGTTTCCGCCCTCGGCACGAGGAGGAATTGTTCCTGCCCGTTGAGCAAGTGAGCCCTGCGGTCGACGAGGCCATGCAGAAAGAGCTCGGCGAGCGTGTCCACCAGTCCGGAACCGCAAATGCCCCGGGCCGGAATATTACCGATGGTTGAGAATTCGACTTGTGGACTGCCGCCGGGCAGAATAGAGACGCGGTCGATGGCCCCGGGTTCGGCTCGCATGCCGAAAGTGGTTACTCCTCCTTCCAGGGCAGGTCCGGCCGCCCCGGCACAGGCCGCCAACCAGTCCGCACACCCCAGAACGATCTCGCCGTTCGTGCCAATATCGACAAAAAGGGAAACTTCCGTTTGACGGTGCAGACCGCTGACAAGAATTCCGGCCACCACATCCCCGCCCAGAAAGCTGCCCACGCTGGGCAGACAGTAAACCGGGGCCAAAGGGTGTACCTCAAGCCCGATTTCTGCGGCGGTTAAGATTCCCGGGTTATTGACCACCGGGGTGTAGGGTACTTTGGCGATAGAGGCGGGGTTCAGCCCAAGCAAGAGATGGACCATAGTCGTGTTGGCCCCGATCGCAATGGCGCTGATGGCGCGCGTGTCCCCGGGGGCAGGAGAAAGACGTCTGATCAAACGGTTGAGAGTTCCTAAGACCGCTTGCCTCAGGTTTTCCAGCCCCTCCGCTTCGGCGGCAGAGCGGATGCGGCTTAGGATGTCTTCTCCCAGGGGAACCTGGCCATTATAGTCGGGGGCGTGCCGCAGGATTTCTCCGCTCGCCAGATCGACGAGATAGACGACGACGGTGGTGGTGCCGATGTCGATGGCGAGCCCCAGGTGGTTCCGCCGGGTGTCCCCCGCTTCGATATCCATTATACGCCAGCTGTTTTCTGTCTCCGCCAGGGTTACCGTGAGCGGCCCCCGGGCGTTATTCAGCAGCCAGAGGCCGGGAAGCTCCGCCATGAGGGAGAGCGGGAAGGCTACCCGGCCGTAGTCCGGGGCCAGCGCCTGCCGGATTCGGTCCGCAATGGCCCGGTTGTCCCGGGGTGTCGGCCCGGATAAGGGGAGGAACACTTTGCGGCTCAAGGGTTCCAAGTTCTCCAGGTGCGTCCGGCTTTGACCGGTCAGGATGACAGGCTCGACTTCAGGGTTTGACATAGGCGTAGCCTTCATGTTGTTTGCGGACGATTTCGGTGATACCGGCGGGTACGACCTGCACCAAGGGCAGGAGTCGGGCGGGATCCAGATGATTGGCTCTTAAGGCGTTGGCGCAGGCGATGAACTGCACGTTCTGGCTGTGGAGCCCGCTCATCTCCCCGATCAATTCCCTGTAAAAGCCTTCTTGCCAACTGGAGGGGAATTTCTCCACGGTTTCCGGAAGATCGGCATAAAAGGCTACGGCGGGGCCGTTGGCTACCAGTTCCGCCCGCAGGCTCTCCCGGCCGACATCGTTGAGCAAATTGCGCAGATTGGTCAGAGCGAGGGGCCAGCAGGCCATCTCATCGACGTGTACGACGACTCGGTAAGGAACCATAGTCATGTCCTCCTTCAAGCTGTTCTCAGGTTTATTGTAGCGCTTGGAAAGGAAGAGGACAACAAAAGCTCTATAGGGTTTCGTTATCCGGGTCATAAGGAAGAGAGCGACGGAAGCTCCGGAGGACGTTGCCCACTGAATCCCCCCCGCCCTATACCGTTCTGGCAGTACCGGCAGACGATAAGAACGTTCCGGCGAAGGAAACATGGGGACGTTTCCGGCTCTAAAACGCGGAGGCCGGGATATCCGTTTGGCAATCCCGGCTTCCCGCTCACCGCCGTGAGACGGCGGAATCAGTTATTCTTGGCCCCTTCCCGGATCCAGTTCTTGATGGTCTGGATCTGAGTCTTGGGCAATGGTGGTTGTCCGAAGGGCATTTGCGGCTGCACACTGCCGGTGATGTGCTGATAAAGGAGGCTTGCTTGGGGATTTCCCGGCGTAACGCGTTTCAATGTTCCGGAATAGGTGGCAATGTTGGCGTGACACTGAAGACAACTGTTATGGAGAATCGGTTGAATATCTTTACTGTAACTGGGCTGAGCGATGATCCCGGTGCCGGCCAAAGCTTTGGGGACAGAGTTCATCCCTTGATAGGTGAGAAAACCCAATCCCAGCACCAGAATCCCCGCCAGGCCGAGAGCCAGAGGACGCCGTTTTGCCCGGCGGCTGGAATTGCGGTCGAGCCAGGGCAGGGAAAAGAGGATGACGATTCCGATAAGCGGCAGTCCGACCATGGCCAGGCCGTCAAGCTTGCCGGGAAAATATTTAAGAAGTTGGTAAATGCCAAAGAAATACCAAGCCGGTTCCGGCGTGAAATGCGCTTTGTTTAACGGGTCGGCTGCCGCGCCCAGGCCTTTGGGATAGAGAAAGGCGAGCAGCCACAGGGCCGCGCCCACCAGAAGAACGAATGCGGCCATGCGCAGCGCTACATCCGGCCAGAAGGGCCGGGAGATTTTGCGGACATCTTCTCCGCGCGCTTCGGCTTCCCGGAGTTCGTCGGTGGAAGCCATCCCCTGTCTCAAAACGAAGAAGAAATGAGGCAGGAAAGCCAGGAGCAAGAGGGCGGGCAAGACGAGCATGTGGACGGAGTAGAAGCGGGTCAACGTGGCCCCCGTCACCTGGGTGCCGTCCCGCAAAAGGCGCACGAGAAAGTCCCCCACGATCGGAACGTAGCCGGCCATGGCCGTGCCCACCGTGGTCGCCCAGTACCCTTTTTGGTCCCAGGGGAGCAGATATCCGGTAAAAGCTAAGCCCAGAGTGGCGATCAGTAAGATCCCGCCCATGACCCAGGTCAACTCCCGAGGACGTTTGTAGGCCGCCGCGAAAAAGACACGCAATAAATGCAGCCCGACCAGAACGACCATGAAGTTCGCTCCCCAGGAATGGAGAGAGCGGACAAAATGACCGGCGACAGAATTTTGCAATGTTTGAATGCTGGCATAAGCACCGCTGGCCGACGGATGATAGACCGTGGCCAATAAGATCCCGGTCACCGCCTGGTTAATGAAGGCAAAGAAAGTGGCAAAGCCCAAGTAGTCCAAAAAGTTACTGCGTTTGGGTACGGGGTGGGCAAAAAGAGCCTGAAGCAGGGACGATGTATGCAGGCGTTCATCGAGCCAACCTTTCATGCCTGACGCCCCCCAACCATTACGGAATTACCCTGGATTTTAAGGACTCGGTGATAGAGAGGTCTCGGTGGCGGGCCGGAGAGGACATGACCCCGGATATCGTATACTCCTCCGTGGCAAGGACACATAAATTTATTGACAGACCCAACCCAGTTCACGGCACACTGCAGGTGGGTGCAATGAAAATCCAAAGCCAACCAGCCTTCTGCCCCAAAGTTAATGACATAGACCCCTTGTTCGATTCCGTTTCCTTTGTATGTGACTAAGCGCGGTTCATTCACCTTGAAGTCCCCGGTCTGACCCACCTCTTGCAGCGGATCGGCATTGGCCGGCGGGGGATTGAGGAAGTCGAAAGCCAGGCCGACATAGCCCAAAGCGACTACTCCGGCGACGGAGCCTACTCCCAAACCTAAAAAGCGCCTGCGTGTGACCGGAATACCCGAGGAATCTTTGCCTGAACTGTCTCCCCTGTCACCGGACAGGTTTTCGCCTGCGCTTTTCGCCAAGCTTTTGCCCGCGTTCCGGTCAGGACTTTTGTCCGAGTTCCGGCCCAAGTGTTCATTCGTGTTTTCAGCCAAATTGCTATCCGCATTTTTGTCGAAGCGCTGATCGGCATTTTCGTCCAAACCTTTGTCCACGGTCTGTCTCCTCCTCTTTATCTTTTTTAACCTTCGCGTTATAGTGTGTTAAAGCGTTCTGAAAGAGATCTTAGTCGGCCCCTGTTTATATTTAATAAAGACAATATGAAGGAAATATGAAGATTGTTGGGAGGGCGGAATTTTGGAGGGCAGTACGGTTCGTCATTTTGCAACGGAGTTTGCACCGCGCTTTTATGAACTGAACGCACGGCGCCAGGCGGGGCCGGTCGTTTTGTTGCACTACTTGGAAGAGGCGGCGGTTTCCCATTCCGGGGCGGCAGGCTGCAGCCTGCAAGAACTTGAAGGACGGGGAGTGGGCTGGGTCCTCAACCGCTGGTATATTGTGGTGGAACGTTATCCTGTTTGGGATGAAAAAGTATCCGTAGAGACTTGGCCCGCCGCCTTCGACCGGTTTTACGCCACGCGGGAATTTATCGTGCGGGGGCGGGATAATACACGGATGGCGCGCGCCACTTCCCGCTGGATCTATCTCAGTGTCGAAAAAAAGAGACCCCTCCGTATCCCGGAGGGGTTTGCCAGAGCTTACGGTTTGGATCCCGAGAGGGCAGTGGAGCATGATTTTGCCGCCTTGCCGGTTCGGCAAGGGGAATGGAATCTTACCACATCCGGGAAGCGGATTTTCGCAGTACGGAGGTCCGACCTCGACGGTTACCATCACGTTAACAATGCCCAATATGTCCAATGGCTGCTCGAATCTGTCCCGGAGCAAACTTATGACTTAGCGGAGCTTCAGTCCTTGGAAATAGAATACCGGAAAGAGGTCGGATATGGCGGCCGGGTTCGGGTGGACACTCTGGCGCTTGAACCGGGGGCGGAAGGGGCTTCGGCCTTGCCGGAGGGCGGACAGGCTTATCTTCACTCCATCGAAGACGCTGACACGCTAAGAGAGTTGGCGGTGGCCAGGACCATCTGGAAGCGTCAAGAGTAAACTCGTTCAGCCCCCCACCGAAGCGGGGTACGTGGAACTCCCTTCCACTTGCGGAAGTGGGAGTCTTACGCTTTGGATAAAGCCCGGAAAGGCAGGACTTTCCGCACTCCGCCCGTGTCCCCGGGGCGTGCCGGGGCGCGTCGACCCTCAAACCGCGCCGGGAGCAGACCCCAAGCCCGGGGGCGGCTTGCGGGCGTGAAACTCGCTGTTGACGACTGAAGAGGTACGGAAGACTCCCGGAGGCATGGAAGACCCGTGCGTGCCGAAGACGCGCGGGACCCGGGAGGGGATCTTCGGAGGGCCGCGTCCTACCGGGGAACCTGTCCGCGGTTCAAAATATCCCGCAGACCGGTGATCACCAGAACCGTGATTGCGAAGGCGGTGAAGGCCAGGGCGGGACCCACATAGGAAAAGGGAAGTGCGTAACCGATGTAACCGGCCATAGAGTAGTTCCTCCTTTGCCCCTGCCGGGATGAACACGGCGCCGGTGTCTGTTGCCGCGACCGGTCTCAGAGCCATAGTATCGTGTTCCGGCCTCTTAACGGTTTATCAAAATTGGGTCGGAGTCGGTTTTTCTTTGCCCATAAACTCTTGAAATTTGTGGGCGGTGTCGCTGACCGCGGCCCGGAAACCGAGGACGAAAGCCCGGACAAAGAAAAGGGCCAGGCCCAGGTTGAAGACCGTAAAGCCGAGGGCGATGGGCAGCCTCAGGGTAATGATTCTGACTTGCGTGAAAATGTTATCGGGAACGATGGCTTGTTGTACATAAATATGCAAGAGACCGACGGCATCAAACCAGAGCCCGAGCATGGTAATCGACCCATCCTTAGCGACCGGAACGAATATTTCCATGGCGGTGGAGAGATAGTTGACAGGATCCGGCAGTTGTTTTAGCCTGTCCTTGAGGCCGGCGGGAAGCTCGCCCGGGGAAAACACCGGGGGGGTCTGAGTCGCTGCCTGTTCCATCGTATCCTCCTTTCCTGAGACGGGAACTTAACTTTTGGGGGGGTCTTTGTCTCTTTTGTATTTTGTTTCCCCGGGTTACGGCGGGAACTTAACTTTGGGTAGGTTCCTTGGGCGGAAAATACAGCCAAATGAGGATACGAAAGAGAATGACGAGGACGATGGCGATGAAGATGTTGTAGGGGTAGAAAAGGCCGAAATAAGAGCTGGGCAAGGAGGTCATCCTAAAGTCCCCCCCAAAAGGCATTGCTCAAAGCAAAAGAGACCAGGAAGGAGAGAGCCAGCCAAAAAAGCCAGTAAAATTGCACCAGCCAGAGAAAACCGGAGAGGGAAGGACGGGGGCAGGGCGGCTGGGCCTGACAGGAAACAGGCTGCCGGGATGGGGTTCCGTAAGAAGGCGGCCCCTGTGTTCGATACGGTCTGCCGGTGTAGAAGCCCACCGAATTTCACCCTCTCTCAATGGTTCTCAACTTAATCCATAATATGTCAGAGGGGAAGCGGGGGTTCCGGCACAAAGCGACCGGCAACCGCCCGGCATGGGCTTCTTCTGCGTTTTTGAGCTTTCCCTTCCGCTGAATTTCTTCCACGGCTGAAACCAGTCCGGAACCGGGCTGACACCAGGGGCAGGGGGCCAAGCCTTTTGGTTAAAGTTCCCCGGATGGGTTGGAAAAAGTCTTGGCGCAGAACTCGATCAGCTCACGCCGCCTCACGATGCCAATGAAAATCCCTTTGTCGTCCACGACGGGTACGAAATTCTGGGAAGCCGCGCGGGCGATCAAGTCTTCCATTTGGGCGTCGATGAGCACGGGAGTATTCACAGTGTGTTGAGGGATATCGGCCAGCGGGATATGTTCCGTGTCGGCAAAAGAAAGGCCGGGTGTGTTTTTCATTTTCCAGAGGAGGTCCCCTTCAGTAAGGGTTCCCGTATAGCGTCCTTCCGCGTCAATCACGGGCACGGCGGAATAACTGTGGTATTCCATGCGTTCGAGGGCTTGACGCATGGTAGAATGATATTTAAGGAAAACCACATCTTTTTTCGGAATAAGAAAGAATGCCACATTCATCGTTTTTGTTCTCCGAATCGTTTTTAATTCAGTGCCTGCAGCGCCAAACTTGATGGACGGCGCGTGTTCAGTATACTAAACTCAATTTACGGCTTGTGCTCCTAAGCGGGTCAGACAAGAAAAAGTGGATTAAGCGGCACATGAAAAAGATACCATAAGACTCATTCATTCTCAATTCACACACCTGTCCCCAGGTACCGTCTGGGTTGTTCAAAGCCGGGTGTGTCCCGTCAAGGCAAAAGACCTTGCTGCGGCGGGTCCGCAGACGACGCACCTCCCGCGCAGATCCTCTTCTTGAAAAAATCACGGGAAAGACACAGTTTTCTCACAGGCGACAGCGTGACTTTGCCCACCTCAGCGAAGTGAAATCGGGAAAAGATTTTTTAAGGCTGCGTTTACTACTTGACAAAAGCCTTTGGTCAATGCCAGAATAAAAGGCAAGACGAACCGAACCCGTAGAACCAACCGAACCCGTAGAACCAACCGAACTGACACGACCGACCAAACCGACTGGATGAACCGAACTGAATAGAAGAGAAAGACGATGAGAGGGACCAGTACACCTCTTCAGCCACGGCAGAGAGCTGGCGGATGGTGCAAGGCAGTGGTGGCGTGGAAGTAGAACTCTCCCTTGAGTAGCTGACCCAACGCGTCAGGGCGATTGCGGATCGGGATTTTGCGGGTGACCGTAACTCCGCCGGAATGTCGTCACTGGGTGCCAGTAGGCTCAGACGGAGCTTCCGCCGTTAGAAGGAAGGGGATATCGGACGCGAACCGGGTTTGGGTGATTGACTTACCGGGGAGCAGGGTACTAGGCGGTGCCGTTTGACGGCCGCCCGGCACAGGTAGGACTCGGAGCGATCCCGTATCTGCAGAGGGAACGGCTTAGCCGTTTAATTGAGTGGTACCGCGAAATAGCCCTTCGTCTCAAGTGAGAGACGGGGGGTTTTGTTGTGCCGGGAAAAAGTATAAGTTGAGGAGGAATGGCAGATGCGTAGGCTCCGGGTTTTTGACACGACTTTAAGGGATGGGGAACAGTCTTTGGGGATCACCTTAAATGTTGAGGAGAAGTTGGAGATCGCCCGGCAACTGGTTCTCCTGGGTATCGACATCATAGAGGCCGGGTTTCCGGCTTCCTCGCCCGGGGATTTCGAATCTGTCGCCACAATTGCCCGGCAGATGAAAGGAGTGGCCATCTGCGGTCTGACGCGGGCCGTGGAACAGGATATCGACCTGTGCGCGCAGGCGCTGCGCGCGGCGGAACACCCCCGGATCCATACCGGCATAGGGGTCTCCCCAGTGCACATGGCCAAGAAGTTGATGCTCACACCGGAGCAGGTGGTTGAACGAACGGCTGCGGCAGTGAAATATGCCAAGAAGTTCGTGGACGATGTCGAATTTTATGCCGAGGACGGTTTCCGGGCTGACCCGAATTTCCTGGTGCATGTTCTGGAGGCGGCCATCCAGGCCGGTGCCACTGTCGTGAATATCCCGGACACGGTTGGCTATGCCAATCCCTGGGAATATGGCAAGCTTATCTCTTTTGTCAAGGAAAATGTAAAAGATATCGATCAGGTGACGATCAGTGTCCACTGCCATAACGATTTAGGTATGGCCACGGCCAATTCCCTGGCGGGCATTATAGCCGGAGCCGGCCAAGTCGAAGGCACGATCAACGGGATCGGAGAGAGGGCCGGGAATACTTCTCTGGAGGAAGTCATTATGGCCATCTATACCCGGCGTGACGAGTATGGCATCCAAAGCGGTATCCGTCCGAAAGAGATTGCGGCGACCAGCCGCTTGGTCTCCCGCATCACCGGGGTGCCGGTACCGGACCACAAAGCGATTGTGGGTGCCAATGCCTTTATGCACGCCTCAGGCATTCATCAGGACGGGGTACTGAAAGACAGGGAAACTTACGAAATCATCCGGCCGGAAACGATTGGGGTTCCGGAAAACACCATCAGTTTAAGTGCGCGTTCGGGGCGGCATGCCCTGCAGCACAGGCTGCAGGAGTTGGGCTATGACGTAGCCGGGGAGGAATTGGACTCTGTTTACCACAGTTTTTTAGAGTTGGCGGATCGGAAAAAAGAAGTCTTTGACCAGGATTTGTATGCTTTGATGGGTGATGCCGGCGCGGGTCCACAAGGGATTCTTCTGCAGCACATGTCGATTGCCACGTCGGGTGTCGATACGGCCACAGCTACGGTGACCTTGGACCTCGCAGGGGAGGTTCAAACCGACGCGGCCGTCGCCAACGGACCGGTCAATGCCCTCTTCAGCGCCATTGACCGGATAGTAGGTGTCCCGGCCGTTTTGGAGGACTATACACTCAAGTCCGTCACCCGGGGGAGCGAGGCTTTGGGCGATGCTACGGTCAAACTTCGTTACCCCGACGGCAGCTTGGTTGTCGGCAAAGGGATTAGCACAGATATTCTGGAGGCAAGCGCAAAGGCTTACCTCAACGCCCTAAGCAAGCGCGGGCGTGGCGGGGAGGTCGGCAAGTAAAGGCGGTACCGCCGGAGCGTGACAAAGGTTATCGGAGATTAGGTCTGCACCGCATGCCTGTTGATGGACAGCGGCCACATGAAAAGGCGAGGGTGGTATCCCCTCGTCTTTTGACGTCTTTTGACCTGATCCCTAAACGGGGCCCGGCGGGCGGCTTCCCTATTTGGTGATGACTCGCCTGGCTCCCAGATAGCGCGCGGTCCAGTAGGAATTGTTCATGTCATCATAAGCGACGCCATAAGCGGCGGAGTCAATCATGGTGTGGTTGCCGACGTAGATGCCGACGTGAGAAGCATCCGGAGCATAGGTACGGTAGAAAACCAAATCTCCCGGTTGCAGGTTGGAAAGTGCGACCGGTTCACCTTCAGTAAACTGGGATTCCGAAGTTCGGTAGAGTGGAACACCAAAATGTGCGTAGACATACTGGACGAAACCCGAACAATCAAAGCCGGGATGAGGACTGGTTCCTCCCCAGACGTAGGGTGTTCCCAGGTACTGGGCGGCATAACCGAGCAGGCTTTGCACGTTGCCGGACATCTTAACCGGGGCGGACGTTCCCGTACCGGAGGTGGGGTTGATCCCCGCCGCGCGCCCGGCGGCAGCCAGGGCCGCCTCCAGTTCCTGTTCCCGAATCAGGCGCTGGACGTTGTCGGCGTGTGTTTGAGCATCCGCAGCCGCAGCCACCGTGGTTTTTTCCTTGGCGGAGAGCTGGTCCAGCACGCTTTGTTGTTGAGCTACAGCGGCTTGCAAGGAAGATTGGGTCTGTTGTTTGGCAGCAAGTTCGTTGCGGAGAGAGGAAGCCTCTTGCTGGACCGCGGCTTTCTTCTGGTCGACGGCTTGAGTCAAAGCTTGAACCTGCTGCTGCAGGGCGTCGTAGCCATGAACGATGCCCTGGACGGTCTGCCAGCGATCTAAGAAATCAGACAAACTGGTCGCTTGGAAGAGCACGTTGAGGTAGGTGGCCGGGCCCGCCTCATATTGGTCACGGACGAAGCCCGCCAGCTCGGCGGCCCGCCGGTTGCGTTCGTTTTCAAGTTGGGCCTCCTGAGCAGTCAGCTCAGTGAGCGCTTGCTGCCGTTGCGCTAAATCCTTTTGGTAGCGGTCAATACTGGTTCGCAAAGACTGGACGGATTGCCGCAGGGCCAACAGTTTGTGGGTGGCGGTGGTTTCCTGCTGTTTCTGGGCGGAGAGCTGCCCGTTGTATTGATTGACCTGGGCCTGATAATTGTGCAACTGTTGTTGTAAAGTGGCGGCGTTGGCCGCTGCCGGAGAGAGCGTTAGCAGGGCGGAACAGAACAGCAAAGCTGTCTTTTTCAAGGGAAGGGTTTTTGCGCAAACGTTTTTCGCTAAAAAGTTTTTTGCGGAAAGGGTCTGTGCAGAGAACGTTTTTTTTGGTAAATGCATCGGATTCCTCCCAAATCTAGAAAAATTTTTAACCCACACCGGCTGATTTTTAAACCAGAGCGGAGTGTGCAAAAGATAACATGATACAGTCAAGTCCCGAACAGGTAAACCAGCGAAGAGACAATGAAGAGACAACTTTGAATAAGGGCCCAGGTGTTATGTATTTGTATTCGACACAAAGGGACAACCTCCTGCCGAATAGGAAAAAAATGCGCCAGGAAGTATGAGGAAATCCGGTGGTAAAAAGATGCAATACGGGCCTGTCCGTGCTATAATCTCCTTGAACCCCGCTCCCTTCCTTCCCGAGGCAGAGATTCGGCCGTGCCGGTCAACTACCCCGTGGCTATTGTTAAGGCTGAAATACCCAGGGGCGAATATGTCGGCAACCGGGTGCGCCGGGTAGCACTACGGAATCCTGGGTAGCTCGCTATTAAGGACTTGAGTGGGAAGCGAAGAGCGCAGGGTGTCCCGTACGAACACATGAGGATACTGCAGCGGGCCGACGGCCGGGGTTATGAAGCAGAAACCGCGCTTCGTCCCCATGTCTGAAGCCGGGGGCCTCTGCGCAAAGCATTCGGTGATGCGAAATTGGGTAATGCTAAAGATAAAGGGGGAATTTTCTGTGCCGTTTATCAAGATGGAAGCAGGAAAAATGGATCAGGCCCAAAAGGAAACGCTGATTGCCGGGTTTACGGAAGTCGCCAGTGCGACCTTAGGGATCCCACCCGAGGCCTTTTTGGTTCTGATTAAGGAAAATGAAATGGACAACTGGGGAAAGGGCGGCCGGATGCTGAGTAAAGTCCTGGCTGAACAGAAGCGGGGTAACTAAGAGTAGGGTTTTGGGAGTAAGGCTTTGGCGGCGAAAGAAAATCGGCTGGAAAGGGAAAAGAAAACGGTCGAGCTGATGATCGGGCTTTACTGCCGCCGGGTGCATCACACCCGGGACGGTCTCTGCCCGGATTGCAGGAAACTTTTGGATTATGCCTTCCGGCGTATTGAGCATTGCCGTTTTGGCAGTGAAAAACCGACCTGTGCCAACTGTTCTGTTCATTGTTACAGCCCGCAGATGCGTGAGCAAATCCGTTTTGTCATGCGCTATTCTGGCCCGCGTATGGCCTTGAGGCATCCGCTCATTGCCTGGAGGCACCTTCGAGATGGACGGAGGCATCCCGTTCACGGCAACGGTAGGCCGAAGTCTTAAAGGCACCCGGGCGGGGCGCCTGTTTTGTTGTGGCGGAAAACGAATTACCGAAAGGAGAATCGATATGGGATTTTGCATTAACGATAATGTGACCTGGGTCGGAAAAATTGATTGGGAACTGAGGACTTTCCATGGGGAGGAACTATCCACGCACAGGGGATCTTCTTACAATTCCTATCTGGTCAGGGATGAGAAGACAGTCTTGCTGGATACTGTTTGGCAGCCTTTCACGGAGGAGTTCATTCGGAACTTGAGAAAGGAAATCCCTTTAGAGGACATCGATTATATCGTCATGAACCATGTCGAAGGGGATCACAGCGGCGCCCTGCCGGCCCTCATGAAAGAAATTCCGCAGACGCCCATTTACTGTACGGCCAATGCGGTGAAAGAGTTAAAAGGGCACTACCATGAAGATTGGAATTTCGTCCCGGTGAAGACGGGGGACCGCCTCAGTTTAGGCAAAAAGGAACTCGTTTTTATTGAGGCGAGGATGTTGCATTGGCCGGACACGATGTTTTCCTATTTGACAGAGGATGCCATTCTTTTCAGCAATGATGCTTTTGGACAGCATTTTGCATCGGAGCTCATGTTCAACGACAAGGTGGACCAAGCGGCTCTCTACGCCGAAGCCCTGAAGTACTACGCCAACATTTTGACTCCTTTCAGCAAGCTGGTGGAGAATAAAGTGAACGAAGTCGTGAAGCTCGGTCTTCCGCTCAACATGATTTGCCCCAGCCACGGGATTATTTGGCGTGACAATCCGCTCCAGATTGTACACAAATATCTGGAGTGGGCACAGAATTACCAGGAGAACCAAATCACCATTATTTATGACACGATGTGGAACAGCACGCGGAAGATGGCCGAGGCTATCGCGGCCGGGATTCAAAAGGTCAACAGTGACATAACGGTTAAACTTTTTAATTCGGCCCGTTCCGACAAAAACGATATCTTGAGCGAGGTATTTAAATCGCGGGCGGTCCTCGTCGGCTCACCCACCATCAATAAGGGAGTGCTTTTCTCAGTGGCGGGAATCTTGGAGATGATTAAAGGCCTCGGCCTCAAAAACAAGAAAGGGGCTGCTTTCGGGAGTTATGGCTGGAGCGGCGAAGCCGTAAAACTGATCAACGGTGAACTGGAAAAGGCGGGAATTGCGCTTTTGTCGGACGGCCTGAGAATCACCTGGGTTCCGGATGAAGCTGTGTTAGAAGACTGTCGGGCCTTCGGCCGCAAAATTGCGGAAGAGTTGGCGTGAGTTCGGATTAGGAGCCCGCTTCCCCAAGCGGGGAGCGCGCGGGCAGGGTGGCAAAGCCTTTTCAAGCACGGTTTAGGGAGTGCTTTTTGAGTACACTTCAGAGAGTGCCGGCGGTGCTCAGGGAGCTCTCAGAAAAAGTTCTGAGGGCTCTTCCTGTCGGCGACAAATGAGCGGGCGGGGCGGCCCGTGAACGACAAGCGGGCGCGAAAGGGGGCAAATGGGTGGACAGGGAATTTGATCGAGTGGTGGAACGCAGGCATACGAGTTCTGTTAAGTGGGATTTTAACGAAGAGACCTTTGGAGCCAAAGATGTCTTGCCGATGTGGGTGGCTGACATGGATTTCTTGGCGCCGCAGGCGGTGATCGACGCTTTGACGCGCCGGGCTGAGCACGGCATTTACGGTTACAGCGAGAGTATGGCGGGGTATTACGAAGCGGTCCGGGAGTGGATGTCCAAGCGGCACGGCTGGAGTATCGAAAAGGACTGGATCGTGTTCAGTCCGGGCGTGGTTCCGGCCCTGAACTGGCTGATCCGGGCTCTGGCCCGGCCGGGAGCCAAAGTGGTGATCCAGCCTCCGATCTATCCGCCTTTTCAGAGAGCCATAGAAAACAATGGCTGTGAGCCGGTCCATAACCCTCTGAAATGGGAGGAGGGCCGCTATGTCATGGATATGACGGGACTGGAGAAGGAATTTGCGGCCGGTGCCCAAATGCTCATTCTCTGCAGTCCGCATAATCCTGTGGGCCGGGTGTGGGAGCGGGCCGAGTTGGAGGCCCTGGCCCAACTGTGTCAGGCTTATGGGGTAAGCGTCATTGCGGACGAGATTCACAGTGACCTGATTTATCCCGGGAAGGAGCATGTCGCTTACGGCACCTTGTCAGAAAAAGCGGCGCAGCAGGCTGTCGTCTGTACGGCCCCGAGTAAGACCTTTAATCTCGCGGGTCTGCAGACTTCGAATCTCATCATTCCCGATCCCGGCCGGCGCCAGGCTTTCCGGAAGGTGATGGAGCGAAACGGCATTCATCATCCCAATGTCTTCGGCCTGACCGCTTTGGAAGCGGCCTACCGGCAGGGGGGAGAATGGCTCGACAAGCTCATGCTCTACCTGGCGGAGAATCTCGGGTTTTTGACAGACTATCTTGCCGACAAGGTGCCTCAGGTCAAGGTGGTCCGGCCGGAGGGGACATATCTCGTTTGGCTTGATTTCCGGGCTTTAGGGTTGGAAGCGGAGGCTCTGCAGGAGTTTCTGCTCAAGTCGGCCCGGGTGGCGCTCAATGCCGGGTACACCTTCGGGCCGGGTGGGGCGGGTTTTGCCCGCATGAACATCGCCTGTCCGCGCGTAACTTTGCAAGAAGGGTTGAGCAGGATCGCACGGGCTGTAGGGGAACTGCTGACGGGCCAAGAACAGGGGTAAAATAAGAATAGGGGTAAGAAAGAACAGCTTTACCGGACCGCTTTGAGAAGCAAGGCGGAAAGCGGGAGCCGGCCGCCCCGGCGCGATTTGCGGTCTTGGGGCCCTGCCGTTCCAGGGCAAAAGAAAAAGCGGCCCTAAGGGGGGACTCGTTGTCAGGGCCGGCGGGATTCGTTGTCAGGTCCCGTGAAAGGAGTGGAGAGTTGTTTAAGAGAGAAACGGTGAGGGTATTTGTGCTGGTCAGCGTGATGCTGGCTATGTTTATGGCCGCGGTGGAAGGAACGATTGTGGCTACGGCCATGCCGAGCATCGTCGGGGACTTGGGCGGTTTTACCCTCTTCAGCTGGGTTTTTTCGGCCTTTCTCCTGGCGCAAACCGTTACCATTCCTATTTACGGCAAACTGGCGGACTTGTACGGCCGCAAGCCCGTCTTCGTCTTGGGTGTGGTGGTATTTCTCGCCGGTTCCACCCTTTGCGGTCTGGCGACCAGTATGAATCAGCTTATCTTTTACCGCTTGATCCAAGGAGTGGGGGCGGGGGCGGTGCAGCCGATCGCCACAACGATAGTCGGGGACATTTACAATCTCGAGGAACGGGCTCAGGTCCAGGGCTACCTTTCCGGCGTCTGGGGCTTTGCCTCGATTATCGGGCCGGCCGTGGGCGGGCTGTTCGTCCAGTATGCCCGCTGGTCTTGGGTCTTTTGGATAAACATTCCCGTCGGTCTTCTCTCCGCGCTGGGCATCATCCTCTTTTTCCGGGAAACTGTGACCCAGCGCGCACATAAGGTCGACTACCTCGGATCGGGATTGATCTTTGTTGCGATCAGTGCCCTAATGGTGGTTTTGATCCAGGCCGGGACGGTCTGGCCCTGGGGATCGGCGCCTGTTCTGGGGCTTTTGGCGGTTTTCGCGGCGGGAAGCTTGCTTTTTGTCGTCAGGGAGAAAAGAGCGACGGAGCCGGTCATGCCCTTGGAAATCTGGCACGACCGCCTGATTACGGTGGCTAATTTGGCCTCTTTGACGACGGGGATCGTGCTGGTCGGGATCGACACTTTTCTGCCGACTTTCGTCCAAGGAGTCATGAATAAAACTCCCATTGTCGCCGGTTTTGCCCTGGCCGTCATGTCCATAGGCTGGACCTTGTCCGCCACGGTGGCCGGACGCATGATTTTGCGGCTGGGCTATCGGAGGACGGCCCTCGGCGGAGGCCTATGGCTCGTCATCGGGTCCGTTTTTTTTGTCACTCTGCAACCGAGTCGCGGCTGGTTCTGGGCCGCCGGCGGTTCTTTCTTGGTCGGTGTGGGTATGGGATTGGCACGCACCGTCTTTATCGTGGCGGTTCAGAGCAGTGTGGCTTGGGAGATGCGCGGAGCCGCTACGGCGGCCAACATGTTCACCGGAATTTTGGGCAACACTGTGGGAGCTGCCCTCCTGGGCGGGGTTTTGAATAATCGGATGACCGCTTATCTCAGGCACATTCCGGCGGGCCAAGGGGCACCGCTCAATCTGGATGTCGTGAATGCCCTTTTAGATCCCCAGAAAAGGCAATCCCTGTCCGCCGAAATGCTGCGAGTGCTGCAGAGGGGTTTGACGATTTCTCTCCACACGGTCTACTGGGGGGTTATGGTCCTGTCTTTCGCCAGTTTGTTCTTAATCTATTTCCTGCCCCGCCGGACCAAGGAGGAAAGCCAATGAGAAGTGCCGGGGGGTGGGGGCAGGAAGCACGGGAGGTCGACGAAAATCTTGGGGCAAGAGGGGAGCCCGTGGCGAGACGGCCGTGGCGGTTTGACTTAGCAGAGAGGTAACGGCGGCCCTGAAAGCGCAAGGCGGGGAGGGGTCAATTGGCCCCGTTTGTCAGCTGAGCAGCCGGCAAGAGGGCCGGTCTTACCGGATAGGGGGTGTGCGGAACACTTGAAAGGAACCAGATTTGTCCTATATTCTGCCGTAGGCATCGGTTTTGCCTTGTATACGGGTCTTTGCTATTATGTGGGCCTGCGTGGCTGGCAGCTCTTTTTCAGCTCTTTTCTCTTGCTCCCGGAGAAGGTCTATTGGATCGGTTTTTGGATCATAGCCATGGCTTACTTGGCAGGCCGTTTAGGGGAAAGGATTTTGCCGGAGGCGGTGAGTCACGCCTTCAGCATGATCGGTTCTTATTGGCTGGGAATTATGTTCTATGCTCTCTGGGTATTGGCTGCAGTGGATTTGATGCGGGGGCTGAACGAGGGATTTCACTTTTTGCCCCATGCCCTGACACGGGGGCCGTGGTTGGGGCGGGCAATCTTTCTCGTTGTGCTCGGCTTGGTTCTCTACGGCCTGTGGAATGCCCGCCACCCGATTGTGAACCGCTATAACCTGACCATCGGCAAAAAAGCCGGAAGCCTGGGGGAATTACACATCGTCCTTGTCTCTGATATTCATTTGGGCGCTATTATGAATAACGGCCGTTTGGCTGCGCTGGTGGAGAGAGTAAATGCTCTCAAGCCGGACCTGATCCTTTTGGCCGGGGATGTAATCGATGAAAACGTGGAGCGGGTGATCCGACAGGACATGCGCATGAACCTCAGCCGCTTGCAGGCTCCTTTCGGAGTCTACGCCGTGCTGGGCAATCATGAGTATCTGGGCGGGCATGTCCGGGAGGCCTTGGCTTATATGGCGGAGGCGGGGGTGCATATGCTGCGCGATGCTTCGGTTAAAGTAGCCGACAGTTTTTATCTCGTGGGGCGGGATGATCGGAGCGCGCGGCATTTCACAGGCCAAGGGCGCCGGCCGCTCGCGAATCTGCTGGAAGGCCTGGACCTCTCCTTGCCGGTGATCGCCCTGGATCACCAGCCCAGCCACTTGGAAGAAGCAGAAAGGGCGGGCGTTGATCTGCAGCTTTCCGGTCACACCCACAAGGGTCAGCTCTTTCCTATTCAGCTCCTTACACGGCACCTGTTTGCGGATGATTTCGGGCTGCTGGAAAGAGAAGACTTTCGTGTCGTCGTTTCCTCGGGCTTTGGCACCTGGGGACCGCCCCTGCGGGTGGGGAACAGACCGGAAATCGTCGAAATCGACGTTCACTTCAGGCCGTGAAGGTTTTGTAAGACGGGGGTCGGGGTTCGTCCGCCGAGGCGGAACCGAGCCTGCGCCGGCCGGGTGGGAGGCGAGCGTTGGCACCGTTTACAGGAGGTTCAATTTTGGCTAAAATAGTCTCGGCGGACGAGCCGTCCCCGTGTACCCGTTCAGCGGAGGCTGAACATCAATCAAAAATAGAAGTGAGGGGTTATTGACCATGAGCAGCGGTGTCGAAACCAAAGAATTTCAAACGGAAATCCGGCAGTTGCTGGATATTGTCATCAATTCGCTCTATACGGACAAGGAGATTTTCCTGCGCGAGCTTATATCCAATGCCGCGGACGCCATGGAAAAAGTGCGTTACCTTCAACTCACTGGGGCTGACGTCAAGGATGGGGACCTACCCCTGGAAATTACTCTGACGGCGGACGAGGAAACCCATACCCTAACCGTTGCCGACCCGGGAATCGGTATGAACCGGGAGGAATTGGTGGAAAATCTGGGGACCATTGCCCATTCCGGTTCCAAAGAGTTTATCAAACGCCTGGCGGAAGGAACCCAGGATTTTAAACTGATCGGCCAGTTCGGGGTGGGATTTTATTCGGCTTTTATGGTGGCCGACAAAGTGGAGCTTTACACCCGCTCCTATCGTCCCGAGGCCGAGGGCTGTCTCTGGAGTTCTGACGGCAGCGGCAGTTATACGGTCGAGGACACCCCCGACCTGGTGCGGGGCACCAAAATTATCCTGCACCTTAAAGAAGATGCCCGGGATTTTGCCAAGGAAGAGACCCTGAAAAGAATCGTCAAGCAGTATTCGGGGTTTGTGCCCTATCCGGTTCTCCTCAACGGCCAAAAGGTCAACACGGTTCAGGCCCTCTGGACCAAGAACAAGAACGAGATTACGGATGAGGAATACAACGAGTTTTATAAATACATTGCCAATGCCTATGACGAGCCTCTCTTTCGGCTGCACTTCAGTTCCGATGCTCCTATCTCCTTACAATCTCTCTTATTTGTGCCCAAGGAAAACTTTGAACACTGGGGCTTCGGCCGCCTGGACCCGGGGGTCAACCTCTACTGCAAAAAGGTGCTTATTCAAGAACAGTCCAAGGATATCCTGCCGGAATGGATGCGCTTTGTCAAAGGCGTAATTGACAGCGAGGAACTTCCGCTCAATATTTCGCGGGAAACCATGCAGGACAGCGCCTTGGTCCAGAAGATTAACAAAGCGGTCACCGGTCGCTTCCTTAAGTTTTTGGACGAACAGGCCAAGTCAGAACCGGAAAAGTACAAGGAGTTTTACGATAAGTTCGGAGTCTTCATTAAGGAAGGGGCGGCCAATGATTTCGGCCACCGCAATGAACTCGTGAAGCTGATGCGCTTCGAGTCCATGAAGACGGAGGCGGGCAAATTCATTTCCCTCTCAGATTATGTTCAGAACATGGCCGAAGAACAAAAAGCCGTCTACTATGTCAACGGCCCCAGCCGCGAGGTCATCGAGGCGGGTCCTTACTTGGAAATCTTCCGGAGCAAAGGTCTGGATGTCATCTACACGCGTGAGGCGATCGAGGATTACGTCTTAAGCCTTATGGGTGAATTTGAAGGGAAGAAACTGATTTCGGCCGACCAAGCGGAACTCGATCTCGATCTTCCGGGTCAGGAAGAGAAGACCGAGGGGGAGGAGAGTTTAAGCGAAGAAGCGCTTAACGCGCTTACGGCTTGGCTGAAAGAGGCCTTGGGCAGCAAAGTGACGGAAGTTCGCGTTTCCAAGCGTTTGGCGGACAGCCCGGCCATCGTGCTCAGCCCTTACGGGACTTATAGCATGCAGCGCATGATGCAGCTTGTGAACCGGGATTTGAACCAAGTGGGTCCCGCAATTTTGGAGATCAACCGCAACCACCCGCTGATCAAACGCCTCTATGCCCTGCACGAGCAGAACGATCCCTTCGCTCAAACCGCGGCGGAACAGGTTTTCGAAAATGCCAGGATCGCGGCGGGACTGATCGTCGATCCGCGCGAAATGGTGAACAGGCTCTACGCGATCCTGGAGCGGGCTCTCAAATAACGATTTAGCGATTCGTCTTTTTACTCCATATGCTTAAGCAATTTGGAGACAAGCGGGATAAGGTGGCCATGGCTTAAAAGTTTACTGTCTGCTCTGCCCAACGAAAGGTTGCAAAGCTCCGTCTGACGTAAACAGCTTTTTAAACGAAAAACCTACCAGGAGCAAACAGCCGATGGCCACCGCGGCCGCGATCATGAGCATGACCACGATTTGATAGCGGACAGCCTGGAGAGGATCGGCCCCGCCCAGGATCTGTCCGGTCATCATGCCCGGAAGGCTGACGATGCCGACGACCATAAGGGAGTTGATGGTCGGGGTCAGGCCGGCGCGCAGGGCCTCGCGAACCGAAGACTGGATCGCTTCCCAGGGAGTGGCCCCGAAGGTTAGGAGAGCCTCAATCTCGGCCGCCCTGGCCCTGGCATCCGCATAGAGGCGGTCGAGGGAGATGGCGATCCCGTTCATGGAATTTCCTAAGAGCATGCCAAAGATGGGAATCACGATGCGGGGGGAATACCAGGGAGTGGGGGCGATAATGAGTCCGGTCACAATCGAGCCAACCAAATACGTGCTGGCGAGCAAAGAGACAAAAGCGAGGAGCGTCGGGTAGTTCCGGACATTCGGTGTGCGTTTTACCGCTGTGCGGGCGGCCACAAAAGACATAAGCAGCGTGACCAGAAGAACCGGCCAGAAACTGTTCAGCTTAAAGAGGTAAGTGAGGACATAGCCCACGAGGGTGAGTTGGACAAAAGTACGAACGGTGCCCCAAACCAGGCTTTTCAGCAGACCCAGTCTCAAAAGTGAGGCAATTCCTCCCGTAATCAGCACGAGCAGGACCGAAAAAGTCAGTTGGGCGTAAGAGATGGGCAAGGTTGAGGTTTGCACGGTTCAAAACTCCTTGGTCATTAAACATTTTGATATAGGAGATTCCTTCGAAGCTCAAAGGAAAATGAAAGTTTGGTGTCAGGTGAAAGGCCTTGCGGCCTGAAGGCTCGGCGGAGACAAAGGAGACCTGCCTCTTGGTCAGCTTTGTCAATATAAGATTCGGCGGGTCGCGGCGGCAGCTCGACCCGGTTTGAACTGCGGGATGTTTTAGGGCAGGGGTCTTCGTCGGCTCTCCGCCAGGTCGAGAAATTTTAGCCCCGGTAAATCCAAGTAGTCGTCCGTGTGCGAGACCAGGAGTGCGGCCCGGCCCGCTCCCTTCAGCCAGTCCCCAAGTACGCCATAGAAAGCCGTACGGGAGGTTTCATCCAGGGCCGCGGTCGGCTCGTCCAAAAGGAGAACTTTAGGTTCAATCAATAGGCCACGGATAAAGGCGACCCTTGAGGCCTCGCCGCCGGAAAGGGTACGGGCATCCTGCTCCCAGAGGGTTGGGGGGAGCTTTAGGGTTTCCATCAAGGCCCCAGTGCGTGCGGGATCCGGAGAAGTGCCGCTCAGGGTACGGAGAGAGAAGGGCTTGGCGAAATTGTCGGCCACGCTGCCGTCGAAGAGAGCCGGTTTTTGCGCGACGTAATGGACTGAGGCGCGCCAAATTGGAGAGGGAATATCCTGCCAGGGCTGTTCCTCCAGGTAGGCAGTGCCGCCTGAGGCGGGCTGCAAGCGGGCTAAAATCCTCAGCAGGGTGGATTTCCCCACACCCGAGGGGCCGCGTACGACCAGGATCTCTCCTGCCTTGAGCGCCGCGGAAAGAACGAACGGTGCCTGACTCCCGGCCGCGAAGGAGAGATCGCGGAAAGAAAAAAACATCTAAAACTCCGACCTCGTTTCTGTTTGTCTTTTCCGTAGGATAGTCGAAACACGGCGTGTTTGCAAGGGAGATTCCTTGCGCGTGTGAGATGCCGGAGGTAACCAAAGTTGCCTGTTTCCAGAGGCTCTCAGTCTCCGATCATCGGTACCTTTAAGCCTTAATTATCGCTTACAGTCCCCCGGTGCGGGCTTTCCGGCTGCTCGGGCGAGGACGTCCCCCGGTGCCGGTGCCAAGCCAGTGCGCCTCCGGTGCCGAGCAGGAGCGAAGAAGTCAGCCAATGGCGGAATGTGAATCTTCCCACACTGAGTAGAAATTCACGCCTGGTCGTAGTTTTATTTAAGCCGAGCGGAAGGTCATCCACCGTTTAACCTCCTCGTACAATTTAAGGGTAACTTCCGGAAGCGGACTGCTCTCCTTAGCTTAGCCCAAATTTGAAGGAGTGACAAGGGGGGATCCGCAAGCGCCACTGGGCAACGATGCTGCCTTTCTGCGGGCGCTCACTCAGGGCTTAGATTTTCTGAAGCAGCGTTTTTCGAAATTAAAAAAAGGATAGGTAATTAAAAAAAACATAGGTAAGTTGTAAATTATCCCTTTATTTCGACTAGGGGCAATGGTATAATAAAGGCATCCCCAAGAAATGAATGACGATTCATTCACTAAAGGATTAGGTTAAGGTATAATGAATGAGGATTCATTCATGAGGATCTCAAGGATGAGGAACAATGAACAATGAACAATGAACAATGAACAATGAACAATGAACAATGAACAATGAACAATGAAAGGAAGGGATGATTTTGACCGCGCAGCGTGAGGATAAATTCCGCCGGATTCTCGACGCGGCCGTTGAAGCGTTCGCGGAAGTGGGTTATCACCAATGCCAGGTGTCTAAGATAGCCCGCCTCGCGGGAGTGGCCGACGGAACCATCTATCTCTATTTCAAAAACAAAGAGGATATCCTTATTCGCCTTTTTCAGGAACGCATGGGGGATTTCATCCGGGATATCCGCAACCTGCTTCAAGGCCGGGAGACGACGCGGGCCCGCTTAATGACCATCATCGAGACCCATTTCAGAAACATGGAGGAAAACCTTTCTTTGGCCAAGGTGACTCAGCTCGAACTCAGACAGTCGGACCTCAAGATCCGGACTGCCATCAATGCTCCACTCAAAGAATATTTCAGATTGATTGAGGAGGTGATCCGCAGCGGGATCGAACGGGGAGAGCTTGCTCCGGTGGATGTCCGAATTGCCCGGCAGCTGATTTTCGGTGCTTTGGACGAGGCGACCACAGATTGGATTATGGCCCGGACGAAAAGAAGCCTGTTGAGTGAATCCGAAGAGATGCTTTATCTTTTTGAAGGGGCGCTCGGTTTGGCACGGGAACCTCGTCCGCGTGCAGGCCGGGGTGCGAATCCGCAACGGACAGCGGACGTATCAGGCAAGATGAATGCGGGCGAAGGCGCAAGGGCGTAGAGGAGGATTCGGTCAAAGTTATTTTTGACAGCTGCCGGGCTGCACAAGCTCAGAGGTAATCGGTATTAATTTCTCGGGTAAAGCTCTGAAACATCATCACTATTATTACAAGAGCTTATTATTACAAGAGCTTACTATTACTAAAACCTATTATTGCGAGGGCCTATTATCATTTGAGAGGAGGAAGTTCATTGCAGATTCTTAAAGCAGCGGTATTGGGATCCGGGGTCATGGGTAGTGCCATTGCGGCTCACCTGGCTAACGCCGGAATTCCCAGCATCCTTTTGGACATTGTTCCGCCCGGTCTTACCCCGGCGGAGGAAGCGGCGGGACTAACTCTGGCGGACAGGCGGGTGCGGAATCGCTTCGCTCAGGAAAACAAGGACAAACTGGTCAAGATGAACCCGGCCCCCCTGTTTGTGCCGGAATTTGCCGAGCGGATCGAAGTGGGAAATTTCAGCGATGATCTGGACCGCCTGCAAGAGGTGGATTGGGTGATCGAAGTCGTCGTGGAAAGGCTGGAGGTTAAGCAGGACCTGCTGAGAAAGGTTGCCGAGCGGGTGCGTCCGGGTACTATCGTCAGTTCCAACACTTCCGGGATTTCATTGAAGGCTATGTCGGCGGGGCTGCCGGAGAGTTTTGGCCGTTATTTCCTGGGTACGCATTTTTTCAATCCGCCCCGTTACATGAAGCTGTTGGAAATCATCCCCGGTCCGCAGACAGATGCGGCAGTTCTCTCTTTTATGCGGGAATTCGGAGAACGGGTTTTGGGCAAAGGAGTGATCCTAGCCAAAGATACCCCGAATTTTATCGCCAACCGAATCGGAGTCTACGGCATGGCGGTTACGCTCCAGGAAATGCTGCGTTCCGGCCTCCGGGTCGAAGAAGTTGACGCCCTGACGGGGCCTGTTTTGGGTCGGCCAAAGAGCGCCACTTTCCGGACGGTGGACATGGTAGGCTTGGATACCTTTGTCCATGTGGCCGACAATGTGGCCGAGAATGTTCCGGCGGAAAAGGAGAATTTCGTTTTGCCGGAATTTATTCAAAGCATGTTACAGAATGGCTGGCTGGGCGACAAGACAAAACAGGGGTTCTACCGAAAGAGTAAAGGACCGCAGGGGAAAGTGGTGGAGGCCCTTGACCCCGGGACGATGACTTATGCTCTCCCCCGTCCGGCCGTTTTCCCGGCCCTGGAAAAGGCCAAAGCGGCTGCGACCCTGTCAGAGAAAATCCGGACGCTGGTCAGCGGAGATGATCCGGGGGCTCGTTTTGCCTGGGGCGTTCTCAAAGCGGTGTTGCTTTATGCGGCCGAGTTGATTCCCGAGATCGCGGATGAGATCGTGTCCATAGATGACGGTATGCGTTGGGGTTTCAATTGGGAATTGGGGCCTTTTCAAACCTGGGACGCTTTGGGGGTCAAGGCTGCGGCGGAGCGCATCCAGGCTGAAGGGGGCCAAGTTCCGGCTCTCGTCCGGAAACTCCTCGCTCAAGGTTATGACTCTTTCTACCGGAAACTCGGGGACGGGGGGATGGCTTACTACAGTGAAAGCGGCTACCGCGAAAAAACTCCGAGCCCTTATGCATTTTCCTTTCCGGAGGCCCATCAAGCCGGGCGGGAGATCTTCGGCAATGCCGGCGCCAGCCTCATCGACTTGGGGGATGGGGTAGCCTGCTTGGAATTTCACTCTCCTAACAACTCCATCGGGGCCGACATTGTAACCATGATTCACAAGGCCTTAGCCGAAGTGGAAAAGAATTATCTCGGCCTGGTTATCGGCAACCAGGGCAAGAACTTCTGTGTCGGCGCTAACCTCATGCTGATCCTGCTGGAAGCGGAGGATGAAAACTGGGATGACCTCGATCTGATGGTGCGCGAATTCCAGAACAGCACTATGGCTTTAAAATACGCAAAGAAACCTGTAGTGGCCGCCCCGCACGGGATGGCTCTGGGCGGAGGGACGGAGATTTGCCTGCATACCCATGCCATTCAAGCTGCCGCAGAAGCCTACCTGGGCCTGGTGGAGGTCGGAGTGGGCCTCATTCCCGGCGGCGGCGGTGTGAAAGAAATGGCGGTCCGGGCTTTGGAAGGGGTCCTGCCCGGCGTTCAGGTTACCCCGGATTACTTTTTTGCCAAGCGTTTTGAGACAGTGGCCATGGCCAAGGTTTCCGACAGCGCCGAAAAAGCGCGCCAGATGGGGTTCTTGCGCGACCATGATCGTTACAGCTTGAACGGGGAACACGTCATCCTCGACGCTAAGGCCCGGGTCATAGATCTGGCGCGCACCTTCCGTCCGAACCTGCCCGCTAAGGTAAAGATTGCGGGTCCCGGGGTCAGGGCCACCTTGGAACTCGGGCTTTACGGCATGAAGGAAGGCGGGTACATCTCAGAGCATGATCTCCTCATCGGAAAAAAACTCGCCTTCGTCCTGACCGGCGGCAATCTGCCGGCGGGCAGCCCGGTGACGGAGCAATACCTGTTGGATCTGGAACGGGAGGCTTTTCTCAGCCTGGCCGGCGAAGCCAAGACTCAGGAGCGCATCAGGTACATGCTGACCAAGGGCAAGCCCTTGCGCAATTAAGAGGGGGGAAAAAGATGCAAGAAGCCTTTATCATTGAAGCGAAGCGGACGGCCGTGGGCAAATCGGGCCGCGGTTCGCTGGCTCAGGTCCGGCCGGACGACCTGGGGGCTTATGTGATTCAAGATGTCTTGAACCGGGTGCCCGGCCTCAAGCCGGAAGAGATTGATGACCTGGTGGTCGGCTGCTCCTTTCCGGAAGCGGAACAGGGGATGAATATGGGACGGGTCATGGCTCTGCGGGCAGGACTCCCCATCGAGGTCCCGGGTATGACGGTGAACCGCTTTTGTTCTTCAGGCTTGCAGGCCATTTCCATCGCCGCCGACCGTATCCGCCTGGGCGAGGCACAGGTGATACTGGCCGGCGGGGCGGAGAGCATGTCGCTCGTCCCGATGGGGGGAAACAAAGCCGCTCCCAGCCCCTACATGATGGAAAATAATCCCGAAATCTATATGTCCATGGGTCTGACCGCGGAGAATGTGGCGGCTAAGTATGAGATCAGCCGGGAAGAACAGGATGTCTTCGCTCTGGCCAGCCAGCAAAAAGCCTACGCGGCCCAAAAGGAGGGACGCTTTGACGCGGAAATCGTACCGGTGCCCCTCCCGGCCTATGGTCAGGGTGTGGAACGCTGGTTTAGGGCGGATGAGGGAATCCGGCCGGACACCAGTCTGGAGGGACTGGCCAAGCTGCGCCCAGTCTTCCGCGCCGGAGGGAGCGTGACCGCGGGCAATTCCTCGCAGACGAGCGATGGGGCGGCGATGACTCTTCTCTGCTCGGAAGGGAAAGTCCGGGAGCTGGGGCTAAGCCCTCTGGCCGTTTGGCGGGGTTTTGCGGTGGCCGGAGTCGAGCCGGAACTTATGGGTATCGGCCCGATCAAGGCGATTCCCAAAGTCCTTAAACAAGTGGGCCTGCGTTTGGACGAGATCGATCTGTTCGAGCTCAATGAAGCCTTTGCCGCCCAGTCCCTGGCGGTGATCAAAACTTTGGGCATTGATCCCGGGAAGGTGAATCCCAACGGCGGGGCGATTGCCTTAGGCCATCCGCTCGGCTGCACCGGAGCGAAGCTGACGGCCACCCTCTTGCATGAGATGAAACGCCGGAAATTGAAATACGGCATGGTCACCATGTGCATCGGCGGGGGGATGGGAGCGGCCGGGATTTACGAACTTCTGCCTTAACAGCCCTAACAGGAAAAACACGTTGCGAAGGGTTTAAGGAAATGAGGGAGCAAAGGGTTTTCACGAGAAACTGTGGTGTGGGATAGGTTGCGCCCTGAGCGCGAAGCGTCGGGAAATCGGTATTTGGTATGAGGAGGAAGAGCAATGGCGTCAGAAACGGATTTGGCCCTGAGGGGCGGGGGTTTCCTGCTGGTGGAGGTCAGCCCCGACCGGGTTTTCATTCCGGAAGAGTTGAATGAAGATCACCTGCAATTGAAACGGATGACCCATAACTTTGTCGAAAAAGAGGTTGCTCCCCGGATTGAAGAACTGGAAGAAAAGAAAGAGGGTGTCATTACATCCCTCCTGCGTCAGGCGGGGGACCTCGGTCTCTTGGGCCTGGAGGTCCCGGAAGAGTTCGGGGGCCTGAGCCTGGACAAGTATTCGACAGTCGTCGTTGGTGAGGAAGTCCCGCGCGGGGGATCCTTTGCCGTCGCGTATGCGGCGCACACCGGAATTGGTACCCTGCCTATCGTGTATTTCGGAACTTCGCAACAAAAAGCGAAATACCTGCCTGCCTTGGCTTCGGGGGAAAAAATCGCCGCCTACTGTTTGACTGAGCCCGGGTCCGGATCCGATGCTTTGGGAGCGAAAACGACGGCCGTTCTTAATGCCGAAGGCACACATTACATTCTCAACGGAACCAAACAATTTATCACCAACGCCGGCTTTGCCGACATTTTCCTTGTCTACGCCAAAGTGGACGGAAAATTGACCAATTTTATCGTCGAACGCGATATGCCGGGAGTGTCTTTCGGCCTGGAAGAAAAGAAGATGGGCATCAGGGGATCCTCCACCCGCCAGGTGATTCTGGAAGATGTGGCGGTTCCGGCAGAGAATGTAGTGGGAGAACTGGGACGGGGGCACGTCGTGGCTTTCAACATTCTCAATGTAGGCCGCTTTAAACTGGCCGCCGCCGCCATGGGGAGTGCTCAACTGGTACTCGAGACAGCGCTGGGTTACGCGGCCGAACGCAAACAGTTTGGAGTTCCTTTGACGTATTTCGGAGCGATTCAAGCCAAACTGGCCGAGATGGCTGCGCAGACTTACGTGGCGGAAAGTGTGGTCTACCGGACCGCGGGTCTGATGGAAGAAGGGTTTCGCGGGCTGGACTTGACGGGGGACTGCCGCAAAGAAGCGGGGAAAGCCTTGGAGGAATATGCAATTGAATGCTCCCTGAACAAAGTCCTGGCCTCGGAGGTCTTGGATTTTGTGGCGGACGAAGGCGTCCAAATCCATGGGGGTTACGGGTTTATTCAGGAGTACCCCATCGAGCGGATGTACCGGGATTCTCGCATCAACCGCATCTTTGAAGGGACGAACGAAATCAACCGCCTCCTGGTCCCGGGAACGCTTCTGAAAAGGGCTATGAGCGGTGAGCTGCCGCTTCTGCAGGCGGCGCAGGCGGTGGGCAAAGAACTCCTAAGCGCCAGCCCCGCCGGCCAAGAAGAAGGTCTGGGCGGCGTCCTGAGGCTCGTACAAAAAGGGAAAAAGTTGTTCCTGATGGCAGCGGGCCTGGCGGCTCAAAGAGAAGGCAATGCCCTCAAAGACAACCAATTTGTACTCATGGCCCTGGCGGAAATGGTCCTGCAGATCTATGCGGCGGAAAGCGCGGTCCTGCGGGCCATGAAGCTGGAAGGTCTGGAAGTTCAGGCTAAGCATAAACTCTTTGCGGCTAAGGCCTCAACTCTGGCGGCCTATACCGCCTTTAACAGCCTGGAACAGCAGGCGAAAGAAGTCATTTGTGCCGTGGAAAAAGGCGATGCTCAGGCCACCGCTTTGGCCGGAGTGAAAAAACTCGCCCGCCGTGCCAATGCCGACCTGATCGGGCTGCGGCGCGAGCTTGCGGCGATGACCGTCGAGCAAGGAAAATATCCGCTCCGTTAAGGACCGGAGAGCGGGTAAACAGTGGAAAACCACATATTCCACAGCCTGTCCGGTCGCGTTTGAGCAAACACCGTTCGGCCGGCTGCCGGCTAAGCCCGGTGGGCAGAGAAGAAACGGGAAAAAAAGCGAAAGACAGGGTTTTTGGCCTGGTAGAAAGTTTTTGTCCGGTTAGAGCGGGAATTTTATCTTGGTCTAACCGGAGCCCTTTCGGGCCGAGAAACTTTGCCGCAGCCCAGCCTGGCCAAGAAACCTGGCCAGGGCCCGGCAACCGCACCGGAGTCGCCGGACAAAAAGGTTCCGCCGGAGCGGGTTAGCCGGCGGTTAACGGAAATGGCGGTTCCTTAAGGCAAGGTGTTTGCCTTGGATATCACAATATTCATGCAGTTCCTCATAGAGTATATAGCGAGCCATGTCTGGAGCCGAGACTGGCCAAACAGGGCGCGCCTCTCAGTACGGGCCGCTCCCGGGACCGGAGACTTTGCGGAGTCTGAAGATCGCGGCCTCTTCTCACTGGGAGTGGGCGACCCGGCCTGCGTCCAAAGTGCAAGGCGGACAACATGGCCTTTGTTCAAAGTGAAGGGGGGAAAACAATGGATGCCATTAAAGGGAACCCATCCCCATACGCAGAGAAACCCTGGCTCAAGTTTTATCCTTCTCAGGTGAGACCTCAGCTGGATTACCCGAGGGTTCCGCTGACTCACCTGCTCGAGAAGGCAGTGAGGGATTTTCCTGACCGGATAGCCACCGTCTTTTTCGGCGCCAAGCTGACCTACGCGGAAATTTGGCGCCAGGTTAACCGCTTTGCGGGGAGTTTGGCCGCCTCAGGGGTAAAAAAGGGGGACAGAGTCGCGCTGATGCTGCCCAACTGTCCGCAGGCCGTGATTGCCTATTATGGAGCTTTACTTATCGGGGCTGTTGTGGTCCAGCATAATCCACTCTATGTCGAACGCGAACTTCAGTTCCAACTTCAGGATTCCGGCTCGGAAACCATTGTGGCTCTCGACTTGCTCTATCCCCGCATCATGAAAATCAAGGCGGACACTCCCTTGCGCCGCATCATCTTCACCGGCCTGGAGGAGTACATGCCTTTCCCCAAAAACCTAGTCTATGTGTACAAAACGAAAAAAGAAGGGAAAAGCCGGAATTATCCTGCCGCCACGGGGGTTTATTCCTGGAAGGAGTTCTTGCAGCAAGGCCAGGATAGCGCTCCCAGGGTGGAAGTCCGGGAGGGAGATCTGGCCGTATTGCAATACACCGGGGGAACAACCGGAGTGCCCAAAGGAGCCATGTTGACGCACGCGAACCTCATGGCCAACACCTATCAGGTTTTGGCCTGGATGATGGACGGCAAGCCGGGTCAGGAGAGAATGTTGTGCGCCCTGCCCTTCTTTCACGTCTACGGCATGACGGTCGCCATGAACGTCGGCGTAGCTTTGGCTTCCCAGCTGATTATTCTGCCTAAATTCGAGGTCAAAATGGCCTTGGAGGCGATTAGAAAATACCGGCCCACTTTCTTTCCCGGCGCTCCGACGATGTATGTGGCCATCAACACTTATCCGGAGGTGCGAAAATACAATATATCCTCGATCCGCTCTTGTCTGAGCGGATCGGCCGCTTTGCCCCTGGAGGTGCAGGTGACGTTCGAACGGCTGACTGGCGGAAGATTGGTGGAAGGTTATGGACTTTCCGAGTGCTCTCCGGTCACTCACTGCAATCCCCTGCTCAATGAGCTCCGCCGCAACGGCACGATCGGGCTGCCTTTGCCCGACACCGAAATCAGAATTGTCGACCCGGACACACACGAAGAGATGGCACCGGGACAGGCCGGCGAGCTGGCGGTGAAAGGGCCGCAGGTGATGATCGGGTATTGGAACCGTCCTGAGGTCACGGCCATGTCATTGCAAGACGGTTGGTTCTACACGGGTGACATTGCCCAGATGAATGAAGACGGTTATTTTGTCATTGTCGACCGGAAGAAGGATATCATCATTGCGGGCGGTTTCAACATCTACCCGCGGGAAGTGGAAGAGGTGCTCTATCAGCACCCGGCGGTCCGGGAAGCGGCGGTCACGGGAATTGCCGACTCTTACCGGGGAGAAACCGTCAAAGCCTATCTCGTTCTCAAAGCCGGGCAGGAAGCGAGCGCAGAGGAGATTATCCAATACTCCCGCAGTAAGCTGGCGGCTTACAAGGTTCCGCGTGTGGTCGAATTCCGCCAAGAACTGCCCAAAACGATTGTCGGCAAGGTCCTCAAACGCCAACTGCAGCAAGAGGAGGAACAGGCGGCAGAAAAAGCAGCGGCCGAGAGGGAGCAAGACGGGACGGGAGACTTAGAGACGAGGAAGAGGGAGCAAGACGGGGGAGCGGACTGAGAGGAGGGGAAGAGGGAGGAAGACGGAAGAGCAAAAGGTGGGGAAAAGATGAGCGGGGGGAAAGCTCGCTAAGGCATGACAGCTGTGGTATTATACTGAAAGTATGGATAAGAACACGACATCGAGAATCATCATAGTTGAGGGACGCACAGATAGAGACAAGCTGCGGCTGGTGTTGGATGAACCGGTAGAGATCATCTGTACCAACGGGACTTTGGGTGACGAACGCTTGGAACAACTGCTAGCGTACCTGGAGGACAAAGAAGCCTATCTGCTGGCGGACGCCGACAGTTCGGGCGCTAAACTGCGCCAAATGTTTAACCGGGAGTTTCCGCAGGTACATCACCTTTATACCCAAAAAATGTACCGGGAAGTGGCGGCCACTCCGGAAGAATATCTGGCGCAGATTTTGGCCAAGGCCCATTTCGCGGTCAAAGATAGGCCGCCCCGGGTTTGAGGGGCTCTTGCGCGACAGGGGGCAATTCCGGCCGTTGTGCCTGCGCGCGGGAGCTTTGATTTTTGTCTTCATCTTATGACCGGGACTGTCAAATTGACAGCCCCGGCTTTTTTCAGCTGGTCCGGCTTTTTTACCTAATGACAAGTGCAAGTCATGCCGAGTTATGGTCGTTGCTCTGTTTGAGGAATGGATTTTGGCTAAGTGGGAAAAAATTAAAACCTAATCGCGAAACAGAGTTTGCGAAGTGAGACAAGCTTGAAAGGAGTCCTTTCCCATGAGCCAAACCAAAACTCCCCAGCCGGCTTTTCCGGCGCAGCACCAAGATCCCCCAGGTTTGGAATCCCTGATGAACCCAAGACCGCTCTTTGAGGATCCCGGCTACCGCGGGAGCGGAAAACTGCAAAACAAGGTAGCTTTGATCAGCGGCGGGGACAGCGGCATCGGGAAAGCCGCGGCAATCGCCTTCGCGCACGAAGAAGCCGATCTCGCACTCATCTATCTGAGCGAACACGAGGATGCCGCGGAGACTAAAAAACGTATTGAGCAGTTGGGCCGGCGCTGCCTGTTGCTGGCGGGTGACGTGGGACTGCAAGAATTTTGTCGGCAAGCCGTAAAAGAGATTATTCAAGAATTGGGGCAGATCGACATACTAGTTAATAATGCCGGCGAACAGCACCCGCAAAATAGTCTGGCCGACATCAGCGCGGCCCAGCTGGAGCGAACTTTCCGGACCAATGTCTTTGGTCAGTTTTACCTTACCCAGGCGGTTTTACCCCATCTGCGCGCGGGCAGCACTATCATCAACACCACTTCGATCACGGCCTACGCGGGCCACGAGCTTTTGATCGACTACTCGGCCAGCAAAGGGGCAGTGGTCTCTTTCACCCGTTCTCTTTCGGAATCCTTGGCGAAAACGGGAATTCGCGTTAACGGTGTAGCCCCCGGTCCGATTTGGACCCCACTGATCCCTTCCACATTTTCTCCCCAGGATGTGTCTGTCTTCGGTTCTACAGTGCCGTTGCAAAGAGCGGGCCAACCGTACGAACTGGCTCCCGCCTACGTTTTCCTAGCCGGCCAAGATTCGGCCTACATGTCCGGGCAAATCCTGCACGTCAACGGCGGGCAGATCGTGAACGGCTAGCAGGCCACACGGGTTTTTTCCGGGGGCGCGTCTTTGACCGATTTTATCTCACTCAGGCGATTTGCCCTGCCTGCACAGGGCCGCTGTATTACTGGTGCCGCCCCGATTACTGCTGACGCGGGCCATGAACTTTTGACATCCTGAGGTGCAGGTTCTGCTCGGTAATCAACCGGGGTGGGTAAGGAGCCACCGAACTTTCAGGGAGGGGTAAGATGCGGCATCGTAAACCGAAGCGGGACTGGTCGGAGATTATCGTCAAAATATCGACCGTCGTTTTTGCCTGTACTGCCCTGGTCACCGTCTTCATCACGATCAGCTCCTGGCGGGTGCAGCGGGAGGCGGCCCGTCCTTATCTCACCTTCAGAGAATCGCCCACCGTCACCCTCAACCAAGGTGTGAATCTGGAGCTGAAGTTCACAAATGTCGGGGCGCATCCGGCTACCGACCTCTGGAGCCGGGCCCTTGTCATCGACCGGAGCTTCCGGGGCTCGCCGGTGTACGCCAAGGAGCATACAATCGTTAACGACATCCCTAAAGATACGACTTCCACTTTGCTCATTTCAATTGACCCGCAGAGTCTGAGTCCTGATGCGGGTTCGATCGCAGCGCATTACCTCGTTGTTTTCTTCAAATACAGCGATCCCATTATCAGAAAGCGCTACGCGCAAGCGATCTATCTCAAATGGAACGGAGAAGCGAACGGGCAGCCCGAATCCCTTTATCATGTGGAAACCGGGGAGAAGGATAAAATCCTGGCCTATCTGAAAACCCACAAGATCAGTGTACCCTGAGCAGGGCCTGTGCTAAGGAGACTCTAAACCAGAGGCGGGATTAATGCCGTCCTCGGTCACCGGTTAGGTTTTGGACGAAAAAGTTACTCACTTTAGCAAGATATTCGCGGGGTTCTACCGAGTAAGCCCCGACATGCTTTGCCCTGTGCACGATCCAGAGAGAGTCTTTGGGGTTCTTGGCCTGATCATAGAGTTCTACGGAGTTAATCATGGGGATGGTCGTGTCGGCATCACCGGCGATGAAGAGGACGGGTCGCGCTTTCATTTGCGCGATCGTTTTGATCGGGCTGACGCGTGCCGGGTTAGCCCCTGTGAGCAGGGGAATCTCCGTTAAAATCAGGGGAGTGAAGGGAAAATTAGGCAGGTGAGTCCAATGGGGCATGCCTGTTTCCAAGTAAGTGCGCAAGTCGGCAAACGGGCTGTCTAGGACCATGGCGGCGACATCCGGGTCCTTGGCGCCTACGAGAGCCGCCGTGGCGGCTCCCATGGAATAGCCGATGATTCCGATATGCCGGTAGCCGAGTGCCTTAGCGCAGTCAACCGCGCCCAGGAGGTCCCTCTGCTCAAAATCGCCCACGGAGACCAAGTTGCCGGGAGAAACGCCCGAATCCCGGAAGTCAAAGAGCAGGGTGCTGATACCTTTCTGCCAGAGGGCTTCGGCTACAGGTAAAGATGGCTTATCCCCGCAGCGGTTGCCGCCGTAGCCGTGCGCTTCAATCACGATCGCGTTCGCCTGAGGGGCAGGCACATACCAACCGGAGAGGGGAAGGTGGTCTGTCCGGCTGGGGAAGGTTATATTCGTAAAGTTCAGGCCCAGTTGAGACGGTGTTCCGGTTAGGGGTTTGCGGGGCGGATGGGTTAAACTCCAGCCTACGAAGGCTGAAATACCGGTCACGCAAAGAAAAGCAAGGATGAGAGCGGACAGCGTTCCCCAGAGCAGCCAGCGGGGCCATGTTCTCTTTCTCTTTAAGTGCGGTTCAGGAGTTAAGACGGAAGGCCGGGTCAAATCCTCGGGAGCCATGGTTGTATCTCCTTTCGTGCTCAATAGGCAAGGCTTTCCGATGCTTGGTGCACCGGAAGAAGAGACGGCAGGCTATTTCTTTGCCCAAACGGTCAGCTATCCGGCAAACGGCGGGCGGCCGGCCTAAGCCGGGATGGCAGGTGAGTCCCTCTGAAGAACTTTTTGTCGGCAAGGGGCGGCGAGAATTGCATCCGGAGCACGGGGTGATCGTTTCTCTGAGGAACTTTTCGCCGTTGCGGTCCGATTTCCTGCCGCTTGGGACGGTTCCCGGCGTAGTTTCGGCAAGTGTAACAAGTCGGGGAACACACGCAAGAGCGGAAGCAAGCCGGAACACCGGCACGGGTAGGCCAAACCCCGAGGGCGTATGGCAGCAGGAAATGGAGGGGCATTCGGGCGGGGCGCACAGCGGAGGAGATGGGCCGGCAGCCCGGCCAGGGGGCGAGCGGAGGGGAAACAGCCAACGACGGGCCAACCGCGACTGTCGGTGGGATGCATCAAAGCGGGGGGTATGTGGCAAGCTAAATCCAATGGCTTGGGATTCCGGAAAAGTCGGAAAAGCGAAACAGAGGATGGAGCGATGGGTAAGGAGCTTTTGAAAAAAGCCCTGGGCTGGGCGGGCAAAAAAGGTTCCCCACAGGACAGGCCGCCTCAGCCTGAGGAAAAGAGACCGTTGAGTACTAATTGGGATGAGAATCAAAAAAACCTGCGGGAAGTCTTTTCGCAATGTGCCGATGCGGTGTTTCAGGAAACCAGTTTCAACGCCGAGCAGCCGCTGAGGATTCTGCTCGTGTACCTGGAGACCCTGACGGATCAGGCTCAGATCAGTCAAACCATTATTAAATCCCTGCAGCAGGGTCCCTTGGAACTGCCGGATGAAGTGCGGATTTCTCCGGCCACGTCCCCGGAGGTGTTGCAAAAGCATGTCCTCAGTGCCTGCCATCCGCAGACCAGCACGGATCTGCTGGAACTTACCAAATTCGTCTTAGGCGGAAATATCGGGATTCTGATCGAGGGGAGTTCCCTGGCCGTGGTAGTCCCGGCCCAGGGCGGACAGGCCAGGCCGATTAACGAGCCGGAGAACGAGCCGAACATCCGCGGCCCGCGGGATGGTTTTGTCGAGAGCCTGAAGACGAATATCAGCCTGATCCGGCGCCGCTTGCGCACCAGCCGTTTGAAAGTCGAGACCCTGGAGCTGGGACTTCTGACCAAAACGGCGGTGGCTGTCTGTTACGTGGAAGGATTGGCCCGGCCGGAAATGGTCGAAGAAGTGCGGCGGCGCCTGCGGCGCATCAACGTGGACGCGGTACTTGGCAGCGGCTATGTCGAGGAATTTATCGCCGATGAATCCATCAGCCTGTTTCCCTTGATCTTGACCACCGAGCGTCCGGACCGGGTTACGGCGGCCCTGCTGGAAGGAAGAATCGGCATCCTGGTGGAAAATTCCCCCTCAACTATGGTCGTTCCCTGCACCTTTATCAGCCTCCTCCAGGCTTCGGAGGATTATTATGTCACGGCTCCTTTTTCCACTTTCATCCGTTTGCTGCGTTTTGTCGCCTTAAATATTGCTCTGCTTCTGCCGGCCGTGACCGTGGCCGTCTTCTCTTTTCATCAGGAACTCGTTCCCGTCACTCTGCTCAGCACCGTGTCCAACACTAGGCAGGATGTGCCCTTCCCCATCTTTATCGAAGTCCTCCTGATGGAAGTGACTTTTGAACTCCTGCGGGAAGCCGGCTTGCGCCTGCCCAAGACCATCGGCCAGGCGGTGAGCACCGTGGGGGGGCTGGTGATCGGGCAGGCCGCGGTGGAAGCCGGTTATTTCTCCCCTCTGCCGGTCATCGTCGTGGCCCTGACGGCGATCGCTTCTTTTACGGCACCGAACTACATTGTCGGGACCAGTATCCGCATCCTGCGCTTTTTCCTGCTCATTTTGGCCGCCCTCTTGGGCGGGGTGGGGATCATGCTGGGGCTGATGGCGATTCTGGCCCACCTGACCGCCCTGCGCTCTTTCGGTATTCCCTATCTGTCTCCTTTTGCTCCCATGAGTCCGGCTGATCTGAAGGACAGTTTTGTCAGGGTCCCTTGGTGGGCCATGATCACGAGGCCCCGGCTGGAAGGCGTGCGCGAGCCGCAGAGGCAGGACCCTGACCAGGGTCCCAAGAAACCGGAGCGGAGCGGGATAAGGAAGGGGAGACGGCGGCCTTGAGCCAGGAGAAAATATCCGGGAGCCAGGTTTCCACTGTCCTTTTTATTCTGGTCATGGCGACCGGCGTCTTGTTTGTTCCCGGGATTACAGCCCGTAGGGCGTTCCAGTCCGCCTGGCTGGTCCCGCTCGCCATCCCTCTTTTAACCGGTTTGATCAGTCTCTGGGCTGTATACCGGCTGGGGCAGCGCTTTCCCGCCAAGACCGTGATCGAGTACAGTCCTTTGCTCTTGGGCAAGGTTTTAGGGAAAGGGCTGGGACTCCTTTACATCCTGTTTTTCCTTATGACCAACATTCTCGTGATCCGGGAGTTTTCTGTTTTTCTCACGGTTACCCTTTTGCCGGAAACCCCCGGCTACGTCTTGAATATCTCGGTGGTCCTCTTGGCCGCCTATATCGTCAGCAAAGGGATCGAAGTCATCGCCCGCATGGCCCAGTTTGTCCTTCCTCTTTTTCTCGCCAGCCTGTCTATGCTCTTGCTGCTTTCCGTGCCGGAAATGGCCCCAAGGCGCCTGCTGCCTCTCCTGGAGGGCGGGTTCCTGCCTGTCGTGAAGGCTTCCTTGGTACCCTCCGCCTGGTATGGTGAGATCGTCGTCTTGCTGCTCCTCCTACCCCATTTGAACAAACCGCGCGAACTCCCGCGCAAGGGAGTCTTGGCCTTGGCCTGGATCACGGTTTTTCTAACCCTGGACATCCTGGCGACTTTACTGGTTTTTGGACCCTATTTATCCGGGCAGCTGACCTTCCCTTTCTGGACCTTGGCCCGCTTCATCGAGTTTCATAAATCTTTCTCGCGTTGGGAGACCCTGATCGTCATCCTCTGGGAAGCCGGCATGATCCTCAAGGTAGCCCTGTTATATTACGCAGCCTGTTTAGGCAGCCTGCAGTGGCTGGGCAAGGCCCCCTTCGGCTGGGTTCTCGGCGTCTTGGGCGGGGTGCAGATTTTAGCCGCCTGCTATCTCGTCGGAGGGCAGATTCAGCTGGCAGCCATCCTGGAACATGTCTTTCCCTTATTTGCCCTGCCCTTCGAGATAGGGCTGCCGCTTTTCCTTGTGGGGATTGCCCGCCTGCGCAACTTAGGGAGGGTTTGAGATGAGACGCACACGGAGATACCTGGGACTTCTCCTTTCCCTCCTCCTGCTCCTGAGCGCGGGGGGATGCTGGAGCCGTAAAGATGTGGAAGAACTCGGGATCGTCACTTTAGTGGGTTATGATCGCATTATGCGGAACGGACACGAGATGTGGCAGGAGTCCATTCGGATCCTGAGCGGCATGGCCCCCGCCCAAGGAGGTAAACCCCAAGGACTGAGCAGCGAAACCCTGTTTAAAGGGACGGGACTGACGATTCAGCAGGCCGGGACGAACTTGAACCTGCGGACTTCCCGTCTGCCCTTCTACGGCGATATCGTGGGCGCGATCATCGGGGAGAAGGCGGCAGAGGAGAATCTGCGGGACATCGTCGATCTCCTTCTGCGCCATCCTCAAGCCAGGCCCGGCACGTATATCCTGGTCTGCAAGGGGGAGGCCTTTAACCTGATGCGCTCCGAACCGGAAATGACCAAAACTCTGTCTAAGGAACTGAATGAAATGATAGAACAACGGGTCTGCCGCTTAGGAGTGTCTTTCCCGGTCACTTTGGCCCAGTTTGCCGAATGGCTCCTCTCTCCGGACAGGGACGCGGTGGCGAGCGAAGTTCAACCCGTCTATCCTCGGGAGAATACGCCGAAAACTGTCTCCCAGTCGCTCCTCGTCTCCGGGTTGGCGGTGTTCCGCGGGCCGAAGTTGGTCGGGTTTCTCAATAAGGAAGAGAGCCTGGGGACCGAACTCATCGTCCACTCGCTCAACAGGGCTCAGGTTGCCATTCCGCTGCCCGAGGACGGACGCTATTTCACTTACCAGGTGATGTCCGGTCGGCACAAAATTATACCGTCGGTGCAGGACGGGAAAGTGTCTTACCGGGTAGAGATTGACGTCAAAGGGGCGGTCTTCGATGCCGCCGGACACGAGCTTTCCCTGCAGAGCGCGGAACATGTCGAAGCCTTGGCGGCTGACAAAATCCGCGGCATTGTGCTGAGAGCCGTACAGAAGGCCAAAGACTTTCGCGCCGATTATCTCGGGCTCAGCCAGGAACTGCACCGTACGGATCCCGCCGAGTGGGAGGAAATACAGCCCCAGTGGCGGGAAAATTTCGTCGAAGCCCCGGTTGACGTTGAGGTCAAAGCCCAGGTCCTCAGCAGCGGTTCCTTGGGAGCGAAACTGCCGCTTAAGCCATAGAGCAGGGGGAGGGGGCGCCCCAGACGGCGCCCGCCCGCTTGGCCGCACGCGAAAAGCGGCCAGGGTTCGCCGCCGCGAGGGAAAGGAACGGGTCAGCGGGCGATGTCCGGGGAGCCGTGAATGGTCTACGGGGTGAGCGGGAAGGTCATGGCGGTTTAAGTGCCGCCTCAGAGGGCAATTATACGGGGAGTGACGCGCGCGTCATGGTCCGGAGGTGGACAGGTCGGCCGCTCTCGCTTAAAATAGAAGGATAATCGGTAAGATAGGAACATACTGGTAGAGGGGGTCACGCTTATCATTACGGAATCGAATACCTCGGAAGCGTCAGATCTGACCGGTCGGGCCAAGTCCGCAGGTTCGCCCGGCTTTGTGCTGACGGATGACCACACGGGTGCGTCCGGAGCCGTTCCCGACGCGGCCAATTTTATCGAAGACAGGGTGCGGGAAGATTTGACCCTAGGCAAAAATGGGGGTAAAGTGCATACCCGCTTTCCGCCCGAGCCCAACGGCTACCTGCACATCGGGCACGCCAAATCGATCTGTCTTAATTTCGGCCTGGCGGAGAAATTTCAGGGACTTTGCAACCTGCGTTTTGACGACACTAATCCGACTAAAGAGGACGTGGAATACGTAGATTCTATTCAGGATGACGTGCACTGGTTGGGGTTTGACTGGCAGAAGCGCAAGTTCTACGCTTCGGATTATTTCACCCGGCTTTATGAATTCGCCGAGCAGTTGATTCGGGACGGGAAAGCCTATGTCTGTGATCTCAGTGCCCAAGAAATAAAGACCCACAGGGGCACGCTGACCGAGCCGGGAACGGAAAGCCCTTACCGCGGCCGTGCGCCGGAGGAGAATCTCGAGCTTTTCCGGCGCATGCGGGCCGGGGAATTTCCCGACGGATCCAGAGTCCTGCGCGCTAAGATCGACATGGCTTCGCCCAACCTGAACCTGCGCGATCCCGTGCTCTACCGCATTTCCCACGCCGAGCACCACCGCACCGGAAAGTCGTGGTGTATTTATCCCATGTATGATTACGCCCATCCGCTCTGCGACGCTTTGGAGGGGATCACGCATTCCATCTGTACCATGGAATTCGAAGATCATCGTCCCCTTTACGACTGGATCATAGAGGCCGTCAAACCCGGGGCCCGGCCGGAGCAGATTGAGTTTGCCCGTCTCAACTTGAGCCACACCGTGATGAGCAAACGCAAGCTGCGCCAATTGGTCGAAGAGGGTTATGTGGAAGGCTGGGACGATCCCAGGATGCCGACGCTCTCCGGCCTGCGCCGCCGGGGCTGCACCCCGGAAGCGATCCGGGATTTCAGCGAACGCATCGGCGTGGCCAAAAGCAACAGTATGGTTGACATCGCGATGCTGGAGCACTGTATTCGTGAAGACCTCAATGCCCGGGCGCCGCGGGTGATGGCCGTGCTCAAGCCCCTCAAAGTCGTGCTCGACAACTATCCGGAGGATAAAGTGGAATGGCTGGAGGCAGAAAACAATCCGGAGAATCCGGACATGGGCTCCCGGCAGCTGCCGTTTTCCCGAGTGCTCTACATTGAACAGGACGATTTCCTGGAAAATCCGCCTAAGAAATTTTTCCGGCTCTCTCCGGGGCGGGAGGTGCGTCTCAAGCACGCTTACATCATTCGCTGCCTGGATGTGATCAAGGACGAGGCTACGGGGGAAGTGAAAGAACTTCATTGCACTTACGATCCGGAGACCAAAAGCGGCGCCGCGGGCAGCGGGCGCAAAGTGAAGGGAACTCTGCACTGGGTTTCCGCCGGGCATGCCGTCCCCGCTGAGGTTCGCCTCTACGATCATCTCTTTCTTAAAGAAAACCCGGACGATACGGGCGAAGGCGAGGACTTCAAAACCAATCTTAATCCGAACTCTTTGGAACGGCTGTCCTCCTGCCGAGTGGAGCCGGGCTTGGCGCAGGCGCGACCGGGGAGTCATTTTCAGTTCCTGCGCCAGGGTTATTTCTGCCTCGATGCCAAAGATACGGGCAGCCGAGGACTGGTCTTCAACCGGACGGTGCCGTTGCGTGATACCTGGGCTAAGATCAATCAAGGGGTAAAAAATTAAGGCACAACGGCGATCTAAAGGTTGGCGAAACGGCCGTATGCGGCAGCAAAAGCTCTTTAAAATTGAGGCACAACGGC
The DNA here is from genome assembly GCF_902729405.1 of Acididesulfobacillus acetoxydans. Classification (GTDB taxonomy): domain Bacteria; phylum Bacillota; class Desulfitobacteriia; order Desulfitobacteriales; family Desulfitobacteriaceae; genus Acididesulfobacillus; species Acididesulfobacillus acetoxydans. Next base: position 2,528,785 of record NZ_LR746496.1, read on the forward strand.
CCGCCTTTGCTGCTGCCTTCTTCTTCACGACATGTTCACACTTTATTCATGACCGGGGCACAATCTTAGGTTAAACTCTGGTTAAACCTAAGGGTGCAGAAAAAGAAGCAGAGTTTAAACGTGAAGAAGGAGGAACCGGTCATGATGTTTTTGGCAATTATTTTGGTCATCGCCCTCTTTTATTATGCGGTGAGACAGCCCGTGCCGGGCGTCAGCCCGTCCTGCGGCAAGCGCGATGCGCTGGATGTTTTGCGTGAACGCTATGCCCGGGGTGAAATGGACGCGGCGGAATTTCGCGCGCGCAGAGAAGAACTTAGTCGGTGAGAAAGAAACCGGCGGAGAACGGGGCCGGCCGGAATAATCAGGCTCGGAACGGAGAAAACTAATTCGGCGCCAAGCTCGCACTTTTCCCCTGGGCTTGGGAACATACGGCGAAGATGTTGCCCGCAACGTCTTACTGGGATTCCGGCCCCATGGCGAGTCGGAGCGCCCGGACGGAGGAAGTTCGGGTAAGAAACGGAGGGTACGGACTATGATGGGATGGGGTTGGGGCTATGGCCCCGGAAACGGCTTTTTTGGCGGCTATTGGTGGATGGGCATCATTATGTTGGCGGTTCAGGCTCTCTTCTGGGGTCTGGTGATTTATTTCGGCATCCGCCTTTTTCAGGGTGGCGCTTCTCGGATCACCAATGGGAACGGGGGTTCGCATGTGCGTATTGATCCTGTGGATATTCTTAAGGAGCGTTACGCCCGAGGAGAAATAGACGCCGAAGAATACCGGCGGCGCAAGGAAGATCTGCAAAGCTGAACGGTCGGGTTTGGTTGCAGGTGGTCAAGGAGCACGGAGAAAATGCCAGTAACCTTTTGCGTCTTCAGCCTTGGCTCGTTTCCGGCCTCCGGCTTCTGACCTCCGGCCTCTGGACTGAGAGGCTCAGCCGCATGCCCCTAGCTTCAGCCATGAGGTTGATTCAGAGGTTTAAGTCAAATCCGCTTCTCACAACAAGGGGGCGGATTTTTTTCTTTTCAGATTCTGGCCCCAGGCGGCCGCGCCGGCCCCTTGGTGCGCCTCGCCGTATTCTCGGGACAGCATACCGTGCCGCCTCGGGATACCATACTGACGGCTATGTCCGGGAGGGTTTAAGTCTGCCGGCGAGGGTTTGGGACCGAACAGCGTCTCCGCTGTGCGTGACGTTCGCGAGCTAAAGGTGACACGTTCGCAAGCTGAGGCTGGTCAACCTTGGGTGAAAAATGCTAAAATAGTCATAAGCCGCGGGCGACCGGATGCTCCGAAAGGTTGAGTTTCCGCTCAGGAGCGAAGGGGACGGTGAACCTCGCGAAAGGAGTCGGAAGAGATGCATGAGATGGGCCTCATGGCCGAAATGGTGGATCTTCTGGCGGAGAGTGCCAAAGAACATCAAGTGCGCCGCATCGATAAGGTGAAGCTGATCGTGGGAAAAATGACCAACGCCCTGCCCGATGCCCTCCAAATGGCCTTTGACGTGTATAAAGAACAGGAACTTTTCAGTCCCTCGGCCGTCCTCGAGATTGAGGAAAGAGAGACCATCGGGCACTGTGCCGAATGCGGGACGACCTTTCCGGTCCGGGACAACGCACTTTTCATCTGCCCGTCTTGTCAGGGACTGAGAATCGATATCGTTTCGGGACGGGAACTGTACATTGAAAACTATGAGGGAGAAGAGGAAACCCGTTATGACAATTAAAGTGGACCTGGGAACCCCTTTGCTCGCCCGCAATGAAGAGATGGCTGAAGAAATACGTTACCTGGCGGCAGAGAACCAGATTTTTATCGTTAACATCATGAGTTCGCCCGGGGCAGGAAAGACCACACTGTTGGAACAGGCCCTGGGCTATTTGACAAAAGAACTGCGGACGGCGGTCATCGAAGGGGACATTGCGACCACGCGCGATGCGGATCGCATTTCCGCCCACGGGGTGGAAGCGGTGCAGCTCAATACCGAGGGGGCTTGTCATCTGGATGCCCGGATGGTTTACCGAGCCATGCAAAAGCTGGATCTAACTCAAGTGGACCTTCTCCTGATCGAAAACATCGGTAATTTGGTCTGCCCGGCCGAATTCAACCTTGGTGAGGACCTGCGCCTTGTTCTGCTGAGCACGACGGAAGGGAACGATAAAGTGGTGAAATATCCTGTTATGTTCCGGGATGCTCAGATGTTGGTCATCAACAAGGTAGACCTCTTGCCTTATACCGATTTCAGCAGGGAGGAACTGGCCGGCGATGTGGCAGGACTCAATCCCGCCCTGGAAATTTTCTATACTTCGGCCCGCAGCGGCGAAGGTGTAGAGAATTGGGTCAAACGGCTGGTCGGGCTCGTCCGAGCTAAGTATGGGGTATCTTCATGAGGGAAACATCCGGGTCGGGACAGGCTTGTTGGCATATTCAGATCACGGGGATGGTTCAGGGAGTGGGTTTTCGCCCCTATTTGTACCGTCTGGCGCAAGACTACGGTTTGCTGGGCTGGGTGCTGAACGACGGCGAAGGGGTGGAGCTCGAGGTGCAGGGGCCGCGTGCGGCTCTTGCCGGTTTCTTGGAGGCGTTGCCGCGGGAAAAGCCCCCTTTGGCCCAAATTCACGGCTTGACTAAACAAGAGCGCCCGCCGGGGACTTTCACGCGTTTCGAAATTCGCGCCAGCGTCCTGCACTCGCGTCCCCAGGTTCTTATCCCTCCCGACCTGGCTATTTGTCCGCAGTGCCGGGAGGAAGTTCTGGCCGCCGGGGAGCGTTATCACCATTATCCCTTTACTAACTGTACTTATTGCGGCCCGCGCTTTACGGTAGTTAAAGGGCTTCCTTATGACCGTGTGCGCACCTCGATGGCGGCCTTTGAGATGTGTCCCGAATGTGCGGCAGATTACCGCAATCCCTTGCACCGGCGCTTCCACGCCCAACCTACGGCCTGCAGCCGCTGCGGTCCCCAGGTTACCCTCCTGGACCGAGAAGGGGTGCCGCTGTCGGGCCATTGGGAAGAGAGATTTTCCGTTCTGCTGCGGGCGGGCAAAATCTTTGCCGTCAAGGGGATCGGAGGGTTTCATCTTGTCTGTTCGGCCCTGAACCAAGAGGCCGTTCAACGCCTGCGCCAGGCCAAGAAGCGCCCCTTTCGTCCCTTGGCCGTTATGGCCAAAGATGTGGCAACGGTGAAGAAGTATTGCCGTGTCAGTCCTCTGGAGCGGGAAACCCTTCTCGGTCCGGCGGCTCCTATCGTCATTCTGGAGACCAAGCCGGGAGCGGTTCCGGAGAACTTGGCTCCCCGGCAAAAGACTCTGGGAGTTATGCTCCCCTATAGTCCTTTGCATATCCTGCTTTTTACCGCGGAGACTGATCTTTTGGTCATGACGAGCGGGAATGCGCGGGGTCTGCCTATCGTCAAGGATAACGAGGAGGCTTTGCGCGATTTGTCTCCCTTTGCCGACTATTTCCTCGTGCATAACCGGGAAATCGTCAATCGCTGTGATGACTCGGTCGTGCGCGTGATCCAAGGCGGCGTCCATTTTTACCGCCGTTCCCGCGGCTATGTACCGGCCCCGGTGGCTTTAACTCTTGATACGGAAGCCGACGTGTTGGGCTGCGGCGGGGAGATGAAAAATACCTTCTGCCTCATCCAGGGGCGGAACGCTTTTCTCAGCCAGCACCTCGGTGACATGACTTACCTGGAGGGCTTGGAAAATTACCGCCGGGCCCTGCGGCACTTGCAAGGGCTTTTGCAAATCGCGCCCCGGATCATCGGCTATGATCTTCACCCTCAGTACAGTGTCACTCCCCTCGTGCGCGGACTGTTTGAGGGCCCGGATGAGACGGAGGGGGAGGCAGAGGGGAATAAGAATGTTAAGAGAGAGGGAGGTATACAGAGAAGCGGAGGTATAAAGAAAGAGGGCGGTATAAAGGGAAGCGGGGGTATAAAGAGAAACGAGCAGGTTCCTGTCCGCTTTTTCGCCGTCCAGCACCATCACGCTCACCTGGCCTCAGCCATGGCGGACAATGCCCTGGAGGGGGAAGTCATCGGGGCTATCCTGGACGGAACCGGCTACGGCACGGACGGCACACTTTGGGGGTTTGAGATCCTCAGCGGCGGTTACCGGTCGTTTACCCGGCAGGTGCACTTGGCACCCGTGCCTCTGCCCGGGGGGGAACGTGCGGTTCTCAATCCCTGGCTGACCGCGACGGCTTATCTCTTGACCTACCTGGGTGAGGAGGGGAAAAGTTTGGCCGAGCGCTGTTTCCCGGGCAGAGAAAAGGATGTGGCCCAGGTAGCGCGTATGCTTGAACACGAGGTCAATGCGCCTGGGGCCAGTGGGGCGGGGCGGCTTTTTGATGCGGCGGCCGCTTTACTCGGAATTTGCCTGACCAGTACGTACGACGGTCAGGCGGCCATGGAGCTTGGGGAGCTGGCGAGAGTGAGCCTCTCCGCAGGCGGGTTTTCGTCGGCGGCTGCGTTGGGACCCGGGGAACCCGCTTCTGATCGCGTTGATGATACCTGGCAAGAGTACCGTGTCGGGCAGTGTGTATCCGGGGAGTCCGCCTCTTATCCCTTTGGCTTGAGGGACGGCATTCTGGAGGCAGATGGGCTTCTGCGGGGAATACTCCGCGACCGGCAAGCCGGCTTCGCAGTCAGAAAAATAGCCGTCAAATTTCATCGGAGCGTGGCGCAAATGGTCTTAGCGGGTGTCAAAGAGGCTTTTCGCCACACTGGGTTACGACGGGTGGTCCTAAGCGGCGGGGTCTGGCAGAATCCGCTGCTTCTGGACTTGGCGCTCGAGCTTCTCAGCGCCAACGGGTTTACCGTCTATACCCATCGGTCCGTTCCCGCCAATGACGGGGGTTTGTCCTTGGGTCAGGCGGTGGCGGCTTATCATATGTGGCTGAGCGAGCAGAGTTAGCAAGCCGGCGGGACCTTTGGGGCTATACTAACGAAGTTAGACGGCATTCGGCTGAGTGAGCAAGGTTGCGGCTATTCTCTGCAAGGAACAGGGAGCGAGTATGATGATTTGGAGAAAGGGGCAAAGGAAGGATGGAGTTTCTCTGCGTGGACTTTGAGTTTAGCGTTAAAAGGGCCTTTGGCAGTCCGCGGGCCTGGTTCCCGGAAATCATTGAGGTGGGGGGGGTGCGGGTCAGCGCCGAGGGCGAACTCGGTTTGGAGCGATACGGGGCCTTTGTCAAACCGCGTTTTTGGCCGCGCTTGGGACCGGATTGTTACGGGATCACGGGTATCAGGCAGGAGGATGTGGATCAGGGGGTTTCCTTGGAAGACGCGCTTCCCAGACTGAAGGACTTGGCCCCGGCCCCGGACACCTGGCTGGTCGCCTGGGGAGACGCTGACCGGCGCATTCTCGGCCATGTATGTGAACAGTATGGGCTCGAGTATCCCTATCTTTGGGAGAATTACTGTGATCTGGCGGAATCATATAAAAATTTTGCTCAACTGGAGAGGACGGCATCTCTAAAAACCGCCGTGACGGAAATGAAGGTAGAACAGGTGGGCATCCTCCATTCCGCCTTGGATGACGCGGTTAACGCGGCTCTGGTCATGCAGAAAATGCTGGCTCAGGGATGGTCGGCGGAGCGGGCTTCCCTTATTCCCGAGTCGGGGAAGAAAAAAGCGGGCGGTCACCGGGGAGTCTAGGCCCATCCCGCTTGACACCCGGGGGGAATTTCACCAAGCCCGTTTCACCCCGGTTATCTCAGCTGTCAAGGCATCGAGAGCCACAAGGTCGTCGGGGTTCAGTTCTTTTAGAGAAGTCTTGCCCAGTGCGCGCATGGCTTCCTCCATTTCCAGAACGAGGGCACTAATCGCGTTCACGACACTGGTGGCCGCTTGTTCAATATTGAGCTTGTTTTTGCTGAGGGAATCATAAAAGACCAGGGTGGTCGGCGGCTCCCAAGGAATCACTTTGTCCAATTGCCTGTGGGGCAAAGAGAAAAGCGGCACGCTGGCCATATAAATAGCATCGGCACCCAAAGCCAGGGCCTTGAGGCATTCCCCGGGCGTGAAGAAGCCGCCGGCGATAATCAGGCTCACTTTGTCGCGCGCTTGTTGCCGGGTCAAAAAACGCTGGGCGCGCATCAAAGCAACCAGGGTAGGAAGGCCGAAATCGTCCTGCTTGATAGAGGAAGAGGCGTGCGAGCCCCCTTGGGCCCCGTCGATAACCAAAACGTCAAAACCCAATTTGAGTGCTGCCTCCAGGTCTTCCTCCAGGTTCCCCGTGGCCATTAGTTTTAAGGCGAGCGGGACGCCGCGGGCTTTTTGCCGCAAAGTCTTGACGAAGCCGGGCCAATCGCCGGGCTTGCTGATTCCGGGCGGGGCGGGCAGTCCGATGGCGGCGGCCCCGGGAGTGAGTCCCGAGAGTTCCTGGGCCCGGCCTTGGAACTCGGACGCCTCGATGCGCACCGGTCCGGTGTCTGCCCCCTGCCCGGTTTGCACTTCCAACATGTCGGCGGAGGCGATCTGTTCCGGCGTCCTGGCTCCCCAAGCCCAGCGCACGATTTGCAGGACGTATTTACCGGCGGCGGCCCGTTCTTCCGGCAAAAAAGGCCCTTCTCCCGAGCAGGTGCTGGTCTGCAGGGTTTTTGCGGCTTTGGCCAGGGCTATTTTCGCTTCGGCGCTCAGGGCTACACCGTAGCCCATGGCGCTGATCATGGTGCGCCACGCATGACGATTAACTTGACGGTGAAAGTCCGTTATGGGGGTATGTAGCGACCAACCATTAGCTCAAGGCAAGGGTGTCCATTGCGAGATGGAATCTGAAGGAAGCCGGCGGCAAAGTTCCGCCCCGAGGAACACGAACAATATTAGGCGCGAAATGTGGGGTAAGACTGCCATACAAGTTGAAGCCCAAAAGCTACACGGACACGTCAGCGTAAATGTTGCGGGGACATGGAATGAAAGTGAATCGTCTTACCGTGGGAGGCCTCACGGACGGGTGGAAACGGAGTAAGAAGCCCGGTTGAAACAAGATTTGTCGTGAGGAGTCAGCAGAAGCCATAGTACAGAGGTGTCCCGGACACCGACGGAAGGGCGGAACCAAAGGAGGTGTGGGTCAATGAAAGTTACCGAAGGTGGTAATTTAAAACACAGACAACTTTGCTTTAAAGACTATCTGCAAAGGTCATCTGCGGAACAGAGAGAGTATGCAGAAGTGTGCGTGCCACCCAGGATGACCAAAACCGACAACACCAACACAGACGAGCAGACAGAGAAACTGCTAGAGGAAATTCTCAGCGCCGAGAACCTTAATCGAGCCTACTACAGAGTGAAGGGGAACAAAGGCGCGGGTGGAATCGACGGTATGCAGGTGGACGAACTTCTACCCTACCTGAAAGGACACAAGGATGAACTTTTGCAAGCCCTCTGGGACGGGAAATACCGTCCGAAACCCGTACGGAGGGTAGAAATACCCAAAGAGAACGGGAAAATGAGAAAGCTGGGAATCCCTACCGTCGTGGACAGACTGATCCAACAGGCCATAACCCAGGTCCTTTCGCCAATCTTCGAAAGGCAATTCTCAGACAACAGCTATGGGTTCCGACCTCAACGAAGCGCTCACGACGCGCTAAGAGCATGTCAAAGGCATATCACAGAAGGCTTTGTCTACGTCGTGGACATGGACTTGGAGAAATACTTTGACACGGTCAACCAAAGCAAACTCATCCAAATCCTCTCAGACACCATCAAAGATGGACGAGTCATATCCCTAATCCATAAATTCCTCAGAGCAGGGATTATGGTGGACGGACTATTTGAAGAAAGTCCGGAAGGCGTACCCCAAGGGGGGCCCCTTAGTCCCTTACTTGGAAACGTCATGCTAAACGTTTGTGACCACGAGCTAGAAAAGCGTGGGCATCGCTTCGTACGCTACGCGGATGACATGATGATTTTCTGCAAAAGCGAGAAAGCGGCCCGGCGAACGCTAGACCATATTGTTCCTTATATCGAAGGGAAACTATTCCTCAGAGTCAATAAGGAGAAAACAAGCGTGGCACACGTGAGGAAAGTCAAGTATCTGGGATACGGCTTCTACATCCACAAAGGAAGAGGACGACTGAGAATCCACCCGAAAAGCATCCTGAAGCTAAAGGACAAGATCCGGAAAGTCACCGGACGGAGCAACGGGATGGGAATCGAGGAGAGAAAGGCAAAACTCAATTACATCATCCGAGGATGGACCAATTACTTTAAACTGGCAGACGCCAAAGCGTTACTCGGAAAGATGGACGAATGGCTACGAAGTCGAATTCGGATGGTCACATGGAAACGATGGAAGAGAGTACGCACACGATACGCGAACTTGCAGAAGCTTGGCATCAAGAAGGAGCAAGCATGGATGTGGGCAAACACAAGAAAGGGCTATTGGCGAGTAGCCCATAGCCACATTTTGACAATGTCCTTATCCAACAAACGCATCGAACGCGCAGGATACCCCAGTTTTAGTCAATGCTACTCTGCCAAATAACGTGTAAACTTTGGAGGCGCCGTATACCGAACGGTACGTACGGTGCTGTGGGAGGTCGGCTGGCCAATTAATGACCAGCCTCCTACCCGATATGGGGATGCGCAAGGTAAGAGGTCTTTCGGAACCGGGGCCGAGCGTAACTTGCATATCGACGGGTGTACTTTCGATGAGGTACGGGCCGGACATCTGGTGGGGCGAAAACATAAGGTTATCAAAGCCGGGAAAATGTTTGGGACTGCCGATGGGACGGGTGATCGGCTGGCCGAATTCGGCGCGCAGGTCCGTCTCCAGGATATTGAGCACTGAAACGCGCTTGCCTGCCACCCAGAGCTCCATCAGGTTTTGAGTGTACTTATCCTCTACCAGTTTGCTGACAAAACTTGCGATCTCTTTGCCCAGGATGTAGCGGAAGAGTGGTTTGATCAAAAAGACTAAGACCAGGCAGAGTTGCAGCGCGAGCAGGCACAAGATGAGGAAGAGCCAAATTGAGTTTGTGAGTGTGATCTGCACAGTGTGTCACCATCCCATACCCCGGCAAGCGGGGGTTACTGCTTTGGCACTTGTGCGCCGCCGGAGGCTCGGTGTCAATGGCCGGAACTCGGGCTGTTTTGCTTCCTGGTTCGCCACCAGGCCGTGTAAATCTGCCAGATGAGGAGGAAATCGCCCAGGGCAAACACTCCCCCGGCCAGGACGCGAGCCAGCAAATACGGGGTGAGATGAAAGCGCACCTGCATGAAGTCCTGACCCAGGATGCGCCAGAGATAAGTTTGCACAAAACCGGCCACGAGCAGGGCCGTACCCATTCCGATCAGCCCGATGTTGAGCAGAAGAACCGCCAGGACTCCGGCCTTGTACCCTTTGGCAGTCGGTTCGCTCCCCCAGCTCAAGATGTAATAACATGCGGCTAGAACCAGAAAACCCATGCTGCCGAAGAGGGCGAGATGGGCGTGGGCAGAGGTCGTGTAAGTCCCGTGCACATAGAGATTGACCCAGGGAATGGTGATCATCAGGCCCAAGACTGAGGCGCCCAGGACATGATAAATTAGACTGCTGAGGATCAGCCAGAGGGTGAGCTTTTCCCGTTTGCTCTTGATCCCGGTCTTGCTGCTCAGTTTTGAACTCTTGAAACCAACATACGTCATCTGGACCAGCATTGCGACCGGAACCACCTCTAGTAGGCTGATGAGTGTGCCCAGGAGCAGCCAGAGGGAGGGGACTCCTATCCAGAAATAATGGTGGCCGGTGCTGTACAAACCGCCGCTGACCGCCAAACCGGCCTCCAGGTAAAGCCACTTCTCCACCTGTTCCCGCACAGCCAGGCCGGAAACTATGAAGAAGGTGGCGATGAACCCGGCGGTAGTCAACTCAAAGGCCATCTCTTCCCACAGATGAACCACCCAGAATTTGGCCGCCTCATCCAGGGTGGGATTATTGTAGTGGAGGGCATTGGGCAGGAGCAGGATGAGAAGGAAAAGAACGCCCACCGTCATGATGGCGGCGGCCGGGGTGATGTGGTGTTTATCAGCCCAGAGGGTGCGGACCAGGTTGTAGGCGGCGAGGAGCAGGGCTAGGCCGATACCGAGATAGAGAAGAGGCATTCCCTCCAGATATTCTCGCCCATTGCCGATACGCAGGCTCAAGCTAAGATAGACTGAAAGGGCGAAAGTCAGGACAATTCCAAACTGCCAGCGAGCCAGGCGGGGAGAGAAGACCTCGCGGTTCAGTTCGGCGGCGGTGAAGTAATAGACCATTCCCATGGTGCCGATCAGGGGCCAAAGGACGGCGAAACCGAGATGAATGGCCCGCCCAAATTCAAAGGGGATGGGCGAAGGGAGATCCGGTATCACCAAGTCCAAAGCGCCTGCGAGGGCGACCATACTTTGTACCGCGAAGAGCGTCACGGCCGCCAGGCAATAACGGCGGCTGATCATCTGGACGAGGAAAACCCGTTGCGGCGGGCGTGCCAAAACCCGGTGCCTGCCCGAGGCCTGAGAGGAAAACGCACGAAATAATTTCACGGCTCATCCCCTGCCTTTTGCGGCTGCGGCGGCCAGCCCAGAGTGGGTATGGTGTGTACATATTCCAGGTAGCTGACCACATTTTCCGCCTCAGTCCGCTTTAAAGCGGGGTGGTGCCGGTAACGGTTGGGGCGCATGACCGGCGGCTGAATGAGGTATTGAACCAGTTGGGGCGGGTTCACTTTGGCCACAATGTTAGTTAAATCCTCACCGACGTAGCCGCCGTTGCCGAACAAAGTGTGGCAGCTGACACAGTTGTGCTTTTGCCAGACCCGTTTGCCGGCGGCGGCCTGTTGAGAAATGGGAACAGGCAATCGGGCCGACAAAAGTGTCACCGCTGCGAATAGTACAAGGGAACAGGCACTCAAGATGAGGAAGGATCTCAATTTCAAGGTGTGCACTTCCTCTCCGGCGAATATGGCAAGCGTATTGTTTGCCGATGCGGGGGTTCTTTATACCTGCCATGTTCAGACCGTACGGATTACGTACGGATTACAGGTAAGCAATTTGAGGTCGTCCAAGGTCACTTTTCCCGCACCATGACGCCGATCAGCCGGGATGAATACTTGGATCCAATATACTTGTCGGGGAGTTTGAAAAAACGTTTGTCAAAATGGCCGAATCCGGGATAAAATATACTCGTGGTTTTGTGGTTCGGTCTGGGGAAACGCACGTTTCCGACCCTGCAAAATAGTTTTGCGGAGAAATTTGGAAAGGGGCAAAGTTATAGTGATCATCGTTGGAGAATTGATCAATTCCACTCGGAAGGCGATTGCCCAAGCAATCGAACAAAAGGACAAGCCTTATTTGCAGGATCTGGCAAAACGCCAGGCTGAATCGGGTGCCGCTTTTATCGACATCAACACGGCGGCCAGCGGCAATGAGATTGAGAACATGAAATGGATGGTTGAGCTTGTCCAGGAAGTGACGGATGTACCCCTCTGTATTGACAGCCCCAGCGCCGCGGCTTTGCAAACCGGTTTGCAACTTTGCCGGCAAAAGGCTTTGGTGAACTCCATCACGGCGGAGAAGGAGCGCTGGGAGCAAGTGCTTCCGCTGGTGCAGGAATTCAAGACGGGGGTTATTGCCCTTTGCATGGAAGACGGGGGTATGCCGGAGAGCACGGATGACCGTCTGCGGGTGGCGGAGAAATTGGTCACGGGGTTAACCGCCTCCGGTGTGGCAAAGACCGATATATACCTTGATCCCCTGATCAAACCGCTCGGGGTCAACCACAAGTTCGGCGCGGAAGTGCTGGAGACCACGCGTCTCCTACGGGAACGTTATCCCGAGGTCCACATTATTTCCGGGCTTTCCAATGTCTCGTTCGGACTGCCGGAACGCAGGCTGATTAACCGGGCGTTCATGACTATGAGCGTCGCCATGGGGATGGATGCTTTCATTCTTGATCCCCTCGATCAGGTGATGATGTCGTTTCTGGCGGCTGCACGGGCTTTGGCCGGGTACGATGAGTATTGCATGGACTATATTGCCGGGGTGCGCGCCGGAAAAGTTAAAGCTTGAAAGGGTTGCCTCGTGATGGGCGGCGGCACGGGTCACCGGTTGCCCGGTGCGACCGGCGGGATGTGAGGAAGGACCGCCTGGGTTCGAGGTCGCAATCCCGCGGGGGTTTCCGGATAAAGGTATACGTCAGAACAGGGACGGAAATATTGGGGCAGTATCCCGGCAATTCCCGGGTACTGCCCCTGAACGTTAGCACACTATCGCCATTGAGGCTATGCCCTTGAGAGGCTGTGCTATGCAGGCTGTGCTATTTTGAGTTCGAAATTTCAGTTGGAAATATGTTAAGCTTGTACTATAATTTAAGTGTCTTATAATCTAAAATGCCCTATAATTTTGCCGTTCTACAATTTGAGTCGAATGATTTGAATTGAGCGCGGGCGAGTATCGAGAAATATCGAAAGAGTGACAATTAGACAATTATTGGAGGAGGGGGCTAAGATGGCGACAGGAGTTATTCACAGCGGTATTTGCGGTTACACGATCACGGTCAAAGCGGACTCCACGGACGGGCAAACGGTGCGCTTGGATATCGAGACCCAGTGCCCAAACTGGCAAAAAATAGCCGCCGAATTGAAGGAAGTGGACGCCTTCCAGGAACTGTTCAAGAAACTGCATATGGGTCAGGTCTATGAGACTTTTGCCAAGTATAGCCCGCACCCCAGCTGCCCGGGCTTGTCGGGGACTCTCAAGACGGTGGAAGTGGCAGCCGGATTGGCCCTCCCGCAGAAAGCGGACATTGAGGTTACAAGAGAGTAGATGAGGGCAGAGCCCGTGCCGGATCAATGTGTCGCCGGCAGAGGATAAAAACGCGCGAGGGTGCACTGCGGAGGATGAAAGCGCGCGAGGGGGTACTGCGGAGGATGAAAGCGCGCGAGGGGGTACTGCGGAGGTTCGTTTGTCTCAGACGGCCGGGACTTTATGGGAACTTTCAGGAGAGATTTTACAGGCTCGGGCCTGAACCGAGGAGCGGCGAGAAAAAGAGCACGCCTCTGGGATTGAAAAAAGGCTGCGTAGGAGACAGCGGAGCCGAAAAAAGCGCAGGTGGATCGAGCGGAGGAGATGGAGCGGATGGAGAAAATGCCGGGGATGGAGAAGATGCCGGATATGGAAAAAGGAGTGCATTATCAGGTTACCTTTCTCCCGGATAAGATTCAGATGAAAGTCCCGGCCGGCATGAGTGTGTTGGCTGCGGCGGCCGAGGCCGGAGTGGAGTTGGAGGGTCCCTGCGGGGGAAAGGGGACCTGTGGCAAGTGCCGGGTTAAGCTCGTTGAAGAGAAGGGAGAAGAATGGGTGCGGGCCTGTCAAACCCCGGTTAATCGTGACCTGATGGTTGAGATTCCTCAGGCAGAGGTTTCGGTTCAGCGTAAAAGCGACCTTTCCCGGCGGGCGGTACCAGTCGATCTGGCGTCCGGCATCGAGAAGGTAAAACTGAAAGTTACCCCACCCTCGCTGGAACATCAGGTGGCTGATGCGGATCGATTCCTGTCGGCTCTGGACCGGGAAGATGTGAAACTCTCTTTGGAGGCCCTGCGTGCCTTGCCCCGAGCCCTGCGCCGGGCGGACGGGCTGGTCAGCGCGGTCTTGTGCGAAGACGAGGTTTTAACGGTGGAGGCGGGCGACACGACGGAACGTCTTTATGGTCTGGCCGTGGATATCGGAACCACGACCGTCGTGGCCGCTTTAGTTGATCTGAGACAGGGGGAAACCTTGGCCACGGCGTCCGCCAGTAACACGCAGAATATTTTCGGTGCCGACGTCATTGCCCGGATTGAGCATGCGACGCAAAAAGCGAAGGGCTTAGAACAACTGCAACAGCGGATTCTGCAGGTTATCCGTAAACTTGTCGCCCGCCTGGCTGCCGAAACCGGCGTCAAAGAGGAGGAGATTTACCAGGTCACGGTGGTGGGTAATACCACTATGAGCCATTTGTTTTTGGCGGTTGATCCGGCGAATCTGGCCCCTTCTCCGTTTATTCCGGGCTTTTCCCGTATGGTGAGTTTAAAGGCCAAGGAATTGGGGCTGAATACGGCCCCGCAAGCCCAGGTCTATGTGCTGCCCAATATCGCCGGGTATGTGGGAGCGGATACCGTAGGGGTTATTTTAGCTACGGAGTTAGATAAAAAGGAAGGTGTCAATCTGGCGGTTGACATCGGTACCAATGGAGAAATTGTCCTGGCTGCCCACGGTAAGATTTGGAGCTGCTCGACGGCGGCGGGACCCGCCTTTGAAGGGGCCCAGATCGAATTTGGTATGAGGGCCGCCACCGGCGCGATTGAAAAGGTGAAGATTACGGATGAAGGTCTACAGCTCCAAGTCATCGGCGACAGCGAGCCCAAAGGAATCTGTGGTTCGGGTTTGCTGGATCTGGTCGCAGAACTGGTGCGCACTGGGATCGTCGAAGAGAGCGGGCGGATGTTGGGAGCCGAAGAAGGGGACGATTTGCCGCCTGTCTTGCGGCAAAGACTGAGCAGAGCCGGTTCCGGCAACAGCTTTGTTCTGGCAGAGGCCGGTGCCGGTCGGAAAGACGATGTGGTACTCACCCAGAAAGATGTGCGGGAACTCCAATTGGCCAAAGCGGCAATGCGGGCCGGTATCGAGATTCTTCTCAGCACCGCGGGCATACGGTATCATGACCTGGATCAGGTTCTCCTGGCGGGGGCCTTTGGCAACTATGTCGACAAGTACAGTGCCTTGGCCATGGGGTTGTTGCCTCCCGTAGCGGCTGAAAAGATTCAATCCGTGGGCAATGCGGCCGGAGCAGGGGCCCAGCTCGCTCTGATTTCCCGCTCCGTGCGCGAACACTCCATGGAGATTGCCCGTAAGGTCGTGCATGTCGAGCTTTCCAGCCGCAGCGATTTTCAGGATAAGTTCGTCGATGCTCTGAGTTTGACGCAGGGGCTCTAGGACAGGGCCGAGCAAAAGGTCCGCTTGAGAAGAAAGACCCCGGGAAGCAAGGGTTACTACCCATGGGTACCCCTAATGACCGAGGGGGTAATTGGTACGAGAGAGCAGGAAAGCAGACATCCATCCACGATGACGTGGGTGGATGTCTGCTTTTAGCGGGCGGTAGTGCCAACGCGGAATGGGGAAGCCGACTTGGTTGTCAGCAGTTGTGGCAGAAAGAGCGGAGAAGAAGCAGAAAGCGTGATGCCAGTCACAGCTTAACCGGCTCAGTCTGCGTAGAATAAATTTGGGAATTGTACAAAGTCTATCACTTAAAGCTTATTGATTCGGAAAATCAGAAGGGGGGTACTCAACATGGTAAATATCATGAAGAACATTGATTTCGCCCACGTTTTCAACCTCAAAGAGCAGATTTCCTATCAGCAAGGTCAGGTGGTCAGCATGACGATTGCCCAAATCCCTGCGGTCAATATCACGTTATTTTCTCTTGACACCGGCGAAGGTATCAGTACGCACACCACGGCCGGGGATGCCATGGTGCAGGTGCTGGACGGAGAGGCGGAGATCACGATTGGGGACGAGGTTCTAACTGTAAAAGAGGGCGAAACGGTGATTATGCCCTCCGATGTTCCCCATAGCCTGGAAGCCCGCCGGCGCTTTAAGATGCTTTTGACCGTAGTTAAGAAGCCGGCGGAGTAAGAGTAGGGCAATTTCCCCGGACCGGGGAGACCGGTTTAGCGGCAGGATCGGTCCGGAGGATGCCGATGAGACACAAGCAAAGCAGGCCGCCCGCCGGCGGCAGCTGCTTTCAATCCTATTTGCCGCCGACGGATTGCGCTCTAAGACTGGGCGTTCGCGAAACGTCCCAGCCTTATTTTGTGTCTTCAAGCTGACGGGACTTGGCTGGCTCGAAGCAACCGTTTCCAGCGCCTGCCGACTCCCGGTTGCATCGAAACAAGCGATCGAGATCTTGCTTGGATGTGCGAAAAAAGCCCGCATCCAGCGCCTATTCCGGAAGCGGGAGACGGATGTCGAAGGCGGATAAAAGATTTAAAGAAAGAAAAGTATAAGGGAGGAAGCAAAGGATGAGGGAGATGAAATGATGGTTAGAATTAAGGATAGGGTGCTATTAGGGGTTGCGGCCGGGTTGGGGGCGAACGCAGCCAAACAGACACTCGACTCGATTTTCAGAAAGCTGAAATGGCTGGAAATTGACGGGCGGGAAAGAGCCGCCGGAATGCTCATTTCTCCGCATAAACTTGCGAAAAAGTCCGGCAGACTGGTGGGCTACATAGCGGATAATACGGTGGCAAGCTTGATCGGTATCGGAACCGTATATGCGCTTTCCGTAGTGGGAAAAGAAAAAGCGGCCCTCAAGGGTGCCATCACCGGTGAAGCCGCGTGGACAGGATTATACGGTGTATTGGGGACGATGGGTGCGACAAAAGTAGCCCCTGCCGACCCGGCTACGGTCCTGAGCGAGTTTGCTTCTCACACGGTTTTTGGGGTCTTGGCAGCAACTATCGCCAGTAAATTGGGGGATGAGAGTCTGTTTAACGGCTCCAAGCCTCTCGCTGTCTTCGCGACAAAGGTGCAGCCGGATCATCAGACGGAGGGCAAGCCGGTCGGTTCGATAGGGCAAAATAATGCCGCCGGATAATCTGGGGCCATTTCCGCAGGGAGACTCGTTGCTATTTCGTTTAAGGTTTTACGTAGTTAGGTCCGACATCTCACGTCGGGTCCCGTAACCGTGGCGCCTTGAGGATCGATGGAGAGAAAGAAAATTTCGGCCGGCAGGCCGTCCTCGGCCAAAGCCAATTGCATAGCCCATCCGACCCCCTTGGCGGCTGCCCGATCGGCCAGGGCGAGCAGGGTGGGCCCCGAGCCGCTCAAAGCCGCCCCGTAGGCCCCGGCGCGCAAGGCGGCCTCCAGAGCGGGTTTCAAACCGGGGATCAGGCCGGCACGCTGTTCTTGATGGAGCCGGTCTTCCATGCCCGGCCGCAAGAGAGGGTAATCCCGGCGCAGAAAAGCCTCGACGATCAAGGCGGCGTGCCCGATGTTGAAAACGGCATCCGCCCGCGGCACTTTGCTCTCAAGAACCGCCCGGGCTGTTTCGGTTTTGAGCGGGGTGTCGGGCACGGCGACCACGGCTGCGAGGGGGGGACATTCGGCGATGATCCTGGGCAAGATACCCTCCGGCGTTTGGACGGAAAAAGTAACTCCGCCGAATAAGGCCGGGGTCACGTTGTCCGGGTGCCCTTCCAAGCCGCCGGCTATTTGGAGAAGTTCCAAGCGGGAAAAGGGTGAGCCGGCCGCGGCGTTAGCCGCCAGGAGTCCGGCACAGATGGCGGCTGAACTGCTGCCCAGTCCGCGGGCCGGAGGAATGTTGTTCTCAAGCAGGAGGGAAGCGCGGGGAACGGGAAACCCCACCCGTTGCCACAGGTGCAGCATGGTTTGCCAGACCAGATTGGTCTCATCCCGGGAAATTCCCGCGGAGTAGCGGCCCGCCAGCTCGATGGCAAAGGGGTGGCCGAAACTCAAAGACAGAGTGTTGCGCAGAGTCAGGGCCAGTCCGAAACTATCGAATCCCGGCCCAAGATTGGCGGATGTGGCGGGAACACTGACCCGGATTGACATAACTGCCTCCTGTCTGAAGGGAATTGCCGAGTCCCGTCCGAAAATCGTTAATTCGTAGGTTAAATCCCGGATTCAAAACGGATGACGTTGTATACGGCCAGGGTTTTGCTGTATGCTCTCACGGAGTCGAGTGCATCCTGCAATTGGGCTTCGCGGCAGGGGTGCGTAACCAGGACGATTTCGGCCTGCTCATGACCCCTCGGTTTTTGAATGATGGAGGCAAAACTGATATTGGCCTCAGCGAAAAGGAGAGCCAAAGTCGCCAGAACGCGCGGCTCGTCCTTAACCAGGAGCCGGACATAATAAGCCGTGGTGAAATCCCGGCTTTCCGTCAGCGGGAGGTCGTGATAGCAGGTACAATTAATGGAGGAAGTGGAGCCCGTGTGGATATTGCGGGTTACCTGAATGATATCTGAGACTACGGCACTTCCCGTAGGAAGAGAACCGGCACCCTTGCCGTAAAACATGGTCTCGCCGACGGCATCCCCGACCACGTAGATGGCGTTAAAGACCCCGCTGACGGAAGCCAGAGGGTGGCTGTTGGGCAGAAAGGCCGGATGGACGCGCACTTCCACGCCGCCGCCCTCCAGGTGCTTGGCAATGCCCAGCAACTTGACGGTGCAGCCGAGCTCTGAGGCATATTGTAAATCTTCCGAGGTAATCTTGGCAATCCCTTCAACGAAGACATCGGGAAGTGTGACTCGGGAATTGAAAGCTAAGGAGGCCAGGATGGCCAGTTTGCGGGCCGCATCCAAACCGTCCACGTCGGCGGACGGGTCCGACTCGGCGTAGCCGAGTTTCTGGGCTTCCGCCAGGACATCAGCGTAATTTCGGCCCTGCTCCGCCATGGCTGTGAGAATATAATTCGTCGTGCCGTTGATGATGCCGAGCAAAGCGCTGATCTTGTTGGCGGCCAGGGACTGCTTGAGGACCGCGATAATCGGGATGCCGCCCGCGACGCTGGCCTCGAAATAAAGGTCTTTGCCGGTTTGTTTGGCCGTATTGAACAATTCCTCTCCGTGCAAGGCGAGGAGGTCTTTATTGGCGGTAACGACGTTCTTCCCCCGCCTGAGAGCCTCCAAGATATAACTGCGGGCGGGTTCAATTCCCCCCATGACCTCGACGACGATGTCGATTTCGGGATCCTCCAAAATGGTTTCTGCTTTGTCTGTGAACGCGATGTTTTCGGCAAAGGGGCGCGGTTTGCCGAGATTTCGGACCAAAGCCGCTTTGATACGAATCTTGCTTTCCGTGCGCGTTTCAATGTCTGGCGCGTTTTGTTCGAGGATCTGTGCGGCGCCGCTGCCGACCGTACCAAAACCGAGAAATCCCAAATGAATCGTCTTCATAAACTAAAGCAACCTCCGTTTTCCCAGAGTGAACAATTGTATACCCGTAGTGGACATTATACGCTGTCAGGGCTTCGCTTGACAAGAAAAAGATCGGTTGAGGTGAGAAATTCACCTCTTTTTCTCTGCTGAGGGTTGACAGGTCAATCTGTATCATATACACTATCGACAAATGGATAATGTATTATAACACTAAACCATGCGAATTTACACCGGGTAAAAAACCCGAGCGGCAGGTTCCAGTTGGGGAAGCAGCGCTTGGGTTTTGCATTCTTATCGGAATGTTAATGTTGTTATTAATCGCATTATTATAGAGAGTTCCGTTTAAATTGCGAACGACTTGATTTAGAATGGAGAGAGGGCCGGGATGTACTGCCCTGCCTAATTTAGAATCCCGCGCACGGGGACTCCCGGCGTGGAGGGAAAGGGGAAGTTTTATATGGGACTCACAATTTACTGCGATGGGGAGTTTGTTCCCGAAGAGGAAGCCAAGGTTTCGGTTTTTGACCACGGTTTTCTCTACGGCGACGGTATTTTCGAGGGGATTCGGGCCTATCACGGCCGGGTTTTTAAGCTTGCGGAGCATCTGAAGAGGCTGTACGAGTCGGCTCGTTCTATCCATCTGGACATCGGTCTGCCGGTAGCGGAAATGGAGCGAATCGTGATCGAGACTTGCCGCTTGAATCAAATCCGGGACGGCTATATTCGCCTGGTCGTCTCGCGGGGCAAGGGGGACTTGGGGCTCGATCCTTTGAAATGTTCCCGGGCGGCCACTTACTGTATTGCGGATCAGATTAAACTCTATCCGCCCAGTATTTACGAAGAGGGCATGGAGTTGCGGACGGTCGCTATCCGGCGCAATAATCCGGATTCGCTCAATCCCAGAATCAAATCCCTCAACTACCTGAACAATATTTTGGCCAAGATCGAGGCCAATTTGGCCGGAATTCCGGAGGGGGTGCTGCTCAATCAGGAAGGTTATGTTGCGGAATGCACCGGCGACAATATATTTATTGTGCAAAATGGGGTTCTGAAGACTCCTCCCGGCTATGTGGGCATTCTGGAGGGGATTACCCGCAACACAGTCTTGTCTTTGGCTGAAAAACGGGGTTTAAAGACTTCTCAGGAGCTATTTACCCGGCATGATCTTTACACGGCCGACGAATGCTTCCTCACCGGGACGGCAGCCGAACTGGTACCCGTGGTTAAGATTGACGGGCGGGTAATCGGTCAGGGAACCCCGGGGGAGACCTTCAAGGGTCTGCTCAGGGAGTTCAGAGAAACAACTCTCACGGACGGACCGGAAATATTCCGGTAAGAAGAGACAGGGACCATGCCGGAGAGCGTCGCGATGTGTGCGATGTTGACGCCCATGCCGCGCCGCGGGAGCATCTGATCGTGAAAGAGTGAAGGGTCCGAGCGCGGGAACGCCGTCAGATCCGCAGCGAGGGACCCGCGGCGCCGGATCCGAGCGATGACGCCGGATCCGAGCGATGACGCCGGATCCGAGCGAGGGCGTCGGATCCGAGCGATGGCGTTAGGTCCGAGCGATGACGCGAGATCCGAGCGACGACGCGAGAGCCGATCGATGCGATGAAACTGCCGTCGAGAATCTCAGGAGTCTATCCGGTGGGGGAAACAGGAGAGAGGGGATGGGGGAAAGTGAACAGTGATACGGTGAAGAAGGGTGCCGACCGGGCTCCGCACCGCTCCCTGCTGAAAGCGCTGGGGCTTACGGAGCGCGAGATCGCCAGGCCTTTTGTCGGAGTGGTGAATTCCTATACCGAGCTCGTTCCGGGGCACATGCACCTGCGGCAAATTGCCGACGCGGTCAAGGCCGGCATTCGGGAAAACGGCGGAACTCCTTTTGAGTTCTCGACCGTAGCGGTCTGCGACGGTTTAGCCATGGGACACGAAGGAATGCATTTTTCCCTGGCCAGCCGGGAGTTAATCGCCGATTCAGTCGAAGTAATGGCCAAAGGACATCAGCTGGACGCTTTGGTTTTCATCCCCAACTGTGACAAGATCGTTCCCGGCATGTTAATGGCCGCGCTGCGCTTGAATCTGCCCGCCATATTTGTCAGCGGCGGGCCCATGCTGCCGGGTCGCTTTGAAGGGAAAGCCGTCAGCTTGAGCACCATTTTCGAAGGAGTGGGGAAAGTGCACGCCGGCCTGGCGGACGAATCCTGGCTGGCCGGACTGGAGTTGAAAGCTTGTCCGACAGCGGGTTCCTGTGCCGGGATGTTTACGGCTAACTCCATGAACTGCCTGACGGAGGCCTTGGGCTTGGCCCTTCCGGGCAACGGGACGATTCCGGCGGTTTATTCCGAGCGCATCATCCTGGCTAAGGAAAGCGGATTCCAAGTGATGAACCTTCTCCGGCAAGATATCCGACCGCGGGATATCGTCACGGAAAGGGCACTCAAAAACGGGGTGGCGCTGGACATGGCTTTGGGCTGCTCCACGAACACGATTTTGCACTTGCCCGCGATCGCCCAGGAGGGGCAGATTCCTTGGCGACTGGCGGAGGTAAACCAAGTGAGTGAGCGCGTTCCCCAATTGTGCAAGCTCAGCCCGGCCGGTCCCCATCACCTCTCCGACCTGCACGAGGCCGGCGGGGTCAGCGCGGTGCTGAAAGAGCTCTTGGACGCGGGACTGTTAGACGGAGATGTGCCGACGGTTTCAGGGGTCACCCAGGCCGAACGGCTGGCAAAAGCCGCGGTTCTGGATGAGGCGGTGATCCGCCCTCTCAGCCGTCCCTATTCCGCGCGCGGCGGCTTGAAAATCCTCTTCGGCAATTTAGCTCCCGAAGGAGCCGTGATCAAACAAGGAGCCTTGACCGAGCAGGACCTTGTTTTTGAAGGGACCGCCAAAGTCTTTGACGGGGAGGCGGAGGTAACCCGGGCTATTGCCAAGCGTGAGATTCAGGCGGGCGACGTGGTGGTGATCCGGTATGAAGGCCCCAAAGGCGGGCCCGGCATGCGGGAGATGCTTGGCCCCACTTCCATGCTGGCGGGCATGGGGTTGGATGCCAGTGTGGCCTTATTGACGGACGGGCGTTTTTCGGGTGCCAGCCGCGGTCTCTCCATCGGACATGTTTCACCTGAGGCGGCCCTGGGCGGTGCAATCGCCTATGTCCAAAGCGGGGACCGGGTCCGGATCGATTTGCCCCAAGGACGGCTGGACTGGCTCGTTTCCGCCGAGGAGGAGGAACGGCGCCGTCAGACGACGACACTCAAAGTTTCCCGAGGCGGGGGGTATCTGGGCCGTTATGCCCAAGCGGTGCAGTCCGCGGCCCAGGGGGCGGCGTTCAAACCGGTCGGGGAGGGGTGAGCAAATGATGGAGTCAAGGTCCGATCAGATGATAAAGCCCGGGTCTGAGAGAAACCTGACCGGGGCCGAGATCCTTCTGAAAGCGTTGGCCGAGGAAAATGTAGAACTGATTTTCGGCTATCCGGGAGGGGCCGTTCTTCCCCTTTATGATGCTCTTTTGCAGAGTCCGATTCGCCATGTCCTGGTTCGTCACGAACAGGCGGCGGCCCATGCCGCTGACGGCTATGCCCGGGTGAGCGGCAAGCCGGGGGTTTGCCTGGCTACATCCGGTCCGGGTGCCACCAATTTGGTCACAGGGATCGCCAACGCCTATATGGATTCCGTTCCTCTGGTCGTTCTGACCGGACAGGTACCGACCACATTGCTGGGGACGGATTCTTTTCAGGAAGTGGACATCACCGGGATCACGATGCCGATCACGAAACACAGTTATTTGGTCAAGGATGTGCGGGATATCCCGCGCATTGTCAAAGAGGCTTTCTACATTGCCGGGAGCGGCCGCCCCGGCCCGGTGGCGATTGATTTGCCGAAAGATGTTCAGGCCGCGACCGCGGTTCCCGAGACGGCAAGCCTTAACTTAAAGAGCTATAAAGTTTTTGGCAAGGGAAACGCGGGGCAAATCATGGAGGCGGCCAAGGCAATCCGCACCAGCAAAAGGCCGGTTCTCTATGCCGGGGGC
Source organism: Acididesulfobacillus acetoxydans (assembly GCF_902729405.1). Lineage (GTDB taxonomy): Bacteria > Bacillota > Desulfitobacteriia > Desulfitobacteriales > Desulfitobacteriaceae > Acididesulfobacillus > Acididesulfobacillus acetoxydans. Next base: position 2,551,712 of record NZ_LR746496.1, read on the forward strand.
GGGGTCATCTCTGCCGGCGCGGACGGGGCTCTGCGGGAATTGTGCCGCAAGACCGGGCTGCCTGTAGTCACAACTCTGATGGGGATCGGGAGCCTTCCGCATGGTCATCCCAATCTTTTGGGTATGGTCGGGATGCACGGTACGGTCACCGCCAACTATGCCGTGGATGACTGCGATCTTTTGATCGCTGTCGGGGTGCGCTTCGACGACCGGGTGACGAGCGGGCTGGGACATCGTTTCGCGACCAAGGCCAAGGTGATTCATATCGATATCGATCCGGCCGAGATCGGGAAAGTGGTCAGAGCCAATATTCCGATTGTCGGAGATGCGCGGCAGATTCTGGAGGACATCCGGGAGAGGGCGGAACCCCCTGAGATCGCGGATTGGTGGAGGCAGATCAGGCTTTGGCAGGAAAGTCATCCCCTCAACTATGCCCAGACGGATCTGAGCCCGCAGCTGATCATGGAAACGATCGGAGAATTGGCGGGCGAAACCACGGTCGTGGCGACGGATGTGGGACAACATCAAATGTGGGCAGCCCAGTTTTACCCGGTGCAGCGGTCGCGTCATTTCCTTACTTCCAGTGGGCTGGGTGCGATGGGGTTCGGTTTGCCCGCGGCGATCGGCGCGCAACTGGCCCGGCCGGAAGCATTGGTTTTTTTGATCGTGGGGGATGGCGGTTTCCAGATGACGATGCAGGAGTTGGCGACAATCGTCCAATATCGGCTCCCGGTTAAGATCGCCCTGCTCAACAACGGGGTTCTCGGTATGGTCAGGCAGTTGCAGGGAGTCTTTTGCGGCGAGCGCTTCAGTGAGATTCAACTGCACGCCAACCCGGATTTTCTCAAGATCGCCGAGGCTTACGGCATTTTGGGCATCCGGGTGAAGACGGCGGCGGACGTGGAAAAAGCGGTGCAAAAGGCGCTGGCGCATCAGGGTCCGGTGCTGATGGATTTCCTGATCTCGGCGGACGAGTGGGTATGGCCCATGGTTCCGCCCGGAAAAGCCATTACGGAAATGTTGGGGAGGTAGGGAGGATGTTGCACACGCTCGCGGTCCTGGTGGAAAATCATCCGGGGGTTTTAACCCGGGTTTCGGGGCTTTTTGCCCGCCGGGCTTACAATATCGAATCCCTTTCCGTCTGCCGGACGGAAGATCCCGATATTTCCCGTATGACAATCGTGGTTGACGGGGACGACCAGGTTCTTGAACAAGTGACCAAACAACTGCATAAACTGGTGGTCGTCCATAAGGTGGTGGATCTCACCTCTGAGGCGGTGGTGAACCGGGAGTTAGCCCTTGTCCGCGTTAAGGTCAATGCGGACAGCCGTTTGGAAGTTCTCCAGACGGTCGATGTCTTCCGGGGTCAGGTTGTTGACATGGGCCGTTCCAGTGTGATCGTGGAGCTTACGGGGGACGGCGAGAAGATCGATGCCTTCGTGCGCACGGTGCGGCCTTATGGCCTGATGGAACTGGTCCGCACCGGGAAAATCGCCATTCTGCGCTCAGAGAGCTGACGCTATCCGTGGCCGACCATCCCAGTGGGATGTGAGCAGGCTTTCGCTAGTTTTAGTTTAGAGAATAATGAGAGGGTGTTGGCAAATGGCAAAAATGTTTTACGACGCGGACGCGAATCTGGAACTTCTCCAAAACAAAGTGATTGCAGTGCTGGGTTATGGCAGCCAGGGGCATGCCCAAGCGCAAAATTTGAAGGACTCGGGATTGAAGGTGCTAGTGGGCCTGCGCCGGGGAAGTGCCCGCTGGTCTCAGGCGGAAGCGGCGGGACTCGAAGTCATGACGGTAGCCGAAGCGGCCGCCAAGGCCGACGTGATTCAGATCCTCCTGCCGGATGAGCGGCAGAGCGCTGTGTATAAGGCGGAAATAGAGCCCCATCTCAAGGCCGGGAAAGCCCTGGTGTTTTCCCACGGTTTCAATATCCATTTCGGACAGATCGTACCCCCGCAAGATGTGGATGTATTTATGGTGGCGCCGAAAGGCCCCGGGCATCTGGTGCGCAGAACTTATGAGGAAGGGGCAGGGGTACCGTGTTTGATCGCTGTGCATCAGGATGCCGGCGGCCAGGCGCATGATTTGGCTTTGGCTTATGCCAAAGGGATTGGGGCGACCCGGGCCGGGGTTCTGGAAACGACCTTCAAAGAGGAGACGGAGACCGATCTCTTCGGGGAACAGGCTGTTCTCTGCGGAGGTGTGACAGAACTGATGAAGGCGGGTTTCGAAACTCTGGTGGCGGCGGGATACCAGCCGGAGAGCGCCTATTTTGAGTGTGTGCATGAGATGAAGCTGATCGTCGACCTCATTTACGAAGGCGGGATGAGTTGGATGCGCTATTCGATCTCCGACACGGCCGAATATGGGGATATGACGGTGGGCAAGAGGATCATCACGGAAGAGACGCGTAAAGAGATGAGGAAAGTTCTGACCGAGATTCAAAATGGGGAGTTCGCTAAACGCTGGCTTTTGGAAAACCAGGTCAACCGGCCGGCATTCAACGCCATGGCCCGGGCGGAGGCAGAACATCAGGTCGAAAAAGTGGGCAAAGAGTTGAGAGAAATGATGCCCTGGCTGAAAAAACGCGGCCAATAAGCCGGACCGTGACCTGGGGAATGACCGTGGAGACCTACAGCGGAGGGTTGCGGGGGAATTGTTACTCAACTCCGGCCTGTGCCGTCAAAGCGCTGCCGCAGTCTTAGATCTGTGGGTGGCTAAGCAAGTGTAGTTCCGCCCGCGTCCATACGCAGTCTTATAGCTGCAGGCGGGCTCAGTATGCAAGTGAACCCGTTAAGCAGTAGCTGAACAGCATGATAGTGTCCTGTGAACACTATCGCCGAACCGCAAGCTTTCAAAGAACAAGTCTGATTTGGGGTTACGCTTTGGGGTAGATTTGCCCACACTGACCACAACCCCGACGACTGATACTTGTGCGGTGAGGATGACTTCGGGATAAGGGAGCTGAACAGAGATGTCGATGACGATTACAGAAAAGATTCTGGCTGATCATGCCGGTTTGCCTGAGGTTGTCCCTGGTCAGCTCATTACGGCCAAACTGGATCTGGTATTGGCTAATGATGTGACCGGGCCGATCGCCATCCGGGAGTTTACCAAGTTCGGGGTGGACAAAGTCTTCGACGCGGGGAAAGTGGCCCTAGTACCCGATCACTTCACCCCCAACAAAGACATTGCCTCGGCCGAACAAGCGAAACTCATGCGAGAATTTGCCCGGGAGCAGCAGATAGAACATTATTGGGAAATCGGCCGGGTCGGGATCGAGCATTGTCTCTTGCCGGAACAAGGGGTGACCCTGCCCGGGGATATGATCATTGGGGCTGACAGCCACACCTGCACCTACGGGGCCCTGGGGGCTTTTGCCACGGGGGTGGGAAGCACGGATTGCGCGGCGGGTCTGGCTACCGGTGAGGGCTGGTTCAAGGTCCCGGAATCCATGAAGTTCGTCTTTCACGGGACGAAATTTCAGCCGTGGGTGAGCGGAAAAGATCTCATTCTCTATATTATCGGCAAGATTGGGGTGGACGGTGCCCGCTACCGGGCCATGGAGTTTGCCGGCGAGGGAATTTCCGCGCTTTCCCAGGATGGGCGTTTTACCATGTGCAACATGGCCATCGAGGCCGGGGGGAAAAACGGGATTATCGCTGCGGATGAAAAGACGGAGGCCTATCTGAAGGGAAGAGCGCACCGCCCTTACAAAGTTTTTGCCAGTGACCCGGATGCCCGTTATGCCGAGATTATGGAATTTGAGGTGAGTGAGATTCCTCTGCAGGTCGCCTTGCCTCATCTGCCGGAAAACACCGAATCAGTAGAGGAAGCGGCGGGGATCAAACTCGACCAGGTAGTGATCGGGTCCTGCACCAACGGGCGAATCGAGGATCTGCGCGTCGCGGCTGGGATCCTGCGCGGACGGAAAATTCACCCAGAAGTACGTTTGCTGATCTTTCCGGGCACTCAGGAAATCTATCGCCAGGCCATGCATGAAGGTCTGCTGGATATTTTCCTGGAGGCGGGAGCTGCAGTGAGTACACCCACCTGCGGTCCTTGTCTCGGCGGGCACATGGGGATCTTGGCCAAAGGTGAGAGAGCTCTGGCTACGACCAACCGCAATTTTGTGGGCCGCATGGGTCACCCGGAAAGCGAAGTTTACCTTTCCGGACCGGCGGTGGCCGCCGCTTCGGCGGTACGCGGAGAAATCAGCCATCCCAGGGAGGTGGTCGGAAATGGGTAAAGCTTGGAAATTCGGACATGATATTGATACGGATGTCATCATTCCTGCCCGTTATCTGAACCGGTCGGAACCGGAATATCTGGCGGCCCACTGTATGGAAGATGCGGATGCTGGTTTTGCCCCGGGGGTCAAGTCAGGTGATGTCATCGTCGGCGGGAAAAATTTCGGCTGCGGTTCCTCACGGGAGCACGCTCCTTTGGCGATTAAAGCGAGCGGGGTCAAAGCCGTGGTCGCGGAATCCTTTGCCCGGATCTTCTACCGCAATGCCCTGAACATCGGTTTACCGATCCTTGAGTGCCCGGAAGCGGCAGCGGGAATCGAAGCCGGGGACGAAGTCGAGGTGGAGCCTGCGAGCGGCAAGATCACGAACGTGACCCGGAAGACCTCTTTCCAGGCTATGCCGTTTCCGGTCTTTATGCAGGAACTGATGGCGGCCGGGGGGTTGGTTCCCTATGTGCGAGGGAGGTTAAAGAATGCCTAAAGTAGCAGTCCTGCCGGGGGACGGAATCGGCCAAGAAATCGTGCCCGAAGCAATCCGGGTTTTGCAGGCCGTTTTGACCGACAGCTCTTTGCGCTTGGAATTTAAGGAATATCCGGTGGGTGGGGCGGCTATCGACCGGGCGGGCCGGGCTTTGCCCGCCGAGACCTTGGCTGCCTGCCAAGAGGCGGATGCCGTGCTCCTGGGAGCGGTCGGGGGTCCGAAGTGGGATACCCTGCCGGCGCCGGAGCGGCCTGAGACCGCGGCGCTTTTGGGACTGCGCAAAGCCTTAGGGCTTTACGCCAACATCCGCCCCGTCCGCATGCTGCCGGCCTTAGCGGATGCCTCCGCTTTGAAGCGGGAAGTGGTGCAGAATACGGATTTAGTCGTCTTGCGCGAGTTGACGGGCGGCCTTTATTTCGGGGAAAAAGGACGCAAACAAAACCCGCCGGCGGCTTACGATCTCATGATCTATACGGAGGAAGAAGTGGAGCGAATTGTCCGCCTGGCTTTTGAGACAGCCCGTCTCAGACGCAAGAAGCTCTGCTCCGTGGACAAGGCCAATGTTTTGGAGACTTCCCGCTTTTGGCGGGAGGTGACGCTCCGGGTGGCCGCCGCTTATCCCGAAGTCGAGCTGACCCATATGTACGTGGACAATGCGGCCATGCAACTCGTCCGCGATCCGGAGCAGTTCGATGTTCTGGTTACCGAGAATATGTTTGGCGACATTCTGACGGACTTGGCTTCCATGCTCAGCGGTTCCATCGGCATGATGGCTTCGGCCAGCCTGAATGGCAAGAAGGGGCTGTACGAGCCGGCTCACGGTTCGGCGCCGGACATCGCCGGGAAGAACCTGGCCAATCCCCTGGCGACAATCCTCTCGGGAGCTTTGATGCTGCGCTATTCCTTCGCCCGGGAAAAGGAGGCTCAGGCCATTGAGCAAGCGGTGAGCAAAGTTCTCGATGCCGGCTATCGGACGGGCGACCTGGCCAAACCGGGTGATAAGGTCCTGGGCACGAAGGAAATGGGAGATGCGGTCCTGGCGGCCTTAAACTCCTGAACAGTTCCCTGATATATACCAAAAAGTAATTTTCGGAGTCTGCCCATGTCCACATCTTGTCATTTTCATCGAGTCGGGGTATACTACTGAAATACAGGTGGAATCTGGAATACAGCTGAAATACTCATGTGACTGAGATGCAAATACTCATGTGACCGAGATGCAAAATCATGTGACCCAGATGAAGATGAAAACAAGGCAAAAGGCCGATGAGCGGTCCAGTAGGAGAGCGTGCGCAGAGAGGAAACGTCAGGTGCAAGGTTTCCGTTAAGCTGTCCGAACCCAACCGTGAGGCGATGGTGATGAATCATTCGGGACCCTCCGTTAGCGGGGAGCCATGAAAATGGCGTAAGTCGGCTTGCTCCGGTTATCGGTGCGGGCAATAAAGGTGGTACCGCGGAAGGCGTCTTCCGTCCTTACTAAGGGGACGGAAGACGTCATTTTATCCTATCAGAAAGTACAAATATCCCGTAGGATAAGAAAACTTGCGTCAGTCTGATTCAACCGATCACTCACTTGAGCGATCGCAGCGCCAGGCGAGTTTTCTTTAACGGGAAAAGGTGTTACTTCTTCCATTTGTGGGAAGAAGCCTGTGCGAGCACAATTGGGAGTAGGTATCCTTGGCAAGGAACATTCTTGCCCATGTTACCGACGAACAACCGGACCAGCCTGGCTGGTGAAGCGACTGTGTTAGGAGTGAACATTATGCAAGAGATCGGTTTCATTGGTGCGGGAAATATCGCCGAGGCGATCATTTACGGGCTGCGGCAAGCCGGGGGAAAGTACAATCTGCGCGTGGTCAACCGTTCTAACGGCGCGCGACTCGCTGATTTGGCGGACCGTTATCAAATCATCCCCGCCAGCCTGGCAGAGCTGGTGCAATCTTCGGAAGTGATTCTCATTGCGGTCAAACCGAAAGATGTCCCGGGCGTGCTGGAAACTCTGGCAGGTCCGGAATTGAGCAGTGGGCTCAATGATCAACTGATCATCAGCGTGGCCGCAGGGATTCAAATCGCGACCTTGGAGAAGTCTTTGCCGGGGATGGCGGTCGTGAGGGCCATGCCAAATACTTCGAGCGCCGTGCTCCACTCTGTCACGGGTTTGGTCCGCGGGCATGAAGCGGACGAGGACCATGTGCGCATGGCGGAGAAGATTTTTTCCTCAGTGGGGCAGATTCTTTGGCTGCCGGAGAGCCGGATGAACGCTTTGATGGCCCTGAGCGGCAGCGGACCCGCCTACTTTTACCTCTTCACGGAGTGCCTGGTGCAAGCCGGCGTGGAACTGGGCCTCAGGGAAGAAGATGCGGAAATGCTCTCGCGCGAGACCTTGATTGGGGTAGGCAAAATGATGGCGGAGAGCGGTAAGTCCCCCGGACGCCTGCGGCAAGAGGTCACCTCACCCAACGGTACGACGATCGAGGCCTTGCAGGTATTCTGGGCCGCCAATCTCAAGGGTATCGTCAGGGAAGCGGCCGAAGCCTGTGCCCGCAAAGGGCAGGAAATGGAAGGGGAGTATTCAGGTTGAGTTTGGCGTGGCACCGGATCGTCCTCAAAATAGGCAGCAGCAGCTTAAACCATCCTCGGGGAGGGATCAGCGAGGAGGCGTTAGCCGGAATCGTGAGCGCTATCGCCGGCCTCAAAAGGGACGGGGTGGAATCTGTCCTGGTCAGCTCGGGTGCGGTAGCTGCCGGGATGGGGAAGCTCCGCCTGAAGGGCAGACCGCGGGATATTGCCGGTAAGCAGGCGGTTGCGGCCGTGGGACAGGGGGTACTGATAGAAAAATACGCGGCTGCCTTTGGGCGGCAGGGCCTGACGAGTGCCCAAGTACTGTTGTCGCGTATGGATTTGGCGGAGGCTTCCCGTTACCGGAATGCCCAAAACACCCTGGAACGGCTCCTGCGTCTGGGGGCCATTCCGATTATCAATGAGAATGACACGGTCGCGGTGGAAGAACTCTGTTTTGGTGACAATGATCGCCTCTCGGCTGTGGTGGCCGGCCTGGTGCACGCGGACCTGCTCGTGGTCTTGACGGATGTGGACGGGTTATACAGCGCCAATCCGCGGACCGATCCCTCGGCCCGGCTGATTGAGGAAGTCAGGGATATCGCCGCGGTCGCCGGGGTGGCGGGGGGAGCCGGTTCACGGCTCGGCACCGGGGGCATGGTAAGCAAGCTGAAAGCGGCGAGGATTTCCACCCGCTTCGGTATCGGTATGCTCCTGCTCAATTCCGCCCGCATTTCCGAGTTGGGGTCCTTGGCCCGGGGAGAAAGACCCTACGGAACTTATTTCCCGCCTTCCGGGCACCGCTTGTCCGGGCGCAAGCGCTGGATCGCCTACGCGGGACTATCGGAAGGGAGTATTATTGTCGACGAGGGAGCGGAGAGGGCTTTGCTGGATGACGGCAAAAGCCTTTTGGCCAGCGGCATCACCGGCGTGGAAGGAGAATGGGAGCGCAAGGAACTGGTGCGGATTGTAAACGGCGTCGGGCGTGAAATCGGCCGGGGGTTGGCGGAGTTGAGCAGCCTGGAAGTACAAAAGGTCCGGGGCCTGCACTCGGAGGACATGTTGGCGATCCTGTCCGGGTACAGCGGAGAAGAAGTGGTGCACAGGGATAATCTGACTCTGATGGTTGACAGAGAAAGACGGCATACCGAAACAGGATGTTAAGAGGATAGGTTGCTGTTGGTTCCGACGATCATGAGTAGTGTGCGCCGGGGAAGCAAATGACGCCAGGGAATGTTCGGGGGAGAAGGTGCGGAGGCTATGTTACCGTCGGCAGCAGGAATGTGTACAAAGCGGAGCCAGGGAATGTTCGGGGGACAAGTTATAGCCGCTATCGGCAAGATATGCCGGGGAAACTGAGAAACAGCAGGTTAGGGGGACTTAAGTATGGAGTTTCCGGAACTGACGGAAATGGGCCGCAGAGCCAAAGCAGCTGCCCGCGGGCTGGCTTTCCTGGGGAGTGCTGAGAAGGATGAGGTTCTCTTGGCGATGGCGGGCGCACTGAGGGAACACGCCGGGGAAATCCTGGCGGCGAACGCCCTGGATGTCAAAAAGGCCGAAGAAAAAGGAATGAAAAAGAGTCTGGTCAACCGTCTCAGGCTGACGGAAGCCGGGATTGAGCAGCTGGCCGCGGGGTTGCGGGAGGTAGCGGGACTGGCGGATCCGGTAGGCGAAGGGGAGTTTTGGAGCCGGCCCAACGGGTTGAGAATTCAACGCACCCGGGTGCCCCTGGGGGTTATTGCCATGATCTACGAAGCGAGACCCAACGTCACAGTCGATGCCGCGGCTCTCTGCCTCAAAGCGGGCAATGCCGTGATCCTGCGCGGAGGATCGGAAGCGATCGAGAGCAACATCGCGCTCAGCCGGGTGATCGCCCGGGCCGCGGAAGGAAAGGGGCTGCCCCGGGGTTCGATTCAGTTGCTGGAAAAAACAGAGCGCGAGTGGGTTCAGCAGCTGCTGAGAATGAACGCTTATGTGGATGTCGTGATTCCCCGGGGCGGGGCGGGGCTTATCCAAACGGTCATCCGGAACGCGACTGTCCCGGTCATCGAGACGGGAACCGGAGTGTGCCATGCTTATGTGGAACAAAGGGCGGATTTCGCTAAGGCTGTTCCCATCGTCATTAATTCTAAGACCCAAAACCCCGGGGTCTGCAACGCCCTTGAGACCCTCTTGGTCGATGACAGCATCGCTGAGAAGTTTCTGCCGCTCATGGCGGAAGAATTATACCGGCATGGGGTAGAAATCAGGGGATGTCCGAGAACCTGTGCCATCCTGCCTGGGGCGGCAGCGGCCACAGAGGAGGATTGGTCAACCGAATACCTGGATTTGATCTTGAGCATCCGGGTGGTAGAGGGTCTTGACCAAGCTTTGGACCACATTTTCCGCTACGGGACGAAACACTCGGAGACAATCATTACGGAGGACTACTCCCAGGCCCAGCGTTTCCTGAGGGAAGTGGACGCGGCCGCGGTTTACGCCAACGCTTCCACCAGGTTCACAGACGGCGGGCGTTTCGGTTTTGGCGCGGAGATTGGGATCAGCACGCAAAAACTTCATGCCCGGGGGCCGATGGGCTTGCGGGAACTGACCACCACTAAGTATATGATTTACGGTAACGGGCAAATTGTATAAAACCATGCCGCCGTGAAGAGCCATTCCAAGCTGGGTATTTCCGGCGGCCCCTGTACAAGAGTCGGCACAAAGCCCGGACTTAGTCCGGTGCAGCGGGCCGAGAGGATTGCAAAAAGAGGCAGTGGCAGTTACGGCCGAAAAGAGCGGCTGCCGGAGGAAGTCCACATGCTATTACCCTGTAATGAGGGAAGATGAGGAGGCGCAACTTGAAGGCAGGCGGAAATTTTATAGGGGTTCCCCAAGACGCTCCCCAAGACACTCCCCAAGAGATTCTCCACGAGACTCCCCATGGGATTCCCGTGGTCGTGCTCTACGCCAAAGAAGGCTGCTGCCTGTGCTCCGAGGCGCTCAAAGTGCTGCTGCACGTTCGCCAAGCCGTGCCTTTTACCCTGGTGCAAAAGGACATCACCGAGGATGAGCGACTGATGAGCAAGTATCAGTATTCGATTCCGGTGGTTGCCATCAACGGCAAAGAGAAGTTCGCTTATGAGGTGGATGAAGAGGAATTGAAGTCAGAGTTGGCGGCGGCGATGGCCGTGCCGAAATGCGAACAGGAGAAAGACTGAGTCTTTCTCCTGTTCTAAGTCCAAGCTCAAACTCCGGTTTTGCCAATCCGGTAGAAGAGTTCTGTAGAAAACCAGCGTTGGCCGCCACGGGAACTCTACAGAAAAGGAAATATAGCGAACTACTCGACGATGTCTTCGCCGTGTTCGGACATCTCCTTTTCGGCGAATTTGATCATCTTCTTGACCATATTGCCGCCGATTCTGCCCACTTCGCGAGTCGTCATGTTTTCGAACCCTTTGTCTTCAATGTCATCATCGAGTTGCAACTCTTCCGCGACTTCCCATTTCAGCTCATCCAACTGCTTTTCGGATTCGGGGACTTCGGGCTTGTTGTTGCTCATGATCCTTTCCTCCTTCAAGGTGCGTATTGAGTGCGAACTCGGTCCTTTTCTAGCATGTCCGGTTTTGTCAGGATTATACCGCAAAAAAAGACTGGAACAGACGATAAAGCCAAAAGCAGTACCTTGAGTCTATACTTAGGCATCCTGAACATGTGGAAGTTCATAAAGCAGGTTGAATCCCGTTACTCTTTGTGGTTTTGAACAGATTAATCGCACCACGAATATGTACCATGTGCAAGAAACTCTTTTGGGGATGCGCTCTCATCCCCGGAACCGAATTCCGAGGTTTCCCGCGCATGTTCTATAAGACAAGAAAAAAGCTCAACAAATTGTTGAGCCAGAGCAGAGGGGTTAGATTGAGGAGGAGTGAGATGAGAAGGTAACCGATGTAAATTACACCGGTTGTGGTGCATTTCACAACTAGATTGTAACCTATTTCGCAAACTTTTACTAGACCTTTTATTGTGTTTCAACATTAAATTATCCTATGACAAAAAAGCGACTGTTTTAAGAGGCTGCCGCCCGAGCTTTGGGGGCAGTCCTCTCGAGCACAGTTACCGAAGCAAGCCCGGCTGAACCGGGGTTTTGTCTCCGGGTCCGACCGGGGTTGCCGTAGTGGCACAGCGGAGTAAACGCATGGGGATATGGTATAAGTGGCGCAGAGCAGCAAACGCTTCGGGATATGGTATAATGTTCCCACTGAGGCTCAAAGATAGGAAAGATAGAACTGAAGGGGAGCGGTGCAGGGATGAGAGTAGCCGTGGTCGATGGGCAGGGTGGCGGCATCGGTAAGCATATTGTCGAACAGTTGCGCAAAAGGCTTCCCGGTCTGGATATTCTGGCTTTAGGGACAAATGCCCTGGCGACCGGGGCTATGTTGCGCGCGGGGGCTTCAGAGGGAGCGTCCGGTGAGTCAGCCATATGTTTTAATGCGGAGAAGGTGGATCTGATTGTCGGTTCCCTGGCCATTATAACGGTTTACGGTCTGCTGGGGGAAGTCACACCCCAAATGGCGGCCGCTCTCGCCGGCTGCTCGAAACCGAAACTGTTGCTGCCGGTCCAAAGGGGCAACGTACAAATCATAGGGCTGATTAAAGCTCCATTGCCTCACCAGATTGAAGCCCTGGTGGACGAAGTGGAGCGCAGGGTAAAAGCCTGATACCCATTCGCGCAGGGGATGTTTAGCTTTAGCTATTGCGAATCCGGAGCCGGCCGGTGACTCGTTCCTACCACCGGGCCGGTGAATCTTATACTTGACACAGGGTAAATCTCATGTTAGGATAAAGCATACTAAATTGATATGGATGTAGGTGATTAAATTGAAAAAGGCTGATTCTGTTACTGCGTTAATTGGACAAACCCCCGTGATTCGCTTGCACCGGGTCGTGAAACCCGGCATGGCTGATGTGTACGTCAAACTGGAATCCTTTAACCCGGGCGGAAGTGTCAAAGACCGGATTGCGTTGAGCATGGTCTCGGCAGCGGAAGAACAAGGTCTGCTGCTGCCGGGAGGAACAATCGTTGAGCCGACGAGTGGGAATACGGGTATCGGTTTGGCGATGGTAGCGGCGGCTCGGGGTTACAAACTTATCCTGGTGATGCCGGAAACGATGAGTGTGGAAAGGAGAATGCTGCTGGCGGCTTATGGCGCTGATTGCGTGTTGAGTCCCGGAGCTAAAGGGATGAACGGTGCCATTGAGGAAGCGGAGCGGTTGGTTCGTGAGCACCCGGGCTATTTTATGCCCCAACAATTTGAGAATGGAGCTAACCCTGAGGCGCACCGTCGCACGACCGCGCTGGAACTGCTGGAGCAACTGGGGAAGATCGATGCCTTCGTAGCCGGGGTAGGAACAGGAGGCACGGTTAGCGGTGTGGGCGAAGTGTTGAAAGCCAAACTTTCCGGAGTCCGGGTTTTCGCCGTCGAACCATCTGCTTCGGCCGTTTTGTCGGGCAAAGAGCCCGGGCCTCATAAGATTCAGGGTATCGGTGCGGGATTTGTACCGAAGGTGTTGAATCGTCAAATCTTGGACGAGGTGATCACTGTCGGCAATGAGGAAGCTCTGGAAATGGGACGCCGTTTGGCACGTGAAGAAGGTCTCCTGGTGGGTATATCCTCCGGAGCGGCGGTCAGCGCAGCTCTGCAGGTGGCGGCCTCTCTGGGTGAAGGAAAAACTGTGGCGGTCCTGGCGGCGGATACTGGGGAAAGGTATTTGAGTACGGAAATGTTCAGACTCTGAGCGGGAACCCAACTTTCATAGTACAAATATAAGGTAGTTTAATAATTCAGACTGAACGCTGATCTCGAAGAAGCCCCGGGGCTCCCCGCGCTCCCCTTTACAAAGGAAAATATCCTATGCTAAAATATTTTTTGGACTAGATAAGGGGGAGTCGTCGTGTCAGGACATTCCAAATGGGCAAATATCAAGCACAAGAAGGCTAAAGCCGACTCGCAAAAGGGGCAGATTTTTACGAAGATAGGGCGGGAATTGATTGTCGCCGCGAAAGTGGGCGGACCCGATCCGGCCAACAATTTCCGCTTAAAACTGATCGTTGACAAAGCCAAGGCCGCCAACATGCCGAATGAGAACATACAGCGTGCCATTCAAAAAGGAGCGGGAAGCGGCGAAGGTGACAGTTACGAAGAGCTCCGGTATGAAGGGTACGCACCGGGCGGCGTGGCGGTGATGGTCAACATCCTGACGGATAATCGCAACCGGACAGCGGGAGAGATGCGCCATATCTTTTCCAAACACGGCGGTAACCTGGGTGAGACCGGTTGTGTCAGCTGGATGTTTAAGGAGAAAGGTCAGTTGACCGTGCCGCGTGAGGACCTGAAATTGAATGAGGATGATTTCATGTTGCTGGCCCTGGAAGCGGGCGCAGAGGACCTCGATACGGACGAGGAGAGTTTTCAGGTCTATACCGAACCCGAGAATACGGAAGCAGTTCGCCAGGCCCTTTTGGACCAAGGCTTGCCTATAGAAGAGGCGGCCATCAACCTGATTCCGGAGAGCACGATCGAGATCGACGATGTGAACCAGGCAGGCAAGATTATCCGCCTGATTGACGCTTTGGAAGAAAATGATGATGTGCAGGGGGTTTACACCAACTTTGAGTTGGCGGAATCCATCGCGGAACAATTCTAGCGGAGTACGAAAGCAGCAATCCTCTGACTGCGGTCAGGGGAGTCGAAGGTTTGCAGAGAGCCCCTTCCCGGTGAGACCGTGGCTAACGACGAGTCGGGAGGGGTTGTTCAATTTAGAGAGTAAACGCGGCTGGCCGCGGGGCAGTTGGGGTCAAGGCCGAGAAGGCAAGAATTACAAGAATACGGGAATATATGTTCCTTAACCCCCGGAATACTGCTATAATGATAAGACACGGATGGCGCACAGAAGTCGTGTGTAAGGGAGACGGAGGGCGTGGTATGATAATTCTGGGCATCGATCCGGGGACAGCTATCATGGGGTACGGCTTGATCGAAGAGAGTCACGGCAGGCTGACGGCGCTGACTTATGCCTCGTGGCGGACTCGAGCCGGTTCTCCGCTGCCCTCCCGGCTGCTGAGCTTGCATGACAGTTTCAACCGCTTGCTGGAACAATATACGCCGGACTGCGTGGCGGTGGAGGAACTCTTTTTTAACCGCAACACCACCACCGCGCTTTCCGTGGGACAGGCACGGGGAATCGTGCTTTTGGCTGCCGCTCAGCATGGCCTCCCTGTCTATGAGTACACTCCCCTGCAGGTGAAGCAGGCGGTGGTCGGCTACGGCAAGGCAGAGAAGGTCCAGGTGCAGCAGATGGTACGTTCGCTTCTGGGTTTGGCGGCAGTGCCGAAACCGGACGATACGGCGGACGCCCTGGCCATTGCGATTTGCCATGCCCACAGTTTCACCTGGCAACGGCGAATGGGGGAACTTCAGTGATCGGCATGCTGCGCGGAGAAGTCTGGGAAATTCAGAACGACAAAATAGTCTTGGATGTTCAGGGTGTCGGCTACTTGCTGGCAGTGCCCTTGGGGTTGCTCGGCAAGACCCGGGTGGGCGAAAAGATAACGCTTTACACCCACCTCATCGTGCGCGAGGAGGAACTGTCTTTGGTCGGTTTTGCCAGCGCCGCCGAGAAGAGGATTTTCCTGGAAATGCTGAACATTTCGGGGATTGGTCCCAAAGCCGCCCTGGCCGTTTTGTCGACTTTTGGTGCCCGGGAAGCTGAGAATGCCATTGCCAGGAGGGATGTTCAGCTCTTGACCAAAGTCCCCGGCATTGGGAAAAAGACGGCCGAGCGGCTGGTCTTGGAGTTAAAAGATAAGTTTGGCGGCACGGATTCGGCGGACACCGGCCGGTCTCTCAAGGTTTCCGGTGCGGGCGAGGAGGCCTTGGAAGCTCTCCTGGCCCTGGGTTTCGGATTGGACGAAGCTCGCAGAGCCTTAGGAGAAGCGGTCCGGGAGGGCGAAGAAGCGGGCAGCGAGGAGCGCATCAGGCGGGCCTTGAAATTGTTGGCCCGACCCGGGTGAGCCCCGGGTGCCGGTGGGTGAGATCCGCTGCCGAATCGGAGACAGCGGAAGGGGTTGGACAGAGCGGGTAGGTCAGACATAACGGGTAAGTCGGACAAGCAGGTAAGCAGGGCGGAGAGTCGGCGACGGCCTCTGACCAAGAGGTTTAGCCGCATGCCCCCGGCTTAAGCAGGGATGAGATTCGGGTCCGGCCGTTGTGGAGTGTCACACTGAGAGAGAGAGGGCAGTAGGGGGATGGAGGAACGCATCATCGCGCCGCAGGAGCAGCCTGCTGACCAGGGAGGCGAGATCCTCCGGCCGCATCGTTTAGCGGACTATGTCGGCCAGAGTACCGTCAAGGAGAACCTTAAGGTTTTTATCCAAGCCGCTTTGACGCGGGGAGAGGCCTTGGATCACGTCTTGCTCTACGGTCCGCCGGGGTTGGGCAAAACCACCCTGGCCAATATTATAGCGGCGGAGATGGGCGTCGGCATTCGCACGACATCGGGACCCGCCGTGGAACGGCCGGGGGACTTGGCGGCTATCCTTACCGGTCTGGAGCCGAGAGACGTCCTCTTTATCGACGAGGTGCACCGTTTGAGCCGCACCACGGAGGAAATTCTCTATTCGGCCATGGAGGACGGGTGTTTGGATATTATGCTCGGGAAAGGGCCCAGCGCCCGTTCGCTCCGGCTCTCCTTGCCTCCCTTTACCCTGGTGGGAGCCACGACCCGGGCAGGTCAGCTGACTTCTCCTTTGCGTGATCGTTTTGGGGTGATCGCCCGTCTGGAGTTTTACGAAGTTGAGGAACTTCTGCAGATTGCGCTTAGGACGGCCGAAATTCTTCGCCTGACCATTACGCCGGAGGCAGCCGGAGAAATTGCCCGCCGCTCGCGGGGAACCCCCAGAATCGCCAACCGGCTTCTCAAACGGGTAAGGGACTATGCCCAGGTTTGGCAAGACGGGATTGTCACGAAAGACTTGGCTTCCGAGGCTTTGAACCGTTTGGAAGTGGACCGGTCCGGGCTTGATAAAATCGACCAAAGGATGCTTCGCGCTATCATCGGCACTTTCAGCGGCGGGCCGGTCGGTCTGGAAACTTTGGCGGCAACTATCGGTGAAGAAAGCGAGACGCTGGAGGACGTGGTGGAACCCTTTTTATTGCAAATGGGCTTCTTGCAGAGGACTCCCAGAGGCAGAGTGGCAACCTCAAAGGCGTACGGGCACCTGCAGATTCCGCTGCCGGCCCGTGATGAGGGAGGGCTTTTTCCGCCCGAGTCTTAGCCGGCTGAGCCCGCGGCGTTTGGCGGGTTCCATACGTCTCCCTCCGGCGGCGAGAGCCGAGGGCGTCTGGCGCTTAGCCCTCCATGCTTTGGGGCCCGCCGTGACAGCCGCCGTGGCCGGCAGGCTCGGGGGTTGTGTGACGCTCAGCCGGTTCTCCCACCCTTTGCGGGTCCTCTGCGGCAGCCGGGGCCCCGTTGCCGTGGCAGGCTGACTAAGAGGCATCGATGTAGCCGCGGCAAGGACGGGACGGAGGGCTTTGAGGTTTGGGTGAGGTTGGGATCCATCGGGGCTGCCAAGGAGTCCTTTCGCATAGGGTATCCGGAAAACGGGCACTCTGTTCTCAGAGAGTGAGGTGCCGGTATGCTTGGAAAAATGTGCCGGAGGGCTTTCTTTTTGAGCCTTCTCTGTTTGTGTTTTGTCTTTGTGCGGCCCCTTCCGCTGCAGGCCAAGACAGTTGACGTGCAACTGGTGTGGAAATTCGGCCAGACGGGTTGGGCCCAAGTGACGGTTGAGGAGGGAACCTATCGACTGCAGGAAGGTTCCCAAGTCTGGCAGCTGAAACCGGGGGAGAGTCTGCAACTGGGCTGGGCCGGTTTCGCCCCGGTTTGGCGGCTCAATCAGGCGGCTTTTCAGTGGGCTGAGCCGGAAACATTTGAGTTAAAAGGGAACGGCAGTTTCTTTCTCGTGAATGCGCAGGGGAGTAAAGTAGTCTATCGGGGGAGCCTGGTTATGGCTTGGGCCGGTGACCGTTGGCGCTTCACCAATGTCCTGGACAGTGAGGACTATCTGAAAGGGGTTGTTCCGATTGAGATGAGTAACGCCTGGGCCAAGAACGGGTTGGAAGCGCTGAAGGCCCAAGCGGTGGCGGCGCGTACGTATCTGGCCAGGCATACCGAAAGCGGCAGTGCCATCACGGATTCCCCCAACCGAGATCAGGCTTACCTGGGCAAAAGTGTGGAGGGTGCCGCCAGTGCCGCGGTGGGAGACACCCGCGGAGTGATCATGGTTGACGCCCACACACATCGGCCGATTGACGCCCTTTACTCTTCGAATGACGGGGGGTATACTGAGGACGCGCAGAATGTCTGGAGTAACCCTGACCCTCATTATGTGGCGAAGCCGGATCCTTATTCCGTCGGGGTCGGGGGTCCGACGGCCGATTGGTATTTCGTCATTTCCGCCCCCGAATTGGGCAAGACGTTCGGTTTGGGGCCCGTCCGGAAAATTCAACTGGACAAGTTCCCTTCCGGCCGGGTGAAAAGCGTTCGCTTGGAAGACGATAGGGGAAAAAAGCTCAGTGTGAGCGGCAGGTCTTTTGTGCAAAAGTTTTATCCTTCCGGGCCGATTGAAACAGACGACTTCCTAGGTACCCTGTTCACGGACAGGTTCGTGCCGACCAAGACCTCGACTCCGTTGACCCGCCTGCTGTCTCTGCGAAATCCCTTGACTGTCCTGCCGGGGCCTCGTCTGGGAAAGATCATCAGTTCGAATGAGGGCACGCTGCCTTATGACCAGCCCGACGGGGCCTTCATTTTTTCCGGCCACGGGTGGGGCCATGGGGTTGGTATGTCCCAATGGGGAGCTTATCATATGGCGGAGCTGGGTTTTACCTACCCTGAAATCCTGAATTTTTACTATGCGGATATGGTTTTGGCCCGCCTGCCGTAAGTTTTTCGGCAGGTGCGTGCAGGCCCCGGCGTTTGGGATGTGCGCTCAGTTGTTTTATTCTGCCGCAGTTGGGCGCATGCCCCTGGGTATACCCCCCGGTAAACCCCTGGTATACTCGGGGGTGCCTCCCCGGCGATGGGGTCGAGGGCCGTAAAAGGAGAAGGCACGATTGAAAGTTTCGGATTTTGATTTTTACTTACCCCAGGAGCTGATTGCGCAGACGCCTGTGGAACCGCGCGACGCTTCGCGGCTTATGGCGGTCCGCAGAGAAACAGGCGAACTGGAGCACAGGTATTTTCGGGACCTGGTTCAATTACTGCGCCCGGGTGACGTCCTGGTCGTCAACAACACTCGGGTTATCCCGGCCCGCTTGATCGGCGAAAAGGCGGAAGGAGGGGCTCGCATCGAGACTCTCCTGCTGAAACGCCGGGAGAGGGATGTCTGGGAGGCTCTGGTGAGACCGGGGAAGCGCTGGCATGTGGGCCAGAAAGTGGTCTTTGCAGCGGGAATCCTGGTGGGGGAGCTTCTGGAGGTATTAGCGAACGGGAATCGTCTCGTGCGTTTCCATTACGAAGGGGTATTTGAGGAAATTCTCGACCGGCTGGGCCGGATGCCGCTTCCCCCCTACATCACGACGGAGTTGACAGACGCGGAGCGCTATCAGACGGTTTATGCCAAGGAGAGAGGTTCGGCGGCGGCCCCGACGGCCGGTCTGCACTTCACGCCGGAACTTCTGCACCGACTGCGCAGGCAGGGGGTGGAGATCCTGGAGATCCTCCTGCACGTAGGGTTGGGCACTTTTCGACCGGTTCAGGTGGAGAATGTGCGGGAACACGTAATGCATTCCGAGTATTTCAGTCTGACGCAGGAAACGGCGCGCAAAATCAATCTGGCCCGGCAAGAACACAGGCGGATTATTGCCGTGGGCACCACGGTGACCCGGACCCTGGAGTCATGCGCCGGGGAGGATGGCACGGTTGCCGCCGGGGATGGCTGGACGGATATTTTTATCTATCCCGGTTATCGCTTTAAAGCGGTGGACGGTCTGATTACCAATTTTCATTTTCCCAAGTCGACTCTGCTCATGCTGGTCAGCGCCTTGGCGGGTCGGGAACTTGTCCTGCGGGCGTATGAGACGGCGGTGGGAATGAGGTACCGTTTTTACAGCTTCGGGGACGCCATGCTCATCCTTTGAGAGGGACGAAGGTATACAGATTGTTCGTCCCGCCCAGGGCTTGAGGGCGTCATGCCCACGCCTTTGAGGAAGCGCTCGTTTTCCGGTGAGGGACTGCTCCCTTGCCGTAACAAGTATGTGGGCTTTATCTTTTAAGCTGGGAGTTGAGGTTTTGGCAGCCGTCCGTTTGGAGATACTGAAAGAAGACATAAAGACTAGGGCCCGCCTGGGCAGACTCCACACTCCGCACGGGATGATCGAGACTCCGGTTTTCATGCCGGTGGGGACTCAGGCCACGGTGAAATCGATGACGCCGGAAGAACTGGAGGAGATCGGAGCCGGGATCATCCTGAGCAATACCTATCATCTCTTTCTCCGGCCGGGTCCCGAACTCATCCGTGCCGCCGGGGGATTGCATTCTTTTATGCACTGGGGGGGAGCGATCCTCACGGACAGCGGAGGGTTTCAGGTTTTCAGCCTGGGGGATTTGCGCCGGATCTCTGAGGAAGGGGTGGAATTTCGTTCCCATTTGGACGGATCCCGGCAGTTCTTGAGCCCCGAAATTGCGACTGAGGTGCAAATGGTTCTGGGTTCCGATATCGTCATGGCCTTTGACGAATGCGCTCCTTATCCTTGCTCACATGAATACGCCCGGGATTCGTCGGCCAGGACGACTCGCTGGGCCGCGCGCTGTAAGGAGACCCTGGGCGTGAGTGCAGGCCAGGCCTTGTTCGGGATCGTCCAAGGGGGAACCTTTAAGGACCTGCGCCGGGAGAGTGCCGCCGGGATCACCGCTCTCGACTTGCCCGGGTACGCGGTGGGCGGGCTGAGTGTGGGGGAGCCCAAAGAAGTAATGTATGAGATCCTGGATGACACCGTCCCGCTGCTCCCGGCGGACAGGCCCCGCTACCTGATGGGGGTGGGTTCGCCGGACGCTTTGATTGAAGGGGTGATGCGGGGGATTGATATGTTTGATTGTGTGCTGCCTACCCGGATAGCCCGCAACGGTACCGCCCTAACCCGTTTCGGCAAGCTCGTGGTACGGAACGCCACGGTGGCCCGCGATTTCTCACCCATCGACCCGACCTGTGATTGCTACACCTGCCGTCACTATTCCCGGGCTTATGTCCGGCATCTCCTCAAAGCGGATGAAATCTTGGGGCTGAGGCTGATGACCATCCACAATCTGCGCTTTCTGCAAAACTTGATGCGCGAGATCCGGGAAGCGATAGCGGCTGAGCGGCTGCCGGCATACCGGAGAGAGTTTTTTGTCGGGTATGGTTATCCTCTGTGAGTCTAAGCTCTTTTCGGGATTTACACCGACTCGAGTAAGCAAAATGGAAAGACTGTGCAGGATTTTGGAGGACCCGTGGTGAATATCTAGTGCCATGCATGCTTATCCCGGGAGGGGAAGCAGAGAAAAAAGGAGGATATTAGACAATGCCAAGCCAAGGTACCCTGACCATTATTCTTTATTTTGTGGTATTCTTCGGTATCATGTACTTCCTCATGATCCGGCCGCAGCAAAAACAGCAGAAACAACGCCAAGCCATGCTCAGCAGCCTCAGAGTCAAGGACAAAGTCATTACCAGCGGCGGGATTTATGGCAAGATCACTAAAATCAAAGAGAAATCCGTCATGGTGCAGATTGCGGACAAGATTGAGGTCGAGGTGACCCGGGCCGGAATCGCCTCGGTGGAAAACCGGGAAATTACCGTGGAAAAGGATAAGGACAAGAAAAACGGAAATAAAGACGGCAAGGAGGGTAAAGGAAAGAACGCGCCGGAGAGCGGGAAAGCGGAAACGGACGATGGGGCGGCCGAGCCGACTTCCGGCGAAGGATGAGGCCGGGAAGAATCATGTATTCATGACATCAGGGGATTGAACTCGCGTGGGGAAGAGATTATAATCTTGATTGAAAGATGCGCGTATTGATCATCTCAGAAGATGAGTGCATCGGTTCGAGTATATTACGAAAAGCAACGGCGCTTTAGAGAATTTTCTAAGGCGCCGTTTTTTGTTTGGGGGTGAGGCAAATGTCCGGATTTTCATAGAGAAGGGAAGAAGCAGAGAACTTCTTTGCGGCGGTACTGGCGGGTAACCCGCAAAGCAAGTCCGAAATGCCCTTCCCTAAAGTGACAGGTATAGTATAGCAGATTCGGCCTGTCTTTTAAACTGACAGGTCCCGTTACCAAGGAATTTCAGAGAGGGAGTTGAGACACTATGGCGAGTGAGACAACTATGAAGAAGACGCTGGGCCTCACCGGCGTTACGGTTAACGCCATGGCTCTGATTGCGCCCGGTGCTTTCTTATGGTTGACATATCAGGTTCAGGCCGCACAAGTGGATACAGCCGGTAAAACGACCGGGGCTGATATGTTTGCGGGTTTGGTCTTCGCGCTGCTGCTGGCTTTTTTGACGGCCATTTCCTACGCTACTCTGGCCGAGTTGTATCCGGAGGCAGGTACGGGGAGTTCGTATTACTTCGCGGAACAC
Source organism: Acididesulfobacillus acetoxydans (assembly GCF_902729405.1). Taxonomy (GTDB): domain Bacteria; phylum Bacillota; class Desulfitobacteriia; order Desulfitobacteriales; family Desulfitobacteriaceae; genus Acididesulfobacillus; species Acididesulfobacillus acetoxydans. Next base: position 2,573,661 of record NZ_LR746496.1, read on the forward strand.
GCTTTTCTTTCCGGTCAGGAGAAACTGCCCCGTTTCGCCCGGCTGGCCAAGTTTCTGGTCGGTTGGTTTTCCCACCTCTATTATTGGGTTTATCCGGGGGTCATGGTGGCTATGTTTGCCACGATGATCACGTATATCGCCGGCCAATTCGGCCTTCACCTATCCGTCCCCGTGCAGGTCCTAATCGCGGCGGGCATCTCTTTCCTCACGGGGGCCGTAGCTTACCGGGGAATCAACGGTTCGACCGCCTCCGCCGTGATTATCAATGTGATTCAAATTGTGACGCTGGTGTTCATCACGGTGCTGGCCCTCGTGTACCGCCTGACTAACCCGGAACATGTCCGGTTCGTTCACGCTTCTCTGAGTGACATCGTGCTGCCCCACAGCATCTCGAACGTTTTGTTCCAGGCCACGATTGCCATCCTGTTACTGGTGGGTTTTGAGTCGACGACGGCTTTGGCGGCGGAATCAAAGTCCCCCAAACATGTCAGCCGGGGTGTGATTCTGTCTTTGATCCTGCAGGGTTTGATTTTCTACCTGTTCGAGTATTTTGGTGCCAACGCCTGGATCAATACTTCTTATACCGTCAAAAGCGGCGGGACCGTCTATAAGGGACTCAGTGCGGCTGCGAATTCCGGGGCTCCGATCGGCGACATGGTCAGAAACCTGGGCAATGTCTTGTTGAACCAGAGCGGATTTGCCTTGATGGTTGCGGTGGCCGTAACCGTGGGCATCGCGATTTTCGGTTCGACTCTTGCCTGTATGAATACCGGGGTCAGAGTGACCTACGCCATGTCTAAAGACCGGGAGGCACCCGGCGCTCTGGGGCTGCTTCACCCCAAACATGCCACTCCCCACACCGGGGTCTGGGTTATTACGCTGGCGTCCGCCCTGATAGGAGCTTTCGGTGTCATTTCCATTCGCAATCTTACGGCAGTTACGCTCCTGTCTAATGTGGGTACCTTCATCCTGTACGGGATGACCAACCTGATTTCCTTGGTCGCTTATTTGCACCATCCTAAACACAACAAGATTCTCCACGTGATCGTGCCGGTTCTGGGCACACTGGCCAATGTGGGAATGCTCCTGGCGGTCATTTATCTTGGTATTCTGGGAGGCGGGGATACGCGTATGGCGGCGCTGATGGCGATTGTGGGAACGGCGGTCTGGACAGTGCTTGGGATCGTTTATCTGGTATACAACAGCCGAAAATTGGAACGCAAGATCCTCGTGGGGACGACCTCATCACCCTAAAGCGAGGGGCCGGTTCCTACAGCGGATCCGCGCGACGAATTGCCAAAAATAAACTTGCATCAGGGCGCTTATCGAGCGCCCCCTTGCTGGTTGGGGGGTTGATGCAATGTTAAATCTAAAAGGAAGTACCCGCTGCCAAACGTCTTTTGAAGTACACGGGCACAGTGACAAAGGACAAATCCGCCCGCGCAACGAAGACTATTTTTCTTATTTTATTCCAGCGGACAAAAGAATTCTTAAAGCTTTGGGCAGCCTGTTTGTCGTCTCGGACGGGGTTGGAGGTCATGTGGCCGGCGAGGTGGCCAGCGCGGAGGCAGTCAATGTCATCTTGCAAGAGTTTTACTTCGGCGATCATGCGGAGAAACCGCCTCAACGCTTAAGAGACGCCTTTGCACATGCTTCCCTGCATATTTTTGATCTGGCCAGTCATCACAAGAGATTTGCCAATATGCAATGCACGTTGACGGCGCTCCTTCTCAGGCAGGGTCAGTATTTCATCGCCCACGCCGGGGATTCCAAAGCTTTTCTCCTGCGCGATCGGACCCTGACCCAATTGACGAAAGATCACAGCTTGGTCGCCAAGCTGGTGCGGATGGGTTTAGTCTCGCCTGAGCAAGCCAAAACCCATCCATATAGACACATGCTGATTAGGGCCCTGGGAGAAAGCCCCCTCTTGCAGATCGACATGTTTAGCGGCAGCAGCGAACCCGGGGATATTTTTTGCCTGATCACGGATGGAATTCTTGAACATCTGACGGAGGAAGAACTCCGCCAATACCTCCTGAAAAAGGCCGGCATGGACAGCATTCAGAAGAAAATCGTGGATATAGTGAATGAACGCGGCGGTTATGATAATATGACTATATTGACCGTAAAAGTAACGGAGGTTTGTTAACATTGTTACTGCCGGAAATTGGTGATTGTCTGGACGGGCGTTATAAACTGCTGATTTCCCTGGGACGGGGCGGGTTTGCCGGCGTCTTCCTGGCGGAGGACCTGCAAACAGATTCAAAGGTCGTCCTCAAATTTCCCGATATTTCGCAGCTGGGCGATCCGGCAGTTTATGAGCGCTTTAAGCGCGAGCTGGCCATTGGCAAGCTGCTCGACCATCCCGATTTACCGGTGGCCTTGGCTTATTCCGAAGGAAGTCCTCCTTATTTGGTCCTGAAATATGTCGAAGGTGAGCCTCTGACCAAAGTGCTGCGGGAAAAGGGCCGCTTTCCGGTGGACCAGGCCCGATATATGGTGGCGAATTTGTTGGAGGCTTTACAGCACTGCCATGAGCAAGGGGTCTATCACCGGGACTTGAAACCGGAGAACCTTCTCCTCAGCACGGACGGACACTTAAAGATACTGGATTTTGGCATTGCCCTGATGGAGGGGGGGCCAAGAGTGACCTGGCGGGGATTTTCCGGGCTCATGGGAACCCCTGAATATATGGCGCCGGAACAAATCAAAGGTGAGAGGGGCGGAGCTAAAAGTGACATTTACGCCGTCGGCTGCCTGTTTTACAACTTGCTGGCTGGCAAACCGCCGTTTACGGGCGACAATCCGCTCTCCATCATGCATCAGCATCTGACGGCAGAGCCCCGTCCGCTCGGAGAATTTGTGCCTCAAATCGACCCCGGCATTCTGGCGGCGATCAGGCGGGCGATGCGCCGGCGCAAAGAAGAACGTTACCCGACAGCCCAAGACATGGCTGACGATCTGCGGCATCCCGAGGAAGCGGACCTGAGCTGGTTGGATAAGCCGGACCCTCCCCTCGTTGCGGTGCTCACGGACAGGCGTACACCCTGGTTCACTATCGGCGCCGCCATTGCGGCAGGAATTATTCTGGCTTTGCTTTTCGCCTATTTCTCGTTTTTTCGCGGAAAGTAAAACAACAGCCAAATGATAAAAGCACCCCGCCGGTTCTGTTTCAGGGGTGCTAAAGCAAAGAGGTGTACGGGAGGCAGTGGGGGGGCGCTCAGATAACACTGTCACCCGTTTCACCGGTCCGGATGCGTACGGCGTCAGCGACGGGGTAAGTAAAAATTTTACCGTCCCCGATTTTCCCGGTGCGGGCGTGGTCGGCAATCAGTTTGACGACATCCCGGCCCAGCGAGTCGGCTACGATGATTTCGATTTTGGTTTTGGGCAGCAGGTTCAGATCATACTCGTGACCGTTGACCATTTCGGTGTGGCCTTTTTGCAGGCCGCAACCGATGGCCTCCAGGACGGTCATGCCGCGGATGCCGAACTTGCCCAAGGCGTTTTTGACGGCCTCCAGCCGCTCCGGACGAACGTAAGCTTCAATTTTAATCAAGTGACCCACCCCCCTAAAATCACAATTTTTGTCAAGCGGCCTACCCCATAAGATCTGCGGATGTTGTGCCTGAAAGCTGTCGGGTATATCCGGATATGTCAAGGTATGTCAAGGTATGTCAAGGTACTTGCAGGCACATCCAAGTACATCTTTGCCCTGATTATACCCCATCAGGCTCGTTTGGGCAAAGGGACAAGAGTCCCGCGTATTGTTGTATTGTTATAGTAAGGGAGGATTAATGTGAAAAAGATCGAAGCGATCATCAGGCCCGGCAAGCTGGAGGAACTCAAGGAGGAACTTGCCGGAGCCGGCATAGAGGGGATTACGGTCAGCAGCGTGCTCGGCCACGGCCGACAAAAAGGGCACGCCCAGATTTACAGGGGACAGGAAGTGCTCCCCCAACTTCTGCCCAAGGTGAAAATCGAAATCGTCACTTTGGATGCCAAGGTGCCAGTCATCCTTGACCTTATCCTACGCGTGGCCCGCACCGGCTGCGTGGGGGACGGCAAGATATTCGTCATACCGGTGGAAGAGGCGATACGCATCCGCACGGGAGACAGCGGGGAGAGGGGTATCTAGGCGGGACCGAGAAGATGAGGTGAAAGCTTGTCCGCCAGGGTGTTGGCTTTGACAGGAGTGTAAATACCATGTAGTATGGTATCCGAAGTATCGGGAAAGCTTTGGCTGAGAGCGCGCCCGTGCTGATCGCCCACGCCTGACGTCTCGGAAGCGGGCGGAATAGGGTATGCTGCAGCGGCAGGGATGACAGGGACGGGGGACAGTCAGGCGTCAAGACGTAGGGCAGTTGGGTGAGATGGGGGAGAAATTTGCCGGGGGAGGGCGGGAATGAAAGTCGTAACAATGAGCGAAATCAAGGAGGATGCACTGGTACAGGGGTTGATCGAGGGCGGCAACCGGCACCTGGGGGCAATAGGTTATACGGAACATGGCTTGAGGCACGTGGGTCTGGTAGCCAACATCGCCAAGAATACCCTGGAGAAACTGGAACGCCCGGCGCGGGAGTGTGAACTGGCCGCCATTGCGGGGTATCTCCATGACATTGGTAACGCGGTCAACCGGACAGGGCATGCTCAAAGCGGGGCCGTCCTGGCTGCTTTCATCCTGGAGAGACACGGCTTGCCGCCGGAGGAAATCGCCATGATCATGGGGGCGATCGGGAACCACGACGAAGGAGACGGGAATCCTGTCAACACGGTCTCTGCCGCCCTGATTCTGGCGGACAAATCGGACGTCCACCGTTCCCGGGTGCGGAACAGCGACCCGGCCACCTTCGATATCCATGACCGGGTGAATTACGCAGTCGAGCATTCCTTCCTGCGGGTGCATCCTCAGCAGCGCCATATTACTTTGGAATTAAAAATTAATACGGAAATCTGTCCGGTCATGGACTATTTCGAGATTTTTTTAGCCAGGATGCTGCTGTGCCGGAAAGCGGCGGAGTTTCTCCAGACGAAATTCGAACTCCTGATTAATGAGGTTAAGCTTCTGTGAGCACCGATTGACACCCGGACAAGCAGGGCTTTATAATAGACTTTGGCATGGGCAAGTCCCATACACATTAAAAGGAGGAAAATCGATGAGACGGAGAAACATCCTAAAGCTGATCGTCTTAGTGCTTGCTGTGGCGGCAGCTGTGGCTTTGTCCATCCCGAAACTGTCGAATCCGACGAGCGGGATTCCGTTGGGACTTGACTTGCGTGGCGGTGTTCACTTAGTGTTGCAAGCTCAGCCTGGGGCCAATGGTAAACCGATCACGAAGGACGATATGGATAAGGCCAAAGCGATCATTGCCAAACGTGTTAACGAACTGGGCGTCTCCGAGCCTGTCGTCCAGGCGGACTACCAGAAGGATCGGATCATTGTCGATCTGGCCGGGATTAAGGACCCGAACAAAGCGGTGGAGGTTTTAAAAACCACGGCTCAACTGACGATCCGGGATCCGAAGGGCAAAATTCTCATGCAGGGCGATGAGTTAAAAGATGCTCAGGCCAGCCAGGATCCCAGCCAGGGGTATGTGGTCAACCTGACGTTCACCCCGGCAGGGGCTCAGAAGTTTGCCGCGATTACGAAAGAATACTTAGGCCAGCGGATTGGCATCTATTTGGATAACAGAGTCTTAACCGATCCCAAAGTTAATGTCGTCATTCCCAACGGGCAGGCAGAGATCACAGGGTATTCCACTTTGCAGGATGCGGCCAATGACGCCGTCCTCATGCGTTCCGGTGCCCTGCCCGTAAGCATGACCATTGCGGAGAAACGTGAGGTGGGCGCGTCTCTGGGTGTGGATTCTTTGCATAGAAGCATCAATGCGGGGATTTACGGTTTGGCTTTTATCTTCTTGTTTATGCTCGTCTTCTATCGCTTGCCGGGCGTTGTGGCGGACTTTTCCCTGATTGTTTACGCACTGATTGTCCTCTGGGTCCTCTGGCTTTTCCACGCGGTCCTCACCCTCGAGGGAATTGCCGGTTTCATCCTGTCCATCGGGATGGCTGTGGACTTTAACATTATTATCTATGAACGGGTGAAGGAGGAGATCCGCTTGGGTAAGTCGCTCAGGGCGGCGGTGGAATCCGGCTTCAGCCGTGCGTTTATTACCGTCATCGATGCCCACGTGACCACCCTGATTACGGCGGTTACCCTCTATGTTCTGGGAACCGGCACCATTCAGGGCTTCGCTTTGACACTCGGCATCGGTATCTTGGCCAGCCTCTTTACGGCCATCACTTTCACCCGGACTGTTCTGCGCTGGGTTGTCGGTATCAATCCGCAGACCAATACTCGCTGGTATGGCGTTAGGAGGGAAGCATAAGTGGGACGCAAAGATGTCAACCGGCGCACAGGCAAGGTTGGTCCCGGCAACGGCGCCAGAGAAGGGAACAGCCCGCAGGCTCGCAACGGCCGGACAGAGACGGACGGGCGGCCGGAATTGAGCGTTGAGATAGCGCAAAGCGGCCAGTCGGGGCGTAAAGACGGCTCCAAGGTCCCGGCCGGCTCTAGGGTCTCGGGTCAGGGCACCGTCGCGCCGACTCCCGCGGCACAAGGAGCCTCCTATGAGCAGGTGCAGAAGATGCACCCCCTCTATTTCAATATCGTCAAGAAACGCTATATTTGGTTTGCCCTTTCCCTTTTAGTCATTATACCCGGGGTGATTTCCCTATTTACGCGCGGACTCAATTTAGGTATTGATTTCCAAGGCGGAACCATGTTGGATATTACCTTTAACAAACCGACCACTCAGGGCGCGATCACGCGTACTTTGGACTCCGTGGGTTTGTCCGGGAGTGTGCAGCCTTCTAACGGGAATAAGGAAGTGTTGATCAGAACCCAGGCCTTGGATGAACAGACGCGCAACAAGCTGCTCGCGGCTTTGCAGTCTCAAGTCGGGCCTTATGACGCCGGCAAACTGCAGGAGGACAAAGTTTCCCCCGAGATCGGGCAAGAGCTGACCCATAACGCCCTTTTGGCTTTGGGGATCGCCATGGGCCTGATGCTCCTCTATATCACGATTCGCTTCCAGTTCAGTTACGCCATTTCCGGGATTATAGCCCTGGTGCACGATGTCTTGGTGACTCTCGGGGTCTTTTCCCTTTTCCACTGGCAGATCGACGCCCCATTCGTGGCGGCTATTCTGACTATTTTCGGTTACTCGATTAACGATACCGTCGTCATCTTTGACCGGATTCGTGAGAACGAAGCCAAGATGAAGCGTGGGGACAGCTATGAGGATATGGTGGACAAGTCGGTTTGGCAGACAATGCGGCGTTCCATCAATACGGTCGTCACCGTGCTCATCGCTCTGTTTTCCGTCTTTATTCTAGGCGGCGCGTCCACGAAGGTCTTTGCCTTGGCCATGCTGATCGGGGTCTTCAGCGGTGCCTATTCTTCGATTTTCAATGCCAGTCAGATCCTGGTCGAGATCAAAACCCGCTTGAGTGACTCCCCCAAAGGTAAACCGAGCCGGGCCAGAGCTTAGCGTCAACTCGCTCTCGACCTTTATCACTTCCGTCTCCGTAGGTACAGGTTGAGAGGGTGCCGGTCCTAAGTGAGAGACCAAAAGGATCATCCGTAACCTAAGTATAGACAAATAGGCAAATAAACCGGGCTTTGGCCCGGTTTATTTGCTGCGTGGGTTTGCGCCGGACCCGGTCAGTAACTGTACCCTTGCGCTCTTGCCCAAATCCCGGAAAGTATAAGGCGTACGGGCACAAAAAAGAGTGCTCACATAGTGCAAAGAATGACATTCTGTACTATAATACAGAGAAAGGAGCAGGGGAGGTCAGGCTGTGAAAATGACAGGAGCACAGGCTATTGTGGCAAGCCTGAAAAACGAGGGCGTCAAGGTTATTTTCGGCTATCCCGGCGGAGCCGTTCTCACTCTTTACGACGCGCTTTATGCAGCGAATTATCCGCATATCTTAACCCGGCATGAGCAGGGTGCGGTTCACGCTGCCGACGGGTATGCGCGGGTCACAGGGGATGTCGGGGTGGTCATGGCCACGTCGGGTCCGGGGGCTACGAATTTGGTCACCGGGATCGCTACGGCTTATATGGATTCCATTCCTCTCGTCCTGATCACGGGTCAAGTCGCGGTTTCCCTGATCGGGAGAGATTCCTTTCAGGAGGCGGATATCCGGGGGATCACCACTCCGATCACCAAGCACAACTATCTGGTCAAGAAAGTCGAGCAACTGCCCCGGGTTATGAAGGAGGCGTTTTACATCGCCCGCACGGGACGTCCCGGCCCGGTGGTGGTCGATGTCGCTAAAGATGTCTTTGCCGCGGAGCTGGAATACTCTTATCCGCAAACGGTGGAACTGCGCGGTTACCGTCCCCTTTATGCGGGGGATGAGGCGGTCCTGGAACCGGTCATGGCTGCCATGAGCCGGGCGAGGCGCCCGTTGTTGTTTGTGGGAGGCGGGGTCAATCTTTCCCGGACGGCTGGGGAAGTGCAGACACTGGCCGAGCGGACAGGTTTTCCACTCGTTTTGAGTCTCATGGGGTTAGGAACAGTACCTTCGGTCCATCCCCGGAATTTCGGCTTGGTTGGGATGCATGGAACTTATGCGGCGAACATGGCGACCACGGAATGCGATCTTCTCGTCGGGCTGGGGGTGCGTTTTGACGACAGGGTGACGGGGCTCTTGGAGCATTTCGCTCCCAAAGCGAAAGTGATTCACTTTGACGTTGATCCGGCAGAGGTCAACAAGAATGTGCGCACAGATATGCGGGTTTTGGGTGATTTAAAATGGTCGTTGCCGGCGCTCCTGCAAAGGCTGGATCCGGCTGAGACGGCCGGGTGGCCGGGCAAGCTCGCTCCCTGGCTGGGGCAGTTGGAGGAGTGGCGGCAGGAGAATCCTCTGACTTATGAGCAAAGGGATGATGTGATCATGCCGCAGGCGGTGATCGAAACGGTCAGCGAACTCACGCGGGGAGAGGCCGTCGTCGTCACGGATGTGGGGCAGAATCAAATGTGGACGGCCCAATTTTACGGGTTTAAACACCCGGGGTCTTGGGTGACCTCCGGCGGTTTGGGGACGATGGGCTACGGTCTGCCGGCGGGTCTGGGCGCACAGGTTGGATGCCCGGAGAAACAGGTTATCGTTTTCGCCGGGGACGGCGGCATCATGATGAATTGTCAGGAGTTCGACACGGTGGCAAAATTCGGCTTGCCCGTCAAAGTCATCATCTTGAACAACCGGGTTCTGGGGATGGTGGCACAATGGCAGCGCATGTTTTACGGGGGGCGTTATGCTCACACCGACCTGTCGGGAAGGACCGATTTTGTCAAACTGGCGGAGGCCATGGGCGTACCGGCCCTCAGGATCACGGAGCCCCGAGAGTTGAGGGAGACGCTGGAGAGAGTGTTGGCTCTGCCGGGTCCGGCTGTTCTGGAGGTGCGCATTCCCAGCGATGAGGATGTCTTGCCGATGGTTCCGGGGGGAGCGCGTTTGGACCAAATGGTGATGGGAGGGCGCTGAGATGAAGCACACACTGGCTGTACTGGTTGAGAACCGTCCCGGCGTTTTGACCCATATCTCGGGTTTGATCAGCCGCAGGGCTTTTAACATCGAAAGTATTGCCGCCGGGTACACGGAAGAAGCGGAGACGACCCGGATTACGATCGTGGTGGAAGCGGACGATATGGAACTGGAGCAGGTGGTGAACCAACTGTCCAAACTTGTCGATGTGATTAAGATTACGGATTTGACGGGGATTGACGGCATTCACCGGGAATTGGCCTTGATCAAAGTCAAGGCAAGTTCGGAGACCCGTTCGGATATTGTTGACATCGTCGACATTTTCCGAGCCAAGATCGTGGACGTCAACCGTGAGACCATGGTCATTGAACTGACCGGGGAGGAAACGAAAATCGATGCTCTCTGTGAAGTCTTGGCTGACCACGGAATCATTGAGATCGTCCGGACGGGGAAGGTAGCCTTGTCCAGAGGTCCGGTTCCGGCTAAGGATCTTTAGGCGATTCACCAATCGGAGACGGCCCGGAGTCTTGGCGGAACCGGGCTGCGCGGATGTATTTACCCTCCTGCCTACTCAAGACGATGCGGGGGGTTTTTTTAACATGAGGCATTCAAAGATGAGGCATTAGAACGTAAGCGCTAAAACCAAAGACAGTTGAACATGAGACATTTACAAACGAGGCGCGCCCAAATTTCGATTGACAGATACCGGTAAGGGGTATTAAACTGAGTTAAGGAAAGTTGCCAATGTTCGTAACTTGACAGAAGAGGAAAGGTGGGGATTTGTTTGGCTGCGCTTTCATTCAAAGATTATGCCATTGTGGCTTGCGGCACCTTGATCCCGGAACTGAATTATCTCAAAGACAACGGGTTCCTCGATGCCAAAATCATTTACACAGCTCCCGGGCTGCACCAGGTTCCCGAGGAACTGGAAAAACAGCTGCAGAAGCAGCTGGAAGCGGCTAAGAAGCTGGCCAAGAAAATCATTGTGGTCTATGGGGGCAAGTATTGCTATATCAATATCCGCGATCCCCTGCGTACTATCGACAAAGTCATTGATGAGATGCGGGAAGAAGGATTCTATATTTCCAGAACCGATGTGGAGAATTGTGTTGACATGTTGGCCGATGGGGAACAAAGAGACGCCATAGCGGACGGACAAAAGGTGTGGTTCTGCACGGCCGGCTGGTTGAAGTATAGGGATCAGGTCTTTAAAGGCTGGGACAAAGCCAATGCCAACGAGAATTTTCCCCAGTACACCGGCGGGGGAATATTGCTCGATCCGATCGGCTTTTTTGATGAATATGCACTGGAGCATGTGGAAGAAATTCTTGACTTTTCCGATTGGGCATCCATTCCGTTGGAAGGACGGGCGGTAGGGTTGGAACGGCTGAAGAAAGTCCTGATCAGCGCGATGGCTGAAGAAGACAGGCCGGCCGATGGGTAAGGTGAGCAAGGAGACTCCCCGGTCGCACGCTTGTGCCTGCTTGAGGGCACGAAAACTGCGGCCGGCCGCTGGAGCGAATTGTAAGCGGGGGTAGTTCAGGCGACGGGGTTGTCCGGTGGAAATGCTTAGGGCTGTGCGGGGCACAGGCCCTGATTTTTTTTTGCCGTCGGTGTCTTGTGGCGCAAGCAGGAATTTAGAATCCGGGCGCGAAAAAGTAAAAGGACAAACTGTTGGGAGAGAAGTCTTGCGCTGAAGGGGGATGTGCCATGAAAGGACGAGTGTTCGTTTTGCTGGGGGTTTTGGCTCTTGTGCTGATTTTGACGTCCTGTTCCCCAGGGGGGATTTTTGGGCTGGGTGCCCCACCGGGGAGTCCGGGGAAAACCGGCGGCAGCCTGCAAAGCGGATCGGCCCAGGCTCAGTCGGGGTCGAAGCGAACAGGGGACCAAACCGGCGCCAAGGGCGGCCCAAAGGCCCCGGCGACGGCGGTAAGCGCGGGTGCGCCGGTGACCGGAGATCCCTCGGTCAAAGCGGTGCCGGTACTTTACTATCATTCCGTCCTGGTTCAGGCCGGGAATCCCTTGCGCATGCCTCCGGCTCAATTTGAGGAGCAAATGGCGTACTTAGCCGGCCACGGCTATCATGACATCACGCCGCAGCAGCTGGAAAAGTTTCTCCAAGGGCAGGGGCTGCTGCCGTCAAAGCCGTTCCTGATCACGTTTGACGACGGCTATACGGATAACTATACAAATGCCTTGCCCATTCTCCGAAAATATGGGTTTACGGCCCTGGTATTCATGGTGTCGAGCTATGTGGACGGGAGCGGGTATCTCTCGAGCCGGCAATTGCAAGGGTTGATTGCCGCCGGCTGGAGTATTGGCGGGCACACCGTACACCATCTCGACTTGACCAAACTGGCTCCCGCCGAGCAGGCTAAAGAGCTGGAAGATTCGAAAAAGTTTCTCCGGGGGATTACCGGGCAGCCGGTCTTATATTTTGCTTATCCTTATGGCGGATACAACCCGGAGGTAATCGGGCAGCTGCAAAAAGCCGGTTATCGGCTCGCGTTTACAACCGAGCGGGGCTGGGCCGTCCGCGGCAGTGATCCTTTCCTGATTCACAGGGTTTATTGTTATGCCGACATGGGCATGAAGGAATTCAAACGCCGGATTGAGAATCCGAATTACTGATCGGAATTACTAATGCGGAATTACTGATCGGAATTACTGATCCGGATTGCTGATTCTGATTACGGTCCGGAAAAATCGCCGCGGCCGCCCGTCCCGCTTAGGGACAGGGCGGCTTTCTTATGAGTTTAGGATTATTTTACCGGATTAATAACAAATTTGGCTCCCTTGCCATATTCTGTAGTAGGTCCAGGGACTGAATGAGAAAGGAGGAGGTATAATGGCTTACGGTGTAGATGGGTGCGGACCGAACTTCTTGCCCGGAATTGCGGTCGTCGTGGTGATTATTCTCCTGTTAATCGCGATGGGTATTGTCTTCTAAGAAAAAAATCGTCCAACTAACGTAATTTGAGAGGAGGAAATAGAATGTACGGATACGCTGGATATGGTTTTGGGGGTTACGGCGCGAATCCTTGCTGCGCGACTCCGGTCATGGCCGCTCCGGCTACAGGAGCCGGCTGGGGTGTCGGCGTCGGGATTATCGCCATTGCAATTCTTATACTGATTGCTCTCGGCGTGATTTTCTAAGAGGGAAAGCAGACGTGACTCCGGGCTCAGAACAAAGCGATAAAGGAGGTTCATTAAAATGGCATTTGGTGCAGGTGCAGCAGCCGGTGGTTGGGGTGCAGGAATTGCTATCGTAGTCGTTATCATCCTGCTTCTCATCGCTTTGGGTATTGTATTCTAACTGGATCACGTTTAAAGCTGAAGCGGGGGTGAGATTGTGTACGGCGGATACGGTTACGGTTGCGGAGGTTACGGAGGTCACGGTATCGGAGCGGGGATTATTGCCATCGCCATTCTGATCCTCATCGCCTTGGGTGTAATCTTCTAGAACAGCGAAAAGGCAGCAGCTCTTGTCAAAGACAAGGGCTGCCCCTCACAAGGCCTGATTGGGAAGGGTTCGGGTGTCCCGTGAGGCCGAAGAGGCCAAAGAGCCCTAAGAGCCCGAAGAGCCTGTCCCGTCCGACGGGGAGGCAAACCCGGCAGTGCCGAAACGGCGACTATGAGTGTAAGGAGGCGATTCCAAGATGTGTGGTTGCCCCATCGTTTGTCCCCCTCGGTATGTTGTGCATGATTACTGCACTCCTCAAGTAGTTCCGGTTATTCATCCCGTCGTGACTATCAACCGGCAAAATATCGTAAGTGTTCCTCAGCATATTGTTCAACCGCTGCAAACGAATGTCACGGTCAATCGGGGTTTCGTTCCCGGTGCGCAGGCGTTTCCGGCTGCCGGCGGATTTGGCGGCTTCGGCGGGTTCGGCGGCTTCGGCGGATCCAATCGTCTGTTCTTTTAAAAAACCGCTGAGTGAACTCGTTCAACTAAAGTTAAATGTCGAGACTCCGGTGGGGGGCAGCCCCCCCACCGGAACAAAGTACCGGGAACCCCTTCCACTTATGGAAGCGGGAGCAGCCGGGCCGATCGAACATAACCGGGCCAGACTTCCAAGCACTGCCACTCAAAGAAGCCGAGGCCCCAGGCTGGGATGAAGCCGCACTTTTTTGCCTTCAGGGACAGGCGCCCTGTCCATTCAAACACGTATGGGTGAAACAGAACTGGCGATTCCCCGGGATCGCAACGGCGAGTTTGAACCACACATCATAGACATGGAATAGAGAGGCGCAGGCAGGCTTTTGCGGTGGCTATCTGCCGGCCCGGATGGCAGGGATGACCTTCCCGTCCTTGGGTCATACTAGGGCGTGAGGGGGGCTTGCGATGGGGCTGGGTGAATGGATACTGGTGGAAGGCCTTTTGGTCTGGGCGGGCGGTCTGACCTTTTTTGGCGGTGTCCGCGGAGTTTTGGCGTCGGCTGTGGTAGTAACGGTTCTGAACTTCTTACTGAACGGGGGCCCGGGGTTTTGGTTTTGGGAAGTGATCTTGATTGTCGGGAGCGGCAGCGGAATTATTCTCCTCTACTTTGTCGGACATAAAATCGGAGAACAAGGGGTAGTCCAAGGACTGACAGGGGGCTTAATTAGCCTTGTCCTTTTTGGCGTGTTTTTCACTCCGGTGCTGGGGCTCCTGGCCTGGGCTTTGTTGGTCGGTACGGGGCTCATTCCCAAACTGAAACGTAAGCAGGTGGTTTGGAGCCTGATGCCGTCTCTGTGCCGGATCGCTCTCGGCTTGGCTTGGATCCTTTTGGGAAACCTCATGATCTCCTGAGGCAACTGAGTAAAAAACACTTGCGTTGGCAGAACTAATTTGATACTCTAGTCATAAAGTGAATTGTCAAGCTTGTGAGCTGGGCTCTCGTTGGGCAACGGAGTATCCGTGGGACTTCCTCAGGGCGGAAGTCCTTTATTTTGTCCTACCCCAAAACATACATCTGCTTTAGGATAAGAAAATTTGCGTCGGCCGCCTTGATTCAACCGGTCGCTCGTTTGAGCGATCGCACCAGCCGAGTTTTCTTTTCATGAGTTTTCTGTATGTTGCGGGCTTTCAGGGAAAGAACGGGGAGTGACGCGTGTGAACAAGACCGGTGTGGCCACGCTGTCTGTGGCTTCGAACGGCATCTTGGCGCTGGGTAAAGTGTTTGTCGGTCTTTGGAGCGGATCTGTCAGTATTATCTCCGAGGGCATTCACTCGGGCATTGACCTTTTGGCTTCCGTGATTGCCCTCTTTGCGGTGCGGGAGTCGGGAAAACCGGCAGACGTACGGCATGCTTACGGGCACGGCAAAATAGAAAATGTTTCAGGAACCATTGAGGCTGCCCTGATTTTCTTCGCGGCGCTCTGGATTATTCTCGAAGCGATCCGGAAGATCAGCACTGGGGTCGAGGTGGACAATTACGGCTGGGGCCTTCTGATCATGGGAGGGTCGACGGTCATCAACTTTATCGTTTCGAGCCAGCTTATGCGGGTGGCGAAGAAAACGGATTCTATTGCTCTTGAAGCCGATGCGCTCCATTTGCGCACCGATGTCTATACCTCGGGAGGGGTTTTTCTCGGTCTGGTGCTGATCAAAGTGACGGGCTGGACTTGGCTGGACCCGCTGGTGGCCATCCTGGTGGCTCTGCTGATTATAAAGGCAGCTTACAACCTGACCAAGGAATCTTTCATGCCTTTGGTGGATGTCAGCCTGCCAGAAACGGAACAGAGGGTTATCCAGGGCATCATTAATCGGCATGCCCAGGAATTTGTGGATTTTCACGATCTGCGTACACGCAAGGCCGGGGCGGAACGCTATATCGACCTGCATTTGGTGGTGCCTAAATATGCCTCCGTGGCCAGAGTACACGATTTGTGCGATGCGATCGAGCAGGAAATCGGCGCGGCCCTGCCCGGCGCCTCGGTCCTGATTCACGCGGAGCCCTGCACCCAAGTCGACGATAGCTGCGGCAAATGTAAAGAGATGGCAGAGGATGGAGTGTGCGGGCACTGCCGAGACAAAAAAACTTGTCCAAGGGCAGGAATCCGGTCACCCGAGAGCGAAAAAGTGTTAAATAATGATTGAAGGCGGGTAAAGGCGGGAGATGTGAAAGTGGTCATCTTAATCCTTTCTTTGGCGTTTGCTCTGCTGGTGGCCGTATTTGCCTTGCAGAACGCGAATCCGGTCGCAATCCGATTTTTTTGGACGGAGGCCAGGGTCCCGTTGGTTCTGATTATTCTCGGCTCCGCTTTCGCCGGCGCAATCGTGACTTTGCTCTTGGCCTTTTGGCGGGATTTCCGCAAGAAACGAAAAAGTCGGGCGGACGAAAACCCCGCCGCAAAAGCGGGTGGGGGCGAGGACGGAGCCGAGGGGGAGGAGTCCGGCGCCATAAGCGGCTCAAAGCATGAACCTGGAGGTAAATAGTGTGCGACGGACCTGGTCTTTGCCTGACGCGCCGGGGGGAACGGCGCAACTCGTGGAAACTCTGATGATTTCCCCAGCGGTGGCGCAAATTCTGGTTCAGCGCGGAACGGTGAGGGTAGAGGATGCGGTGGATTTCCTGCGTCCGACCCTTTTTAATTTGTCTTCCCCTTTCCGTTTCGGGGCGATGTCTCCGGCGGTGGAGCGTTTACGGAGTGCCCGGCAGGCGGGGGAAAAAGTGTTGGTTTACGGGGATTACGATGTCGACGGAGTTACCAGTGTGGCCTTACTCTACAGGGTGTTGAAAAGCCTGGGCTTCAAAGGAGTCGTCTATATTCCGCATAGGCTTGAAGAGGGGTACGGCTTGCACCGGGAAGCGATCGACCGGGCCGCGGCGGCGGGAGTGAGTGTCATCGTCACGGTGGATTGCGGGATTACGGCGGTTGAAGAGGTCGAGTACGCCGGGAAATTGGGCCTGGACGTCATCATCACGGATCACCACGAACCGGCGGAGACCCTGCCCGCGGCCAAGGCAGTGCTGAATCCTAAGCTGGAGGAAGAAGGCCCCTTCTCTGATTTAGCGGGTGTCGGCGTCGCCTTTAAGTTGGCTCAGGCTCTGCTCCGCACTCTAAGGCAGGATCCACCCGGGCAAAAATTGCCGACGGAGAGAGAATTGCTTGACCTGGTGGCTCTGGGGACCATCGCGGACGTGGTTCCTTTGGTAGGAGAAAATCGGATCATTGTGCAGCAAGGACTTTCGCAGATGCGGGAAAGCGCCCATGTCGGACTCACGGCTCTGCTGAAAGAATGCGGCTTAGCTGACAAACCCCTGAAAGCCGGTCAGATTGCCTTCATGGTCGCCCCCAGAATCAACGCCGCGGGCCGCATGGACAGCGCCAAGGCGGGCTTAGAGCTTCTGATCACCGCCAATGGGGAGAGGGCCGCGGAATTGGCCCGGTTCCTGAACCGTGAAAACCAAGTGCGCCAGGAGACAGAGAAGAGGATTTTGGCCGAGGCCGTGGCGCAACTGGAGCAGGGCCCCCTGCCCCGGGTCATCGTTTTGGCGGCCTCAGGCTGGCACCCCGGGGTGGTTGGGATCGTGGCTTCCCGCCTGGTCGATCGTTATTACCGGCCGGTTTTTCTGGCGGCGGTGGAAGGAGAGGAGGCAAAAGGTTCGGCCCGGGGAATACCCGGGTATCATGTTCTCGAGGAACTGAAGACCCAGGCAAGCCTTTTGCGGCACTTTGGCGGGCATCGCCAAGCGGCCGGCTTTTCCCTGGCCGCGGAGAACATCGGCCTTTTACGGGCGGGATTAAACCGGAGGGCAGAATTTCTTCCCCCGCAGATTTTCAGGGAAACCTTGATGATCGACGGTAAAGTGTCTTTAGAGGACCTGAGCGAAGACTTGTTTGAAGGGCTGGAGCAGCTGGCTCCTTTCGGGTGCGGCAATCCCGGACCGCTGCTCGGCGCAGCGGAGGTGCCGGTTACGGCCCTGGCCGCTGTGGGCAAAGAGGGGGCCCATTTAAAACTGCGCCTGGGCCGCGAAGGAAGCTGGGAAGGGATCGCCTACCGGCAGGGCGGGCGGGCGGCAGAACTGCAACAGGCGGAACGGATCGATCTGGCCTTCAGTTTAGACACGAATACTTTCCGGGGACAGAGCAAGCTCCAGCTTGTGATTCGCGATTTTGAGAGCCGGGCCCTATGGCAGAGACGGTCGACCGCGGGGAAAGAGAAGAGTGGCGCGGAGGAAGAGAAAATGACCGCGGGAGAGGAGAAGAGCGCCGCATCTTGGCCCGCGGCTGCGGCGCAGACGATAGAGGCGGAAGCTACGCAAGCAGCGGCGGAGACGGCGGAAGCGGGAGTAGCGCAAGCGGAGGCGGCGGAGGCAACGGCGGTGGAGGCGGAAATAGCGGCAGCGGCGGAGGCGACCGAAGCAGCGGCGGCGGAAGTTGCCCAGAGGGGGCCGCGGGAGCCGGGCGGGCCCGCGGTCACGCGTTCGCGGGTTGAATGGCTGGACTGGCGTGGCTTGAATCGTGCCGCTTGGCTGTCCAAGGCGGAGGGGAGACGGGTCGCAGTTTGGTCTCATTCCCGGCTCCGGACCTTGGAGGATTTTTCCGGGAACGCCAAGGGGAGTGTCGTCCCGGCGGCAAGAGGGAAGAGCTGGGGGCCGTTCTGGTCCGGAGAGATTCAGGGCTGGGAATCGCCGGACACGTTGGGTGTGGTTGCCGGTCTGCCGGAAACGGAAGAGGAGTTGGGCAGGGCGTTGACAGTCTTAGCCTCCCATGGGGTGCGGCAAATCGCTTTGGCTGAGTTTCACGACCTAACAGCCCTCAAACAAAAATTGGGTTATTGGGAACGCCGGGAATTGGCGGAGATTTACCGGGAACTGCAAAGGTTGGGCCGGGCGCACAATCCCTTTCTCTGGGGTGTAGAGGGGTCCTTGAGTGCCCTAAGGATATTTGAAGAGCTTGGCTTTTTGCGTTGTCTGGGAGGGACGGAACCGTGGCTGATAGAGTTTTTGTCCCCCGTCGGAAAAATTGATTTGCGGAGATCATTGCGCTATTATTGTGCAGAGAAACGCTGGGAAAAGGCCCTCATCCTGCAGCGCCGCTGGACGGAAACCCCGCTGCGGGCTCTCAGGGAGGAATGGATGGATATGGATAAAGAAAGGTGATAGCGATGGACTTTGCACGGGAAATCCGGGTCATCGAGGACTTCCCCAAAGCAGGGGTGTCTTTTAAAGACATTACAACCCTGCTTAAGAATGGAAGGGCTTATCACGCAGCGGTTGAGGCTTTGGTACAAGCCATCGCACCTTGGCGGCCTGAGCTCATTGTCGGGCCGGAAGCGCGGGGATTTCTTCTCGCGGCGCCGCTGGCCTATGCTCTGGGGCTGGGATTCGTCCCGGTTCGCAAAGCCGGTAAACTCCCGGCCGCAACGGTGGCCCAGACCTACGCGCTGGAATACGGCTTCGATACGCTGGAAGTCCATGCCGACGCCGTCCGTCAGGGACAACGGGTGGTGGTAGTAGACGATCTGCTGGCCACCGGGGGGACCATGTGGGCCACCGCTAATTTGCTCCGCAAAGTGGGAGCGGAAGTGGCGGGGATGGGTTTCCTGATCGAGTTGACTTTTCTCAAAGGCAGGGATAAACTCAGTGATTATCCGGTTTTTTCACTGGTTCAGTATGACTGAAGTTGTCCTTCGCCGCCGGTGCCGGCCGTTTCATCCGTGGAGCCGGCAAACCGCAGAAGAATGCCATTTCTAGTAGGAGAGGGGCCCGGGAATGTCCATTCGCGAACTCATGGAAAAAGTCCAGAAATCCATTTTGCCGGAGCGGACCAAGGTTATTGAACGGGCCTACCGGTTTGCAGCCGATGCTCACCGAGGACAGCTGCGCAACTCGGGGGAGGATTATATCGAGCACCCTCTTGAGGTCGCCCTTATTCTGGCGGAGTTGGAGATGGACGAGCCGACCATCGCGGCGGGCCTTCTGCACGATGTGATCGAAGACACGGCCTACACGCTTCAGGACCTAGAGAAGGAGTTTGGCGCGGAAATCGCCCTGCTGGTGGATGGGGTTACGAAACTGGGACGGCTGGAATATAAGACGAAAGTCGAACTCCAGGTAGAGAACTTGCGCAAAATGTTTCTGGCCATGGCCAAGGACATTCGCGTTATTCTGATAAAACTGGCCGACCGCCTGCATAATATGCGCACGCTTAAATACCATTCGGAGCAGAAACAAAAAGAAATCGCCCAGGAGACCCTGGAGATCTTCGCCCCTTTGGCTAATCGCCTCGGGATTTTCCGGATCAAATGGGAATTGGAAGACCTGTCCTTTCGTTATTTGAAGCCGCAGGAATATTACGATCTGGTCGAAGGGATCGCCTTAAAAAGGAGGGAGCGGGAGGCTCAGATCAACGAGGTCATCGATCAAATGAGCCAGCGCTTGACAGAAGTCGGGATCAAGGCGGATATCTCCGGCCGGCCAAAACACTTATACAGCATTTACCGTAAGATGGTCATCCAAAACAAAGAGTTAAGTGAGATTTACGATTTGACCGCCATACGGGTCATAGTGGATTCCGTCAATGACTGTTACGGGGCTCTGGGGATTATCCATACTTTGTGGAAACCTATTCCCGGCCGCTTCAAGGATTACATTGCTATGCCCAAGCCCAACATGTATCAGTCCCTGCACACGACTTTGGTGGGCGCCCACGGGGAGCCTTTTGAAGTTCAGATCCGCACTTGGGAAATGCACCGGACGTGCGAATACGGCATCGCGGCTCATTGGAAATACAAAGAGGGCGGAAAATCGATTAACACCAATTTTGAGCAAAAACTCTCCTGGCTGAGGCAGCTTTTGGAATGGCAGCATGATTCCCGCGATGCCGGGGAGTTTATGGAATCCTTGAAGATCGATCTGTTTGCGGACACTGTTTTTGTTTTTACGCCCAAAGGAGATGTGGTGGAACTGCCGGCTGACTCCTGCCCGGTCGATTACGCTTACCGGGTGCATACAGACGTGGGGCACCGCTGTGTGGGGGCCAAAATTAACGGCCGTATCGTTCCCCTGGATTCGAAGCTGAGCAACGGTGACATCGTAGAGATTCTGACCAGCAAACAGGCTAACGGACCGAGCCGGGATTGGCTGAGCTTCGTGAAAACGTCCCAGGCGAAGAACCGGATCCGCCAGTGGTTTAAGAAAGAGCAAAGGGAAGAAAACATCCTGCGCGGTCGGGAGAGCCTAGAGAGAGAAGTCCGGAAGCTGGGACTCGAGCCGTTGACGACCCTGAAAGCGGACCGGCTCCTGGAGTGGGCCAAAGGGTATAACTTTACCGCTATCGAGGACCTTTACGCTGCAGTCGGTGACGGTGCACTCAGTACGAATAAGATTATCTCGCGCCTGCGGGAAGAGATGACGAAGGAGGAACGGGAGAAAGTTCAGCTGGAAACCCTGACACAAGGGGAGGTCAAAGCCCTGGGGAAGTCCTCGCAGGGCGTTTTGGTCAAGGGTATTGATAATGTTTTGGTCCGCTTTTCCCATTGCTGCAATCCCCTGCCGGGTGACGAGATCATCGGGTATATCACGAGAGGACACGGAGTCTCCGTCCACCGGCGCGACTGCCGGAATTTCAAGGCCCGCAGCCTGGAGGATCAGGAGCGGGTGGTTGAAGTGAAGTGGGATGAAAACACGGAAACGACCTACTCGGTGGATATTCACGTGTCGGTCGGGGACCGCGCCCGCCTGGTGACAGATGTCATGAACGCGGTCATGGATACCCGGACGAATATGTTGGGAATCCACGCCCACGTGGGTAAAGACAGGGTCGCCCATATCCAGCTACGGCTGGAAATCCGGAATCTTGAGCATCTCAACTATGTCATCCAGAAAGTCCGGCGGGTCAAGGATGTCTTGGACGTGGATAGAATTTCAGGGGGTGGCTGATGCGTTCTGTTGTGCAAAGAGTTAAAAAAGCCTGGGTGAAAGTGGCCGGGGCTGAGGTCGGGGCGATCGGGCCGGGGCTCCTCGTCCTCTTGGCAGTGGGTGAAAATGACGGGGAAAAAGATTTGGCCTGGATGGTGGAGAAGATAGTCAGTTTACGCATTTTTGCCGACGAAGAGGGAAAAATGAACCGGTCGGTCGAAAATAGTGGCGGAGAGGTTTTGCTCGTGTCCCAATTCACGCTTTTCGGAGACTGCCGCAAAGGGAAGCGTCCCAGTTTTTCCCGGGCGGCGGCTCCGGAACGGGCGAAGAAAATGTTTGAGGATGTGGTCGCGGCGGTGAAAGGAAAGGGAATTTCCGTAGCCACCGGGGTCTTTCAAGCGGAGATGGAAGTCGGCTTAGTGAACGACGGCCCGGTCACGTTGCTCCTGGACAGCGAGAAAAACTTCTAGGGGCCGTGCTTGAGCGCAGTGTTTTTCCCTAAGCAGCGGCGGCGCCCGGATGCTTTGGGAGTCGGGACAAAGGGAGGTTAGACGGAATGTTGGAAGGACGGGCGATGGGCAGCATGGCTGCCAACTGTTACTTGTACGCCTCTGATGTGACAAAACGCGGCGTGTTGGTGGATCCCGGCGGCGAGGCTAAACGCATTTACCGCTGGGTACTGGAGAAGGACATTAAAGTAGAGAGCATTTTGCTGACGCACGGGCATCTTGATCATATCGGAGCCGTAGATGAACTGCGCGAGCTTTTGCCGGCCAAGGTATATATTCATGTGGCGGACGCGGATATGCTTACGGACGCGAGAAAGAACATGTCGGCCTATTTCGGTCCTCGCCTGGTCTTCCGGGCGGCCGACGGTTTCTTGAGTGACGGGCAGGTCATAACACTGGGAGAGAAGTCCTTACAGGTCCTGACTACCCCGGGGCATTCACCGGGCAGTGTCTGCTTCCTGACCCCGGACGGCCTGTTGAGCGGGGATACCCTATTTGCGGGTTCCATCGGCAGGACGGATTTCCCGGGAGGTTCGTTGGAAGAACTCTTGCGCGGGGTGGAAGAAAAACTCCTGGTCTTGCCTGATGAGACACCCGTCTATCCCGGGCACGGCGAGTCGACAACGATAGGCCGGGAACGGTCGGAGAATCCTTTCCTGTGAGGGAGAGGGATGCTGGGCCAAAGGGTGAGCCGATGATTTCGCTCGTGAGCGCGACTTTTCCCCTGAAAGCTCTGGAGGCGGCGCGGGGTCTTGTCCTCTCATTTTTTCCCCGGGCGGCCATTCGGGTCGGGGTGGCAGCCCGAGCGGATGGCCGGCCGTTGGGGGACGGGTTTGTGATCGAGGCCGGACTGGGGACGGAGGTCAGTGCGCTTCTAAGCGGTGCGTTGGCGCAGGCTGAGGATGGGAGCGCTGGGCGGGGTCCCGAGAAAAGGCCGGCGGCCGGTGCGCCGTTCGACAAGGGGTCGGCGTACGCAGAGGATGGAGGCGTCGGACGGGACCTTGGGAAAAGACCGCCGGAGCGGCTCGAACGGGGATCAGACAGCGCCGGGGAGGAAAGTTCCGAGCGCAGGCTGGGTGAAACGGGGCTGGGCCTGACACCGTGGTCCGGCGGAAAACCGTGGTTCGACAGGAAACCGTGGTCCGAGGGAGTTGCCACTGACAACGTGGAGGGGGTATGGGCTGTTTGGCGGCCTCATAGCGCCCTGATTTCCGGCTCGGGTGCGGAATCCGCGGACTCTGCACCCTCTGCACCCTATGCACTCTCTGCACTCTCGGCCCCCTCGGCACCCCCGGCACTCTCGGTACCCCCGGCACCCGCCTGGGCGGAGCTTTCCCCGGCAGAACTCCGGGAAATGCTGCGTCAGCCGCGCGGGGGTCGGGAAACACTTGTGAGCATGGCACTCAAACTCGTCTTGCTTCGGTTGTTATCAACTGTGACGGGGAAGGAATTGCCTTGGGGTATTCTGACCGGCATCCGCCCTACGAAGCTTGTGCACCGCCTGCGCGAGCAAGGCGTGGGGAAAGACGGACAAATGAGGGTTTTAGGCACACTCTATGCGGTACGGCCTGACAAGACAGAACTTTTACAAAGAATTGCCGCCGTGCAGGCTCCTTATCTGGACCGGTTCAAGCTTCACCCGGAACGAGTCGGAATTTACTTGGGGATTCCTTTTTGCCCCAGTCGCTGCAGCTATTGTTCCTTTCCCGGGTATGCCGCCGACCGGGAGGGAATTTGGGTGGAGGAGTATTTAGGGGTTTTGACTGCTGAGATCGAGGCAGCCGGGCAGCTGATGCGGGCCCTGGGTTTAGAGGGAGAGGCACTGTATTTCGGCGGCGGGACCCCCGGCATTTTGACGGAGAAGCAGATAACAGGACTTCTGGCGACCTGCCGTGCTCATCTTCCCTTAAGGAAAGATCTTGAGTTTAGTTTCGAAGCGGGCCGGCCGGATACCCTTTCCTCGGAGAAGCTGGAACTCTTGGCGGAATTGGGCGCCACCCGTTTGAGCATTAACCCGCAAAGCATGCAAGACAAAACTTTACGGCGCATAGGCCGGGCGCACGATGTGCGCAGTGTGGCGGAAGCTTACCGCCTGGCCCGGGAAATTGCCCCCTGGGTCATCAATATGGATATTATCCTCGGTTTGCCCGGTGAAGGGGTGGAGGAGGTAGGTTCAACCCTCAGACAATTGGCGGAACTTCGGCCTGATAATCTCACGGTCCATGCCTTGGCGCTGAAGCGCGGGGCCAGAGAAACCGAGCACGGATATGAACATCCGGAAAATTCCCCCGTGCTGCGGATGCAGGCCTTAGCACGAGAGAGTACCTGTTCCTGGGGCTTGAGGCCGTACTACCTATACCGGCAGAAGCGCACGGCGGGGAATTCCGAGAACATCGGCTACGCTCGGCCGGGTACGGAATCTCGCTATAATATTGCTATCATGGAGGAAAGGCAGAGCATTATCGGCCTGGGAGCGGGCGCTTCGACCAAAGCAGTCAATCCTTCCGATTACAGTCTGATCAATCTTCAGCACCCTTCCAACTGGCAGGTGTACATGAAGGCCTGGCCTCAGTTGCAGGAGAAGCGGGCCCGTGAGTTGGCCAAGATCTTCCGTAGGGAGGAGGAGAAGGGTTGAGCAGGCGGTATTAGGTATTGCCGGCGCGGAGTTCTGCTCGGTTGACAAAGCGCGGCTCCGTTGTTATGATGTTATAGAAAATGTCGAAAAAGCAAGAGCCATACTCCGGTTTAAGCCCCTGAAAAGGCGGAACACGATATCTCTCTCCAGGGAGGGCCGGCCAGACTGGAACCGGACCGGGAGATGTTCCGCAGGACAGCGGGGGTAAGGGGTGTTGCTCCGGGTGGTTGACGTTAAAAACCGTAAAGTGGGCGGGTTTTGTGTAAATCCGTCAAGAAGGGTGGCACCGCGGGAATCCCGTCCCTTGCCTGACAGCAAGAGACCGGGATTTTTTTATTCTGGAATATAAGGAGGGGTTTCTTTGACGATTCAACGCCCGAAAGGAACGCAAGATCTTTTGCCCGGGCCGATCGGAAAATGGCATCACCTGGAGGAGATCATTCGCTCTGTGTGCCGGGAATACGGATATGAGGAAATCAGGACTCCCATATTTGAAGCCACGGAACTTTTTCAACGCGGTGTCGGTGAAACGACAGACATCGTGAACAAAGAAATGTATACCTTCCCGGACAAAGCGGACCGTTCTCTCACGCTGCGTCCGGAAGGTACGGCCTCCGTCTGCCGGGCTTATGTGGAAGATAAACTGTATGCTCAGGCCCAACCGGTGAAACTCTATTATGTCGGGCCCATGTTTCGTTACGAAAAGCCGCAGTCCGGGCGTTACCGCCAGTTTCACCAGTTCGGGGTGGAAGTGTTGGGGGCGGACAAACCGGTAGTCGATGCCGAGGTCATCTCCTTGGTCTGGGACCTCTACCGGCGGCTGGGTCTGAGGGATCTGGAAGTTCACATTAATTCTGTCGGCTGCCCCACTTGCCGGGCGGAGCACCGCCGGCGGCTGCGGGATTTCTTGGCCCCCCGGCGGGGTGAACTTTGCCGTGACTGCCAAGAGAGATATGAACGTAATCCGCTGCGCATCCTCGACTGCAAGAACCCTGTCTGCCAAGAGGTCAGCCGCGGCGCTCCCACTACGGCGGATACGCTCTGCGAGGATTGCCGGGAGCACTTTGGGGAGGTTCAGGAATTTCTAACGGCGGCCGGCGTCACTTACCGGCCGGACCCCCGCTTGGTGCGGGGACTGGATTATTACCGCAGGACGGCTTTTGAAATTATGGTGGAAGAAATCGGCGCTCAGAGCGCGATCTGCGGCGGAGGTCGCTATGACGGCCTGGTCGAGGAAATCGGCGGGCCGCCGACACCGGCCATTGGCTTTGCGATGGGGCTGGAAAGGGTGCTGGCAGCACTTGAACTGCAGCAGAACCTGCAGGATCGTGAGCACGGGCCATTCGCGGTAGTGGTGGCCTTAGGCAAAGAGGCACAACGGCAGGGTTTCTCCCTCTTGAGTTCTCTGAGGCAAGCGGGGGTGCCGTCCGGGATGGATCTGCTGGGGCGGGGCCTGAAGGCTCAGCTCAAGCAAGCAGATCGCCAAGGCGCCAGGTTGGCACTGATTTTGGGGGACGAGGAACTCAAGCGGCAGGTCGCGATTTTACGGGATTTGACCCTCGGGGAACAGGCCGAAATCGCGTGGCCGGACATTCTCACAACGGTGAGCGCTAAGTACAAGGAGGAGGAGGAGAAGTAGGATGACACTTTTAGGAGAAAGAACCGAAGGAGGCCGCTTGCGGGCAGAGCATGCGGGAGAAACAGTGAGGCTCTTAGGCTGGATCCAAAGGCGTCGCGATCACGGAGGGGTGATCTTTGCCGATGTGCGCGACCGTTCCGGCTTGGTGCAAGCGGTTTTTAACCCGGACATGCCGGGGGAGGGTTTTGCCCGGGCCGAACGCCTGCGTTCGGAATATGTCGTTTCCATTCGGGGACGGGTGAGACTCCGTCCGGAAGGCTCGGAGAACGGCAGCTTGGCTACCGGAGAAGTGGAAGTGGTGGCGGAAAGCCTTGATATTCTAAACCGGGCCAAAACCCCTCCTTTTTATATTGAGGACGACCTGGATGTGGATGAGACACTGCGCCTGAAATACCGTTATCTCGACCTGCGCCGCCCCGAAATGCAGGAGATTCTCATGATCCGGCACCGTGTCACTCAGATTATGCGCAACTTTTTCGACGCTCATGGTTTCTTGGAAATCGAAACTCCTATGCTGATCAAATCCAGCCCGGAGGGGGCCCGGGATTATCTGGTTCCCAGCCGGGTACATCCGGGGGAATTTTATGCCTTGCCGCAGTCCCCGCAAATTTTTAAGCAGTTATTGATGGTCTCGGGTCTGGAAAAGTATTTCCAGATCGTACGCTGTTTCCGGGATGAGGATCTGCGGGCGGACCGTCAGCCGGAATTTACCCAACTCGATGTGGAAATGTCTTTCGTGGAGCCGGAGGATATCTTACCCTTAATGGAGGAACTGATAGCCCTGATCTTTGCCGGCACGACGGACAGACAAATCAAGACTCCCTTTCCCAGGCTCACTTACCGTGAAGGAATGGAACGCTTTGGCTCCGACAAACCGGACATCCGCTTTGGCTTGGAACTGATTGAAGTGGGAGACCTCGTGGCTGAAACGGAGTTTAAAGTATTCGCCAATGCCGTGGCCAAAGGCGGCCGGGTGAAAGGGCTCTGTGCCAAAGGGGCGGCGGGACTTCCCAGGCGCGAAATTGACGGTCTGGTCGAGTTTGTTCGCACGTTCGGCGCTAAAGGGTTAGCCTATATCGTCCTTACGCAAGAAGGGGTAAAGTCGCCGATCGCCAAATTTTTTACGCAAGAGCAGCTTCAGGCCCTGCTCAAGCGCATGGGCGGCAAAACGGGGGACATCCTATTCTTTGTGGCGGACAAAGAGCAGGTGGTCTTCGACGCCTTGGGACACCTGCGTTTGGAATTGGGCCGGCGTTTAAATCTTATTCCGGCGGGGGTATTGAACTTTCTCTGGGTGACAGAGTTTCCTTTATTGGAGTATGATGAGAGCGAAAAACGCTATGTGGCGATTCACCATCCCTTCACCTCACCGATGGAAGAGGATTTGCCCTTGCTCGCGACGGCTCCTCAGAGCGTGCGCGCGAAAGCCTACGACTTGGTCCTGAACGGCGTGGAGTTGGGAGGCGGGAGTATCCGGATTCACCGCCGCGAGGTGCAGGAGCGGATGTTTCAGCTTCTGGGTCTCTCCCGGGAAGACGCCGAGAGCAAGTTCGGCTACCTCTTGGAAGCCTTCGAATACGGCACTCCGCCCCATGGAGGGATCGCTTTCGGTTTGGACCGCTTAATAATGCTCCTGACGGGAAAAGATAATATCCGGGATGTGATCGCTTTTCCCAAAACCCAGAGTGCGGCCGATCTTATGTCTCAGGCCCCGTCCGCTGTCTCAGCCAAACAGCTCAATGAATTGCACCTGAAGACGGACATTGTCCGGGCTAAAATCGGTTAAAGAATCGTTGGGTTACCGTGGGGCGGGAAGCGTGTCCGGACGGCTGCGGGCTTGGAAGCCGTTTCGCTTAGGAGGAGTCCAGGCCGATTTCCGGGTTTGCCGGCTGCTCAGGTGAGTGATTACGGCGTCGCGATTACAGCGCCGGTCGAGTTTTTGAAAATGCGCCTTGTGAGCCAGGCCGTCTGTCGGGCAGTATTTTTGCTTTGCTTTGTGAACGGGCATTTCGTGACTGTTTCTTGAGCCGTTTTGGGCAGAATCCCTTTGACAGGAAGCGTTTGATCTTTGTATAATGGATGTGTGATTACCCCCGCAGGGTATACGAGGAGGGCTAAACGATGGTTCCAGCTCCTTATTCAGAAGCTAAAGAAGACCTTATTCGACGCTTGCGTAAAATTGAAGGACAGGTCAAAGGGCTGCAGCGCATGGTAGAAAATGACAAGTACTGCGTTGATGTCCTGGTGCAGGTCGCGGCGGTACGGGCGGCGATCAATAAAGTAGGGACGATCGTGTTTGAACATCATTCGCGAGGCTGTTTGCTCCAGGCGGTCGAAAACAATGATAAGGAAGGCGCCATCGAGGAACTGATTGGGGTGCTCACGAAATTTGTCAAGTAGGTTAAAACAGGCAGTATGAGGAGGAATGTGTCATGGCGGGGCTAAACATTAAAACTTTGACGGCGGGTAACTGGGACACGGATGTGTTAAAATCGGAGAAACCGGTACTGGTCGATTTCTGGGCGGCTTGGTGTGCACCCTGTCGTATGGTGGCTCCGATAGTGGAAGAACTGTCCAACGAATACGCGGGTCGGGTCGTCGTGGGAAAACTGGATGTCGACGCTAACGGCTCGGTGGCCAGCCAATATGGGGTCATGAGCATCCCAACCTTGGGTGTGTTTAAGGGCGGAAAAATGGTGGACAAAATCATCGGCTTCCGTTCCAAAGGGGATTTGGTCAAGATGCTCGATCGCCACGCTTAAGGGAAAACCAGGCTGGGACCGTGAACAGGGTCGCAAGATCTGTGTGCCGAGGCTCTGTTCATAAGACGAGATCAGGCGCCCCCCCGTCAAACGACTCATACGACAAGGGTGGCCCGGAACAGGTCATAATACCGGAGCGGCCAGGTACGGGTCACAATACTGGGGGTGCCCAGGCACGGTCGTAACGCCGGGGCGCCCAGGTGCAGGTTATAATACCGGAGCAGCCAGGTACGGGTCATAACCGCAGTGCCCGGGCAGGAATGTAGAGACAGCGATGCGCTTTTCCGCACCACTGTCTTCCTTTACCCGGGATGTCAAGGCGCGGAGTCACCTCTCAGCGGACGGCATCCTCATAATAGGCATTAACCTTTTCGAGGACGGGCAGACAATCCTCGCAGACGCACCAACAGGTTTTCTCGATTTTTTCTGCGGGTTCTCCTTCAACGACAAAGGTGCACATCAGTTCCGCAGGTTTTTCTTGGTGGCAGATGTCACAGGCGCTGCAGACGATCGAATGGTCAGGTTCGAGCATGATTTCTGCCTCCCTCTTAAAAATTTTGCCGTTTGCTGCCGAACGGTTGTATTTCATGTGGCGGCCGAGTGCCTCCGCATGAAAGTTAGCCAAAGTGGTTGCGCTAGAGTGGTTATGGTAGAGTGGTTTCTGTAAAGTGGTTACTATATATTAGCAGCAAGTTATGACTTAGTGTGTGATACAGATCACAGTCAAAAGGGATTACCCAAATGTTCTGACAAGGTAGTTTGTGGAGAAAGGGGTTCAGATGCAACTTAATCTTACGAAGTCGACGGTACCGGCTGGCGCCGGATGTCCGACCTGTGGCGCACCGGGTCAACGGGTGCGCAAGACTACGGTCGTTCATCAGGTGTTGCCGGAAATCGAGCTGCCCGCGGACGAGGAACAATATTTTCTCTGCCGTAACCCGAAGTGTGAGGTTGCCTACTTCCAGGCTGAAGGCAGAGTTTACACACAGGACCGGCTAAAAAACAAAATATGGTTCAAGGAAATCACGCCCCCGGTTCCGATTTGCTATTGTCTGAATGTGACCGAAGAGGAAATTCTCCACCATGTGGCGGAGGTTCAATGCTGTTCTACGTTGGAGGATATTCAGAAACATACCGGGGCGAACACCGGGCATGAATGCCTTACCAAGAATCCGGCCGGTGGCTGATGCTCCGCCGTGGTGCGATCGGTGATCGCCAAGGGGTTAGCCATGCGGAGCGTGAAGAAAGAGTGAGATTGTACTTGCCCTTATGTAAGCAATTCGCAAAATAGGACCAATCAGGCTTAGATATTAGATATTCGAGGAGATTTTTATGGAAGAAGTAAGGGTGCGTTTTGCGCCCAGCCCCACGGGCTATTTGCACATAGGTGGGGCCAGGACGGCGCTATTCAATTGGCTCTTTGCGCGCCACAACAGGGGTAAACTGGTTCTTCGCATCGAAGATACAGACAGCAACCGAATGAAAGAAGATTCGGTTGCGCAAATTCTCGGCAGCCTGCGCTGGTTGGGAGTGGATTGGGACGAAGGGCCGGAAAAGGGGGGAGATTACGGGCCATATTACCAATCACAGCGGCAGGAATTCTATACTGCCGCAGCCAAAGCCCTAGTTGAAGAAGGCAAAGCCTATTATTGCTTTTGCAGCGAGGAGGAACTGGCGGCGGAACGCGAGGTGCGGCGCCGGGAAGGTTTGCCTCTTCTCTACAGCGGCAAATGCCGTTCTCTGGCTGCCAGTGAAGTTCGGGGGAGACTGGAGCAGGGGCTGAAACCGGTTATTCGCCTCAAAGTGCCGGAGTGCGATCGGATCTTGGTAAAGGATATGATACGCGGGACCGTCAGTTTTCCCCGGGACCAGTTCGATGACTTCATTATCGTAAAATCGAACGGTTTGCCGGCCTACAATTTTGCCTGTGTGGTGGATGATCATGCCATGCGGATCAGCCATGTCATCAGAGCTGAGGAACATTTGCCCAATACCCCTAAGCAACAGCTGATTTATGAGGCTTTGGCTTACGAAATTCCCCAATTTGCCCATTTGTCTATGATCCTGGCACCTGACCGGAGCAAGCTGAGCAAGCGACACGGAGCGACTTCGGTCAGCGAATTCAAAGAGATGGGCTGCTTGCCGGAAGCCGTGGCTAATTATTTGACACTTCTCGGTTGGTCTCCGGCCGAAGAGCAAGGGGAGATCATATCTCCGGCGGAGGTTGTTCCGTCGTTTTCCCTGGAGAAGGTTTCTAAGACAGCGGCCATATACGATTTACAGAAGTTGTTCTGGCTCAACGGCCGCTACATTACGGATTGTGACTTAGAGAAGCTGGCACTCCAGGCAGTGCCCTTTCTCCTTGAGGAAGGGATCCTGTCCCCATTCGAGGCGGAACAAAACCATGGCTACATCTTATCTGTTCTCCGGACTGTCAGGGACCGGGTGAAGACTCTGAAGGAGCTGGCGGAGGCCAGTCGCTACTTTTTCCGGGATATCGAAGGATATGAGGAAAAAGGCAAAGAGAAATACTTCGGTCGGCCGGGCGCGGCTGATCTGCTCGCCCAAGGGAGAGAGCGCTTGGCCGAGGTTGAGGTCTTCACGGCGGAAAATACGGAGCGGGCTTATCGCGACTTGATCGCGGAATTAGCCATCAAGGGTGGGCAACTTATTCACCCGACCAGACTTGCCCTGACGGGGCGCACCGTGAGCCCCGGTTTGTTTGAAGTCATGGGTGTGCTGGGTCGGGAGAGATGCCTGGACCGTCTTGAACAGGCGGTTAAATTCACTAGATTGTATAATGCTGAGAAAAAGGAAACCTAAGGCAGGTAAACGGCGAAAAGTGCCGCTAATGATAAGATAACGGATGTTTGCGGGCATTGCCTTTGGCGAATATAAAGTATAACATAAAGTCTTGCATGGGCGTGGAGGTTGGGTTCCCCAACTCGTGAAAGAACGGCGTCGGTCGCGGGCTGATGATGATGCCGGGATGACGTTTGAGGTTGCATGTCGTGGCCCATAGACCGCAGTCGGCCTCGACCCGGGCGTAATCATTGAAGCTGGGTGATGGGGCGGCGGGTTTGTGTTTTTAGCAGATTCGTGTATAATTGTATAAGGTTGTAGTTTGGCCCCATGGTCAAGAGGCCTAAGACGCTGCCCTCTCACGGCAGAAACAGGGGTTCGAATCCCCTTGGGGCTACCAGAAAAATACCATCTACGGACAGAAGTTCTATCCGTAGATGTTTTCTTTTGCGAAAACAAAAGCATCTTTCACAAGCCCTAAAGGTAGCTTGTAAGCAGGCTAAAAGTGCGCTAAAATTGGTCATGAATGGATGGGGTGAAACCTAGCCGAAAATTAACGGAAGAATGTGGAATAATATTTAGTGCAGGGAAGTGTGTGGGTTTATGCCTATACCGGAAGCGAAGAGAAAATATACCTATGCGGATTATCTAACGTGGCCGGAAGGGGACAGATGGGAGATTATCGACGGAGTGCCTTATATGCAGGTAGCTCCCATTTGGCAGCATCAAAGTGTATCAAGAGAATTGCTTAGACAGTTCTCTAATTACTTGCTTCATAAGCCTTGCCAAGTATTTGCGTCACCGTTTGACTTGCGTTTATCAAACTTGGACACAAAAGATGAAGATACAACCGAAGTTTATCAGCCGGATTTGACGATTATTTGTGATAAAGACAAGTTGAGTAAAACGGGTTTTTGTGGCGTACCCGAAATGGTCATTGAAATACTTTCACCATCTACAGCAAAAACCGATAAGCTGTTAAAGTTCAATGCTTACGAAAGTTTTGGAGTTAAAGAATATTGGATTGTGGAACCAGACACGAAACTCGTAAATGCATTTATTTTACAAGGGGACGGGAGATACGGAAGAATCGAGGTATATACTGAGGACGATGAAGTAAAGGTGTCTATTTTCCCAGATTTTGCGATCGATCTCAAGTTAGTGTTCGAAGGTGTTTAGGGAGCTCATGCGGAAGTGACTGGTTTCATTGGCGGGCAGTCCATTTAAACGGATGATGGTCAGTGCGCATGTCCCTGATCGTCCTCAGATCCTTTCCAGAGTTTATCCTGGCAGAGCAGGGAAGTGCAGGGACACTGGGCGGTTTCCAATTCGATGGTGGCGTGGGAGATGTTAAAGGTTTGCCGAAGATAGGCCTTTATCTCATCGATTAAACTCAGGCCTGCGGAGAGGGAGCTGTTGGGCTCTATGACCAGGTGGCAGCTGAGGGCTACCCGTTCCGGCGTGACACTCCAGACATGCAGGTCATGCAGACTGCAAACTCCGGGGAGGGTTTTGACGAAGGCCAAGAGCGGCTCCGCTTGAAAATCGACGGGTGTTCCCTCCATGAGGATGTGCAGGGTTTCCTTTACAATTCTCCAGGCCCCCCAAGCGACCAGGAAAGCGATGAGTACAGAGAGGATGGGGTCGATAATGTACCAATGCGTCACCTGCATGACTACCCCACCCAAGATTACTCCGGCCGAGGCGGCCGCATCTCCCAGGACGTGCAGCAGAGCGGAACGGATGTTCAGGTTACCCTCGCCTCCGCGGAAGCCCAGGGCAATGCCTAAATTGACCAGGATACCGACTCCGGCGCTGATGTACATAATCGTGCTTTGTACGGGTTCCGGATGTTGCAGGCGGTGGAAAGCCTCAATCAGGATGATGAGCGCGATGACGATCAGGGTCACGGAATTGGCCAGAGCCGCCAGGATGCCTGTGCGGTGATAGCCAAAAGTGTGCTTTAGGGTCGGAGATTTCTGCGCCTGAACAGCGGCGAACCAGGCCAGGCCCAAAGCCGCGACATCTGTGAGGA
The DNA here is from genome assembly GCF_902729405.1 of Acididesulfobacillus acetoxydans. Lineage (GTDB taxonomy): Bacteria > Bacillota > Desulfitobacteriia > Desulfitobacteriales > Desulfitobacteriaceae > Acididesulfobacillus > Acididesulfobacillus acetoxydans. The sequence goes on from NZ_LR746496.1 coordinate 2,607,453, forward strand.
CGTGGCCGGCATCGCTGAGAAGGGCCAGGCTGTTGGCCAGGCTGCCGCCGATGACTTCGACGGCCAGGATGATCATGGTAGCCCAAAAAGCCCATTTCAGTCGATCTCCGCTCGCGTGCACGTGCCCGCCCAGTCCCCCGTGCTTATGGCTGTGGCCGTCCTCGTGGTTGTGACTGTGCTCATGATCATGCTTATAATCATCTTTATGATCAGGCGCTGTTGCAATCATTTTGCCTTCAGACATGTCAAAGCACCTCCCTCTCTCATTAAGAATCAGGAAAAGAATAAGAACAAAAATGAAAATAAGAGTAGGAATCCGAAACCGGAGACTCTGAATCTCCCCCTGGCTCAAGCCGGTTAAAGCGGTTAAAGCCAGGGGCATGCGGCTGAGATTTTTGGTCAGTAGGCTCGGGGCTGTTCAGCCCTCAGATGGGCACTGTGTTCCAGGGCCTTTTCCAAAATTAGGCGTACATGCTCGTCGCTGAGGGAGTAGTGGACCGACTTGCCTTCGCGGCGTGAACGGGCGAGGCCCATGTTTTTCAGCAGCCGCAGATGATGGGAAGCGGCTGCCGCGGTGAGAGAAGTGATGAGTGCCACATCGCAGACGCAGAGGTCCGGTTCCTGCAGCAAAGCGTAGATAATCTTGACGCGGGTTTCATCGGCCAGGGCTTTAAAGATCGGGGTTACACCGTCAGTCAGGCTGATTGCCCGGCGCAGTTCCGCCAGGCGTTGCGGAGTATGGCAAGGCGTGTCACAGGCCGGGTGGTCGAAACTCGTCATCTGCGTGCCCCCTTATTTACCAGGCTATTAGAAATTGTTGCGGGTAGAAATCATATGGCAAGAACCGGGTTAGAACGACGGGTCACTGCCCGCTTTTATTATAACATTTACTTGAATGTTTGCAAGTAAAATTATTATGCTCAAAGATAAATCACGGAGAAAATATTACACACGGTTTACGCTCGACGGCAAGAACCTTAACAGAACCGGAAATCAGCCTTTACACTTCAGTGCTATCATGTTCTGGAGCTGATTTAAAGTTTTTGAAAGGGAGGTTTATTCTTGAGACAGGTGAACAGAAAGAGACCTTACGCCAGGATTCTACCCCTGCTGGTTATCATCTCGGTGATTGTGGCAGCCACAGTGACGGGCTGCGGCACTTCTACCGGCTCCGCGGCCCCTGCGTCGGCCGCGCCGGCGAAACAATTGGTGTTCTATTCGGCTCAGGGCTATGACAGCGCGATGGCTAAGGCTTTCCAAGCGAAGACAGGGATCCAGGTCAAGCTGGTAGACGACTCTACCGGAAAAATTGTGGCCAAGATCGATGCCGAGCGCTCCAATCCCCACTGGGATGTCGCCTGGTTTGACGGGGATTCAACCATGCAAGGTTTGGACAATGAAGGCATGCTGCTGCAGAACTGGACCCCCAAGGATGTAAGCAATTTGACAGCTTTGGGGCAGTCCCTGGTTCCGGCGGACAAAGCCTATTATCCCGCGTCAGTGACGGCGGCGGCTGCGATCGGGGTCAATACCAAACTGCTGTCCCCGGACCAATATCCCAAGGATTGGCGCGACCTCTTGACTCCGGTCTTCAAGAATTCCCTGGCGATGAATGACCCCAGCATCTCCGGTCCCACCTACCCTTACGTGGCCGGTATCATGGATATCATGGGGACTGCGCAGGGTAAGCAGTATTTTCAAGACCTCAAGGCCAACGGTTTAAGGGTTTTCCCGACCAATGACAACACGCTCAAGGCACTTCTCGCCGGTCAGGTCAAGGCTGTGACGATTCAGGATTCCGCCCTGGCAGCGGCAGAGGTCAAGGGAGACCCCATTAAAATCATCTATCCTTCGTCGGGAGTATTCACCCTGCCGGGTGTGATTGCCATTAACAAAAATGCTCCCGATATGGCTGCGGCCAAACAGTTTGTAGAATACGTGCTATCTCCCGCCGGGCAAAAAGTCATGGCCGACGTGAAAAACGGGGGAGGGGACTCCTATTTTAACCCTGTGATTAACGGTATCCAACCGAATCCGGCCCGGCAGCAGAGCGGGATCAACTGGGTTAAAGTCGATCCCATCAAGGCAGCGAAAGATGAAAACAGTTTGAAGAAGTGGTTCCATGATAACATCGTCCAATAAGGCGGAACATACCAAGGCAGAGCATATCGGTTCACGTCTTCGGCACTGGGGATCCGGTGCCGGGGACGTGCCTGGGGCCATACTCCTCGTGGTTTTAATAGCCTATCCTTTAGCGACGCTTTTGGGGCAGGCTCTTTTGCCCCACCTCTTCAGCAAACCTATGAGCCTGCTCCCTTCTTTAGCGCCGTTGCGGAGCGTATTTGGGAGCAAACTGAACCTGGAGGCGCTGGTCAATTCGTTATCTATCGGCTTGGCCGAGGCCGTTCTGGCCATTGCCCTGGGTTCCTTTAGCGCTCTGGCTCTGGCCCGAGTGCCGCGGAAGGTAGGAGTGGTTCTGGATGCCTTCATCTGGGTAGTGTTTTTTGTCCCGTCCTATGTCATTGCCCAAGGCTGGGTTATACTCATGCAGGATAAAGGTATTTTAGCGCAGTTGACCGGCCTGCCTAACGGTTGGTCTGCTTGGTTTTTTACCCGTTTCGGCTTAGTTTTAATCATGGGCCTGCGCTATTTTCCTTATGTGCATTTTGGTATGCAGGAGGCCTTGCTGCACATCAACCAGGATCTGGTGCAAGCAGGACGCGCAGCCGGTGCCGGCCGCCGGCAAATCATGACCAAGATTATTTTACCGCTCTTGACTCCGGCGTGGCTGGCCGGGGGGTCGATCGCTTTTGCCGAGGGGTTCGGGGACTTCGGGATTGCCGCGGCCATTACCCCGCAGGCCCACATCCCGATGGCGACCTACCAGATTTATGCCTCGCTCAGTGAAGCCCCGGTCAATTACCCGGCGGCCGCGGGCATGTCTATGGTAGTGGTGCTCGTGACAGCCGCCGCCATCGTGCTTCAGTTTTGGTGGCTGAAAAAGAGAAATTACAATACGCTTTCCTCGGCGGCAAGCAGGGATCCGGCCGGGGGCAGCAACCGCCGGAGTATGGCGGTCGGGGTAGCCGCACTGCTTTTCGTTGCCCTCTTTTTGCCTTTGGGGGCGACGCTCTGCGCCTCTCTTTGGAAGACGTGGAGCGGAGGAATGAGCGCAGGCAATTGGACCTTGAGTCACTACTTCCGGGCTTTGCGTCTGGGGGGGGACGGCTGGCAGGCGTTGGGGCGTTCGCTTGAATATTCCCTGGTCACGGCTTTCCTCACGATGTCCATGGCCCTGGTGGTAGGTTTTCAGATGTCGTTTAAGGACTCGAGGCTGAGCCGCCTGTTGAACATTTTGACCATGTCGGTAATCGCTGTGCCGGGTATTGTCTTGGCGGCGTCTTTCATTTTTGCCTGGAACGCGGTTTGGCTCATTCCCATTCATCTGGTTTTGTACGGGACGCCCGTATGTCTGGCCATGGCCTACATCGCCTCCAGCCTCCCTTATGCCATCAGGCTGGAGGTCGGAGCCATGAGTCAGCTGCCCGCCAACATTCTCAAGGCGGCAGAATCCTTTGGGGCCCGGAACCGCACCGTTATCAGGAAAATCGTCCTCCCTTTGGTACGGGGGACGGCCATTTCAACGTTTTTCATGACGTTTACGGGGGTTATGTTTGAACTGCCGGCTTCGTCGTTGCTTTACCCTCCGGGGCAGCCGACGTTTTCGGTATTAATTCAATCGAAATTTGACAATTTTGATTGGTCGGGGGGAGCCGCGCTGACTGTTATCGGACTGGTTGTGGTATTCGCGGCCTATGGCCTGGGGCGCTGTCTGGTTTATTACAGTGCCCGGGTTCGGGCCGAAAAAGCTCAACAGGCTGACAGGGACATGGTCCCGGCGGCTGGCGGCTAAAGAACACATTTTGGTGGCGCAGGCATGTGAGCGGATAGTTCATAAAGACGGAAGCGACGGGTGAGGAAAGACGTGGAGGGGCTAAGCGGCGGAGGAACGGAAGTACCGGCGGCCAAGCGGCGGAGGAACGAAATGTGGGAGCGGCCGAGAAGGAGGGTTTATGAATCCTATCATTTTGGAAAATGTCAGGAAATCTTACGGCGATAAACTGGTCTTGGATCGCCTGTCTTTGGAAATCCGGGAAGGCCGGTATGTCGCCCTCCTGGGGCCTTCGGGCTGCGGCAAAACGACCTTGATCGGCGCTCTGGCCGGACTGACTTCCATTGACGGCGGAGTGATCCGGAGGGGGGAGGAGCGCTGGTCCGCCCCGGGGTACAATCTGACGCCTGAGGCGAGAAATGTGGGCCTGGTTTTTCAAGATTACGCTCTGTGGCCTCATATGAATGTCTTTGCCAACCTGGCTTTCAGTCTGAAGATCAAAAAGAGGCCCCGCCAGGAGATCCGGCGCAGGATTGGGGAGGCGCTGGAGACCGTACAGATGACGGGCTTTGAGAATCGTTATCCCCATCAACTTTCGGGCGGACAAAAGCAGAGAGTGGCGATTGCCCGGGCTTTGGTGGCGAAGCCCTCGCTCTTGCTGATGGATGAGCCCTTGTCCAGTCTGGATGCTCAGTTGCGGGAAACGATGCGCTGGGAGCTTTTGCGCATTATTCGGGACGCCGGCATAACCACGGTCTATGTCACTCACGATCAGGCTGAAGCCTTGAGTATGGCTGATTATGTGGTATTATTGAACCGAGGGCGCATAGAGCAGGCAGGCAGCCCCACGCAACTCTACCGGGAACCGTCGACCGTTTTTGCAGCCAATTTCCTCGGACGTTCTAACATCCTGGAGGGTCGGGTCTTGGCCGGGCTGGGGGAATATACACCTGTAGAATGTGGGGGATTCAGAATCTATAGCAGTGGCTCGCTCCCTATCGGGCAAAGAGCGAAGATAATGATCCGTCCGGCGGATATTGTGATCGACAGGCGGGAACCAGGCCCCGGCCAACTGCTCGATGCGGTGGTGGCGCAGCGCTCGTTTCAAGGGGTTAACTGGCAGTACAGGGTGACGCTGCGGGAGGCACCTGACACCTGTCTGGAGGTGTGGGACACAGCCGAAAGAGCGGTCAGTGATGCCGTTCGGCTGTGGTTGCCGGCGGCTTGCTGCCGCCCAGTGAGCGAGAAATCTTCCGCTGTCGCAAAAGAGCCCGCAAGAGGAGCGCAGCCGGTCATAAGGGCCGAAGCTCTCGTCTGAAATCGGGAGGCTGAGGAAGGGACAGACGGCTGACGGGTGGAGCGGCGGACGCATACATGCTCCAAGGTTTGGGGTTTGACGGACAGTGCCTGCCAAAGCGCGACTTCGGTCATGAGTTGGGACGGCCTTGGATGAAAGGAGTGAGGTCTGATGAAATGGGTTACCAGAGGGTATGGCTATATCAGCGCCAATGACCACGAAACGCTGGAGAAAGAGTTTTTGCCCTACGATGCCCTGTATGCCTACTTTCGGCAGACCTTAGAACATAACGGGCCGACGACCTGAGTCCGGCCGCACAAACAGAAAAGGATTGAGGGTATTCGTTGATTGTAACAGGAAGAACTTGGAGCGGACTCAGGTCCCAAGTTCTGAAGTCAGTTTTTACTGAGTTTGGCTGAGTTCTCGGCTGATTCTACTCAATTTCTTACGGAAAGAAAGGAGAACCTTGATGGTTTGGTCTGCTGTCCTACCGTCTTTCTTCGCTTCAACGGTAGAGTTCGTGGAAGCTTTGACAATCGTCTTGGTCATTGGGGTGACAATTAACTGGAAAAGCAGTTTACTGGGAGCGGCCGCGGCCGCCCTCACTTTGGGGGTTCTGGTCCTCATTTTTGGCTCGGCCATCGTTTTCTTCATTCCGATTGAGGTCTTGCGGCTGGTTGTCGGTATCATCTTGGTGCTTTTCGGCCTGCAGTGGCTTAAGAAGGCACTGCTGCGCTACAGCGGGCTCAAAGCGCTGCACGACGAAGCCGCGATTTACGAGGAGCGCTTGAGTGAATTGAAAGCACGCGGCGAGATTGATGCCGGTAAATGCAACGGTTTCGGGTTCCTCACTTCTTTCAAAAGCGTACTGCTCGAAGGTCTGGAAGTCGCTTTTATCGTCATCACCTTCGGGGCCAGCGCCGGCACCCATAAGGTGGACGGGCTCTGGGCAGCGGCCTTCGGGGCTCTGCTGGCGTTTGTGGTTGTCGTTTTACTGGGGGTTGCGGTGCGCGGCCCGCTCACCAAAATCCCGGAGAATACCCTTAAGTATATTGTCGGTCTGATGCTGGTCACGTTCGGGACCTTCTGGGGCGGCGAAGGGCTGGGTATTGCCTGGCCGTTCGCGGACCTATTTCTGCTGGTGCTCTTGGCTGCCTACTTTGTTGTCAGTCTGCTGATTCTGCGCTGGCTTAAACCGTACGGCAGGGCCCAGCAGAGGCTGAAACCCGGAGTGGGAGGGAACCGCTCATGAAAATGGCAGTTCGGATCTTAAAGGAAATCTTTGATTTCTTCTGCGGTGATTGGCGCGTCTTCTGGGGCATTGCGCTGACCGTCGTCGTGATCGAGGGGATTGAAGGTCTGCCGGCCTTGGCAGCGGTGAGGCCGTGGGCCGGCCTCATCTTTTTCGTCGGGGTTGCTTTAAGCTTGGTGAACTCTCTCCAACGGGAAACAAAGGAATAGGCGGCGGCCCGAGAGAAGCCCTTTCGTTGGCGAAACGGAAGGGCTTCTTGACGCGTGTTGTGCGCTGCTTGGGACATTCGGATTGGGGAGTTGAGAGCTTTGCCTGTTTGTGATATGCTCTTAACTAAGACATCCCTTCAAAAGGAAGGATACCTATGGGAAAAGTAGTGTCTTTGCATATCAGTCCGCTGAGAGGAACCGTGAAAAACGACGTCAGTGAGGTCAATATGGTGCCGGGGTGGGGTCTTGAGGGCGACGGACACGGCGGGGATTGGGATCGCCAGGTCAGCATTTTTCCGCTGGAAGCTTTGGTTAAAGTGCCGTCCGAGAAGCGGGAGGAAGTTCTCAGCGACGGCTATACGGAAAATGTGACGATCAGCGGGGTGCCCTTGAGTTTGTTAGGGCCGGGGGCTGTATTAAAACTTGGGGTGGCGGAAGTAGAGATCTGCCATGTCGGGAAAGACGAATGGAAGGAGCACGGGCGCCCTTACATTGTCAGCCGGGAGGGCCGGTTTGGACGAGTACTCAAAGGCGGCAAGGTTCGGGTGGGGGATGAGGCGGAACTACTCGGCCGTTTCTGACGGAAAAGCTTTGCGAATACAGGGGGGAATTATCGGTGCTGGAAATACAAGGGGTCTCCTTGACCATGGACGAAGGACAGACGGTCGAAATCTTAAGAAACATTAATTTGAGACTGGCTGAGAAGAAAATATACGTCATCACGGGGCCAAACGGAGGGGGGAAATCCTCGCTGGCCAAAGTGATCATGGGCGTCTATCCGCCGAGCGCAGGCAAGATTTTTCTGGACGGGCAGGATATCACGACCAAGACGATTACGGAGAGGGCGCTTTTGGGCCTTGGCTATGCCTTTCAGAATCCGCCTCGCTTTAAGGGGCTTAAGGTCAAGGAATTGATTAAACTGGCTGCTTCCACCAATCCGGACAAGTTGAACATTGGCGACCTTCTGCACGATGTGGGGCTCTGTGCTCAGGATTATCTGGACCGGGATGCGGATGCCAGCCTCTCCGGTGGGGAAATGAAACGGATCGAGATCGCTACGGTCTTGGCGCGCAAACTTAGGGTGGCGGTTTTTGACGAGCCGGAAGCAGGGATCGATCTCTGGAGTTTTCAAAGATTGGCAGAGACTTTCAAATTTATCCACGAAAAGTATGAAACGACCATTCTCATCATTTCGCACCAGGAGAGAATTCTCGATCTGGCGGATGAAATTATCCTTATAGCCAACGGCGAAATCAGTGAGCAATCGGACAAAGACAAAATTCTCAATAAGATTTTAAAGGACGAAGATTGCTGCAGCAGTCAGTGTGAGAAGGGGGTCATTCAGGATGCTGAGTTCGCTGGATAAACAAATGCTGGAAAGGGTCGCCGATTTGCATGAGATTCCGCAGGGTGCTTACAATATCCGCAAGAACGGGGTAGGGGTTCAGAGAAACACGACGGCTAACATCGACATCATGACGAAGAAGGACAAGCCCGGGATTGACGTGATCGTCAAGCCGTATACGAAGGGTGAAAGCGTCCACATACCCGTCATCGTCACGGAAGAGAATATCACGGATCTGGTTTACAACACGTTCGAGATCGGAGCTTACTCTGATGTGCTGGTTGTCGCCGGCTGCGGCATCCACAATTGCGGAGATCAGAAGTCCCAACATGACGGTATTCATACTTTCTTTGTGCGCAAGGGTGCCAAACTCAAATACGTGGAAAAACATTATGGTGAAGGTGACGGCCGGGGGGCCAGGGTCCTCAATCCGAAGACAATCATTGAAGCGGAAGAGGGGGCGGTTGTCGAACTGGAGATGGTTCAGATCAAGGGCATCGACAACACGCTGAGGGACACTGAGGTCAGATTGGGGGACAAAGCCAAGCTGGTGGTGACAGAACGTCTCCTGACCTACTTGGGCCAGGAAGCGCAGTCTAAAATAACCGTTGAACTTAACGGGGTGGATTCGTCGGCCCAGATCATTTCCCGCTCCGTCGCGCAGGATGAATCCAGGCAAGACTTCTATTTCGATTTGATAGGACGCAACCGGTCCAGGGGCCATATTCAGTGCGACGCTATTATTATGCATGCGGCTCGGGTTCTTTCCACGCCCAGGGTCTCCGCCTATCATTCGGAGGCGCAGCTCATTCATGAAGCGGCCATCGGCCGCATCGAGTCAGAGCAATTGGTGAAACTCATGTCTTTGGGCCTTTCGGAAAAAGAAGCGGAAGAGACGATCCTAAAGGGATTTTTGGCTTAGTGTTTGGGAATATGCTCTCATCTCCGGAAACGGATTCCTAGGTTTTCTCGCGCATTGCCTATAAACAGTCAGCCCCGCGGAGTGGATTCTCTGCGGGGCCGTTGTTGCTTGAGCGAAAAAGGGGGCGGCGCGGACGGAGGATATACAGGCGAAAGGTATTCGGGCGAAAGGTATTCGGATGGCGGATATACGGAGAGCGGATATTCGAACGGCGGATTGCGGGAATATTTATCTGCCGATCGGCAGAACATAAGCTGGAAGGAGCAGGGAAACGAGAAAGAGTTGAGGGGGGAAGGAAAGGAGAGGGAACAGGGAAGGAACAGATGGACAAAGAGAGAACACGGAAACAGGGGATGAAGCGGTGAACAAGGAAAGAAGTGAAACCAGGGAAAGATTGAACCAGGAACAAGGAATCAGGAACCAGGAATCAGGAACAAGGAAAGAAGAAGGAAGGAGGAACCGAAGAGAGTGGGAATGACAGAACCGTACAGTCAGCCCCTCCCGCCGATCTCCGCTAAGCTTGATGATAATGTCAAATACCTGAACGAGCTGCTGGGAGTCGGGCAGGGACCGGGACACAGTTGGGATATCATGGCGAAGCCTTTCGCTTTTTCCAATCTTAACATGATGTCGTATGTTCTCAACGGCTACTTTTTGACCATGAACATGGTGCTCATCCTCAACGACGTGGAGAAGTGCATTCAAACCTTCGTCAGCCAACATCAGACGTATACGCTGCAGGACTTAATGAACTATTTGAACACCAATGTGACCTTTGTCCAGGTACAGCCGGTGACGAAGATGGAGGATGTGGTGCGCTTTATTCTCTCCGGTCCGATGGTTACGTTTGTCGACGGATATGACGCGGCCTTGCTCATCGACACCCGTATTTACCCGATGCGCAGTATCCAGGAACCGGAGATTGAGCGGGTAGTGCGGGGGCCGAGAGACGGATTTACGGAAACGATGCTCATGAATACCGCCTTGATCCGGCGCCGCCTCAGGGAGCCGAGCTTGCGGGCGGAATTGATGCAGATCGGCTTGCGCTCGAAGACGGATGTCAGTTTGATGTATTTGGAGGATGTGGCCAATCCGGAAACGGTCAACATGATTCGCGAGCGCTTAAAGTCCATTCAAGCGGACACGATTGCTATGGCTGAGCAAAGCGTGGTCGAGCTGATTGGCAAGGTGAAGTGGAATCCGTATCCGATCGTGCGCTATACGGAGAGACCCGATGTCGCCACCACCGCTCTGGTGGAGGGGCATGTGGTGATCGTCGTGGACACCAGCCCGGAAGTCATCATCGCGCCGATCACCTTCTTTCAGCTGCTCCAGCATCCGGAAGAATATCATCAATATCCGATGGTTGGGACCTACAGGCGCTGGACCATGCTGCTTGCTACCCTGATTACGATTATTTTGCCGGGATTGTTCCTTCTGGCCAACTTTCACCCTGATCTTGTGCCTAAACAACTGGCGTTTTTCAAGGCGAAGAAAAATGATCCCCTGCCCCTCTGGGCGGAATTAATTATTGCCGAAGTGGCCATCGATATTCTCAGGGTGGCTGTCATGACTTCACCGGTGACTCTGGCCTCGATGGTGAGTATCATGGCGGCCGTCATCTTCGGCCAGTTTGTGGCCCAAATACATTTGTTACAGCCTGAAGTTCTGGTCTACATGGCCCTGGTCATGGTGGCTCAATTCTCCCTCACCTCCTATGATCTGGCCTCAGCCAATCTGATGTCCCGCCTCTTTATCCTTCTGTGCACTCAACTGGGGTTTGCGTTCCACCTGCGTGCTCTGGGCTTTGGGGTCGCGCTGGCCGCCTTGCTGGTGTTCTTGATTACCCGTAAGTCTTTCGGAGTTCCTTATTTTTGGCCCTTGTTTCCTTTCAAGTGGAAAAACGGCCTGGACAATGTCGTGCTGCGCAAACCGTTCGCGGACATTCGCGGCCGTCCCGGAGTTCTGCGCCCGAAAATGGGAAGGCGAAACGGTTAGTTTTGTCATTCCGGCTGCCCCCAAAACCGATCGTCCGAATCGGCCGCGGGGGTCTTTTTTTTTGGCTGAAAAGGGTCTACACTATTTAGTGTTCGAACAACCGCCGTTCGCTCACCCTTGCCGCTAACCCTCGTCAAATAACCAATCATAGCTTTAACCGCTTATAGGGGGTTAGGTCCGCTTAAAGGCGGCGATTGGTGGACAGTATCCCGCCTTGGGTCCCGGTGTCTTCTGAAGATAAATCGGCTAAGATGAATCGACTAGAAGGGGGAGTCTCGTTGTCTCACTGGCTTAATAAGAATCTGGCTTTGCTCTTTGCTGCGCGGGTGATCCGCAGTATTACCCAGGCTTTTCTCGTGATCGTCGTGCCCATCTATCTGGCGAGGCTGGGGTTCAGTGCGGTGCAGATAGGAACTTTGTTCATGGGCACGACGATAGGCGGCGCCTTGCTTATACTGGCAGTCGGTATAGGGGCGGACCGTTGGGGACGCAAGCGCGCCATCATTGTTTTGGCCGTTCTGCAGGCCCTGGGAGCAGCGGGCTTTGTTCTCAGCGCCAACCTGGCCGTGCTTACCCTTTCCAGCGCGGCCGGCACGATTGGCCGGGGAGGCGGCGCCGGCAGCGGGGGGGCCTTTGGGCCTTTTTACCCGGCGGAACAACCGCTCCTGAGTGAGCACGCCGAGAGCAAGTACCGCAATGAGGTGTTTGGTTTTCTTTCTTTTCTCGGCGTTTTGGGAGGAGCGGTCGGCTCACTCCTGGCAGCTGTCCCTCAGCTTTGGCCGGGCGGGCCGTTTGGTTGGCGGACGGGTTACCTTTTTCTTTTTGCCCTGACAGTCTTTAGCTCGCTCTTGCTCATTGCGGTGGTATTGCCGGTTTCTGAGCGTAAACGCACCGTGAAGAGGCAGCCCTTTCAGCTTTCTTGGCGCCTTCTGGCTAAGTTCTCGGTTACCAATGTTTTCAACGGTCTCGGCATCGGTTTCTTGGGACCCCTGCTGACTTATTGGTTCTACGCGCGTTTCGGGGCGGGACCCGCCGCCGTCGGGGTTCTTTTTACTATTGTTAACTTGTTGACAGCCCTTCCGTATCTTATTTCCGCCTACTTGGGAAATCGTTTCGGCGTTGTGCGCACCGTGGCAGTCACTCGGGCGATCGCGGTGACCCTAACCGGGGTCATGGCTTTTTCACAGACCTATTTTATGGCGGGGACTCTGTTTGCTTTGCGCATGGTGTTCAATTCCCTGGGAAATCCCCTGCGCCAGTCTATGGTTATGGGTATGAGCGATGAGGGGGAACGTTCTACCATGGCCGCTTTCAGCAATTTGCCGATGCAAGTCTCCTCGGCGCTGACGCCGCCTCTCGGCGGCTTCCTGATGGATGAAGGTATGTTGGGCCTGCCCCTGCTTCTCGCAGCCGGGTTCCAAGGGATAAACACGGTTCTCTATTGGCGCTTTTTCCGGGGAGTCAGAAACAAGGATCTGCATTGAGCTTAGTGTAAAGGAATCAGGATCTTCACTGAGCTTTATGTTACGGATAAAAATGCGCTTTCTGAACCACACTAAGGTCTGTTAAGTCAAAAATCACAGGGGGGGAATTTCAGTATGACGGTTCAACAGGACTTGCAGAAAGCGGTAGCCAGCGCTCAGTCGTCCCTCGGGACTTACTCTGTGTTCGCCGAATCGACCCAGGATCAGTCGGCCAAACAGATGTTCAAAGACATGTCTAAGGACATGCAGCGCCACATAGATGTACTCAACAACCGTCTTAAGTACATCAGTGACAACAATGACATGAACCAGCCGCTGAACCAGTAGGAACACAGTTGGGGACAGCGGCGCGGTTCGGGCCTGCTGTCCCAGTCCGGAATAGAGCCGGAGACTCTTGGCCGGGGGCCGGGAGTCTTTTTGCCGTTATTTCACTATGCCATTAAGGCAAACGCTCCGGAATTGAATTGCACTTGACGGCATGCTATACTTAGAAAGAAAGTTATGGAAGAAGTTCTGACGATGGCTTCGACCTTGCGGACGGAGAAGATTGACGAGTATGGCGTTTTTTCCCTATGGCTTGATAGAAACGGACCACCTCAGAGAGAGGGACGAGAAGCTTGGTGCGGTGATTAAACGGATTGGCCCGATTCGGAGGGACATTGTCCCGGATCCCTTTGAAGCGTTGATTTTGAGCGTGGTCAATCAGCAAATTTCTAAGCAGGCTGCTCAAACTGTTTGGAACCGGTTGTGCACTCTGCTTGGGCAGGTGACAGCGGAACGGTTGGCCGGGGTCGCCCCGGCGCAGCTTCGTGCCTGTGGCCTATCCGACAGAAAGGTCGGCTATTTGAAAGGGATCGCGGAGGCTGCCCTGGGCAGAATTGATTTTGCCGGGTTGTCCAATCTCCCTGACCGGGAGATTATAGACACCTTGTCTGCCTTACCGGGAGTGGGGGTTTGGACAGCCGAAATGTTCCTTATTTTTTCGCTCTGCCGCCCCGATGTAGTGAGTTACGGAGACTTGGCCCTCCGGAGGGGCATGATGAAGTTATACGGGCTGACGGACCTTCCCCGGGAGAAGTTCCAAATCTACAGAGGGAACTATTCACCTTATGGTTCGGTGGCATCATTGTATCTCTGGGCCTTTTCCGCGTGACCGGTTGTGACCGGTATTATGGAAGTATTGGCCCGCGGTGTTATAGATATGGAAGGTATGGGGTATCAGTGAGGTCCCAATTGTGAGATAGAAGAACCATAATTGCGAGCTGTGATTGAGGTCTGTGATTGAGGTCTATGATTGAGGTCTGCGATTGAGAAGTATTATTTGAGAAGGAAAGGTGATATCCAGTGAAGATTCTTCTGGTCTACCCCGAATATCCCGTTACATACTGGGGTTTCCAGTATGCCTTGAAGTTCGTTTCCAAACGGGCCAGCTTTCCGCCTCTGGGTCTCATGACCGTGGCGGCCATCCTTCCTGCGGACGCTGAGAAGAAACTGGTGGATTTGAATGTGGAACCCCTCAAAGATCGGGACATTCTTTGGGCTGACTACGTTTTTATCAGTGCCATGGTGGTGCAAAAAGCGTCGGTTCTGGAAATTATTCGGCGTTGTCGGGACTTGGGGGTCAAAACGGTAGGAGGGGGTCCTCTGTTTACATCCGAGCCGGAGGAATTCGCTCAAGTAGACCATTTGGTCCTGAATGAAGGGGAGCTGACCATTCCCCAATTTCTTCGGGACCTGGAGAAGGGAGAGGCGGTCCACCTTTATACATCGACCGAATGGGCTGATCTGGAAAAGACGCCGGCTCCTCAGTGGAACCTTATCAAGCAGAAGGCATACGCTACCATGAATATCCAATATTCCCGCGGCTGCCCGTTCAATTGTGAGTTCTGCAATATCACAACTCTTTACGGCCGCATTCCCAGAACCAAGGGTGTGCCTCAGCTGCTTCATGAGTTGGATACCCTGTATGAGTCCGGCTGGCGGGAGGGCGTATTTTTTGTAGACGACAATTTTATCGGAAACAAGAAAAAGTTGATGCAGGAAGTCCTGCCCGCCCTGATTGACTGGATGGAGGCCAGGAACCATCCCTTCGCGTTTTTGACCGAGACGTCCATCAATCTGGCGGATGATGAGGAGCTCATGCGGCTGATGGTCAAAGCGGGTTTTGATACGGTCTTTATCGGGATCGAGACGCCGAATGAAGAGAGCCTCGTGGAGTGCAACAAGATGCAGAATAAAAACCGGGATCTCATTGCCTGCGTGAAAAAGATTCAGCGCTTTGGGCTCCAAGTGCACGGGGGCTTCATTGTCGGCTTTGACAACGACACGTCGTCGATTTTTGATTCCCTAATCAACTTTATTCAGCAGAGCGGCATTGCCGCTGCCATGGTCGGGTTGCTCAACGCGCCCCGCGGGACCAAACTTTATCAGCGGCTGGCCGGAGAGGGCCGCCTGATCGAGGGATTCAGCGGCAGCAATACGGACTTCAGCATGAACTTCATTCCCAAAATGGACAAAGAACTGCTGGTCAAAGGCTATAACCGGATTGTGGAGACGATCTATTCGCCCAAAAAATACTACGAACGGGTGCTGACTTTCCTTCAGGAGTACAGTCCCGTGAAAGCCGGCAAAATCCCGGTAAATTTTGAGCATGTGATGGCCTTTGCCAAGTCGGTGGTTCGCCTGGGTATCATCGGCAAGGAGAGACGCTATTACTGGCGGCTGATTACCTGGTCTTTGTTCAAGCGGCCGGACGTTTTTCCTTTGGCGGTTACCCTGTCAATTTACGGTTTCCACTTCCGGAAGAGCTTCAAACATACAGCCATAGAGACGTGAGGTGCCGCTGATTAAGCGATCGCCCACTTGCCGATAAGAGCGCTTACGACTACCGGGACGGAAGGGCGAGGAGCCGTTCTATGCAAGCGCTCGCTTACTCGGGCTATCGGGGCGCGGACCGAGTTTTCTTGGGTGGAGTGATGTCAAAAACATTCCATCCCTAATATAATGGTTTAGCAAGATATAGTGGTTTAGCGAGGAAAATAGAGGAAGGTGGACTTTGCCCGAATTAATTACGGAAAATCCGATACTAGTCTGAAGGATTGGCTCATTTGTATTTTTTTGTTGACAAGCGCAAACTTTATGCTACAATTTAACTCGATAGGAATTTGGGTCACCGGACCTGGCGGGGTCCGGCTCGGATTCCTTCATATTTTGCCAGCAAAAAGGGGGCAACGATGACAAGATGAGCAATTCTTTGGGACGTCATGTGTTGGCTGAGATTTACGAGTGCAGCTTTGACATTCTCAATGACCGGGAGAAAGTCGAGCGCATCATGGTCAACGCAGCTTTGGAGGCAGGTGCAGAGATCCGGGAAGTGGTTTTTCACAAGTTCAGTCCCCAGGGCGTGAGTGGGGTAGTCGTGATTTCCGAATCCCATCTTGCGATTCATACCTGGCCTGAACTGGGGTATGCAGCTGTTGACGTCTTCACATGCGGGGAACGTGTCAATCCCTGGGATGCCTGTAATTACGTTACGGAGCAATTTAAGTCCGGTCACATGACTGCTACGGAAATTAAACGAGGAATCGTTGAAGATCCTAAGGAAGCAGTAAATCTTTAGGAGGGATATTTATTTTATTCCGTACTAAGATGTGGGTAGGGTAGCAGGCCTTGCAATCTCGTAACGAGGTGGGCAAGGCCTGTTGATTTATAGCACGGGCGAAGGAAATCGAGCCATGCCGGCGAAATACTTAGCAAGAGATACAAGAGATATTGAAAAGTGCGGGCGCCAAGAGTCGGGGAGGACGGAACGGATGTCAATGCTCGTTAACGGAATGGATGTCTATGCTTGTTATCAGTGCGGCAAATGTTCCGCCAGCTGTCCGGTGTACTTTGCGATGGACATTTTGCCTCATCAGATTCTCAGGTTGCTGCAGATAGGGGAAATGGATCAAGTTCTGGACTGTGAGTCGATCTGGCTCTGCACCCTTTGTTCGGCTTGTTCCACCCGCTGTCCGCGCGGTGTCGATTTGCCGGTCATTATAGAGGAACTGCGCCGGGCGGGTTTGCGCAGGGTATCCGGCCCGGGAAGGAGCCAGCGCGCTTTTCACAACTCGGTCCTGCGCTCCCTTGAGCGCCACGGCAGGGTCTATAAAGCGGGGCTTGCGGTCTCCGGCCATCTGAGCACCGGCAGCCGCCAGAGGGACGCCCGCCTGGTCTTGGCGCTCTTAAAGCGGGGAAAGCTGAGAATGTGGCCTTCGCGTATACGGGGGAGGCTTGTCGTTCGGGGTTTCTTTCAGAGGGTACAAGCCGGGCAGGAGGGGGAGAAAGATGTCTAACTATGCCTTTTATCCGGGTTGTTCTCTGCATAACACTGCCCGGGAGAGCAGTCAGTCACTTCTCTTGGTCATGGACCGCCTGGGGATCGGCTATGACGAGGTACCCGATTGGAACTGTTGCGGGGGCACCTCCGCCGTGTCGCTGGATGAACAATTGGCCGTGAACCTAGCTGTTCGCAACCTCCTCCAGGCCAAGTCCTTGGCGGGTGACGGTCTGGTCGTGCCTTGTGCCCATTGTTACCACCGCCTTATGTCAGGGAAAAGGAGGGTGGAGTCCGATCCCGACATGCGCCGGAGAGTGGAGAAGGAGCTCCGGCATCCCGTTGAGGACCTGCCGCCCGTTTACAATGCCTTGCAAGTCATGGAGAGAGCGGAGATTCTGGAGAAGATCAGGCTCTACGCCGTAAAAAGCCTGAGTGGTCTTAAAGTAGCTTGCTATTACGGCTGCCAATTGGTACGGCCACCGCGGCTGACTAATTTTGACCATCCCGAAAATCCGACCGGACTGGATAGAATTGTTGAGATCCTGGGTGGAGAAGCGGTTCCCTGGCCTTTGAAAACGGAATGCTGCGGAGGAAATCTGTCTTTCGCTAAGCGGGACGTTTCCGAAAAACTCGCCCAGCGCATTTTGGACATGGCGATCGAATGCGAAGCGGAGTGCATCGTGACGGCATGCCCCATTTGTCAGGCTAACCTCGACCTGCATCAGTTTCAACTGTTTCACCGCTCCACGGGTGCGGAAGCGGCGTCTGCCCGCAAAAAAATCCCCGTTTTCTTTTTCAGCCAACTGATTGGCTTGGTATTAGGCTTCGATTCGCACGCCGTCGGGCTGAGCAGACACTTTATCCCGGCGTGGGAGGCGCTGGCCTTGGCGGGGATTCGCTAGTCCGGAATTGGTAAGTTTCAAATTTTAGGGGAATACTTAGGCATACGAGTGCAGGAATTCGTGGAGAAATCTAGAATATAATGTAGGTTAGTCTCGGAACAAGGGGAGATAAAAACGTGCCGCAGGCGCTGAGTTTCAGTGAAGAATTAACGGAAGTCCAATCACAGCTGAGACGCGAGATCCGGTTCAAAGCGGCGGATTTCCGCGAACTTGTGGAGTATTCGCCGGATGTGTTACAGGCTGACGCATGTCCCGCGATTGTCATTGCGGTGAGCCGGGCGTGCGGTTTTTCGGCTCCGAGTGTAGTCAAGTTAGCGACGATTATTGAACTCATTTTTCTGGCGGACCAAGTCCATGCTCTGATGAAAGACGATGAGAACCTCAGCGAAGAAGGACGTCAGTTTCCTGTTCTCGTGGGGGACTATCTCTATGGCAGGTTTTTTCTGGACTTATGTCGGGACGGGTTGTTACCCTTTCTGAAGCCTTTGGCGGAAGTGATCGTCGCCATGAGCGAGGGCGGCATTTCACGCTGGCTGGCGCAGGAACGGGAGCTCTCCCCCCGGGAGTGGCTTCGCATATTGAAACAGGAACGAGCCAGCCTGACAGGTTTGGCGGGCCGTCTGAGCGCGCGGCTGGCGGGAACTTCGGAGGCCGTGCAAGAAACGGCCGCCTGTTGGGGACAGGCTCTGGGGCTGGCCTGGGCCGCACGCCAACAAGGACTGGGAGAGTCTTTCGTGCAGACGCAGTTAGCCAAAGCCGAGCGGATAATCCGGCAGTTCCCGGAGACGCTGGAGTTCAAGGTGCTCTATGAGCTCGTGGATTTTATGGGTGGGGAACTCCTGATGGATGGAGGAATGTTGCGCCATGCATAAGGTCAAAGTATTCTTGGAAATGATCAAATTCGAACACACGGTTTTTGCTTTGCCCTTTGCCTATATGGGGGCCTTTTTAGCGGCGGGGACGGTACCGCCCGCAGGTAAGCTTCTCTGGATTACTTTGGCAATGGTGGGGGCCAGAACCGCGGCCATGTCGTTGAACCGGCTGATTGACAGGCGCCTTGACGCTTTGAATCCGAGGACGGCCGGGAGAGCGCTGCCGGCCGGGCACCTCGGTGTCGGGGAAGTTTCTCTTTACGCTCTGCTTTCGTTTCTTCTGCTGGGGTATTCCGCCTACAGACTTAATCTCCTGGCCTTAGAGCTCATGCCCATAGCGGTCTTTTTTTTGGTCTTTTATTCGTATACCAAGCGCTTTACCTGGGCTTGCCATTTTGCCTTGGGTCTGGCCCTCGGTTTGGCTGTGCCGGGAGCCTGGATTGGAATCACCGGGCATTGGGCTTTGGCGCCGGTACTCCTGGGCTTGGGCGTTATGAGCTGGGTTGCGGGATTTGACATCATCTATGCGAGCCAGGACATAGAATTCGACCGCAAGAAGGGACTGAAATCCATTCCGGCAGTCTTTGGGTTGAAGCGGGGGTTTGAAATTTCCGCATTGCTGCATGTGGCAGCTCCGCTGTTATTTATCATGGTTGGTGTTGTCCTGCACTTGCATGTGCTGTATTACCTTGGGGTGGCAGTGGCTGTCATTCTCCTTTTCCGGCAGCATCGCCTGGTGTCCGTGGACAACCTGTCTAAAGTGGGAATTGCTTTTTTTAATCTCAACGGCTATTTAAGTGTACTCATGTTTGTTTTTTCTCTCGCGGATGTCCTGCTCTTCAGGTGGTAGAGTGACGGAGCCGGATGTAGCCAACTTCGCCCGCCGCCCCTCGCGAAAAACTTAAGGAGATGTTTGCAGTGGATAGATTATTCGCCCGCAGTGAGCTTGCCGACTTAATCGAGAAAGTCGAGCGGGGTGTGCGCCTGGATTTTGACGAGGGAGTACGCCTGATGAAGAGCAAGGACATTCTGGCCCTGGGCTGCATGGCTAATCTGGTGCGGGAGCGCAAAAACGCGGACACCACTTATTTTATTGTCAATCGGCACATCAATCATACCAATGTCTGTGTCAATCTTTGTAAATTTTGTGCCTATGGAGTCAGGGAAGGGGACCCCGAGGCTTTCACCTTGTCCTTGGAAGAGATTGAGTCGGCGGCAAGAAAAGCGGCCGCCGAAAATGTTTCCGAAGTTCATGTGGTGGGCGGCCTTAACCCGGCGCTTCCTTTCGATTATTATCTGGAGATATTGAGAAGGATCAAACGGATTCTGCCGGATGTGTGCCTGCAAGCGTTCACTGCGGTTGAGGTCGATTATTTTACGCAAATTACCGGCCTGAGTGTGGCGCAAGTGCTGAGGGAACTGATGCAGGCCGGGCTGGATTCGCTGCCGGGAGGCGGGGCTGAGGTTTTTTCGCCCCGGGTCCGCGCCCTGATCTGTGAGAAAAAGATTTCCGGTGAGCGCTGGCTGGAGATTCAGGCCGAGGCGCACCGGTTAGGGATGCGCACAAATGCGACCATGTTGTACGGGCACGTGGAGAACGCGGAGGAACGAATTGACCACTTGTTGCAACTGAGGAAGCTGCAGGATCAAACCCATGGCTTTCTGACTTTCATTCCTCTCCCTTTTTATCCGAAGAATACTCAGCTGGAGGGGAATATGGGGGTCGGCAGCACCACGGGCTTTGAAGATTTGCGCATGCTGGCCGCGGCGCGTATTTTTCTTGACAATTTCGACCATATCAAGTCGTTTTGGATCATGCTGGGTCCGAAATTGGCCCAGGTATCTCTCAGTTTCGGAGTGGATGACCTGGACGGGACGGTGGTGGAGGAGCGCATTATTCACGCGGCCGGGGCGGAGACAGGGCAAGTTATGGCCAAAGAGACTCTCATCCGCCTGATTCAAAAAGCCGGGCGTACCCCGGTTGAACGGGATACACTCTACCGTGTCCGGAAATCCTATGAGTTAAAGGAGAAGCCGTGATGGAAGCAAAGACTTGGGCGATCCTGGCAAAGCGGCTGGCGGGAAAACGCCTGACCTGGGAGGAGGGGACGGCCCTGCTGCGAGAAGCAGACCTGCTCACTTTGGGACAGGCTGCCGACACCGTCCGGGAAGAAATGCATCCGGAGAAGACAGTGACCTTTGTCATTGACCGAAATATTAATTATACCAATATCTGTGCTTGCCGGTGCCGATTTTGCGCCTTTTACAGGCAGCCGGACGATCCGGATGCCTATGTTTTGTCAGAAGAGGAGTTACATGATAAAATTAGGGAGACCGTGAACTTAGGCGGAACACAGTTGCTCATCCAGGGGGGATTGAACCCGGACCTCTCCCTTGAGTATTTCGAAAATATGCTGAGAAGGATAAAAGAACGTTTCGCCATTCATATTCATTCGTTCAGTCCCCCGGAAATCTGGGACCTGGCCCGGAAATCCGGTTTGAGCATTGAGGAAGTAATCCGGCGCCTGAAAGAGGCAGGGTTAGATTCCATCCCCGGCGGCGGCGCGGAAATTCTGGCGGACCGGGTGCGCGGAAAAATCAGTCCCAATAAAATCGGCTGGCAAGCCTGGATGGACGTCATGACCACGGCACACCGGCTGGGCATGAAGACGACGGCCACCATGATGTTCGGCCATGTGGAGACAGCGGCCGAGCGCGTCTTGCATATGGTGCGCGTGCGGGAGGCGCAGGATGTGAGCGGGGGTTTTACGGCCTTCATCCCCTGGAGCTTTGCTCCGAAAAATACTGAGCTGGGGGGAGAAGGGAGCACGGGGGTGGATTATTTGCGGACCTTGGCTGTGGCTCGCCTCATGCTGGACAATGTGCCGAACCTCCAGGCCTCCTGGGTAACTCAGGGAGCGAAGATGGCCCAGGTAGCCTTGCGTTTTGGCGCCAACGATTTTGGCAGTACCATGCTGGAAGAAAATGTTGTGCGGGCGGCCGGGGTGCAGACACGGGTTCCCTTGAAAGAGATTGTGCGCTGCATTGAGGATGCGGGTTATACCGCTGTGCAAAGAAACACGCATTATGAAACATTGCATGTCTATGGAAAGGAAGTGTAGGGCCGGTGCGCAGGAGGCCACGGAGTGATCTTAACATGCCTTTGATGGAACACATCAAGGCTTTGCGCCGGGTGCTGATCATTGCGGCCTATGCCGTTGCGGCCGGTACGGTGATCGGTTGGTTTCTGAGTGATCAAGGTTTCGCTTTTTTGGCCCGTCCGCTGCTCGATGTGAACAGGACCTTGTTTATCACCACAACTCCGCTGGAGCCTGTTCTGGTCAAGATAAAAGTCTCGGTCGTTATCGGTATCGTGATCGCACTTCCGGTTCTGATGTGGCAGCTCTGGTCTTTCATTTTGCCGGCCTTGAAACAAAACGAACGCAGGTACCTCTATTTGCTGGTTCCCAGTTCGATCATACTTTTTCTGGCCGGGGCTTCTTTTTGCTTTTTTGTCGTTCTGCCCATCGGCATCAAGTTTTTGATCTACGCCGGAGGGCATGCAGTGCCGGCGACCCCTTTCGTGACCAAGACTTCCTATCTTAATTTTATCCTCACGTTTCTGCTCACTTTCGGCCTGGTTTTTCAACTTCCCATCATCTTGCTGGTCCTCATACGCATCGGGGTCCTGACCCCACGGGCTTTAGCCAAGAAACGGCGCTGGGCGCTGCTGATTATCATTGTGCTGGCGGCTGCTTTTGCGCCCACACCGGATTTGTTCACCCAAGGCCTGATGGCCGTGCCTATGTATATGTTATACGAAGTGAGCATTTGGCTGGGATATTTGGTGGCCCACAAGCGGAAAAAAGCCTTGGCCCGGAAGCAAGACGGGACTTGAGGTTCGGATCATATTTTGACGCAGGGAGGGATGACGGATGGGTTTCAGTGAAATTGTTTTGCTTATGGCCATAGCCTTGATTCTTTTTGGGCCTGAGGACCTGCCGGAAATTGCCCGGACCCTCGGCAGGGTCGTCTATGAAATCCGCAAGGCCACCGGGGAACTCACCGGCGGATTTTCAGATATTGTGCGGAATCCGACAGACGCCTTAAACAAGGCGTTTGAGGAGAAGGAGAGGGGTCAAAGGGGCCCGGACGGCTCGGACAGTGGAACAAAGAGCTCTGAGACCGGGGAAAACGCCGCCGAGTCCGAGGAGGAACTTCTGGACTACGAGGGCAAGCCGGTGCAAGCGGAGGGGGCCCCCAAGCCGGCTGCCGGGGAAGGTGAAGAGGCCGGTGAAAAGCAGAGCGACGATCCTTTAGCCAAACTGCCGGCGGGCGTGGTATCGTACGAAGAAAAAGAAAAGGACGCGAGCAGGTGAACCGGTTTTGAAGCAGTTGTGGTTATTCAATCAGATTAATGCGGATTTGCAGCGTGTGGAGGAAGAACTCAGACGCTTTGTGGGAACAGATTATCCGCTGCTGGACGAATCCTCGGTTCATTTGTTAGCGGCCGGGGGTAAGCGCTTGCGCCCCGCGTTCACCCTTCTTGCCGGCAAATTCTATGACTATTCTTTCGAAAAGTTATTACCCATCGCTATGGCTCTCGAACTCATACATATGGCCACCCTTGTCCATGATGACGTGGTGGACGCGTCCCTGACCCGGCGCGGCCGGGAAACGGTCAAAGCCAAATGGGGTAATGTCGTGTCAGTGCAGACGGGGGATTATCTGCTGGCTAAGTCACTTGTCTTGATTGCTCAAATCGACCATCCGGTGATCTCCGGGATTTTGGCCCGGGTCAGTGTTGAAATGTGTCAGGGAGAGATTCAACAAATCAAGTCGAGTTTTGATACCAAACAGACGCCGAAACAATACTATTACCGAATCAAGCGTAAGACGGCTTTACTCATCTCGGCCAGCTGTAAACTGGGGGGGATTGCCAGTTCAGCGCCGCCGCGGCAAATCTGGGCCTTGGGTGCTTATGGGCATGCCCTGGGCATGGCTTTTCAAATCGTCGATGATGTCCTCGATATTACGGCCAGACCTACCGAATTGGGAAAACCGGTAGGGGGCGATTTACACCAAGGGATTATGACCTTGCCCATGATCTTGGCCTTGCGCTCTTCTGCCGAAGGCGGCCGCTTGGAAGAGTTACTGGCAAAACCGGACAAGAGTGGGGAGGAAATCTCGACAGCGATCGAATGGATTCGGCGCTCGGGGGCTATCGAGGAATCCATGCATTGGGTTGAACGCTATGTGGCCAAAGCGGTGGGGTACCTGGAGGAGCTGCCGGATGTCACAACTCGGAGAGCGCTGCAGGAACTGGCGGAATTCATCAGGGTGAGGAAGTTTTGACATTTTGACGAATAAAGTCGATTTTTGCAGGGAAGTTATTTGTAGAGTCGAATATAAAGAGTGGGCTTCAGGGACCGACAGAAAAAGCGGTTCATTGAACTAAGAATGCCCGGGGCGGATGAAAGCCGTACGAGAGATTAGGCGAACTGAAAGCAGTGAGAAGAGATGTCACAGTATTATCCGGTTTTTATGGATTTAAAGGAAAAAGAGGTGCTGGTGGTCGGCGGCGGAGCGGTGGCAGAGCGTAAGATTGTGACGCTGCTGGCGCACTCGGCCCGGGTGCGTGTAGTAGCGCCCGCCTTGATCCCGCCGCTTCTCAGTCTGGTGCGCGAGGGTAAATGCCTCTGGGAGCAGAAGGAATATGCGGACGGAGACGTCCGCGATGCCTTGTTGGTCTTTTCCTGCACGGACAAAGAAGAAGTGAATGCCCGGGTCGCCGCCGATGCCCGGGCCATGGCCAGATGGGTCAACGTTGCAGACGACCCGGATAAATGCGGTTTTATCGTACCGTCGATTTTGGAACGGGGAGATTTGACAATCGCTGTGTCTACAGCGGGCAGCAGCCCGCTGGTGGCTCGGCAGATCCGCGCTGAGATAGAGCAGTCTTATGGGGAGGAGATGGCAGAATACTTGGCCTTGCTGAAGAAATGGCGCGTAGAGGTAAAACGGAGTTTGCCGCCGGAAAAACGGGCGGAATTTTGGGCCGGCGTCACCGACGGAAAGGTGAGAAACCTGATTGAACAGGGACAGGTGAAACTGGCGGAAGGGGTGGTTGAGCAGTGTTTCCGATCGCTGTTGGTCTAAATCACCGCACGGCGCCGCTCGAAGTCCGTGAAAAGATTAGTTTTCACCACAGCCAGATCCCGGCCGCTCTGAAGGATCTTCTGGGGTATCCCGGCATGCAGGGGGTTCTCATCTTAAACACCTGCAATCGTCTGGAGATTTACGCGGCGACGACGGATGTGGAAACCGGAAAGAAGTCCATTCTGGAGTTTCTGGCCCACCACGCCGGGTTGGATGAGGGGCAGCTGCACCAGTATCTTTATGTCCACACCCTGTACGATGCGGTGCGGCATCTCTACCGGGTGACTTCGGGACTTGACTCTATGGTTCTGGGGGAAACTCAGATCCTGGGGCAGGTCGCCAAAGCGTATGAGGTAGCGGCGGCGACGGGGGTGACGAACAAGGTCATCAACGTGTTTGTGCAGAATGCGCTCACGGTGGGCAAGAGAGTGCGTACCGAGACCCTGATCGATCAGCATCCGGTTTCGATTAGCTATACGGCTGTGGAAATGGCCAAACAGAAATTGGGCTGCTTGACAGACATCCCGATCTTGCTTTTGGGAGCGGGAGAGATGAGTACACTGACTGCCAAGCACCTGGCGGCTGCGGGGGCCTCGCAAGTGATCGTTTCCAACCGGTCGCATGGGCGGGCTGTAGGTTTGGCTGAGAGTTCGGGAGGCCGGGCACTCCCGTTTGACCGTCTGGACGAGGGGTTGGCGGAAGCCGACGTGGTTATTTCGGCGACGTCTGCCTTGAGCTTTATCCTCATGCCGGAGCGGATGGAGAAGATCATGCGGGAACGCGGGGGGCGCCCCCTCTTGCTGATTGATATTGCGGTGCCCAGGGATATACATCCCGAGGTGGGGAAAATTCCCGCGATCACGCTTTACGATATTGATGATTTGCGTGAGGTCGTCGATCAACACCGGCAGGCCCGGGAACTTGCGGCCCTGGCGGCAGAAAAGATCATCGACGAAGAAATGGCGGCTTTTGCCAAATGGCACAATTCCCTTTTTGTTATCCCCACCATTGTGGCCCTGCAGGAGCGCGGGCAACAGATTAAAGAGGCCTTGCTGGCGCGCACTCTGGAGCGCATTGGGGCGCTGACGCCGAAACAGGAGAAAGCGATTTGCTCCCTGGCCAATTCTATCGTGAATCAGCTCCTGCACACGCCGATAACCAACCTGAAAGAATGCGCCAACACGCGGCAGGGGCATCTTTACACGGAAATTTTGCAAAACCTTTTTGACTTGGATGTCGACGAGGAGACAGAGCGGCCTCTGCGAGTCATTGCCAAAGGCCAGACACAGCCGGGAAGGACAGAATCGTCATGAACATTTGGCGTATCGGGACCAGGGACAGTGCCCTCGCCCTCTGGCAGGCTGAGTGGGTTCGGGATCGCTTGGAGGGTGTTTATCCGGAGCAGGAGTTTGTCCTGGTTCCGGTTAAGACCAAAGGAGACAAAATCTTGGATGTGCCGCTGGCGAAGATCGGAGACAAGGGGTTGTTTACCAAAGAGCTGGAAGCGGCCCTCCTTCGGGGGGAGATTGACCTGGCCGTCCACAGCCTGAAGGACCTGCCGACCGTCTTGCCGGACGGTTTAGTGATCGCGGCTTATTGCGCGCGGGAGGAAGCGCGGGACGTCTTTCTGGGACGCGGGGGGGCGGGCTTGCGGGACCTGCCTTGGGGAGCGATCATCGGCACCAGCAGCCTGCGCCGTAAAGCCCAACTCAGATATTTCAGGCCGGATTTACGCTTTTCCGACCTGAGAGGGAATTTGCAGACCCGCTGGCGCAAACTTGAGGAGTCCGAGATGGCCGGAATTGTCCTGGCGGCTGCCGGGGTGAAAAGGCTGGGCTGGGAAGAGAGGATCACCGAAGTCATACCGGAGGAAATTGTTCTGCCGGCTGTGGGTCAAGGTTCGATTGCCGTGGAAATTGCCGCTTCCCGCCGGGACATGAAAGAGAAGCTGAATCGTCTCAATCACCGGGAGACGGAACAAGCCGTCGTGGCCGAACGCGCGCTTATGCGCAGGCTGGAGGGCGGCTGCCAGGTGCCGATCGGGGCACTGGCCCGTTTGGAGGCTGATAAAATCCGGCTGAAGGCGATGGTGGCGAGTTTGGATGGCACAAGAATCTTGCGTGCACAAACCTACGGCGACAACCCGGCAACGGTGGGCCTGGAAGCAGCCGAGAGACTGCTCGGACAGGGGGCCGGGGAGATCCTGGCCGCCCTGAAGTGAACGGGCCGGCAAGCTTTCCGGTTTCTGACTTCTGACTTCTGATTAGATTGGAGTGTATAGATTGGGCCAAGGTTATGTTTATTTAGTGGGTGCGGGTCCGGGGGATCCCGGGTTAATCACGGTTAAAGGGGCGGACTGCCTGGCACGGGCGGAGGTGCTGGTCTATGATCGCCTGGCTTCCGGGCGTTTCTTGAGTTTGGTTTCGCCGGGGTGTGAGCTGATCTATGTGGGAAAATCCCCGGAAAGGCACACGTTGACCCAAGATGAGATTAACGCCCTGCTGGTCCGGAAAGGTGCGGAAGGAAAAACCGTGGTCAGGCTCAAAGGCGGGGATCCTTTTGTTTTCGGGCGCGGCGGAGAAGAAGCCGAAGCATTGCTTGAGGCCGGGATTCCTTTCGAGATCGTGCCGGGCATTACGTCGGCTGTGGCGGTGCCGGCTTATGCCGGAATTCCTGTGACTCACCGCGATTTGACTTCGACTCTGACAATTATCACCGGCCACGAAGATCCTAATAAGAACACATCGGCGGTCAATTGGGAGCAGATTGCGCCCGGAGGGGGGACCCTCGTGTTTCTTATGGGCATGGAGAACCTGGATCTCATTGCCAAGAAGCTCAGAGAGCACGGACGGCCGGCAGAGACCCCGGTTGCCGTCATCCAGTGGGGGACCCGGCCTGAGCAAAGAGTGGTCAGCGGACGTTTGGATGAGATTTATGCCTTGGCCAGAGAACAAGGTTTTACCTCTCCGGCCGTTATTTTAGTGGGAGATGTTGTTTCCCTGAGAACCAGGTTGCAGTGGTTTGAGAAGAAACCCCTGTTCGGCCAGAGAATTGTGGTCACCCGAGCTCGCCGGCAAGCGAGTGTATTGTCCAGGGTGATTGAGGAGTTAGGCGGCGAGGCTTGGGAGTTTCCGGCAATCGACTTTGCGCCGCCCACGGACCCCGGCCGTTTAGCTCAAGCGGTCGAAAAGATTAAGAGTTTTGAATGGCTGGTGTTTACCAGCGTTAACGGAGTGGAGGCTTTCTTGGCCGAGTTAAAGCGGCAGGCCAAAGATATCCGGGACTTGGCGGGAGTTGATCTCGTAGCGATCGGTCCCTCGACGCAGGCGGCTTTGGAAGAGATGGGCCTGCGTGTTTCCTTTGTGCCGCCTGAGTACCGGGCAGAGGCGATCATCAGCGGCTTGGCCAGCCGGGTCTTAAGAGGGCAGCGGGTGCTTCTGGCCCGGGCCGAGGAGGCCAGGGACATCCTGCCCGAGTCCGTGAAAGCGTTGGGAGCCGACGTCTGGGATGTCCCCGCTTACCGCACGGTTTTGGGGGGAGCGGATCGGGAGATGCTCAAAAGTTTATTAGCACAGAAGTCGGTGCAGGCGGTGACTTTTACCAGCTCTTCTACAGTGAGAAATTTTATGAAGATGATCGATGGGGACAGAATTCTCTTGGAGGGGATCAAATTATTTTCCATCGGTCCCATCACCAGTGCCACGGCCCGGGATCTCGGCCTGACGATTGACGGCGAGGCGCAGAAATACACCATTAAGGGGTTGATTCAAGCCCTGGTAAAGGGGGTTAAAGGATGATCAGCGTGACCAAGCTTCTTTTTGACCGGGAATATTTCGGCGACACCTTGCGCTACAATAAGGGTTCTCGGGGAGCGATGCACGGGACGACTCTGGGGTCCGGGCCGGTCGTGGTCTGGAACTCTACCCGCACCTGCAACCTGAAATGCCGGCACTGCTATATGGACTCCAACGCCGAGAAGTACACCGGAGAAATGAATACGGAAGAGGCGAAACGGTTTATTGACGATCTGGCCGATTTTCGGGTGCCGGTTCTTCTTTTTTCCGGGGGAGAGCCTCTGATCCGGCCGGATTTCTTTGAGCTGGCCGAGTATACCATTCAGAAGGGGATTCGGACGACTCTCTCGACCAACGGGACCCTGATTACTCCGGAAGTGGCCCGGCACCTGAAAGCGATAGGTGTGGGTTATGTGGGGATTTCACTGGACGGGTTGAGGGAGGTCAATGACCGCTTCCGCGGCAAAGAGGGCGCTTTTGAAGCGGCCATGCACGGGATTCAAAACTGTGTCGCGGCCGGGCAAAGAGTGGGACTGAGGTTCACGATCAACCGGCACAACTATGAGGAACTGGACAACATCTTTGATTTTATCGAAGAGGAAAAAATCGACCGGGTTTGTTTCTACCATCTCGTTTATTCCGGGCGCGGTCAGAAAATGATGGCGGACGACCTGACGCCTGAGGAATCCCGGGAGGCCATGGATATCATCATTCGCAGGACGGAAGACTATGAGAAGCGGGGATTGAAAAAGGAAATTCTCACGGTCGACAATCACTGTGACGGGGTGTATCTGTATCTGCGCGCGCTTAAGCAAGACCCGGCCCAAGCGGAAAGGATTTACAACCTGATTGCCCTCAACGGGGGAAACCGGTCCGGGATGGCTTTTGCGGAAGTGGACCCTTACGGCAATGTCCATCCGGATCAGTTTACTCAGCATGTATCTTTCGGTAATGTGCGTGAGCGCCCGTTCGGTGAGATCTGGACGGATCTTTCCCAGCCGATTCTCGCGGGACTGAAAGAGCGCAAACCCCTCTTGCAGGGACGCTGTGCGAACTGCCGTTTCCTGGATATTTGCAACGGCAATTTTCGTACCCGGGCGGAAGCGGTGACCGGGGATTTCTGGGCATCGGACCCGGCATGCTATTTAACGGATGAAGAAATAGGGATCAAGGATAGGGACGGGGGGAATCTAAAGTGAATCTGAAGAAACGTCCGCGCCGGCTGCGGGCCGGCGCAGAGATTCGGAGGATGGTGCGGGAAAACCATGTGCGCGTTGACGATTTGATTTATCCCATGTTTGTCATGCCGGGCAAGGGCCAAAAAGCGGAAGTGGCTTCGATGCCCGGCGTCTGTCAGTATTCCCTGGACGAATTTGTCCGGGCTCTCAGTGAAGTGGTCGAACTCAAGATCCCGGCCATTCTCCTTTTCGGTATTCCGGAGAGCAAGGATGCCCTGGCCAGCGGAGCCTATCATGAACACGGAATTGTTCAGGAGGCCGTGCGTCTGGCCAAAGCGCACTATCCTTCCCTCTACGTGATCACGGACGTGTGTCTCTGTGAGTACACCGACCACGGCCATTGCGGCATCGTTCGGGATGGGGTGATCTTGAATGATCCCACTCTCGATTATCTGGCGCGGACTGCGGTTTCCCACGCGGCGGCGGGGGCGGATATGGTGGCTCCGTCGGACATGATGGACGGACGGGTGGGGGCCATTCGCGAGGCCCTGGACGAACACGGGTTTGAGCAAGTGCCGATCATGGCCTATGCGGCCAAATTTGCCTCCGGCTTTTACGGACCTTTTCGGGAGGCCGCCGGGTCTGCTCCCCAATTCGGAGACCGGCGCACTTATCAGATGGATCCTCCCAACGGAGAGGAAGCGATGCGGGAGACCGCCCTGGACGTTGAGGAAGGGGCCGATCTGATCATCGTGAAGCCCGCGCTGGCTTACGGGGACATTATTTACCGGACCAAAGAACGCTTTGGCCTGCCGGTGGCCGCCTACAATGTGAGCGGTGAATACGCCATGGTCAAAGCCGCCGCGGCCAACGGCTGGATCGAGGAGGAGCGCGTAGTCATGGAAGCCCTGGTAGGGATGAAGCGGGCCGGGGCGGACCTCTTGATCACGTATCATGCCTTGGATGCGGCTCGTTGGCTGAACAGAGGCTGAAGCGGGGGTAGAGCCCGGGGGCTGCCGACGGGGGCAGCCCCCGGGCCTGAAAGGGGTAGTGTGCATGATCGTCTCTTGGAATACAACCAATGCCTGCAACATGTATTGTGAGCATTGTTACCGGGATGCGGGGTGCCCGGCCGAAGAAGAGCTGAGCACGGCCGAGGCCAAGAAAATGCTGGGGGAGATTGCCCGGGCCGGTTTTAAGATCATGATTTTCAGCGGGGGTGAACCCCTGCTGCGCCCGGATATCGTCGAACTGGTGGCTCACGCTAAATCGGTCGGACTCAGACCGGTGTTTGGCACCAACGGCACTCTCTTGACCCCGAAATTGGCACGGGAGCTGAAAGAAGCCGGGACGATGGGGATGGGCATTTCCCTTGACTCCCTGAACAAGGAAAAGCACGACCAATTCCGACATTATGCCGGGGCCTGGGAGGAAGCCGTGCGAGGGATGCGCTATTGCCGTGAGGCGGGGCTCCCTTTTCAGATTCACACTACGGTTATGGATTGGAATGCCGCCGAATTGGAAGCGATGACGGATTTTGCCGTGGCTCAAGGGGCACTCGCCCATCATTTCTTTTTCCTGGTTCCGACAGGCCGGGCTGTGAGTATCGAAGAGGAGTCCTTGCGTGCCGAACAGTATGAAGAGGTCTTGACCCGGATTATGCGCAAACAGCAAACGGTGGATATCGAACTGAAACCGACCTGTGCTCCTCAGTTCATGCGCATTGCCAAACAGATGGGGATCAATCTGCGTTTCGGCCGCGGTTGTTTGGCAGGGACCTCTTATTGCATTATTGGGCCGAAGGGCATCGTCCAACCCTGCGCCTACCTCAACATCCCGTTGGGGGATGTGAGGCAGACACCGTTTGACGAAATATGGCGCAGCAGCGAGGTCCTGCAAACTCTGCGTACCCTGGAATACAAGGGTGGGTGCGGAACCTGCGAATACAACAAGATCTGCGGCGGCTGCCGGGCCAGAGCCGCCTATTATCACGAGGGCGACTATATGGCGGAAGAGCCCTGGTGTCTGTACCACGGGCGCAAGGGGGTTTAGTATGGAGAAGGTTGAACGCAGCCTGCTCAACATCGTGCAAACGAAGTTTCCCCTGGAGAGCCGGCCTTATCGGAAATTGGGAGAACTGCTGGGGATTGACGAGGCGGCAGCCTTCGGACACATGAACCGCCTGTACGCTGCGGGAATTGTCCGTCGCCTGGGCGGTATTTTTGACTCGCGCCGGTTGGGGTATTTCAGCACGCTCTGTGCAGCCAAAATCCCCGCGGACAAAGTCGCTCAGGTAGCGGGTCTTTTAGCGGACATCCCGGGGGTAACTCACAACTATCTGCGTGAACATGAGTACAACATGTGGTTTACCCTCATTGTTTCCTCAGAAGAGGAGGCGGAAAGGATCCTGGCCGGGGTGCGTGAGGAGGCCGGAACGCCGGATATCTACAGTCTGCCGGCCGTGCGCCTGTTTAAGATCCGGGTGGACTTGGACTTGAATAGCGATGATGTTGCGGAGACGCCCGAAGCGCCGCATAGACCTGCGCAGGGGGGTGCGGGGTGGGAAAAGTTCCCGCCGGAAGGAGAGTCCGAAAGGGAAGTCATGGGACTTTCGCCACCCGGGGCGGCCGAGAGCGCGGGCTTAACGGAGGCAGATCGGGCCTTAGTCAAAACGCTCCAGACGGACCTGCCGCATGCCCTTAAGCCCTTCGCCCTGGTGGCGGAGACGCTGGGACGAAGCGAGAAGGAAGTTCTGTCCAGGACGGAAGAGTTTTTGCAAGAAGGAATTATGCGCCGTTTCGGGGTCATCCTCAGGCATCAAAAAGCCGGGTTCACGGCCAATGCCATGGGCGTCTGGCAGGTGGAGGAGGACCGGGCGGTGCAGGTGGGAAAGCAAATGGCCAAATTTCGTGAAGTAAGCCATTGTTACCAGCGTCCCACTTTACCCGACTGGCCGTATAATATTTTCACCATGGTTCACGGGCGTACCCCGGAGGAATGCCGCCGGGTGATGGAAAAAATCTCCCGGGCAACCGGGCTTAAAGGATACAGAATGCTTTTCAGTACGGTGGAATTGAAAAAGAGCAGTATGCAGTATTTTGGTGAAGATTGAGGCGGGAAGGCCGGTCGCCGCTTTGCGGCCGAAGAAAGGAGTCATCAGGGTGTCATTTCAAGATGTTAGGAGCCGGGCAGCGTTTGAACGAGCGGAAAAGGTCATTCCGGGCGGGGTGAATTCTCCGGTCCGGGCTTTCCGAGCGGTGGGCCGTCACCCGGTCTTCATTGAACGGGGAGCGGGGCCGCGCCTGTGGGATATAGACGGCAATGAGTATATCGATTATGTGGGGTCCTGGGGGCCGTTGATCTTGGGTCACGCCCGTCCGGAAGTGATTAAAGCCATCAAAGAGGCGGCGGAACGAGGAACCAGTTACGGGGCTCCCACTGTGCCGGAGACTGAATTGGCAGAGGAAGTGCTCAAGGCCTATCCTTCGATGGACATGGTGCGCATGGTAAATTCGGGAACGGAAGCGACGATGTCCGCCTTGCGTCTGGCTCGCGCGGTGACCGGCCGGTCTAAGATTGTCAAGTTTGAAGGCTGCTATCACGGACACTCGGATCAGCTGTTGATCAAGGCGGGAAGCGGGGCCTTGACTCTGGGCGTTCCCACTTCCCCCGGGGTGCCGGAAGCAACAGCGTCCACAACCCTTTCCACAGTCTACAACGATTTGGACGGGCTTAGGGAAATGTTCCGGGTCCAAGGTGAAGACATTGCCGCGGTCATTGTGGAACCGGTGGCCGGCAACATGGGGGTTGTCCTGCCGGAGGCGGGCTTCTTGGAGGGGCTCAGGGCCCTCACCCAGTCCTACGGAGCCCTGCTGATCTTTGACGAGGTGATGACCGGATTCAGGGTCGGCTACGGCGGAGCCCAGGCTCACTTCGGTATCGATCCGGATTTGACTTGCTTGGGCAAGGTGATCGGCGGTGGACTGCCTGTGGGTGCTTACGGAGGCAAACGCCGCTATCTGGAACAGATTGCCCCCAGCGGTCCTGTTTACCAGGCGGGCACTCTTTCCGGCAATCCCTTGGCTATGGCGGCGGGCCTCGCGACCCTGCGGCTGTTGCAGAAGCCGGGAACTTACGAAGGATTGAATGCCGGGAGGCGCCGGCTGGCAGACGGCCTAGCCGGATTGGCCCGGGAACTCGGGATTCCGCTTCAGATTAACGGCGTCGGGGCCATGTTTTCCCTCTTTTTCACGCCGGACCCAGTGAAGGATTATGCCACCGCTCTGCGGGCGGATGCGGAGTTTTTCGCCCGCTATTTCCGGGGGATGCTGGAACGCGGGGTCTATCTGGCTCCCAGCCAGTTTGAAGCGCTTTTTGTATCCACGGCTCACACGGAACGGGAACTTGACTTTACTCTGGAGCAAGCCCGGGCCACGCTCAGGAGTTTGCGTTGATGAAAGAGAGTCCGAAGGGTTTCGAACCCCAAGGGTATTTCGGGTCTGAAGGGTTTTGGGGTTCGAAGGGTATTTGGGGCCTGAAGAGTACTTCTAAAGGTTTTCTTTCCTCAGGTCCCAGGTCATTGCGGGATTCATGAAGACGGGAAAGGCACTTCCCCCTCCTGGCTGGAATATAGTGGTATATGATCCAGCGTGAGGGGGGTAGAAGGTGGATGCAGAAGAGCGCATTGCCTACCTGGAACGCCTAGGGGAGTTACGCGGTTCTAAGGTTCTGGTGTATTTTTCTTATCGGCCTCTGGATGATACGATCTTGGTTCCTCTCTATAAACAGCTTAAAGAAATCGGGCACACAAAGCGTATTGATCTTCTCCTGCACAGCTATGGGGGGGCTGTGGATACCCCTTTTAAAATTGTCATGTTGATTCGGGAATTCTGCGATGAATTCTCCGTGATCGTCCCTTTTGTGGCCAAATCGGCGGCATCTATGGTGGTACTGGGGGCGGATGAGGTCGTGATGGGTCCGGTTTCCGAACTCGGTCCGATTGATCCTCTGGTCAAGCATCCCGTGTACAAAGACCTTTGGGTGCCCGTTCAGGCTGTCCAGCACTGTCTGGATTATCTGCAGCGTTCCATCGTTGACAGTCCGGATCAGGATGTGGCTATCTCTATTTTATCGCCGGTGCTGAACAAGTTGGATCCTTGGTTGATTGGGGATTATGAAAAAGCACTTAAGGCCTCGCGGCAGTATGCGGAGGCGTTGCTGTCCCGGTATATGCTGCGCGACAATCCTGAGTTGGTTCAGGTGGTGACCAAAGTCCTGACCGAAGGGTATTTTTCCCACGGTTATCCCATCGGGCGGCAGGAAGCAAAACAGCTGGGATTGAAGGTTTTTGAAGCGGACGGGGAATTATGGGATGTCATCTGGGAACTTTACCTGGGGTATGAGGAACTCTTTCTGGTCGGTGAGGAAGAGTAGGATGTGAAAGCGAGCCGCAGAGGCGGGGGCGTGCCGGTGCCGCGACAAGCGGGAGAGGCGTCGGGAAGGCACACCCCCTGCCACCGGTGCGGCAGGGCGGATAGGCCGCCTCCTCGTCCCGGCGGCTGTGCCGATATCCGGGGTATCTGCGGTATCAGCGGTATCCTGCAAGCCCCGGGTTAAACCCGTTTGCCGGCGGAAGAATGTCGGGAAAGCCGGGAAAAATCGGACTGGCGGTCAAGACCACGTTATGGTATAGTTAAACCACTGTAATGAGTTGTTAAAATTCGGGTTTTGCGCTCGGCTAAGCGGTGGCTCGGCAGCGGTTTAACGGACGACTAAGCTGTGATGCCGCGGCCGATTTAGCGGCGGTTCGGCGGTCAAGCAGGCTGTGGTCCGGCGCGGGTTCAGCGGCCAATTGGCCTGTGTTAACCGGTGATCCAGATTGAGTTGAAGCGGGGAGGTGGTACACTTATGTTCAGTACATTCGGTTTTTTGTCGCCCATGGAAATCGTCATTGTGTTAGTTATTGCGCTGGTAATTTTCGGACCGGGAAAGCTGCCCGAACTGGGTAAATCCTTGGGCCAAGGAATCAACGAATTCAAGTCTGCTACAAGCGGCAAGGAAGAAGCGAAAGGTGACAGGGATAAGGCTTAAGGCTGCAAGCGAAAGGCGTGCTTTTACACAAAATGCCGGTTGACCGTAAATCAGAGAGCCTAACGAGGGCTCTTTTTTTCCTGCCTGCCGTACGGGACATTCCGCAACTCGTGCCCGGTCCGGGGGACCTTCAAGGTGCCGCCGAGCATAGGATACACAAGGGGTGTCTGTTGTGGCGGAGTCAAAATGCAGCGTTTGTGGCGGCTCACATTTCGAAGTGGTGCACGCCCGTGCTTTAGAGGGCACGACCCGGGCGGTTCTATTCGTGCAGTGTGCCGATTGCGGGGCCGTCGTGGGAGCCCTGGACTTCGTTAATCTTGGTGTCCAAATCAACCACATGAAGGAAGACCTGCAACGAACCTTGGAAAAGCTGAGGGCCCAGTTTAAGTCCTGAAGGAGGCGCGCAGGTCTTGGGCGCCGGACTCCCGCTTTCATGGGCTGCCGGAAGGCGGGAGCGGTTTCCCCGCGTGGCGAAGGTCAATTCGGATCGCAGGATTGGCGCGGCAGCGAAGAGGTGGGTCCGGGAGCGGCAGAGGTTCGCGCTGATCCTCCGTGGTATGAGTGTGGGCTCAGCCTTCACGACTGCGTGATTAAGTGTATGGTGTGGCCTTCCGAAACGGCTCTGTCCCGGAATGGATCGTGTTTCCGCGGTACATACTGAAAAGAAAGCCCTAAAAAAGGTTTCACAAGAAAGCGCGAGGAAGTGAAGTTTATGCTTGAAGAAGTGAAGGATATGCCGAAAAAAGCAGTGGAGAATCCCGGGGGAGAAGTTAATGTTCTCAAAATCTATGCGGTAGAGGGTTTCAATCTTGAACTTCTGAAAAGGATGGTGGATTTTAGTTCGAATATTTTTGGGGAATCGGGGACCAGGGAGTGGAGCTTGGTGCCCCAAATCCGGCATGGCAATGTCTTCGTGCTGAAGGAAGAGGGCAAGAAGACGATCAGCGGGGTTGCCATTCTCATGCGGGACTGGGACGATGTCGACAAAGCCTATCTGTTCGAGTACGCGATTGCCGAGGAACTGCAAGGGCAAGGGCTGGGGTATCATTTTCTGCACAGTATTTGCGAAAATCTGAAAGACCAAGGCTTCAAGCGCGTCAGCCTGACGGTGGATACCGAGAACGAACCCGCGATCCGGCTTTATCGTGACAAACTGGGCTTTCGTCTGGTTCAGTATAGGAGGGATGAGTACGGCCCGGGACATGACCGTTATATTATGGAGCTGGAGCTTGCACCTGCCAGGGCAAATTAACGCCGGGCAGCGAATCATCACTTATGTGTCAAAGGACATCACAGAGGGCTATGTCCCCGTCGTGGACATGGTTGGAAACCCATAGCTGTTCTCTGAGAATTGCTTTTCGGGCTGCCGGCAAATCACTGCTATTTCCGGCGCATTATTATCGCCTGAGTCAAAGGGTATAAAAAGCCAAGAAGCCGCAGACACGGGCCGGGTAACCGTAGACCACGAAAGTTTAGACTGCGATATTTACTCCGACGGGAAATAGCGTTAAAATATGAAAGAGTTACCGACGCCGTGCGGGCGGAGGTCAGGGTTCTTTGCCGGCTGACCGCCGGTTGAATTCGATTTGGCCACAGGCTGGCCGGGATGGTAAAGGAAGAGAAGAATATTTTGGCGAAAATTGAGCTGAAAAGCGCGGCAAAACGTTTGGTGTTAATTCGTGGTTTACGGAGTCTGGGCCAAGGGGCCATGGTGGTGGATCTTACGCTATACTTGAAAGCTCTGAATTGGAGCGGCGCCGCGATCGGGGGTGTGACCTCGGCCGCCGGCCTGGCGGGGGCAGCGCTTATCCTCATGGTGGGGATTCTCAGTGATCGAAAAGGGCGAAAGCCTTTTTTGCTGATTTACGAATTTCTTACGATCACGGCGGCAGTGGCGGCCAGCATAACAACCCACGCGCTCGTCTTGGTCCTAGCCATCGTTGTTGCGGGTTTCGGCCGGGGTCAAAGCGGTGCGGCCGGGCCTTTTTCACCGGCGGAACAGGCCTGGCTGGCCAGGTTGATCAATCCTGCCCAGCGCGGCTTGATCTTCAGTTTGAATAACGCCGTGGGGTTCATCGGCATGGCTGTAGGTGCGGTGATCGGGGGAATTCCCGCGTTGTTCCCGGGTAAGGATCCTTTGACGGCCTATCGCCCCGTTTTTCTCATGGTGGGGGTGGTATCCGTCATCTGCATGCTGATTCTGTTAGGCATGCGGGAGGACAGCGGCGATTTCCCGGTTCCTGCCGATCGTGCGGTTTCCGGCGCAGTTCCCGCCGCCGCGGGTCCCGGGGCGGCAACGATAGCGGGGATTCCCGGGACGGGTGCGGCGGCCGGGGCTGCGGGGGTCGCAGCGGCAGCACGGGTTCCCCGTATCCGTGAAGGCGAAAGAGAGTTTAAGGCTGAGGCGGACAGAAGCAACGAGAAAGTCTTGGTTACAGCCGGAGCAGCACCTCCGGAGGAGGCGGAGGAAGTAATTGGGGTCGGGGAAAGAGAAAAGGCCGTCAGAAAACAGGAGAACGCCTCCATGCTGAAGTTGGCCCTGGTCAACGCCTTGAACGGCCTCGCTATTGGCCTGACCGGGCCTATGATGGCTTATTGGTTCAACATCCGCTACGGCGTAAGCCCGGCCGCTATCGGCATGACCCTGTCCGTAGGTTACCTGCTGACAGGTATCTCTTCCGTCATGAACGGGTTCTTGGCCCAGCGGGTTGGGGTGGTAAAGTCTGTAACCTGGATGCGTGTCCTCGGGTCTATCCTCATGCTTACCTTGCCCTGGATGCCGAATTTCGCCCTGGCTTCTGTCATCTTTGTCATTCGCAACGCCATTAACCGGGGAACGACCGGAAACCGCTTCGCGTTGAGTGCCAGCCTGACCAGAGACCGGAGGCGCGGTTTGGCAACCAGCATTAACGCCCTTTCGATGAGACTGCCTTCGTCCATCGGTCCGGGTATTACCGGCTATCTTTTTGACATGGGTTTTCTCTCTTTGCCTCTCTATTTGACCGCTACTTTGCAGCTCGTCAACGCCGCGATTTTCCAAGTCGTTTTTGGCCGCTATGATAAGGCTGCCAAGCAGGCATTATGAACTATCCTATCCCCGCTGACGCTTTGGCGGGCAGCGGACCATCCGGGTGCTCCCATCCCTAGCGTGGGGCCCAGGCTTGGCGTCACATTAAAGCCGGGTGTCTGAAAAGAAAAGCCCTTCTCCCTGTTGGGAGGAGGGCTGTAAGCTTGCGGATATTCGGCCGGATCCGGGTTTGACGAGTAACATCTGAATTGGCTGCGCCTCCTTGTCGTCGCGCCCAATGCTTGGTTTAGAAGGTGAACACTTTGGATTCGGCGGCCAAGTCAATCAGATGGGCTGCCGTAGATAGCCCTGCTCCCTCGATGAACTGGGCTTCGTTCAGCTGCCGGGTTCGGGCACAGGGGGTACAGACGAAGAACGGAACCTTCTGCGCGGTCAAATAGTCCAGGTATTGACGGGCAGTGTCCCCGGTCGGTGCCATGACGCTGCCGGCCAGCCCGGTCATGGCATAAGCAACCGCATCGTCTAACAGGAAGATGTTGACTTCGTGGCCTTGCTCTTTGGCCACTTTGGCGAGTTGAAAAGTCCGGGTCGCACGTGTGGGATCCTCAAGACCCCTGCTCAGCACAAACAGGAATTTTGCCAAGATAATATCTCCCTTCGTCAAGCAATTCGCCGGGTATAAAATCCGACGTCGTTTTACCAGGGCTTACAGCTGGGCGTCGTTTTACCGGGGGCTTACAGTTCGGTGTTGTCCTATCGGGACTTAAACCTCAGTGTCTTGAAATGATTGGGGCTTTAACAGGTCCACATCGACGCTCAGCGGCTCCCAGGCCATTTCTTTAACGGGGATGGTTTCCAGAAAGCTGACAAGGTCCGGCCGGCCGAAATAACCGGGTTCTCCTTTGCCGTTGAGGGTCATGAGAACCACCGGAATTCCGTCAAAAGACGGGAGTAAAGCCTTGATGATGTTAGTCGCGTCATTGGCGCTTTGGAATACGAAGGAATGAACGGAAACGACAGCTACGGGTTTGCCCCCGCGGTCAACGATAGCCCGTTCTATTTGCGTCCTCATGATATTTCCCTCCAAGTTTTGTGCTGCAATTTGACAAGTTACGTTTGCTAATCATGTCCGACTTTTATTATGTTCGACAGGCGCAGAAAAAAACCTCCCTTTCTGACGACGAAAAAGATGTTCGCGACCATAGGAAAAGACGATGAACCCGGTCGCCGGGGCGAGGCAAAGCGACTGAACCATGGGAGGAAATGGGCGCAGAGTGAAGAACGCACGCAGCATGAAGAACGAATATTGAAAATATGAGCGAAGCCCTCCCCCACTGCGGTTGCAGGAAAGAGGGCTTTTTTGGTCAAGAATGGCCCCGCAGCAAGCCCAAGAGCTGCCGTTTCACCGCCAGGGCCTCAGGCG
Organism: Acididesulfobacillus acetoxydans; assembly: GCF_902729405.1. Classification (GTDB taxonomy): domain Bacteria; phylum Bacillota; class Desulfitobacteriia; order Desulfitobacteriales; family Desulfitobacteriaceae; genus Acididesulfobacillus; species Acididesulfobacillus acetoxydans. Next base: position 2,647,619 of record NZ_LR746496.1, read on the forward strand.
AAAGTAGGAGGTCGGGATCCCGCGGCCGGGAAAACGGCAGGATGATCTTATTCAGAATACGGGCGGGCCTTTGGCTGAAGACGACAATTTGGTCAGACAAGAGGATCGCTTCCTCAATATCGTGAGTGATGAAAACAACGGTGGGATCGCTTTGACTCCATACGTCCAGAAGCCACTGTTGCATGTCACGGCGAGTCAAGGCATCAAGCGCGCCGAAAGGCTCGTCCAGAATCAGTGTGGTCCGGCCGAAGAGAAAGGTGCGCAAGAGTGCTCCTCTCTGGCGCATTCCGCCTGAAAGTTGTTGGGGATAGTGCCCGGCAAAAGAGCCCAGGCCGAAGCGCTCAAGCCAAAGCCGTGCCTTCTCTCTGGATTCACGTTTGTTTTCCCGTCGAATGTCACAGCCCAAAGCCACATTGTCCAGTAAAGTCCGCCAAGGGAGAAGGAGGTCTTTTTGGGGCATGTAGCCCACCTGCCCGGCCAGGCCGAGAATAGAGCGGCCGTCGAGCAGAATCTCTCCCCGGTTCGGCTCCTGCACACCGGCGATCAGGTTGCACAACGAGCTTTTGCCACAACCTGACGGGCCGATGATAGAGATGAAGGAGCCTGTCGGGACCTCCAGGCAGATATCTTCCAGGACTTTAACTTCCGCTGAACCATTGTCCCGGTAAGTGAGGGATAAATCGCGCAAAAGTAAAGTCATGGCTCAGCCTTGGGGTAGAAAAGCGTTTGTAAATGCCTTGTTGGTATCGATCATTTTGCCCAGGAGTTTGTTGTCATACATCCACTGAGCGTAGTTGTGCCAAACGGATGCCTTCTGCAGGCCCCACTGGGAAGCGTCCGCCTGGTAGCGGGGGCTCAACCAGGCCTGGCTCTTTCTGATGAGCTCGGGGTTTGTTTCCGGAGCATATTTAATCAGGATGTCGGCTGCCTGAGCCGGGTTTTTAATGGCATAATCATACCCTTCACTGACGGCTTTCATAAAACGGCGGACCACATCCGGTTTTTTCTGAATCATGTTTTCGTTCGTAACAATAATGGGGGTGTAGTCGTCCAAAGCCGGGTTAATGTCCTTTACCCAGATCATGTTCAGAGGTATTCCGGCCAGTTGGGCCTGAATGCCTTCCCAACCGTAAAAGATCCAGGTGAAATCGATATCCCCTTTGGTCAGGCTGGCGATGGGGTCGGCGTCGCCGATATTAATCATTTTGACCTTGCTGAAATCCGCGTGACCTTTGGCCATTAAGGCCTTGATCGTCGCGGCCTCTGACGGAAGTCCCCAGCCGCCGTAGGTTTTGCCTTCAAAGTCTTTGGCCGTACGCAGGTTTTTGCTGGCCAAAGAAGCAAAACCGGAGGTATTGTGTTGGATGATGGTGGCGATGGAGACCAAAGGCAAGCCTTGTTCACGGGCGTAGGTCACCTGCTCTTGGGCGCTGATGCCAAAGTCGGCCTTGCCTGTCGCTACCAATTGTTCCACCGTGCCTTGGCTGGCAGGGGGGACGATGTGCACAGCCAGCCCTTCCCGAGTGAAATATCCTTTGTCCGCTGCCACATAGAGTCCGGTATGGTTCGTGTTGGGCGTCCAGTCCAGCATGACTGTGACGTTGTCCTTCGGCGTGGCAGCTTTCGTTTGGGTGCCTGCGGTCTGCCCTTGGGTGCCTGTGCCGCAGCCGCTCAGCAAGAACAAAATGCTCAGGCTGAGCACCAGAGCCGAACTTAGGATGGCCCTGGCCCGGGATCGTTGGTGTCCCTCCCCGGAGTAAGATACCCCGCGCTTCTGTGCTTGATTCGGGGTACGCTTTTGTTTTATGGAACTTGCCATGTCGTTTGCCTCCCTACTGGTTTTTATTCGATAAGTAAGAAAGTATGAAGAAAGCCATCTCTCGCTCGGACAGAAACTCGCGCCGGCCCGAGTTTGGTTGTTCGCTCTTTGAACGATTGCCTCGCCTGCCAAGTTTGCTTTGCGAAAAGCTTTTCATGGCCATCAGTTTTCTTTTGTGTTCAGCCAGGGCAAGGCAAAATGCCTGATACCGGCAATCAGGATGAAATAGATGAGGCTTAGAACCGTGATCGCGAAGATGGCGGCAAATACCTGAGCCGTCAGGAAAGAGTGTGAGGAGAGGGTTAAATAAACGCCCAGACCGGAGCTGGCCCCAAGCCATTCCCCTATGACCGCTCCCATCACGCTGTATGTTGCGGCTATCTTGAGCCCGGCAAAGAGAGAGGGCAGGGCGTTGGGCCAACGCACGGTATAAAGGATTTGCCAAGGCGTCGCCCCCATGCTTTTGAGAAGATTGAGCAGGTCAGGGTCACTTACTTCCAGCCCCTCAATCAGGCTGATGGTGACAGGGAAAAAACAGACCAGGACGACGGTCACAATTTTGGGCAGCAGACCATACCCGAGCCAGAGGATCAGGAGGGGAGCCACCGCTATCAAGGGGACCGTCTGGGAAATGATGAGCAGAGGGTAAAACAAACGCTTGAGCAGCGGTGAAAGGACCATAGCGAGGCCTGCCGCCAGAGCGAGGGCTACGGAAAGGATGAATCCGGTCGTGGTTTCCCAGACAGTGGTCAGGGTATTTGTCCAGAGCAAGGCGCGGGTGCGCCACAGTGCTTTGGTTACAGCAACGGGCGAGGGCAGGAGCCAAAGCGGTACTTTTAAGTAGTCCACACTCACCTGCCAGACGGCCAAACAGGCGAGAACGAAGATTAGCGGAGGGATGCTAGTCTGCCATTTCTTGCGGCGTCTTTTCTCAAAGTGTGCCGGCATCAACTATTTCGCCCGGTACTTATGGATTTTTTCGTCAATCGTCGTCAGGCCGGGGTTGTAATCCATCTTGATATAAGTCAGAACCCGGGAAGCTCCGGCTTTGACGCAGGCGTCTTGGGCTTGACGAATGATAGCCCATAGTTGGTCCGGCTCTCCTTCCATCGTCGTTTCCATCGGACCGACCTCATAGTTCACTCCGCTGGCCGCTACGACGGCGATTGCCTCGTCCACGACTTCGAACAGCCGCTCATCCTCCACCTTGGGCAGCACTTGAAAAGCCATCATGATCTTGTTGCTCATAGTTGGTCACTCTCCTTGACATGTTTATTTGTTCTTGAGAAAAAAGAAGACACCGCTCACAGAATATGAACGGTGTCACTTTTTAGCCAAGTCTTCCCTCCGCTGGCATTACCCAGATCAGGTTCGGTCGGCGGTAACGTTAACCACCCTCTCAGCCCAATTCCTTGGGCTCCCGTTCAATATTCCATTGATCTTCCTTTAAGGTAGCACAGATGCCGAATTTCTTCAAGCGTTCCTTTGTTTTTTTGCTTTTTCCGTCTCTCATATATACACCCCCTCGTTTGGATCGCCTCCATTATTTCCGCCCGTTCCTCATTCAAAAGAGCATAGTCCTTGAAAGTCCCGGAGCGCGTTACGCCCACGGATCTGCGACGGGCTAAGGGCGAAGCTGGTAAAAAAGCCGGTGAAGAAAAATAGGTGAGCCGTCACTGTGGATAGCCTCCGAGCATTGCGGTTGAGTCAAAGAGGATGTTGCAAGCTTTTTTAATATTGACCGGGAAGAAAAAACTCGGGTGGGAAACCTAAAATAATTGATGTTTTGCCGGAATTGCTGCATAATGTAAAATACGGGTAGTAAATGTTCAGTGAACCATTCAATGAACATTTAAAAGTCAACAAAACGGGCCGGACTTAGTCCGACCCGGCGAGAATTTGACGAAAGTTCTTATGGAGTGGATAGAGGTAAATACTTTTAACGGGCAGTTTGTACTCGTTGAGCCGATCCCATTTACCCCGTCCCTGCGTTTCCCCCACGTAAGACCAGTTGGCCGCTTTGTAACAGGTTCCCCTATAGCGCTCTTTGTCAACAAACGTTGTATACCGCCGAATCTGCGGATAGCCAGTGCGAGTGCCAACAATGGAGTGGCAGGAGTCGGGGTAAAAATACAGCTTTGCTAAACTCGATAATAACTGCAAATAGGTGAAAAGATTCGAGGAGGAAGCATGAAAGCTCAAGTAACAGAGACGGTAAACGCATTACAAGACCAGCTAATATCGTTTGCAAGTGAATTGGTCAAAATCAAAAGCCCCACCTGCCATGAAGAGGAAGCTGTTAAGCGTGTCGCGGACGAAATGCGAAAACTGAATTATGACCAGGTCATCATTGACAAAGTAGGGAATGTAATCGGTGTAATCGGCAATGGTCCCGAAAAGCTGCTGTTTGATTCCCATATTGATAATGTGGCGGTCAACGACTCTAAAGCGTGGGAAAAGGATCCTTACGGCGGCCTTATCATCGACGAAAAGCTCTATGGCCGTGGTTCCTCGGATATGAAGGGTTCCGCCGCTGCGACAGTTTATGCGGGTGCAATGATAAAAAAACTGGGACTGGATAAAGGGAAAACCATCTATGTCTGCTGCTCGGTAATGGAAGAGGATTATGACGGCGAAGGACTGTATCGTGCGATTGTGGACAACAATCTAAGCCCTGACTACGTGGTCATCTGTGAACCGACCCATTTGCAGATTTCTTTGGGCCATCTTGGAAGAGCCATCTATAAAATTACGGTGGAGGGAGTTTCCGCTCATGGAGCGGCTCCGGAGAAAGGTGTCAATGCAGTCTATGGGATGGCGAAAATCATTGAACGGGTTGAGGCGTTAGGTAATAGGTATATGCAGCTCGAAGGGGAACGCCCTTCAATCGCCTTGACAAAAATTGAGAGTGAGGCAGTCTCACTCAATGCAATTCCCCAAACTTGTCACATTTATCTCGACCGTAGAATGACGCTGGGCGAAAATGAAGAAACGGTGGCCATGGAGATGGATGCGCTCATTGCCGGATTTGACGCGACATGGAAAGTCCATGATGTTGCCGGAACAAGCTGGGCGGGAGAGAAAGTAAACCTTCACTCTTTTCTTCCGGCATGGGAAATCGAAAAAGACCATAAGCTTACGCAAGGTTGTGTAACAGCGTATCGGGATTTGTTTGATCACGAACCGAGCATGTATAAGTGGAATTTCTCTACGAACGGAGTGGCTTCTGCTGGGAAACTGGGGATTCCAACCATTGGATTCGGTGCGGGTATCGAAAAGATGGCGCATATGACAAACGAATATTGTCCGGTACCTGATATCGTTAATGCGTGTAAGTTCTATACATTGCTGCCTCGGTACCTATCTTAAAAATTGTCCACTCTTCCACGAGGTGGTATTCTTCCCTGGGGTAACATTCGGGCAACGCAATCAGAAAACAGCAATGATCTTTCCGTTCAAGATGTTACAGCTCTGTGGGGCATGCTGCCTGATGGGCGGAATAGGCGCTGGGCCACGCGAAGGACAGCCGGCCCGATCTGCCCCAAATTATGATCAGCCTGGCGGTCACACGGGACGGGATCCCGATTCGCTCTTGGGTCTGGCCCGGCAATGCCTCCGATATGTCGGTAGTGTGTTTTGCGGGCTCAAGTGCCAGGCCGTGTGTAAGAAGGCGAGCTGAGAGTTCTAGCGCGCAAAATTCGGCTGCTCAGCTTCCAGAACAGCCGCCACAAAACAGGTTTTTTCAAGGATGTTGAATACGGGAATCCAAAACTTGCCGGCAGATTCCATACAAACTTCGATACAGGAGAATTTCGCAAGCCAATCAGCCAACTCTCTAAGGCCCTTGGAAAAGGAAGAGAAGCGAGCTTGCTTATACTCAGTACGGCCATTTGTATCAGTAATACCGATGCAGGCATAGATCCAGGTTTTGTGGACATCAAGTCCACAGCAGTTTTTACGAAAGATTTTGAACAAAAGAAGTACCTCCAGCAAAAATACTTGTAGGGATGGCAGGGACTGGTCATCCGGCGAAATCGAGTCAACTTCGGAAGAGATAAGTTTACGGGCTACTGTTTTGCGCCATTCATTGATGCCTTAACGGATGACCGACACCATATACACATACGGGGTTGCCGCTATACAGCCCCGCCACTCACCTCCTCGGGTTCTGTAGTATACCAGCGACCTACAAGAGGAGGATAGCACAAAAAGAGTGAAAGGATGATGGGTTTTTGTTTCATAACCCCATCGGTGCCTTTCGCAGAAAGGCGGATTTATACGCATGACCCAAATCGAACAATGGTTAAGAGAAGAAGGCAGGGAACAAGGCAGAGCAGAAGGCAGAGCAGAAGGCAGAGAAGAAGGCAGGTTGGAGACGGCCCGAAACGCCTTGACGAAGGGACTTTCAGCAGAAGATGTAGCCGAGATAACGGGTCTGTCTCTGGAAACTGTGCGGAGGCTGAAAACTGAGTTTCTGATCTGAGTCTGGCACGAGTTTCCGATTTGGGTGGGGCACCTTTTTTCCCAACTGCGGCTTGCCTAAGGGCCTGAATCCATTGGCCACCACAAATAAAGCCGAGGTTAATCCTCGGCTTTGCGAACCACGTGTGTACAGGCGTAAAAGAAGGTGGTGCGGTCGAGAGGACTTGAACCTCCATGGAGTTGCCCCCACTAGAACCTGAATCTAGCGCGTCTGCCAGTTCCGCCACGACCGCGTGACAGCAATTATTATATTCAGTCCGCGCCAGATTGTCAATATGCTTAGACGAAAAAGTTGTTAATCAGTGATAATGTCATGGTATAACTCATCAGGAAAAGCAAAGCAAATTAGGAGCAAAAACGACGAAATCCACGCAACGTCGTCAACTTTGCGCGCCGGTGAGGCTGAAAAAAGGCAGTCGTTCCGGCTTAAAAAGATGGTATAATGGGCTGCAGGAGAAAGAACGGTTCGGCGAAGGACCGGTTGAGGCAAAGGAAGGAATCAAGACTTAATGGCCAAAGGGAAGTCGTTGGAGCTATTGCTTTTTTCGGTGGTGGTTTTTTGGGGAGCCAATTATACTGTGGGAAAGTGGGGCATGTTAGGCTTCAGTCCTTTGAACTTTACCTTGTTGCGCTTTGCGGCGGCGGCCCCACTGCTTTTGTTGATGCTCTACTTATTGGAAAGGGATCTTCGGGTGAGCCTGCGCGATTTGCCGCAAATGGCGCTGATCGGGTTGGTCGGTACGACAGTCTATCAGACAGTGTTTATGGCGGCGGTCAAATACGCCAGCGCGGCTAATGCTTCATTGCTCCTGGCGGCTTCTCCGGTTTTTACGGCAATTTTCGCCGGCGTGGCCAGGCAGGAGACCCTGCCTGCGCGGGGACGCTGGGGAAGTGCGCTGGCTCTGGGCGGGGTGGTTTTGGTGCTCATGTTCGGAACCACTAAATTGAAGGCGGGTTCCGGCGCCTGGCTGGGCGATATTTACGGTCTCGTGGCCTCCGGGGTGTGGGGATTATATCCGGTCCTGACCCACAAGATGCTGCGGCGGTATTCCGCTCTGAAGACGGTCGCAGTTTCTTCTTTCTTTGGGGCCTTGTTTCTTCTCGCCGCGGGCCTGCCCGGACTTCTGAGGGTCTCTTGGCAGGGTGTGCCCCGGCAGTCCTGGGCTTCTTTGTTCTACTCGATTGGCCCGGTTACGGTTTTCGGATTAGTGGCCTGGTATTATGGCATCGGCAAGGTCGGGGCGAATCGGGTTATGGCCTACATGTATTTGGTTCCGGTGGTGGCCGTGGCGACGGCCGCCCTCCTGCTGGGGGAAGGGATTCACCCCCTGCAAATTGTCGGGGCGGCGGTGATTTTTGCGGGCATCCAGGTTATCCGCAGCGGCAAAAAGACGCCGGCCGGGACAGCCGGAAGTGCCACGGCTGCCACGACGGCCGGAACAACGGGGACAGATGAAGTCAGTTTGCGTGCCGGTGGCGACGGTCAAGGTTAGCGGGCTCCAGTACCCGGTTTTTGTGGTTTAGCAATTCCAGCACGCCCACGCCTTCTTCTTGTTCACGGCAATATTCGCAGGTGCATTTTTCCTGCAGGTAGTTCGGTTCATCATACACGGTTATGACTCCTTCGTAGTTGCGGAGAACCACTTTATTGGCTCCCATGGAGATGAGGTACTGGGGACTGAGAGGAATTTTACCGCCTCCTCCGGGCGCATCTATGACATAGGTGGGTACGGCGTAGCCGCTGGTGTGCCCGCGCAGGCTTTCGATGATTTCGATGCCTTTGGAGACAGAGGTGCGGAAATGTTCGATGCCGCGAGAGAGGTCGCACTGGTAAAGGTAATAAGGCCGGACCCTATTTTTCACCAGTTCCTGTACCAGTTTCTTCATGATGTGGGGACAATCGTTAACCCCGCGCAAGAGGACGGATTGATTCCCCAAAGGAATGCCGGCATCGGCTAAGCGAGCTAAAGCAGCCGTTGCTGCGGGTGTGAGTTCTTTGGGGTGGTTGAAGTGGGTGTTGATCCAGAGAGGATGATATTTGCCTAGCATCCGGACCAGGGCTTCGGTAATGCGCATCGGCAGGACCACGGGAACGCGTGTGCCGATGCGGATAATCTCCACGTGGGGTATGGCGCGCAGATTGGAAATGATATACTCCAAACGCTCGTCGGACAAGGTTAAAGGATCGCCCCCCGAGATCAAGACATCCCGGATTTGCGGGGTAGACCGGATATAGTCCAAGGCCTTTTTGAACTGTTCCAGAGGGAGCGCTTCATCGGTTTGGCCGGCCAAACGCCGCCGCGTGCAGTGCCGGCAGTAAGTTGAGCACTGGTCGGTAACTAAGAGCAGGACCCTGTCGGGGTAGCGGTGGGTGAGGCCTGCCACAGGGGAGTCAGTGTCTTCATGCAAGGGGTCCCGCAGATCGTACTCTCCGACATGGAGTTCCAGAGAAGTGGGGACGGCCTGCCTGCGGACGGGGCAGTTTTGGTCTTGGGGATCGATCAGGGTGCTATAATAAGGGGTAATGGCCATGCGCAAACTTTCCAGGCAGCGGGTGATGCCTGTGCTTTCTGCTTCCGTTAGGGGAATGACTCGGTTCAGTTCCTCGGCATTAGTGATGCGGTGGGACATCTGCCAATGCCAATCCTGCCATAGTTCATCGGGAACGTCTGCCCATAGGGGAATCTGACTCCGTGAATTCATGAACTCTTCCTCCTTAGCACTTGCGAAGTAGCGTGGTAACAGTGTGGTGAAACCACTCCTGCAAGAGTCGTGCCAGGGGGCGGGGGGAGGCGGCAGGGACGCACAGGACGGCACAGAGGCGGCAGGCCGGGGCAGCAAAGTGAAGGGAAGAGAAGGCCGAACGAAAAAGAAAGCCGGCGGCGAAGCAGGCTAAGAGAAAGCGAGCGTCGAGTGGAAGCGAAAGCTGTGCGGAAAAGCGGGCTGAGCGGCGAAAAAGGCTAAGAAAGGAAGCGGGCTGAGCGAAAAGAGGGTCGAGTCGAAGAGGGGGCTGAGCGGCAAAGGAAGCCGGACGAAAGAGAGCTGAGCGGCGAAAAAAGATACATCGACGCAGAAATCTATGACAGAGCTCAAAGCCTGGCCGGCCATAGGCGCCAGTTCGGAACTCCGTGATCTCAGGGAAACGAGCGGCGGGGTGCCAAGGCCGGGCTGCTCACACGGAGAAATTGAAACCGCTGTGACATTAGCGCAGACGACAGGCGGCGGCACTTGTCGCAGAGACCTACCGCAGAGATGGATTGCCGGTCTTTGGGCGGGTGCCGCCGGAAATCCGGCGGAGGGGAAGGGCCGGCACCTTGGGGGAGCCGCACAAGCGTCACTGTGCGGCAAAGAATTCCCTAATTGCGTCCCTTGCAGCCGCGCTTACTTCAGTCCGGGGGCGAGTCCCGCTCGATCCGGAGGGATTGGATTTTGTACTGCAGGGTTTGCCGGGGCAAGCCCAGAATGCGTGCGGTTCGGGAGATATTCCAGGCCGATTTGCCAAGGGCGGAGCGGATTAGGGTTTCTTCCACTTTGCTCAGGGCCTCTTGCAGAGGCAAGTTCTCCACATCCTTCAGGTTGACGGGAGGGTTTTGGACGAGTTTCTGCAAGAGGTAGGGTGGCAGATGGTTGATTTCGAGTTGTCCGCTATCGGCCAGGTTCATGGCCCCCTCCAAAGTGCAATAAAGTTCCCGGATGTTGCCCGGCCAGGGGTAACGCAGGCAGATTTCATGCACGTCGGGTGAGACGCCGGATATTTGGCAGCCCAACTTGTGATTGAGATCGCAAATCAAGCGGGAGATTAAAAGGGGGATGTCGCTGCGACGGTTGCGCAGGGCGGGCAGGGACAGGTTGACTACGTTTAAGCGGTAATACAGATCCGCGCGCAGGCGGTTCTCCCGCACCGCCTGAAGCGGGTCGATATTTGTGGAAGCCATGATCCGGACATTGACGTTCCTCAACCGTGTTTCTCCCAGCCGCCGGACGCTGCCTTCCTGGATAAAACGCAAGAGCTTGGCCTGGAGTTCCCGATCCAAGCAGGTAATCTCATCCAAAAACAAGGTGCCGCCGTCGGCCAACTCGACCAGGCCCGGGCGGTTCTCGGCGCCTGTGAAGCTGCCCTTGGCGGTGCCGAAAAGAATACTTTCCATCAAAGTGGCCGGCAGAGCGGCGCAGTTTTGGCTGATGAAGGGGGCTTGACGGCGCGGACCGGCGTTGTGGATGGACTGCACGAGCAATTCTTTGCCGGTTCCGGTTTCACCCGAGACGAGGATAGGGGAATTGGTGCGAGCGGCCTTGCGCGCTTTCGACAAAACGTCCAGCAAAGCGGGATGTTCTCCGTAAATACTGTCAAAGGTATAGACAGCCTGTTCGGTGCGGGTGTGTTTATTCCTTGCTTTCAAATCAGCTTGCAGGCCGACTACTTTTTCGGCCAGTGCTTTGACCTGGGTGAGGTTTTGCGAGATGTCCATGGCAGCCAGGATTTTACCGTTCACTTTTATGGGGACTGTCGTGGTGACCAGATAGACGGGGACACCGTAAAGGTTGCGGATTTCCTGTTCCCGATGCAGGATCTTTTCTCCGGTGCGCAAAACCTGTAAAATGGTACTGGTTTCCTCGGTTAAGGAAGGAAACATCTCTAAGATATGTTTGCCTAAGGCGGTTGTTTGCTCAATGCCGTCAATGGCGGCGGCCGAGCGATTATAAAAACGCGTGATCCCGTTGCGATCCGCGATATGGACTCCTTCGTTCACATGATTAAGCAACCCGGTGAACCCCTCGCGCCAGAAGTCTGGTTCAAACAAGTTCTACGCCTCCTTCGCCACTTAATATATAATTCGAAAAAAGAAAAAAAAGTCCTTCTTCGGGAAAAAGTATCATAGGGATCAGGGAACCTGTCTTATCCGGAATGGGAAAAGGGGTCGGTTGATGTGACAAAACGCATGGTCGTTGGCGTTACGGGAGCCAGCGGTTCGGTCTATGCCTATTCTTTGCTCAGGACTTTAGTCTCCTTAGATTGGCTTGTGGAGGGAATCGCCACTCCCATGGGGGAACGGGTCTTTGCCTACGAATGCGGTATGCCTGTGGATCACGCGGAGGCAAAGGTGCATTGGCAGGCGAATGATGATTTGTTCTCCCCCCTGGCCAGCGGTTCTTTCCGGACGGATGGGATGGTCGTCATTCCCTGTTCCATGAATACGCTCGGTTCGATGGCTCAGGGGAGTGGGGATAGTTTGCTCCTGCGGGCCGCTCAGGTGACATTGAAAGAACGCCGGCCCCTGGTCGTGGTTCCCCGGGAAATGCCCTACAATATTATCCAGCTGGAAAATATGCTGCGCTTGGCCCGGGCCGGGGCTGCCATCTTGCCGGCTTCACCGGGTTTTTATCACCGTCCGGAAAAAATAGAGGACTTGGTAAATCATGTGGTGGGAAGAGTTCTTGATCAATTGGGTATTGAGCATACTCTCTACCGCCGCTGGAACGGGGGTGGGCCCCGCGATTAAGTTCGGTCTATAGGCCATGGGACCAAAGGGAAAATTTACGAGACCGGTTGAGCGGGGGCAGGGTTTGGGCGAAGTGTGACGAAAGAAGTATGACGAAAAAGGGACATAAGGCAAAACGAAAGCGATTAATTGCCGGAAAAGAGCGATTAGTTGTCAGCATACTCAGTTTTCCCCTTCAATCACGGAAGGCAGAAAGGCGTTATTTAGACATCAAAAACTAAGATAAGGCAGGGACAGCAGCTTTGTCTGAAGGAGTATTCGTATGCGATTGGTCAGCACGCGGTATGTTCAAGAGGGGGCGGTGTTAGCCAGGCCTGTGGTGAGTGCCGCGGGACAGGTTCTTCTGCGGGCGGAAGTTATGCTGACGTCCGTTTATATTGAACGGTTAAAAAAACTTGGCTTCGATGTAGTTTTCGTCAAGGACGATAGGCTGGAAGATATAGAAGTCCATATCGCTTTGAGCAATCGGACGCGGGAGATGGCTTACCGGACGGTTCATTCGATCATGAAAAATGTCGAATGCGGTCGAGAGAGTGAATTAGGTCTGGACGCGGTGCAGAAAACAGTCGCGGAGATGATTGACGACCTACTCTACAGCCGGGATGTGATCACTAATTTGTCCGAAATCCAGGGCTATGATGATTATACCTTCCATCATTCGGTCAATACGACGGTGATGGGCCTTATTCTGGGCATTGCCGCGGGCTATTCGAAAAACAAACTGTTGGAACTGGGTATGGGCATCCTAATGCATGACGTCGGAAAAACAAAGGTACCGCCGGGGATTCTAAATAAACAAACTCCCCTGACCAAAGAGGAGTTCGACGAAATTAAGCGCCACACCGTTTATGGGTATGAAATTTTGCGGCGCAACCGGGACTTTAATGTGGTTTCCGCTCACGTGGCCCTGGAGCATCAGGAAAAGTGGGATGGGTCCGGCTATCCACGGGGCCTGAAAGGCAGGGAAATCCATGAATTCGGTCGTTTGGCCGCCGTAGCCGACGTTTACGAAGCCTTGACCAGCCGGAGAATATACCGGTCTGCGCTTGAGCCCTATCAGGCCTACGAGTACATTATCGCCCATTCGGGGACTCATTTTGAGCCCGCCATGCTCAGTATTTTTGCCAAACATATCTCGGTCTATCCCAGCGGTACCGGAGTTAGGTTAAACAACGGGCAAAGGGGAAATGTTATTAAACAAAACCCGTGTTTCCCCGGCCGACCCTATGTGCGTATATTCTATCAGGGAGAAGAGCCTTTGAGCGTCCCGATTGATTATAACTTGATGGAGCACCCGTCTTTAGTTATCGTCGGGGTGGATAACCGTTAGATCATGTGCCGGAATTCTTCACGGACGACCGTGAGAGACGATTCGGGCAGGGTGATGCGGAGTTGTTGGGGAAAGGTCAGGCGGAGTCAGTCACGGAGAGTCATTGAGCAGGGTCAGAAGTTCCCGCGCGCGGACAACGGGGGCGAGACAGGCATGCTCCCGGCAAAGGTAAGCTGCGGTGGTTTCATCCGGCACGGGATAGTCCTTGAGCCAAGGGACGACTCGGTCAACGTTTTCCTCTCGGTAGAGGAGGGTGGCGAAGGGATGAAAACCGCGGAAGAATACCCGGCGCATGTCTTCCAGAGTGGGAGCTTCCAGGGAACCGGCGAGGACCAGCTCTTGGCCGCCGTAACGGGCAAATTGCAAGGCTTGCAGGTAGGCCGTGCAGCCTTCCGGATGAGAACTCACGGTTTCCTGCCAGGCAAGCAGCAGTTTTTGGGCTTGGTCTTCCCAGTGGGGCTCGCCGGTTAAGCGGGCAAGGCGCAACAGGTTGAGGGCTGAGACGGAGTTGCCGGAAGGCAGGGCACCGTCGTACAGCTCTTGGGAGCGGAAGAGGAGCTCCTCACCGTCGAGACCGGTGAAGAAGTAGCCCCCTCCCCGCGTATCGCGAAAGAGCCGGTCTTGCTCAGTCTGAAGTTCTATGGCTGTTTTAAGGCGGAACGGTTCGCCGGCGGCTGTGTAGACCTCCAGCAAGCCCCAGATAATATAAGCGTAATCGTCAAGGTAAGCCGGATAAGCGGACTCTCCCTCGCGATAGCGGGCCAGGAGCCGTCCGTCCGGCCGGCGCAGGCGACTCATGATGAAATCCAGGGCCTTTTCGGCCGCGCCCAGGTAGCTTTGCCGATCCAAGACGCGGGCCGCTTTGCTCAGGGCCGCGATCATGAGCCCGTTCCAACCCGCCAGGATCTTGTCGTCTTTATGAGGGTGAACCCTCTGTTCGCGCGCTCTGAAAAGTTTTTGCCTGGATTCGGTCAATCGGCGCTCGAGTTCGGTTGAGGTGAGGTTTCTCTCCCGGGCCAGCCGTTGAAAATCCGTGCCAATCAGATTGGGAACGCTTTTCCCTTCGAAATTCCCTGCTTCCGATATGCCGTAAGCGGCACAAAACAGCTCCGCCGCCTCGGTTCCCAACACTGCGGCGATTTCCGCGGGGGACCAGGTGTAGAATTTTCCTTCGCTTCCTTCGGAATCGGCGTCTTCGGCGGAGTAAAAACCTCCTTCGGGGGAAGTCATTGTTCTGAGGACGTAGGTCACAATCTCCTCGACTTTACGCCTATCCTGATCTCTGTGGCTTGCCTGGAATGTCTCGGTGTAAGCGAGCGCCAGCAGGGCGTTGTCGTAGAGCATTTTTTCAAAGTGCGGGATGAGCCAGCGCTCATCTGTGCTGTAACGGGAAAAACCCAAGCCGATATGGTCAAAGATTCCTCCCTGTCCCATCCCGTCCAAGGTTTTCTCAACCATGGCCAAGGCGCCGCTTGAGGGGTGGGTTAGGGCGTAGCGGAGAAGGAAAGTGAGAGTATGGGGAGTGGGAAATTTGGGTGGACGCCCGAAACCACCCCACTCCGGGTCAAAAGACCGGCTCAAAGCCGCGAAGGTCCGGTCGAAAAGGGCATCCTGATCCACGGATTCCAATCGAGTTTTACTTTGTACCAAGGAGGCCCTGCCCTCGTGCTCAACCGGGAGGGCGTCAGTGTGAGCCGGTCCTTTTTGCCGGTTTTGCAGGGAGGACACGATTTCCCTGGCCGACGTCCTCAGGTCCGCTTCCCGGCTTGACCACAGGTCTCTTATTTGTCCCAGGATCTCGATCAGTCCGGGCCGGCCCCAGCGTTGGGTTTTGGGAAAGTAAGTCCCCGCGAAAAACGGCTCCCTCTCCGGGGTCATGAGAATGGTCAGGGGCCAGCCCGCAGACCCGGTAAGGGCTTGGCAGAATTCTATGTATTGGTGATCGACATCCGGACGTTCTTCACGATCGACCTTGATCGAAACGAAATGGGAGTTTAACAATCCGGCTACAGAGTCGTCTTCAAAAGATTCGTGCGCCATGACGTGGCACCAATGACAACAAGATTATCTTCACAACTAAGAATACCCAATAGATAAGAAAATAGGTTTGTTCTCGGCTTTCGCCTTATCAAACGCTTCTTTTCCCCAAGGAAACCAGTCAACAGGATTATTGGCATGCTGAAGCAAATATGGTGATTTTTCCTTGGATAATCTATTGGGTTTATACATGACAGTCATATTGGCAACACCTCCTTCCGGCATCTGCCCAAGGCGTAAGACTCCCACTTCTACAACTGCGAGCGGGTCCCACGTCCCCGCTTCGGTGGGGGTAGACTCAGCCTTTGGCCGTCATTGTCCACCGGACAATGACGGCTTCGGCACAAAAGCATAATTTTAATTTCACGCTCTGTGCCTACGGCGATAGTCATCCTCACCGCACAAGTATTCTTTGAAAGCTTGCGGTTCGGCGATAGTGTCCACAGGACACTATCGTGATGTTCAGCTTAAGCCAAACGAGTTCACTGCGATTAGTATATCCAAGCAAATGTTCCACTACGCATTTGCGGGATGTTGTTGCAACACTTTAGAATATGGAAGAACGATATTATATGACCAAGAAATTTATAGAACGTGCGCGGGAAAACCTCGGAATTCGATGCGGGGGATGAGAGCGCTTCCCTCAAGAAATTCATGCACATGACCATGTTCACCTGTTTACTAGTTAAAGAGGAGGTCAGAGGTTCGTATGAGCGAACAAGTCTGCCATGACCCGGTGCCCCAGGACATTGGGGTGAAAATGGTCGGGCCCGAGAAGAAGCTGTTCTTGGCCGCGGAAAGCGCGATCCACCGGAACAAGGACGGCATGGTATTGTGTGCACCAGGCGGCGAGAATCCGGTTGGCCCCCAGCAAGACTTCTTCGGCCAGCCCGCTCCAAGGTGCGTAAGGGCCGCCCGGAAGCGGGTTGTAGAGTGAAGCGATCTTAATAGCGGCCAGGCCGTTGAGACGACGCAGACTATAGCCTAGTCTCTCCAGGTTGCGCCCGAGCGGCAAGAGGGGAGAGTTCTGTGCCGACTGATTTGCGGACTGGGCCTCTGTGAGAAGATCATTGGAACCAATGGTCAAAGTAATGAGCGTAGATCGACTTACTTGGCTTTGGATGGCCCGATCGGATAACATGGTGACGAGACCCGCCGTGGTCAGCCCGTTTGTCCCAAGGTTGGCATACGAAAGGGCGGGGTTGTGGCTGCACAGCATTTTGTAATAGACGGTGGCGAAGGCCCTCTTGGGTCCCACGCCATAACCGGCGGTCAGGGAGTCTCCCAAAGCGAGGTAGAGCGGAGTCATTGACAGATCACCACCAGAGTTTTTCATACACTATTTTCCGATACAGGATATGATTTCCCTCTACTATTGGTGACCCGAAAGCCCGGCGTTATCCAATCGTGAGATTCCCGCCTCTGTCAGTGGGAGTACTTCCCCTGTACGAGTTCACTGATCGCCTTCTTCCGGCACGATGCAAAGGAAACGGAAGTCTTCGCTACCGCCGTTAAGAAATTGGTGTACTTCTCCCGCCGGAACATAGGCATAAGAACCCGGTTCAAGGTTGAAGTCCTTGCCGCTCAGATGCAACACTCCCTTGCCCGAGACGATGTAGTTGATGTGGGGCCAGGGATGGCTGTGCCGAGGGGAGCAGCCGTTTTCTCCCAAAGCAAACAGGCGCATAACCCAGCCTTCCCAACCCTCGCGGGGTGAGACAAGGACCTTTTTCACCACGTTTCGCATTTGTCCGTGATCCAGGCGGGTGCCCAATTGATCTCTTTCATGTCCGACGATCATCACGGATTCCTCCTCATCTTCGACTTTGGCTCTAGTTTACGCTAATCCGAGACCGTATACAATCGGTAGCCGTATACCATGGCCGAGGTTAATTATTTTTCTGTTTTCGTCCCGCAACCCCTTGACAATCGTCCGGGTTGGACCTAATATGCTCCTTGTAACATGCATATTGCTCTTAACGCATGTTAAGGGGAGTAGCGAGCGGCAGGAGTGCCGTGGATAGGTCGTCAGAACGGTTGAATTTCAACCCGGCCTATCCCCAAGAATTTTGGTTGCCAGACCTTACCTGAGGGTGAGGTCTTTTCTGGTTTCCAGCCACAGGCCTATCCTTCAGGCGAAAGGAGCAACTTTTGGCCGGGAAAGGAGGAATAAGCAAAAGAGCACTCCGTAACGACGACAAATCTGCTCTCAATCCGCAAGAAAAGATCTGCAACAAAAGGTCCTCCCAAAACGTAGTTAAAGCGAAGAAGAGAGGTTTGCGCAGCGCGTCGCGGAAGGCGCACTCACCGGAAATGGCGAAAAGCGTATTCCGAAAGCGTATTCCAAGGAGAGGTATTCCATTGTATCATGTATCATGAAAGGTTCAGCAAAGAAAGGGGACGTTTAACCGTGGGTGTATTCAGCAAAGTCAGGGACCTGTTGCAAGCGAACATTATGGATATCGTGAACAAGGCCGAAGATCCGGAGAAGATGCTCAACCTTTATGTCGACAGGGCCACGGAAGAAGTGCGCAATTTCCAGATTCAGGTCAATCGGGCGGTGGCGGACAAAATCCAACTTGAGGAGAAAATCCAGGCTCTGAACAAAGAAATTTCTCAGCGGAGCGAGCAAGCCACCTTAGCGGTGCAACAGAACCGGGACGATCTGGCGCGGACTGCGTTGACGCTGAAGAAAGAAGCGGAGAACAGTCTGGCCGACTATCGGGCGCAGCTGAGTGACCAAGAGAAAGCGGTCAGCGATTTGCAGGAAAATCTGCGCCTGCTGACGGAGAAATTGGGTAAGGCTAAGATGGAGCGGGACAATCTGGTCATGCGGGAACGCCGGGCGCAGACTATGAAGAAGGCAAACGAGGCGGTCTCCGGTTTGTCGAGCCGCGATCCGCTGGGGGACATTGACCGGATGAAGGACCGCGTAGACCGCATGGAGGCGGAAGCCAAAGCGTCTCGGACTATGGTGGAGTTCAATAGCGTCGAGGATCAATTTGCGGACTTGGAGAAAGGAAAGACAGCTGCGGCCGTGGAAGATGAGTTGGCACAGCTTAAGGCCAGTCTGAAAAAAGACGAGTAATAGTGAAAATATAGGGAGAATCGCCGGGAGCAAATTCTGAGCGAGGGAAAAAACAAGAGGTAAAAGAAGAAGAGGGAAAAACCGGCCGGTCCCGGTCAAAGAAGTACACAGACGGGACCCGGCCGGTTCCTGCCGGAGGATGCGGACAGACGGCCTGCATCCGTTGCCGCAGCAGGAATCTTCACAGGAAGTATACGGAAAAAAATAAGAGGAGTAAGCCAGCCTCATTCGGTGTACTATTAAGAAGGGCACTGGAAGCTAATGCCTGAGTTTTCGCCAAGAAGCCCCGGCTTCCGGCGGGGCGCAAATGACAGCAGTTCACTTTCCGGTGTTGAGAGAAGGTTAAGAGCGGGATTCTAGAAAAGCGTTAAAGGCTTGACAGCCTATCTGGGAATTGCAAGGTGATAAGATGAGGACAGGGACGAAAAGAGTTCTTCTAATCTGCTCAACTCTGGCTCTGTTGGCGGTCCAGGCCAATTTAGCCTTGGCCCGCGGAGGGGGAGGAGTGGGCGGAAGTTTGGGCGGGGGCAGTTTCGGGGGCGGTGGATTTTCCGGAGGGGGTTTCTCCGGGGGAGGATTCTCCGGCGGGTTTTCCGGCGGCATGGGCGGCTTCAACTTCATGCCCTTTTTCTTGGGGGGCGGCTTTGGCGGAGGCGGTTCCGGCGGGCTTTTCAGCCTGATTTTTCTTTTGGTAGTTCTCTATCTCGTTTTCAAAGCGATGCGCTTGGGCGGGGGAGGCTGGCAAAACCGGCAAAACCGGCCTTATAACCGGGGCAACGGCAATCCTTACAATCGCGGCCCCAGACCGTTGAGACGGGAGGAATCGGCTGAGCCGGTTGATTTGACGGGCCGCCCGATCAGCAACCATGAGGAATTGCAGCGTTTTGCGAAAGCGATTTCGTTTACCCGGGAAAACATGGCGTATTTTGCTCAGACGTTTCCCCGTTGGGATCGCCCCCTGTTGGTGGCCCGGGTGAGACAGGTCTTCTTCTGGCTGCAGGATGCCTGGAGCCGGGGAGACCTTTCGGACGGTGAGGGTTACTTGGCCCCGAAGTTGACGGCGGACTACCGGGAAAAACTGGCGGCGATGCGGGGACGCGGCGAACGCAACATGATCAAAGAGCCCATTCTGGAACCCGACGAAGTAGAATTTGTTCACAGCCATTTGGACGAAAACAGCCAGCATTTCATGGCCATGATTTTTGCCAGCCTGATTGACTACACCATTGACGCCCAGGGACGCCGGGTTTCGGGCGACGATACCCACCGCTTGTATTTTACCGAGTTCTGGGAATTTTACTGGCAAGATGACAAGTGGGTTCTCGCGAATATCTACCAGGAAGATGCCCTGGAAGTGGCCAGATTGGCCCGGGGCGACGAACAATAGACCCGGAAGACAGCAGACCCGGAAGACAGCGGAGAGACAAAGCGGAGAGACAAAGCCCGGAGACAAAGCCCGGAGACAAAACGGAGATGAGTTGCGGAAACAAAGCGCAGAGGCAGGGCAGAGAAACAAAACGGAGACAGCAAAAAGAGATGACTCAGGGAATTTGGCCCTGAGTCATCTCTTGTCTCCGGCGCTGTCCCAGTGCGGCAGGCGGTGCCGGCACAGTGGGGGATTGCGGCAGGCGGGTCCAAACCGTGATTGCGGCAAGCGGGGAGGGGAGAGAGCCGCGCGAGAGGCCGGAGAATCTCCGGACGGCCGCGGTCCCGGTTCTCCGGCCCCGGGCTAGTGCAGGAAGGGAAAAGCGGCAAGCAAGGCAAAAACTTCGGCCAATTCAATGGTGGCCCCATAGATGTCACCGGTGAGGCCCCCCAGGTGCCCGGAGACCCGCCAGGAAAACAACCCGGCTAAAGCGGAGGCAGCCAAAATGGCCGCCAGCCCCGCCGGACCGAGAAACCAAACGGCGAAGCCCAGGATGATTAGGCCCTCCGCGGCGAAAACCAGCCAGCGTGAAGCTTCATGAAACCCTTGCCCCAGTCCTTCCTTACGGGCGTAGGGAAAGCCGATGACGCCGATGAGGAAAGCCCAGCGGGAGATCATGGGCATCAAAAGGAGGATTCCCATGTCCGCCGGTTTGAGGCTGGCCAGCAGGGAGAACTTGAGAAGGAGGAGAGCCGCCAGGCTGATGGAGGCGTGAGCCCCAACGCGGCTGTCTTTCATAATCTCCAACTTGCGTTCCGGGGTGCGGGCGGATAGAAGGCCGTCCATACTGTCCATAAAACCGTCAAGATGGATTCCCCCGGTCAGGGCTAATTCCAGGGCAAGAAGAATCGCTCCCACAACCAGGGGAGGATAGTAGGGGCCGGTAAGGCGCCCGGCCAGCCAAAGGAAGCCGCCGAGGATTAAGCCGACCAGAGGATAATAGTGCTGACTGTGTTTGAATTCCGCCGCGCTGACATTGCGGGGGGCCGGGAGGGGCAGGCGGGTTAAGAAAGTCAGGGCTATCAGCAGTCCGCGCACAGTTTACTCCCAGTATTGGGGCGGGATAGCAAAGTTCTCCCGCTCCTCTTGATTTCCAGGGCGTACCCGGCTACCACCAGATAGATTTCATCCGCCGCCCGAGCCAGAATCTGGTTGCTCTGACCGGCCAAATCCCGGTAGAGTCTGGACAAGGGTTGATCGGGAACAATTCCTTGCCCTACCTCATTGGTTACACAGATGAAGCCGGCGGGAAGTTCCCGGGCGACTCCCGCCAGTTCCTCGACTTTCGGCAGGATCTCCGCCTCCGCCCGTGCCTGGAAGTCCGGAGGCAGGGTGTCCCGACCGCTCACCTCCTCCCCGGGCCAAAGCCGCAGGAGAAGATTGGATAACCAAAGGGTGACACAGTCCATCAGGACCACGGCTTCCCGGGTATCTGTCAGCGTGCCCAAAACCCGGGCGGGTTCGTAGGGTTCTTCGATGAGGGACCAGTGGGAGGGCCTTGCCGAACGGTGCTTTTCTACCCGGCGGGCCATTTCTTCGTCCCTGATTTGAGCTGTGGCCAGGTAAGTGACGGGCAAGCCCGCCTGAGCGGCCAAATCCTCAGCCAGGCGGCTTTTGCCGCTGCGGGCCCCCCCGGTTACCAGAATAAAACGCGACATCTCAATACATCAACCTTCTTTCTCGCTCACCCCGGCATCCGCAAAAGTGGCCATCTCGTTCAGGATGTGGAGGGAGGCTTCGAGGAGATAAAAGCTCAAGGCGGCACCGGTACCTTCTCCCAGTCTCATGTTGAGGTTGAGCATAGGTTCGAAGCCCAGAAAGGCCAGGGCTTTGCGGTGGCCCGGTTCCACCGAACCGTGGGAGGGAAACATGTAGGAAACAGAGAGGGGGGACAAGCGGGCGGCGATCATGGCGGCGGCAGTGGATATGAAGCCGTCGATGACAATGGCCGTCCGGGCGGCCGCGGCTTGCAGAACGGCCCCCGCTATGGCCGCGATCTCGAGGCCTCCGACTTTAGTCAGGACATCGAGCGCATCCCCGGGATCGGGTTTATTTACTGCCAGGGCCCGGCCCAGGACTTCCCGTTTTTTGGCCAAAGCCCCATCATTGATGCCGGTACCGCGGCCCACGACTTCGGCCAAGGGTGCCCCCGTCAACACCGCGACAATGGCCGAACTGGGGGTCGTGTTGCCGATGCCCATGTCCCCGGTGGCCAAAAGGCGGTTTCCGGCTTGAATGGCATCCTCCGCCACTTCCGCTCCGACCAAGAGCGCCTGCAAGGCTTCTTGCCGGGTCAAGGCCGGCCCCATGGCCATATTTCTCGTCCCATTGGCGACCCTGTGGCGCATCAAATCGGCTGGTTCCAGAGGAAAGGCGACCCCGACATCCGTGCAGATCACTTGCGCCCCGGCTTGGCGGGCAAGGGCGTTAATGGCTGCGCCCCCTTGCAGGAAATTATACACCATTTGCGGTGTCACTTCCTGGGGAAAGGCACTGACGCCCTCGGCGACGACGCCATGATCGCCGGCCATGAGCAAAACGGCTTTCCGGGTGATTTGGGGTTGAGCGGTTCCTTGAATTCCACCCAAGCGCGTGGCGATTTCCTCCAATTGCCCCAGACTGCCTTGCGGCTTAGTCAGCGAATCGAGACGTTTCCGGATCTGAGCCATGGCCTCCGTGTCCAAAGGCTCGATGCGACGGAGGAGGGAGTCGAACTTTTCTTCCAGCTGTTCCAAGGGTGGCAGGGATTGGTTCATGTCACATTTCTCCTTTTCATTTTGTGTTGTTTTATTTAATTAAAGAACCGGCGCAAGATTTATTTTGACTTCTTGATCAGACAAAAATCCCCGCCCACATTATCCTGTGGACGGGGATTTTTCCATCATCTCCGCTGCTCCCCACTCCCCGGGGAGTCTTTTAAGTTTCAGGCAGGTCTCCTGGCTCTCGAATCTTCACCTCAGCGCGCCTTCCCGGCTCGAAAGACCGGTGGCTTTGCGCAGGTTCATCGCACACAGTGGTGGGTCCGCGCCGGCTTGAACCGGCTTCCCTATTCTCCCCGAAGGGCACCTGAAACAGAATCCAGAATATTTACTTGTCCTAAGCATAGCACAGATCTTTCCTTGGGACAACGGGGTTACGCAGTTTTTTTAGCATTCACTTCACTGATTCAGGTCGATGCGGCGGCCGCTGACCAGGTAGACGACTTCCTCCGCGATATTTGTGCAGTAATCGCCCATGCGTTCAAAGAAACGGGCGACTAAGGTCAAATAGGTCGCTTGCGTGATCGTCTTGGGGTCTTCCATCATGATGAGGAGAAGTTCGCGGAAAATCTGGCGGTAAAGATGGTCGACGCCATCGTCCATCTGGGACATCTCCCGGGCCATCTTTTCGTCTTCCTGACCATAGGCCTCCAAGCCTATTTCAATCATCTTTTGCACCGTATTGCTCATGCGCGGGATATCGATCAGGGGTTTAATCAAGGGTGTTTGCCCGATCCGGTTGGCCGTCTTGGCCACGTCCACAGCCAGGTCGCCCATGCGTTCCAAGCTGATGGAAATCTTAAAGCCGGAAACGATTTTACGCAGGTCCCGGGCGAAGGGCTGCTGAGTCGCGATGAGAAACATGCATTTGCCTTCGATTTCGGCCTGCAGATCGTTGATCCGGCTGTCTCCCGTGATGACCGTTTGGGCCAGAGCCAAATCTTGCTCTTTCAGCGCTTGGACGGCCAGACCGATTTGACTGTTTACAGACTCCCCCAGTTCTACGATTCTTTGCCGGAGTTCTTCCAAAGCAATGTCGAATTGTTGGCGGGTGGTCAACTTTAATTCCTCCTATCAGATCAACCGAAGCGCCCGGAGATGTAATCCTCGGTTCTCTTATCAGCCGGGCGTGTGAACAAGACCCCGGTGTCGTCCGCTTCGATAAGTTCTCCGTTGAGGAAAAACGCCGTGTGGTCCGAGATCCTGGATGCCTGATGCATGTTGTGCGTGACGATACCGATGGTATACTTCTGTTTCAAGACCGTTACTAATTCTTCGATCTTCATAGTGGAGATCGGGTCCAGCGCGGAGGTGGGTTCATCCATCAGGAGAACCTCCGGCTCCACGGCCAACAGCCTGGCGATACAGAGGCGTTGCTGCTGCCCGCCCGAGAGGCCCAAAGCGGACTTGTGCAGGCGGTCTTTGACTTCATCCCAGAGCGCCGCGCCGCGCAGGCTCTGTTCGACCGTTTCGTTCAGGCGGTGCTTGCGGACCTCGCCGTGGATACGCGGGCCATAGGCGACGTTTTCAAAAACGGACTTTGGAAAAGGATTGGGTCTTTGGAATACCATTCCGACCCTCTTGCGTAATTGTACCACATCCATGTCCGGACTATAAATTTCCTGACCGTCAATTAAGACGCGGCCCAGAATTTTAACATTAGGCAAAAGATCGTGCATACGGTTCAAGGTGCGCAAGAAAGTCGATTTGCCGCAACCGGACGGTCCGATGAAGGCCGTGATGCTTTTCTCCGGCATGACGATGGAGACATCTTTTAAAGCCTGATTGTCACCGTAATATAAGTCGAGGTTTTTTACGACAATTTTATCTTCCATAAGAATCACGCCGTCTCCTTTATATGCGCTCATAGATACGTTGCTCCCCAAAAACGGAGCGGACGAAAACCTAGCCTCGTTTTCCGCTTAAACGGTGCTGCAGCCAGCGGCTGGGCAAAGCCAGGAGCAGGTTGAAGGCCAGAGCCACCAGGACCAGCAGGGCCGCCGTGCCGTTAGCGACGCGGCCGGCGTGGGTCCCCGGCAGCGGATTGGCTTGGACGGCGTAGAGATGGACGGCCAGAGTCTCGCCGGGCGCCGTCAGGCGCAGATCAAAGAGATGGCGCGACACGCTCATCCCCGCCGTGAAAATGAGAATGGCGGTTTCCCCCAGGGCTCGTCCGGCTACAAGGGTTGTGCCGGTGACCAGGCCGGGCAAGGCAGTGGGCAGGATGACCTTACGCAGGGTTTGCCACATGGTGGCGCCCAGAGCCAGGCTGGCTTCCCGGTAGCTGGCCGGAACGTTCCGGAGAGACTCTTCGGTCACCCTGACCAGGACCGGAAGGTTCAGGAGTGCCAGGGTAGCGGCTCCTCCCAAGATGGTAAAACCGAGTTTGAACACATTGACAAATATGATCATACCAAAAAGTCCGAGCACGATGGAAGGGACGGTGGCCAAACTTTCCGTGCTTAAACGCATGACATCCGTGAGCCTGTTCTTCGGAGCGTATTCCGCTAAGTAAATTCCGGCGCCGACACCGACCGGCAGGGAGAAAACCAAAGAGAGAAAAAGGATGTAGAAAGAATTAAAAAACTGTCCCCCGACCCCGTTCGGGCCTGTAAAGAACTGTGGACCCAGGACCGGCAGACCTCGGCCTAAAATAAAAATCAGGAACCAAGCCAGAATTCCTACGATCGCCAGAGCCGCCAACCAAAGGAGGAGAGTCGCAAGGGCATTTGTTTGTTTCGCTTTCACTTGGCTTCTCCTTTCTGTATGCCCAGGCGGACCAGGATGATCAGAGCCAAAGAAATCAAAAGAAGAACCACCGACATCATGAAAAGGGCATCGTTCCAAGTCGAACCATAGGGAGTATTCCCCATTTCCATGACAATATCGCTGGTGAGGGTGGAGGTGGGTGTGACTAAGGAGTGAGGAAAGAGAGGGGAGTTACCGATGACCATCTGCACCGCCATGGTTTCGCCGATGGCCCTGGCCATCGCCAGGATGACGGCGGTCAGAATGCCCGGCTTGGCCGCCGGCAGGAGCACTCGCCAGATGGTCTGCCAGCGCGTGGCCCCTAAAGCCATAGAGGCCTCCTCATAACTGTCGGGCAGGGCACGCAGGGTATCTTCGGAGATACTGATGATGGTCGGCAAAATCATGACGGCCAGAACCAAGCCGGCCGCCAGGAGCCCGAATCCTGTAGCCGAACCTGTCGTCTTGCGGATTATTTTGACGAAGACGACAATCCCCACATAACCGTAAACGACCGACGGAATGCCGGCAAACAGTTCCGTCACAGGGCGCAGTAGGGAGCGGAGGGAAGAGGGAGCAATTTTGCCCATAAATACGGCACCGGCCAGACCCAAGGGCGCACCGAGAACAATAGCGATAAAGGTTGTCCCAATCGACCCCGCGATAAAAGTGAGGATGCCGTACTGTCCTCGGTCCGGATTCCACCGGCTGGAGGTGAAGAATTCCAGGGGAGTGACATGGCGGAATGTGGCCAATCCCTGTTGGCCGACGAACCAAAGGATCGAAAGAATGACCAGGGAGACAAGTACGGCACAGCCGATAAATAAGTAGCGGGTAAGTTGATCATTGACAGAAGCCCACGATGTTTTCCGAGGCAAAAGAACACCTCCGATTTCGCAAAATGCATCAACTTTACCGTAACCTGTCCCCGTTAAAATAATGTTAATTCAATGTTAAGTTTGTGTTAAATATTCACCTTTTATCACACAATCTCGACTCGGTTTGTCCTCAGCCAAGAGTCCACTTGAATGAGATAAGCAAACATCTGGGGTGTGTCCATGAGCTGTCCGAACCAGGGACGCCCGGAAGGAAGGGTTGAAGAGATCTCGATCAGGGCCTGCAGGGCGGGCACATTGACCAGGGGTAACAGGGGTGAACTGCGGTCGGCCAGAATCCGGCTCAACCAAAGGCTGACCGCCTTCAGGTAAGCTGGGTGATGGGTTTTGGGATAGGGGCTTTTCTTGCGCCAAAGGACATCGTCCGGAAGGAGCCCCGCCAACGCCTGGCGCAGGAGCCCTTTCTCCCGTCCCGCCAGCATTTTGATTGACCAGGGGATATCCCAGACGTACTCGACCAAACGATGATCGCAGAAAGGAACCCGGATTTCCAGCCCTGTGGCCATGCTCATCCGATCCTTGCGATCGAGCAGAGTCGGCATGAAGCGGGTGAGAGTCAGATAGGAAATTTCGCGCAGCCGCTGTTCCCGGGCTTTTTCCTCCGGGGTGAGTGTTTTTGTGCTGTCTGCTTCCAGAGCAGGGATCTCGGCCAGTGCCTGGGAATAGCGATATTCCAGATAATCTGCGGGGTGCAGGAGCTCTAAGAGTTCAGGGGACAGCACCTCCAAGCGATTATCGGTGTGGAGTGACCAAGGAAAGGTGGTGGCTTGGATCGCTTCTGCCCGCTGAAACCAGGGGTACCCGCCAAAAACCTCGTCTGCGCATTCACCGGATAGGCCGACCGTGATTTGACTTTTGATGTCACGGCAGAAGAGAAGGAGAGATGAGTCGATATCCGCCATCCCCGGAAGATCCCGAGCCTGGACCGCGGAAATCAAGGCGTCGGCGAGTTCCGGGGTGTCAAAGCAGGAGGGATGATGTTCGGTCCCAAGATGCCGGACAACGCGCTCAATCCAAGGGGCGTCAGGGTTTGGTTGAAAATCATTGGCTTGGAAATACTTATCATTGTCGACATAGTCCACAGAAAAAGTTTTCAAGGCGCCTTTTCCTTCTTCAGCCTGTACCTGAGCGGCCACGGCCGTTATGGCGGTGGAATCGAGGCCGCCGGAAAGAAGGGTGCCGATGGGAACGTCTGAGACTAGCTGGCGTCGGACAGTGTCCAGAAAGAGTTCCCGCACTTTCCGGACGGTCGTTTCCGGGTCATCCCGGTGAACATGATTGGGGAGGACCCAGTAGGGTTGATCGGTGAGTCCTTGGCGGGAGAAAAAGAGGAGATGGCCGGGTTTTAATTCGTGCATCCCTCGGTAGATCCCCTCGCCCGGAGTTCGCGCCGGACCAATGAGAAAGATCTCCGCTAAACCCTGGGCGTTGACGCGTGGCCGAATCTGGGGGTTAGCGAGTAAGGCTTTGATTTCGGAAGCAAAAAGGAAGCTTTTTCCGTCCTCATAGTAGAAGAGCGGTTTGACGCCCAATCGGTCACGGGCGAGGAACAACCTTTCCTGCCCTTCGTCCCAAATCGCGAAAGCAAAAATCCCGTTGAAGCGTTCGACACAGGCGGAGCCCCAGGCTAAGTACGCGGTGAGCAGGACTTCGGTGTCCGAGTGTCCCAGGAAACTGTAACCCAAGGCCGACAACTCGCGGCGCAGATCCTCCGTATTGTAGAGTTCGCCGTTGTAGGCAAGGACGCCGGTGTTTTCTCCTTGCCGCCGGAGCATGGGTTGGCGCCCTCCTTCGGGGTCTATGACGACCAGGCGTCGGTGCCCGAAGGCCACATGCGGAGAAACCCAGTACCCTTCATCGTCCGGTCCCCTTGGGGTGAGCTTCTGAGTCATCCTGACTAACGTTTCTTTCTCCAGCCGGAGATCCCGGTCCCAATCGGCCCAACCCACGATGCCACACATATGTTTCCCATCCTTTCACAAAAAGAGCTGGCAGGTATTCAGCGAATTTCGCTATAGGATATGAGGTGTTTCCCGGGAAGGTGACAGGGAGGATTGCGGCGCGGATGCCAAAAGTTTTTCGTTACGGAAAGTGGGGAGGTTTTCAGGGCGGACGACACATGGGGGTTTGGGCCAGACGCTAAAGTCAAGTTCAAAAGAGCAAGAGCTCGAGAGAGTGGAGAAAGAGAGGAATTATAATGTTTTGGATCGGCGGCGGGGTGGCGGTGCTTTTGGCGATCATGGAAGTGGGCCTTGTCTTGTTCCGGGGAAATCGGGATCCGGCCAGGACGATGGCCTGGATATTGATCTTGGCCCTGTTGCCGGGGGTGGGCTTTTTCGCCTATTTGCTCTTCTCCGCCCAAAGAGCCCGTTTTCGGGATAAGCATTTTAATCTGGGCAGTCTTGAGGAGATTGTCGGAGCGGCCGCAGCCAGACCGGAGCGTGAGGAGCGGCTGAGCGAGGAAGAAGGGAAGAAATTGGCCCGTCTCCTCCTTAACAGTTCTTTGGCCCCCTTAACCGGGGCGAACAGCGTTAAGGTCTATCAGAACGGCCAGGAAAAGTTCAAACATCTCCTTAAAGCCTTGGCCGACGCCAGACACCATATCCATCTGGAGTACTATATTTTTCGGGACGATGTCATAGGAGGGCAAATTAAAAAACTCCTCCTGGAAAAGTGTTCACAGGGTGTGGAAGTCCGCTTTTTGGTGGACGGGATGGGAAGTCACGCACTCTCCCGCGCCTTTTTCGCCGAATTGAGGGCAGGCAAAATAAAAACCGGAGTTTTTGCACCTTTGCGGTTTCCCGGCTTGCTGCGAAATCTTAACTACCGCAACCATCGCAAGATCGTAGTGATTGACGGGCAAGTGGGCTTCATCGGGGGGTTCAATGTCGGAGATGAATATCTTTCCGCTCGGCCGGAGGTGGGATTTTGGCGTGACACACACCTTGAGCTCAGGGGCCGAAGCGTTCATTTCCTTCAGGCGGCTTTTCTCAATGATTGGCATTTTGCCACCCGAGAGCGCCTGCAAGCGGAGCCGTATTTTCCTTGCATCAATCAGGCGCGCCATACGAGGGTTCAAATCATTGCCAGCGGGCCCGACCAGGATTGGAGGCCTTCCCTGCAGCTTTTCTTCACGCTCTTGACCGGGGCCAAGGAGAAGATCTATATCGAGACGCCCTATTTTATTCCCGACGCCGGCACGTTGATGGCTTTAGAAGCGGCGGCCCTGAGCGGGATCGACGTGCGTTTGATGACCCAGGGGGTGCCGGATCATAAAATAACCTTCTGGGCTTCCCGTTCCTACTTCGCCGACCTCCTGCGGGCCGGAGTCAAGATTTACGCTTATAAAAAGGGGATCCTGCACAGCAAAGCCGTCCTGATCGACGGTAAATACGGGGTGGTCGGGTCAACCAACTTCGACATAAGGAGTTTTGAATTGGATTTCGAGATCAATGCCCTCATCTACGAGCGCGAGATTGTAACGAGGCTGGAAGACGGATTTGCGCAGGATGTCG
This sequence comes from Acididesulfobacillus acetoxydans, assembly GCF_902729405.1. Lineage (GTDB taxonomy): Bacteria > Bacillota > Desulfitobacteriia > Desulfitobacteriales > Desulfitobacteriaceae > Acididesulfobacillus > Acididesulfobacillus acetoxydans. The sequence continues at coordinate 2,677,220 of NZ_LR746496.1, forward strand.
AAGACGCGGAAGCGGTAACCCCGGAGGTTTTCGAACAGCGAGGGCTGGGCGCGCGCCTGCGTGAGGCAACGGCCAAACTCTTGGCCCCCGTTCTTTAGCGCGGCCGGCCGCGCCCTTTAAGCCGCGGTTTCAATCTTGGAGCGAAGGTTTTTGCCGGGGATGAAACGACTGGCCTTGGTTACACTAGGAGCGAGGTGATTTAGGTATGCCCAGGAATGATGGCAACAAAATGCGCAAAGAAGAAGTGGCAAAAATCAAACAGACGCAAGAAAATATTAAGAAAAACGAGAAGTTCCTCTCAGAAAACGCGGGGGAGCTGACTCCTCACCAGCTGAAAGATGTTAAGGAACATTTGGCCTCAAAAAAGAAGTTTCTGGCGGAGGAAGAAGGAACACTCCCCTGATCCGGTGCCGGGGGCGGTGAACCCGTTCAGCGAAACCCTCCCACTTGTAGAAGTGGGAGGGAGTATTTCAGTTTACTGCTTATTTTTCCGGTTCTGGCTGGAGTCTCACAATTGCAAAAGCGGAGCTGCACTCCCGGGCTACGTCCATTGGACCTCTGAATCTCCGCATGGCTAAAGCCGGCTAAAGCCAGGGGCATGCGGCTAAGCCCCTCTTGGTCAAGCGTTGGAGTCTCATCATTGCAGAAGCGGAGCGGCCTGCCGCTCGGCCGGTTGTTGCGGCCGTCCCGCAATTGCGGAAGTGGGAGTCTCACGATAGGAGAAAGGGATATCCTTTCGGACATCCCTTTCCGGTTCCCGGCGCTTTTTTTACAGCCGGTTGCCGTTCTGCAGATTCTGCTCGGCAAACTGGATCATCCTTTTAGTCATCTGGCCGCCAACGGATCCGTTTTCACGGCTGGGACGGTCGCCACCGAGCTGAACGCCTAACTGATTGGCAATCTCATACTTGAACTGATCCAAGGCTTGAGAAGCCCCCTGCAATGCGGGTTGGTTTGTGTTTCTTTCTCCTGCCATTCGTGGTTCCCTCCTTATGTGAATAGTGGATGTATTGGAGACGTTCTTATTATCTGTCGCTGAGTTAAGATTACTCAGGTAATTGTTGTTCATAACCTCATATTTATCCAAATGAGGAATAAAAGAGACCCCGTGACTTTTGCGTCATTCATGCTATAATAATAATTTGCGGGAATTTCATAAAGAACCGTTTGAAGGAGACAAAGAGTTTGAAGGCAAGCGATCTAAATGCGGAAAACAGCGGGCGGCCGCCGGAGGACAGGGAGACCGCCAAGCGCCTGGCGGAATTAGGCTGCCAAATCGGTTCAAGGCGGACCTTCGCCATTATTTCCCACCCGGATGCGGGCAAGACGACCCTGACGGAGAAACTCTTGCTTTTTGGCGGGGCCATTCGTCTGGCGGGTTCTGTAAAATCGCGTAAAGCGGAACGGTATGCCACCTCGGACTGGATGGAGTTGGAACGGCAGCGCGGCATCTCAATTACGTCCAGTGTGATGCAGTTCGAATATCTGGGGCATATCATCAATATTTTGGACACACCCGGTCACCAGGATTTCAGTGAGGACACCTACCGCACCCTGACCGCAGCCGACAGTGCCGTGATGATCATTGACGGAGCCAAAGGGGTGGAGGCCCAGACGATCAAATTGTTCCAGGTTTGCCGCAGGCGCGGGATTCCGATTTTCACGTTCATTAACAAGATGGATCGCGATGCCAAAAACCCGCTGGACCTGATGGATGAGGTGGAGAAAGTCTTGGGGATTGAAGCCTATGCCATGAATTGGCCCATTGGCATGGGCAGCTACTTCAAGGGAATTTACGATCGGGAGAAACGGACAGTCGAGCGTTTCCGCCCCGGAAGCAGCCATAAGACGGCGGAGGCCGCGCTCTCGGGCTCTTTAACAGATGAGGAGGTACGGGAAGGGATTGGGGCTGATTTGCTCGCGGCTCTGAGGGAAGAGATCGAGCTTTTGGATCTGGCCGGGAACACTTTTGACCGCGAGCGGGTCAGCCGGGGAGAGGTAACCCCGGTGTTTTTCGGCAGTGCTTTGAATAATTTCGGGGTGCCCCAGTTCCTCAGCGGCTTTTTGGCTTTGGCACCCAGACCACAGCCGCGCGAGACCAATTTGGGACGGCTCAAGCCCGATTCCGCGGAATTTGCGGGTTTTGTATTCAAGATTCAGGCTAATATGGATGCTTCGCATCGGGACCGGATCGCCTTTATCCGGATCTGCGCGGGCCGTTACGAAAGGGGAATGACGGTGGTTCACACCCGTTCGCACCGGCGCTTGCGCCTCGCGCAGCCGCAGCAGATTTTTGCCCAGGAGCGCACGATCCTGGACGAAGCTTACGCCGGGGACATCATTGGAGTTCATGATAACGGGACCTTGCGGATCGGCGATGTCCTGGCGGAGAGGGATGGGTTGGAATTTGAAGCCATGCCCTTTTTCAGTCCCGAGAACTTTGCCCGGGTCAGCATTGCCAATGCCCTTAAACGTAAGCAGTTTATCAAGGGCATCCGGGAACTTCAGGAGGAAGGAGCGATTCATGTTTTTCGGGATCCGCACCTGGGCGTGGAGGCTCCGATCATTGGCGTGGTCGGGCAATTGCAGTTCGATGTTTTAGCTTACCGCCTGCGGGAGGAGTACGGTGTTCCCGTCAGCATTAACCATTTGACCTACGGCTTGGTGCGCTGGGTGGCCGCGGAGGAGCCCAATCTCAAGCTGCTCAAAGATTCCAATATGAGCCTGGTGGTATTGGACAAAGACGACAATCCCGCCGTCCTTCTTCTCGACGAGTGGAAGGCTGCTTGGATGAGCGAGAGGTACGGTATTAAGTTTTATGCGGAGCCTGCGGTTAACAGGTAGTCGCTGCCGGCCGGCGGTACGCTCGCTCAAGTGTTTGGGCTGCTCAATCAGGGCTGACACAAGCAAAAAAAACCTTGCTCTCGCGGCTGACTCGCTGAGCAAGGCCTTTTGTGTTTGCTTGGCTGAGCTTCCCCCTGTGCCGGATCTCAGAAACTGATGCACTGGGTGCAATTATCGCGGTCAGAACACTCTGAACAGGACGGGGGCGGTATGAGGGCATCATGGCTATTGTCCTTCGGCGCCAAATCAGACACATCAATCCCTCCTCTCCATCATCTTTTATCGACCAGACAACATCTCTTTTCATCTATTATAATACAGACGGAATGGAGGAATCAACCAGTTCTTACATAAAAGTTACTGATTGTTAGTATAGTTATATAACAGGGCAAAAGATTTTATCATTTGACCTGGGAATCCTAATGGATATAATAGGAGTCATATACATCCGCATATACATAAGGAACTTAATGGGAAGGAGACGGCAATGATGAACAAGATCCAAATGAAAGCTTCCACGGCGCTTTTTCCGGTTCCCACGGTCCTCGTCAGTTCCCGCCTGGGCAGCAAGAGCAACATCGTCACCATCGCGTGGACGGGGGTTATGAATTCAGTGCCTCCCATGGTGTACGTCGGGATCAATCCAATCCGGTATTCGCACCGGCTGATCAAAGAGTCGGGGGAATATGTCATTAATATCCCGTCGGTGGAGCAAGCGGAAGTCACGGACTATTGCGGGACGGTGTCAGGCAAGGACGTGGATAAGTTTGCCGAGACCGGTTTAACGGCTCTGCCGGCGACAGAAGTGCAAGCTCCGCTCATTGCCGAATGTCCTGTCAATATCGAATGCGGGGTTAAACAGATTGTTTCCCTGGGAAGTCATGATGTTTTCATCGCGGAGGTCTTGTCGGTTCACTACAATGAAGATGTCCTTGACGCCAACGGAAAGCCCGACTTCCGCAAGATCAAGCCTTACGGATTCTGCGGCAACGAATATTGGGCTTTGCAGGAAAAAGTCGGTATTCACGGCTACAGCAAACGGCGAGGGAAGTAAGGCTTCTGGGGATGGGCCCGATGCCCACCTACCGAGCGGGGGGAATTTACGACCGGACAGACTGGGGATGTACGACCGGATAAGCAGCGGATTTTTTAAAAGCAGGAATATATGGAGAGTGAATGTCGAGATGATCAGAAAAGCCAGTGAGATGCGCCGGGAAGGCGTCAAGGGCCTGCGCGGGGGCCAAGGGAAGGTGGAAATAACCCACATCCTGGAGGAAGGGAAGGGAGAGTTTGCCGGTAAAGGCCGGCTTTTTGCCAAGAACGTCCTCGAACCGGGAGCTTCTATCGGATTACACGAGCACATGGGTGACTTCGAAGTCTATTTCATCTTGAGCGGGACGGGGACGATCAATGACAACGGGGTAAAGTCTTCGGTGGGGACGGGAGACATGGTGCTGACGCGTCACGGGGAAAGCCACGCTTTGGAAAACACCGGGGATACGGATTTAGTCTTACTTTCTTTAATCCTTTTTGACTCAAAAGCCTAGCTTAGGCGCATGCCCCCGGCTTCAGCCGGCCTTACGGACATAAGCAAGCCCCCCGCAGCTATCGCCGGCGGGGGGCTTGCTGTTTTTCGAACCTTTCGGTTTTTCCGGGCGGGTCCGCTTAGGATAGGCCGCCTTTGCTGTAATAAACTGTTTGGGAGGCACACGGGAGGTAGAAGAAACCGCCCGCGTCTTTGCCGGAAGCGGCCGGCGACGGAAGATTCCCGGCCAGATTCTGACCGAGGAAGTCATCCACCTCTTGTAAGACGTTGGGAGTCAGGGGATTGATCAGAATCAAATGAGCGTGCGGCAACATGCCCTGGGCGGTCAGAGGCAGCTCAGAGAGGCTCGTGAGCACTGTCCAAATGCTGAGCGGCCGGACATCGCCAGTGGCGATGGATTCACTGACATAGTGCAAGCGGGAGAACTGTTCGACAAAGGCCGCGTCTTTCCAGTAATGTTCCGAGAAGTCAAGAAAGGTTCGCACGGGATGCGTAATATTTCCTTCTCTCTGACGGGCAAAATTTGCCAGGCATTCCACAAAAGTCGTGGTCCGCGGAACGTAGTTGCAGGAGGCAAAATGGATTCCCGGGGTGGAGGGTTCGGCGATCCAACCCATGTCGGTGGCGTAAGGATCGATGTGGGTCAGAGGCACCGGGGAGCGAGCCTGGCTTAGGCGCTCTTGAGAATCGGTCAAAACGATCTGGATCGTGTTCTCATCGCAAAAATGCTCGTCTTCCAAGAGGGACAGGAGCAGCCGGGTTTTGCCGATGCCGGGAGTCCCGATGACCAAATGGTTGCCTTGCACGAAGTTTTGAAAGGGTTCGACTTCAAATTCCACAGGCATACCTTCTTTCCGCAAATTTTGTCCGCTTTTGTCCGGAGTCGATCGTTATGCCTTAGTATTCTGCATCGGGTGGAAGTTTCCTCTTCACACGAAAAAAAAGCGTGCGCTGGGGAGGAGGGTTTCCGGTGTCAAGCGAAAAAGAAGAGGAACCCCGGAAAAGACAAAGGGGCTCCTCTTGCCGATTCTGTTTTCTCAAGCTCAACCTTCAATCACAGCCAGGATATCGCTGCGGCTTAGAATCATGTGGTCGGTGTTCTCAATTTTGATTTCGGTACCGCCGTATTTGGTAAAAAGGACCTTATCGCCTTCTTTGATTTTGCTTTGGAGATCTTCATCCGTGCCGACGGCGATGACCAGACCTTCTTGGGATTTTTCTTTGGCCGTGTCGGGCAGGTAAATCCCGCTCTGGGTTTTCTCCACCGGATCCACGGGTTTGACCAGGACCCTGTCGTCTAACGGTTTAATTTTCAAGATAATCGCCTCCCAAAGTTTCATCATTAAGTTCAGTTTTCATGAGCAATCCCTTTCCCGCATTGGGTGTTTCCACCCTCTGCCGGTCCGCTGGGCGCCGGGCGTTCGCAGGCGCCGGGAAGCCGGCCGGTACTCCGGTTAGGGGTCCCATATGGGTCTAACCGCGTAGGCCGAGAGCCGAGTTGATCTTCGGTTTGTCAAAGCCGACGATGATTTTACCGTTGATATCGATCACCGGTACACCCTGTTGTCCGGTTTTGCGCACCATATCTGCGGCAGCTTTGGCATCCCTGGAAATGTCCACGTCGCGAAAAGGAATGTTTCGCTCTTTGAGATAGCGTTTGGCTGCTGTGCAGAATGAGCAGGTTGGGGTAGAATAAACGGTGACCGCCATAATCTTTTCCCTCCTTTTCTTCTGGAAATCAGGCTACCCCTCTTAATTTATCAGCACTCTCTTAGATCGAGTGCTAACTCTACTACTAATATTAATGAGTAGTTCACTTTTGTCAAGCGGCGTCTTTGGCGGAAAATTTGCCGGCTGATTTTATCAACTATTATTATTGTCGGAAACGGGCCAAAATATAGCTCTTCCGAGGATATTTTCCGCTTGAGTTAAGAAAACGGAGCGTCAGATGGGGGCGGCAAAAAGCGTCTTTACAGACGGGACTGTGAACCCCACGTCAGTGGGTCCGGGCCGGCCAGAGAGGATGCGGGCTTCCGGAGAGGTTTTCTAGGGGACGTGAACGCTTAAGGGGAGGTTCCGCCGGATTGGAGAGTCAGCTATCCTTTGATGATATTTATGAGCAATTATTTTCTCCGGTTTACAGGTTTGTTAAGGTGAGAATCCCCGGGCGGGATATTGAAGATGTCGTGGCCGAGATTATGGCTAAGATTTGGCGGGCTCTGCCGACTTTCCGGGGTCCCAATCTGAAACCTTGGGCTTTACGCATCGCTTACCACCATGTTGCCGACTATTATCGCCGCAGTCAGAGAATCCCCGCCCTGGTCCCCTTAGAGGATAATTTGCGGGGGAGTGATCCCTGCGAAGAGACGGCGGCCCTCTTGCATATCGGCCAGGTCTTGGCCGGACTCCCCCCCAAACACACCGCTGTCATTCAACTGCGTTTGGTTGAAGGGTTGAGTGCCGACGATGTCGCCGGAATTCTGGGCATTACCCATGAAGCGGTGGACAGTATGCTCTACCGGGCGAAAAAGGGATTCCGCAAGATCTATCATGATCTTGAGACAGCAGGGGGTGAACAGAAATGAGACGCAAAGATCCCCTGAAAATATGGAGCGAAGACAGGGGGCTGACTCAAATCAGGAAGTTTTTTGCCAGGGTCGATCCTACCCCCGAAGAGAAAGAACGCATCAAGGAAAAAGCTTGGGCCAAAATTGCCGCCCAGCCGTCTGCCGCTGCAGCTGCGGGATTAGCGCCGGCGGAGAAACCCAGTGCTGAGAATTCCGCTGGGTCGGGCGACTCCTATCTCCCTCCGGAGAGGTCGCCGTCGGGGGAAAAACCCGGTGCGGAGAATCTCCCCGCTGCGGCCCTGAACCTGCGTGAACGAGCCGCCCTTCTCCTTGGCCGCTGGGGCTGGAAAGCGGTTGTGCCGCTGGCGGTCGTGCTGTTGTCTTGGGGCGGCTGGCAAGTGCTTAATCCCCCCCGGCTCGGCGGCCTGAGCGGTGGGGCGGCGATTTCCTCGGGCGCAGGCGGTTCCGTCGGCACTTCCGCGGCGCGAACGCCGCAAAGTGCCGCGCAGCCCGCCGCCGGAGGTGCTCCTAAGCACAGTCTGAATTCCTCCTTTGCGCCTAAAACGGCGTCGAATCCTCCCGGCGCTGTTGCTGGAACTCCCGCGGCATCTGCGCCGCTGCCCGATACAGCCGGCAAAGGTGAGACGGGAACCGGCCAAAATACTTTTCCCCGTAAAATCACGCAGAACCTCTCTCTTGTCATCCAAGTGGCCCAGGTTCAGACGGCGCTGAGTCAGGTCGGCGCGGAAGCGCAAAAACTCGGTGGGTATGTCGTGAACATGGAGCAGACCAATGCGGCCGGCGGCGCCTCAGGTCACATTACAGTCAAAGTGCCGGACGGGCGGATGCAGGAGATGAAGGGACGGGTCTCGGCCCTGGGCAAGGTTCTGAATGAACAACTGAACAGCAATGATATCACGGACCAGTATTATGATACGCAAACCCTTTTGGCGAACTGGCAAGCAGAAGAAAAACAGTATCTGAAAATACTGGGGCAGGCTAAGACGGTGGACGAGGTTCTCAAAGTGGAAAGCGCGCTGAGTAACGTGCGCGGCCAGATTCAACTCCTGGAGGGCAGACTGAAGCTGATGAATAACCAGGTGGATTATGCCACGATCGACTTGCAGCTTGTTCCCCAGCCGAACCCCAACGTCAAAGTCGGCACGCCCTGGCGGCCGGCGGCCTGGGGTCTGACCTGGCAGGCGGCGGTGGCCGCTTTCAGTAAAACCCTGACCGGGAGTTGGAACCTGCTTAACTATATCATCATTGGCTTGGGGTATGCCGCACCCTATCTGTTCCTGGGCGTCCTGGGCTGGCTGGGTTACCTTCTCCTGAAGAAGTATCGCTCCCGAAAAAAGTGACGCGACTGTTGAGGCATGGATTCCATGCCTCAACAATGTCGCAGAGAGGACGAAAAAACAGCTGCCGGGCTGCTCAGGCCCGCGCTCAGCGTACGGAACAGTGGCGGCGGGACCCGCTATGGTGACGAACCTTTTAGCCCTGAAGTCAGAATGTGAGGGCCGCGCATGTAAGGCCCTCACCCCCGGATCCGATCGCGTTGAAATAAGGCTTGCCAGGGCTTATAATGAAGTCCGGCAGTTTCTTCGGCCATATTCGCGCCGCTGGGTTAACGAGTCGGTGCCGGGTCAACGAGTTCAGGTACGGAAGGTGGAGAGGTTTTGAATAAGCGGTGGCGCTCCGTGCGGTTTTGGGCGGAGCTGGCAGGGATTGCCTTGGGGGCTGGGATCTTCGCCTTCAGCGTGCAGGCGTTTATTGTCCAGGCAGGATTAGGCGGGGGCGGGGTCGGCGGCATTGCCTTGCTGCTTTTCTACACCCTGGGGCTGCCGATAGGCTTGGTCACCTTGGTATTAAATGTCCCGCTTTTCGTTTTGGGCTGGAAGGAAGTCCATAAGACGTTTGTTTTCAAGACCCTTTACGGTGTCGTGGTTTATTCTGTCCTGCTGGACCTTTTTAAAGGCATCCACCCCCTGGCTCTGGATGACTTGTTCCTGGGAGCGGTGTACGGCGGGGTTGTCGGCGGAATAGGTTCGGGCATCATTTTCCGTCTGGGAGGGAGCCTGGGCGGAACGGACATCGTGGCCAAAGTGCTGCAGCGTAAATTCGGCTGGGCCATGGGTACGACTTCACTCATGCTCAATATTGTCGTATTGCTGCTCTCGTGGGCCATTCTTGGACCCAAGATTGCGCTTTACACCCTGGTTTCCATGTTTGCCTACAGCCGCACGGTGGACGTGATCCAAAGCGGGATTCCCGCCAAAGCGGTGACCATCATCTCGGAAAAATCAGCCGAGATGGTTCAGCCCATCCTGAGCGATATCGGCCGGGGAGCCACTTTCCTATCCGGCCGGGGGGCTTACTCCGACCGAACCCAGAATATCATTATCTGTGTGATCAGTCTGTCGGAATTGGGCAATCTCAAGCGCATCGTGCGGGAGGTTGATCCCCAGGCTTTCCTGATCGTGCAAACCGCTTCGGAAGTCGTCGGCAAGGGATTTATGTCCATAGAGTAAACGATAACAATTGAACAAGGGGGTTCGGGCAAGTGGATTAAGGCGCTGCCGTCGTTTCCCGTGGGGCTTGTCCGGTGCGCTTAACGGAAATGATCTCGGCCAAAATACTAAGGGCTATTTCGGCCGGGGTTTGTGCGCCGATGTCCAAACCCACGGGCGCTCTGAGACGGGCAATGTTTTCAGCCGTGTATCCTTTGTCCCTGAGGTTTGTCACGATTCGCCGAACCTTTGTTTGGCTCCCCAGCATACCGATGTATTTGGCGGGGTAATTCAGAACTTCGTTCAGGCATTCCTCGTCTTTTTGGTGACTCCAGGTCGCGATTACGACATAGGTGTCGTTTTGGGGCCGGTAATTTTTAATTCCGTCGACAAATTCCGTGCACAGCACGGATTGAGCTCCGGGGAAAAATTCAGGCCGGACGCAGGTCACCCGGTCGTCGATGACGCTGACCTCAAAGTCAAGCGGTTTAGCGTAGTAGGCTACTTCCCGTCCCACATGTCCGGCGCCTAAAATAAGGAGCCGCTCCTTTCTGAGAACCGGTTCGACCAACCAGCTTAAAGCCCTGGTTTCCCAAACCAAGGCTGCTCTGCGTGCGCGGATTTGCGTCAGATCGAGGGTTGTGACCGCTAAGCCGGCCTGAGGCTCGCCTCCAAGGATGTTTCCCCGGGAGTCCCAGATGGTTTTGGCATACGGCGGAAAAAGAGCGGTAATCAGGACAATTTCCCGGCCGCTTGCCGCGAGCTCTCCGGCATGCTGCCAAAAGCCGCGGTCCCCTACTTCCTCCAACAAAACATCCAGACTGCCCCCGCAAACCGGCGACAGTTTCGGATTTGCCGTCTGATTGATCCCCAAATGCCGGATTTCGGGCGGAAAGGTCCCGTTTGTGTTTAAGAGCGCTCTTGCTCCGGCCAGGACCGACTGTTCGGTGCTTCCCCCTCCGATTGTCCCGACTGTTTGGCCGTCTGCGAAAATCAACATGCGCGTGCCGGGTTCACGCGGGGTTGAGCCTTCCGTGCGGACGATGGTGGCCATAACCGCGTGAACCCGGTTTTTAAAGGTGTCCAAGATGGAGCGAATGAGCGTGTCATCCAAGAAAACCACTCCTTTCACCGGTTGTTCTGGATTTCTATGGCGATTGACGGGGCTGGGCTGTTCCCGGGCTTCTTGTTTGCGCACCCCTTCAACGCTGATTATATTGTCTTTCCCTTCTATGTTCAACAAGGCGGCAAATGCGGCCGGTAGAGCACGGCCTTGTCCGCTCGCGTGTGTTATAATCAGAACATAAACGAGAAGGGGGTACGGGCCTTTGGCTTTGCGTTTTGTTTTAGGAAGGGCGGGCAGCGGCAAGAGCCATTTTTGCCTTGAAGAAATCCGTGCCCGAGTGCGGGAAGACCCCGGGGGTGCGGGCCTTTTCTTGCTGGTTCCGGAACAAGCCACTTATCAAATGGAACTGCGCTTGGCGGCCACCCCCGATCTGGGGGGAATGCTGAGGGCTCAGGTTTTAAGCTTTCGCCGTCTGGGCTGGCGGGTGCTTTCCGAGGGCGGGGGCGGACTGGGGGCGGCGCTGGGCGAGTTGGGCAAGCGCATGGTGCTGCGCCGGATCCTCTTGCAGAAGCAAGGGGAGCTGAGTGTTCTGGCCCCATCCGCCAAACGGCAGGGAATGGCCGACCTTTTGGCGCGCACTATTGCCGGGTGCAAGGCTTACCGGCTAAAGCCGGAGGACCTGAAGCGGACGGCAGAGGCCGCGGACGGGAAGCTGGCGGAGAAACTCAAAGATCTGGCCTTGATCTTCGGGGAATACGAACAGATGCTGGGAAGGGGATTAAGGGACCCGGACGATGCCCTGATGCTCATGAGCGCCAGACTCGCGCAAATCCCCAGCCTGTGTCAAGCCGAGGTCTGGCTGGACGGTTTTAAGGGATTCACTCCCCAAGAACTTGGGGTTATTGAACAGCTGTTGCGGGTGTGTTCCCTGGTGACTGTCAGTCTGCCCCTGGAGCCGGGATTGCTCGGAAGCGAAGGTCCGGAGCCCGCGCAGGAACTGTTTTTGACACCTTGGCAAACTTATTTGGCTTTGCAGCGGATCGCGTTTGCCCAGGGTTCGGAAATCCTGACCGGCGTTCATCTCTCCGGTGGGCGCAGGTTCAAGGGTCCGATCTTGAAGCATCTGGAACGGTATTATACCTCTTATCCCGTTCAGGTTTATGTTCAACCCGACGGGGATCGGGGCCGGAGGGAAATCCGGATCGCGGCTGCTCCCAATCGCCGGGCGGAGGTGGAGGGTACGGCGAGGGAAGTCCTCCGTTTGGCCCGGGACGAGGGTTTGCATTGGTACGAGATGGCTTTGCTCACTCGGGACATGCCCGGGTATGCCCGTATAATTGAAGATGTTTTCCGAGAATATAATATTCCGCTTTTTCTCGATCAAAAAAGGAGTGTGGCTCACCATCCGCTGCCGGAGTTTATCCAGAGTGCCTTGGAAACTGTCGCAGGCGGCTGGAGCTTCGAAGCGGTCTTTCGCTGTCTGAAGACCGGCTTTTTCCCCTTGAGCCGAGATGCGGTGGATTGTTTGGAAAACTATTGTTTGGAACGGGGTATTTCCGGCAGGCGCTGGTTTGAGGACAGGGAATGGCCGTCATCGCCAACCGGGACGGCCCCGGATGGTCTGGCACAAGTCCAAAAGGTTGAAAACGAAGTTTCCGCTCGCATAGCCGGAGCGAGGCAGACGGTCCTGCGCTCTTTGGCCCGGTTCAATGAAGGCCTGAACGGCGGGGAACCTTTGACGGTTCGCCGGCAGGCGGAAGAAGTCTATGCTTTGCTGGAGGAAATGGAGATTCCCGCGCAGCTGACTCAGCACTCCGCCCTCGCCGAAGCCTGCGGCCGGATTGAGGAGGGGCGTCTGCAGTTGCAGATGTGGGAGGGAGTGCTCAACGTCCTGGATGAAATGGTTGCCGGCTTGGGCGAAGAGTGCTTGAGTCTGGAGGACTTCGCCCAGATCTTGGCTTCGGGTACGGAGAACCTGCAACTGGGCTTAATTCCTCCTGCCCTTGATCAGGTTTTGGCGGGGGCTTTGGAACGCTCGCGCAACCCCGAAGTGAGGGTTCTCTTCCTTTTGGGTGCCAACGAGGGGGTGCTTCCGGCTCGTCCTCAAGAACACGGCATTTTCGTGGAGTCGGAACGAGAGGAACTGGCACGGTACGGCTTGGAGCTGGCTCCGTCAGGGCAGGTGCGCTGGGCGGATGAACAGTTTTTTCTCTATTCCGCCTTGACCAGGGCCGGGGAACAAGTTGTGCTCAGCTACTCTTTGAGTGATGAAGATGGTAAAGGTATGTTAGCCGCCCCCATCGTCAAACGCCTGCGCAGCATGTTCCCGTTTCTCCGTGAAGAACTTTGGGGGCAAAAAGAGGAAAGTCTCGAGGAAATATGCCGGGCACAGCCGCTGTTTCGGACTTATGCGCTCAAGCTGGGGGAAGCCGGCGGCGAGTTGCCGCCCTTCTGGCAGGCGGCCCGGCGCTGGTTCCTCTCGCAACCGGAATGGGCGCCTTTGGCAGGGTTGCTGGAAGCGGGGAAGCCGGAAAGGCGGAAGGAGGAAAACCTTCCGCCGGCTCTGGCCCGCTCCCTCTATGGCCGCAGGCTCAGGCTCAGTGTTTCTCGGCTGGAGATGTTTAACGGCTGTCCCTTTGCCCATTTTGCCGGTTACGGGCTGCATTTGCGGGAACGGTCGGTTCATCGTTTAGCCGGCCCGGACTTGGGGCTGTTCTTCCATCGCCTGTTACATGACTTTGCCCGGACCGTCCGCCGGGAGGGATTGGACTGGGGTCGGCTCAGTCAAGAGGAATCCTGGCAAATACTCAGCCGGTTGACAGATTTGGCGGCCCCGGAGCTCCAACATGAAATTCTGCTTAGCAGTGCCCGCTATCGCTTCTTGACTCGGAGACTGCAAAAGACCGTGCATCGGGCCGTCTCTGTCTTGGCGGAACATGCCCGGCGGGGTTGTTTCGTGCCTGTGAGTTTGGAGTTGCCCTTCGGTGAGTCGGGGTTGCCGACCGCTGAAATTCCTTTATCCGGAGATAACTCGCTGCGTTTGGTGGGACAGATTGACCGTGTCGACGCGGCCTGTCTGGAGGGAAAAGTCTACCTGCGGGTCGTCGACTACAAGTCGCACGAGCAGGTTTTGAGTTTGGAGAGAGTCTACCATGGTTTGAGCGTACAGTTGATTACCTATTTGGATGCCGCTCTCCAAGGCGCAGGAGTGCTTTTACGCCGGACCGCTGAAATTTTGGGGCCGGAAGCGGCTCAGGCGGGGGAGGTTTTGCCGGCGGGTTTCCTCTATTTCCCGGTAGTCGACCCCGTGCTTGATCACGAACTGCCGCTGGCGGACGACGAGCTGGAGGAACGAAGGCTGAAGGCCATTAAAGTTGACGGTTACCTTTTGGCGGATCAGGCGGTATTGCAAGCTATGGACCGACGTCTGGCCGAAGGCGAGTCCGATCTCTTGCGCCTGAAAATGAATAAGGACGGTACTCTGAGGCAGGGAGGCAAAGTCTTGAGCAGTGAGGAGTTTGCCCTTTTGCGCACACATCTTGGGCGGGTTGTCAGAGACGCGGGAGAGCGGATTCTGGCAGGGGAAATCGGGATCCGTCCCTTCAAGCTGGGCCAGGCGACCGCTTGCCGCTATTGTTCGTACCGGCCGGTGTGCCATTTTGAAGAGGGCTACCGCCATCTGCCCAAGCTCGCGAACGCGGAGATTTGGCAAAGACTGCGGGAGGACGCCGCCGCCGGAAAACCCGCTCCGGGGCAGCCCGAGGGATCGGATGCCGAAGAACTGTTTTGGTTAGAGGAGACGAGAGAATGAGCGAGAAAAAGTGGACGCCGGAACAGGAAGCAGCCATCGGGGAGCGGGGTGAAATCCTGGTGGCGGCGGCGGCCGGTTCCGGCAAGACCGCAGTCCTGGTGGAACGGTTGCTGAGGCGTATTTTGGACCGGGCGCAGGCAGTGGACGTGGACCGGTTTCTGGTGGTAACTTTTACCAAGGCGGCTGCTCAGGAAATGCGCGCCAGAATACGCCAAACTTTGGAAGATCGGCTTTTCGCCGAGAGTACTCCGGAGGATTCGCAACGCCTGCAGCGTCAATTAAATCTCTTGCCCAGGGCGGAGATTACGAATTTGCACGCTTTCTGCCTTGATCTGATCCGTCGCTATTTTTACTTCCTGGAGTTGGATCCCGACCTGAGGGTGGCAGGCGAGGAGGAGATTGGGATCCTGAAGCAAGATGTGTTGGCCGCCGTTTTCGAGGCCAACTATGAGGCGGGGGACCCCGTCTTTCTCGAGTTGGTCGAAGGGTTTGGCTCAGACCGGGGGGACGAGCCCCTGATGGCGGAAGTGCTGCGTCTTTACGAGTTCGCCCGCAGTCAGCCTGAGCCGGAGGCTTGGTTGGGCAGCCTGTGCCGGGCCTACTCTTGGGCGGATGAGTTTGCCTTGCTCGGGAGTCCTTGGGGGCAAAGTGTGAAAGAGGGCATCAGGGACAGGTTAGCGGAGATCATCTCCTTGTTAAGCCAGGCAGAAACTTTGGCCTTGAGGGCGGATGGTCCGTCCAATTACCGGGAAACCCTGGCGGCAGACCGGGAGCAAATGCGGGAACTTATGCGGATCGTCGCGGAGGAGAAATGGGGGCTTTTTGCTAAGGCGATTGAGAATGTGCGTTTCGGCCGCCTGCCCGGGCGGCGCGGGAACAAGAATTCCCAACTGACTGAAGAGGTCAAGCATTGGCGTGACGCCGCCAAGAAGAGCTTTGAGGCTTGGAAAAAGGAGAGGGTTTGGCAACTGTCCGACCAGGTGCGGGGCCTGAATAAAATGGCTCGTCCGGTCGATGGGCTGGTGCGATTGACCGGCGCTTTTGCCGCGGCTTTGGCCCGGGCTAAACGTCAACGCAACATCATGGATTTCGAGGACTTGGAACACTTTGCCTTGCGTCTCCTGACAGACCGCAACGGGGTTGCGGAGACTTTGCGGAAGGAATACGCGGAAATCTTGGTCGATGAATATCAGGACATTAATGCGGTCCAGGAAAGGATCATCCGGTGTATCGCCGGCACCGGGAAAGACCTTTTCCTGGTGGGAGATGTGAAGCAGAGTATTTACCGTTTTCGCATGGCCGATCCGGGCCTTTTTCTGGCCAAATACCGTACTTTTCCCCATTGGCGCGGTCCGGGCCTGCCGAGGGAGTCTCAGTCTCTGGTCATTGACCTGGCCAAGAATTTTCGCAGCCGGCGGGAAATTGTGGCTGGGGTCAACTTTCTTTTTCGTCAGATTATGACAGAGGAAGCGGGAGAGATCGCCTATGATGAACGGGCGGCCTTGCGGTACGGGGCGGCTTATGCCGGGAGCACGCCGGGCTTAACCACAGCGGAGGGCCCGATCGAGGTTCACTTGCTGTCTCCGCAAAACCCGGCGGCGCAGTCCGGCGGAGGCGGCACTGAGGTAACCGGCGCAGGGGAACATGAGGCCGCAGATAAAGCAGGCGCAGTGGAAAAGGGTGTCGCAGATAAAGCCGGTGCTGCCGAAACCTCGGCCGGAGGGGACGGGGAACCTCCCGAAGAGGAAGAAAGGGACTCCAACCGTCAGGAGGCATTCCTGGTGGCACGAAGAATCCGGACCATGGTCGAACAGGGCGGCGAGTTCAAAGTCTATGACGCCGAGTTGAAAAGGTACCGGGGGGTGCGCTACAGCGACATCGTCGTCCTGCAGCGTTCTCAGGCCTCAGTCGGACCGCTTTATGTGGAGGAGTTCAACCGGGCCGGCGTTCCGGTTTTTGCTGAAACGGGAAGCGGCTATTTCGCGGCCGGCGAAGTGGAAACGGTTATCTCTCTCTTGCGGGTCATCGATAACCCGAGGCAGGATATTCCGCTGGCAGCGGTGCTCCGGTCGGCTTTCGCGGGCTTCAACGGCAGCGAGCTCGGCAAATTGCGGGCCCTTTGGCCCGAGGGGGACTTTTACGAACCTTTGACCTTGGCGGCCCGGGCCGGAGAGCTGGAGGGGATCGCCGGACCGGGGACCTTGGAGGCGGGGCAATCCCGGGCAGAGATTGACCGGGATAACGGCTCCGGGAGGGAGAGATGCCCGGGGCTGGGTGATTATCCCGGAAGGGAAGATGATCTTGGGACAGAGACTTACATTGGGAGGGAAGATGATTCCGAGATGAGTCACCGGCCCACTTGGCCCGTGCTCTTGGAGCGGGCACACGGCCTGCCCCGGGAGGTTAAGGAGAAAGCGGTTAGATTTTGGCGCCGTCTTCGGAGTTGGCGTGATTACTCTGTCTACAATTCCTTAGCGGATCTTATCACTCTCATTTACCGGGAAACGGGTTATCCCGCCTACTGCGGGACTCTCCCGGGCGGGGCCCAGCGCCTGGCTAACCTCGAGGCCCTCTATGATCGGGCTTGCCAATTTGAACAAACGCATTATCGCGGACTGTTCCGCTTTCTGCGTTTCCTTGAGCGCTTTCGGGAAGAGGGGCAGGACATGGGGCAGGCCAGAAATCTGAGCGAGAAGGAAAACGTCGTGCGGCTCATGACGGTTCACGCCAGCAAAGGTTTGGAGTTTCCCGTGGTTTTTGTAGTGGGTTTGGGCCGGGCTTTCAATACGATCAACCTGGCGGGGACGGTGCTCATCCATCCAGATCTCGGCTTGGGCCTTCCGATTCTGGATTTTGAACACCGTGTGCGCTACCCTTCTTTTATCCATCAGGCGCTGCGCCAGCGCTTGAGCAGGGACTTTCTGGCAGAGGAGCTGAGGCTCCTTTACGTCGCTCTCACGCGGGCCAAGGAGAAACTCCTTCTTTACGGCAGCATTGCCAATCTTGACCGAACTCTGGCGCAATGGCGCTCCGAGGCGGGACACGGAGAAGACCCACTGCCGGCCGGCCGGTTGCGCGGAGCCCGCAGATTTTTGGATTGGATCGGGCCGGCTTTGGCCCGGCATCCACAACAGCCTTTCGGGTCAGCGGCGGGACGCGCCGAAGGCGCGTTTGCCGGGGAGGATTCCGTCTGGCAGGTCTTCATTCACCGGGGCTGCGGGGAAGAGGAACGGGCTTTGGGCGAAGTGACGGGAGACTCCGCTGTCTTGAGCAAGGATGGAAAGGCCGCTACGGCGGACGCCCGGGAAGGGGATGGTGTGCACGGCAGGCCAGTCCTCGGGGTCGAGGAAAGACAAGGCGAAGTGACAGCCGGGGAGCAGACGAGAGAGGCGTCGGATGCTCAGGAAGGGGGCGCGGCTCCCGACGGGGCCGTTTACGGGTCCGGGAACAGGGCGGAAGAAGGAACGGTTGGGGACGCCGCGCAAAAGCCTGAGCGGGAGTACGCGCAAAAGCCTGAGGACGAGTACGCGCAAAAGCCTGAGGACGAGTACGCGCAAAAACCTGAGGACGAGTACGCGCAAAAACCTGAGCAGGGGTACGCGGAAAAAGCCGTTAAGGATTATGAGACGGAGATTGCCAGACGACTGGCTTGGGTCTATCCGTGGCAAAAGGAAGCGGTCGAACCGGCTAAGACGAGTGTCAGTGAATTGAAACGCCGCCAATTTGAGGAATCTGCGGACGGGGATGGCTTGTCCCCGCATCCGGGAGCGGCTCGGCCGGTCCTGAGACCTAAATTTCTGCAGGGGGAAAAAGAGCCGACAGCCGCCGAACGGGGAATTGCCCTGCACAGCGCCATGCAGCACATTCCGCTGGCGCTCTGGGCGGAGCGTTTGGCGGGCAGGCCGACGGGGGCAAGACCATCCGTCCTGGCTCGACTGGTGGGCGACTACCGGCATTTTTTGGCGGAGAAAGAAATCCTTGAACCCCAACAAGCGGCTTCACTGCCTTGGGGAAGTATCGTGCGTTTCTTCTGCGGCCCTTTGGGAGAACGTATGCTCACCGCGCAAGAAGTGAGGCGGGAGGTTCCCTTCACCTTGGCGCTGCCGACGGAAGCAGGCGGTTTGCCCCAGTTGGTTCAAGGGGTAATGGATGCCCTGATCTTTCCGGTGAACCCCGAGCCCGGCTGCGGCAGGCAGAAGGTCGAATTGGTCGATTACAAAACCGATCATTTGCCGGCAGGCGGACGGAGCCAGACGAGAGCGGTCGGCGATGGAGATGAGAGTTCGGGTCCGGAGGTAAGCGACGAAGTGAGGAAGATCTTGAAGGAACGGTATAGTCTGCAGATGGCTTATTATCTCGCCGCCGCGGAAAAGCTTCTGCGGGTGGAAGTGGAGCGGGTCACACTCTACGCTTTCGGGCCGGAGCGGGAAGTGGTGCTTCCCCTTGCTCCCCTGCGGGCTTTGCTCCGGAAAGAGTAAAAAGAGCAAGGCCTTTGCATAACCCCTTAACGTTGACGCAAAATTTTGGTATGATAGAAAAAACAATCTATTGTGTTCTGCGCGGGAAAAAATAGAGGCCGTTTGCAGTTCGGCACAAAGGGCTTGCGACAGTGGGAAGGGGAGGAAAAATGGAAGAAGGCGGCGGTGGCCTGGCCACAGAGAAGGAGATTTGGGAAAAGCGTCATTTCCGAGGAGGAAAGAACGCAGAACGCCAGGAGACATTCCGGACAGATTCGGATCTGTCCATTGCCAGGGTCTATACCCCGTCAGACCTGGAGGGGATGGATTATGCGGAGGATTTGGGCTTTCCGGGGGAGTATCCCTACACGCGGGGAATTCGCCCGAACATGTACCGGGGCCGGTTCTGGACAATGCGTCAGTATGCCGGCTTCGGTACCGCGGAGGAAACCAACAGTCGGTTCAAATACCTTCTGGCGCAGGGTCAGACCGGTCTCAGCGTGGCTTTTGACCTCGTGACTCAAATCGGCTATGACTCGGATGACCCTTTGGCAGAGGGAGAAGTGGGCAAAGTCGGGGTAGCCATAGACTCGTTGGCCGATATGGAGGTTCTCTTCGCCGGGATCCCTCTGGACAAAGTCAGTACGTCGATGACCATCAATGCCCCGGCCGCCGTCCTGCTGGCTATGTACGTCGCTGTGGCGGAAAAGCGGGGGATTGGGCCAGAGAAACTGGTCGGGACGATTCAGAATGACATTTTGAAAGAGTATATGGCGAGGGGAACTTATATTTTCCCTCCGGCCCCTTCTATGCGGTTGATCACCGACGTTTTCCAGTATTGCGCTCAAAATCTGCCCAACTGGAACACGATCAGCATCAGCGGCTATCATATTCGGGAGGCGGGAGCCACGGCAGTGCAGGAAGTCGCTTTTACCCTGGCGGACGGAATCGCCTATGTTCAAGCAGCCATCGACTCCGGACTGAAGGTGGATGATTTTGCTCCGCGTCTTTCCTTTTTCTTCGGCGCCCACGCTGATTTTTTCGAAGAGATCGCCAAGTTCCGGGCTGCCCGGCGCATTTGGGCAAAAATCATGCGCGAACGTTTTGGGGCTGTCGACGCGAAATCCTTGATGCTGCGTTTTCATACCCAAACCGCCGGTTCGACTTTGACTGCCCAGCAGCCGGAGGTGAACACCGTCCGGGTTGCGTTTCAGGCTCTGAGTGCGATTCTCGGCGGGACACAGTCCCTGCATACCAATGCTTGGGATGAGGCGTTGGCTCTGCCGACGGAAAGTTCGGCCCTCCTGGCTTTACGCACCCAACAGGTGATTGCCCACGAATTGGGAGTGGCGGACTCCGTGGATCCCCTGGCCGGATCTTACCTGCTGGAAAAGTTGACGAACGACCTGGAGGAGGAGGTCTGGCGTAAGCTGGACAAAATCGATGAACTTGGGGGGGCGGTGCGGGCCATCGAGTTGGGTTTCCAACAAAAGGAGATACAGGCCAGCGCTTATCGCTATCAAATGGAGATCGAGCAGGGAAAAAAGGTGGTCGTCGGGGTCAATAAATTTGCCGGTGAGGAAACTCCTCCCCAAGGACTTTGGCGAACCGATCCCCAGGTGGAAACTGATCAAAAAGAAAAACTGGCTCTTCTGAAAAAAGGACGGAGTGCGGCTGTGGTGAAGGCCCATTTGGAGCAGCTGCAGAGGGCGGCGGCAGGGGAAGAGAACCTTATGCCCTATCTGATGGCCGCGGTGCGCGATTATGTTACATTGGGAGAAATCTGCGGCGTCTTGCGCGAAGTATTCGGTTCCTATGAGAAGGATAGTTTTGTCAGAGGTTAGGGGGGCAGGAGATGGAGGACCAGCGGAGAATTCGGGTTCTGATCGGCAAAGTGGGATTGGACGGGCACGACCGAGGGGCAAAAGTTATCGCTCAGGCTTTGAGGGATGCGGGAATGGAAGTGATTTACACAGGCTTGCGCCAGACGCCGGCCCAAATCGTGGAAGCGGCTTTGCAAGAGGACGTGCAGGCGATCGGGATCAGCATTCTATCTGGAGCGCACAAGCACCTTCTTCCGAAAATAACGGAGTTGTTGGCAGCGGAAGGAGCGGAAGATATCCCGGTCATAGCGGGAGGGGTAATTCCTTATGAAGACCGGGACTTCCTGGAGAAGTCCGGAATCAGGAGAATATTCAGCCCCGGAACTGTGACTGCTGAAATCGTCCGTTTTGTTCAGCAACTGGCCCGGCAGGGGTGAATTTACCTGCACTACTTATTTCAGATTATTTCAGATTATTTCAGAAGATTCCCTTAGAGGGAATCTTAGGATGAGTTCAGAAGTTAATTCTAAAGTGAATATTTGGTCTCACCGGCGGCTCCGGAAAAGCGGTATGAGAGAGCAACTCAATATTGAGATGCATCCAGGCAAATGCCTTCGAGACAGAGATGCATCCGAGCACGGAGACGCATGTGACACAGAGACGCGTGTGACATGGAGACGCATGCGACCAAAATGTTCCCGAGAAAAGGTCATTGAGTTCCTGAGGGGAGAGGAGTACTTGTGAAAGGTCAGTTCAAGCCGGATCATCTTGACCATATTGGAATTGCCGTAGCGGATTTGGAGGAAGCCCTTAATCTTTATGAAAGACTGGGTTTGATTTGTGAAGGCCGTGAGGAAGTACCCGGACAAAAAGTCAATACCGCTGTCCTGCCTCTGGGCCGGACCCGTTTGGAACTTTTGCAGCCGACCCAGGCGGACAGTCCGATAGGGAAGTTTTTGGCCCAGCGAGGACCGGGGGTGCACCACTTAGCCCTGGCTGTGGAAGACATCGAGGGAAAGCTGAGGGAGTTGAAAGAGCAGGGATTCCGAGTCATTGACGAAGAGCCTAGACCGGGAGCCGGCGGGAGCAGGGTTGCTTTTCTGCATCCCAAAGGAACCCTGGGGACTCTGATTGAGCTGGTAGAGCGTTCTTAAACCTGTGCAGCGGGCCGGAGATTATGGAGGGAATACTGTTGAGCATTGAAAAGCAATTGCAGGAACTGAATCACTTGCGGGAAGCGGTGAAGCTGGGCGGGGGACAGGCGCGCATCAAAAGACAGCACGACAATGGCAAGCTCACGGCCCGGGAGAGGATAGAACTGCTTCTGGACGAAAACAGCTTTGTAGAGACGGATGCTTTCACGAAGGGGGAGACTGGCGACTTTACCAAACCGGACGTGGAAAATCTGGGAGAAGGAGTTGTAACTGGGTATGGCACGATCGAGGGACGTTTGGTCTTTCTCTTTTCTCAGGATTTTACGGTGTTTGGAGGGGCGCTCGGCGAACTGCACGCGCGAAAGATCTGTAAAGTCATGGACTTGGCGGTGAAAAACGGGGCGCCGTTCATCGGCCTGAACGATTCAGGGGGGGCGCGAATTCAGGAAGGGGTAAACGCTCTCTCCGCTTACGGGGATATTTTTTACCGTAATACTCTGGCGTCAGGGGTGATTCCCCAGATTTCCGTGATCATGGGGCCCTGTGCCGGCGGGGCCGTCTATTCACCGGCCATTACGGATTTTGTGTTCATGGTGGAACAAACCAGCCAGATGTTTATTACCGGACCTCAGGTAATCAAGTCGGTCACGGGGGAAGATGTCAGCACTGAAGAACTGGGAGGTGCTTTAGCCCACAACAGGGTGAGCGGGGTCGCCAGTTTTATGGGGCAAAACGAAGAGGATACCCTGGAAAGGGTCAGGCATCTGCTCAGTTATATTCCTCAAAACAATATGGAGGAGACGCCCTGGGTGGAACCGGTGGCTTCGGTTGCCCGGGAGGACGAACTCCTCCGCGTCGTACCCCTGGAGCCGACCCGGCAGTACGATGTGCGGGATGTCATCCGTTTGACGGTGGATGGTGGAGACCTTTTCGAGGTTCACCAGTACTTTGCCCAGAATGTGGTGACTTGTTTTGCCCGTTTAGACGGCATCAGCGTAGGAATTGTGGCCAATCAGCCCAAATACCTGGCCGGTTGCCTGGATATCGACGGCTCAGACAAAATCGCCCGCTTTGTCCGCTTTTGCGATTGTTTTAATATTCCCCTGATTACGCTGGAAGACGTGCCCGGTTTTCTGCCGGGTACGGACCAGGAATACCGGGGGATCATTCGTCACGGCGCCAAAATCCTTTACGCCTATTCCGAAGCGACCGTTCCCAAAATCACTCTGATCCTGCGCAAGGCGTACGGAGGCGCTTATGTGGCCATGTGCAGCCGTTCCCTGGGAGCCGACGTGGCCCTGGCCTGGCCAACGGCGGAGATTGCGGTCATGGGTCCGGACGGGGCGGCCAATATTATTTTCCGGGATGAGATCAAGAATGCCGCCGACCCCGCGGCGATGATGCGGCAAAGGACGGACGAGTACCGGCAGAAGTTCGCCAACCCCTATGTGGCGGCTGCCCGCGGACTGGTGGACGACGTGATCGATCCGCGGGAAACGCGGCGGCGTTTGATCGACAGCTTGCATATGTCACTGCAAAAGCGGGAAACCCGGCCCAGAAAAAAACATGGCAATATTCCCTTTTAGGAGATGAGGCAGTTGTTCAGTAAAATCTTAGTGGCCAACAGGGGGGAGATTTCCGTACGGGTTATCCGGACCTGCCGGGAAATGGGCATAAAGACAGTCGCAGTCTATTCGGAAGTCGATCAGGCCGCCCTGCACGTGCGGCTGGCCGATGAGGCAGTAAAAGCCCCGGGCGTGCGCGGTTACCTGGACATTGACTTTATGGTGAGTGCCGCCCTGAAGACCGGAGCCGAGGCCATCCATCCCGGTTACGGTTTTCTGGCGGAAAACCCGCAGTTTGCGGTTGCCTGCCGGGAGGCCGGACTGGTTTTTATCGGGCCGGAGGCCCAGGCCATGGAGCGGATGGGGGATAAGGCGCGGGCACGGGAAAGCATGCTTGCGGCCGGCGTCCCGGTGACACCGGGCACGCAGGGAGTGCTGGAAAGCGAAGAGGAAGCGTTCCGCGTGGCCCGCCGGATCGGTTTTCCCGTATTGGTCAAGGCGGTGGCCGGGGGCGCAGGCAGAGGTATGCGCCTGGCCCGGCAGGAGGGAGAACTCGGAGCGGCCCTGGCAGCGGCCCGTTCGGAGGCCCTGGCCTCCTTTGGCAATCCGCAGCTCTACCTGGAGAAATACCTCGGCGGTTGCCGGCATATTGAGGTGCAAATCCTGGCTGATAATTACGGTAACGCGGTTCACCTGGGTGAGCGGGAATGCTCCATCCAAAGGCGCAATCAAAAACTGCTTGAAGAGTCGCCTTCCCCGGCTGTTGACGTCACCTTGAGGGAACAGTTGGGAAGGGTCGCCGTCACGGCTGCCAAAGCGGTGGGCTATCAAGGAGCAGGGACGATCGAGTTTCTTCTCGACAAGAACCGGAATTTTCATTTTATGGAGATGAATACGCGCATCCAGGTCGAGCACCCGGTGACTGAATTGGTCTCGGGTCTGGATATGGTCAGGGAGCAAATTCGCATCGCGGCCGGAGAGCCTTTGGGTTACAGTCAGGCGGACATTCGTCTGAACGGCTGGGCCATGGAATGCAGGGTTAACGCCGAAGACCCGGTAACTTTCCTGCCGTCCCCAGGCGAAATCACTTTCTGCCGTCTGCCGGGCGGGTTTGGCGTACGGGTGGATACTGCTGTCTTTGGGGGCGAAACGGTGTCCCCCTTTTATGATTCCTTGATCGCTAAAGTCCTGGTTCATGCCGGGACCCGCAACCAAGCCTTGGGCCGGATGAGGCGGGCGTTAGAGGAATTCGAAGTGCGCGGCGTCAAAACTACGATCCCTTTTCACCTTAAAATATTGCTTCATCCCGATTTCCAAAACGGGGAGTTTGATACCGGCTTTATTGCCGGGAAAATGACGGAAAACACAGACAATGCCGTTTCGCCGGCGGGGATGAACCCTGAAGTCGTGGCAGCTATCAGCGCGGCTCTGAGAATGTATGGGGTGAACAGCGGCGAGGGGTGGGTCCTGAGAAAGATCCGCCCCACAGGCAGGAACTGTTCTTCGTGGCGTCTGGCCGGGCTTTACGAGCGCATGGGAGGCATTTGAAAAGTGGGGCGGGAAAAATGGGTGGCGGAGGAGAGAGATATGAAAAAATTCAGGATTAAAGTCAACGGTCAGGAATACGAAGTCGAAGTAGAAGAAATCGGCCAAGAAAAGCCGAGTCAAGGGCCGTCGCCCAAGTCGTTTTCGTCCCAGCCCTCGGCTGGGAACGGAAACATCGTGGCGCCGATGCCGGGTGTGGTGACAGCCGTCAAGATCAAGGCGGGAGATTTGGTCCGGAGCGAGCAGCCTCTCCTGACCTTGGAGGCCATGAAAATGGAGAATGAAATTCCGGCGGACCGGAGCGGTGTGGTCAAAGAAGTCCTGGTGAAAGAGGGGCAGGGCGTTGGGGCCGGGGAACTGCTCGTGGTCATTGTCTGAAGATGCAGTCGCAACCGGGTTGAAACGGCAGAGAGAAACCTGACTGTAACAAGACCCTGACAGAAGGATGGTTCTTGGTTGCATGTTGAGTCGGATTGTGTTATAAGAAGGCTTGTGAGGTCGGACCTCCTTATCAGTGCGGCAGCTTTCATAAAGAGGTCCGCTTCCAAGCGGGGAAGGAGTGAAGGCTTTTGCTCAGAGAATACTGGCGAACAGGCGAAGGGGTGTTTCGACGACGGCGCCAAAGGTATATAAAAGGTATATATAAAGATATATAAAAGATATATAAAGATATATAAAGATATATAAAGATATATAAAGATATATAAAGATATATAAAGATATATAAGGTATATAAAGGTATATAACGCGATGATGTCAGACCCAAGCCGGGGGTAAGGCCCTGATTAATCACCGGGAGGTAGAAAATAATATGAAAGCTCTATTTACCCTGACATCCAGTGAGTCCAAACGGTTAATCGCCAAAGGAGTGAAGGCCCTGCCCGCCGTGAAGAAGGCCTTGGCCGAACATACGATCATTATTGCCGGGGGCACGACGAACGCATTTGTGGCGGAAGAACTTCTCAACCGGAAGGTGCCGGATAAGACCGGTTACACGGTGGGAATTGTCACTGAGGGTAAAACCGGTTTGAGTTCCGCTCCCGACCCCACTCATCCTTTTGTCGTGCAGAAAGGCCGGCCTTTGGCCATACACTGGAAAGAGTACCTGCCGAACATGCAAGCCGGTGACGTCTTTATTAAGGGAGGAAATGCCCTCGACCACACCGGTTTGGCGGCGGTCATGGTATCCGACTCCGCCGGCGGGACCATAGGTCTTGCCCAGGGAATCCTCCTGGCCCGGGGAATCCCCTTAATCGTTCCCATCGGCTTGGAAAAAATGGTGCCCGACGTGCGCACAGCCCTTGAGTTCTTGACTCCGCTCCCGGACGAGGCTTTGGGGCAAAAGGTCGGTCTGATTCCCATGTTGGGCGCGACTGTGGTTACGGAACTCACGGCTCTCGGTCTCCTCTATGGTCTCGAAGCACGCGCCATTGCCGCCGGCGGCGTAGGGGGATCGGAGGGCGCGGTGACCATAGCGGTCGAAGGGCCGGAGAACGAGGTGCGGCGGGCTCTCGGGGACATCAAAAGTTTCAAGGGGGAACCGCCAGTGAGGTACTTAAGTTAGAAAGCGGACGGGGGTCAGAGACAAGCCCGATGTGGGTGTCGGGGGCATAGGTTAGGAAAGGCGGAACCAGTATCGCCCAGTATCTGCCCAGTATCTGCCCAGTATCTGCCCAGTATCTAAGGCAAGCGTTTGTTGCCCGGCTGCGAACTGCCCCCTGCCGGAGGCTCGGGGGCGGGTGAAGCGGTTCATACAATATCGGGTTACCCCGGGTGCGGCCCGCTTGATCAGGAAACTCAGTCCAGCTGGGAAGCGGGGGACGACACCTTGCCGGAATCTTGTATACGCCTTGGGCTTGGCGGGCGCGGCCCGAAGAACTGGAAGTAGTGACATTCCAAACGCCCGTTGTAGAGCTTGCGGCTTTTGTCCCAACGCTTTCCTATGTATTGTTCGGGCTTTCGCTCAGTGGTCAGAAAGTGCAGGGACCAAGTGGCGAGATTGCGCCAAACAGTCCCCAGTTCTTGGTAAAGAAGAGCAGCCTCTGATTTTTCCCCCACACGCTCTCCGTAAGGAGGGTTAGTGATCAGGTGACCGTAATCAAAACGCGAGCGCACTTGAGCAACCGGCAAACGCTGAAAATGAACCTGTTCCGCGAGCCCGGCTTCTTGAGCGTGAACCCGGGCTAAGCGCAAGACTTCGGGGTCGATGTCCGAACCGAAGATGCGGAGCGGTAAAGAAGGCTGCCATAGGTCCAATGCTTCCTGCCAGGCCTCCTGCCACAGCTGTTTGGGCAAGTTGGGCCATTGTTCGCTGACAAAATTCCGTTTTAGGCCCGGGGCCCGGTTTTGAGCTATCAAGGCTGCTTCCAGAGGAATCGTTCCGCTGCCGCAGAACGGATCCAGCAAGGGCTGTTCGGGTTGCCAGCGGCTCAAGAGGATCATGGCGGAGGCTAATGTTTCTTTCAAGGGTGCCGGTCCGGCCAACTGACGGTAGCCGCGTTTGTGCAGGCCGGCGCCGGAAGTGTCAAGGGTGAGGGTGACCGTGTCCTTGAGTAAAGCGACTTCCACCGTGTAGCGGGGGCCGTCCTCGGGAAACCACTCCAATTTGTAGCTTCTCTTCAGCCTTTCCACAATGGCCTTTTTAACAATGGCCTGACAGTCGGGAACACTGTGAAGTTGAGACTTGATTGATTTTCCTTCTACGGGGAAAAGCGCATTAGCAGGCAGCCATTCTTCCCAAGGCAGGGCCCTGGTTTGCTGAAACAACTCCTCGAAAGTCCGGGCGGAAAATTCCCCCACCTGGAGCAAGACTCTTTCGGCAGTGCGCAACCAGAGATTGGAACGGCACAGGCCCAGTTCATCACTCGTAAAGGTAACTCTGCCGTTTTCGGTGGACAATTGGTCATAACCCAGCTGCCGCAACTCTCGGGCGACGACGGATTCCACCCCGAAAGCCGAGGTGGCGATCAACTTGAGTTTGGACACGTGAGAGCACCTCTTTTTCGATAACATAACAAACTTGTAAACTGTTTAATTCGTAACTCGTTCCCCTTCAATAACTACTTCTCTCGACTTCTGAGTCATGGGTTTTTCCCGGCGGGCAGAAAGCCCCTCTTTACCGGCGGGGAGTGAATCATATAGCTTATAGCATATAGGGGATCCTCACCGTTGGCAAGCCGCCCGGACCTGCGCCGATACAAAATCTCCTTATGGCTGAAGCCGAGGGCATCAGGCTAAGCTCTCTGGTCAGAGGGAGGGCGAAGAATATTGTCACGGCGGCTTGGATACCCCTTGACAATGGGGTTGGGCGGAGAGATAATAGGCTTACAGATAGTGAAGAAGTCATACAGAACCTTTTCCCGCAAAGTTCCTCCAAGTCAGTCTGTCCTGTGACGCGTTCGTTCAATCGTGGGAGATGTCAAAAGTCGGTTAGTCTTCTTCATGGCTCTCGGTGGTTTTTCAATTCAGTAGGAGGAAGCTGTAGAATTAAGCGAGAGGTCTGTTCAGGTAAGGTTGAGTTAGATCAGCCGATTCTGTCTTGAGGATTTCAACGTCGGCGTCGATACTCCGTTTAGCGGAGCAAGCTTTCAATTCAGCAATTCAGATTGGCCCCGTTTGGGACTCAGTGGATGATCGTGTAAAAGGTTCCCAAAGGTTCATTTTTCATCTTTCAGTGGTGGAGGAGCTTTGCGGGATTATATCTTCAGAATCCAGACCGTTTTGCCAGCGCAAAACGGTCTCTGTTTGTTGTGGCTTGTTTCAGGCCTTGGCGGACCATAGGCGAGGGCATTCCAATCGCTTTATCCCGATACCTCCCGAATCGAAGGACGCCAGTCCTCATCGGCTCCTTTGCGATTTTTTAGCTGACGGTACGGGCCTTCGGAAGGCCGGGGAGACTTTTCGTTCTGGCCAAGTTGTTTAGACGTATACTCTCATTCGTCTTCGATTGAGGGTATTGTCTTGCCTGTCTTTTTCTGGCGCGCACGACTTTTGCGATCTGCGGAGGACTTGCACTATTGTTTCTCGGCGTTCTTTACCTTACCCACAGGCGCTTCGGGTTTACAAGCCTAATGTAGTGTACCCTTATACTTATCTTACAAGGAGGGTGAGTTCCAGGTGAGACAAAAGTTTCGCAGCCGGTCAGTCGGTCCGTGGCGGAAATTCGCTTATTTTAACTTTGATATCAGAAGGAGCTGATTTTACTATGATGGTCAAACCGAGAGCGCTTAAAAAAGGGGAAACTGTCGGTCTGGTTGCCCCATCCGGCCCGGTTCCTAAGCCGGAAATAGTTGATGCGGCGGTAGCTAAAGTACTGGAATTGGGATTCAACGTAAAGGTGGGGGAAAGTTGCCGCGGGAGTTACGGATACCTGGCCGGCTGCGACGAAGTTAGGGCTAACGATCTGAATGCGATGTTCGCCGATCCCTTGATTTCCGGTATTATCTCTATGAGAGGTGGTTATGGGGCGCTGAGGATTCTTGATAAACTGGACTATAGGACGATCGCGAGGAACCCTAAGGTATTTGTGGGCTACAGTGATATCACCTGCCTTCACCTTGCCTTTAACAAGATGTGCAACCTTGTAACATTTCATGGGCCCATGGCAACTACCGATATGCTTCCAGACTTCGACGCTTTCTCAAAGGAGAGTTTTCTGAAAGCAATTACGGCAAATGGACCGCTGGATATGCTGAATAACCCGTCAGGTGAACCGATTAAATGTCTCACGAAAGGAAAGGCAAGCGGTCCAATCGTCGGTGGCAACCTCTCACTGATTTCGGCATTAATGGGTACCCCCTATGAGATAGATACCAAGGACAAGCTTCTGCTTCTTGAAGACATTGATGAGCATCCTTATCGGGTGGATAGAATGCTGACACAGCTTAGATTGGCTGGGAAATTCGCCCAATGCAGCGGAGTAATTATTGGTGATTGGAATAACTGTGTTCCCGAAGAAGGCAAACCGAGTTTATCCTTAATGGATCTCGTCGAAGGAATTATTGCCCCTTTTGGGAAACCTGCTATCTATAATTTTAAAGCCGGGCATTCCCAGCCCAAAATAACCGTTCCGTTTGGCGTAGAAGCGGTTCTTGATGCTGACAGTTGTACGCTTTCTATCAAGAAGAGTGCGGCCAAGGCGAATATTTAAAGCAAAAGCGAAGCATCTGACAAGAACCCTCTAGAAAACTCCGCACAGGCGTATAGCACGGGCGTATAACGAGCCGACTGGCGCCGAAGCCTAAGCGCGGGGAGCGAGGCAAGCTTTCTTAATTGAGAAACCCCCAAACCTCCGGGTTTGAAAGAATTCCTGGGCCCATGGAATGTGCCCGTCGCCTTAAACGCGTAAACAAAACTTCTTATGTAGGGTTTGGACCGCCGCTACCATGTCTTCCTTGCGAACCAACACCCTGATAGAAGTGTGTGAATCCGCTAATTGGAGGACAGTGACCCCCGCTTCGGCGAGCACTTCTACCAGTTGTGATATTATACGGGGGACGTTAGTAATTCCCGAACCTACAACAGATACTCTGGCACAACTCGTAACGATGTCAGCCTGAAAGCCTAGATTGCTTAGGATGTCGATGGCCTCGGGGGCCACCTCATCTTGAACCGTATAGAATACGGCGGTAGGTTGTTCACGGACGAAGTCAATGCCAATATCGGCAAGGGCCATCGCTTTAAATATCTTTTGGCTCATAAGACGATGATCTTTACTGTCTCCTTTCAGGACCCGGAGTTGTACGATATTGGGCGTATGTGCAATTCCTGTAATAGCACGGTCTGAGGTAGTGCCGGGTCCGGTCTTCCGAGCCGGATACATGTGAGTAAGCAGTGTTCCCGGTCCGTCTGAAAAGGTCGATTTGATTCTCAGCGGGATGTTTCGTTGCATTGCAATTTCCACAGAACGTGGATGGATGACTTTTGCCCCTTGGTATGCCATTTGACATATTTCATTAAAGGTCACGGTATCTATTGTCTGCGCATCCTCCACAATCCGGGGATCCGCCGTCATAATTCCCTCAACATCAGTGTAAATATCTATCGCTGTGGCATTAAGAGCGACTCCCAGGGCCGAAGCGGTAATATCACTCCCACCTCGTCCAAGAGTTGTAATTTGGCCGTTTTCTGTTATGCCTTGGAAGCCGGTGACGACCACTATTTTGTCTTGAGTCAGTTGTTCCAGGATTTTACCGGGCTCTACCCGTATGATTCTGGCATCCCCAAACTTGTCATCAGTAATAATCCCTGCTTGCCATCCTGTGAACAGCGTTGCTTTAAATCCCAGACTACTCAATGTACTTACCAAAATAGCCCCAGAAATCACTTCTCCGCAACTTATTAGAAGGTCGGATTCGCGATTTGATAATTCGGAACAGATGCCTCTTACGATACTCAGAAAAGTGTCGGTTGCATATGGATCCCCCGAGCGACCGATTGCAGAGACGACGATAACCGGGGAATATCCGCTGTGAACCGCCTCAGAAACTTTTGAGGCCACTATGGCTCTTCTTTGCGCCGTAGCCACAGAGGTTCCACCAAATTTTTGTATCAGAATTCGCAACTCTTTAACCCCCTTTTCCCGGTTCGATTGTGAATACTCGCCTGTCATGACACGCCACCCCTGATCCTAAATTTGTACTGCATTTTGCCTATTATTAAAGAGAACCCTTTTCGTTACACAAAAGGGAACTGTGGAGCGTTATAGGTTGTGAGTTCGAATGGGGCAGTGGTAAGCCCTTTTGGCCATTGTGCGCCAGGATCACTGGTGTCACTTGATCGAGCGTATTCAGATACTGTAGACGCGACCATCATCCCGGGAACGCAAGGAGCGTTTTCGCATCGGCCCTCCGACTATGTAAGCTACCAGCCGTTACTGCCAATAGCTGCTACGTGAATTCCTTTTGGCTCAGTTGTTTCCGTGTTCTTTCATGGCAGTGTCCCATAGACTACTATCCAGTATATGAGAAGCCGGGGAGAGCAGTTACAGGATACATTTTGTCTGAAGCATCAAGTTGATTGTCAGCCGCAAACAGGGGATTAAGCATATCGCGAGCAGTCATTGGAAGGCGTGGCCGGTAAGCGGTGTAAGGAAGGATGAAGGTGGCTTGAGTGAAAAAGGCGAGTAGGTGTGGGACAAAGAGGAAAAAATAACAAGGTTTTGGAAGAAACCTCTTGCTAAACGGATTCAAGTCAGATATAATATTACTATTACCGTGAAAGGAATGGTGCAAGAAAGGAGGAAAACGTATGAGCCAAAACGAAAAGAAAATCATTGAGGCCATCTTGGCTTCGGTCGGCTTAGAACACCTTCAGCCGACAAGAGATGCGCGTTCGGGGAGAAATAATTAATCTGAAGGAGATTATTTTAAAATGAATCCTGAACAATTATGAAAGCGAGTTCCTTGCGTGTGAGGAACTCGCTTTTACATAGGCTCCCGGCTCCGATGCAGTGATATGGGGGATGGCACAATTTTAAGGAGACACCAGCACAAAGGTATGGCCTTGAGAGAGATTTGAGGCTTAGCGCAGGCGAGCTTTCGTTCTGTGCGGGAGTCAAGAAAATGCGTAACTGTCAGGCCACGAAAGGAGTCGAGTTGGACAATGACTCATTTGGTTTTGGGGATAGCGGGCAGCCCACGCCAAGGGAGTAACAGCGCTTGGTTGTTGGAACAAGCGATGCAGGAAGCAAGAGAACGGGGGCACCGGACGGAGACGATTTATCTTTCGAAACTCACCTACTCGCCCTGCCGGGGGTGTGGGGCCTGCGAAAGCGGTGGGGAGTGTGTGATCCGGGACGATATGCAGGCACTGCAGCAGAAAATCTTGGCGGCCAACCGCATCATCGTAGCCACCCCCATTTTCTTCATGGGTTTAAATGCCCAAACGAAGGCGATGATTGACCGGATGCAGCCGTTTTGGGCCCGGAAATACCTGTTACATACCGTGGTCGCGGACCGGGCGGAAAGACGCGGTCTTTTTGTCTCAACCGCCGGAACAAAGCTGAAAGATGTCTTTGCTTGTGCCCGGAAATCGATTCAGGTATTTTTCAACATGGTTGAGGTAGAGTATGGGGGGGAGTGCCTTTTTCCCGGCGTTGACAAAGCGGGCGAGATTGTCGGAATACCCGGGGCGGCGGAGAGGGTTCAGGATGCAGTCACGCTTTTACTGAGCTAGAAGCGAAGTCCGCAGAACCATGGCTTGTTGGGCCCAAAGCGGGGTCCGCAGAATCACGGCTTGTTGGGCCCAAAGCGAAGTCCGCAGAATCATGGCTTGTTGGGCCCAAAGTGGGATCCGCAGAATTTTTGTCCCCCCGGCGGTAAGAGAAGGATTGCTCGGACGAAATATGCTATACTGTTGCGGAAAAGCTCTGTTTTGAGCACATCCGCCGTGCTCGTTTTGCGCCTGTTCTAGAGATGTCCGGCGCGCATAGTTCAGAGAAAGGAGTCGACAAAAGTGATTGAGGAGCGCTACCAATTATGGTCTACCGACCCTTATTTTGACGAGAAGACGCGAGAGGAACTTTTGGCACTCTCAGACCGCGGGGAGATTGAGGACCGCTTTTATACGGATTTGGAGTTTGGAACCGGTGGCTTGAGGGGCATCATCGGGGCAGGAACCAACCGGATGAACAAGTATGTCATCCGCAAAACGACGCAAGGCTTGGCCGAGTACATAAGCGAGTACGGACCTGAGGCAAAAGCCCGCGGGGTGGTTATTGCTCACGATTCGCGGCGCTATTCCGCCGAGTTTGCCCTGGAGGCCGCTTTGGTTTTGGCGCGCAACGGGGTTCATGTTCATCTCTTTGATGCCCTTCGTCCCACGCCGGAGCTGTCTTTTGCGGTGCGTTTCCTGCATACTGTGGCGGGTATCGTGATTACGGCCAGTCACAACCCCAAAGAATACAATGGTTACAAGGTGTACTGGGAGGATGGGGGACAGGTGCCCCCCGAACAAGCGGACGCTATCTTGGCCAAGATTGAAGCGCGTGAGAATTGGCTGGGCCTGGAGCCCATGGCCGAGGAGGAAGCGCTGGCCCGGGGACTCTTACACTATGTCGGAGCGGAAGTCGACCAGGTTTATCTGGACAAAGTCAAGGGACTGGCACTTCATCCGGATCTGCTGCGCGAACACGGGCGGGAGCTGAGCATTGTTTACACTCCCTTGCACGGAGCAGGCAATGTGCCCGTGCGGCGAGC
The DNA here is from genome assembly GCF_902729405.1 of Acididesulfobacillus acetoxydans. GTDB lineage: Bacteria > Bacillota > Desulfitobacteriia > Desulfitobacteriales > Desulfitobacteriaceae > Acididesulfobacillus > Acididesulfobacillus acetoxydans. The sequence continues at coordinate 2,711,305 of NZ_LR746496.1, forward strand.
CCTGAGCGAATTGGGGTTGTCAGAGCTCTTTGTGGTTCCGGAGCAAGAAAAACCGGATCCGGAATTCACGACGGTGCCTTACCCCAATCCGGAAATCCCCTCGACCTTGGACCTATCCCGCAAGTATGGAGAAGCGCGCCAAGCGGACCTTCTTTTGGCGACAGATCCGGATTCGGATCGCTTGGGTGTGGTTGCGCGCGAATATCTAGGCGGACCCTACCGGCAGCTGAGCGGCAATCAGGCGGGCGTCTTCCTTACCTACTATTTGCTCTCGGAAAAAAAGAAACTCGGCCTTTTGCCCGAGAAAGCCCGGATTATTAAGACCGTAGCCTCTACCGATTTGGCGGATGCAGTGGCGGAGGGATTGGGCGTCGGGGTCGAGAATGTCTTGACCGGCTTTAAGTTTATCGCCGAAAAGGAAAAGGAGATGGAAGAAGGCGGGTGGGGGGTCTTTCAATTCGGTTTTGAAGAAAGCTACGGCTATCTGGCGGGCGACTTCGTCCGCGACAAGGATGCGGTCATTGCCGCAGTTCTCTTCTCAGAGGCGGCTCTTTATTACAAGATAAACGGGGAGCGCACGATCTGGCAAGTCCTTCAGGAAATTTACGCCCGGTTCGGCCATTACAAGGAAGGTCAAGAGTCCTTCCCCTTGCCCGGAAAAGAGGGGCGGGAGGAGATGGCCCGAATCATGCAAACTTTGCGGGAAGAGGAGATTCTGACGATTGGCGGCTTGTCGGTAGAGCGGAGGGACGACTACGAACTCAGGCAGGGAAGAGACCTAAAATCCGGGAGAACCTATCCCTTGGTCTTACCGAAGTCCAACGTTTTGCGTTTTTCGTTCGCAGGCGGCGGGTTTGTCATGGCCAGGCCTTCGGGGACGGAACCGAAGATCAAATTCTATTTTTCCGTGAAGAACGAGGATCCCAAGGTCCTTGATGCGAGCTTCGAACGGGTGAGAAGCGAGTGGCTGAAACGGGTGCGGGCGATTCTGGCCCGGCTGCAAGGCGCACAAGGGTAAGACAGGTCCGAGTTTGCGACGGTGTTTCCAGACTTTCTGCGCTTTAATCATGTTATGGATTTTTTGGGGGAAACCTAGTACGGGTTTCTCCTTTTTCTTTGCTCTCTTGTTGAGAAAAATTTTCCTTCAAGATGTCTGACCTTTATTGACCTTAACTCTGTGGGCGGATATAATAACAGGGTAATAGTGCGGCTTTTTTCGGAATTGAGTTTTAGGGGTGGTTCGTATGGAGTTCAAAGATTATTACGCCATCTTGGGTGTCCCAGCCGATGCGGACGAAAAGGCGATCAAAAAAGCCTACCACCAATTGGCGAAAAAGTATCACCCGGATGTCAACCCGGGAGACAAGAAAGCGGAAGAAAAGTTTAAGGAAGTGACCGAGGCTTACCAGGCCGTGGTCGATCCTCAGAACAGGAAAAAATATGACGAGTTGCGCCAGAATTACCAGCAATGGCAAGCCCGAGGCGGGCGGGGGAACTTTGACTGGGATCGCTGGCAGGCCAGGCCGGGGGAAAGGACTTACACCCGCACCATGTCGCCGGAGGAGTTTGCCGAGATTTTCGGGGACCTGGGGGGACACGGTCGTTTTGAAGGTGGGTTCGAGGGAGCGGGATACTCGGATTTCTTCTCCAGTATTTTTGGTATGGGCGGCGCCGAAGGCTTCAGGCCGGGTCCCGGGGCGAGGCGAAGGCGTCCGTATCAGGCGGGGCAGGATGCCGAGGCCGAAGTCCAGGTCACTTTGGAAGAGGCATATCACGGAACGACTCGGATCATTGAGACCGGGAACAAGAGGATTGAGGCCAAGATTCCCAAAGGTGTGCGCACCGGCTCCAAGGTACGCTTGGCCGGGCAGGGGGGAAGCGGGTTGGGCGGTGCCCCCCGGGGAGACCTGTATCTGATGATCACCGTGCTGCCGCATTCCCTCTTTGAACGGGACGGGGATGACTTGAAGGTCGAATTTCCGGTGGACATGTATACCGCGGTGTTGGGGGGGAAGGTTTCTGTGCCGACTTTGAACGGAGAGGTACTCCTGAAAGTCCAGCCTTTATCCCAAAGCGGGCAGAGGTTCCGCCTTAAGGGGAAAGGGATGCCGAAACTGGAACAGCCCCGACAACACGGCGACCTTTATGCCCAACTTAAGATCGTATTGCCTGAGTTGAGTGAAGAGGAGATTGCAACCCTGCGCAAACTTGCGGACAAGCGACACTAAGGCGTCGGCCGGATCACGGACTGGCCCTCGGGGATTGCGCTGCGAAATCATCCGAGGAACCGTTTCAGCCGGCTGAAGCCACAAGGCCGGGATTGCCGGCAATCCGCGGGAGTTTGCGAGGCGGCTCTTACACTGCCGGCAGAGAATGAGGAGGTTTGGAAATGGCTTTTGATACAAACCGTTTTACGCAAAAATCCCAAGAAGCGATCATCAAGGCCCAGAATAGGGCTGAGAGCAACGGTAACAGCCTAGTTGAACCTGAGCACCTGCTGCTCTCCCTGCTTGAGCAAGGGGACGGGGTGGTTCCCAAAGTTCTGGGCAAGTTGAATATCCAGACCGGGAGCTTGATCGCGAAAGTAAAAAGAGAAGTGGAGGGTTTCCCCCGCCAGAGCGGTGCCCAACCGCAGCTCGGGGTCTCACCGCGCTTGAGAGAGGTTCTGGTGGGCGCGCATGACGAGATGCTCTCGTTCGGGGATGAATATGTCAGTACGGAGCACCTGTTGCTGGCTCTGCTGGCCAAAGGCGGCGGGGCGGCGGAGCGTATTCTTAAAGAGAGCGGCTTGAACCGGGAAAATTTGCTTAAAGCCTTAAAGGAAGTGAGGGGCAGCCAGCGCGTGACCGGGGATAACCCGGAGGGCACCTACAATGCCCTGGAGCAGTACGGTCGTAACCTGGTCGGGCAAGCCCGCAAGGGACGTCTCGATCCGGTCATCGGCCGCGATGAGGAAATTCGACGGGTGATACAAATTCTTTCCCGCCGCACGAAGAACAATCCGGTGCTCATCGGTGAGCCCGGAGTGGGAAAAACCGCTATCGTCGAGGGTTTGGCCCAGCGCATTGTGCGGGGGGATGTGCCGGAGTCCGTCAAGGATAAACAGGTGATCGCTTTGGATATGGGGGCCCTGGTAGCCGGCGCCAAGTACCGCGGAGAATTTGAGGAACGTCTGAAAGCGGTCCTGAAAGAGATTCAGGATCGTGAAGACGTGATCCTTTTTATCGACGAACTCCACACCGTAGTGGGGGCGGGGGCGGCCGAAGGAGCGATGGATGCGGGTAACATGCTGAAACCCATGCTGGCGCGCGGGGAACTGAGGATGGTGGGGGCCACCACCTTGGACGAATACCGCAAACACATCGAAAAGGACGCGGCCCTGGAACGCCGTTTTCAACCCGTGATCGTAGGGGCGCCGACGGTGGAGGATACGATTTCCATCCTGCGCGGCCTCAAGGAACGCTATGAAACCCACCACGGCGTGCGCATTACCGACGGTGCCATTATTGCCGCGGCCGTTTTGTCGGACCGCTATATCAGCGACCGTTTTCTCCCGGACAAAGCCATTGATCTGATTGACGAAGCGGCTGCCCGGCTGAGGATGGAGATTACCTCCGATCCTTATCAACTGGACCAGATCAAACGGCGGGTGATGCAGTTGGAAATTGAGCGGGAAGCGCTGAAAAAGGAAAAAGATGAGGCGAGTCGCGAACGGTTAGGAAAAATTGAGCAGGAACTGGCCAATACCAAAGAAGAGCGCAGTGCTCTGGAAGCTCAACTGCAGGGAGAACGCGAGATCTTGAACCAAATTCAGCAACTGAAAGAGGAGTTGGATCGCTCGCGCACCCGGATGGAACAAGCTCAGGCCCGCTTGGACTATAATAAAGCCGCCGAACTGCAGTACGGGGTGATTCCCAAGCTGGAAAAAGAACTGGGCGAAGCGGAAGGCCGGCTGAGGGAGAAAAAGGATTCCCTGCTCAAGCAGGAAGTTTCGGAACAAGACGTGGCCGAAGTCGTGGCTAAGTGGGCCCATGTCCCGGTGACCAAACTGATGGAAAGTGAAATGGAAAAGCTGGTGCGGATGGAAGCACGCATCCACGAACGGGTGGTCGGTCAGGACGAGGCGGTGCGGGCCGTGGCCGACGCGGTGCGGCGGGCCAGGGCCGGGCTGCAGGATCCGAACAGGCCTCTGGGCTCGTTCTTGTTCCTGGGTCCGACCGGCGTCGGTAAGACGGAGCTGGCCCGGGCTCTGGCGGAGTTTCTCTTTGATGACGAACAAGCCATGGTGAGAATTGATATGTCCGAATATATGGAGAAACATACCGTGGCCCGCCTGATCGGGGCGCCTCCCGGTTATGTCGGGTATGAGGAGGGGGGACAGCTGACCGAAACTGTTCGCCGCAGACCTTACAGCGTGATTCTTTTCGATGAAGTGGAAAAAGCTCATAGCGATGTCTTCAACGTCCTGCTCCAGCTTCTCGATGACGGCCGTCTTACGGACGGGCAAGGCCGGGTGGTAAATTTTAAGAATACGGTGGTCATTTTGACCAGCAATATCGCCAGCCCCGCTATTCAGGAGTTGACTGAAAAAGGCGAAGCGCAGGACGAAGTGCGCCATCGGGTGCAAGAGGAGTTGAGGCATTATTTCCGCCCGGAATTTCTTAACCGCCTGGATGAGGTGATCATCTTTCATCCCCTGGGCCCGGAGCATATCGGCAAAATCGTGGAAATTCAACTTAAACTCTTGCGCAAAAGGCTGGCCGAACGCAAGCTGACCCTGGAATTATCGGAGAAAGCGAAAACGAGCCTCGCCCAAGAGGGGTACGACCCGGTTTACGGCGCCAGACCCTTGAAACGTGTGATTCAGCAGCGTCTGCAGAATCCGCTCGCCCTTAAGCTTTTGCAAGGAGACTTCCAAGAGGGAGCGCACATACGTGTCGATTTGTCGGCTGACGGATCTTACGAATTCAGTGCGGTCAAGTCTTAGTGCCCACGCTCGGCCCGGTTCCGGTACCACTTTTGTATGTCCGACAACAACAGAGAATTGACGCATTGCCTCTTTTCTGCCCGGTTCCGGTACCACTTCTGCGTGTCCGACAATGGGCAGGCCGGGTTCGGAATAGGGTTTCGCCCCGGCCCTGCTTTCCCTGCCGGAACTGTCCGGGCCGGATGATGGCGGAAGCGTCGGCAAGAGGGTATAATTAGGTGGAAGGTATCATGAAGCTGAGGAGGGTATCCTGTGGCAAACGAATCCACGATTCAGTTGGCGGCCGGCAGCGGGAGATTCCGGATTTCTCTGCTCCTTCACGATACAGGCTCAGGCTTGCACGGGTTCCTGGGCGGAGGGGATAAAGCGCATGTGGGCGGGGTGGTGTTAGCATTGCCCCGGCCCAGTCTGAGCGGCCGGGGAGTGGGCGTTGATTCCTATATTATTCCTGTTCCGGGACACAAAGACACAGAGGTGGCTCGCCCTTTAGCGGAAAAACTGGCCCGTGCCCTCAACCAAGTGGTGGTGATCAGTGCCGGCATTCATTTGGAAAAGCTGACTTCCGACGAATTGGTCCAAATCGAAGAGGGGTGCGGCATGCTGGCAACCCAAGCCTTGGCGGCGCTCAGGTCGGGCTGAAGTCAGCCGGTCTGCGACTTAGCACTCCGGCCGGTCGGCGACTTAGCGTTCCGAGCGGTCTGTGATTTGGCGTTCCGGGGCGAAATTGAGCGGCTGCGCCGCAGTAAACACGAGGTGAACGGATGTTTCCGGATTTGCGTACTTTCATTCAAAAGCTGCGGCAGGAAAAACTCCTGCTGGAAATAGAGGCCGAAGTCGATCCCTATCTGGAACTGGCGGAAATTCACCGCAGGGTGATCGAGTCCGGCGGTCCGGCTTTACTGTTCACTAAGGTAAAGGGCAGCGATTATCCGGTGGTGACGAATTTGTTTGGCACGCGCCAGAGAGTTGATCTGGCTATGGGTCCGCAACCCGAGCGCCTGTTGGGGCGGGCGGCAGCCTCCTTGCCCAACCTGCTTTTGCCCAAGCTGCCACGGCTGTGGGCGGAAAGAAAGTGGCTGTTCCCGTTGACCCGGGTGGGCTTGAGAAATGTGGCGCCGGTTAAGGCCCCGGTCTTGCAAGTCAAAGAGGACAGGGTCGACTTGCGCCGGCTTCCCGTTCTCACGAGTTGGCCGGGGGATGGGGGGCCTTTTGTCACTTTGCCCTTGGTTTACACCGAGCACCCCCGGACACATGAACACAATCTGGGCATGTACCGGATACAAATCAAGGATGCGGCCTTGACAGGAATGCACTGGCAGATCCACAAAGGGGGCGGGTTTCATTATTATGAGGCAGAGCACCTGGGGGAGGACCTGCCGGTGACGCTTTTCCTGGGAGGGCCGCCTGCCCTGATTCTGGCTGCGATCGCCCCCTTGCCGGAATTCATACCGGAACTTCTCTTCACGTCGTTCCTCATGGGTGGGAAATTGGAGCGGGTTCGGGTGCAAGGTTGCCCTCACGCCTTGATTGCCCAGGCGGAATTTGCTATCTGCGGCAGGGTTCCGGCCCGGGTGCGGCAAGCGGAGGGGCCATTTGGGGACCATTACGGCTACTATTCCCTCCAACATGATTTTCCGGTCTTTCAGGCTGAAAGGGTCTACCATAGAAGAGATGCCGTTTATCCGGCGACGGTGGTAGGTAAGCCGCGCCAGGAAGACTACTTTATCGGCGAGTACCTGCAGGCACTCCTGGCCCCTCTCTTTCCGCTGGTCATGCCGGGGGTCAAAGCTCTTTGGACCTATGCGGAGACAGGATTTCACTCTTTGGCCGCGGCGATTGTGCGGGAAAGTTATGCCCGCGAAGCCTTGACTTCCGCTTTCCGCATCTTGGGGGAGGGGCAGCTGACTCTGACCAAGTTTTTGCTCCTCACGGATGTTGAACTGGATCTTCGGGATTTTAAGGCGGTGTTAGAACATATCCTGGCGCGCTTCCGGCCGGAAACCGATTTCATCCTGATTCCCCATACATCCATGGATACCTTGGATTATACGGGAAGGACGTTTAATCAGGGAAGCAAAGCGGTCATGCTCGGTTTGGGCGAGGCAGAGCGCCGTTTGGCCAGCGATTATGCGGGCGGACCTATTCCGGGCATTATGAGGGTGGAGTCCTTTTGCGCCGGCTGTCTGCTTTTGCAGGGAGATACTTATGCAGCGGCGCCGGCTTTGCCGGAGGACCTTCTGGCTTGGCTCGGGCGCAGCCCGGCGGAGCGTTTCAGCGCTTGGCCTTTGTTGGTACTTGTTGATGACTTACTCTTGGCTCAGAGTCAAACCGGCTTTCTCTGGCAGGTGTTCACCCGGTTTGACCCGGCCCAGGACATATACGCTCAGACGGAGGTGCGGCAGAGTCTGCCCGTGCGGCGGGGACCGCTCCTGATCGACGCCCGTATGAAACCCTGGTATCCCGGGGAGGTTGAGGCCGACCCGGAGACCGTCAAGCTGGTCGACCGGCGCTGGAGAGAATATTCCTTGCCCCATTGGCAGCGGGGTTAGAGACGAGAGCGTTGGAGTCACCAATGACGACCGTGGGGGCGTATCAAAAAGTTTTCTGCGGACCGGGAGGTTTTTGGTTTGGGGCTGAAGATTTTTCCGGCGGGGGAAAGGAGCGTGGAGAAATGGTTCAGGAAGCTGGATGGGTCTTGGTTTACGGGGTTGCCCAGGAGGTCGAGGCGGATATTGTTCTGGGTCTCTTGCAGGAAGAAGGGATTCCCGCTCTCAAACGGTATCCGGGAGCGGGTCAGTTTCTCAAACTGGCTTACGGGCTGACCAGCGGGGTCGACATCTATGTTCCTGTTTCCCAGGCGGCCAGGGCCAAGCTGCTCCTGGCCGGCGGAATTAAGGAGAACGGATTTCCTGAGGATGGCCCGGCTGAGAAGGGAAATCCGAAGAGTGGGGTTGCCGCGAGAGGGTTTGCGGAGAACGAGCTTGCGGAGCAGGAGCTTTCGGAGCGGGAACTTCCCAAGAACGGGCTTCCGTTGCATGGACCTGCGAAAAGCGTCGTCAGGCGACGGCAAACACCGGCTTCACTTCCGCCAGCCTCCCGGGACGCGAGACAGCGAGACGAGCGTTGGAAGTGGGCTATACTGGGAATAGCTGCTTTTTTGGCCCTGGTTTTGCTTGTTTACCGCAACGGCTTTCTTTGGTAATTATTGCTCAGCGGTTTTTGGACAAAAGGAACGCTTTCCTTTATAATCTAAGAGGAGAGTGTATTAAAGAGATGGCCTCAGTCTAGAGCAAAGCAATAGGAAGGAAGTCCATGGCAATGACAAAAGCGGATGAGCGGCCGGATAAACTAAGCCCTGATCGGCCCGTTCCCGAAATTGCGCAGGATTTGGGACTCGTGTTGGGCGATATTCTCAAAGCCATGCATCGTCAATTTAAGAAGGAGTTCAATCGTTTCACGGGGGAAAGCGAGTTGACAGTTCCTCAAATTTTCCTCCTGCGCACGTTGGTGACCAAAGGTTCAATTTCCATTTCTGAGTTGGCCGAACATCTTAACCTGGCCAACAGTACCGTGTCGGGAATTGTAGACAGATTGGAAAGGGACGGTTTTGTGACCAGAGTGAGGGACAAGGAGGACCGGCGGATTGTCTATGTGGAACTGACGGAGCATGCGGCCCATTTTAGGGAACAGGTTCCCCGCTTCAACGAAAAGTTCTTGGGAGAGCTTCTGCGGGGGGTTGACGATCAGACCCTGAGAGAAATGGCGTCTTCATTCAGGCAGCTCTCCGACTTGATCAAGCGGTTCGAAGATAAAGATAAAGACGACAAAAACACGGATAATGGACAGAGGTGACGGCCGGTCACTATTCAGACGCGGATCCTCACGCCCCAAAAGTGTCACCGACAGAGCATGAAAATAGTTGCCAGGTCACGACGACGACAGGAATGACAGCAACGACGGAGACAAAGGCAAAGGCAAAGATAAAGGCAAAGATAAAGGTGAGAAAGGCCGCGCATAAAACGCGGTCTTTTTGCACATCCTGAAAGTGTAAATTTTACATAAAACGGATAAGGGGGGAATCACATGCAATTCAACGACACGGAAAAGAAGAAACTCCTGGATGAAGGGATGCTCACCCGCAGCTTAATCGAAAATGAAGTGGCTATGAAGAAATGCCTGCTCTACAGTGAAATGGCTCAGGATGCCTCCGTGAAGTCTTTCTTTAAAGAGCAAGCGAAAGGGTTGGAGGACGTCAATAACTATATGAAAAACGGCATGGCGGCCGTTCGCTAAGGAGGGTTGGATATGGCAAATTTCACAGACTTGGATATGCTCTACGACTACGAAAAGGATGTGGCCAGCGCCGCGACCGGTTTTATGACTTTCGCGACACGTGCCCATCACCGTGAATTGCGTGAACGCTACTTGCGCATGGCCAACGAAGCTACGGATGCTCATGCCAAAGTCAGCGAATTGATTTCAAAAGCCGGAGGAATTGCCTAAACGGGGTACGGGGACGATAAATTGTAACCCAATATGGCAAATTCCAAATCAAAGATGGCGAAAGGCGGAGAAATCTCCGCCTTTCGCCATCTTTTGGTGCGTTCCTATCATCTCCGGATTTCCTCGCTGTCTTCTTGTTGTTCCCTTTTGCCTTCGCTGCTTCCGCCACCGCTGTTACGGCCACCAGCCCGGTTGCATTTTGTCGGGCAGGCTGTCGAGCAGAACTTGAGTAGCCTGATTTACCTTGAAATACTCTCCGCCAAAGCGGACGAGGCCGGAGTTGTCGTCATAGGTCAAAGCGAAATCGGTCGCGGTATGGAAGCGGGAGGAGGCCCGATGTAAAACAAAATGTCGCACCGGATCGTCCGCCGCCATCTGGGGGTTTTGGGCCGCCGGAACCAGGCTCGCCGCCTCCAAATCCCGCAACAAGTCCTGGGTTAAGGAGAAATTCGCGGTGAAACGCGGATGGGCCGGGTTACCTGCCGGGATATAACCGACCGCCGTGAAAGCGTGGGGATGCAGGGTCCGATTGGGGATGCCCAGGGTAGAAAAAGGACTTAACCAACTTTCGCGGTAAAGCCAGGGTGAAGCGGTCAGAACCAAAAGCACTGCAAAAAGGATGAGCAGACTTCCGGGTCTGAGTAATTTCTGCCGCACCGGCTTAAGCACCGCCGGCGGCTTAAGCCGTGCTCGGAAGCGACCTTTGGTTTTTTCAGTTGGGGGTTGAGGGCCGGATACGGACATGCGCAAAAATACCTCCTTCCGTCCGGGTCAACCGTTTAAACAAACAGTCAAGAGCTACGCGTTCACAGTGTAGGAAACGTTATTTGGGCACGGGTTGTCCAACAAACCATAAAGGGTTGAGCGGTTGGTCAAAAACCATAAAGATATACAGGAAAGACTTACAGGCCCGTTCGGGCCGCCAAACCGGTGCTTACCCGGCGGCTTGGCGGGAACGGCAGAGAGCCGTTTTGCGCCGGATGCGCTGAATCGCGTTGTCCAGGGATTTCGGCGTCAAGCCCAAGCGTCGGGATATTTCACCTTGTCGCATTCCTGCCACGAAGTGGTACTTAAAAACTAGACGTTCAAGATCGGACAGACCCTGACTGAGGTCCTTAATCAGGGAACGCGCTTCGTCCATGGCCACAACCGAGACGGCCGGGTCTTCGGCGTGCCCCACGACGTTCAAAAAGCTTTCTTCGTATTCGTCGGACAGGGAATTATTGAGCGAAAAGGCTTCGTTCAAGTTCAGGTGTTTAAGGCGATTGTGGGCACGTAAACTATCAATCAGTTTGCGTTTGACGACCAAACGCAAAAAATGCAAGAAAGGGATCTCCGCCCCGGATTCATAAGACAAAATGGCTTTGTACAAGGCGAGCCTGCCTTCCTGCAACAAATCTTCGTAGTCTGCCCGGGGCAGGAAGTATTTGCAGGCTATTTTGCGAATCTCGGGCTCATAATAAACGATCAGTTCATTTAAGGCTTCTTCATCGCCGGAGCATGCCGCCTTCAGCATCGCTTTTTCCTGTTCTTCATTCAACTTTGACGAAGACATAGCGCCCATCTCCTTGTCAAACATAGCCTTCTAGACTATTAGTGTAAATTATAACCCAGGGTTAAGACAAGAGACTTTTACTGGACGCAGAGACTTATTAAGGAAAAAGTGGGTGAGCGTGGCACAGAAGGATTTACTGGGTATATCCCTAATTGCTTGGAGTATGCCTAATTACTTGGATTATTCCTAACTGCGTGGAGTATCCCTAATTACTTGGTATCCGTATTTAATGAACGGTAAAGATTAGCGGTTTCTATGGCCGTAACGGCGGCGTCAAAACCTTTGTTACCCGCCTTTGTCCCCGCTCGTTCAATAGCTTGTTCGATACTGTCGGTGGTGAGGACCCCGAAGATCACGGGCAGGCCGGTTTGCAGGGCCACGTTGGCCACTCCTTTACTCACTTCGCTGCTCACATAGTCAAAATGGGGGGTGGCGCCGCGGATTACGGCACCCAAGCAGATGACGGCGTCATAGCGCTGGGCAAGCGCGAGTTTCTGGGCTGTCAAAGGGATCTCAAAAGCCCCGGGCACCCAAATTAAATCAATCCGGTCCTCCCCGGCGCCATGCCTGCGCAAGGCATCGAGTGCCCCGCTGACGAGTTTATTGGTTATAAATTCATTGAAACGGGCGGCGACAATGGCAAAATTCAAGCCCTCCGCGAGTAATTGTCCTTCATAAATCTTCACGATGACGGTACCCTTCCTTTCTTATCGGTTGGTTATAAGTCTGCTCACACTTCGCCGTCGCGACGCGGCAGCAGTGAACTCGTTCAGCTTAAGCTGAACATCGAGTCTTCGGTGGGGGAGTCTACCCCCACCGAAGGGTACGTGGAACCCACTCCCACTTATACAAGTGGGAGTCTTACGATTGGATAAACGGGGAAAATACCCAAGTGGCCGTTAGCGCACTTCATAGAGATAGTGTCCTAATTTCAGTTTCTTGGTTTTAAGATATTTTGTATTTTCCGGTTTGGCTGGGATCTCGATAGCCACGCGTTCCACCACTTCGAGTCCGTACCCTTCCAGCCCGACAATTTTGCGCGGGTTGTTGGTCATCAGGCGCACCTTGGAGATGCCAAGATCCGCCAGGATCTGGGCGCCAACGCCGTAGTCCCGCATGTCCGGGGGAAATCCCAATTCCAAATTGGCTTCTACAGTGTCTTTCCCTTCCTCTTGGAGTTTGTAGGCTTTTAGCTTATTCATAAGGCCGATGCCCCGGCCTTCTTGGCGCATGTAGAGGAGGACTCCCCGGCCTTCCGCCTCGATCTGCTCCAGGGCGGCGGCGAGTTGATCCCCGCAATCACAGCGCCGGGAGTGAAAGACATCCCCCGTCAGGCATTCGGAATGAACCCTCACCAACACCGGTTTACCGTTCGCAACATCGCCTTTGACCAGGGCAAGGTGGTCTTTCCGGTCCAAAAGGCTGCGATAACCGACGGCTTGGAAATCTCCGAAATCCGTGGGCAAATGAACGCTTTCCACCATCTCCACCAGTTTTTCGGTGTGGCGCCGGAAACGGATCAAGTCTTTGATTGTGATGAGCTTGAGCCCATGCTTGCGGACAAATTCCATCAAGTCGGGCACTCGGGCCATGGTTCCGTTTTCATTCATGATTTCGCAAATAACGCCTGCCGGTGTCAATCCCGCGGCCCGCGCCAGATCCACCGCACCCTCGGTGTGTCCGGCGCGGACAAGTACCCCGCCCGGGCGGGCCTGCAGGGGGAAAATGTGTCCGGGACGACGCAAATCCGCGGGCAGACTTCCGGGGTCGCACAGGACTTTGACGGTGGCTGCCCGCTCAAACGCGGAAATCCCGGTAGTGCTGGTGGCAGCGTCCACACTGATGGTGAAGGCCGTTCCATGGGGGTCGGTATTTTGGGAGACCATGGGATCCAACTGAAGTGCCTGGATACGTTCTTGCGTTAGGGGCACACAGATCAAGCCGCGGGCATGAGTCGCCATGAAGTTAATGGCTTCGGGGGAGACGTGGTCCGCCGCCATGAGAAGATCTCCTTCGTTCTCGCGATCTTCGTCATCGACGACGACGATCATTTTTCCCGCCCGAATGTCTTCGATAGCTTCTTCGATCGTGTTAAAAGACATATTTTACACTCCTTTGCAGATAAGTCCGAACGCGAAAGCGGGCAGCGATGTCAGAGAAATCCGTGCTCGCTCAGGAAAGCAAGAGAGAGGTCCTTGGCGGGCCGGGTTTCACCGGGCCCCGCCCCGAACCCGGCTTCATTGAGCCCGGCCTCGCTTGACCTGATGGTCTTGAAGCCGGCTTCCTGGCTTGACAGGAGAAATCTCTCCACGTATTTGCCGATGAGATCCGTCTCTAAATTCACGCGGCTGCCTACACCTTTTTTGCCCAGGGTGGTCTCTTTCCATGTATGGGGAATGAGAGAAACAGAAAAGTTGCTTTCCCCGACGGCGATGACGGTCAAGGAAATCCCGTCAACCGCCACGGAACCACGGGGCAATATGTGGCGCGCGAGTGCCGGTTCGGCCGTAATTTCATAAACCCTGGCAATCCCCTTGGATTCAATGCGCGCAATCAGTCCGGTTCCGTCTATATGGCCGCTGACCAGATGTCCTCCCAGGCGGGACTGAAGCTGCAAAGCCCGCTCCAAGTTCACGTAACTGCTTCGTTTCAGTTGTGCCAAATCGGTTTGGGCCAAGGTCTCGGCCATAATCTCGACCGTGAAGCCGGCGGTGTTTTGCTCAACGACCGTGAGGCAGACTCCGTTGACTGCGATGCTGTCGCCAATCCGTGTTCCCTCGAGAACTTTTTGTGCCCGCACGGTTAAGCGAGCCGACTGAGGCAAGACCTTGATCTTTTCGACTTGGCCCATTTCTTCCGCAATACCAGTAAACATCATTCACACCTCGTTCAGAAGAGTGGGTTTCCCGGCGGGAAGTGTTCGCGCCGGTTGGAAACGTATCCCGTAACGTGGATGTCGCCCGTTTCCCTGCTCACTTCGATCCCGGTGAGGTGAACGGCGTCACTCATCCGGGCCGCCGTGAATCCGGAGAAAGGGGAAGGGCCGTTGCCGCCGACGAATTTGGGGGCGAGAAAAAACTCAATCTTATCCAGCAAGCCGCCTGTCAAGAGCTGCCCTGCCAATCCGCCCCCTCCTTCGAGCAAAACCGCCGTCCAACCACGCGCTGCGAGGTCCCGCAGCAGGGTTTCCAAGGGGACGTAACGGGAGGTTTCGTATAGCCAGACTTCGACAGCCCGGAGGCGGCGCAGGCGTTCCGCCTTGTCACGACTGGCCGCGGCAGTGGTGGCGATAATGCAGGGGGCAGATGGGGATGAGGAAAGAACTTGGGCATCTTCCGGCAAGCTCAGGGTACCGTCGACGACCAGGCGGACAGGGTCCCTGCCGCCGGGAAGGCGACAGGTCAAGCGAGGGTTGTCCTGCCGCACTGTTCCGCTCCCGACCATAATAACATCGGCAAGGTTGCGCAAGCGCTGCGAGGCTTCGCGGGATTGGGGGGAACTGACCCAGCGTGAGTCTCCGCTTTCGGTGGAAATCCGTCCATCCAGTGTAAGGGCTGATTTGTACGTCACGAACGGCAACCCGGTCACGATGGACTTGAGAAAGACTTCGTTGAGCCGCCCGGCTTCATCGGCCATAAGTCCGACCTTGACATCCAGGCCGGCCTCGAGCAAGCGTTCGATGCCGCGGCCGGCGACGAGAGGATTAGGGTCAGGCATAGCAATAACGACTTTTTGCAGACCGGCCCGAATCAGGGCGTCTGCACAGGGGGGAGTGCGGCCATAATGTGAGCACGGTTCCAAAGTGACGTAAGCGGTGGCCCCCTGAGCACGGTTTTCCGCGGCTGCCAGGGCGTGGAGTTCGGCGTGGGGTGTTCCCGCTTTGTGGTGAAATCCTTCGCCGACAATTTCGCCGTCACGCACGATGACACAGCCTACCATGGGGTTGGGGCCGGTCCTCCCTTCGGCCTGCCGGGCCAAGCGCAACGCCCTTTGCATATACTCGCGGTCTGATGGTGTAAAGACTGTTTCTTCGTTCATCGTGATGTCACTTCTCCCGTTTTTCTCAGTTCGGCCGGAGCCGGTGCAGTACCGTCTCCGGCCCGCCTGTGAAGGCTGCAACCCGGCAACCTCTGAGATTGCCCGGATCGGGGGAGGACCCGGGATATGCGGGTACCGTGGCCCCTGCGGCCGGCGAGCGAGAACAACCTGCGCCGACAGTCGACCCCCGCGGCGATCGGGTAGGAGGCTGGTCATTAATTGGCCAGCCGACCTCCCACAGCACCGTACGTACCGTTCGGTATACGGCGCCTCCAAAGTTTACACGTTATTTGGCAGAGTAGCATTGACTAAAACTGGGGTATCCTGCGCGTTCGATGCGTTTGTTGGATAAGGACATTGTCAAAATGTGGCTATGGGCTACTCGCCAATAGCCCTTTCTTGTGTTTGCCCACATCCATGCTTGCTCCTTCTTGATGCCAAGCTTCTGCAAGTTCGCGTATCGTGTGCGTACTCTCTTCCATCGTTTCCATGTGATCATCCGAATTCGACTTCGTAGCCATTCGTCCATTTTTCCGAGTAACGCTTTGGCGTCTGCCAGTTTAAAGTAATTGGTCCATCCTCGGATGATGTAATTGAGTTTTGCCTTTCTCTCCTCGATTCCCATCCCGTTGCTCCGTCCGGTGACTTTCCGGATCTTGTCCTTTAGCTTCAGGATGCTTTTCGGGTGGATTCTCAGTCGTCCTCTTCCTTTGTGGATGTAGAAGCCGTATCCCAGATACTTGACTTTCCTCACGTGTGCCACGCTTGTTTTCTCCTTATTGACTCTGAGGAATAGTTTCCCTTCGATATAAGGAACAATATGGTCTAGCGTTCGCCGGGCCGCTTTCTCGCTTTTGCAGAAAATCATCATGTCATCCGCGTAGCGTACGAAGCGATGCCCACGCTTTTCTAGCTCGTGGTCACAAACGTTTAGCATGACGTTTCCAAGTAAGGGACTAAGGGGCCCCCCTTGGGGTACGCCTTCCGGACTTTCTTCAAATAGTCCGTCCACCATAATCCCTGCTCTGAGGAATTTATGGATTAGGGATATGACTCGTCCATCTTTGATGGTGTCTGAGAGGATTTGGATGAGTTTGCTTTGGTTGACCGTGTCAAAGTATTTCTCCAAGTCCATGTCCACGACGTAGACAAAGCCTTCTGTGATATGCCTTTGACATGCTCTTAGCGCGTCGTGAGCGCTTCGTTGAGGTCGGAACCCATAGCTGTTGTCTGAGAATTGCCTTTCGAAGATTGGCGAAAGGACCTGGGTTATGGCCTGTTGGATCAGTCTGTCCACGACGGTAGGGATTCCCAGCTTTCTCATTTTCCCGTTCTCTTTGGGTATTTCTACCCTCCGTACGGGTTTCGGACGGTATTTCCCGTCCCAGAGGGCTTGCAAAAGTTCATCCTTGTGTCCTTTCAGGTAGGGTAGAAGTTCGTCCACCTGCATACCGTCGATTCCACCCGCGCCTTTGTTCCCCTTCACTCTGTAGTAGGCTCGATTAAGGTTCTCGGCGCTGAGAATTTCCTCTAGCAGTTTCTCTGTCTGCTCGTCTGTGTTGGTGTTGTCGGTTTTGGTCATCCTGGGTGGCACGCACACTTCTGCATACTCTCTCTGTTCCGCAGATGACCTTTGCAGATAGTCTTTAAAGCAAAGTTGTCTGTGTTTTAAATTACCACCTTCGGTAACTTTCATTGACCCACACCTCCTTTGGTTCCGCCCTTCCGTCGGTGTCCGGGACACCTCTGTACTATGGCTTCTGCTGACTCCTCACGACAAATCTTGTTTCAACCGGGCTTCTTACTCCGTTTCCACCCGTCCGTGAGGCCTCCCACGGTAAGACGATTCACTTTCATTCCATGTCCCCGCAACATTTACGCTGACGTGTCCGTGTAGCTTTTGGGCTTCAACTTGTATGGCAGTCTTACCCCACATTTCGCGCCTAATATTGTTCGTGTTCCTCGGGGCGGAACTTTGCCGCCGGCTTCCTTCAGATTCCATCTCGCAATGGACACCCTTGCCTTGAGCTAATGGTTGGTCGCTACATACCCCCATAACGGACTTTCACCGTCAAGTTAATCGTCATGCGTGGCGCACCAGAAAAGGCACCCGAAATCCTCCGGGTGCCGCAACGCAAGCAGGAAAACAAAGCCAACTGCTAAGCCGGCCTTCCCTCTTCCCATCCAGACTGTAACTGTCGGCTCCGGAATCACACCGGATCTGCCAAAACGGCTCGCGGGCTTTACCGCCGGTAAGGATTTTCACCTATCCCCAGAGGAGCAAAACACATATGCGGTTGATGGCTGAATGATTTGTGTTTGAAAGGTGTCGATGAAATCAGGCTCGTAACCGCTCGGTACTTGACTGAACATTCATGTCGGCTTTATCTTAGATCACTTTTGGTTTTTTGGCAAGCCCCATGCTCAAGAGTCTTGGGTGTAGTGGCTATGGACTAAGGCTACACGCAGCTCAAAAGTCTCAAGATCTGCTCAAGAGTTCTGTTCCCCAGGTATCCCGCCCGCGGCAAGATCGGGATGGTCGGCAAAGAAGTCCTTTTGCAACATCCCCAGAAGAACCGCATCACGGTATTGTCCTAAAACGTAACGTGCCTCGCGCAGGCGGCCTTCAATCCGAAATCCCACTTTTTGATAAGCTTTCAGGGCCCGGACATTTCCGTCCCAAGTGTCAAGTTGCAAGCGATAAAAGTTCCATTGACGAAAGAGATACTGGGCCAAGGTGAAGAGGGCGTCCGAACCATAGCCCCGGCTCCAGTAAGCTTTGTCCCCAATCGTAATGAATAAGGTGGCCGAACGGGCAGGAATGTTCATCTGACGGAAACCGGTGTAGCCAATCATTTTTTTGTCATCCGTGAGGATGGCATAACGGTATTCGTCTTTCAACCCTGCCCCGGCCTCTCCGGATTGAAAAATGCGTTCGGCCAAGGCATCCTTGTTGAACATCGTAGAGAGTGGCCAAGCCGCGTTGGCCCAAAAGTTAACTTCCTGGTCATTGTACCAGGCCTGAAGCACTTCCAGATCCGTTTCCTCCAGCGGACGCAGGGACGTCTTTTTGCCTTGCAGCATTTTGCCTTACCCCCAACAGGAAAATAACGTGGCGACTCGAAAAAGCCCTTTAATTTCTGACTCTCGGGCTCTTGCAGACGCCTGCCCCCCAAAAAAGAACATGCTCTGTTAGATAAAACCATAAAAGAGGGCCCATAAAGAGGTCAAGAGAAAGTCAAAAGAGGGTCATAACTTTAATATTGCCTGACTCACAGAAACTTGTCCAAACTCTGTCCAAACCTCAAAAATGATAAAAATTAAAAGGGCTCAAGCCCCGGCTGCAACTGCATTTGAGTGGTATTAGAGATGGTCGGGGCGACAGGATTCGAACCTGCGGCCTCTTGGTCCCGAACCAAGCGCGCTACCAAACTGCGCCACGCCCCGTCAAACCGAACGAGTATTATATTACCAAAGCGGAACAAGGGTGTCAAGGCTTCTGCCCGTCCTTTAAGGGCTGAGCTGAATATTTCTTTAGGCTCCCCGAAGATTCCCTGAGCACCCTGCGGAGTGTTTAAGACCCTTGCGGCTCTTCGGGCGCCTCGCATCTTTTAGCAGTCTTTCGGCTATACTGTTTGGGCTTTTTTGGCTATACTGTAGGGGATGGTCAAAAGCCAAGGCGAAAGATGCCGCAAATCCGGTCTGTGACCGTAAGCAAGATGCCAAGTCGCGATCAGCCCTGAGATGCGCGGGGCAACGGCAGAGGTTGGCTGAAGCGACCGGTTAGGATCTATCGTGAATGCATTTACGGGGGAGAGGGAAACTTTTGCGGAAAACGGCTGTGGTGATGGATTCTACCGGCTATTTGACCCAGGATATTCTGGACAGGTTTCATATCCGGGTTGTTCCCCTCAAAGTGACAGTGGGGGAAGAAACCTTTACCGAAACAGAGATCGGCACGTTGGATTTCCTGGGTAAACTCCGGCAAATCTCCGGTTTCCCGACGACTTCCCAGCCTTCGGTCGGTGATTTCCTCACTGTATATGAGGATTTATTTGCCGCGGGGGCCGAGAGTATCGTCAGCCTGCATTTGTCGGAAGGCTTGAGCGGGACGGTAGTGGCTGCCCGCATGGCCCGGGACCTCGCGTCAAAGCACGATGTGCACGTCGTTGACTCCGGAACCGGGGCCCTGGCTTTCGGTCTTTTGGCCTGGGCCGCGGCAGAGTGGGCTGAAGCGGGGGTCCCGGTGCGGCGGATCGTCGAACACCTGGAAGATTTGAAGACGCAAACCAGACTGTACTTTATCTTGGAGACTCTGGAAAACCTGCGCCGGGGTGGCCGGATCGGAGGGGGAGCGGCAGTTGTGGGTACTTTGCTGCAGATCAAGCCGATCCTTTGCGTCAATAACAAGGGGCAAATAGACGTTTTTGCCAAGGTGCGCTCCCGGGCCAAAGCTTGGGGACGCGTCAAAGACGAACTGGCTAAAGATTTGGCCGGCGGCAGGCCTCATAGGATCTGTGTCCAGCACGTGGGCAGTCCGGACTTGGGGGAAAAGACTGCTTCCGAATTGAGGCGGGAGTACCCGCAACAGGACATTCGGGTTTTCGGAGCCGGGCCGGTGATTGCTGCTCACGTCGGTCAGGGTGCTTTGGGCTTAGCCTATTTACCCTGGCCGTAGGATGGCCGCGGTTATAAGCATCACTTTTAAGTCAAGTTTAAGTTAAGTTAAGTCAAGTCAAGGTTAAGTCAAGGAGGTTCTTTCTATGTACAAATTGACCATGCCTTTGGATGTGGGTTCCCTTCATTTGACCAACCGGCTCGTCATGCCGCCCATGGCCACGGCCAAGGCTGAGAAGGACGGGACGGCCGGCGGCAGTCTGATCGATTATTATGCGGAAAAGTCGCTGGGCGGCTATTTGGGACTTATTATCATAGAGCACAGTTACGTCAGCCCTTTGGGGCAAGCGAGTCTGGGGCAGTTGTCGGTGGCCGGAGAGAGAACGGTCCCCGGCTTGAGACGGCTGGCGCAGGAGATCCACCGGAACGGGCCGAAAACCGTGATGCAGATCAACCATGCGGGAAGCGCGACATCCGAGGAAGTCATTCGTGAGACCCCGGTGGGGCCGTCGGCAGTAGCCAATCCACGCAAAGGCGGCTTGCCCCGGGAGTTGAATCATGAGGAAATTGCGCAGATAATCGAGAGTTTCGCGGAGGCGGCCCGCAGGGTGAAAGAGGCGGGTTTTGACGGAGTAGAGATTCACGCGGCTCACGGCTATCTTCTCAATCAGTTCTTCTCCCCTCTGACCAACCGACGACTCGATGAATACGGCGGGGAACTGCGCAGCCGGCTGCGGCTTCACCTGGAAGTTCTGGAAGCGGTCAGGGGAGCGGTGGGTCCGGATTACCCGGTCCTGATGCGTTGGGGTGCGTCCGACTGTACCGAAGGCGGGGTAACGCTCAAAGAGAGTTGCCGGGCGGCCCGCTATTTGGCGGAGGCCGGGCTTGATATTCTGGACATCTCCGGAGGTATGTGCGGCTATAGTGTGCCGGGGCTGAACGCTCAAGGTTATTTCGCTCCTTGGGCGGCCGCGATTAAGCAAGCGGTTTCCCTGCCCGTCATTTTGACTGGGGGAATCACGGAGGCGATGGCTGCGGAACGGCTGCTTGAAGAGAATAAGGCGGATTTAATCGGCGTCGGCCGTGCCCTGTTAAACGATTCCGCCTGGGCCGGCAAGGCAATGGAGAGCCTAATCTAGATGGCTGGAACTGTCCGCGGCCGTTTTGCGCCCACCCCGAGCGGGGAGATGCATTTGGGTAACGCCTGGACGGCTTTCCTGGCCTGGCTCCAAGTGAGACGGGCTCAGGGCAGACTCGTTTTGCGCATTGAAGACTTGGATCTTGAACGCACGCGTCCGGAGTTTTACAGGGGGATCATGGAAGACTTGCTCTGGCTCGGTTTGGATTGGGATGAAGGACCTTTTCCGGGTGAGCGGGAAGTGAGGGGGAGCTTCGGTCCGTATTACCAGAGCCAAAGGGAAGAGTTCTATAGGGCTGCCTTGGCGGAACTTCAAGCTCAGGGACTCGTTTATCCCTGTTTCTGCTCCCGAGCCGACATCCGGGCGGCATCACGGGCGCCCCACGGAGTGGAAGGCGTGTGGAGGTATCCGGGAACCTGCCGCCGTCTGTCCGAGGCTGAAGTTCAGAACAGGATTAGTCGGGGAGAGAAGTCTTCCTTGAGGTTTTACTGGCAGCCGCGCCGGGATCTTACTTACACTGACCTGGTCTACGGACTGAAGCATATGGACTTCGCGGCGGGGGATTTCATTCTGCGCCGAAGCGACGGCGTCCCTGCCTATCCCCTGGCAGTTGTGGCGGACGACATCGCCATGCAAATTACCCACATCGTGCGGGGCGCGGACTTGCTGGAGGCGACTTTCCAGCAGGTGGCCTTGTATGAGGCCTTGCACCGGCCTTTGCCTCGGTTCGTCCATGTTCCCATGGTCTATACTCCGGACGGTAAACGCCTGGCCAAAAGCCAAGGAGGTGTCAGCCTCAAATCCTTGCGCGCCCGCGGGGTCAGACCCGAAGCTATCTTAGGGCTTTTTGCGTTTTGGGCTGGCTGGCTGCCCGGGCCGGAACCGGCGGCTGCCCGCGACCTGGTAAAGTTATTTAAGCTTTCTACCCTGCCAAAGGCGGGCGTCGTATGGAACCCGGAGGACTTATGACAGCGTCCGCCGACCGTCCGCCATATGTTGGCCTCTGAAATATTTTACAAAAAAATATAGGAAACAAGGAGCCATAAGTATATACAAAAAATAGTCCAAATTGATTTTTATTTCACAAAGAAGGAAATTTCCTGGTCGGGAGCGAACATTCAAAGCGAGGAACAAACTTTTCACCGGCCAAAAAGAACCGTTAAGCGCAAGAGAAAATTATTCTCAATGTTTTGGGAATGTTTGCAGGATTTATTGATTCGTCGAAGAATAGTGGTAAAATAGGTGATGTGATCTACAGATTCTATTTTTCCGTCCTGTATGAAAAGACACGTCAGCTAAAACAGCGGCGTAAACGGCTAAAGACAGCAGAGTGGAAAAGACAGCGGAGTAAGGAGGGACCGACTCATCATGAAGATTGCGGTTGCCGGCAAAGGCGGAGTGGGTAAAAGCACGCTGGCCGCGAATTTGGCGCGCTGGCTGGCCGGCAAAGGGGTCAACGTTATGGCCGTCGATGCCGACCCGGATGCCAGTTTGGGAACGATCCTGGGGCTTGATGACGGGGTTCTGGCTGATTTGAAACCCATCGTGGATATGAAGGAGCTGGTCGAGGAACGCATGGGGGGCAGCGGTGCTTTCTATCCTCTGAACCCGAAGGTTGACGACATCCTCGACGATTACTCGATTCCGCTGGGTCAGATCCGGTTTCTGCGCATGGGAAACATCAAAGGAGGAGGGACCTCCTGTTACTGTAAAGAGAATAGCTTTCTTCACGCCTTGATCAACTCCTTGATTTTGACGGAGGAGGATACGGTCGTCTTGGACCTGGGGGCGGGAATTGAACAACTGACCCGGGGTACCGCCCAAGGGGTGGACGTCTTGGTGATTGTGACGGAGCCGAGCCGGGTGAGTGTCCAAACGGTGGAAGTGATTCGCAAGCTCGCTCTTGATCTCCAGATTCCCCGCATCGTGGTTGTCGGCAATAAAGTCCGCAATGATAAAGACGCAAGTTTTCTTAGAGACCACTTTTCCACAGAACTCATTGGCATGATCCCTTATAACGAAGAACTGTTGGAAATGTCGCTCAACACTGGCAATGAAGAGTTGCCCAAAGGGTCTCTAGGGGTAGAACTAGAAAGACTCTATCAGGAAATCACCGGGGAAGGGAGATGAGCCGCAAGGTTAACGTGTTGAGTTTTCCATAATTAGGCGAAGATTTTTTAGAAAGAGGAGGTAACAATATGCCAAGATATCGGGAATTGACACATACGGCCAGGCCGTCCGGCGCACCGCGTGTTTTTGAACCGAAAAACCCGCTCCGGACGACTGATCCGGGAGCGCTGGAAATGCTGAAAATTGCTCACGACAGCAATGTCGAGACGGTTTTTGACCGGGTTGTTGCGCAGCAGCCACAGTGCCAGTTCGGCTACAAAGGGGTCTGCTGCCGCATTTGCATCGCGGGACCCTGCCGGGTCAAGGCAGACGACGGACCGGCCAGCAAAGGCATTTGCGGAGCGACGGCTTATACGATTGTTTCCCGCAACCTGGTTCGCCTGATTGCCGGCGGCGCCGCGTCCCACTCGGAACATGCCCGGCATGTCTTGCATACAGTCCACGAATTAGTGGAGGGGAACGCTCCGGACTATCAAATTAAATCTCCGGCCAAGCTGCATAAGCTGGCTGAAAAACTGGGGATTGCCACGCTCGACAGATCTGACATCGACATTCTGCGCGATGTGGCCGAATTAGGCTACGCGGATTTTGGCCGTTATCAGGAACGCCCCTTGGCTTTCCTGGACAGTTTCCTCACGGAAGGACGGCGCCGGAAATTCAAACACACCAATATCATGCCTCGGGCCATTGACGGGACGGTCACGGAGATGCTGGCCCAGACGGCTATGGGCGTGGATGCCGACCCGGTCAATATCATTTTCGGCGGGTTGAAAACATCTCTGGCCGACCTGGCCGGTGAATATATCGGTACGACTCTGAGCGATGTTCTGTTCGGCACGCCGGAGCCTATCGTTTCCGAATCCAATCTGGGTGTAATCAATCCGAAAATGGTTAACATCGCCATGCACGGGCACAACCCGGTCTTGAGCGAAATGGTCGTGGCAGCTGCCCGCAAGATGACGGCGGAAGCCAAGCAAGTCGGCGCCGAAGGAATCAACGTCGTGGGCATTTGCTGTACCGGTAATGAACTGCTCATGCGCCAGGGTGTCTATCTTGCCACATCTTCCGCTTCCCAGGAAATGGCGATCATGACTGGGGCTTTGGATGCAATGGTGGTTGACATCCAGTGTATTTACCCGGCCGTGCAGACGGTAGCCGAATGCTTCCACACCAAGATCATTACGACCGAAGCTATTATGAAGATTCCGTCGGCTCAGCACTTGGCCTTCAGTGCCGAGACTGCTGCGGAAGACGCCAGAAAGCTCGTCAATATTGCCATTGAAGCCTACAAACACAGGGACCCGAAGAAGATTTCCATTCCCAACGAACGGCATAAACTGGTTGCCGGCTTCAGCATAGAAGCGCTGACCGACATTATGGCCAAAGTCAATCCCGACCGTCCCATGTCCGTCTTGACAGACGCGATTTTGAGCGGCCAACTTAAAGGCGTGGCTCTGATGGCCGGTTGTAATAACCTGAAACGCCCGCAAGACGAAGGGCATGTGACTGTCCTTAAGGAACTGGTCAAAAACGATGTCTTTGTCATTGCCACGGGCTGTTCGGCCGGCGCTTACGCTAAGTTCGGTCTGATGTCTCCTTTGGCCGTGGATGCCTATGCCGGTCCCGGGCTCAAGAGCTTCCTGAAAACGCTGGAGGAAGCCAATCCCCAGCTTACGACCGGCCTGCCGCTCGTATTTCATGTGGGTTCCTGTGTGGACAACAGCCGGGGCGCGGACTTGGCCTTTGCCATGGCTAACGAACTGGGTGTCGATGTTCCGAGAGTTCCCTTTGTGGCGTCCGCACCGGAAGCGATGCATGAAAAAGCGGTGGCCATCGGTACTTGGTGTGTGACTCTGGGCTTGCCGACCCATGTCGGCTCCATGCCGCCTGTGGAAGGAAGCGACTTGGTCTACGGAATTACGACTCAGATCGCCCATGACGTGTTCGGCGGCAACTTCATCTTTGAGATGGATCCGGCCGTGGGCGCCGCCAAAATGATCGACGCCTTGGAATACAGGGCCTGGAAACTGCGCGTGCATCGCCAAGCAGCGGAGAAATACAATACACCGATGGCTCAAGGGTGGTAAGAAAGGAGGAGTGGTATCATGTCCATGGAACAAATCTATGAAGGCGCGATCAAGGATCCTGCCAAACAAGGCACGAAACTGTTGCGCCGGGCTTATGACGGAACCGTCATCGCCATGACTTATGCCGAGATTTTGCTTAACAAAGCGATCAAGGAATATGGGGCTCAGCAGCAGATAGGATATCCCGACACGGCTTACCATCTTCCGGTCATCACCGCCCTCTCGGGAGAAAAGGTGACGACTTTGGGAGAATTGGTCCCCATTCTTAATCGGATGCGCAACCAGGTACGCACGGAACGGTCCTTCGAAAATGCGCGTTTGTGGGGGGAATCTGTTCTCTATGCGGCCGAGATTATAGAAACATTGCACTATCTTGAGGGGGACGAGCCGAAAGTTGAACCTTGGACCGGGTTCCTGGGCGATCCGGTGGTCCGTAAATACGGGATCAAGATGGTGGACTGGACCATCCCCGGAGAAGCGGTTATTCTGGGACGGGCCAAAGATTCGAAAGCTGCCAAGAAACTGATTGACAACCTCATGGGCAAAGGCTTCATGCTCTTCCTCTGCGATGAAATCATCGAGCAGTTGCTGGAGGAAAACGCCAAGCTGGGGATCGACTATACAGCTTTCGCTCTGGGTAACTTCACTCAGGTCATTCATGCCGTCAATTATGCTTTCCGTGCCGGTCTTGCTTTCGGCGGGATTCCCGCCGGCAAGCGCGAAGAACACCGCGACTATCAACGCCGCCGTGTCCGGGCCTTTGTTCTCAGCTTAGGCGAACTTGACGATGTCAAACTGGCGGCCAGCATGGGAGCCATCTTCATGGGCTTCCCGGTTTTGACGGACCAAGTGCTCGGCGAGGATATGCAAATCCCGGACTGGTATATATCCGAACCCGATTACGAAAAGCTGATTCCTCTGGCTATGGAGGTCCGCGGCATCAAGCTGACGAGCGTCGAAGTGCCGATTCCCGTCAACTTTGGTCCCGCTTTCGAAGGTGAGACCATTCGCAAAGGAGATACCTACGTTGAATTCGGCGGCGGGCGCACCACGGCTTTTGAGTTAGTGCGCATGGTCGGCCCGGATGAAGTGAAGGACGGTCAGATTACGGTGATCGGGCCGGAACTCGACACGATTCCGGATGGAACGAAGCTGCCTTTGGGGATTATGGTGGATATTTACGGCCGTAAGATGCAGGCCGACTTTGAAGGGGTTCTGGAACGCCGCATCCACTATTTCACCAACTATGGCGAAGGCATCTGGCACGTGGCTCAGCGTGACCTCTGCTGGGTTCGGATTTCCAAAGATGCCCGCGCCAAAGGTTTCCTGATGAAACACATCGGGGAAATCCTGATGGCCAAGTTCCGGGAAGAGTTCCCGGCTATTGTCGACCGCGTTCAGGTGACGATCCTCACCGACCAGGCCCTGGTAGAAGAGAATATCGTCAAAGCGCGGGAACGCTATCGGGCCCGTGACGCGCGCATGAAAGCCCTCACGGACGAATCTGTGGAAGAATTCTATTCCTGTCTGCTCTGTCAGTCTTTTGCCCCCAATCATGTCTGTATCGTGACTCCGGAACGCGTCGGCCTCTGTGGTGCCGTGAGCTGGCTGGATGCGAAAGCGGCTTATGAAATCACTCCGACCGGACCCAATCAGCCGATTCCGAAAGGGGAAGCGATCGACGATGTGAAGGGGATGTGGCAGAGTTGTAACGACTATCTGCGTCCCGCCTCCAACAATACCCTGGAAGAGGTCAATTTGTACACCCTGATGGATAGACCCATGACCTCGTGCGGCTGTTTTGAAGCGATTATGGCCATTGTGCCGGAAGCCAACGGGATCATGATCACCACACGCGAGCACAGCGGGATGACCCCTGTGGGCATGACTTTCTCCACGCTCGCCGGTATGGTTGGCGGCGGTTTACAGACCCCGGGCTTCATGGGAATCGGGCGCACCTATATCGTCAGCCGCAAGTTCATCCCCGCGGACGGCGGGATTGCCCGGATTGTCTGGATGCCCAAAGAATTGAAGGAATTCCTGAGAGAAGATTTTGTCCAGCGTGCGATTGATGCCGGCTTGGGCGAGGACTTCATCGACAAGATTGCCGACGAAACCGTGGGAACAACTGCCGAACAGATCGTTCCTTTCCTTGAAGAAAAAGGACATCCTTGCTTCAGCCTCGATCCGCTGATGTAAAAGGTCTTGGGACATCTCCCTCAAGGCGCGGTAACGGGTCTTGAGGGAAGATCCCGTTAAAATCCGCGGCGGCTTGTGTCTCCGGGGTTAGCGGCTTTATCGGCGACGGCGGCAGACCGGCGCCGGGCGCCCTTTCGCCGGTCCGGTTTGGCAAAACCGATACAAGGGCCGGTCCAGAGCGGAAAGATCGATCCGAGTTTTAGAAAGGGGTTAAAGTATGGGTTTAACAGGTTTGGAAATCTACAAACAATTGCCTAAGAAAAATTGCGGAGAGTGCGGCACGCCCACCTGCCTGGCTTTTGCTATGGCCTTGGCGGCGGGCAAAGGTGCCTTGGACAGTTGTCCGTACGTGTCTGATGCGGCTCGTGATGCTTTGGCATCCGCTTCCGCTCCCCCTATTAAGTCGATCAAATTTGGCAACGGTTCCGTTCTCGGCGACGAAACGGTCCTTTTCCGGCATGACAAAACTTTCTACCACCCGACCACGGTCCTGGTTCAAGTGTCAGATACTTTAAATGATACTGACCTGGTCGCGAAGGTTGAGCAGATCAATGATTTGGAATTTGACCGCGTCGGCTTGCACTACGGTGTGGACGGAATAGCAGTTCTGGAGGAGTCAGGCGATCCGACCCGCTTCGCTCAAGCCGTTAAAGTTGTCGCCGATCATACGGAAAAATCTCTTTTGCTCCTAAGCGACAATGTGGCCGCCCTGCAGGCGGCTGCCCCCGCGGTTGCGGCCAAAAAACCCTTGCTGGGAAATGCCGCTGAAGGCAATTATGAGGCTGTGGTGGCCCTGGCCAAAGAACTGGCCTTGCCGGTGATCTTAAAAGCCAACGGGCTTGATGCTCTCAACGATCTGGTGGAAAAAGCACAAGCCTTGGGCTATAAGGAGTTTGTGCTTGATCCGGGTTCGCGCAAGCCGGTGGAAACGCTGGCTAATCTGACGCAGCTGCGCCGCTTGGCTATTAAGAAAAAGTACCGGCCCTTTGGTTACCCGGTGGTCGCCTTCACTTCCAAGAACGAACCCATGGACGAAATTGCGGAAGCTTCCATCTACGTGACGAAGTATGCCAGTGCGATTGTGCTCAAAGCCGACGAGAAAGGTTTCCTTCTCCCTCTCCTGACCCTGAGGGCGAACATTTATACCGATCCGCAGAAACCGATTCAGGTGGAACCTACCCTCCATTCGGTGGGGGATGTCAACCCAGAGTCTCCCGTTTATGTGACGACGAATTTCTCCTTGACTTATTACAGTGTCGAGGGTGAAGTGGAAGCCAGCAAGATCCCGAGCTATATTTTGCCGATTGATACGGACGGTACGTCGGTCCTGACTGCCTATGCCGCCGGCAAGTATGAACCGGAGAAAATTGCCGATGCGCTTTTGAACTCGGGAGTTGCCGATAAAGTCGGCCATAAGAACGTAATCATCCCGGGGTATGTGGCGGTAATTTCCGGCAAGCTGCAGGAGAAATCCGGCTGGAAAGTTATCGTCGGGCCGCGGGAATCAAGCGGCATCGTGTCGTTTGCCCGCTCTCTCAGCAACGGCTGAGGCCCGGATCTTGCCATCACCGGGAGGGGCGGGGGAATATACTCTTTTTTGGCTTGAGACAAGGATAAAAGCCGAAGAAAAATAGGAGCTTAAGAAAAAGCTAAAGAAAAACCCGGGCCGAAGACAAAGAAGTGAGTCAGACTCACGGGGGATTAGAGAGCGAGGAAGTGACGACCATGGCCGCATGTCAAGTGAAGTTTATGCCGGAAAGTCGCACCATTGAGGTGGAAGAGGGGACCTCTCTGGTTAAGGCCGCTTCTCAGGCCGGAATCTATATCAAGTCCGGCTGCGGGGCCAAAGGCAGCTGCGGAGCGTGCAGGGTCATCGTCCTGAGCGGGGAGCCGGAAGTGAGGGGTACGGGCAAGCTGACACCTGAGGATATTGCCCGGGGTGTTCGGCTCAGCTGTCAGACGTTTGTCCACGGGGATGTCACGGTAGAAGTTCCGCCGGAATCTCGTCTGCAAGAACACCAGGTTCTTATGGAGGACGTGCAAAAAGGCGGGCTTTTGCAGGAAACGGAACAGGACCTGCTGGATAAATTTAGTCTCCATCCTTTGGCAACCAAAGTCCGCGTCAAGCTGTCCGAGCCTACCTTGACGGAAAACGCCAGCGACTGGGCCCGGCTGCAGTTAGAACTAAGGCGGATACTGGCGGCCGGCGTCAAAGGGGTGGATATTCCCTTGTCCGTGCTGCAGACACTGCCGGAAGCCTTGCGGCAGGCGCAGTGGGATGTGGCGGTGACGCTGACGGAGGGAGAGGACAAGTACACCGTCGTACGGGTTGAAAAAGGAAACGACCGCCCGCCTTACGGACTGGCGATTGACATCGGGACCACTACGGTGGTCGTCTACTTGGTCGACCTGTCGAACGGACGGGTGATCGACAAACAGGGTACCTACAACAAACAGGCCAAATTCGGGGATGACGTTATCTCCCGGATCGTCTATGCGGTAGATGCCCCCGGAAATCTGCAGGAGATTCAGCGCGCGGTTATCGATACCATTAACGGGCTGACGGAGCAAATCCTAAGCAGACAGAAGTTGGAGCCAGCCGACCTCGGCGCGGCCGTAGTTGCCGGCAATACAACCATGACCCAACTGTTTCTCGGGGTGGACCCGCGTTATGTTCGCCTCGAACCCTATATTCCGACTATGAATGGGGTTCCCCCGCTTAAAGCCCAGGAGATCGGGCTGAAGATGGTGTCCGAAGGGTTGGTTCACTGTTTCCCGTCCGTAGCCAGTTATGTAGGAGGAGACATCGTCTCGGGTACCATGGTGACCGATATGGCCAACGGTGAAGAAATCGTCCTCTTCATCGATATCGGCACCAACGGGGAAATCGTCCTGGGTAATCAGGATTGGCTTGTTTCCTGCGCTTGTTCGGCAGGTCCGTGTTTCGAGGGTGGAGGAATTTTGTTCGGCATGCGGGCCATGCCCGGGGCAATTGAAAGGGTGTATATCGATCCGGACAGTTTAGATGTCAGCTTCAAGGTTATCGGCAGGATTTTGCCGGTCGGGATCTGCGGTTCCGGGCTCGTAGACGCCTTGGCCAAACTGAGGGAGGCCGGGATTATCGACCGGGCGGGAAATTTTCAAATGGAACATCCCTCCCATTCAGAACGCTTACGCCTGACGCCTGACGACAAGGAATTCGTCCTGGCCTGGGCTCATCAGGCCGGCGGGGACAAAGACGTGGTCATTACGGAAAATGACGTCAAGAACCTGATCCGGGCCAAAGGAGCGATTTACGCGGGAATTCGCTCTTTGCTGACCATGGTAGCCGTGGATGTCGACATGATCAGCCGTATTGTGATTGCCGGCGGGTTCGGTAATTATTTGAATGTGCACGACTCAGTGGAGATCGGACTTTTGCCGGATGTCCCGGCAGAGAGGTATGAGTTCATCGGCAATTCTTCCGTCAAAGGAGCCCGTTTGGCTTTGCTGTCACAGAATGCCTGGCACGAGGCGGCCGAATTGGGCAAGAAGATGACCTATATTGAACTGTCCGTGGGAACCACTTTTATGGATGAGTTCGTATCGGCCCTCTTCCTGCCGCACACAGATCTATCGTTGTTTCCTTCTGTCGTTTCGTAGCTCAGGGCATGGCAGCCGGTTTCGGGCCGGAAAATCAGTAATCAAGGGGATTTATTTCGTCGTCTTTTGCAACCAGAAAGGAGAGAAGTTCATGCCTGTCACTTTAGTTAAGGAAAGGTTTCCCAGCAAGGTCGGTGAGGTCATTCTGGGAGCCACCTCGGAACAGGGAGGTACGCGCACTTCCACGGTCGTCGTGGGTGGCGACAACCTTTTACCTTTCTTGCATTTCGAAGGGAAGGTCGTAAACCGTCCGGTCATCGCCATGGAGGTCACAGACATCGTTCCGCCTTGGAATGAAGCCATAAAGGCTCAATTTGGCGACGTGCTGGACAATCCGGCGGCTTGGGCGCAAAAATGCGTGAACGAGTTCGGAGCCGACCTCATTTATTTGAAACTCATCGGCGCCGATCCCGAAGGGTTTAACCGTAGCCCCGAAGACTGCGCGCGGGTGGTCAAGGAAGTCCTGGCAGCGGTCGGCGTCCCCCTGGTCGTGGTAGGATGTGAAAACGCCGAGAAGGATAATGAGGTCCTGGCGGCGGTCGCCGAGGCGGGTGCCGGTGAAAATCTGCTCCTGGGCTTGGCGGAGCAGGATAATTACAAATCGATTACGGCGGCTGCCATGGTGCACAAGCACAATGTCATTGCCCGTTCGCCTCTTGATATCAATATCTGTAAACAGCTCAATATTCTGATCAACGAAATGGGGCTTCCCTTGAACCGGATCGTGATCGATCCTATGATCGGAGGTCTGGGTTTCGGGATTGAATATGCTTATTCCATTATGGAACGGGCGCGCTTGGGCGCTCTGGCCAATGATAAAATGCTTTCCATGCCCATGATTTGCACCGTCGGCTATGAGGCTAATCGTTCCAAGGAAGCCAATGCTTCGGCAGAGGAGTTTCCGGGGTGGGGCGATTTGGCGCAGCGCGGGGTTCTCTGGGAAACCCTGACGGCCACGGCTTTGCTTCAGGCCGGAGCCAGCATCCTGCTGATGCGGAATCCTGAAGCCGTCAAACTGGTGCAGCGCAATATTGCCGACTTGGTCGACGCGGAAGTGGGAGCCTGAGGAAGGCAAGGAAACCTTCCCTGGCAAGATTTGAAAGGACGTGGGAGAATGATTATTATCGGCGAACGGATCAACGGGATGTTTAAGGACATCGGCGAAGCTTTGCGCAACAAGGACCCCAAGCCTTTGCAGCATTGGGCGGTGAAACAGGAAGAAGGCGGGGCCCATTATCTGGATGTCAATTCCGGTCCGGCGGTCCCGACGGAGGAGAGGCCGGAAGCGTATAAATGGATGGTCAATGTTCTGCAGGAAGTATCCAAGTTACCTCTCTGCCTGGATTCAACCAACTACGACGCCATCCAGGCCGGATTGGAGCTGTGTCAGCGCCCGGCTCTGATTAATTCGGTCCCGGCCGAGCGGGCGAAGATTGAGCGCGTTTTTCCCATGGCCGTCCAGTTCAATGCGTCCGTGATCGGGCTTACCATGGACAAAAAAGGGATTCCCAAAGACGCCGAAAACCGTGTCGCCTTTGCTATGGAGTTGGTGGCCGCCGCGGACGAGTTTGGCCTCAATATGGAAGACTTGTTCATTGATCCCCTTATCCTCCCTGTCAATGTGGCCCAAGAACACGCTCCCGAAGTTCTGGAATCTTTGCGCCAAGTGAAAATGCTGGCTAATCCCGCGCCGCGCACGGTTCTGGGCTTGTCTAACGTGTCCCAGAAATCACCGGATCGCCATCTGATCAACCGGACATACCTGGCGATGGCCATGGCCGTGGGCTTGGATGCCGCGATCATGGATGCCAATGACGACGATCTAGTCGACGTCGCCGCCACCGGTCAGATTCTGTTGAATAAGAGCATTTACGCGGATTCGTACCTTAAAGTATTCCGCGCCCGCTAAGCAGAGTACCCCTGTTTGTGCTCATTGAGTCAAGTGTGATCGGAGTCACAGGGATAGTCCCCAGGGAATTTTCCTGGGGACTTTCTTCCCTTGGCGAGTTGGAGGTGAGACCATGCCGGTTCCGCGGCCAAGTGAAGGTTCCGGTTCGTTTTTTGCCGTCAATTCCGCGGTTCTGGTTGTGGGCGACGGTCCCCCGGCAGAGGCGGCGGTTTCCGCTCTGCGGGCGCACCCGGTCTTCTGGGTCGGGGCGACGGCTGAACCCGGGCCCCACGTCATGGCTTATGCGGACGAGAGCGTAGCGGAAGTCCGCGGGCAGCGCGGCCGTTTTCGGGTACAGCTCGAGGGTAAGCAGGGGAAACTCTGGTTGGAATGCGGGAATGTGGTACTGGCACCCAGTCTGCAACGCACTTTGGACCCGTCTTGGCATCTGCCGGAAAGCCGTTTGGCGGTATCTGTCTCCCGGGCAGCGCGGCTTGCGGTTGAAAGGGGACCTGTAGTCTTTTTGCTGGGCGGCGGCGAGACTGAGGGGTACTTCTCTGCCCTGACAGCCCTGAGAGAGGCGGTGTGTCTGGCCGCGCGACAAGTGGAGGTCTATTTCTTCTTTGCCGATCTTGGGGTATCTTGGCCGGGGTTGGAGGAAGTCCACCAAGAAGCGCGCAGGCTGGGGGTCCGCTTCATTCGGATCAGTGACACTTCGGCGTTCAGAGTCGCTGAGGAAGGCGGGTTTTTGCGCGTGCGTTACACGGATGCCTATCTGCCCGGGTCACCCGAGTTTTCCCTGACGGCAACCTACGTGTTTGCCGGGGAAGTCGGCCTGCCCGGTTCTGATTTTGCCGAGTTGGCTCGGACCTTCCGGATCGACCGCGATCGCTGGGGTTTTTTGCAAAGCGACAATGTCCGTCTCTTTCCGGTCCGGACGAATCGTCCGGGTGTATATGTCTTGGGTGAGGCACGAGGACCGGCTTTTGCGGGCGAGGCGGGGCTGGACGCGGCGGCCATTGCCGGCGAAACAGCACCCTTTCTGGCGGGGGAGATCCTTGTGGCGGAACCGTGGCTGCGCGTCGATCCGGCCCGCTGCTCTTTTTGTCTGGAATGTGATCGGTATTGCCCAGCGGTCGCTCTCGAGGTGCACAGGGCGAGAAAAACCGTTGCAATCAATCCTTTGGCCTGCCTTGGCTGTGGGATATGTGCCGGGGTATGTCCGGAGCACGCCATCGCCTATCCCGGGCCCGAGACCAAAAGCGGGCGCCGGCAAGGCAAAACGATTGTGTTTGCCTGTGAAAAGTCCGGCTATCTGGCCGCTCAGTCCATCCCCCTCCCCGCGTGGGCGGCAACTTTGGAAATGATCCCGCTGCCTTGCGCCGGGAGGCTGGACGAAGGAATGGTCCTGAGGGCCTTGGCCCAGGGTGCGGTTCAGGTGATCGTATCGGCCTGCAGGGAGCAATGCTGTCACTATTCAAGCGGTGAACGGCTGGCCGAAGAAAAGGTGCGGGCTCTGAAAGAACATCTCGGAAGCATGGGGCTCAACCCCGGCAGAGTGACCTTAGTGCGGGCGTCAGCTAACGCCCCGCGTGAGTGGCTGGGGCTCGTCCGGGAAATTATCGCGGGTGATGGAACCGGCCCGGGGGAAACGGGAATGGAAAAGTGCGCCAAAACTTGAGGCGGTGAGAGCATGAGCGACATCCTGGTTCTGGGTGCCGGCATAGCCGGAATGAGCGCTGCCTTGGACCTGGCCAATGCCGGGTTGGGAGTCTACCTGTTGGACAAGGAGAAGGAAATAGGGGGTAAAGCCGCGCACTATGCGTGCAAAGCCGGAAGCAACTGCCGGAAATGTTCGGCCTGCCTGGTTCCTTATATTAAATATCAGCTCGAGCGGCATCCGAATGTAAGAATTCTTCCCTTTAGCCTTTGTACCGATTTGCAGGGCGAACCCGGACATTTTCGGGCTTCGGTGCGGCTGCTCAACGAGAAGCGCCAAGATCTGGGAGCGGAAACTACGCTCGAGGTCCGGGCTCTGGTTGTAGCTACGGGATTTGATCTCTATGATCCCACACCCAAAGAGGAATTCGGCTATGGCAGGCACAGGAACGTAATCACGGCTTTGGAACTCGAACAGGCCTTATGGGGCTTTCCCGCTCTGAGTGCGGCTTTCGGAGAAAACCTGCGGCGCATAGGCTTTATTCAGTGTGTGGGCAGCCGGGACGCCCAGAACGGATATCCTTACTGCTCGCGAATATGCTGTGGCTACAGCGCCAGGCAGGCCCTGAAATTGGAATCCGATTTGCCGGGGGCGGATATTACTCTCTTCTACCAGGACAGGCAGACTTTCGGCAAGGGACCGGGTTTCTTCCGGCGGGAGCTCGGCTCCCACACCCACATCCGTCCGGTCCGCGGCCTGCCGGCTAAGATCTTCCGTTACCCGCGCGATGAGTTGACCGTGCGCTATACGGATATCGAACAAGGACAGGTACGGGAGGAAGGGTTCGATTTGGTTGTGCTCTGTCCCGCGGTTATACCCGCCCGCAGTGGTCCGGATACATTCCCGGCACTGGGTCTCGAGCGCGATCAAAATGGGTTTTACTTGGAAAGAGATGTCGGTGTAAGTTCCCGCAAGGGAATCTTCCTGGCGGGAACGTGCCAGGGCCCCAAAGACATCCCCCAGTCGATCGCTCACGCCAAAGCCGCCGTCGGTCGGATTCTGCGCTACTTGGCTTGACCGGCCTTCTTCAGTGAAAGAGGGCCGGTTTTGCTTTCCCATCTCGGGCCGGAAGTCCCTTTTTCGGTGCACCCGGAAAGAATCTGGGGAGCGAAGGCCGCCGGCCCTTCTACGCTGGGCACGACGAGCATAATGTTCCTTAAGGAATATTCTGGAGGTGGACAAACTTGGAAACCTATTTTTCGGGCAATGTCCGGGTTCAGGAATTGACAGACCTGATCGTCGAGAAGCTTTTTACGGTCTGCCTGCTCTCAGGGAAAGACGCAGCGGATGAATTCGTCAAAGGCAGGGCGGCGGTGGAGAAACTCGGGCAAATTCTGCTCGACTTGAGGTCTCTTTCTCAGGCCGCCCTCGTGGACGGCCTTATTCAACTGGTTGAGCAGAGGTTCCCTGATCGGAGAGTGACGAATAATTTTCCGTCCATGCGTTCTACCTTGGAGGACATGGTCCGGGAAGGAGTCGCTAATCTGAGCGCTTTCTTCCCGGCGATGCCCGCAACCGACAGTTCAGTCAAACAAGAGCTTGCGGGCGAGGGTGGTACGAAAGTCGTCTTGCCGGGGGGGAAAACCCCCGCAACTCGCGCGACTCCAGTCACGTCCGCGGAACCGCAAATGCCGGTGCGCTCCGCCCACTGGAGTCTTTCGCAGCAACCGGGCAGCGCGGTCGTTCGGGTGGAAAAAAGTATGATTACAGGCAACATGATCGGGGGATCTGCGGGACAGCCGCCTAAGAAAGACGAGGCCGCCGGAGAACCGCTAAAGAAAGATAAGGCTCTGCCTGCGTCCGAAGCAAACCCGACTAAGGAGACCGAGGACAAAGGCTCCTCCGCGGGGCAATTTTCGGCTCCCACTTTCGTGCTTGATCTCCACCCGGCCATGACAACTCCTGCCGCGGCCAGAGTCTGGCCCCCGTTGCTTCAAGGCGTGCGAACGGCCGCAAGTGACGACGGAAAGACAGCGGCGACTAAAATCGAACCCCCGGTCATCCTGGAATCCGTGTCATCTGAGGTCAGGGAGGGTATAGCCAAAGCCGAGTCCAAGCCCGCCGAGGTCAGGGAGAGTATAGCCAAAGCCGAACCGAAGTCCGCCGAGGTCAGGGAGAGTATAGCCAAAGTCGAGCCCAAGCCCGCCGAGGTCAGGGAGAGTATAGCCAAAGCCGAACCCAAGCCCGCCGAGGTCAGGGAGAGTATAGCCAAAGTCGAGCCCAAGCCCGCCGAGGTCAGGGAGAGTATAGCCAAAGCCGAACCGAAGCCCGCCGAGGTCAGGGAGAGTATAGCCAAAGCCGAACCGAAGCCCGCCGAGGTCAGGGAGAGTATAGCCAAAGCCGAACCCAAGCCCGCCGAGGTCAGGGAGAGTATAGCCAAAGCCGAACCGAAGCCCGCCGAGGTCAGGGAGAGTATAGCCAAAGCCGAACCGAAGTCCGCCGAGGTCAGGGAGAGTATAGCCAAAGCCGAACCGAAGTCCGCCGAGGTCAGGGAGAGTATAGCCAAAGTTGAGCCGAAACCTCCAAAGGTCAAGGAAAGTGTCGTCAAAGTCGTGGCGAAGGCACTCGAATTCAAGGAGAGCGTGGCTAAAAGCAAACTCAAACCTCCCGAGGCCAAGGTGAGTGCGGTTAAGGCCGAGGCAGGTTCCCCGGAATCGGCAGGCAGAGAGGGTAAGGCCAAAGCCTCGTTCGGCAGGGAGCCGGTGCCGGCAGATGTCGGTAGGGAGCCTCTGTCCACAGAAAAGGAAACGGTAAAGTCCGCGGCACCGGGGCCGAACCGTGGGCTCCCGCGCCAGTCCCCTTTGCCGCCGGAAGCCATACGGCTGGGAGCGGTTCTCAAATACCTCTTTTCCGGCCAAGGAATCCGTTGGGATATTTCATTGGCCAACTGCCCCTTTCTGGCACAGGTGGCCGACCTCCTGGTATATGTGGCAGACGGCCAAGAATTGCACCCCTCGATCCCCCTCTTAAAAAAGGAGGGCTGGAGGATAGTGGTATTTTCGCGGGAGGACATTTCTTTTCCTCGGCGAATGGAACGAATGATCCGGATGGCTACGCGACGGGCAAGTTCCCAGTGATTCGTTTGGATAGCAAAACGACAGAAAGGCAGGTTAAGGGGTAGGAAAATAGCAGGCCGGTGTCGAATACAAACAGTTAGAAGTTGGCGTCGTGGAAATTTATTACCCGCATGCCGGCGTGAGTCGCGCATTGTTCAGGTGTGAATCGTAACCAGCGACGGGAAATGGAGAGGGACTGTTGTGGCCGACCGGCTGAATGAAATATTGAAAAACACCATGAACGCTATTGAAACCGGCAAAGAAGAGATTTTTTACATTTCCGAGATGACCCGTACGGAGATACTGCGCCTAAGTCAGGAATTGTCTCAACTCCGTCTCGACCTTGGGCAGACGATCATCGATGTCGATAAACAATACCGGGAAGAACGGCGGGCCCGGCAAAAATTAATGGAGGTCAACCGCGATTATAAGGGACACTCCGAGGAGGAAATGATCAAGGCGTATGAAAACGCCAAGAACTGCCAGGTCAAACTCCAACTCTTGCAGGCGAAAGAGGTTCAATTACGCACTCGCAGAGATGAAATAGAACGTTCCTTGAAACAGATGGGGCAAACGATAGAACGGGCGGAAAACCTGATGGCTCAGGTAAACATGGCCATTAGCCTATTGCAGGGCGGTATTTCGGAGTTGTCCATCCCGCTGACGGCAGAGCAAAAACAGGAGATCGGCGTGCGCATCATTAAGGCACAAGAAGAAGAAAGACGGCGTGTGGCCAGAGAGATTCACGACGGGCCGGCCCAGACTCTGGCCAATATTGTTTTGCGGCTGGAAATCACGGATAAGCTGTTGGATATTGACGCGGACAGGGCTCGGGCCGAGATCAAAGATCTAAAGCGTCTTGTTCGCTCTAACCTACAGGATATCCGTCGCATCATTTTTGACCTGCGTCCCCTGGATCTGGAGGATCTTGGCCTAGTGGCGGCGATGGAAAAGTACCTGGAAAATTTCGAAGCCAAATGCGATGTGCACGTGGAACTGCGGATAGAAGGAGAGGCGGTCCGTCTGCCCTCCGCTCTGGAATTGGCCTTGTTTCGTTTAATTGAGGAATGCCTGAACAACGTTGCCAAGCATTCGCGCTCAGTGCGGGCCCGGCTGGAAATACGGTTCGGACCGGAATGGATCAATATTCGCATCATAGACTACGGTCAGGGGTTTGACGTAACGGAGATATTTGACAAACCCGGAGAACATTTCGGTCTCATCGGGATTAAGGAACGGGTTGATTTGTTTTCCGGACGCTTTTCCCTCCGGTCCTCCCCCGGAAAAGGGACAACCGTTGAATTTGGTTTTCGTTCGGAGGGAGGGGCTTTTCTATGATTCGGGTTGTTGTTGCCGACGATCACCCGCTGTTGAGGGAAGGACTGCGCCGGATATTGGAGCTTGAGGGTGGAATAAAGGTTGTGGATGAAGCCGGGGATGGGCAGGGGGCCATCAACTTGGCTCGCACCGTTCCTTTTGATATTCTTCTGATGGACCTGAATATGCCCGGGGTCAACGGTTTGGAAGCGTGCCGGATCATTAGAAGGGATCAACCGCAGATCGGTATCCTGGTCTTGACAGTGGACGATTCTGATGAGAAAATCTTAGAAGTATTGCAGTTGGGTGTAGCGGGTTATCTGTTGAAAGATGTCGATTCCCACACCTTGGTAGAATCTATCCGCAAGGTGTATACGGGGGAGCCGATTCTGTCTCCTACGGTGACGGGCAAGCTTCTGGGCCGGCTTTCCCAGACCGGTCACCATCCAACCACCTGCGGCTTAACTGACCGGGAATTGCAGATTTTGACGTATGTGGTAGGTGGCTCTTCCAACCGGGAAATCGGAGGGGCTCTCTTTATCAGTGAAAAAACAGTGAAAAACCACCTGTCAAGCATCTTTCGCAAGCTCAACGTTGAAGACCGCACTCAGGCTGCCCTCAAGGCCGTAAAGATCAAACTGGTCAAATTGGAGTGAATGCTTAAATGAAAATTTCCTTTTTGGGTGCGGCACAAGTCGTTACCGGGTCTTCTTACTTGGTGGAGTCGGGCGATTTCCGCTTGCTGGTCGACTGCGGTATGTTTCAAGGTCCAAAAAGGCTTAAGGAGCTGAACTATCGGGAGTTCCCTTTTGATCCGGCCGGGATCGACGCAGTGGTCTTGACCCATGCCCATACGGACCACTCGGGCCTGATTCCCAAACTCGTGAAGAAAGGATATTCCGGACCCATCTGGTCCACGCCGGAAACAGCGAAACTCTGTTCAATCATGCTGCCGGACAGCGGTCATATTCAAGAGATGGAGATCGAGCGCAAGAACCGCAAACGCACCAGGGCGGGCCTTCCGCCTCTGGAAGCCATTTATACGGCGGAAGATGCCAGACGCGTCCTGTCGCAGTTTAAAACTTTGAATTACGGCGAGAAAATGAACCTCTCGCCGACGCTGGCCTTCCACTTCCGTGATGCCGGTCATATTTTGGGTTCCGCCCATGTCGTTCTGGACGTCACTGAAGACGATTGCCGGAAAACCTTTGTTTTTTCCGGAGATATCGGCAATATCGATCAGCCGTATATCGAAAATCCGAGCCTTCTCTCTTCCGGGCAGGTAGTTCTGATGGAAACGACCTACGGAGACCGCTTGCATCACGACTCCGCTCAGCGTTTGGAACAGTTGGCGGGAGTTATCCGGGATGCCCACCAAGCCGGGGGAAACCTTGTCATCCCGGCCTTTGCCATTGAGCGCACCCAGGATCTCCTCTACTACATAAGCAGGCTCCAGGACACGGGCAGAATTCCGGTTCTCCCGATTTATATAGACAGTCCTTTGGCCATCGCCGCGACCCAGATTTTCCAGACTGAGATCAAACACTTTGACCGGGAGACCCAGGAATTGATAGCCAAAGGCGAAAATCCGCTGGCGATGCCCAATGTTCATTTCAGTCAAACGGCTGAAGACTCGATAGCGCTGAACGACATTCAGGGGGCCATTCTCATTGCCGCCAGCGGCATGGCCGATGCCGGGCGGATTAAACACCACCTTAAACATAATCTATGGCGTGCCAATGCCACGGTTCTCTTTGTCGGCTACCAGGCCGAAGGAACGCTGGGGCGATTACTCCTGGACGGTGCCAGCCTGGTTACTATTCACGGCGAAAAAGTGGCTGTGCACGCCAGGATTCGCTCTGTCGACGGTCTGTCCGCGCATGCCGATCAGAACGAACTCCTGACTTGGTTGTCGGCACTTGAGGCCACAGCCGAGAATATCATCTTGGTACACGGTGAACCTGCGGTTCAAGCCGCTTTTGCGGCCAAAGTGCTCGGGCGCTTTGGCAAGAACGCGCTCATCCCTGAGTTGGGGGAAACCTTCGAATTTTCGTCCGGAGAAGTCATTCGCCGCGCACCCGCGCAGCCTTGGCTGACGATTCCGGCGGAGAGCGGGGTGCGGCCGGAAAAAGCTTCCGCTGCCGGCGGTACTTTGCCGCCGTCACCTTTGCCGCCGCTGCCGGAACCCGGCGGTTCGACAGACCGGCGCGGCTCCAGGGCCCAAGTGAACCGGGCTTATATCCGCCTGCGCCATCAGTTGAAACACCTGGTGGACGAAGGACAAAGGCAGCGTAATTTCGACCAGGTCGCCCGCACCTTGGAGACCATGACCCGCTGGCTGGAAAGCTTGCGCAATCCCCGCCGCCGGTAGGCGTAAAACCTGGGTACGGCCGTTCGACAGGAAGCGTCTAGATCATTGAGTATTCGGCAGTCTGACGCCTGAGCCCCGCCAGGAAACGGAGAACTTCCTCACGCCTTTTGACTGCCAGCCGCCGTCCCGCTTTGGTGGCCACCTTGCCCGGCAGTGCTTCGGCAAAAGTGCGCGCCCTTTGAATAGCGTCTTCGGGGGTTTTGAGCAACTCATCTTGTCCAACCAGGCAAAAGAGCCGCATGATGCCGATGTTGCCGAGATTGTCCAAAATGTTGGCGTCTCTCAAATAGACCGCCTCATCGCTGCGCCCGGGTTCCGAATAATACATGTGAGACTCGATCGCGTCCAGAACCTTGGGCAGTTTGCCCGGCGAAAACATCTGTTTCTGCAGGATATTTGAGGCCAGCCCTTTGGAGCGCAGCGAGTGGTCGACGTTGGGCAGGGCATAAGCGGGGTATTTGCCGAGATCATGCAAGATGGCAGAGGTATAGAGTATTTCATCATCAAGCGCTAGATTCTGTGCCAGTTCTTTGGCCAAGTTGTAGACGCGCTGACAATGTTTGAGCCCCAGGGAGGGATGCACGTTCGCCTGTTCAACTAATTGAACGAGTTCCTGATAATCAGCCATTTCCGTATACCTCCTGTTTTACTCACCTTATCGTGCTCACCATCGCCCAAGTCCGCGCGTTGGCTCTGCAGTGAGCTCATCTGTTTAGGAATACGGCATTCGGGGACGGAATTCCTGCCAGGATATGGAAAACAATTCGCCCCTAATCGCCCTGTTGCGCGAATTGTCTGCTCCAATGGCCTGTGTCGAACAGGAAACTGTTTTATTACAGAAATTATCCCCTAGAGGGTTAACTGGGAGTGAGAGCATGAGTAAGATCGATGTTTATGGGAGCTTTGCGCAGGCTCTCTTCTTTTCCGGTCCGGTAGCCGTTCCCAAATACCTCCTGCTTCATTATGCCGCCTTGGGCTTGACAGATCAGCAAATGGTTCTCTTGATTCACATCTTAAGTGAGATGGGAACCAATCCCTACCCGCAAGCCTCTGTGCTGGCTCAACGCATGCAGGCGGGAACAGAAGAGATCGAGGAGATGATAGGACGCTTGGTGGAGCGGGGATTACTGGCGATCGAAAAAAGTTGGAATGCCGAAGAAAGAAAATGGTCTTATTCTTACAGCATTCTCGGCCTGATTGACAAGCTGGCCGAACAGTGGGCGCTTGAGGGGGTCAAGCAATTTACCTCCAACCGCTCGCCCAAGGCACCGAGTGTGCCGGCGACGGAAGCCGTCGCGCCGGTCAATGATCCGACGGCGGATAAATTGATTTCCCTTTTCGAACAAGAGCTGGGACGCGAACTGACAGTTTTCGAGTGTCAGCATATTGAAGCTTGGCTGTCTGCGCACTATTCTGGCGAGCTTATTGTCGAGGCTCTGCGGCGCGGAGTGGCCGCCGGAATTCGCAGCTTTCGCTACTTGGATTCCATTTTACGCGAATGGGAAAAGAAAGGTCTGCACACCAAAGCGGAAGTAGAAGCAGATGACCGCTATTTTCAAGCCCGTCAGGAAAAGAAAGCACCCGGCCGCAAAAGGGCGAAGAAGGTGCAAGATGGCAAAACCGATAAAGACAAATATGAGGATTTTTATCTTTGAGACTTTCCGCCATTGACGATAAGGCAGCAACCCGAAAAGGAGTGATTAAAGACCGGTTTCCCGCAGTAACCACCCGTCAGGCACCGAGACTGAGGTCTGGGCGGCCGAGCCGGGCGGTACTGCTTCCCGGGTGGTCGCCGGGAACAGACGCACGCGCCGGCCGCCTGAGCCTCGCCTGTAGCAAGGAAAACGGTTAAACAAGTCCGCAAGACAGGGTGGGTAACGGCGGTCATTTGGAGTGAGGACGTTTGGGAAACCGGGCCATCGGCTTGAAAAGTCTGAAAGAGATCCTTGCGAACAATCTTCCGTCCGGGCCGGCGGAGGCGCCTGTCCCAAGGAAAGAAAGAGAAAAAGCGGCGGAGGCCGGTTCCCCGGTGCCTGAACAGGCGCCGGAGTGTCCGATTTGCTTGGACAGGGGGATTGTCTTTGACGGTGAGACAGCGCATCCCTGTTCTTGTATGTTGCGAAAGAGCTTGGCTAACAGATTCCGCCATGCCAGAATTTCCCGCAATTTGCGGATGTGCCGGTTTGAAAACTTCAACCTGAATTATTACCGCTCATCTGGGGACCAGGGTTACTTGGAAAATGCCCGCAAAGCTCTGGCGGCCGCCCAAGAGTTGGTGGAACGATCCCTGTGCAGCCCTTATGGCCTTGGACTTTTGCTGACGGGATCGGTGGGCTCGGGCAAGACTTTCTTGGCTGCCGCCATTGCCAATGCCTTGACAGAACAGGGGCAGCAGGTGCTCTTTCTGGTGGTTCCGGATTTGTTGGATGAGCTGAGAGCTACCTATGACAAGCGAACTGAAACGACGGAATTCGATTTGCTCGATACGGCCCGGGAAATTCCTTTTCTCATTCTTGACGATCTGGGGGCCCATAATTATACGGACTGGACGCGCAACCGGATTTATTCCATCCTTAATTTCCGCATGAATGAACAGCTGCCCACCGTCATGACCACGAACCTGTCCTTACAGGAGTTGGAGGACTATTTGGGAGAGCGAACCACATCCCGGCTCGTGCAAATGTCCAGGGTTTTCCGTCTCACATCTGAACAAGATATTCGTTTGCGTCAATATCAGGAGAGAGAGGACAGGCGTTCACCGCGAAAATAAAAATCGGGATTTTTCAAAATCCTATGCATGTCCCGGCAAGACATGCATAGGATTTTTTAGGGGGAAATTCCCAATTATGTGGAGGTGAACGGGGTTGGCAAAGATAGTGGCGCTTAATCGGAAGCACTTGACCTTACTGCTCGGTGTTGTTCTCGTTTTCTTGGTGGGTATGGCCGCCGTAAAGCTTTGGCAGAAGAATGATGCTCCCGTCGCGAAGACGGTGGCGCCGGAGGTCAAAATGGTGAGCGTCGGTGTGGACCCTGCCGGGCCGACCAAAGACGTGACCTACGGCAGTGTGACATTGAAAGGGAGCCAAATCATTCCGGCCAAAGTTTTCGACCTTACCGTCACTCTGCAAAACGTAACAGACCGGAAAATGACCAACGTTCCGGTCGAAATGGAAATGAACCTTTTGGGAAACGACCGGCAGAAGGTCAAGCAAATGGCCAATGTGCCGAGTCTTGATCCGGGCGGTACCGTCAAAGTTATTTTCCACCAGATCCACGCTCTGGGCGATGCCATGGGGGTAAACCCCACGGCCGGTCTGCATGAAATTACAATTGAGGTCAAAGCCAATCCTGCGGGCGGCGTCAATGAAGACACCGAAGCCCATTTTCAATTCAATGTGGATTCTACTGTCAAAACACAGGCTAAATAGCGAAAGCCACCCTGAGAAGCGGCACGGGGGAAAGACAGACGCAAAGACAGCGGAGAGAGTGCGGGTGCAAGCGACGCCTCGCGCGGCAAACGGCGAAAGCCGCGGGGTGAGCCGGGACCTGGGAGCGGTGTCCTCTGAAGAGGGGTACCGC
Source organism: Acididesulfobacillus acetoxydans (assembly GCF_902729405.1). Classification (GTDB taxonomy): domain Bacteria; phylum Bacillota; class Desulfitobacteriia; order Desulfitobacteriales; family Desulfitobacteriaceae; genus Acididesulfobacillus; species Acididesulfobacillus acetoxydans. Next base: position 2,756,133 of record NZ_LR746496.1, read on the forward strand.
TTTTTCGCGTAAGTGGGGGCAAAGCCCGCACTTTCTCTCTGCCGAGTTTTCTTTCGGGCTGGGTGCGGGTATAATAGCATTTGGAGGTGTAAAAGTCATGAATAAGGTCATGAATATTGAAGTGGACTTACATACGCATACCGTGGCCAGCGGACACGCTTATTGTACGATTTCCGAAAACGCGCTGGCCGCCTCCAAACGCGGTCTCAAGCTGCTGGGGATGACGGATCACGGACCGAGCATGCCGGGCGCGCCGACCCTTTATCATTTCGGCAACCTTTCCGCACTTCCGCAGGAATTACATGGGGTGCGAATTCTGGGAGGGGTCGAAGCGAACATTACGAGCAGGGAAGGGGAGTTGGACATTCCCCTGCGCTATCTGGCAAAACTTGAGGTGGTTCTGGTTGGGTTGCACGTCTATTGTTATCCGGGTGGTACTGTCGAGCAAAATACTTCGGCTTATCTGAAAGCCATGAAAAACCCTTACACCGATATGATGGTTCATCCGGGGCGGCCGGAATTCGAATTGGATCTCGAACGGGTCGCTCACGCCTCCGCCGAATTAGGGATTCCGGTCGAAATTAACAATAGCTCCCTCCGCGCCGATAAGAAAGGGGCTTGGGAAAATTGCCGCCGCTTTGCTCGCTTTATGGCAAAATACGGCGGCCCTGTCATTTTAGGCAGTGACGCGCATTTCAGTGATCGGGTCGGGGAATTTGGCTTTGCCCTGGAACTGGTCACGGAAGCCGCCATACGAGAGGAACAAGTGCTCAACACTTCTGTCTCTAAAGTTTTGGATTATCTGCGGCTGCGGCGGCAACAGCGAACGCCGTGACAGGGCGCGCCCAAGCGGGCGTCCCGGCCCAAGCCGGAGGAGTAAGCAGCGTGCTCCCCTAAGATACGTTTCGTACTCACCAAAGCACGATCTCACGATGCATGGTCTGGCAAGCCGTGGCGTGAAAAAATATTTTTCGGGTATTTCTTTATAGAAGATAGAAAACAAGCAGGAAATCCTGTTTCCGGGGCGAATATCTTAGTAAATTCTAAAAAGAGAACGCACAACGGAGGGCTTGGCCTATGTCCATATTCTTTTTAGAAAAGGCCCCGGGATGTTTCAGCGGGGAACCCCCCGGGATCTTTTAGGGGGCGGCACAACGCCCCGGGCACTCGCTTCCTTGATACGTCCCCCGGGGCGGCGAGTGGTGCGCGTGTTTTTTTTCAGTAAGGAGGTGTCCGGAAAGGTGGGCCTCGTAAAAATTGGAATCGTGGGCGGAGGAAAAGGGGGTAGTTCTCTTTATAAAACTTTGAAAGATATTGAGCAGGTGGAAATATCCATGGTCTGCGATATTTTACCGAATGCTCCGGCCTTGATCTTGGCCAGACAGGACGGGGTGGCGACCAGTCTGTCGCTGGAAGAACTGTGTGCCGTTCCGGGCTTGAGCTTGATTATCGAGGCTACCGGAAAAGAAGAAGTACGGCAGCGGATTAATCTGCACAAGGACCGGCATACGGCCCTGCTGGAGGCGGTAGGGGCCAACCTGATGATGCATATCATCGAGGAAAAAGAGCAACTCTCGGAAATGAAACGGTTGAAAGGAGAATTGGATGCGATTCTGAATTCCGTTCAGGAGGCCATAGAATTTGCCACCAGCGACGGAACGATCCGTTTCGTCAACCCGTCCTTCAGTCGGGTAACCGGAGTTTCCTCCAAAGAGCGCATCGGCCAGAACATCTTCGAGGCCTCGCCTAACGGCGCTCTGGCCCGCGCTTTAAGGACACATGAGCCTATTTTTGCCCATCGCTCGCGGGTCGGAGGGTCGGATGTGGAGGTCGTCTCCAATGCCTCGCCCATCGTTGTCGACGGGCGCCTGGAAGGCGCTGTCGTCGTTTTTCAGCCCTTGACCGATATCTACAAACTGATGGAGCAGCTTCAGGCTTCCAACCAAGTTATCGACGAGCTGAAAACGAGAATTAACCAAATCACGACCAGTATGTACACTTTTGATGATATTCTCGGCAGCCACCCGGAGTTCGAGAAGGCTTTGGATTTGGCGGCCAAAGCGGCCAAGAGCGACTCGACCGTCCTCATCTCGGGTGAAAGCGGGACCGGCAAAGAACTCTTTGCCCACGCCATTCACGCGGCCAGTCAACGCCGGGATAAACCGTTTGTCAAGGTCAACTGTGCGGCCATTCCCGAAACCCTCTTGGAGAGCGAGTTTTTCGGGCATGAAAAAGGCGCTTTTACCGGGGCTCTTAAAACAAAATTGGGGAAGATGGAGCTGGCCAACGGAGGGACGATTTTCCTGGACGAAATAGGGGACATGAACTTGCACCTGCAGGCTAAACTGTTGCGCGTGCTCCAGGATATGGAGTTTGAGCGAGTCGGCGGTACGCAGACCATTAAAGTGGACGTGCGAATTATCGCGGCGACCAATCGCATGCTGAAGGAGATGGTAAAGAAGGGCGATTTTCGCGAGGACTTATATTACCGTCTAAATGTGGTCGAATTGCGCCTGCCCCCCCTGCGCAAGCACAAAGACGACATTCCGGCCTATGTCCATTCCCTGGTGCTCAAGTTCAACCGCAAATTCGGGAAGAAGGTCAGCGGTTTAACGGCTCAGGCCGAACAGCTGCTGCTCAATTATGACTGGCCCGGCAATGTGAGAGAACTGCAGAACGTAATTGAGCGGGCCATGGTGACGGTCGAAGAAGACATTATTACCCGCAAACACCTGCTCAACCTGGTGGAGCCGCCCGCCGCGGGCGAATCAGCACCTTTGGGAGAACTGATGCCGTTGGAGGAAATGGAGAAACGGATGGTCCGCTTGGCCGTCCAACGCTACGGCGATTCGGTGGAGGGAAAGAAGAAAGCCGCCCAAACCCTCAATATTTCCCTCGCCACCTTGTACAACAAACTGAAAATAATTACCTGAGAAAGGAAAAGGTGAGCGCCTATAAGGCTTGATCGTAAAATGACTTAAAATGAAAATGACTTAAAATGAAAATGACTTAAAATAAAGATAAAAACTAAAGAAAAAAGTAGAGATAAATAAATAAAAAAGTAGAGATAAATAAAGAACAAAATAGGAAAAATAGAGAAAAAGTAAAGACAAAAAAGAAACTAAATAAAAACAGTCAGGGAGGTAGTTTTCTATAAAATAGAAAGATCTTGTCTGGATTCTAGAAAGACGATAAGAGATGACAAGAACAGTCGCTTAGTTGATTTCACACGATCGGGGACAAGCGGGTAACTTCGGGCGTTTTCTGAATATAGACAAATCAGTTTCTCTTGGCACACTAATTGCTAGAATAGCGCCGTATACCCAGAAAAAGAAAGGAGAGGTTATTTTGAGTACTGTGCAGAGCCAGAGTCCCTATCATTTTCTCATTCGCCGCGTTCATTCATTGTTGGGTCTGTTGCCCATCGGAGTTTTTCTTACGTTTCACCTGCTTCTCAATCTCACGGCCCGGAGCGGGCCGGCCGCTTATGACCGTGTTATTGAAACGATGAGGCATTTTCCCGGGATTATCGTCGTCGAGTTGGTGGTCATTTTTATTCCGATCACTTTGCATGCGGTTTACGGGGCTTGGGTTGTCTACACCGGGCAAAGCAATGTCTTGCGCTACGGTTACGCCAGGAACTGGTTTTACATTCTGCAAAGGATATCCGGGCTTTATACGGTTATTTTTATACTGGTCCACGTTTCCGCCCTCCGTTTCGGTCAAGCGAATTTTGCCGCCCTGCAGCATTTCGTGGCAAACCCCTGGGGCCTGGCTTTTTATGCCGTGGGTATAGTGCTGGCGGTGTTCCACTTCATGAACGGACTCTGGGCTTTTGCCATTACTTGGGGATTGACGATCGGCCCCCGTTCACAAAAGATTTGGTCGTACGTTTGCGGTTTCTTGTTTGTCGTTATGTCAGTAGTCGGTTTAGCGGACCTAAGTGCTTTTCTGAGATGAGATTCCGAGAGAAGATTCCGAGATTGAGATTCCGAGATGAGATTCTGAAATGAGATTCTGAAATGAGATTCTGAAATGAGATTGGAAATGAGGCAGGATAGAAAGGAGAATGGCAATGAGCAAGGTTATCATCGTCGGCGGTGGCTTGGCGGGCTTAATGGCGGCGATAAAAATAGCGGAAGAGGGCTCCTCGGTCGACTTGTTTTCTTTGGTCCCCGTAAAGAGATCTCACTCCGTCTGCGCCCAAGGAGGCATCAACGGAGCGGTCAACACCAAAGGAGAGGGAGATTCGCCCTGGGAGCATTTTGATGATACGGTTTACGGCGGGGATTTTCTGGCTAACCAGCCGCCGGTCAAGGCGATGTGTGAGGCGGCACCGAACATTATTCATTTGATGGACCGCATGGGCGTTATGTTCAACCGGACCCCCGAAGGACTTTTGGACTTCCGGCGTTTTGGCGGCACAAAGCGGCACCGGACGGCTTTTGCCGGAGCAACGACCGGGCAGCAGCTCCTCTATGCCTTGGACGAGCAAGTTCGCCGCTATGAAGTGGAAGGGTTGGTCAAGAAACACGAGTTTTGGGAATTCCTTGCCGCAGTGATTGACGACGGCATCTGCCGGGGGATCGTCGCCCAGAATCTGCGCGACATGAGCATCGAGGCCTTTGCCGCCGACGCGGTGATTATCGCCACCGGCGGCAACGGCATGATCTTCGGCAAGAGTACAAATTCGACGATTAATACGGGCTCTGCCGCTTCTCTGCTCTATCAGCAGGGAGTCAAATATGCCAACGGGGAGTTCATTCAAATTCACCCCACGGCCATTCCGGGTGAGGATAAACTTCGTCTGATGTCAGAGTCGGCCCGCGGCGAAGGCGGGCGGATTTGGACGTATAAGGACGGCAAACCGTGGTATTTCCTAGAGGAGATGTACCCGGCTTACGGAAACCTGGTTCCGCGCGATATCGCGACCAGAGCCATCTATCATGTGGTTTTTGACCAAGGTCTGGGCGTGAACGGTGAGAATATGGTTTATTTGGATCTTTCGCATAAGGATCCCCATGAACTGGAAGTCAAATTGGGTGGGATTCTCGAGATTTACGAGAAGTTTGTCGGGGACGACCCGAAAAAAGTTCCTATGCGCATTTTCCCGGCCGTTCACTATTCGATGGGAGGCCTCTGGGTCGACTATGACCAGATGACCAATATTCCCGGCCTTTTTGCGGCCGGGGAATGTGAATACCAGTATCATGGGGCCAACCGCCTGGGGGCGAATTCCCTTGTATCCGCCATTTATGCCGGTATGGTCTCCGGACCGAAGAGTCTGGAATATGTGAGTAAGAATAAAATCAAAACGCCAAGCGCGGATGAACCGGCTTTTCAAAAGGAGAAGAAACGCCAAGAGGAGAAATGGGCCCGGATCCTGAACATGCACGGTCATGAAAACCCCTATCTCCTGCACAAAGAACTGGGCGAACTGATGACTGAGAATGTGACGGTGGTGCGTTACAATGACAAGTTAGAGGAAACGGATCGCCGCTTGCAGGAAATGATGAAACGCTGGCAGAATATCGGGGCCGATGATCCGGTGGTTTGGAGTTCACAGATAGCTCCTTTCACCCGGCAGCTCTGGAATATGATGGAGTTGGCCAGGGTGATTACTTTAGGGGCCTTGCGCCGCAATGAGAGCCGGGGAGCCCACTACAAACCGGACTATCCGGAACGCGACGACGCGAACTGGCTGAAGACGACGCTCGCGACTTGGACGCCCAAGGGGCCGGAGTTCAGTTATGAACCGGTTGACGTTTCCTTGATTCCGCCGCGGGCGCGCCACTACGATGTGGATTAAGAGGGGGAGGGATAGAGATGGCTGAGAATAAAGAAATCCGCTTGAAAATTCGTCGCCAGGACGGGCCGGGTAAGCCGTCCCGCTGGGAGGAATTCACCATAGAGTATCACCCGAAAATGAATGTCATCTCCTGTCTGATGGAGATTCAGAAGAACCCGGTGACAGCGGACGGCAAGAAAACGACAGCCGTCGTCTGGGAGTGCAATTGCCTGGAAGAGGTTTGCGGAGCCTGCAGCATGAACATCAACGGACAGGCGCGGCAAGCTTGCTCAGCTTTGATCGACCAGCTCGAACAGCCGATCGTATTGGAACCCCTGACCAAGTTTCCGCTCGTCCGGGATCTCATGGTTGACCGCCAGATCATGTTCGATAACCTGAAGAAAGTGCATGCCTGGATTCCGATTGACGGTACCTATGATTTGGGGCCGGGACCGCGCATGGCTGAAATAAAACGCCAATGGGCCTACGAACTTTCCAAATGTATGACCTGCGGCTGCTGTATGGAGGCCTGCCCGCAAGTCAATTCCCGCTCTAAATTCATCGGCCCGGCCGCTATTTCGCAAGTCCGTCTCTTTAATGCTCATCCGACGGGAGAGATGAACAAACATGAACGCTTGGCCGCTCTGCTCGACGACGGGGGAATCACGGACTGCGGCAATGCCCAGAACTGTGTGCGGGCTTGCCCCAAAAATATTCCGCTCACGACCAGCATAGCCGATTTGAACAGGGAGACCAACAAATTTGCCCTGAATCGTTGGTTGCGCAAGTAATTTGGCCTATTGTGACGTTAATCCCGGGGGAGGTGTCATACCTCCCCTTTTCTTGGTGCGCCACGCATGACGATTAACTTGACGGTGAAAGTCCGTTATGGGGGTATGTAGCGACCAACCATTAGCTCAAGGCAAGGGTGTCCATTGCGAGATGGAATCTGAAGGAAGCCGGCGGCAAAGTTCCGCCCCGAGGAACACGAACAATATTAGGCGCGAAATGTGGGGTAAGACTGCCATACAAGTTGAAGCCCAAAAGCTACACGGACACGTCAGCGTAAATGTTGCGGGGACATGGAATGAAAGTGAATCGTCTTACCGTGGGAGGCCTCACGGACGGGTGGAAACGGAGTAAGAAGCCCGGTTGAAACAAGATTTGTCGTGAGGAGTCAGCAGAAGCCATAGTACAGAGGTGTCCCGGACACCGACGGAAGGGCGGAACCAAAGGAGGTGTGGGTCAATGAAAGTTACCGAAGGTGGTAATTTAAAACACAGACAACTTTGCTTTAAAGACTATCTGCAAAGGTCATCTGCGGAACAGAGAGAGTATGCAGAAGTGTGCGTGCCACCCAGGATGACCAAAACCGACAACACCAACACAGACGAGCAGACAGAGAAACTGCTAGAGGAAATTCTCAGCGCCGAGAACCTTAATCGAGCCTACTACAGAGTGAAGGGGAACAAAGGCGCGGGTGGAATCGACGGTATGCAGGTGGACGAACTTCTACCCTACCTGAAAGGACACAAGGATGAACTTTTGCAAGCCCTCTGGGACGGGAAATACCGTCCGAAACCCGTACGGAGGGTAGAAATACCCAAAGAGAACGGGAAAATGAGAAAGCTGGGAATCCCTACCGTCGTGGACAGACTGATCCAACAGGCCATAACCCAGGTCCTTTCGCCAATCTTCGAAAGGCAATTCTCAGACAACAGCTATGGGTTCCGACCTCAACGAAGCGCTCACGACGCGCTAAGAGCATGTCAAAGGCATATCACAGAAGGCTTTGTCTACGTCGTGGACATGGACTTGGAGAAATACTTTGACACGGTCAACCAAAGCAAACTCATCCAAATCCTCTCAGACACCATCAAAGATGGACGAGTCATATCCCTAATCCATAAATTCCTCAGAGCAGGGATTATGGTGGACGGACTATTTGAAGAAAGTCCGGAAGGCGTACCCCAAGGGGGGCCCCTTAGTCCCTTACTTGGAAACGTCATGCTAAACGTTTGTGACCACGAGCTAGAAAAGCGTGGGCATCGCTTCGTACGCTACGCGGATGACATGATGATTTTCTGCAAAAGCGAGAAAGCGGCCCGGCGAACGCTAGACCATATTGTTCCTTATATCGAAGGGAAACTATTCCTCAGAGTCAATAAGGAGAAAACAAGCGTGGCACACGTGAGGAAAGTCAAGTATCTGGGATACGGCTTCTACATCCACAAAGGAAGAGGACGACTGAGAATCCACCCGAAAAGCATCCTGAAGCTAAAGGACAAGATCCGGAAAGTCACCGGACGGAGCAACGGGATGGGAATCGAGGAGAGAAAGGCAAAACTCAATTACATCATCCGAGGATGGACCAATTACTTTAAACTGGCAGACGCCAAAGCGTTACTCGGAAAGATGGACGAATGGCTACGAAGTCGAATTCGGATGGTCACATGGAAACGATGGAAGAGAGTACGCACACGATACGCGAACTTGCAGAAGCTTGGCATCAAGAAGGAGCAAGCATGGATGTGGGCAAACACAAGAAAGGGCTATTGGCGAGTAGCCCATAGCCACATTTTGACAATGTCCTTATCCAACAAACGCATCGAACGCGCAGGATACCCCAGTTTTAGTCAATGCTACTCTGCCAAATAACGTGTAAACTTTGGAGGCGCCGTATACCGAACGGTACGTACGGTGCTGTGGGAGGTCGGCTGGCCAATTAATGACCAGCCTCCTACCCGATTTGAACCCTCATTTGTAAAGATTTTGTTTTTAGGCGCAGATTATAGTAAACTAGGCTAGGTGGACAAACTAGATCCAGACTTTGAAAAAAGGACGTGCGTGCGTTGATTGCGAAACGGTCTGTCAAGAAGCGGCTCGTACGGGAACAGATTGCCGCTGATGTGATTATCTTTTGTCTGGGGACCTTGTTGGTGTCCGTTCTGGCCATCCGTTTTCTGGATGTCAAGATCGTGAACATCAAAGAAGCGGACAGGAATCTCTATACCATTGTCACGGAGCGGGGTTCCATCAATGTCGTGCCTGCCGAGATTCTGCGCATAGAACAAACTTTTACGAAGACGGCTTTGACAGGTCATCCGGTGGAACTGGACAAAATCTACACCGACAAAGGTTTTATCTATGTCTCTTCCCAGGATTCTTTCGCACCTTTGGGCCGAAAACTGATTAACCGGGTGGACTTTGAAGGGCTTCCGGTCTGGCAACGGCCCGATACGTCCCTTCAGTCCGTTCAGCCGTATGCCTATGCCATCGGCACGCCGGCCGGGCAAATACCCTGGGTGTTTTTTTTCCTTACCCTCCAGTATTGGTCCATGTCCGTCGGCGGTATCGCTTTGGCGGTGCTGATTTTCCCGTTGCGCTGGGAGGGCTCGGAGCCAGCCTCGGCCCGGGGCCCGGCCCAAGCGGAACCGGAATTTCTGGCACCGGCCCAGGAAGAAAAAAAGGTGGGCGCCATTGCCAAATAGCCTCCGGCAGACGGCCGGGAAATAAGAGAAGTGTTTGAAGATAAGGCCGGTGAGAGATGAAGCGCACCATCGTAGCAATTAACGATCCTGCCATGATACAGGAGATCAAATCTCTTTTGGCTTTGGTGGATTATCAGGGACTGGCTTTCACGGGGAACGGTATGGAGGCCCTGCGGCTTTTGCACCGTTTTGAACCGGACCTCATGATTATAGGGCGCAACCTGTCGGGCTTGAACTCCTCCGACCTATTGCAGACGCTCCTCTCCCTGCATCTTTGTCCGACCATGGTCGTGCTGGATGCGGATGAACATACTCTCCTGGCTCAGGTGGTGAAAGCGGGACCCCATCAGGTTGTTTTTTACCCCTTGCGGGCTGTGGACTTCGGAGCCGCCGTCCTCTTGGCGGAGGAGCGGTTTAAACAGGAGAGAGAGAGTGCCGATCGAGTTCGGCATTTGGAGGACGAGCTGAAAGCCAGGAAATTAATCTATCAGGCTCTGCTCCGTTTGATCCAGGCGCTGGGTTGGGATGAGGAAAAAGCTTATACGCTCTTGCGCAGCGAAGCGATGGCCCAACGCCGCAGTATTCGTTCCCTGGCCCTTGACATTATCAAGGGGAACTGGTTTCCGGACGCATGAGGGGTGCCGGAGGCGAGGCCGGACATGAGACGGAGAGGTTTCAGACCGGCGAGTCAGGGACTTTAGAGAGAGCTGAGTCAGAGGCAGACAAGTTTGAGACCAGTAAGTTGAGACCAGTAAGTTGGGACAGACAAGTTTGAGACAGACAAGTTTGAGACAGACAAGTTTGAGACAGACAAGTTTGAGACAGACAAGTTTGAGGTCGGGACGAAAGCAGACACGAGAAAGGAGAACTGCCATGGACGTTAAAGTTAAGCACATAAAGGGCATGCATTTTCAAGCGGAGGGTAATTCAAAAACGCTCACCCATCTCGATACGAGTACGGTGGCCGGTGGCAGCGGGATGGGCGCGAGCCCTATGGAGATGGTTCTCATGGCGACGGCCGGTTGCAGCGGCATGGACGTCGTTTCGATTCTGGGCAAAATGAGGCTGAAATACACTCGTTTCGAGATTACCGTTCATGGGGACCGGGCCGAGGAACACCCGCGCGTCTTTACCGATGTCGAATTGGTCTATAAGTTTTGGGGTGAAGAATTGCCTCAGGACAAGCTGGAACGGGCTGTTACCCTTTCTTTAAACAAATATTGCAGTGTGGCAAATATGATCGACAAAGCGGCAAATCTGACCTATCGCATCGAAGTGAACCCGGGCTAAGGCAAGCGTTTCGGAACACAGTTTGAGAGCGGGGGCAGGTTTCGTTAGATCATTGCTTTCTTTATTCGCATCTTTCCGGTCTCCGCCAGAAGTTTTGCCCGGGATTCAGGGCGCTCGGCTTGCTTGGTGGTCCAATTGCTGTTTGGGAACAAAAGCGGATGAGGTTGTGAAGAAGAGGCTAAAAGACGAAAACTCTGTTGCTTGATGAGGGCGGCTTTGTTATACTGAATCTGTCCAATTTGGAAGATATGTCAACAGTGTCAACGGGCATTTTGTTTCTTGGTCGCACGTAGCAAAGAATGCGGCCATATTTTTTGTACAGGAGGGCAGTGCCTGAAATGAAGCATAGAATAAGATTCAGCTGGAAGAAGTTTGCGGGTTTTATAGGCTTTAATATCGTTTTCGCTGCCTTGTTGGCTCCCTTTATTGTCTTTTACGGTCCTTTTGAGGCCTTGAAAGTCATGGCCGTAGGCTCTATCAACACCTCGCGCCATCCCCAGGTGGTGAGAGCTTTTCTTTCTACGGCCCAAATCGATCAGATCATGCATGAGTATGAGGATGCGCTCGGGGTCAATACCGAGTCACATGTTGCTGTGGAAAAGGTGACCACGGATCCGGCGAGCGGCATTGAAATCCAGAACATTCAAGGTCATTCCTTCAAAGGGAAGGTGATGTTGATCAAGAATCCGAAACGAGTCAAAGTGGCTGTAACTGATCAGCTGGGGGTGACGGGGGAACGGGTTACGGATTTTGTCAAGCAGACCGGCGCTATTGCCGGAATTAACGCCGGCGGTTTTAACGATCCCAATGGCAAAGGAAACGGCGCTTTTCCGGAGGGTTTAACTGTTCACGACGGCAAACTCGTCTACAATAGCGCCGGAAATGCCACCGTGCACGAACTCATCGGTCTTGACAGCTCGGGTAAACTTTTCATCGGCCCGATGTCGGCCTCGGAACTGGCGGCCAAGCACATCCAAGAAGCGGTGACTTTTTTCGGCCCAACCCTGATTGAAAACGGGAAACCTGTCGTCGTCGGAGACGGGGGTATCGGGATTGCCCCCAGGACCGGAATCGGTCAAACAGCGGACGGGACGATTATTTTTGTCGTCATCGACGGGCGCCAGCCGACTTGGAGTTGGGGGGCCACCGCGCGTGACCTCATGAACGTTTTCTTGGAGTACCATGCGGTGAATGCGGTCAATCTTGACGGCGGTTCTTCCACAGAAATGGTTTATCAAGGGAAAATCATCAATCGGCTCTGGGATATTTTCGGAGAGCGCTACATCCCCACCGCTTTTGTCGTCATGCCGAAATAGAGAGGGCCGGAGAGGATGAAAAGAATGAAAAGAAAATGGCGGACGCTGGGTGTATGGGTAGTTATTTCCCTCATCCTCCAGTTCAGTGCTTATGCATTTGTTAACAAAAAAGTCCAGGCCGTTTTGGCCCCGCGGCCTGTCAAGCCGCCCATTACGGAAACCCTGACCGCGGACATCCCGGGTACACATTTGCAAGACATCCAGCTTTCATATGCCAAGGATTATGTCGCTTATAAGGAGAATGGGGTGCTAAAGGTCTACAATTTGAAACTGAAGAAAGTGGTGTTTGAGAAACCACCCGCTGCCGGCAGCGGCAAAAATATGGGCGTTCTTGCCTATGAATGGCTGCCTGACCGCAACACCCTGATCTATTTCTACGCCCGCAAGAATCCCCATCCGGTCACTTATACCGTGATCCAGCCTCCGTCGCAACCCGCGCAGCCGAGCCCGGAGGCCCCGGTCAAGGAGCCCTCCCCGACGGCTCAGGCATCTTCGGGTAAGGCGGGCCGGACGCTCCCCAAGACCGAAGATCTGAATCAACAAAGCAAGAACAGCGAAGCCAAAGCCAAGTCTGTCACACCGAAGACCCATACGGCGAACCAAGCCGCGCCTCCCGCTCCGAAGCCCATTGTGAAGAAGCATTACAACCCCCAGCTGACCGATGTCTACACGCTAACCCTGCCGGAGAGCACGGATAAGACCACCGAACCGGATGACCGCTTTAACGAAACTCTGGATTCAAAATGGTTCCCTGCCGGCGGACAGATTATGCAAATGGACTTTTCCACCTTCACGAATCTGATTTACGTACTGATCAAAGACGGCTCTACGAACGTACTTCTGCGCATCGACGTAATGAAAGAATTGCAGCACTTAAATGAGCCCGGGGAAAACATTTCGAATATGACGGTCTCGGGCCGTTATGGCACCCTCTATATTGACACCACCGTCGGGGGCAGGAAGGAAATCGTCGCGCTCGACGCGGTTCACGGTTGGCAAAGGACCTTGATCAGCCGAAATCCCGATTACGTGCTTCTCGGCGACAAGTCGGGTATCCTCTATATCGGGGATGTTAAGGACGGCAACATCGTCAAGATCCTGACTATGACTGAAACAGGCAGTGAGAAAACCCTGCCTCAATTAACCACCGAGTGGACCGGCACCATACCCTTCCGGCAGGCCAGGGTGCAAATGGGCGCACACAATGAGGTCATCATTTATAACGCAGGCAAAGCCTATATCGTCGACAAAGGCCGGCTGAAATCCGTCAATCTGCAGGGGAGCGACAACTACATCTCACCGGACGGGGCGGAGCTCGTGCAGATGACGGAGGAAGGAAACATGACTCATTTCGAACTGAAACCCTGGTCGGCCTGAGAGGGTTCGGGAGGCAGGGAGGAAGAGATTCCGCGCTTTTTTCTGCGCTTTAACGAGGTGGGAGGTACGGGGGGAAAGACTCCGCGCTTCAGCCGAAAAAGGCCGGATGATTAACATCCGGCCCTTTTCGCGGTTTGCCCGGGAGAGATTCACTTCTGCTTTTTCCTGATCAGCGTGGCCTGGATACAGGTTCTTAAAATCCCTGACCTTAGCCGCTAGAATCCCCGGCTTCAGCCACGGGGAAGAAACCCTAAAGGACCCGGCGGGCCCCCTTGTAGGCATGCCACCAGTAAGGGCTGAAGGGGTAGACCGTAACCCCCTTGTGAGTAGTCGCGCTGATAAATTGTCCTTTGCCGAGGTAGATGCCGACATGATCGACGACGCCGCCGGAGAAAGAGAAGAAGACCAAGTCGCCCGCTTGCAGGTCCGAGGCGGAGACGGGGGAACCGATTTGAGCCTGGTCCCGGCTCACGCGCGGCAGCTCGACCCCTTGAGAAGCATAGACATATTGGGTAAAACCGGAACAATCAAAGCCGGACGGCGAAGTTCCGCCCCAGACATAGGGTGTTCCGATGAATTTTTTTGCTTCGGTCACTATGCCTTGGATTTTGGCGGAACGCTGTGAGGCGGAGCCTGCCTGAAGTTTGTCTAAGGCACTTTGAGTAAGAGGACCCGCCATCCCGTCCGCCTGCAGATGGTCATTATGCTGGAAAGACTTGACGGCGGCTAGAGTTTTGGGTCCGAAGATTCCGTCCAGCGGACCGACCGCGTATCCCAAATGGCTCAGTTCGGTTTGCAAGACCCTGACATCATTGCCTCTGGAGCCCATTTCCATCAAGGGCGCGGCCTGAGCCGAAGAAGCAAAAGCCATACTGCCCAGGACCACCAGTCCGGCGATGATCAGGGCCTTCCCGGGTGAGGACCATTCCCCTCGGCTGCTTCTATTCTCGCTCTGTCCCTGAGTCTGAACCGTAAAAGCCTGGCTTCGGTTTGTCCAATTTTGCATTTTCTTCTCCTCTCAAATTCGATATTTCAGATCCTGGCTCTTGGTGTGCCCATTCTTTCGAGGGTATGGGTCGTCACGGAAACGAAAGGACAGGGACGAGCCATGTGTCTATAGTAACATCTGAAAACTTAGGATAAAAGGAGAAGTTGTTGGATCATCCGCCAGTTATATCCTGGCATTTTCCGCCCAGCCAAAAGAACCGCGCCCCTGAGGGCGCGGTTCCGGGCGGGAGCGGGGTTCCCTCCTGCGAGGGTGACGTCCCCTTGTGGCGCTGAATCTTATACTCTGCGGACATGAGCGGGGGGTCCCTCTTGGTCAGGCGAGGGCGAACGCAACTTCTTCGGAAGATTTTTTAAGAACACGAAGACCTTTTGGTCCTTGCTTCTGACGGCCAGGGCAGGAAATCGGAACGCTTTGGGGGAGTGGAACCGGGGGCGAACGCTCAAGAAGGCCTGGGGGGCGTGGAGGAAGTCGGGTGGGAGAGGGAAGAAGTCGAGGAGGGAACCGAAGAAGTCGAGGAGGCAGTCGCTGAAGTTGCGGGAGAAGCCGCGGAGGAAGCGGAGGAAGAGACCGGCGGCGTTTGCAGGGCCTTCAGCCGGCTTTCCAAGTTGTCGAGCAGAGTGCGCAGTTGGTCAATCTGGCTGAGGATAGAGTTGATATCTGTGCCCGACGGCGTGGATGGAGAGACAACGGACGGGGACGGAGGCGGAGCGGTACTTTGGCCGGGGGTGGTCGGCTGCGGCGCTGAAGAACCGAAAACCTGCGTGAGGGCCGAACCCAGAGTGTCTGCCATCACCAGGGAATTGTTGTAGGCGAGAATGACCCTCTTCATCTCCGGAATGCTTCCCCCCTTGTCAGATTCCAGATAAATGGGCTCAACGTAGAGGAAGTTTCCGCCGATGGGAATGACCAGCAGGTTGCCGCGGATGACGCGGGAACCCTTTTGGTCCCAGAGAGACAGTTGCTTGGAGATGTTGGGGTCTTGGTCAATCTGTGATTCGATCTGGAGCGGTCCGTTGATATCGATATTCTTCGGCAACTCATAAAGGAGCAGGTGTCCGTAATGCGTACCATCCATGCGCGCGGCCAGCCAAGCCACCATGTTGTTGCGGGTGTTGTTCGCACTCGAGGCGGGGGTGAAGGGGAGCATGAGAATGAATTCCGGCTTGCTGGCGCCGGGCAGTTTCATGATTGTGTAGTAAGGTTTGACATATTGTGCTTTAGAGGTGTAAAGTTCCTTGGCGATGTCCCAGGCATCTTCTTTATTATAGAAGACTGAAACATCCGTCATATGAAAGTTTCTCAGCATATTGCTCTGAACCGTGAAGAGGGTTTCGGGGTAGCGAAGGTGGGCGACCAACGATTTGGGCATCTGACTGAGGTCTTTGAAAACCCCGGGAAAAATCTTGCGATAGGTTTCGAGGACGGGGTCGTGGGGATCCATGGCGTAAAAATCCACCGTCCCGTCGTAAGCGTCGACCACAACTTTGACGGAATTGCGAATATAGTTAAAGTCCTGGCCGGGATATTGGGAAGAGTAAGGCAGAGAATCAGAAGTCGTGTAAGCGTCGATGATCCACTTGAGGCGGCCATGGTCAATCACGATATAGGGATCTTGGTCGTAAGTCAGGAAGGGAGCCAGCTTCTCCACCCGATCCATGATGTTGCGATGGAGGAGGATGCGGCTGTGCGCTGTGATTTCCCCGGCCAGATAAAAGCGAAGGGTTCCCTCATGCAAAGAGAGCATGAGTTTGTTGAGAGGTGTGAAAGGAATCCCCGTCTTGCCCTGATAGGTGTTCTCTACGTTGGCACTGCCGTAGGGGTAATCGAATTCCTTGGTGGTCGTGTCGACGACGACCCAATGGTTGGTCTGTTGTCCGTAGTAAATCCGGGGTTGGGTCAAGCGCAGAGCGGCGTAAGGTGTCACGGGCGGAACATCTTTAATGGCATAGGAGGGTAGGCCGTCCGAGGTCACGGCGTTGGCGAAAGAAGCCGCCACACCGTAACCGTGCGTATATTTGAAACGCGTGTTGACAAAGGTCTGGGCTTTGGGATCAAGGTCGGAGACGGAAAGTTCGCGCGGCGCGATCATGAGCTGTCTGTACTCGCCGTTAACCGTGTAGCGGTCTACATCAATGGCGGGAAATTTATAGTAGAGGCGGATGCCTTGCTGCTGGGCATAGGTTTGCAGCAAGGGCCTGGAATCATTGAGGCGGATGTTATTCAAGGTGGCTTGGTCGGCTTTGAGGACGGTCGGGGTGATCGGGGTCGTGGCGGGGTAGTTCTCCTCCTTAATCTTATCGAGACCATAGCCATAACGAGTCAGGGAAATTTCGTGCTGAATGTAAGGAGCTTCCATTTGCAGTTCATTCGGAATGACGACCAGGTTCTGGATCAGGGTGGGGTAAAATCCATAGAGCAAGATATTGAGCAGAAAAACAGTAATCACAGGCAGACTCAACAAGCGGACATCTTTGAACAGCAAGGTCAGGGCGGCGGCGGCAAAGCCGATAAGGGCAAGAACCAAAAGGATCCTCAGAGCGGGAAGGCTGGCGTTCAGATCGGCATAGCCCGCGCCTACGACATGCCCGTGTCTGGAATAGAGCAGTTGAAAGGTGTCCAGATAATAGCCGAAAGCCTTGAGAAGAAAGAGAATAGCGCACAGCAAGGCCAGATGTTTACGTGCGGCCGGGCTGACAGTGATGGCCCCGGGGTGCCACAGTTTCAAAGAATGGAAACGCAGGACTCCCGTAACCATGTAAAAGAGAGCCGTGAAGAAAGTCAAGAGGAAGAGGGGCCCGAAAAAGATGTTGTAAACCGTCCGCAAAAAAGGAAGCCGGAAGAAATAGAAGCTCAGATCCCGGCCAAAGATGGGATCGGTTTTGCCGAAGGGGGTGGCCTTCATAAAACTGAGAACCTCCAGCCAGCCGGTAAAACCCGCGACGAAACTCACGGCAAAACTGATCAAGGCGGCGAGAAGGACAAGCCAAAGAGTGACGTGTCGCTGGTTCAGGCTGAATGCCGGTTCGTTCATGTTTTGGACCAGGCGGAAACGCCGCCTCAGCCTTTCATTGATGAAAGTGACGATGGCATGGCGAATCGAGAGCAGAGTTCCGGCAATGAAGAGAAACAGGATCGTACCGTTGACGATCTGAATCAGCCATTTGCTGAGGAGCGGCGTCCAGAAAAGCTGGGGATAGCCCAAATCCTTAAACCAGAGCCAATCCTCGTAGAGCCCGCTGAGTGCCGTGAGTATGATCCCGAGAAGAATGAGAGCTAAAAGCAGTTTGCCGAGCCGGCGCAACGTGATTCCCCCTTCAGTTTTTCGCAATCAGTGGCCTTTTTGCATCTGTATTTGAGACTTAAGTGAAATTGTGCGGCACACCTTGCCGACTGCCCGGTCGCAGGCGGGAGCACTGACTTTCTTATATTCTGCCCCGAAAGGGAAAATACCTTCATGTTTTTCCCGCCTGCCGGGAAAAATAGTTTTGTATTCTCTGGGGTTATGGTATACTAATGCCATAATCCCGGGATACCCTTTGGGGGTATTATGTTTTTGGGGGTGTTGATAAATGTTTGATCTCCTTATTATCGGAGCAGGTCCGGCAGGGTTGACAGCGGGGATTTACGCGGCCAGGGGCGGGCTTAAAACCGGAATTCTTGAATTGGGAATGCCGGGCGGGCAGGCCGCTTCCACGGAGAAGATTGAGAATTATCCGGGCTTTCCCGAGGGCATCGGCGGCTATGAGCTCATGAACGCCTTTCATCAACAGGCCTTGGCTTTTAAAGCGGACTTCATCTTTGAAGAAGTACAAAAGCTGGATTTGGAGGGCCCAGTCAAACGTGTAATTACGGATGTGCAAAGCCATGAGGCGAAGGCTGTGATCATTGCCGCCGGTTCCAAGCCGCGTTCTTTGGGAGTTCCGGGAGAAGATGTTTTCCGCGGCCGGGGCGTTTCTTACTGTGCGACTTGTGACGGGGCCTTCTTCCGCGATAAACGGGTCGTTGTCGTGGGAGGCGGGGACGCGGCTTTGGAAGAAGGGGCGTACCTGACCAAATTTGCCGCCGAGGTCGTGATCGTGCACCGGAGACAAGGGTTCCGCGCGGCCCAGATCGCGGTGGACCGGGCCAGGGAAAATAAGAAAATCCGTTTTCTCCTGGACAGCGTGGTGGAAGAGATCAAAGGCGGAGACAAGGTGGAAGGAGTCAGGATCAAGAATGTGGTCAGCGGGGAAAGGCAGGACCTGCCCGCCGATGGGGTTTTCATCTACGCGGGTACCGAGCCGAACGCCCAGTTCGCCCATGACGGGCTGACCGCGGATGGACGGGGCTATATCGTCACCGACGCATTGCTGCGCACCAATATTCCCGGTGTCTTCGCCGCCGGCGATATCCGGACCACACCGCTGCGCCAGGTGGCGACGGCGGTCGGCGATGGGGCTCTGGCTGCCGTTCAAGTTGAGAAATACTTGACGGAGCAGGAATAGGTTCACGGCACAGGGGGCAAGAGCACTTTCGCCCTCTGTTTTTTTTGGGCTATTGCCAACCATTAAAGATTTCTTGTTTTTTTTCAGGGGTTGTACTATCATGTACATGTGTGGAAAAATGTCCGCGATCGGCAGTGGGGTATAGTGTATCATAAAGCAATAGGGGAGGGATCAATTTGCACTTCGTGGTATGTTTGAAACAGGTTCCGGACACTTCGGAGGTTCGGATCGACCCGAATACGAACACCCTCATGCGCGAGGGCGTTCCTTCAATTATTAATCCGTATGATGCCCACGCCCTGGAAGAGGCCATCCGCCTCAGGGACAAAATGGGAGGCAAGGTGACCATTGTCAGCATGGGGCCGCCTCAAGCCAAGGAGGCCCTGCGCAAGGCCATGTCTTTCGGAGCTGACCGGGCGATTCTGCTGACCGACAGGGGGTTTGCCGGTTCGGACTCTCTGGCCACCGCTTATATCCTGACGGTGGCCATCCAGAAGATTCATGCGGAAGAACCCATTGACATTGTCTTTACAGGCAAAGAAGCGATCGACGGGGATACGGCGCAGACCGGACCGGGAATTGCCCAACGGCTCGGTTTTCCGCAGCTGACTTACGGGATCAGGGTTCGTGAGATTGACAATACTTCCGTGACCGTGGAGCGGAAAACGGAGGGAGGCCGGGAAGTGGCCAAGGCCTTGCTGCCCGCGTTGATCACGGTGGAGAAGGAAATGAATGAACTTCGCTACGCGACGCTGCCTGACATGATGAAGGCCGCCGTCTACGAGCCGGAAATGTGGGATGCCAAGTCCCTGCCTTATGATACGGCAGAAATGGGGTTAAAAGGCTCGCCCACCAGCGTCTCCAGGATTTTCCCGCCTCCGGGTCGCAGCGGCGGGGAGCGCATCGACGCCACGACGGATCCCAAAGGCGCAGTGGCCAACCTGGTTGAAAAAGTGTTTCAAGAGAATATTATTATGGTTCATCCCGCAGTGAAGGGAGGCAGGGCTTAATGTCTGTTGTTGTTGACAAGACAAAATGCATCGGGTGCGGAGCCTGTGTGGTCGAGTGCCCGGTTGAAGCTTTGGACCTGGTGGATGGGACTGCCACGGTCGACCCGGCAAAATGTAAAGAAACCGGGAGCTGTGTTACGGTCTGTCCGGCCAATGCCCTGAGCTTGGAGGCTAAAGCCGCCGCTCCGGCCGCCAAGAAAGCGGATGCCGGTGCAGCCAAAGAGTTTAATGCCAAAGAACCCCTGCCCAAAGCGGTCCAAGACTATGCTAAGACGAATGCGGCCAAATCCGCGCCGGTGGCCGGGGGAGACGTTTGGAGCGGCGTCTGGATCATTGTCGAATACAACCACGGCAGAATCGCCCCGGTTTCCTGGGAACTCTTGGGCGAAGGCCGTAAACTGGCTGATGTCATAGGCTGTGAGTTGTGCGCCGTCATCACCGGCTATCAGGTCGATCACGTCATTAGGGAGGCCTTTGCCTACGGGGCGGAAAAAGTCTATGTCATTGACGACCCGGTTTTGGAGAATTTCCGCACGGAACCTTATGCCGAAGCGATCACAGGTCTGGTACGAAAATATCAGCCGGAAATCATACTTATGGGTGCCACCGCTATCGGCCGGGATGTCTTTCCCGCCGTGGCCACCCGTTTGAGAACCGGATTGACGGCCGACTGCACCGTGCTCGGTATTGATCCCGAGACCAAGCTTCTCCAGCAAACCCGCCCGGCCTTCGGCGGCAACATTATGGCCACGATTCTCTGCCGCAGCCGGAGGCCGCAGATGTCGACGGTCCGCCCCCGGGTGATGGCTATGCCGGCCAGAGTGGAAGGGCGCAGCGGAGAAATAGTCCGCGAACAGCAATCTATGACGGAAGACGAGATCCGGACGAAAGTCCTGGAGTTTATTCCCGGAGACGCCAAAAGCATCTTCTTGGACAAGGCCGAGATCATTGTTGCCGTCGGCCTGGGAATCGCTTCCCAGAAAAACCTGCCCCTGGTGGAAGAACTGGCGGACAGCCTGGGTGCGACTTTGGCCTGTACCCGCGGTGTCGTGGAAGCAGGTTGGATGTCACATGATCATCAGGTGGGACAAACCGGGGTGACCGTCCGTCCGAAGGTTTATATAGCCATCGGCATATCCGGTGCGATCCAGCACCTGGTCGGCATGGAGACTTCCGACTACATCATTGCCGTTAACAATGATCCGGAGGCGGGAATTTTCCGGGTGGCCAATTACGGTATCCTAGGGGACCTATTCCAAGTGGTTCCGCTGCTAACGGCCGAATTTAAGAAGCGCCTTCAGCACGGCGTGGCAAATTAAGGAGGGGCAAACATGGAAAACTTTGATGTGATCGTCGTCGGCGGCGGTCCGGCCGGCCTGTCTGCCGCGCTCAGTGCTGCCAAGGCGGGCATGAAGACGGTGGTTATCGAGCGCGGGGATTATCCGGGTACCAAAAACGTCATGGGCGGAGTGCTTTACACCAAGGCTACGGAAGCCGTCGTGCCGGATTTTTGGCAAAGCGCTCCCTTAGAGCGGCCGGTGATCGAGCAGCGCTATGGCTTCCTCAGCGGGGACGAGACGATTCTGGCCGGATATCGCGATCCCGTTTGGGCTCAGGCTCCCTATAACGCCCACACGGTTTTGCGCGTGAAGTTTGACCGCTGGTTGGCCCAACAGGCGGAAAAAGCCGGCGTGATGATTATTACGGAAACGGTCGTCGAGGATCTTCTTTACAAAGGGGACAATGTCGTAGGCGTGCGCACCGGTCGTGCCGAAGGAGATTTGGGCGCGAAAGTGGTTATTCTGGCCGAGGGAGTGAACGCTTTTATCGCCAAAAAAGCCGGCCTGGCTCCGCAGATGCGACCGGATACAGTGGCCGTGGCGGTTAAAGAAATCATCCAATTGCCGCAAGAGAAGCTGGAAGACCGTTTCTGCCTGGAACCCGGGCAGGGAGCGACCATCGAGCTGTTTGGGGATTCCACTCAGGGCATGATGGGTACGGCTTTCATCTATACCAACAAGGATTCCCTCTCTATCGGGGTCGGTGCTTTGCTGGAACCCTTGATTCGCACGAAGTGGACGCCCAATGATCTGCTTGAGGCCCTGAAGGCCAAACCTTACGTCAAACGCTTAATTCAAGGAGGAGAGACGAAAGAGTATCTGGCTCACCTCATTCCGGAAGGCGGCTATAACGCCATGCCAAAATTGCACCGCCAGGGGGTTTTGGTCGTCGGCGACACAGCCATGTTGGTCAACGGACTCAACCGTGAGGGCTCCAACCTGGCCATGACATCCGGTAAAATGGCGGGCGAAGTGGCGGCTCAGTGCATCCAGTCCGGGGATTTGAGCGACCAGGGAATGAGTCTTTATGAGCAGCGGATGCGGGACAGTTTCGTGGTGAAGGATCTTTATAAGTTCCGGCGCCTCGGCCGTTTCTTCGAGACGCATCCGCATTTCCTCAAGGTCTACCCCGAAATCGCGGCCAATGCCATGCACCTCTACTTCACTGCGGATGAGACATCCAAGAAGGAACGTCAAAAACAAATCATGAAGATGGTTTTCGAAAAGCGGGCCAAGGGCGGACTCGTTTCGGACGTCTTCGGAGCGTGGAGGGCGATTCTCAAATGAAATTAGACGACAAATTATACTTGGTCCGTTTCAATACGGATACCCTAAACCACATCAAGATTGCGGATGCTGCGGTTTGCCTGAAATGTCAGGACAAACCCTGTACCAGGATCTGTCCCGCCCACGTTTATGATTGGGATGACGAAGAGAAGCGTATTTCCGTGGGCTATGAGGGTTGCCTGGAGTGCGGGACCTGCCGGGTAGGGTGCCCTTACGGCAACATTCTCTGGGGCTATCCGCGCGGCGGCTTCGGAGTCTCTTGGAAAAACGGCTGAGTCGGTCTGTGGACAGCGGAGCCGGTGCCTGCCGGCTCTGCTGCTTCGTTTCTTCCCGCGGGGAGATTAACGATCTCCGGAGAACGCTCCCGGCCGCAGTCGGGACTTTGTAACTGCGAGAGCTTTTTAACATGGCTTGCGAGAAGTCCCCCGTCCTCTATAGGCGGGGGATGAATCGCTATATGGACATTCACAAAAAAGCGTATAGTATTTGGCAAATTGTTCTGGTATAAATTGTTCTGGTATAATATAATCAGTCGTATATAGAGTAGAGGGCTGATTTCTAGTGAGTGCTAAACTCATCTTAGAGCGTGGACTTAGCGCCATGGCCCAAACATAGATTTTCTGTAGGGCGGGAACCGCCCGAAGTTACGCCTGTGGAAATTGCGTAAGACCTAATCCAGCACTCAGAAACCTTGAGTGCTGGACGAGGGCAACGATTGATGAAACAGGAAGCCAACGCCCAAGTGTTCGCCGAGAAGCCCCCGCTTCTTAGCGAAACGTAAGCGGGGGTAGTTCACTCTCTGAATAGGGTCTGCCCGGATTTTCAGGCCGGCTTCTGTTTTGACAGGAGCCGGCCCTTTCGCTAGAATGAGAGGAGGACGTTCAGAAGATAAGAGAGGGACAGGCAGCCGGTGGGGCGCCGATATTCATGAAGAGAAGTACAAGAGACAGATGGCAGAGGGAAGAATGAGATGGCAAACAAAAATAACTCGGAAAACCAAAATGACCCGGAAAACGCGGGGAGCGAAGGAAAGGAAGAAAGGTTGAGGCAGTACCTGGCTGGGCTGGGCCGGGTCCTCATCGCCTATTCCGGCGGGGTGGACTCGACCTATCTGATGGCAGTGGCTAAAGAGGTCCTGGCGGACGGGGCCCGGGCTGTCTTGGTCACGGGGGCCATGCAGGCGGAACGCGAAAGAAGCGAGGCGCTGAACCTCGCTAAGCGGTTGGGTTTCCCCCTTAACGTACTCGAGATCGATGTCCTTTCCTCGGCAGAATTCGCTGCCAATCCCCCGGAGCGGTGCTATCATTGCAAGAAAGAGATTTTCGGCCGCATCTTGGCTTTCGCTCGGCAACTAAGCCTGCCCTCGGTTCTTGACGGTACGAATTTCTCCGATCAGAGCGACTTTCGTCCCGGACGACGGGCTTTAAGCGAGCTGGGTGTGCTCAGCCCCTTACTGGAAGTGGACTTGACCAAAGGGGAAATCCGTGAACTGTCCCGGCGGCGCGGTCTGCCGACCTGGAATAAGCCGGCCATGGCTTGTCTGGCCACCCGCGTCCCTTACGGGGTGCCGCTTGAGGATCATGTGCTCAGGACGGTGGAACGGGCGGAGGAGGTCCTGCTCAAGCACGGTTTTGAGGAGTGCAGAGTGAGGGTGCACGGCGATTTGGCCCGCATCGAAATCCCGCCGAGCCGGTTTGAGGGTTTCTTGGCGGAGTACCGGTCTCTGGCGGCTCTCCTGCAGGATCTGGGCTTCCGCTTTGTCACGCTCGATCTGATGGGGCTGCGCTCAGGCAGCCTAAACCCGCCGGGAGGGGTGGCATGAACGAGGAGAGCATCCGCGAGCTCCTGGCCGGGGTCCAAAGCGGTGTCACTCCGGTTGAAGAGGCTTTGAGTGCCCTGAAAAAGCTGCCTTACGAAGATTTAGGCTTTGCCAGGCTCGATCATCACCGGGCTTTACGTACGGGCCAAGGGGAGGTCGTATTTTGTCAAGGCAAGCAGACGGAGCAAATCCTGGCCATCCTTGAACACCTGGGAGCCCATGGTGTCAATGTTTTGGCGACGCGTTTGCTTCCCGAAAAGGCGGAGACGGTTCTTGCCCGCCTGCCGCGGGCTCAATATGATTCTTTGGCCCATTGTCTCTGGCTGCGGCCGTTCCCCGAGTCCGCCCGTTCCAGCGGCAGGATTCTCGTCATGACGGCCGGCACCGCAGATTTGCCTGTTGCGCAAGAAGCGGTGATCACTGCCCGTTTTATGGGGCATGGTGTGCAAACTCTGTTCGATGTGGGCGTGGCCGGGCTGCACCGCTTGCTGGATCAACAAAAGCTCATGGAAAGCAGTGATGTGATCATCGTGGTGGCAGGCATGGAAGGAGCCCTGGCCAGTGTGGTGGCCGGGCTGGTGGCCCAGCCCGTGATTGCCGTTCCGACCAGCGTCGGCTACGGGGCGCATTTTCAGGGGCTGGCAGCCCTTCTCAGCATGTTGAACAGTTGTGCGTCCGGTATCGGAGTGGTCAATATCGACAATGGCTTTGGGGCAGCTTCCTTGGCTTCGGCGATTGTGCGCAGAATACACGGAGCACAGCGATAGGAGGTTCACGGTTTGCGTATTTTGTATTGGGATGCTTTTGCCGGGATCAGCGGCGATATGGCTTTGGGCTCATTGATCGCCTTAGGTGCCGACCCGGCTGCGATCACGGAGAGCTTGCGTTCTACGGGGCTGCACGAATTCGAGCTCGCGGTGGACCTGCGCCGGGTGCAGGGAATCCAAGCCACAGATGTGGACGTGAGAATCGAACAGGGTTCCGAAGCTCAAGGGCCGCCTCACCGGGGAATCAAGGAGATCGGGCAAATGATCGCGGGAGGGGGGCTGACGGAGACAGCCAGGGAGAACGCACTGAAGGTGTTCGGGGTTTTGGCCCGGGCGGAGGCCAAGGTGCACGGAACAACCGTTGAGGAAGTGCACTTTCACGAGGTGGGAGCCGTGGATTCGCTGGTAGATATCGTGGGGACGGTTGTCGCCCTGGATCTGTTGAATATCCAAAGAATCCGGGTTTCCGTTCTGCCCTGGTCCCGCGGTTTTGTCCGCTGCGCCCACGGAACCCTGCCGGTGCCCGCACCCGCTGCCTTGGAAATTCTGGCAGGGTTCCGCTTCCGGGAGTCCGGGGTTGAGGGCGAACTTGTCACGCCCACCGGCGCCGCCTTGCTGGCCGCGCTGGCCGAGCAAGGAGAGTTTCCGGAGATGGCTGTGGCAAAAGTGGGTTACGGCAGCGGTAAGAATAATTACGGTCTCCCTAGCCTCCTTAGGGCCGTCCAAGGGGAAATTTAAGAAAATATCTCCAAGTACAGGCACTAGATTCCATAAAACCCATACTTTTATATTAGAAAAGAGATTCTCAGGGACATTCTCGGAGACATTCGATTGACTTAAAAGTATAGGGGGAATGGAAATGTTCTTTGGCAAACGTCAGGCCTATGCCGCTCAAATGCCTATGCAAGCTCAAATGCCTATGCAAGCCCCGATGGCCATGCAAACCCAGATGCCTATGCAAGCCCCGATGATGGGTATGGCAGGCCCCGCCGGCATGCCAGGTATGGAAGGAATGCCCGAGGTATCCGGTTACGCCCATCCGGGCATGTATAGTGAGACCGGTGTCGGCGGCTACGAAGGGATGGCCGCTCCGGGCATGGCCGAAAGCGTCAGAGCTACCACCACAGAATACGATATGCCCGGCTGCCCTCCGGTTCACTTCGGACACACCGAAATCGAAATGGAACGTGAGCCCTATTATCAGGCCCATGTGCACATCGTACGCAAAGGAGAAACAGTCTACAAAATTGCCCGCCGTTACGGACTGGATTGGCGGGAACTGGCCGGATACAACCATTTGGGCAATCCCAACTTGATTTATCCCGGGGAGCGGCTCTTGATCCCCAGGTGGTAAGGATCCCGGTGCGACTTTCATGAAGTCAGGTTTGGAAACATCCCCGGAGATACGTCGGAGAGGAGTGCCGGGTCGGGTTGAATGCCCGCCCGGCCTTTGGCTCGGGAAAGGAGAGGCGATGTTCGAGTACTTTTTATCTGTCCTGGGGCAAAATGGTTGGAAAATCGAGTTCACGGCGGAAAAATGGGTAATCGCCCTGGATGAAAGCGGACATAGGGGGTTGGCTTTACTCAGGTATCCGGCGGATTACCGGGAAGAGATCGGTTTTGCCCCGCCGAAAAGCGCTTACGCCGGCATACGGTACTGGCAGGCGATTGTCTTTTGTTCGGCCGGAGTCGATTCCCAAATGCTGAAAAAAGTGCCCGCGGGGACACAATTTTGGTTCTGGGACCTCGCTCAGGGAAATGTCTTCCCGTTTCCGGCGCCGCGGGACCGGGGTATGGTCGCCTGGTTCCGACAGATTGCTGAGGGCACTTACGCGGAACCGCCTTTTGGCCGGGAGTCCGCTAAGCGCACTTTCCTGGGCTTACATAGTTCGGCTTCCCCCGAGGCAAAATTTGTCCCTGTGGTGACCTACGCCCTGATCGCCGCCATAATCGCCGTTTTTGCCCTTATGACCTGGGCCGGAGGTTCTACTCATATGGCGGTCTTGGTGGCTTTCGGAGCGAAAGTGGACAGCCTGATCCGAGAGGGGCAAATCTGGCGTTTGCTAACTGCGAATTTCATTCATATTGGATTCTTTCATCTTGCCTTCAACCTGTATGCCCTTTGGGTTATCGGACCTTTTGCCGAAAAGCTGTTCGGACATTGGGTTTACTTGTTAATCTACCTTCTCAGCGGCATAGGGGGAAATCTCAGCAGCTATCTCTTTTCCCCGGCCGTTTCGGCCGGAGCGTCGGCGGCCATTTTCGGCCTGCTGGGGGCGCTGCTCTTCTACAGTTGGCGTCGTCCGCAGCTTTGGCGCTCCGGTTTGGGGATCAATCTCATCGTCATTATCGCGGTTAATTTGATTCTGGGCATAATCCAACCGGAGATTGACAATTTCGCCCATCTGGGGGGACTTATGTCCGGCTTGATCCTGGCCGCTCTCTCGCATACCTTCTTGTCGGTAAGAGGCGCCGGGTCTGCCAATAACCACCGGCCGTAAGCACCAGCGTATCTTTCTTTCCATTTCTAGAAAAAACTACAAAGGCTTTAGGCCGCAAGCTGCGAATTCTTTTCTCTTTGCCGGAAAGAATAGAGGCAGAGTCCATGATTTCTCAGCAAGGTGGTTTATAACAATTGCCATCGATAGTTGGGAAAGCATGGGCTTCAATTATGCTATAATGGAGAGAGTCCCGAAGGAAGGGGTGTTTATTTGTCCAGACGTCACGAGGATCATTACTTTTCCAGGGAGAAATGGGTCTATATCCCCCTGACTCTGGTCATGGTTTTGGTGATTGGCAGGCTGTTCCTGTTCCAGGTTGTTCAGGCTGCAGAACTCCAGGCTAAGGGACTGATTCGGCGCACGGTTGACCAGAGCCTGCTGCCGGCGAGAGGAAAGATCTTTGATTCCGCGGGGCATGTCCTGGCACAAAGTATGCCCGTCAAAGGAGTCAGTGCCGACCCAAAGCAATTAGCCGGAATGATTGACAAAAAGCAGTACACCAAGATGTCTGTACAGGAGATCGCCGGTAGGCTGGCCGGGATTCTGGGGCAGAACACTCAGTCAATCCTGACCCAGTTAGAGAAGACAAACCTGCAATGGGTGAGCTTGGCTCACCAAGTTAATATTCAGAAGGCGGAAGAAATTGCCCGGCTGAAAATTCCGGGCATCACCTTCAGCGACGAAGAGGAACGGGTCTATCCCATGGGTTCCGTCGCCGCTTCAGCTCTGGGCATCGTCGATATGGCGGGACATGGGGTGGAAGGGATAGAGGCCTATTATGACAAAGATCTTTATGGAACCCCGGGGTTCTCTTCTACCGAAACGGACACCGGCCGCCAATCCGTCGTGGACGCTTCCAGCGTCAATGATCCGCCCATACCCGGGGATAACCTGACTTTGACCTTGGACCCCACGATTCAGTATCTGATCGATCAAAACCTGGATATCTTAGAAGCGCAAACCAAGGCCAAAAACGTGACCATTATCGCCATGGACCCCAAGACAGGAAAGATTCTGGGCCTGGATACGCGGCCCAGTTTTGACCCCAATCACTACACAAGCACCACGCCGGAGCAGCGAAAAGACCGGGCCATCAGCAAGATCTACGAACCGGGCTCCACTTTTAAGATCGTTACCGGCTCGGCGGCCCTGGAGGAAGGCACCATTACGCCGAACTCGAAATTCAATGATCCGGGCTACCTGAACGTGGACGGGCGCGTCATTAAGAATTGGGATTCCAGCACTCAACCGCTGGGCAAGGCGACTTTCACCCAGGGTATGGAACGCTCTTCCAATGTGGTCCTGGCCCAAGTCGGGTTGAAACTGGGCATGAGTTCTTTTTACAAATATCTCAGAGCTTTCGGCTTCGGTCAGAAGACCGGGGTGGACATCGCGGGAGAGGAGAGCGGGCTTCTCGTGCCGCAGGATAAGGCAGGTCCCGTGGAGTTGGCCACTATGTCTTTCGGGCAGGCCAATATGGTGACTCCAATCCAACTCCTGACGGCGATTTGTGCCGTAGCCAACGGGGGTACACTTTATAAGCCTTACATTGTGGACAAGATCACAACCCCGGACGGGCAGGTCGTCAGCCGGAACAAACCGGCGGTCGTGCGGCGGGTCATTTCACAGGAAACGGCGACCGAAATGACGCAGGTGTTGGAGAACGTAGTCCGCAAAGGGACAGGCTATCTGGCGGCCATTCCCGGCATCAATGTGGCGGCAAAAACGGGGACGGCCCAGAAAGTGGACCCAAAGACCGGGCGCTATTCGAACAAAGACTATATCGCTTCTTTTGCGGCCTACGCGCCGGCGGAAAATCCTAAGATTGCGCTGCTGATCGTGATCGACAGCCCCCGGGGGCCCGTTCACGACGGGGGTCCGCTCGGCGGCCCCCGCGCCCAAGCGATTCTCGAAGGGGCTTTGCGGCATTTTGGCGTACCGGTGGCGCAAAATACCCAGAGTACGGTCACCCTGCCGGGGAATACTCCGGTTCGCCCCTCGCCGAAACCGGTGGTGCCGCAGGGTACCCCTGCAGTGGGAGAGACGGTCGTTCCCGATTTGACGGGATTGACTATGCGCCAGGCGGGAGAAACCCTGGGTAAGGCCGAGCTTCACTTTAATTTTCAGGGTGTCGGTTTGGTCGTCCGGCAGAGCCCGGCGCCGGGGAAGGTTGTGCCTAAGGGCACCCGAGTCGAAGTAAAATTTGCCGTCCTGGGGCAGTCCCCTTAGGGACGCTTGACCGGGTCAAGGCCATGTTCCATTCGTCGGTCAGCGGATGACCGGGATGAAACGCGGCCATAAACATCCTCGCGGATGACGATCCACATTCCGGGTGAAGGGGTGACAGACATGGCAGACACACAGATGGAGCGTACTGAAAACTTTCTGCGGGTACTCTCCGAGGGCAGCGGGGTCTCCGGTTACGAGTCAAGCTTGGCTCCGTTCCTGGAAAAGGAATTTTCCGCCTGGGCAGACCGGGTCTACACGGATAAGTTTGGAAATTTATACGCCGGCAAAGATGGGAAGAGCGGAAAATATACCGTGATGCTGGCGGCGCACATGGATGAGGTTGGTTTGGTGGTCACGCAAGTAGACGAACGGGGTTTTGTCCGCTTCACTGATGTCGCGGGGATTGACGCGCGAACCCTCTTGGGGCAGGAAGTCGTGATCCACGGCGGGAGAGAGGTCGCTGGAGTTATCGGTTCGATGCCCCCTCACTTGCTTCGCGCGACTGAGGTCGGTCAAGCCCTGAGAATGGAGAACCTGGGTGTGGATGTCGCCCTGCCAGCTGAGGCGGCACGCGCGCTCATTCAGGTGGGAGATATCATTACGATCAAGCGCCGTGTCCGGAAACTGCTCAATCAGGTTCTGGCCGGAAAGGCCTTCGACGACCGGGCCGGTGTAGCCGTTATGGCCGTATGCCTGGAAGAGTTGTCAGAACGGAATTTTCAACCCAACGTCGTGGCTGTGGCAACCGCCCAGGAGGAAGTGGGTTTACGGGGAGCCTTGACCGCTGCCTTTTCCCTGCATCCGGATCTTGGCATAGCCATTGACGTGACCCACGCGGCCGGGCCGGATAGCCCCGCCGCCTTGGAATTGGGCAAAGGACCGGCTATCGCCCTGGGGGCCAATATCCATCCCGCCATCTACCGGCAACTGGTGGAGACGGCCCGGAGCGCCCGCCTGCCCTATCAGGTGGAACCCATCCCGGGCACTTCGGGTACGGATGCTTGGACGATGCAGGTCAGCCGGGAGGGGATTCCCACGGGGTTGCTCTCTGTTCCCCTGCGTTACATGCATACCTCAGTCGAAACCCTGGACCTTCAGGATGTGGTTTTGACGGGAAAGCTCCTGGCAGAGTTCATCGCCGATTTGCCCGAAGAAGGGGAGGAACTTTTATGCTTTTGAAAGCCCTGAGTGAACTCAACGGTGCGTCGGGAGAGGAGAAACCGGTGAGAGACTATTTGCGGCAAGTACTCGAACCTTTTGCGGACAAGGTGGTCGTGGATACGCTGGGCAACCTCATCGTGCGTAAAAAGGGCCGGGTGCCGGGTCCCCTGGTGATGTTGGCGGCTCACATGGATGAAGTCGCCTTAATGATTACGGGAATCACCCCGGAGGGCTTGCTGAAATTTCAGCCGGTGGGAGGTATGGATCCGAGAATTCTCCCGGCGAAAACGGTAAAAATCGGTCCGGAGCAGCTCGCGGGAGTCATAGGTTTAAAAGCGATTCACCTGACCAAGGTTCTGGAACGGCAAAAGGCGCCGGATTTTGACAAACTCTGCATCGATATCGGGGCCAAATCGAAAGAGCAAGCGGAAAGCGTCGTCCGGCTGGGGGATTATGCTTATTTTGACACGGAGTTTGAAATGCTTGGCGAAGGGTATTTTAAAGGGAAGGCTCTGGACGACCGCATAGGCTGTGCCGTTCTGGCTGAGGTTCTGCAAAGGGACTACGACCTGCCCTTGGCCGGGGTTTTTACGGTCCAGGAAGAAGTAGGCTTACGCGGGGCCAAAGTGGCGGCTTTCCGGTTGGAACCCGACTTTGCCATCGTGGTGGAAGGAACGGTTTCCGCCGATATGCCTGAGGTCAAAGACAAGGATTGGGTCACGCAGTTGGGTCGGGGACCTGCCTGTTCTCTCATGGATAAGGCAACCCTTTATGCCCCCCGGCTGGTGCGCAAGACGGAGGAGATAGCCCGCCGCCGGGGAATTCCGCTTCAATTCCGCCGGGGAAGCAGCGGCGGCAATGACGCCGGTGTCATTCATCTCAGCCAAAAAGGGGTTCCCACGCTCGCACTCAGCGTACCTTGCCGCTACATTCATTCTTGGGCCTCGATTGCGGCGGAGGCTGATTTTAAGGCGACAGTCGAGTTGGTGGATGCCCTGCTTAGGGAAGGAGTGAAAGAAATTTGACTATGACAAAGCAAACGGTCTCCCCGGGAGAAAACCCGTTGGATTATGCTCTTTTGAAACGGCTTTGCCAGGCTTTCGGACCTTCCGGTTCGGAGGAGGAGGTGTCCTCCCTAATCAGAGAAGCGGTGAGCCCGTATTGCGACCGGCTTGAAACGGACAGCATGGGCAATCTCTTGGCACTGCGCCACGGAAACGGCAAGAAGATTATGGTCGCCGCTCATATGGACGAAATCGGGCTCATGGTGACCCATATTGATGAAAAGGGTTTCTTGCGTTTTACTGCCGTGGGAGCCGTGCGGATTTTTGATTTACCCTATCGCCGCGTCAGATTGAAGAACGGGCGGGGGGGAACGATAGGTCTGGAGAAGCTTGAAAAGATCTCAGACATCGCTCTTTCCAAGCTCTACATTGACATCGGCGTCTCTTCGCGTGCTCAGGCTGAGGAAAACGTGAGAGTCGGGGACATGCTGGTTTTTGTCGGGGATTATGAGGAACTCGGCTCCCGCGTTATGTCAAAGGCGCTGGACGACCGAATCGGTTGCTTTGTGGCCATTGAGGCTCTTAAACGGACAAAATCCGAACAAGAACTTGCCTTCGCCTTTACGGTGCAGGAGGAATTGGGAGCGAGGGGAGCTCGTGTGGCGGCCTTTGCCCTCTCCCCAGACCTGGGCTTGGCTGTGGACGCGACGAGCACCGGCGACACCCCTGAAGCTCCCCGGATGGACGTGCGCTTGGGGGCCGGGGTGGGCATCAAGGTCCTCGATCACTCTTTGGTGACACCGCCTCGGATAAAACGCTGGATGGCGGCCACCGCCGAGAACCGTGGGATCGACTATCAATGGGAAGTGCTGGAAAAGGGAGGCACGGACTCGGGTGCGATTCATCTGACCAAGGGCGGAATTCCGGCCGGAACCGTCTCTATTCCCATGAGGCGGGTTCATTCTCCCTCCGAAATGGTGGATCGTCACGATGTGGAAGCGGCTGTGGCCCTTTTGTCCGCACTGTTGGAAGAAAACGACGGAATATAGGCGCCGCCGCAAATTGTGAGTCCGAGAGCCTTAGCAGGGAGTGGCGGAACGGTGCAGAAAGAAACCCGCAAAAAACGAACCGGCAGAAAGCGGACGAGTATGCTTTTGCTCGTGCTTCTCTGCCTGCCGGCACTGGTTCTGTTTGAGGTACGGCCTCTGGCCGCGGATGTGACGGGTTCGGCGAAAATGCCGGTGATTGTGCTGGCAGGGGGCGAAAACTATCCCCCTTTTGAATATCTGGACCGTAGCGGGCAATACCGCGGCTTTGATGTTGATTTGTTGAAAGCCGTGTCCTGGGCCGAGGGTTTCGACTTGGTGATAAAACCCATGCCCGTCAGCCAGGCCAGAGAGGCGCTGGCAAAGAAACAGATCGATGGTATCTTGGGCCTCAACGAGAGTACGACTGACAAGGGCCGGTTTGCCTTCTCGGCACCGTACCTAACCATGTCCCAGGTCTTGTTTGTCAGGCAGGACAATCACTACCTCAATAACTTGTCAGACCTGGTCAACGCCCGGGTGGCCGTACAAGAGGGAGATATCGCCAATGAACTCCTGGCCTCTGTTCACCCTCTCACCATCGTCGGGGTCAAAAGTCAGCAGGATGCTTTTACCTTGTTACTGGATGGCAAAGTGGATGCGGTGGTGGCCAATGAGCTTACCGGCCTTTGTTATCTCCAGCAAATCCACAAGGAAAATGATCTTAAGATCGTCGGCGATCCACTGATGACCAATCCCTATGGAGTTGCTCTCAGGCAGGGAGATTCCGCTCTGCTGCCCAAAATCGACCGTGGCCTGGCCGAACTCCGCCGCAACGGAACCTATGCCCAAATTTACGCCCGCTGGTTTGGCCGCTCTCTAACCCGATCCGGCCTCCCGCCGGGGGTTTTGACGATTATCGTGTCCGGCTTTCTCGCCTTGGCCCTGGCGATGATTGGCTTTATCGTCTGGAACCGTTCTCTCGCCAAAATGGTTCAGATCCGAACCGCGGATTTGGCCCAGGTGAATGATCGCCTGGCCCAGCTCAACAGCGAAATCATTCAAGCCCATGATTTCAAGGAAGTTATTTTAAACAGCGTTTTCAGCGGGATAATTACGCTGGACCTCAAGGGCGACATTCTCGCCATTAATCGGGCCGCGGCCCGGATTCTGGGGTTGCCGCAGGAGGAGTTCCTGGGCCAACCCCTCTTGGCGATTTCCCCTTTTGATAAACTGTTGGAAGCGGGCGCGTTTGGCCAAGATCCGGTCTCCGGAGACTGGGAAGAGACTGTTAACCTTTGGGGCCGGCTGCGGCGTCTCAAACTGAGCCTGTCCTCCCTGGAACCCGGAGACCATGCCAAAAGCGGCTTTGTTCTCGTCATTGCGGATATCACAGACGAATGGAATATGCGCCAGCACCTGCAGCATCAGGATAAACTGGAAGCATTGGGGCAGATCGCGGCCGGCATTGCCCACGAAATCCGCAATCCCTTGACTTCGATTAAAGGTTTCATCCAACTCTTGCCGACCAAATTTCAAGACGAACATTTCCGCCAAAGTCTTGTGGCCTGTCTGCCGGATGAAGTGAACCGCTTGGAAGGCATCGTGTCAGAAATGCTCGATCTGGCGCGAAAGAAGACGATTGTGAGGCAGGTTTGGCCCCTGAGCGAAACGGTAGGGCGTGTGGTCACCCTGGTGGAAAAGTCACCCGAAGCGCGTCAGATTGCCTTTGAAATTGACATTCCCGGGGATTTGACCGTCTACGCGGATCGGCAGCAGATGCGGCAGGTTCTCCTCAATCTCCTGCTGAACGCGGTGGCAGCCGTTAATTCCTGTCCGGCCGCCGAGGGCAGGCAAGGAAGAGTGTGGATTCGGGCCCGGCAAGCGGACCAACAAGTTTTCCTGACTCTTGAGGATAACGGTTCGGGGATTCCGCGCGAACTCATCAATAAGGTATTCGACCCGTTCTTTACCACCAAACCCAATGGGACAGGCTTGGGTCTGGCAACAGTCCATCAATACGTGACGGAGAACAACGGTGAGATCGAAATAGAAAGCTGCCCGGGGCAGGGAACCGTGATCTCGATTTCGCTGCCCGGGCAGGATGGGGCGGACTTAAGCTGAAGCGGGCCCATGCCCCTTTTGCCTTTCATCTTAGCCGCCATTCGGATGGTACAATCTTGAAATAGCCCGAAGCGCGGAAAGCGCGGGAATCATCAGAAATATGAGAATCCTTGCCAGGGACTTGACTAAAGCCAAATTTAGAGTATACTAATTAATGTTCGCTCGCAAATGACAAGCGCCACTAGCTCAGCTGGTAGAGCATCCGACTCTTAATCGGCAGGTCCACGGTTCGATCCCGTGGTGGCGCACCAAAGAAACCCGTTCCCTGCAAGGCTTGCAGGGTTTTTAATTTTATGCAGGGATTGCATAAAAGGGACATTTGGGGACATTTCAATACCCAACTCCGCAAATGATTTACAATTATTTGTTTAAGATGGTCTTGTCATCACCTTGCCGACAATCTTGTATATCATCCACAAACACTTGATTGCCAATGATCTGATAAACGATCCGATACCTTTTGTTTGATAGTATATAGCGGTATTTGCCAACTGGAAGATAGGGACGGTCATACATAGGATAACGGAACGGATCGGTTCGGAGATTCCAAATATCTTTAAGCAACGCATCCAAAAGCCCGTTTGCTGCGTTAATGCTGAGACGTGCTAAAAACTCAAAGTGGTCATACATTCTATCCTTGGCGTCGGGTGCGATAACTACCGGATATACCCTTTCGTTACGCTCCATGCTCCGCTCCCTTGGCGATTGCTTCCCTCATGTTCCGTTCGAACTCATCAACCGTACATCCTTGAGTTCCAAGCAAACGGGAATACTCCGTCGCAAACAAACGCTCGGCTGTCGCCAAATCATCCTCGCGCCGGTTGAATGTTTCCATATCCATGATAACTGTATCGCCGACGCCATTTTTGGTTAAAAATACTGGTGCTTTTGTTTTGCGGCAAATATCAGCGATACTGTTGTAATTTTTCCGAAGCTCACTTGATGACCTAATTATTGCGCTCGTTTTTCTCACTCCCAATAGTCAAATTTATATCAATATTATACCCTTATAAGACTAAAATAACAAGGGCGTGCCGGTAAGACTGATAGGTCACAGCCCGCATGAGCCATAGGGGTTTTTTGTGGGCAGGGGGTTCCGCTGGCGCGGCTGCCGGCATAGGATTTTTATAAAAAGACTATGCGGAAGAGGGAACTCGAAAAATTATGATCAAGGCAGAGGGGTTGACCAAGGTCTATTCGAGCGGACAGGGGGTTCAAGGGCTTTCTTTCCGAGTCAGGGAAGGAGAAGCCTTTGCTTTTCTCGGACCTAACGGTTCGGGCAAGACGACGACGATTCGCCTGCTCATGGGTTTTATCCGACCCCAGTCCGGGAGGGCTTTCGTTCACGGCTGGGACTCTTGGCGAGACGCTGCTAAAGTCAAAGAAGTAACCGGGTATCTCCCCGGTGAAATCAGTTTGCTGGAAACCATGTCAGGGGTAGAATTTCTGAACTTGATTCTGGGCATGCACGGCGGTCAGGCACGGGCCCGCAAAACGAAAGACCGGTTGCTGGAAAGATTGGCCGTGCCCGCGCAACAGCCAATCGGGAAAATGTCTAAAGGGATGAAACAAAAGCTGGGGGTTGTCTCCGCTTTCATGCTCGATCCCCGGATCTATATTTTAGATGAACCCACCTCCGGACTGGACCCGTTAATGCAAAAAACTTTTGTCGAGATGATCCTGGAAGAAAAAAGCCGCGGCAAGACAATTTTCATGTCCTCTCATATGTTTCCGGAAGTCGAACGCACTTGTGACCAGGCGGGCATTATACGGGCCGGAAAACTGGCGGCCGTGCAGAGTATGGCTCAGCTCAGGCAGTCCAGGCGGCGCCTTTTTACACTGGAAGTCGGTTCAGTGGAAGACGCCGGCAGAGTAAAAGAAGGGGTCGCCCGGATCGAAGGCCTGCGCCTGGTTGAGGACCTGGGCAGGCATATGACCTTAGCGGTTAACGGCAAGTTAAATCCGCTCCTGGAACTGCTCTCAGGCATCGATGTCAAAGAGATCGACCGGAAAGACGCGGATTTGGAAGAGATCTTCCTGGAGTTCTACCGGCATCCCGGTTCCGGGGCGGGCGATGGTGATTGTCTTTGAACAGCAGGCGGCAGCGGCGTCAGGGTCTGCTTTCTGTATATGCTTACTCTATGGAAACGACACAAAAAAGCAATGGATCTTTTCGGAAGAATTCGTATATAATAAATTTAACCGCGGACGTGAGTGGTAGGACAGTTCGAGGGGTGTCCGCGACCATGGAGACAGAGAGAGGGGTTGCTGAGGTGGAGGATTTGGCCAAATTTGACCGGGCCGCGTTGGAGAGAAGGCTTAAAAACCTGGAAGAGGAACTGGACGAACTGGAAGAGGAAAAGAGTTTTGTCTTAAGGCAAACAGGGCTGCACGTGGGCGGCGGTAAAGTCAAGCAGTATGATGCTCAAACGAAAGCCTTGCAGGAGTCGATCGCCGAGCTTCGCGCCGAACTAGCATCCCGCGCTTCTTGAAGGACGTGCGCAAAGCGGAAAGCAAAGTTTGTCTCACATGTGGCATGAGGGTTCCGGACTTTTTAACATGACTTGCGAGAAGTCCCCCGTCCTCTATAGGCGGGGGATGAATCGCTATATGGACATTCACAAAAAAGCGTATAGTATTTGGCAAATTGTTCTGGTATAAGTTGTTCTGGTATAATATAATCAGTCGTATATAGAGTAGAGGGCTGATTTCTAGTGAGTGCTAAACTCATCTTAGAGCGTGGACTTAGCGCCATGGCCCAAACATAGATTTTCTGTAGGGCGGGAACCGCCCGAAGTTACGCCTGTGGAAATTGCGTAAGACCTAATCCAGCACTCAGAAACCTTGAGTGCTGGACGAGGGCAACGATTGATGAAACAGGAAGCCAACGCCCAAGTGTTCGCCGAGAAGCCCCCGCTTCTTAGCGAAACGTAAGCGGGGGTAGTTCACGGAATGTCCGGAAGCTATACTTTATGCCGGACAGCAAAAAAAACGGCCGAGACGGCTGTTTTTTTTGTCCATTACTGCAACGGACAGTTTCCGCTATGAATCCGGCTCAGACTTGAACTATTTTCCGGATATTCGGTGCACCCGGGCTCCGGGCACATTCACAATCAGCGAGCAGATCCTGATGGGCGGAGGTATAGCAACAGACAAAGTCCGTAAAAGCTAAGCTGGCTCGGTTGGGTTTTTTGTCCTTGTGCCAGACGACGGCAAACTGCCGCTCCATGACGAAGTCTGCCACTTGCAATACCTTAAGCCGACCGCAGGCCACCTCCCATTCCAAAGTCAGCGCGGAAGCAATTCCGAGACCGAGGCCGGAAGAAACCAGGCGCTTAATCGCCTCCGGACTTTCCAGTTCCATAAGAATTTGAATGGGCAGCCCCCTTTGGGACATGAGGGTACGGAAAACTTTGCGGGAGTTGGACCCCGGTTCACGCAGGATGAAGGGTTGGGTGGCAAGTTGGGAAGCCGTGATTTCCTGACCGACAAAAGGATGATCAGGCGCGGCGATCACGACCAGGTGATCGTTGAGAAAAGGCATCATGCTGAAATCCGAGGCATGGGCCAGGTCCCGTTCCACCAAGGCCATGTCGACCTGATTCTTGAGAATCTGTTCTTCCGCCCACTCGGTGTTACCCATTTTAAAAGACACTTCCAGTTTCGGAAAATGCCGGCGAAATTCCGTCAAGAGTTGGGGTACGTAATACGTGCCCAGAGTCGAGGAGGTGCCAATAATGAGTTCGCCTGTGTTAAGTCCGCGATAGTCGGCCAACATGTTTTCGGCCTGTCGCTCAGCCGCAAAAATCTCTTCCGCATACCCTTTAAGCTGTGCACCTGGCTCCGTCAGGTAGAGCTTCTTGCCGATTTGCTCGATCAACTCCACGCCGGTTTCTTCTTCCAGTTTGCGAACTTGGACGGAGACCGCGGGTTGGCTGATATGCAACTCCTCGCTCGCTTTGGAAAAGCTGAGACACTGGGCCACATAATAGAACACCTTAAGTTGATGCAAGTTCAAGGGTCTCACTCCTTCTTCAGTTATCCCGGAGACAATCAAATAATTGAACAGACCTGTTATGCGTTTTTTCGAAGTCAGTTAATTTCGCGGCGGCACTTTACCAATATCTACGCAGCCTTTGACCGGTTGAGCCGGTGAAGGCCTAAATTTGTCAGGCAGTTTCGGCGAACTTCGGATGCCATCTGTGATTGAAACCACACTTTGGCAAGATTCGGTTTGATACACTGGAATCAGCGCCGCTGCAGGAGGACATGACTAACATGACTGACATGACTATGGAAGAAAACGCCCAAAGCCATATTGCCCAGAATTATATTGTAGTACACTGCCGGCCGGGCTGTCCCAAGGCTGCCAGGTCTTGGCGGGATTTAAACGAAAGGCTGCGTCCGGCTCTGGAGGGCTTGGCAATCGAGCAGAAGCTCAAGGAAAAATTTCCGCGAATACTTTACCATCAGGTGCCCAAGATAGGGATTTCCGCTTGCCCGAACGGCTGTTCCCAGCCCCAAATCAGGGACATAGGCGTGATGGGTTTTGCGAAACCTCGCTTTGAACCGGAATTGTGCACGGATTGCCGGATTTGCGCGGGCGTTTGCCTGGAGAACGTGATCAGCTTCGAGTCCGGCAGCTTCAGCCTCGACTCCGGGACTTGCCTGGGCTGCGGGGATTGTATCCGCAGCTGCCCATCCGGAGCTTTGAGCGCAGCGGAAAGCGGGTGGAAACTGCTTCAGGGCGGAAGAGTGGGCAGGCACCCACGCTTCGGCGAGCTGAGCGGACAAGTGGCGACTGATGAGGAGGCACTCTCTTGGATTCTCGCGGTTCTGCGCCAGTATTTTGACGACAGCGGACCGGAAGAACGCCTCAGCCATTATTTAGAACATCATCTCATCAAACCCTGATTTTGCGGTCTCGGTCCCTGATTCGGGGTCTGCGGTTCCATGAGCCGGTTTCAAAGAAAAGTATTTTCAAGGAAAGATTCCTTTAAGGGCAGGTATTTTCGGGGACAGATACGTCCGGAGACTAACTTCCGGAGACTAACCTCCCGAGATATAGTCTGTCAAGGCAAATACGATGT
Source organism: Acididesulfobacillus acetoxydans (assembly GCF_902729405.1). Lineage (GTDB taxonomy): Bacteria > Bacillota > Desulfitobacteriia > Desulfitobacteriales > Desulfitobacteriaceae > Acididesulfobacillus > Acididesulfobacillus acetoxydans. The sequence continues at coordinate 2,796,245 of NZ_LR746496.1, forward strand.
CCGAGTTCAAAATAATATTTCCCTTAACGCTCGGGAACAGATACTTTCACAGGGAGTTTCTCTCGGCCCTGGCACGGATCCAGCCGCTTAGCACGTCCAAATCCGGAATCGTAATCTCTTTTTTCTCAACGTGAATGATTTGGCTTTGCTTCAGTTCCCCCAGAATACGGCTGACTGATTCCCGGGCCAGGCTGCACATGGCTGCCAATTCGGTGGCCGACAGCGGAATGGAAATCTGTACTCCCGCCGGGGTTTCCTGCCCGTGGGCATGGGCGAGTGCGAATAATTTAGCTCCCAGGCGCAAGCGGGCGTCACCCAGGGAAAGGTTCTTAATCTGCCGGTAACTCCTGCGCACGTCTAGAGCCAAACTCCGGTAAAACAGCCAGAGCAAAGCGGGATGGGTTTGCAGGAATTGTTTTAAGGATTCCGTGTCCAGGCTGAGCACGTCACTGTTTTCCAAAGACAGCGCCGCCTGGGGATACGGTTTGCCGTCGAGGGCGACTTCCGGAAAGAAAGTGGAGGGGCCGAGAACGCGCAGGATCTTCTCACTGAACTCAGTGGTAAGGAGAAGCTGAATGCGGCCGTTCAACAAGACAAATACGGCGTTGGGGTCATCACCCGAAAAATAAAGATACTGTTTGGCCGCATAACGGTGAACTCTGCCGCGTGTCAGCCAGAAATCGAAAAACTCAGAAGGCAGACTTCCCCAGAAGGGGACCTGTTCTAACGTTTGGCGAATTTGGCTTTCGTTAAGGACTCCGTGCCCCGACATTATTATACCTCCGGCGCTTGTAAGCGATGCTCCTCGGATTTGCCGAGGTTTTCAGTGCAAACTTTGGCTTCTGCCTGCGCCCGATCGCTCTGCCGGAGCGACGGTCGTACAAGCGGGTCTTCCCGATTCCGTTTCTGTTACTGTTTTAATTTCTGTTTCTGTTTTAATTCCTACTTTCTATTTCGTGCTGAGTCCGGAAATTCCTGCCCAGTCCAGGCGGAAGAGCACATCTTTTTGCGGGGTCACCTAAGCAAATAATTGAATGCTTTTTGTTTTTCTTACTCGTCCAGTCTGGTAAAGACAGGCTTTGCCTACGCATACCCACCCATGGTATAGGGGTAAATCTAAGAAAAATGACAAGTTCTTAACCATATTAAAGCTCCTTTACGCAGAAAGCGGCAAATGCCCCGATTTGTCATTCGCATAAATTCAAGAAAAACTATATGCTTACTATAATAAAGAAAATGTGTACAAAGGGGGTAGGGATATGAGCTCTCAGAAAGAACGCAAAGTTGCGGCCAGACAGACGACCTCTTCCCGCGATGTGGAGTGGGTGCCGAGCATTTGTAATTTTTGCTCAACGGTCTGCAACGTTCGTGTAGGTGTAAAGACGATTGACGGGAAGAAAACGGCGGTCAAGATCGAAGGAAATGCGAACAGTCCCTTGAACCGGGGCAAGACCTGTGCCCGCGGTCAGGCGGGCTTGCGCCAGACCTATGATGCTCAACGCCTGACAACCCCCCTGATTCGGGTTCCCGGCTCGAAAAGGGGGGAGTGGAACTTCCGTCCCGCTTCCTGGGAGGAAGCTTATGGCTACGTCATGCGCAAGCTGGAGGAGTATCAGGTTCAACCGTGGGAGATGAGTATGGTCGGCGGCTGGACTTCCTGTGTCTTCTATATGCCTTTGGCTTTATCTTTCGTATTTTCCACCGGTATTCCCAATATTGTCGCTTCGCCGATGCAGCAGTGTGTCGCGGCCGGGCATTTCGGCAATGACCTAGTCACAGGCAATTTCAACTTTCACGACGAGGTCCTGGCCGATTTCGAAAATGCCAAATATATTATTTTATCGATGACCAACTCCGGCGTGGCCGCTGCTTCCACCAGCCGTTTAGTCCGTTTTGCCGAAGCCAAAAAACGAGGGGCGAAGGTGGTCGTCCTCGATCCCCGCCTTTCCGAAACGGCCGCCAAAGCGGACGAATGGCTGCCGATCAAACCCGGTACAGACGGTGCCTTTTTTCTCGCTCTCATTCACGTCATGCTGCGCCAAGGCTTGTATGATGAAGAGTTCCTCATCAAGCACACGAACATGCCTTTCTTGGCGCTGGAAAATCAAGGGATGGTCGTGCCCCTGACGGAGAGTGACGAACAAGGCTTTCCCACATCCTTCCGGGTTCTGGATCGGATCAGCGGCGAAGTGCACCGGCTCCCGGGTTACAGCAACACGAATGCCCTCGATACGGAAGGGAAGAACCTCGTGCCGGCTCTGGAAGTACCTCAGGGATTTGCGCTTGACGGCAATAAGGCCAAGACGATCTTTCAGTATATGTTGGAACAGACGGCGAAATTCACTCCCGCTTGGGCTGAACAGGAAACCGGTCTGCCGGCGGCGACCATTGAGCGCATTGCCCTGGAATTCGGCCAAACTCGCCCCGCCTTAGTGGATCCGGGTTGGCATGGCGCCCGTTACGAAAACATTCTCAACACCCGGAGGCTGCAGTCTGTCCTCCAAGCTCTGGTGGGTGGATTTGACACACCGGGAGGCTGGCTGATGTCCGGGGAATATCACGAAAAACTGTTGGCTTTCCTCAAAGCCAGGCAAGAGGGGAAAGAAGTCCCGGTTCTGAGTCTGCCCGGCTTGCAGTTTCCCCTGACGGCCGCGGGAAAGTTCTTTAACCCAGCCGAATGGTCCCATGGTCACCCTTCTTTTGCCATGGCCAAATCGATTGCTGATAAAGCGGAGGGCAAACCCGGTGTTATTTTCCCGGCCTTTTCTGATTACGGTTTGGAGGAGGCGGTGGAAGGGAAGCTCATGTTCAACGGGGAGCCCTATCGAATCAAGGCCCTTTTGATGAATGCCGCCAATCCTGTGCGCCATTTCTATCCGGATACTCGTTGGAAAAACATCCTCACCCATCCCAACATGGGTCTCGTCGTGGCTATTGATATTGTTCCATCCGATACGGCGGCTTATGCCGATGTAATCCTGCCCAATCAAAATTATATTGAGCGAGACGAGCCGTTCCTTTACGGCGCCGGTCCCGCCACAGATCTCGCTCTCACGACCCGGTTCAGTGCCGTGGAGCCTCAGCCGGAGACTAAGGGCACCGCTGACATCCTGTTCGAGTTTGCTGTCGGTTTCGGTGCCCTGGACAAATTCATGGAGACGATTTCCGCTTTCACAGGCTATGACTTGGCCGAAATTAAGGAGGAGGTCGGCAAGGCGACTAAAGGTGAACAAACCTTCACCCAAGCGATTCGCCGCGTATCGTTCAAACATCACGCCCGGGCGCTCGGACAGAGTCCGGAGCAACTGGAGAAGACTCTGCGCGAAAAAGGTGTCCTGGTGGTGGAGTCCAAAGAGAAACTAATGGAACACGCAGCGATCTGCCGGTGTCTCCCCGTCCCGACCCCGTCCGGCCGCATCGAAATCTACTCTCTTCTTTTGGCCGGGTTTGTCCGGCAGGAGGGCTACCGGATCAACTGGGACCCGGGGTTGGTCTATATGCCGCCTCAATTGAATCAGGAAAAGAAGCCGGATGAGTTTTTCTTCACGTACGGGAAAACGCCGACCGTTTCCTACGCCTCGACCAATTCCAACAACCCCATTCTCATGGCCTTGTCCAAAGCCAAAGAGGACGAATTCATGGGGCTGTGGATTAACCCCCAAAGAGCGAGCCTCTTGAACATTATGACCGGCGACACAGTGACCGTGGAAAACTGTCTCAGCGGGCAAAGCGTCCGGATTAATGCTTTTGTCACGGAAATGATCCGGCCGGATACGGTGTTCATGTCCTCTTCCTTCGGCACGGAAAATCCCTTGCTCAAGTACAGTTCAGGTGTAGGTACGGCTCTCAACCGGCTCGTTCCCTATCAAGTCGAGCCGATCGTCAGTGCTTTCAAGACCCAGGAATTCACCGTACGCGTTACGAAGTAAGGGAAAGGGGGAAAAGAGCATGTCACGTTATGGCATGGTGATCGATTTGCGCTCCTGTGTCGGCTGTCAGGCCTGCAGCGCAGCCTGTGCCCTGGAAAATCAGACACCCTATTGGTCTAACAAATGGCGGACCAAAGTGATGGATATACAGAAAGGCGAGTATCCCAGTACCGGCCGCTATTTCGTTCCCACGATTTGCATGCACTGTGAGGAGCCGGCCTGTATGACTGTCTGCCCGTCCAAAGCGACTTTTAAAAGTGACGAAGGTTTCGTTTTGGTCAATTATGACACTTGCTTGGGTTGCAAGGCCTGCATGGCCGCCTGTCCTTACGGTGCCCGCTACGTCTACGACAAGAAAGACGTAGCCCAGGAAAAAGAAGTTTACGGTGAGGTGAGCCAGCATAAAAAAGTGCACGTGGATAAGTGCACGCTTTGCCAAGACCGCGTCAGCCGCGGCCTGGAACCGGCCTGTGTCGCAACCTGCCCCACGCTTTCGCGCCAGTTTGGCGACCTGGATGATCCCACAAGTACGGTAGGCAAAGCGGTCTCCAGCGGGCTGGCCAAACCTTTGCGCCCGGATTTGGGGACCAAGCCGCGCGTCTATTATATCTATTGATCCTAATGTTTACTTTCCCGATATCTGTCCGGTGTGCAAAAGAAATTCGAAGGAGGGATTGATCTATGGCCCAGCCTATGCATGTTGAACGGCAAGAAGCCTATGAGTGGCCGGTGTCCGTCTATTTGTTCTTCGGCGGTTTGGGGGGAGCCCTCATGGCCCTGGCTTTCATCTTTCACTTCTTTGCGGCGACCCAAGTGATGATTCCCCTGACCGTGGTCTCTGCTCTGGTCTTGTTTGCTCTGGCCGGTGCCTTTCTGGTCTTCTTTGACCTGGAGAGGCCAATCAACGCGGTTTTTTCCTTAAATAATTTCACCAAGTCAGGAGTCTCCTGGGACGTCATTCTCATCGGTTTTAATTATGTGGCCGGAATCCTGTTCGTCCTGCCTCAATTTGCCTATGTCCCGGTTCTCAGCGGAATCAGCCAGGCTCTGACTCCTTACCAGGTCTTCTTCGGTGCCATAGCCGCGCTGGCGGGGTTCTTGTTCCCGATCATTTCGGGCGGGCTCTTGGCGGCCCCCGCTTCCATTCCCCTCTGGCATACCCCGGCTTTGCCTTTGCTCTTTCTGATTACGAGCTTTGAATTGGCCCTGGCTTTTCTCGGCAGCCTCTTTCCCGTCTCAGGCACGCTCTACACCGTGTTCGCCGGGGGCATTTTCGCCTTTTCACTCCTGGCCTTCGGGATTTCCCTGGCCTACCTTGAGCATACGCATAACGGCCCCGTGGAAGCCACGGAGGGAATGCACCGCATGTTAAAAACCCCCCGTTTTCTTCTGCTCTATCCGCTCGTCGGCCTGCTTTTCCCGCTCGTGCTCAGCGCTTACCTCGTTTTCGGCGGTTTAGAGAGCACCTGGGCCATGCTGGCACTGACGGTGGCCCTCTTCCTGGGTGGCTTCGCCCTGCGCAACTGCCTGATCCTCAACGGCATTGAGACCTATCCCTGGCCGTATTAGGGCAGGGGAATGTCCAAGCCCTTGTGACGCCATCCGGTACAGGCAGGTCGGTCTGCACCCCAGAACGACCTGCCTGACTTTTGAGTCTGACGACTATTTGGTGAGATTCTATGTATTGAGATATTGAGGGTGGCTTGCTTGATTTGTCCCCTAAATTGCGATAACATGCAAGGGAGAACCAGGGAGGGTTTCTCCCTTGCTTAAATTGGAGTGGTTAAGAATGCCCCAGCAAACGGCCTACGGTTGTCTCTATTGTCAGACGGCGGCGAGTTTCAAAGGGGACACGGCCCGTATGCCCAAAACCTGTCCGACGCTCACTCATGAAGAGATCGCGAAGGACATTCAGGGCTACCGGGAGGAACCCTTAAAGACACTGATGCAGAAGGCCGATCGGACTCCTTTTACGCCGGACGGAGTCTTGCGCAACCGGGTGGAGGAACTCATCTTCTTCGCTCAGGAGATGGGATACCACAAGATCGGCATCGCTTTTTGTGTCACGCTCATGCCGGAGGCGCAGACCTTGGCTAAACTCTTGCGAGAGGAGGGTCTGGAAGCGATCCCCGTCTGTTGTCGGGTGGGCGCCGTTGATTACAGCGAAATCGACTTGCCCAAAGCTCACCCGGAGCGCTTCGCGGCCATTTGTAACCCGGTGGCCCAGGCTAAACTGCTCAACCTGGCGCAGTGTGACCTGGTCGTGCAAGTGGGGCTGTGCCTGGGTCACGATATCATTTTACAGCAAACATGTCAGGCACCCGTCACGACCCTGGTGGTCAAAGACCGAGTTCTGGACCACAACCCGGTGCGGGCCTTGCGCGGATAAAGCGAAGCGTTGCCCGGCGCGCCGCGGACCATTCCCGCGGCCCGTTGGAGATACGGCGGCACCGCTGTGAGCCTGCCGTGCGGGTAACAGATGACCCGCTGCGGACTATTTTTCGAGACAGACCCCGATGACCGCTGCGCAGCGCCTGTAGAGGGCGAATCGCGCAGACCGCGCGACTCCGTAAGGCGGCAGAAAACGTTTCCCCGGGCATGCGTGCAGAGACACGCGGATTCCGAGCCCCGCTTCCTAAAGGTCTCCAAACCCATGGAACAGGGCCGTTTCAGAGATGAAACCGGGGTTTGCTTAGAAATGAGCACACCTTCCGAACCAGAAAAGGAGGCTATACCCAGCTATGCAAAAAATTCGAGTAGAAGATGCCGTCGGTTCCGTTCTCCTTCACGATTTGACCCAAATTCTCCCGGGTGAGAGCAAAGGACCGCGTTTCAAGAAAGGACATATCGTGCGGGAGGAAGACATTCCCGTCCTCCTCAGCATGGGCAAGGAAAACCTTTATGTCTGGGACCGGACGGAAGGGCTCGTCCATGAAAATGAGGCCGCCGAGCGGCTGGCCCGGGCGGTAACCGGACCCGGGCTGCATTTGAGTGAGCCCAGCGAGGGAAAAATCACCCTTACGGCCGAGTATTCCGGGTTGCTGTATGTGGCGGAAGAGGCGGTTTATGACTTAAATTCGTTGGAGTATATCGTCCTGGCCACCCTGCACAGTCACCGCCCCGTGGAAAAAGGGGCTAAAGTGGCGGGGACGAGGGTAGTGCCCCTGATGATTGAGGAAAACATTTTAGCGGAAGCAGAACGAGTAGCTCAGTCTCATAACGGCCCGATTTTGGAGGTGAAAGCGCTGCGTTCCTGGAAAGTGGGTGTCGTCACGACCGGGAGCGAAGTCTATCACGGCCGGATCAAGGACAAATTCGGCCCGGTGGTCCGGGCCAAGATCGAAGGCTGGGGTTCGACGGTAATAGGCCAAAGCTTTGCCGACGACGACATTCCTATGATCCAGGGACGCATTCGCGAACACCTGGATAAAGGCGCGGAAATGGTTCTGGTAACCGGCGGCATGTCGGTCGATCCGGATGATGTGACACCTACGGCCATCCGGGAGCTGGGCGGAGAATTGGTCACCTACGGTTCTCCTGTTCTCCCCGGGGCCATGTTCTTGCTGGCTTATTTGGGCGATATTCCCATCATGGGGCTGCCCGGCTGTGTCATGTATTCCAAAACGACGGTCTTCGACCTTGTGGCACCTCGGGTCTTGGCCGGAGAACACCTGACTAAGCGCGATATTGCCAAGCTCGGTCACGGCGGGCTCTGCCTGGAGTGCAAAGTCTGCACTTATCCTCACTGCCCGTTCGGAAAGTGAATTTTACAAAATCCGAACAGGATGTAGTATATCCAGGTCGAACTTCTACTCTAAGCCATATGCGACACTTTAGCGGCTTTGAGGAGGACATGGCCGGGCGCGAGCGGTTGGAACCAGATGTTACCGAAACCGGCGGCTTCGAGGAGAGAACTCCACTCTTGCGCAGACTTACGGTCAGCCAACGGAGGACCCATGGGGGTCTCCTTTTTTTGCCATTCGATAATCCAAATCCGGCCCCCGGCTGAGAGAATCCGCCACGCTTCCCGCAGGTAGGCCAACGGATCCCCAAGCTCGTGCAAGACGCCCGCAATCAGGACAATCGCTACGGATTCCGCCGGCAGGGGAACGCTTTCGTCTTCAGCCTGATGAATATGGATCCGCTCTCTGACCTGCCGTTCCTCTGCTCGGGCCGCCAAAACCTTCAGCCGTTCCGGCTCTACATCCACAGCCTCGATCTTTCCCCGGGGGCCCACCATCTCCGCGGCCCTGAGGGCAAAGAAACCGAAACCGCAGCCCAGGTCCGCCAGGGAATCGCCCGGCTTGAGGCCGAAATGCTCGAGGATCTGCCGGGAGGGAAGGAGTTTCTCTCTCTCGGCAAAGTTCATCAAATGGTTAGAATTATGGTGCTCATGGCTGTCCACGTGATCGTGGCTGTTTACAGGCACTGTAAAAACCTCCCAATGTCTAATCTCTCAGGTAATATCTCATTGTCAGATATCTTTTGCCCTGAAACACGAGCCCGCTCTGAATGGGGCCGTGCCGAAGATGCGACCGTGCACTTTCAACAGGCTTTATCACCTGAGCAGTGCCCCGGCGATGAGGTGAAGGTCCTGCACCGTCCGGCAGCGGTACACGGCCCGGCAATAGGGGCGATAAGATGGCAGGGCATTGTCTCTGGCCAGCCATTCCTCTGGATTGAGGGGGTTGAGCCAGAGAATGCTGCGCACGTTCTGTTCAATCTCCGCTAAGTACTCAGCTTGAGCGGGCCGGAAATTATTCCTGCCGTCGCCGAGGATGAGGAGAGTGGAAAGCGCGGAGATCTCAGGCAAAACGTTTTCCGCCAGCTGCCGGAAAACCCGGCCGTAATCCGAAAAACCGGAACTGGCCTTCCCGGACCAGGATTGGATAGCCGGGGAGAGATCCTGTAAATCGTCATCCCAGATCTCGGCGGGAACATCCCACAAAGTGTCTATAAAGAAAAAGAGACGGACGCGACGGAAGTTGGCGCGCAGGCGAGCCACCAAGAAAAGCAGAAACTCGGCGTAAGGCGCCACAGAGTTGGACACATCACAGAGAACGACAAGTTCCGGGATCCGAGGGAGCCTGCGGCGGTAATGCAGATGAAAAGCGCGGCCGTCATTGCGGGAAGCTTCGCGTACTGTTGCCCGGAGATCGAGGGCGCCCCGGCGGGTCGGGGAAAAACGCCAGCCCGGCCTGACCGCCAGCCTGCGGCCCCACTGGCGGATGGCCGTTTGCACCAGGCTTCTTTCCTCGGCCGTGAGTCCCAGAAGGGGTTTATGCTGCCAGGATTCCCGGTGCAGAGACTCCCAGCTGTTGTCCAGTTCAATGTTTCGGATTTTCAGTTCCCGGCGCAGAGCCTCTGCCAGGGATTCCAGGTGGTTCCTGGCTTCCTCGAAGTCGTCGGCGGTCGTTTGCCCCCGGCTGAAGGCCAGTTCCTGAGCGTTGAGCCAGGTGTGGGCCCCCGCTTCTCCGAGAAGCTGTCTAACCGTCTCTTCCAGGGCTACCTCGGGCACGGTCCGGTCCCAGCCTGCCAGAAGGGCGCGTACCTTCGCAAAAGAAGGCCGGCCGGCCTGGAGACTGACCCCGCCACTGCCCCGGCCCTGCCCCAGCTCACCGGGGCCTGAGGCTTGAGCCGGAGCCGAGCCCGGATTTCCTTTTCTTTCCTCGGCCAGGGGAGCCCGGTTAAAGACGGCTTGCCAAACCAGTTCGAAAGCGTTCATCTCCTGAGGCCTATGAATCAGGGTAGCCCGCAGCACCTGTTTCTCGGGTAAGTGCGGAAAACGCCGCAGCGCCTTGAGCGCCTCGCCGAGATCCTGAGTTGAGACGGGAACGACATAACGGAGGGCGCTTGTGAAGACGAGAAAGTGCCAACCGTCCATCTCACTGAACCTCGGCCGCGCGCGCAGCTTCCGTTTGCCATTGTTGCAGGCGTTCCTCCAGCTTGGCCAGATCTTTGGGATATTTGAGCAAGACGGCCAGGGTGCCGGGTAATTGGTCGAGCGCAAGTTGTTGCCGTTGCAGGGCATGCAGAGCTCGGGCAAAATCGAGGCTTTCCGAAACGCTGGGCAGTTTGCGCAGAGGGAGCTTGCGCACTTTGGCCACAAATTCCGCTACATCGTCTAACAGGCTTTGAGCAATTTCGGGACATTGCCGGCGCAAGATGGCCACTTCCCGCTCCAAAGTAGGATATGACAGATTGAGATTGACACAGCGCCGCCGCAAAGCATCACTGAAATCCCGGGCATTGTTGCTGGTCAGGATGACGACCGGCTTGTGTTCTGCCCTTATCGTGCCCAGTTCCGGAATAGTTACTTGAAATTCCGCCAATAATTCCAGCAGGAAGCTTTCAAATTCTTCATCACTTTTGTCAAGTTCGTCGATGAGCAGCAATACGGGTTCAGAGGCCCGAATCGCCTGTAACAAAGGGCGCGCCAAGAGAAATTCCGCTCCGAACAGATCCGTCTTAATCGCATCCCAATTTTCCGTTTTCCCTGCCTGGAGGCGCAATAACTGTTTGGCGTAATCCCAATCGTATAAGGCCTTAGCCGTATCCAACCCCTCGTAGCACTGAAGCCTGAGCAGACGCCTGCCCGCTGCTCTGGCCAAAGCCAGGGCCAGTTGAGTTTTGCCGACCCCGGCCGGACCCTCTATCAGGCAGGGCTTTTCCAGGGCCAAGGCCAGAAAGAGCGTCGTCGCCGGCTCTTCATCCAACAAGTAGCCTTCGTCGGCCAAGGCCTCGAGCAATGCCGCTGGTGAATCCCACATTTTGCTAACCTCCCCGGCAACCTTATCCTGTGGCGATACCAAGATTTTGCTGTGACTTCCCCGATTAAGTTCACTTGGGCCTGGGAATCATGTATCCATTGCCTAAGACTCCCGCTTCTTATTTTAGCATTGACCGGGCACAGAACCAAGCGCTCCATAAAGCAGCCTTTTCCGGCTCACGGCGTCCGCATAGACCGGCGAGAGGGGGGGAAAATAGGTTCATCCCAAGCAAAAAAGGAGGCCAATATGGGAGCACACAAGAAGGTTTCCCGTCCGAAATCCCCGGTGACGCTCCGGGATCCTCACTACTCGGAGTTTGATACACAGAAAGAGCGCAATATCCAGGCGGCGCATAAGCCTAACCACGAATAAGGGGAGAGGGGAGTGTGAGCGACTGTTCATACTCCCCAAAATCACCTCACCGCCTTCGGCGAAGTGGAACACGGCATAAGGAAATTGACGCAGGGGGTTATCATGCATGTTGTTGTCTTCTCCCAGCGGGGAAATATTCACCCCCAAATTGAGCAAAGATCAGAGATGGGTTAACACTGTAAACCGGTAGGAAAACAAAAGGACCTCGGTGAAAAGTATACGCTAAGAAGCCGCTTATTTCCAGTCCGGAGGGTGCTTGTGAATATCTTCATCTTCAGTGTGCTTGCAGGTATGTTCGTGCCGCTTTGATACTTCATGCGGCTGACAGCGTCCGATGCAATTTCGATTCCTCCCGGTCCTACAGGCCGGTACGTTCGTGCCGCCTTTTAATACTTCATGCGGGACAGCGTCCGGCTTAGGGGCTGCTTTGGGGTATGGCCGAGTATCCTCATTACCGTGTTGATGTTGCGAGTGAAAAGAGATATACTGACAGGCAAGACGTGATTCTGACAGCGAAATTTCGTAAGAAGCTGTTGCTCCGAATGATAGCGTATCACTGGGGAAACATTATTTGTGAAGACGGAAAAATAGTGGTTGTGGAGAGGAAGGCAGTCGCGGAGAGAAAGTCAGTGCGGGTAATACCGGATTATTAAATAGGGCAGGAGTGCCACTTTAGGTGCGGGTAATACTTATGCGGACAATATTTGTGTGCGAAAGGTGGGATAGAATATGGCCTTGCATCGTCGCAGAACCAAAAAGGACGAGGAAGAATTTGAAGACATCTATACTGATCCGGTGTCTCTGATGCAACTCCCCAAAAGCAAGCTGCCGGAAGACGCTTCTAATCCTCGGGTAATAAAGCAATTAATCCGTGATGAACTCTTCATGGATGGAAATGCCCGGCAGAACTTGGCGACCTTTTGCACTACATATATTGAAGACGAAGTCCGGGAGCTTATGGATTTGTCAATTGACAAAAACATGATAGACAAAGATGAATATCCCCAAACGGCCGAAATTGAACAACGCTGCGTAAACATCTTGGCAAACCTTTGGCACGCACCGGACAAGAAAGGCACCATCGGCTGCTCGACAACGGGATCCAGTGAAGCGGCCATGCTGGGCGGCTTGGCTCTCAAATGGCAGTGGCGCAAGCGGCGTGAGGCAGAGGGAAAACCCACGCATAATCCTAATTTTGTCTGCGGGCCGGTCCAGATATGCTGGCACAAATTTGCGCGTTACTTTGATGTCGAGATCAGAGAAGTTCCTTTGAAGCCCGGTGAGTTGGGTATGCGGCCCGATCAGCTAAGAGATTATTGTGATGAGAACACGATTGGCGTCGTGGCGACTTTGGGCAGCACATTTACGGGGATTTACGAACCTGTGCGGGAGTTGGCGGAAGCCCTTGATGTGATTGAGAATGAAAGGGGCTGGGATATTCCCATTCATGTGGATGGGGCCAGCGGGGCTTTTATTGCGCCTTTTATCCAAAAGGATCTCAAGTGGGACTTTAGCATTCCCAGAGTTAAATCCATTAACGCTTCGGGTCACAAATTTGGCATGGCTCCCTTGGGTGTCGGTTGGGTGATTTGGAGAAGTCTAGCCGATTTGCCCGAGGAATTGGTCTTTAACGTGGACTATTTGGGGGGACAAATGCCGACCTTTGCTTTGAATTTCTCCAGACCGGCCGGGCAGATCATCGCTCAGTACTATAAGTTCTTGCGCTTGGGCCGTGAGGGCTACACCGCCATTCAGCACGACTGTGCCCGTAGCGCCCAATACTTGGGCGAGCAGCTGAAAGGAATAGATAGGCTGGAAATATTGTATGACGGTCACGGCGGTATACCGGCAGTTTGTTATACTCTCAGAGATGAAAAGGCAACGGAATTTTCCCTGTATGATCTTTCGGAGCGTTTAAGAATGCGCGGCTGGCAGATCGCTTCCTACCCGCTCCCGGCCGAGCGGCAGAATACAACTGTCCAACGCATCTTGATCCGTCACGGGGTCAGTCGCGACATGGTATCCCTGCTCCTGAGTGATTTGCGCAGGGAATTGGAACATCTGCAGAGTAACTCCGTGGTGAGTTCGGGCGACAGGATTGGTTTCCATCACTAGGCCTGTCCCGTCAACAGGTAATTCTCTCCATTGTCTACAGGTTCAAGGTGACTCATGTATCCCGCCACAAACCAGAAGACCCATGGAATGGCTGTGGCTAAAGCATAAAATAGAAATGGATGCGGGTATTTCTGAATACTTACGAGAACCCTCCTTGACTTAGATAATGGAGAATATTGTTCTGAGGGACAAGAACATGAAGGCAGGGCAAGAAAGTATGAGTAAAAGCCATGGGTAAAAATAAGGATCCCCACACTTGGCGACAGGGGTATACTACCGGAAGCTGTGCGGCCGGGGCGGCCAAGGCCGGCTGCCTTCTCCTGCAAGGCATCGACGGCCGCGGGGGGCGGACAGAGGAAGCGGCAAAAGCGAAGCCGGAGAACAAGAAATCGCTGGAGACCGGTGCGCGGATGACAGATGCGCCGCCAACAGATGTGCGAAAGACTGAAGCGGAAAAGACGGGGCCTGAGAAGACAACGGTGGATATTCCCCTTCCGGATGGCGGTCGGCTCATCTTGCCGATAGCCAATCAGGACTTGCGCTTTCCGGAGGCCTGCGCGACCATCGTCAAAGATGCCGGCGACGACCCGGATGTTACGGACGGGTTGGCTATCGTCGTCACCACGCGCCTGCTCGCTCCGCAGGGAATCATCCGGGTGCAAGGCGGCAGGGGAGTCGGCCGGGTGAGCAAGCCCGGATTGCAGGTTCCGGTCGGGGAAGCGGCCATAAATCCTGTGCCCAGGCGCATGATTGAAGCCGCCGTGCGCGAAGTGTTTCCGCGGGAGGAAGTTGAAGTCACCATTGAAATTCCGCGCGGGGAAGAGGCGGCAAAGCACACTTTGAACCCGCGTCTGGGCATTAAAGGGGGACTCTCCATCCTGGGCACCACAGGCATTGTCCGGCCCATGTCGGAGGAGGCCTTCAAAACCTCGATTTTGCCCGAATTGGATCAGGCGGTTGCTTACGGCCATCATCGTATCATCCTGACCCCCGGCCACTATGGCTTTCGCACGGCCACCGAGCAGCTGGGCGTTCCGGCCGAGGCCGTGGTTCAGATGAGCAACTTCGTCGGCTTCCTCTTGGAGGAAGCGGCATACAGGGGTGTCCGGGAAGTCGTCCTCTTCGGGCATATTGGCAAACTGATCAAAGTTGCCGGCGGGATATTTCATACCCATAACCGGATGGCCGATGCTCGGATGGAAATTTTGCTGGCTGAGGCCGCTCTGGCGGGACTCAGTACCGCGCGCCTGAGAGAGTTAGCCGCGCTGCCGACGCTGGAAGGGGCGGCCGGATTACTGATGGCGGCGGGAGAGGGATCTATCCTGAACGGTCTGGCCCGAAAAGCAAGCCGGCGGGCCCGAGAATATGTGCGGGACCAGATGGAGATTGGGACAGTGTTCACTTTGCTGGACGGCCGACTCATCGGTTGGGACGAGTTGGCTCCGGCCATCTTTGTCGAAGCAGGCTGGTCTTGGCCGGGTGTTTGAACGGCAAACATATAGTTACAAAGCGGTAAACTCTGGTTGCGAAAGGACCGAAGCTCCGGTCCCCTTACCAGGATTTGCTTAGAAATTTTGTCCCGCACAAGGGGTGGTCTGTCTGGCGGAAGAGGCCTAAGTGTAGTACAATCTATGGTAGTGCAATGAAATCTATGGTAGTGCAATGAAAGGATAATTACAGGCAGCGTCCATTTCTGGGTTCATCTGGGGCACTGAACCTTACCTTGACAACTGACATTGGCCCTGACAATTGAAACACAATACCTTGGGGTTCCCTCTTTGAGGGATAATAGGGAAGCCGGTGTGAATCCGGCGCGGTCCCGCCACTGTGAAAGGGAGTTTTCCGTGATAACCACCGGCGTGAGCTGGGAAGGGACGTGAAAGCAATGATCTTGAGCCAGGAGACCTGCCCCGGGGTTGGCACAGACCTACGAGCGATGGGGGATGTGGTTGGCGGGAAACCATTTCGAGCTTAAGAAGTAGAAGCTCGATTTTTCGTTTTAAAAAGGGAGGTTTGGCATGATTCATGTAATCGGGGTCGGCCCGGGCCGGCCGGAATGGGTTCCACAGGCGACACATGACATCGTGGCTCAGTGTGATGCCATCGTCGGCAGTTCACGCGTGCTTCACCTGTTTCCCGAACTGCGCAAAGGCAGCTACCATTTATCCGGGGATATGGTGCAAAGTTTGCAGCTGGTGGCTAATTTATTGGAAGAAAACATGGTGGTCGGTGTGCTCGTCTCGGGGGACCCCGGCTTTTTCAGCTTTCTTGCGGCCTTGCGCCGGGAGTTTACGGAAGAGGTCATCAACGCGCACCCGGGTCTGAGTGCCGTCCAGTTTGCCTTTGCCCGGGCGGGGATTCCCTGGCAAGACGCTTCCTTCGCCAGTGTTCACGGGCGGGACCTGGCCAGTTTGCCCAGGACTATTCTTAAGCCTTTGGCCGTCCTGACGGGGGGAAACAATACTCCTCAAAAGGTAGCGCAGCTGCTGCTGGAACGCGGCATCAACCCCAGGATTTCGGTGGGTAACTCTTTGTGCTACCCGGAAGAGGTCTGGGAAACCTTGGACGCGGAACAATTGGCGCGCTATCCCCAACCGTTGAGCAACGCTATTCTCATTATTTATCCCACTTTCCCCCAAAACCCCTGGCAAGACAATGCCCTGCGCATTGGCATTCCCGACCGCGAATTTATTCGGGGCGAAGTCCCCATGACCAAAGCGGAGATTCGGGTGCAAGTGTTGGCCAAGGCTCAGATTTCCCTCCATGACCACATCTTGGATGTGGGGGCGGGTACGGGAAGTATCGCCATTGAGGCGGCGGCTTTGGCGGGGGAGGGAATAGTCTACGCGGTGGAAAATGACCCTGAGGCTCAGGAACTGATTCGGGCTAACCAGCGTAAATTTGCCGTCAGCAATTTACAACTCGTGGCCGGGACGGCACCGGAGATTTTCGCCCGCATTCCCCCCGTGGATGTCTGTATTATCGGGGGCAGCCGGGGCAGGCTGGCAGCGATCATCGAAAAAGCTCCCCTGGTTCAGGGCGGCCGCCTGGTTATGACGGCTGTGACTTTGGAAAACACCCTCAAAGGTTTGGAGGCCTTGGAAAGACTGAATTTCGCCGACATTGAGACCATTTCCATCCAGGCCGTGCGCTGGCCAAAGATTTCCGATTTGCACATGGCCCAATCTCTCAACCAAATCTTTATCACTTCAGCGCGCAAAGGAGGAGAACTGTGATAAATTGGGGTGTGTTTTATGGAGTTGGGGTAGGTCCCGGGGATCCAGAACTCTTGACCCTGCGGGCGCAAAAAATCCTGCAACAGGTGGATTTTCTGGCGATTCCCAAGTCGCGTTTGGAGAGAGAAAGCGTTGCCTGGGAAATAGCCCGCCCCTACTGCCGTCAGGATGCCGGGATAATTGAGCTTGAACTGCCTATGACCTCCGAACGTGCCCGGCTGGAAGCGGCTTGGCGGGAGGGGGCGCAAAAGATTCTGGCTCATCTTGAACAGGGAGCGAGTGTGGCCTTCATCACCTTGGGAGATCCTTCTCTCTACAGTACTTACAGCTACTTGGTAGACGGCCTGAGGGCACTGGTTCCGGAAGAGTGCATCCGGACCGTTCCGGGGATCACGGCCATGTCGGCGGCCGCGGCCCTGGTCAACCTTCCTTTGGCTGCGGGAGATGAACCCCTGCTGGTTTTGCCCAGTGCCGAAACGGCGGCGGCTTATCAAGACTTTCCCAATTTGGTCTTTTTAAAAGTATCCAGACGTCTGCCGGAACTTCTCGCAACTTTTGAGCAAAGCGGCAGGCCCGCGGTCCTCCTGACCCGAGTGGGACAAAAGGGGCAGACGGTGCGCTGGCAGCCCCAGGCGGCCGATTTGGGTGAAGAGGGCATTGACTACTTGAGTTTGATGTTGGTCAAGGGAGCGAAGGAGGAGGAAAACAGTGGCCGCTGAAGTGGTATTTGTGGGAGCCGGCCCCGGGGACCCGGAACTTATCACCCTCAAAGGGCAGAAGGCCTTGGAGCGGGCGGAGCGGGTCATCTATGCCGGCTCCCTGGTTAATCCCGCGCTCTTGGACCATTGCCGCCCCGGCATCCCGCTCCACGACAGTTCCGCTTTGACCTTGGAAGAGGTCGTGGAAATCATGGTCTCGGGGGCAAAAAAGGGGGAATATGTGGTCCGTTTGCACACGGGGGATCCCTCACTTTATGGGGCGATTCAGGAACAGATGGACCGCTTATCCCAAGAAAAGATTCCTTTCTCCGTCATTCCCGGTGTCAGTTCGGTTTTTGCCGCCGCCGCTGCGCTGGAGCGCGAATTCACGCTCCCGGCCGTGTCCCAGACTTTGATCCTGACCCGTTTGGCCGGCAGGACACCCGTGCCGGAAAAAGAGAATTTGGCCGCCCTGGCCCGGCATGGAGCGAGCATGGCCATTTTCCTCAGCGTGCAGGAGATCGGTCAAGTGGTCGAGAGCCTGCGCTCGGGCTACCCCGCCTCGACGCCGGCAGCCGTCGTTTATAAGGCAAGCTGGCCGGATCAGAAGATCCTGAGGGGAACTTTGGCGGACATTGAGGAACAGGTCCAACGGGAGGGCGTACGCAAAACAGCCCAGATCTTAGTGGGGGATTTCCTGACTTCCCCTTACTCTCGCTCCAAGCTCTACGATCCTGGTTTCAGCCACGGCTATCGGCAAGGGAAGGCCGAATGAAGGCGGCCCTCATCGCCTTAACGGACCGGGGAGGGGCTGTAGCTCGAGCTCTGGCCGGAGTATTGCCCGAGCCCGCCGATATCTTCCTGCATGTGCACTGCTCTCCTTTTCCTGCTTGGGCCCGTCCTTTCCGCCGGCTTAAGGAGTTACTGCCCGAAATTTGGCAAGAATACCGTTTGTTTGTCTTCGTCATGGCCAGCGGAATTGCCGTCCGTCAAATTGCGTCCCTGCTGCATAGCAAAGATCGGGACCCGGCGGTCCTGGTCGCAGACGAAGGAGGGAGATTCCTGATTCCGCTCCTTTCGGGGCATTTGGGCGGAGCCAATGCCTGGGCTAAGTTCTTAGAGGAAAAGACCGGCGCCCTGGCCGTGATCACCACCGCCACCGATGTCAACGGCTTGGTCGCTCCGGATGAATACGCCCGCCGCCTGGGCTGGCGGGTCACCCCGCTCGCCAATCTGCCGGCCGTCAACCGGCACCTGCTGGAGAAAGGCTATTTGACAGTCGCCACCGAGTTTGCGCTGGCTCCCGGGCACCCGCTCCGTCAGGATCCCAACTATCTCTTCCTCGGGACGGCCGGGTTGAGCCCGGGCAGTAAGTTGAGCCGGAAGACGGATAGACCGAGCCGGGAAGCGGATAACATAAATACTCTCCCTGCGGACGCCGGCAGCGGAGGAGGAGCGCGGAACGCAGGCCGGAACAGCGCGGGTACGGGAAGAGCGGCGCAGAATGCGGGCCGGAACAACACAAGCAGGGGATGGGCACTACGGGACGCAGGCCGGGAGAACCGAAGCACGGGAGCGGCGCGGGAACTTGACCGGAGAGAAGTAACCCCCGGAGCTCAGGTGATTATTTCCGCTTTTCCGGGGACGGCAAACGGGGGTATTTACCTCGTTCCCCCGGTGATCAGTATCGGGGTGGGGTGCCGGCGGGGAATAGACAGCGCCGCCGTGCTCGAGGGGATAGAAGTGGCCCTGGAACGGGCGGGAACCTCTTCTCTCGCCGTAAAAGGACTTTACAGTATCGATTTGAAAGCCGGCGAACAAGGACTGCGGGAAGCGGCCAACCACTTGGGCCTTCCTTTCCGGACCTTTGCCGCCGAGGCAATCCAAAGAATGAATGAAGAAAAAGGACTGAGCCGCTCCGGCTTTGTTCGTAAGATGATTGGGGTGGATGGGGTATGCGAAGCAGCGAGTCTATTGGGAACGGAGCAGGGGGTCTTGATTCTGCCCAAAGTCAAAATGGCCGGCTTGACGTTAGCTCTCAGTCTGGAAAGATCTTTGTCGTGGGTCTCGGCCCGGGAAATCCCGAACATATGACAGAACGGGCCAAGGAAGCTTTGGCTGAGGCGGACACGGTCGCCGGTTACAAAACTTATATTGACTTGATTCGCCCTCTCTTGCGAGAGCAGACGGTTGCGGCCACAGGCATGCGTCAAGAGGTGGAGCGCTGCCGGGAAGTCGTTCGCCTGGCTGGTAAAGGACACAGGGTTGCCTTGGTGTCGAGTGGGGACGCCGGTATTTACGGCATGGCCGGCATCCTGATCGAATGCCTGTCTGAGGCTGACCTTTTGGCAATGCCGCTGGAGATCATCCCCGGCATAACGGCCGCGAACGCCGCCGCGGCCGTCTTGGGTGCCCCTTTAATGCACGACTTTGCCGCGATCAGCCTCAGCGATCTCTTGACTCCCTGGGATGTCATTTTGCGCCGGGTGCATTTAGCGGCAGAGGGGGACTTTGTCATCGCGCTTTATAACCCGAAAAGCGCCGCCAGGACCGAACAGATCGGGGTTATCCGGGAGGTCCTGCTCCAGTACCGGGCTGCGGAAACGCCTGTGGGCATCGTGCGTGAAGCCCTGCGCGGACCGGGATCCGCAGCGGTCATACGCACCCTGGCAAACTTTACTCAGGAGAAGATCGATATGTTGAGTACCGTCATCATCGGCAATTCCCAAACCCGCCGCCTGGGTCCGTATCTTGTGACACCCCGGGGTTACAGCCTATGAAGCTCCTGGTTCTGGCCGGGACCCGGGATGGCCGCTTCTTGGCCCGGGAGTTCGCCGGACGCGGACATGAAGTCCTAGTCTCCACTCTGACGGAATACGGGGCCGAGTTGGCTGAGGCCGAGGGGCTCAGGGTCCGGTACGGAGCGTTCTCGGCGGGCGAGTTGGACCGCGTTTTGGAAAGCGGGGCTTTCGACGCCGTGATCGATGCCACGCATCCCTATGCCCAGAACATCCGGGCCATCGCCCAGACGGCCTGCACGGGCAGCGGAACGGCTTATTTCCGTTGGGAACGCCCGGCGAGCGCCGGAGTTTTTTCCGGGAAGGCATCTTCCGGCAGAGAAAGACTCTCACCGGGGAAGAAGATTTACCCAGACGGCGTGGTTTCACGCAGGGGCGCAATTTCTCCGGGCGCAGTTTCTCCGGGCGCAGTTTCTCCGGACGCGGTTTCCCCGGACGCAGTTTCCCCGGAAGGTGGAATTCCCCCCGGACGCGTGGTTTCCTCTGCAGATAAATCCCCCACAAAAGAGGGTCGGCCGCAGGGGGGAATTTACTGGGCGCAAAACCTTACCGACGCGGCCGGACTCGCCGCAGGGCTGGGTGAGCGCATCCTCCTCACCACCGGCAGCAATGGCCTGCCGGAATGGCTGGGACAGGCCGTACTCAAGGACAAAACGCTGTTCGTCCGGGTCCTGCCCACAGCCAAAGTCTTGCAGCGCTGTGAAGAACTGGGCTTGAAGCCGCGCCAGATCATCGCCGCCCAGGGACCGTTTTCCCGGGAGTGGAATGAAGCTATGATGGCCCAGCTTGGGATCCAGGTGGTCGTGGCCAAAGACAGCGGACGAGAAGGAGGGACCCCGGCCAAAATCCTCGCTTGCAGCCGCAGAGGGATTCCCCTCGTTCTGCTCAAACGCCCGTCTCAGGTGAGCGCCTTTCTCTCCCCAAGCGAATTTATTGTGAAGGTGGAAGATGACTTATGGAAACGGAAATCATTCTCTTAGGCCACGGCAGCCGCCGGGCGGAAGCCAACCAAGGACTGATTGAGGTGGCGGACAAAGTGGAGGCCCTGATGGGGAGACCGGTTACGCCTGCTTTTATGTCTCACGGTTCACCGAGCCTGCCGCAAGCGGTCAGGGATAAAGCCCGCCAAGGAGCGAAGAAAGTAATCGTCATGCCTTTGTTTCTTTTTTCCGGCATGCACGTCACCGTGGATATCCACGAGGAAGTCGCGGAGGTGCGCGGGGAATTTCCCGAACTGGAAATCATCTTCAGCGAAGCCCTGGGAGCCGATGATATGATTGCGAATCTGGCCAGCTTGCGTATTAAGGAGGCAATGGGTGCATGAGTGTCTTTCTCACTGACCCTCAAGCCATAGAGAGCGAGAGCATGCGTTTGATCCGTTCGCAGTTGAAGCGTAACTGGAAGGCTGAGGAACTGCCGGTGGTCGAGCGCCTCATCCATACCAGCGGGGACCCCAGTTTGGAAGAAGTCGTCGCCCTGCGCCCCGAGGCTGTGGCGGCCGGGCTGGCGGCCCTGGAAAGGGGAGCATCCGTGATTACCGATGTAGAAATGGTTCGGGCCGGCATTGCCAAGAGCGCCTTAGCCCAGCTCGGCGGCCGGGTCGAGTGTTTTCTGCATGATCCCGAGGTGCCGGAGAAGGCCAAAGCTTGGGGGCTCACCCGGAGTATGACCGCCTTGCGCCTGCACGCGTCGAGCCTGGCCGGGGCCATCGTCGCCATCGGTAACGCCCCCACGGCTTTGTTGGAAGTTCTGCGTCTGACCGAGGACCCGAGCCTGCGGCCGGCCCTGATCATCGGTATGCCGGTGGGATTTGTCGGAGCTGCGGAAGCCAAGGAAATCCTCTGGCAGAACCGGGAAATACCCTGCCTGACGGTGCGGGGGACACGGGGTGGAAGCCCGCTGGCCGCCGCGGCTGTCAACGCCCTCATCTACCAGGCTGCAGCGAAGCGACAGCGGCAGGCCCGCACCTTAATGTTCCAAGGCACTTCCTCCAATGTGGGCAAGAGCGTCTTGACTGCGGCCTTTTGCCGGATTTTTTACCAGGAAGGGTACCTGACGGCGCCCTTTAAGGCCCAGAACATGGCTTTAAATTCCTTTGTCACGGCGGCGGGGGGGGAAATGGGACGGGCTCAGGTTGTCCAAGCTCAGGCGGCCGGCCGGGAACCGGATGTCCGCATGAACCCAATTTTGCTCAAACCGACGGGACAAGCCAATTCTCAGGTCATTCTCCTGGGCAAAGCCCAAGGCACTTTTCCGGCCCGGGATTATCACGGAGAATACCAAAAAACGGCTTGGCCGGCCGTGGAAACCTGCCTGCGTCAGCTGAGGGATGAGAATGAGGTCCTGGTCATTGAGGGGGCGGGAAGTCCGGCTGAAGTAAATCTGAAGGCCAACGATATTGTCAACATGCGGGTGGCGCGCGCGCTCCAGTCCCCGGTGCTGCTGATTGCCGACATTGACCGGGGGGGTGCCCTGGCCTCGGTGGTTGGCACTCTGGAGCTCCTTGAGCCGGAAGAACGCGCTCTGGTGAAAGGAATTATCCTCAACAAGTTTCGGGGGGATATCCGGCTGTTGCAACCGGCTCTCGACTTCTTGCGGGAGAAGACCGGGATCCCGGTTCTGGGGGTTGTGCCCTATTTCTCCGAATTCTCGATCCCGGAGGAGGATTCGGTGGTTTTGGAACAGGAAAAGACGCGACTGGCTAAACAGGCGCAACCATTGAGGCCGGGGCACGAAACTGACGCAGGTGAAGCAGCCGGACGGCTGGACATTGCGGTCATCCGTCTGCCTTACATTTCTAATTTCACAGACTTTGACGCTCTGCGCGACGAAGAGGATGCGGCGGTGCGCTATGTGGCCGACCCGGATGCCTTAGGCAGTCCCGATTTGGTCGTCATTCCGGGCAGCAAAAATACTTTGGCTGATCTGCGCTTTCTGCACGACAGCGGCCTGGCGGCCCGCCTGCGGGAGGACTGGCAACGGGGATTGCCTATCATCGGGATCTGCGGCGGCTATCAGATGCTGGGACGGGTGGTTCGGGATCCCCTGCACCTGGAATCAGCCCTGGAAGTTACCCCCGGACTCAATATCCTGCCTTTGGAGACGGAGATTTTACCGGAAAAGCACACCGTGCAAAGTCGGGGCAGCATCCTGGCCGGTTCTCTGTTCTTTGAACAATGCCGGGGCCAGGCCGTGTCCGGCTACGAGATTCATATGGGCTCCTCCCGGGCGGATGAGAATCAACCGCCGCTGTTTGAACTGGAAGCGGGGGGAGCCCCTTACGGGGACGGTTTGCAAGCGGGCACAGCCGTGGGCACTTACCTGCACGGCCTTTTTGACAACGATTCCCTGCGCCGGGCACTTCTGGCCTGGCTCTGGCAGAGGCGCGGGCAGAGCCGCCCCCCTGTCCGTTCCCTTTCTCAGGCGGCCATGCGGGAACAAGCTTTCAACCGGCTGGCCGACCTGGTCCGTAAGAGCGTGGATCTGGCGGCGATCCGGGCTTTGATGGGGCTCTGAGCTATGGGCAGCCTGGCCGGCTATATCCCCGTCTCTTTCCTGGGCAAAATGCCCGGCTTCCACCTGAGCCGGCCGCTGGCGTTTTTGCCCGGGGTCGTTCTCACCCCGGGGTGCGTCTTGCTGCTGGGGTTTATTTTGGACCGCATTCTGGGAGACCCAGTAGGTTGGCCCCATCCGGTCATTTGGCTGGGAAGGGCCGCAGCCTGGGGCGAGAAGCGCCTCAATCGGGGAACGGCTCGGGCCCGCAAGCGCAAAGGGATCCTGCTGGCCGTCCTCCTCATCGGGGGCACGTACGGTTTGACTTGGGGTTTGCTTAAACTGGCCGCCCTGATTCACCCTCTTGTGGGGCTGGCCTTGCAGGTTTGCCTCATCGCCTCGGCTCTGGCGGGGAAATCCCTCTTAGAGGCGGGAAAAAGTGTCTACCTGCCCCTGAAGATGGGGGACCTTCCTCAAGCGCGCCGGACTCTGGCCGGGTTTGTCAGCCGGGACACCTCACGCTTAAGCGAAGGGGAAGTCGTCCGGGCAACGGTGGAAACTCTGGCCGAGAATTTTGTGGACGGGATCCTTTCGCCCCTTCTTTTCGCTGCCGTAGGCGGAGCCCCGCTGGCCTGGGCTTTTAAGGCCGTGAGCACGCTGGATTCCATGGTGGGCTACCGCAATGAGCGCTACCGCTCTTTCGGCTGGTTTTCCGCCCGCGCGGACGATTGGGCCAATTTCCTTCCCGCCCGGCTCTCCGTACCTCTTTTCTTGCTGGCGGGCTCGGGCCAGGGGTTGGACGTGCGCTCGGCCTTACGCATTTGGCGGCGGGACGCCAAGTCACACCCCAGCCCTAACGGCGGCAACCCCGAGAGCGTGACCGCCGGACTCCTGGGCATTCAACTGGGAGGAATGAACATCTATCAGGGGGAGCTTTCCCACCGTGCGGAAATGGGAGATGCCCTCCGCCCTTTGCAAAGCGCTGATATTCGGACGACCCTGGCCCTGGTCCGCTTAGCTGCTTGGCTCTCCCTGCTCCCCGCTCTTGTGCTCGCTCTCGTGCTTTGACCGAGAGGCTTAGCCGCATGCCCCTGGCTTTAGACAGGCTTTAGCCATGGGGAGATTCAGGATTGGTGCCATCGCGCATTGACCTTTGTCGCTCTTACGCTATGACCTTGGTCTCGCACGGCAGGCAACCTTTGCAGGCAGCTTAATAGGATATTGCAACGGAGGAAGGTTTCATAGATGAGGATTCCCCGGATCGTAGTTGCCGGAACACACAGCGGGGCCGGTAAGACTACCTTGGCAACCGGAATCATGGCGGCTTTGGCAAGCCGGGGCCGGCCGGTTCAGGGCTACAAAGTGGGCCCCGATTATATTGATCCGAGTTATCACGCGGCAGCGACCGGACGCCCCGGGCGCAACCTGGATCGTTGGCTGCTCGGGTCGGAGCTGCCGCGTTTATTCATCCGGAGCGCCGCCGGATCGTGGGCCGTGGTAGAAGGGGTGATGGGCCTCTTTGACGGAATGAGTGGAAGCAAAGGTTTCGGGAGTACGGCGGACATTGCCAAATTGATTAAGGCGCCGGTCGTTTTGGTGATCGACGCGGTTTCTCTGGCTCAAAGCGCCGCGGCGCTGCTCTTTGGCTTTGACCGCTATGATCCGGATCTGCGCCTGCAGGGCGTGATCTTTAACCGGGTCAAGAGCGCGGCCCAGGAAAGCATGCTGCGTGAAGCGATCCGGGAGCAGGGGATTCCGGTCCTGGGCTGTATCCCTCAAGAAGATCGGGTGCGCCTGCCGGAACGTCACTTGGGTCTGGTCCCGGTGGGTGAGGAAGGACTGGCCCCGGACTATCTGGAGCGCTTGGCCGCCCGGATGGAAAAATATGTCGATTTGAGTCTGGTGGAAGACATCATGCAAGGGGCCCCACCGGCGGAGGAGGATGCCATGCCTGAGGCGACCGCAGCTGCCGGTGCGGCCGGCATGTCGGAGGCCGGTGTGTCAGAGACCGATGTGTCGGAGGCGAGTATGTCGGGGGCTGGTGTGTCCGCCGTTAGTGCACCTTTTCCCTCTGTGTTCCCGGCCTCTGCCTCCTCACCCGGTGCGGCTTCTCCGGCGGGAGCGTCCGGATCAGGGCCTAAGCGAGGAATCCGCCTGGGTCTGGCTTGGGATGAGGCCTTTTTGTTTTATTACCGGGACGCTTTGGAAACCCTGGCGGCAAAAGGTTTTGAACTCGTTCCGTTCAGTCCTCTGCACGATACCGCTCTTCCCCCTAAACTGGACGGTTTGTTCCTGGGCGGGGGATTTCCCGAACTGCATTTGTCCCAGTTGAGCCTCAATCATGCTTTTTTGCGTTCCCTTCGTACCTTTGCCCAGTCGGAAAAACCTATCTATGCGGAATGCGGCGGCTATATGTATTTGGGGCGCGGGATCCGCGACTTTCAAGGAAAACGCTTTCCGCTGGCCGGGGTTATCCCTGCCGAAGCGGAAATGACCCCGCATTTGCAGGGGATGGGCTACCGGGAAGGAAGGCTTGCTCTGGACACTTTCCTCGGTCCCATCGGTACAGTTGTGCACGGACACGAGTTTCATTACTCACGTGTCCTGCCCCCAAGCGGAGAAGCACCGGCTTGGCAATTGTACAAGAGCGGAAGTTTCCTTCGCTCGGACGGTTATGCTCGGGGCAGCCTCTTCGCGTCCTACCTTCATCTCAATTTTGCTGGGCAGCCGGAAATATTGGATCACTGGCTGAACTATTCTCAGCACCCCGTTCCGAGCGGCAGGCAGGAAAGCAGCAAGGCGGCGGACCTGAGCCGGGTATGAGTACGGCAGCGGGTTTAGTATTCCGGGGGGCGAACTTATGATTACCGTTTATACGGGAAACGGCAAAGGAAAGACCACTTCCGCCCTGGGCGCGGCCCTCGCGGCCCGGGGAAATGGGAAAAAGGTGATCATGCTTCAGTTTCTCAAAGGGAGTACCTACAGCGGGGAGTTAACCGGGCTTTACCGGTTGGGTATTCCCCTGCTTCAGTTTGGCGTGGGATGCCGCTGGGCGGCCATGATCCGCAGCGGTTTCAGGCACTGCTCGGGCTGCGGGGAGTGCTTTCGGGACAACCGCAACCCGGCCCTGGCCACTGAATTCGTTCAAACAGCTCTTCGCTTTTTGTCCGGACTGACACCCGCTGAATACGACCTTATCATCCTCGATGAAGTCAGCCATGCTCTCAACTATGGTTTCTTGCCCATGGATGAGTTGCGGCACCTTCTGACCGGGCCCGGGGACTGGATTCTGACGGGGCGCAGAATGCCGGAAGAGCTCATGCCCTGGGCGGATGAATGGTGGGAGTTCCGAGCCAAGAAACATCCCCTGACGCGCGGAATCCAAAGCCGAAGGGGGATCGAGTACTGATGGCTCTGACGGCTTGGGCGCGATGTCCCGGCACCTGCGGGGAATGGGTGCAAGGAGCGCAATCCGGGGTTCCTTTCTTGGTGGACTGTCCTATTGATCGATACGCGGAAGCCGTCGTTGAAATGGGGAAAGACGACGGGATCTGGCTTGTACCCAGAGAGAAGGAAAAGGTGAGAAAGGCTTTGCTCCTAATGCGGGAGGAGCGCAGTTTTTCCGGCGGCGGAATTCTCCGCTTCCGCCGCGAACTGCCGACCGGCAAAGGAATGGCCAGTTCAACCGCAGACATTGTCTCGGCCTGCGCGGCCGTCGCCGCGGCCTCGGGTGAAACAGTGTCCGGCCGAAGTCTGGCCCGCTGGGCTTTCGGTATAGAACCCAGTGACAGTGTCATGTTCCCGGGCCTGACGGAGATTAACCATATCCGGGGAAGCTATCATCGGACACTCGGAGCCGCGGTCCCGGCCGGGTTTCTGGCTCTGGACTGGGGCGGGGAAGTGGATACTCTCCGTTTCAATGCCCGGGCGGATCTTTACGGCCATTACCGTAAATACGAGTTCACCATTGGCAAGGCTCTGGCTTTAGTCAGAGAAGGGATCAGAGGCAGGGACTTGGAAAAGATGGCGGCCGGATCCACTTTGAGTGCCGCATGCAATCTGGAGGTTAACCCCAAGCCCTGGTTCGGGCAGTTCAAGGCATGGGTCAGATCCCAGGGTGGCTTGGGGTTAGTCACAGCCCACAGCGGCACCCTGATCGCGGGAGTATTTCCGCCGGACTATGCCTTGGACGGTTTACTGGCGGAAGCGAAAGAACGCTTCAGGCCGGTCTTTGCCGAGACTTTTCGGGCCAGAGACGGAGGAGTGGAATACGCTTTCGCCCATTGCGGACAGGCGGTTTCGTCTTCGGAAGGGTAGCGTGCCTAGCACAGCGGTCTTCCGGAAGCCGGTGCAGCCGCAACAGGCCAAGGACCATTTTGCTCAGTTCGCGGAGCGCGAAGAATCTCAAGAAAAAATCAGAGCTTGAAAAATCCTAAAGCAAGTGAATAGGAGCAGAGAGGAAACGAAATGCACGGAGGGAACATATACCAAGCCAAAGAGCGTTACGGGCGTACCCGGTTTATCGATTTGTCCGCCAACATCAATCCTTTCGGCCCACCGGACGGGGTGTTGGAGCGTTTAGCCGGGAAGCTCGGCAGCATCGTCCATTATCCCGATCCGGAGAGTGTCAGCTTGCGCGCCCGTATGAGCGAGCTCTATGATCTGCCTTTTGAGAACATTATCTTGGGTAACGGTGCGGGGGAACTCCTCTTTACCATCCTCCAGGCCTTAAAACCCCGTCGGGTCCTGATCCCGCTGCCCGCGTTCAGTGAGTACCGGCGGGCCGCAGAGGCTGTCGGGGCCGCCGTGACCCCCTTTTTTCTGGGGGCCAAGGGATGGGCCCGCCTGCCCCTTCCGGAATCTGCCCGGGAAACGGAGCGGTTTGCCGGGGAGTGGCGCGGGCTTTTGTCCGGGCAAGACATCCTTTTTCTCTGCTCGCCGCATAACCCCACCGGTACACTGTTGAAGCGCAAGCAATTTGAAATTCTCCTGGAAGTCGCGCACACCTGCGGCTGCCGGGTGATTTTCGACGAATCGTTTGTCGATTTCCTGCCGGATGAAAAGCGCTGGTCCGCCCGCGAGTACTTGGCCGGCTACTCCAACCTGACAATCGTCTATTCTTTGACCAAGTTTTACAGTTTACCCGGGCTTCGCTTGGGAGCCGCCTTTGGCCGGGCGAGCGATCTGAAACGTTTCCTGCAGGCGCGCGATCCCTGGTCGGTGAATGTACTGGCTCAGGAGGCCGGTTTGGCCGCTTTGGAGAACAAAACTTACGCTGAGGACGTGCGCGAGAAGCTAACGCAATCACGGAATTTCTTGTACTCTGGGTTTGAACGGCAGAGGTTTCGGAGTTGGCGGCTCAGGCCGACATGGGTGAACTTCGCCCTGCTGGAACTGCTAACAGGGAAAGCGGACCGTTTGACCGAATCTTTGGGGAAACGGGGCATCCTCGTTCGCGATTGTTCGAACTTTCCGGGACTCGAAGGGGAATTTGTCCGTATCGCCGTCAAGACAGAGTCCGACATGGCGCAGCTGCTCTCGGCACTCCGGGAAATAGAGGACGAAGAGAGCTTTCTTGGGGGCAGATGACATTTAACAAAATGGCAATTCCCATATACGGTGGTCGCTGAGGGTGCAGTGAACCCAAAACGGCCCCTTTTTGCCTTTTTTCAGACGCGGAAGGAATTCCCGCCGAAGAGCGAGACTGGATCGGGTGTTGGTGTGCAGGACCTGGCTATTTTCCCTGCTTGCGTAATTACCCGTATGGGGTATAATATTTAGCAGGTCGCCTAAAAAGGGCCGCGTCTGTGGGGGGAGCACCCCTAAGGCTGAAGAGATAGGATTGGCATTAATATTAGATTCGGAACAGGGATAAGAACTACGGTCGGGATGAGGCTGATGAGGATGGGGGTAAGGTTGAAGAAGTTGAAGAAGCTGATGAGGAGAAGGAAGGAAAGACAGGTGAACGTTTTGCGAACATCGGACAAACTACCAATCCGGCGGTTTTTGGCCGTCTCCGGTCTGGCCGTCTTGCTGGCCGTGACCGGTTGCGCGGCCCAGGCTCCGAACCGGACCCAGACGACGAAAAACTCCCCGGGCCAAGGTACTGCCTCGGTCCAACCGGCTCCGGGCAAGCCGGCGGGGTCATCCGGCACAAGCGGCGGCACCGCAGCCGCGGGTCAGACTGCGCCGGCGGTTGTGGGCTTGGGTATTGGGGACCTGGCCCCGGACTTTTCCGTGCCCATGAGCGACGGCAACACACTGAAGCTCTCAAGCTTACGCGGGAAACCGGTTTTACTCAATTTCTGGGCCACCTGGTGCCCGCCTTGCCGGATGGAAATGCCGGACATACAGAAGATTTTTAAAGAAAATTATCCGGTTCAGATCGTGGGAGTCAACCTGAAAGAGGAACCGATGACGGTGGAGGGTTTCCTTTCGAGAAACGGTTACACCTATCCGGTAGGTTTTGATTTGAAAGGTAAGATCGCGTCCCTTTACAATGTCAGCGGCATTCCCACGTCTTACGCCATTGATGCCAAGGGGATTATCCGGCATGTTCAAACAGGTCCTTTAACCTATGCCGAGTTAAGCCAATGGTTCAGAGAATTAACCCAGAGCGCCAAATAAGACCGGGCGCGGGCTCTGTACTTGGAGCGGAGCCAGAACTATTTCAGCACGTGAGGGCGTATATGAATCCAATCTTGTTTCACTACGGCGGCTTTGCCGTTCACTACAGCGAAGTCATCTACGCGGGGTCCTTCATTGTTTCCTATTTTCTCAGCTTCAGGCGAGCGCGCACTTTAGGCTTCACGGACCCGGAATGGGAGCGGGCACTCCTATATTATGCCGCAGCGGGCTTGCTGGGGAGCCGGGGGGGATACATCCTGACTCATGTCACCATGTTTGAAGGCCGCTGGGCCGAGGTTCTGACGCCCTGGCCCGGAGCTTTCACCTTGTGGGGGGCCTTGCTCGGTTTCTTGGCAGCTGCGCAAATCCTCCGGCATATTCGCCGAGACCGCCCCGGCCGGAGCTTGGACGTTCTCGCTCCTATTTTCCCCTTGTTCCTGGGACTGGCCGAGTGGGGGCTCTTTACGGAAGGGGAAGGCTGGGGCCGGTCGGCCCGGGGATTTTTGGCTTTACAGCAGGGCGGCGTGGCCCGTTACCCGCTTTGGCTGGGATATTCTCTCTGGTTTTTGCTGACGGCGGGAGCACTGGCTTTCCGGACGCCCAAGCGCGAGGGGACAAGTTTTGCTTACTTGAGTGCAAGCTTGGGTTTGGCAACTCTTGCCTTTACCCCGTTCACGCTTCTTTACGGAAATGCAGCCGAACGCTGCGTCTGGGGCAGCCTGGCCGTCTGCGCAGGTTTGGGCTATGTCTTTTTTCAGGCGAAAAGACCTGCTGCCGCGTTGAGGGAAAGGAAATGGTAAAAAACCATTTGGATGGCCGCGTATCTAGGCCGACGCGGGGCGTTATGAGGCGAACGCTCAACGGAAGAACGGTTTGCCCCCCCCCCCCCAAAAAATGGAGCCGAAACAGTCCTCTGGAGTGTTTCGGCTGTGCTGACGACAACTATCCATCGCTTTCCCCGCGGGGGGAACCTATCTTAGAATCCCTTGAGTTTCTGGTAGCAATCACGGCAATACACCGGCTTGTCACCGGTAGGCCGGAAAGGCACTTGTGTTTCCACACCGCAATTGCTGCAAATGACTGTGAACATCTCCCGTTGGGGACGGTCTGAGCCGGCACGCTGGCGACGGGCGGCACGGCAGGCCGGACAGCGGGAAGGCTCGTTTTCAAAACCCTTCTCGGCGAAGAATTCCTGCTCACCGGCGGAGAAAACAAACTCATTCCCACAATCCCGGCAGACTAGTATTTTGTCTTGAAAAGCCATGGGTCAACTACCTCCTTTTTCTCAGATTTGCCTTCTGAGTGGAAGCAGCAGCGAGCGTCAACCTGTGAGGGACACAACAAACGTACTTACACCGGAGGCATCTGTCTGAATTATAGCGTAGATCCTGCAATTATGGCAATAGGCGCTAAGCCCTTGACGACTTCAGAAGATGCTTCAGGCAGGCTGTATGCGTCAAATTGAGGGTAACGCTTAAGCGCATGGCTTCACTGACCCTGCAGCGGAGAGAATTGACAGGAGAAAATTGCTCGGGAGAGAATTAGCGGCTGAAAGAATGTCCTCTACGGGAGCGAATCCTTCACCGAAGAAGGATTTCGCCATACGGGGGTCGAACTTGTCTGAAATAGGGACTGCGGGACTGGGTGCAGCTTTCTGATAGGACAAAATAGGGCAGGACGAAAAAAGGGGGAATTAATTTAATTATGGCAGAATACCAAAACATTGTGCTGGAGCGGCAAGAATACATTGCCATCCTCAAAATCAATCGTCCCAAATCTCTCAACGCCTTGAACACTGCGACTCTGGCGGAACTGTCCCAGGCTCTGACTGCTTTGGCTGAGGACCGGGCGGTTCGGGTGGTCATCCTGACAGGCAGTGGGGAAAAGGCCTTTGTGGCTGGGGCGGACATCGCCGAGATGCGCGGGTTTAATCCCTTGGAAGCCCGGCGCTTCAGCCTTTTGGGGCAAAGTGTCATGAACCTGATCGAGAGTCTGCCTCAACCCGTCATCGCCGCGGTCAACGGCTTCGCCTTAGGCGGAGGAACGGAACTGGCCCTGGCCTGTGATTTTCGTCTTGCCAGTGATAAGGCCAAATTCGGCCAACCCGAGGTGACGCTCGGCCTGCTGGCGGGATTTGGCGGGACCCAACGCCTGCCCCGCCTCGTCGGAAGCGGCAGGGCAGCGGAATTGCTCTGTACCGGCGACATGATCGATGCCGAGGAAGCTTATAGGATCGGCCTCGTCAACCATGTCTATCCTTCAAGCGCTCTTCTCGATGAAGCACTGGCTCTGGCCGGGCGGATCGCCGCGAGGGGTCCTGTGGCGGTCCAGTTGACCAAGAGTGCAATTCAACACGGCAAAAATATGGATCTCGTCAGCGGTCAGGCCTATGAAGCGGCTGTTTTTGCCCAGACTTTCAGCACCGCCGATCAAAAGGAAGGTTGCTCGGCCTTCCTGGACAAACGCCAAGCGCAGTTTAAGGGTGAATAATGAAGGTTTTGGAGGGCAACCGTCATGAAAACGATTTTGGGCTTAGTGAGTTCTCAGAGAAAACTGGCCAACGGTGAGATCTTGGTCAAAGCAGTGGCGGCCGCCGCCGGCACAGAGTATGTGCTCAAGCTGATCCGGCTGCCGGATCTGAAGCTGGAACCGTGCCGGGGCTGTTACACCTGTCTGGTGCCCGGCAAATCCTGTCCTATTGAAGATGATTTATACTTTGCCGCCAATGCGATCAAAGAAGCCGACGGCATCATCCTGTCCGCTCCCTGCTATGCGTTGGGCCCCGCCGCGGTCACCAAACTTTTGGGGGACCGTGTCATCGCCTTGTCCCAGATGATCAATGATTTCTGGGGCAAACCCTGCGTGGTCATCGCCACGGCGGGTATCAGAGGCTGGGAGGGCTATACCCTGTCCGCTCTCACGGGCGCCGCCCGCTTCCTCGGCTTCCGGGTCAAAGACGCCCATATGTTTGTTGGGGCTTTGCCCGGGGAATCGATTGAGCAGGAGGAAAATATCTCCAGGGTAAAGGAAATGGGCCAAGCCCTCTTTGGCCCGGGGCGCGAGGCCCGTCCGGGAGAATGCCCCAACTGCTGGTCGGAACTTTGGAAGTTTCCCGAACCCGGGCGCGCCGTCTGCCCTTTCTGCGGGCAAGAAGCCGCTTTGACCGCGGAAAACGGCAACGTGCGCTGGGCGTTCGGCCCGGCGACAACCCGCTTCGGGCGGGAGCAGCTGGAAGAACATTTTCATAACTGGTTGGGCGGAAAAGTTCAGGAGTATCTGCTCCGTCGCAAAGAACTGGCGAAAGTCCGAGCCCCTTATAAGGGAGGCGATCTCTGGCTCCGGCCCGGCTCGGGATCGGACCGGGACGAAGCACCAAGCACCTCAGTTTGAAGCACAGCTGCACACATTCTCCCTCAAATGCTCACGGGTAAAACTTGCAGAGAAATTCTTTGCAAGTTTTACGCTTCCTTGGGAAACGCTAGTCACATGGAAACGCTAAACATAGGCTATTTATCCAAAGCGTAAGATTCCCACTTCTGCAAGTGGGAGCAGGACCCACATATCCCGCCTCGGTAGGGGTATCTCCAGCCTTCGCCGCGAAGTATCCTTTTGGGATAAGCGGCTTCGGCGAAATCCATCCTTCGTGACCGTAATCATCACTGGCGGAACACAAATGAGCAAACGATTAAAAAAGATTTTTTTCGAGCGGATTTTCCGGCAGGAATCTGTGCGGTTGCGCAGAATACTATGTTCATATGAACAAATAACCCCCTGGAAAGACCCCTCATCAACCCGGAGGGGAACAAAAATTGCTGGATTAAGGAGGAATCGTTTCAATGACCATCAGAGTGGCAATCAATGGCTTCGGCCGCATCGGCAGACTGACTTTAAGGGCGGCGTTAAAAAAGGAGACTCCCCTGGAGTTTGTGGCCGTCAATGATTTGGGCAGCCCGGACCTTCTCGCCCATCTCTTTAAGTATGACTCTGTTCACGGTATTCTGGAGGATGACGTTAAAGTCGACGGCAGCAACATGATCGTCAACGGCAAGACGGTGAAAATCCTGGCGGAAAAAGATCCGGCTAAACTGCCCTGGAAAGAGCTGGGCGTCGATATTGTGATCGAGTCCACCGGCAGGTTCACCAAAAGAGAAGGTGCGAGCCAGCACCTGGCCGCGGGCGCGAAAAAAGTCATCATCTCCGCCCCGGCTAAGGAAGAAGACATCACGATTGTCATGGGGGTCAACGAAGAGAAATACAACCCCAAAGAGCACCATATCCTTTCCAACGCTTCCTGTACAACCAACTGTCTGTCCCCTGTGGCGAAAGTCCTGCTGGAAGAGTATGGTATTGAGTATGGTATGATGACCACGACTCACTCCGTCACAAACGATCAGCGTATTCTGGACCTGGAACACAAGGACTGGCGTCGGGCGCGCGCCGCTTACCAATCCATGATTCCCACGACCACCGGAGCCGCCAAAGCCGTCGCCTTGGTGCTGCCGGAATTGAAAGGCCGTCTGAACGGCTTGGCCGTCCGCGTGCCGACCCCGAATGTGTCCTTGGTGGACTTGGTGGCCATTTTGAAAAAATCCACTACCGCGGAAGAAGTGAATGCCAAATTCCGGGAAGCTGCGGCGGGTAAGCTCAAAGGGTATCTGGAATATACGGACCTTCCGCTCGTATCCCATGATTTCAACGGCAACCAAGCGAGTTCGATCGTGGACGGCCTCTCCACCATTATGCTGGGAGATAAAATGGTGAAGGTCCTGGCCTGGTATGACAATGAATGGGGCTATTCCAACCGGGTGGTCGACCTTGCGGCCTACGTGGCGGAACGGGGACTTTAAACCCGGGGAGGGTATGATGAGAAGGACGAAGATCGTTTGTACGATAGGACCGGCCAGCGAATCAACCGCCAAAGTGCAGGAACTCTTGGCGGCCGGTATGGATGTGGCCCGCTTGAATTTTTCCCACGGCACCCATGAGGAACACGGTGCGCGCATTGCCGTCCTCAAAGAAGCAGCGGAAAAAATCGGGAAGCACCTAGCCTTAATCCTGGACACCAAAGGACCGGAAATCCGCACGGGCATCGTTCCCGATCCGGGTGTGGAGTTGGTCGACGGCTCCGGCTATGTGCTGGATACGAATCTGACTCAGGCAGGGAATGCGGAAAGAGTAGGAATTACTTATACCAACCTTTGGCGTGAAGTCAAAGCAGGGGAACACATCTTAATTGATGACGGACAATTGGACTTGGAGGTCGTCAGTGCGCAAGATTCCGTCATCAAAACTGTCATACGCCACGGCGGCATCTTGAAGTCCCAAAAAGGAGTCAATGTTCCGGAGAGTCCCATTGAACTGCCGGCGGTTACGGAACGGGATATTGACGACATCCGCTTCGGCATCGAGCAGGGGGTTGACTTTATCGCGGCCTCCTTCACCCGCAAAGCCGAGGACATTTTTGCCGTGCGGCGCATTTTGGAAGACAACGGGGCTCCAATCAAGATCATCGCCAAGATCGAAAGCCGGGAAGGGATCAAAAACCTGGATGCCATTTTGGAAGCCGCCGACGGGCTTATGGTGGCCAGGGGGGATTTGGGCGTCGAGATTCCGGTAGAAGAAGTCCCGCTTTATCAGAAAGAAATGATTCACAAATGCAACCTGCAGGGCAAGCCGGTCATTGTCGCGACGCAAATGCTGGATTCGATGATCCGTCAGCCCCGGCCAACCCGGGCCGAGGCCAGCGACGTCGCCAACGCCATCCTGGACGGCGCGGACGCCGTTATGCTTTCGGGTGAGACCGCTGCCGGGCGTTTTCCCGTTGAAGCCGTGCGAATGATGGATAAGATAGCCCGCAAAACGGAAGGAGCGCACTGGCAAAACCGTTCCAGCCGGCATCCTCAACTCAATGTAGCCGAAGCCATCAGCTATGCCAGCTACACCATTGCCGAGGATCTGGAGGCAGCCGCTATTCTCACACCCACCCAATCGGGTTTAACCCCGCGCATGATTTCCAAATACCGGCCCAAAGCCGTGGTTCTGGGGGCCACGCCTTTCCCCAGGGTAGCCCGTCAACTCAGTTTGCAATGGGGAGTCTATCCTTTGCTCGTAAGCCAGAGTTCCGGAACCGACCAACTTTTGTCTATTTCCCTGAACGCCGCTATGGAGAAAAATTGGGTCCGCAGCGGAGATGTCGTTGTGGTCACGGCCGGAGTTCCGGTCGGGAAGGCTGGGACGACAAACATGGTGAAAGTGCAGGTCGTAGGCAATGTCTTGGCCAAAGGGGTTGGTTTGGGGCGCAAAGCCTATTCCGCCAAGGCTCGCCTTGTGGTTGATCCGCAGGATGATTTCGCTGACGGGGAAATTCTGGTGACCAAGATGACTGACGCCACTTTGATTCCTTTGATTGCCAAAGCGGGAGCCGTGGTAGTGGAAGAAGGAGGCCTCACTTCACACGCCGCGATAGCCGCCCTGCAGTATGGGATACCGGCCATCGTCGGGGCCAAAGGCATCTTGCGAGCCGTCAAATCGGGGGAACCTTTGACGGTGGATGCCTTAGCCGGAGTGGTCTATGAAGGAACCGTCAGTATTTTGTAGAGAGCGGAACTTTGAATCTTTGGGAGCGAAGGTTGTATGACAAATGAGCGGCAGGAAGAGATACGCCTCTTGCTGCAACAGCACGGACATTTGACAGTGGCGGAATTGGCTAAGAGCTTCGGTGTCTCCGACATGACGATCCGTCGTGACCTCAAACATCTGGCGGGCTTGGGACTCGTTCGCCGCGAACACGGCAAAGCCTCCTACCTGCAGTCGGCCGGCCCGGACACCCTCTTTCTCAGCCGTTTGGGCGAATTCGAACGGGAGAAGACGGCCATAGGCGCGATGGCTGCCTCTCTCATCGCCGAGGGGGAGCCGGTTATCTTTGACGCGGGAACGACCACTCTGGCGGTGGCTCAGTTTGTCAGCGCCGGTTGTGTGGCTATCACCAATTCTCTGCCCATTGCCGGGGTACTCGGCGAGCGGGCGGGAGTTACCGTTCTCGTGACAGGAGGGGAATTGAGGGGTACCACTTTTGCCCTGGTGGGCCCGCTTACGCGCTCGACGGTTTCCGGCTTCAACGCGGAAAAACTGTTCCTGGCCGCATCCGGCATGGACTTGGAACGCGGCCTGTCGACGACAAGCATGTTGGAATCAGAGGTGAAACAGGAAATGCTGAGCTCGGCCAAGAAGGTCATTCTGGTCGCTCATAGTCAAAAAATGGGACGGGTGTATTATCACACGTTTGCCCATTGGGACCGGGTGGATATCCTAGTTACAGACAGCGGTCTTACGGAACCGGCCAGGCGCTCTTTGACTGACCGCGGAGTTGAGGTCCTCATCGCGAACCCTGCCCGGCGGATCCTGCCAAAATAAAGACACTATCAAGATTGGGGGGCCCGGTTTTTGCCGCCGGGCCCCCCCTCTTTACAGTTGGTCATCCACCGTATCCCGGTCTATCGTGCTCTGATCCCGCCCCTCAAGAAGCTTAATCAAGCCGGCCTGCCGCAGTTCCGTGGCGATTTCGAACAGGGAATCCTTCCTCTCTTCGGGTAGGTTCTGGACAAAACGGTTAATCTTAACGGGGGGAACCATGTTACGTATCTTGGCCCCGCCAAATTTGAGCACCCGTTCCGGCAACGTTATCTCCTCCTTTTGCTGTCCTTTGTCGGTTGTTTCGACGCGAAATCCCCGGGTCGCGGGGACAGAGCAACATCACTGCGCTCCGTTTTCCCGAGTTCGGATTTAGTATGTACCTGAGGGACCGTTAAACATGCGCGGTTCGGAAAAACCGGTGAAAAGCCGGTGAAAGAAAACCCGGGCGCGAGAAAATGAGCAGGAATTCTTTTTGGCGTTGTCGAATTATGCGGTACGTGCAACGGCTGAGCCGCTTGATCGTAGGAACCGGTTAGCAGTAGGGATGGCGGGCGAGTGGTGCGACACTTCGTATTAATCCCGTCAAAGGAGAACATATCTTGATTACAGATGGATGGTTACGCGCGCGAAAGCGGGGCTGTCAGACAGTCGAAGGAGAACATATGTTGATTACAGATGAAGTGCATCAAGTGGACGGAGTGAAGGGTGCCCATGTTTACTTGGTGGCGAGTCAGGAGCCGTTCTTGGTCGATACCGGGATGCCCGGGCAGGAAAGAAGGATTATTGAATATATTCGGAGTGTCGGACTGAACCCCCGCCATCTGACGGGGATCATTCTGACTCATTTTGATCTCGACCATATCGGCAGTGTACAAAATTTAGCTTCTGCCCTGCAGTGTCCCGTCTATGCGCAGGAAGCGGAGATCCCGTATATCCGGGGGCAGAAACCGAGACCCGGGATGAAACGCTTCCTGCCCCATCTTGTTTCGCCCATCTATGGCTCGCTGCGGGCACCTGAGGAGGTTCGCCCGTGCGCCGAGATGTTTCACGACT
The DNA here is from genome assembly GCF_902729405.1 of Acididesulfobacillus acetoxydans. Taxonomy (GTDB): domain Bacteria; phylum Bacillota; class Desulfitobacteriia; order Desulfitobacteriales; family Desulfitobacteriaceae; genus Acididesulfobacillus; species Acididesulfobacillus acetoxydans. The sequence goes on from NZ_LR746496.1 coordinate 2,834,748, forward strand.
GGGAGGTGTTGCCGACCCCGGGGCATACACCCGGCCATATCGTTCTCTACCGCAACGGAATTGCCATCGTAGGTGATCTTTTGCAGGGAGGAAGAATTCGCCCGGCTCCCCCGTATCTGACCTGGAATTCCGGTCAGCTCAAAGAATCGATCCGCCAACTTATCTCGCGTCCGCTGCGCTGGATTTTACCGGGTCACGGTCCCGCGACTCCCGCTTCGAACCACTGGCTGGACAGGTTGGAACGCACCTTATAAGATTCGCTCCCAGCATGTCCCGCTGTTTTTCCCAAGACAAGGTGTCGGCCCACTCGGCCACTGCCACCGAATCGTGAATTTGAGCCGAAATCTCGGCCATCGCCATACTTCCGCGTTCTGGCAAGCCGGAGAAGGACTAGTTCTTGGCGCTCACTTCCGGATAGCCCTCACGGCAAGCAACACGAACAAAGATCACCGGAATTCCCGCACGACGCGCGACGTTTACGGCATGCCGAAAGGGAGCCATGACTTCAGGGGTTTTTGCAAAGCGCCTGACAATGCCATTTTGCTCGGTTGAAACAGGGAGCTGCCCGTGGTATAATGTATACAAAGAACAGTGTGCAATTATCTTATGCATGTATCACGATTGAAGGGAAGGTGGCTTCTATGTTTCTCGTCACTTGGATCGAAGGAGAAGAAGTCAAATACCGGTTGGTCAACGATGTTGAAGTTTTGAGGCCTCTGGTTTTTTCCCTGGGACAACACGTGATAGTCCAAGCTCTCGAGCCCTGATACCCAGCCTTTCACGGCTTGCCACAGGTGCTTAGTCCCTGGCTTTAAGCTGCTGGCTCAGAGTACTGGGCCAGGGTCGCGATGGGATTGAGATGGGATTGAGATGAGATTTACATGGGGTTTATATGACAGCAGTTAAAAACTGCTGCCTTTATTTTTTTCACTTCGATATTCAGCATCTGCTGAGCGAGTTCACTTTTTATCCGGAAAGAGAAACTCTTGGCGGGCATTTTTTGTTTCTGCCGCCGCATACTAGCAGGAGAAAGAGAAGTTGTCCCCGAATAAATAAACATACACACTGTTGAGGAGGGCGGAAGATGTCACTGGTTATACTGGTGGACAGTTCAGCCGACATTCCCAGGGAACGCGCTGAGGCAGCCGGTATTGAGGTCGTGCCGATGCCGGTAACTATTGGCGGTAAGACGTTTTTTGAAGGGGTAGACCTCTCCGCGGCGGAATTTTACGCCCAATTCCGGGCCCTGCCGGAGTTGCCCAAGACTTCGCAGCCCAATCCGCAATCCCTGCTGGAACGCTACAATAAGATTCTGGCGCAGGGCGACGAAGTTGTGGCCATTCATCTTTCTTCCCGGCTGAGTTCAACCTGGAGCACCGCGTCGATGGTCAGGGAGATGACCGCATCACCTGACAAAGTGCACATTGTCGACAGCCGGGGGGCATCCTTCGGTTACGGACTTTTGGCCTTGCTGGCCGCCGAAAGGGCCAAGTCCTGCCTGACGTGGGAGGAACTGGAGCCACAGGTCCACGACTTAAGAGACCGCATGCGTTATATATTTACTCCTGACACGTTGGAATTTCTGGTTAAAGGAGGGCGTGTGAGCCGAGCAGCCGGGATGGTGGGTAATCTACTGGATTTGAAGCCTCTGATGCGGGTGACGGCGGCGGGAAGCATCGAAGCGTTTGCCAAAGTGCGAACCCGGCGAGCGGCCCTGCAGCGCCTGGTACAGGTCATGGCGCAGGAAGCTGAATACCCGGAAGAACAAGTTATCGGGATCTCTCATTCCGATTGTCGCGGGGACGCGGAGTTGCTGGCTGAAGAAGTCCGCCGGCGCCTTCCCATCAAGGATGTCTGGTTCAGCGATATCGGCTGTGTTATCGGCAGCCACACCGGTCCGGGAACTTTGGCGCTCTTCTACTTGAGTAACCCGGGCAACTGAGAGGAGGCTGGCTTTCAGCAGAAGCATGAGACATAAGAAAAAGACATTAAAACTCATCGCCATAACTATACTCGTTCTGACCTTACTGGTCGCAAACTCGGGGTCTCCTGCCTCTGCCCAAACCGCCAATATCCCGCCTCAGGTACAAGGAGAGGCGGCTTACCTGATGGACATGCAGTCGGGACAGGTTTTGTATGCCAAAAACCCGGATGAGAAATTGGCGCCTGCCAGCACGACTAAGATTATGACGGCCCTTTTGGCCCTTCAATTAGGCAACCTCAATGATTCGGTCACGGCCAGTAAAACGATGCTGAACCGGAAAATCGTCTACGGCACCCAGATCTATCTGACACCGGGAGAAACGATGCCCTTGAAGGACCTTCTCTATGCAGTCCTGCTCAATTCGGCCAATGATGCGGCGGTGGACGTAGCGGAATACGTGGGCGGGGACTTGCCGCACTTCGTAGATTTGATGAACGAGAAGGCTAAAGAGCTCGGCATGGTCAACACGCATTTTATGAATCCAACCGGGCTGACTGAAGAAGGTCATTTTACGACAGCCCACGATTTAGCCATTCTCGCTCGGGCTGCTTACCGGAATCCGGTGTTTCGCCGCTACATTGCGACAAAAACTCACACCATTCCCCGGGCACAGGCCAATGTTCCCAAGTTAATGGTCAACGAGAACAAACTCTTGTGGCGGGATCCCGATGTGGACGGGATGAAGACCGGCTATACCGCTGCAGCCGGCAACTGTTTAGTCGCCACCGCCGAGCGGGGAGGGCGTCAGCTCGTGGGTGTCATTTTGAAATCTCCGGGTGGGGAAATGTTCGGCGATATGGAGAGGCTCCTGAATTACGGTTTTTCCTCCTCTACGACCACGGCCTACCGGCCGGCGGGTGCCGTCGCGGCAACCACCACGGTCGGAAAGCAGCAAGTAAATCTGGTTCTGGCCCAACCCATCTATGTCACCCAAAAGAGCGGCGAACCGATGCCGGACTTGCGTTTGACCCTGGCCCACAGCCAGCAGGGGTTGAAATCTGTGCGTAAAGGCGATATCCTGGCTCAACTGGAGGTGTGGGAAGGGACGGATTTGTTGGACACAATCAATCTTTTGGCAGATCGTTCGGTTGCGCCGCCCGTCCCGGCTGAGGTTCCCGCCGCAGCGGGTTACCTTTATTTCACCGCCTTAGGGATCCTGTCTTTATTCGTCCTGTACCTTGGCACACGTTGGGCCCAGATGGTTAAGACGGAAAGAAAACGAGACGCCCACAGAAGAAGGGAGTCCAACCCGTGAACGCAGTCACGAAGAACTTTCTTGTCCGCGCTCTGAAGTTTATCGGGTTCTGGATCGTCGTCGGAACTCTTATCTATTTGGTAGGAAAATTCTCCTATTTATTTTTACCTTTTATCCTGGCTTTCATCTTCACTTCCATCATCAACCCTCTCAAGAAGTTTTTAATTCGGCGCTTACACTGTCCCCCAACCGTCGCTGTTCTCGCGGCCATGGTGGCCGAGATAGGCGCCTTCGCTTTGTTGGTTACCTTTCTGATCACCAGGGCCGTGCGGGAAGCCCACGATATCATCGTCCACTGGCCCTTTTACAGCGAGTTGCTCGAACGCGTCTTTTCCCATTGGCTCAATACCGTGCAAACCGCTTACTTCAACCTTCCCGGCAATTACACAGGGTACCTCAACAACACCTTGAACGGCTTGCTCAAACCCGTACCGAGCCTGCTGACGCGTGGTTTCTCGTTGGCGGCCGCGGTTCCGGAATGGATGATCATCATCGTGGTCAGCCTTGTGGCCACTTTCTTTATGTCCAAGAACAGTCAACGCTATATTTCCGCCTTCGTCCGCATTTTTCCCTGGGAATGGCAAGATAACCTGCGCGCGCTGGGCCGCGATTTCGCCGGTGCTTTCAGCGGTTTCATTAAAGCGGAGTTCATCGTTTTCCTGCTGATCCTTGTCATGTCGATCGGCGGCTTACTCCTGATCCACGCTCGTTACGCCCTTGTTCTCGGCACGATCACCGGCATCGTCGGTATCCTGCCGGTTCTGGGTGTCGGCCTGGTCCTCGTGCCTTGGGCGGCTGTGTCTTTACTCATGGGGCACACTTGGTTTGCCGTTGAGCTCCTCCTGATAACGACCGCCGTTACGATTATGCGCCACATTGTTGAACCCAAAATACTCGGAGATAATGTGGGACTTGATCCCCTTCTTGTTCTAATCAGCATGTATGTCGGCCTGGCGGCGACAGGGATCATCGGTTTGATTCTCGGTCCGTTTATCCTCATCGCCTACAATTCTCTGAAAAGAGCGGGCGTCTTCCGCAGCCTCTGAAAGGAGGCCCCCCTGTCAAAGCCTAGGCCCGCCTGTGAACTCCTGCCTTTTCACCATTTCGCCGTTTCTTGATACGATCCGGCCGGACTGTGGGCTTGTTTACTAAAAAGCCGGAGATTCGCGTCTCCGGCCTCCACTTGTTTAGCCTCTGCTTGTTTAGCCTCTGGCCCTGAATGTACCGCAGTCTGTCGCTTCGACCGAAGCGACGTCCGCATGGTGCCGGGTGATCTGGATGCTGTCTGCTTTACAGATCTTGGCCTTTTCGTTGTAAATACAGTCTGTCACATTGCAGCGGACTTCGGGATTTTCCATTGCGCTCTCACCTCCGGCTTTATATTTCCCAGTGTGGGGAAGTTTATCCTCTCGTGAGACCTTATGCCAAGTGCAAAGCCTCTCCCGGACGAGAAGAGAGAGCATTGGGGCCGCCGGATGAGGAAAAACCGCACGTTCGGCGACGATGAGGGCCGGCATCCCGTGAAGATCCGTTTCCGTCTGTGTTTTCCCCTTCGGGATGGTTTGTTCTCGCAGGCGAAATCCGCTATAATAGAGCCTGGCACGGGGCAGCGGTCCGAATAGGCCCGCGCGCTGCCGAGGCGGCGGGCAAACAAGCGGATAAGGCGGCGAAGCTGCCGAGCCGATAAGCCCGCGTGGTACTAGAGCGGCCGGGCGGTCTCGGCCGGGTGACAGAGCCACGGGCCCAGCGCTAAGCCCGCGTGGTACTAGAGCGGCCGGGCGGACAAGGAGATGCACAACTGAAGCAACGGGCAGCCGCACTTTGAGAAACGGTGAGGGATGAAAGAACGTGTGCGTTATAGATAAAAAAGTAGTAACTCTGGTCTACGGCTGTCAGATGTCTGAGCGCGACGCGCAAACGCTGAGGGAGATCTCCGTGCGTGAGGGGTATACGAGTTCGGAGGACCCCAATACGGCCGACCTGATCATCATCAACACCTGCTGTGTCAGGGAGAGCGCCGAGAACAAGATACTCGGCAAAATCGGGGAATTGAAAAAGCTGAAAGAGAAAAACCCCAACCTTAAGATAGCAATCACCGGTTGCATGGTCCAGCAACCGGGAGCATTGGAGCGTTTACGCAAACGCGCTCCGCACGTGGATATTTGGACCGGGACCCACAATCTGCACGATTTCGCCCGTCAATTGAAAACGGCGGAGCGTTCAGGCAAGTCCGCCGAGGTTTGGCCTGAAGCCGGAGGGACGACCGAGTCCGTACCTTTGGCCGAGAAAGGCAAGCTCAAAGCCAACGTGAACATCATGTACGGGTGTGACAATTACTGCACCTACTGTATTGTGCCCTATGTGCGAGGAAGGGAACGCAGCCGGCCCGCCGAGGAAATCCTGGCGGAAATAGAGGCTTTGGCGGAGAGCGGCTGCCGCGAAGTGACCTTGTTGGGACAGAACGTTAACTCCTACGGCCGAGACCTAGCCTCCGGCCCGGACTTTTCCGCCTTATTGAGGGAGGCAGACAAAATTTCCGGCTTACTCAGAGTTCGTTTCACCACCTCACATCCCAAAGATCTCTCCGATGACTTGATTGATACCCTGGCGGGCGGCCGGCATCTCTGCCACCATATTCATCTGCCCGTACAGGCAGGAAGCGACAGGATTTTACGGCGCATGAACCGCAAATATACCAGGGAATACTATTTGAACAGGGTGCGGGCGATCCGGGAACGCCTGCCGGGAAGCAGCCTTTCCACCGACATCATCGTAGGCTTTCCGGGAGAGACGGAGGAAGACTTTAGCCAGACTTTGGCGGTGGTGCGCCAAGTCCATTACAGCCAAGCTTTTACTTTTATGTTTTCCCGGCGTTCCGGGACTCCCGCCTTCGCTCTGCCCGACCAGGTTCCCCTCGAAGTCAAAAAGCGCCGTCTGCAGGAGTTGATGCGAGTACAAAATGAGGAAAGCCTGAAGTGGCGGCAAAACATGCTCGGCAAAACCTGGGAGGTCTTGGTCGAAGGGCCCAGTAAATCAAACCCGGAACGTCTGGTGGGACGGACACGGGGCAATGAGGTCGTGGTTTTTTCCGGGACGCGGGATCTGAGCGGACAACTGGTTTCCGTGAAAGCAGAGGAAGCCAATTCCTGGACCCTCTTCGGAGAACTGGCCTGAGTACCGGCGTCAAAGAGTCGTTTTCGTCGTTTTCCTAAACTTTTCAAGCGGTGAATAGTTGCGGTTAGGGCGGGAAGCGGCAGAAAATCCCGGGGAAAAGGATGGAAGGAATCGAAGAATTGGTGTAGAATCTATTAGGTGTGGATTCGCCGGCCGGAGACATCCGGCTGAGAGAAGGGCAGGAGGTGTTAAACATCGACGCAGAAATCTATGACAGAGCTCAAAGCCTGGCCGAGGCCATAGGCGCCAGCTTGGAACTCCGTGATCTCAGGGAAACCGAGCGCATTATGCTGGCCAATGAAGAAGCTCAAAAAATCATTGCCGAGTTTCAAAGTATGCAGCACCGTTTGCAGGAGCGCCAGGAACAAGGCCAGGAAATCTCCGAAGAGGATAAAAAAGCGGTGGCGTTAATTGAGGAAACCGTGGAAAACAATCCGTTCATTTCTCCTTACCTGCAGGCCCAGGACAGATTCACTGAGATGCTCGATTCAGTGAATTCGATTTTGGCGGGCGCAATCGCTTCCGGGGATACCGAAGCGGATGATGGCTGTGCTTCATGTGGTACGGGCGGCTGCAGCAGCTGCCAGGGTGGTTGTTAGGCTGCGACGACAAACCATGCATCCGGACTCGGGAAGGAAGAGCTCGTGAACAGGCTCTTCCTTTTTGCAAGGAAGGTTTGACGGAAAAGGGGATATTTTGGTATGAGTACTCCCATGATGCAACAGTATCAGGAAATCAAGGCCCGGGTTGGGGATGCGATCCTTTTCTTCCGTCTCGGCGATTTTTATGAAATGTTTGGGGCGGATGCCGAACTGGCGGCACCGATCCTGGAAATTGCGCTCACCGGGCGGGAAGCCGGTGAGGCGCGACGCATTCCTATGTGTGGGGTACCTTATCACTCCGTCGAGCACTACCTGCCTAAGCTGATCGCCGCCGGCCATAAAGTGGCCATATGTGAACAAGTGGAAGATCCGAGGTTGGCCAAGGGGATCGTGAAAAGGGAGATTGTCCGGCTCGTTTCTCCGGGCACACTGACAGATGGTTTGCTCTCCGGCCAGGACAACAATTTCCTGGCCGGCGTCTGGCACGATGGTGCCTGGGGACTGGCTTTCCTGGACATGACGACCGGTGAGTTCACCATCTTTGAGACAGAGTCCTTCGACATCCTGCAGGCTGAGCTGGCTCATGTCCGGCCGGCCGAACTGCTCTTGCCTAAAGAACTTCTCAAGCAAGCCAAGCCTTGGCAGCCTTATTATTGCACTGTGCGGGAGCGCCGCGATTACGTCGGTACGGAAGATTTGCGTGAACACTTTGCCGGACAAGCGGCTCTCTTGGAGGAGCATCCGGCAGCCGCGGGGGCTGCCGCAGCCCTCTGGCGCTATGTTTTGGCCAGCGTGCCGGGCACGACTCCCTCACATGTTCTGGAAATCAAGCTCTATAATCAGGATCGCTGGATGGTTCTTGACTCCTGGACCCGGCGGAATCTGGAACTCAGCGAGAGTCTGCGCGGGAAAGGGAAGAAAGGAACCCTGTTTTCCGTGCTGGATTTGACTAAAACCGCGGCCGGGGGAAGGCTTCTCAAACGTTGGCTGGAACAGCCGCTCCTTTCCGTCGCTGAGATTGAAACGCGTTTAGCCGCCGTCGAGGGACTCTACCGGGACGAATTCCTACGTTCGGATGTGCAAAAACTGTTGGACGAAGTTTATGACCTCGAGCGTCTGATGGGAAAAGTCTCGTACGGAAGTGCCCAAGCCAGGGATCTCCTGGCTCTGGCCCAGACTTTGAATGTTCCTCCTTTACTGCGCGCTTTGTTGGCTCCCCAGGCCGAACCGTTGGCAAACTACTTGCGGCGGGGGGACGATCTCGCCCTCCTGAAAGAAAAACTGACAGATGCGCTCAATCCGGACATATTGAGCGGTTCCGCTCAGACCTCCCTGATCCGGGCCGGCTATTCGGCCGAGGTCGATGAACTTAGAGCTGTCGTTTCCGGCGGGCGGGATTGGATAGCCGCTTTGGAAACCTCTGAAAAGGAAAGAACGGGAATTCGCTCCCTCAAAATCGGCTATAACAAAGTATTCGGTTACTATATTGAGGTCACTCATGCCAACGCCGGACTGGTTCCGGCAGATTATCAGCGCAAGCAGACCCTGGCCAACGCGGAACGCTTCGTGACCCCGGAACTGAAGGAATACGAGCAGAAAATTCTGACGGCCGAAACCCGTCTCGGGCAGTTGGAGTATGATATTTTCGCGGCTTTGCGCGAGGAGGTGCGCAGCCATACCGAGGAGATTCTCCAACTGGCCCAAGAACTGGCGCAGATCGACGTCTTTGCCGGCCTGGCCGAAGCCGCCGTGCGATACAACTATGTCCGCCCCGAAATTTCAGCCGCCAAAGAGATCAGAATCAGCGAGGGCAGGCATCCGGTGGTGGAACAAATGCTGGGAACACAGGCCTTTGTTCCGAACGACACTTCTTTAACCCCGGAAAAACACCTTGGCATCATTACAGGCCCCAACATGGCCGGGAAATCGACCTACATGAGACAAGTGGCTTTGATCGTCCTCATGGCCCAGATCGGCTCCTTTGTTCCTGCCCAAAAGGCCAAAATCTCCCCGGTGGACCGGATTTTCACGCGGGTCGGAGCTGCCGACGATCTGGCCGCGGGACAGAGCACTTTCATGGTGGAAATGCAAGAGGTCGCTTACATCCTGCGCCATGCCACCTCCGCAAGCCTGATCATTTTGGATGAAGTGGGGCGCGGAACGGCTACATTCGACGGTCTAAGCATTGCCTGGGCCTTGGTGGAACATTTGCAGCGACATCCTGCTCTTAAGCCTAAAACTCTCTTTGCCACTCATTACCACGAACTGACCCAGTTGGGGGAATTGCCCGGATCTTTCAACCTGCATGTCAGTGTCAAGGAAAAAGGGGAAGACATCGTCTTTCTGCATAAGATTCTGCCCGGCAAAGCGGACCGCAGCTACGGTATCCAAGTGGCTCGGCTGGCCGGTGTCCCGGCGGAGCTCTTGCAAAGGGCAAAAGTCCTTCTTCGCACCCTGGAAGAATCCTCTCAGCAGGAAACGCTCATGGAGGAGGCGGCGGTCACCCAGTTGGCCCTCTTTGCAGAACCGGAAACTCATCCTCTGCTCGACGAAATCGGCGCTTTGCCGCTCGAAGATATGAGCCCGCGTCAAGCCCTTGAGTATTTGTTTGACCTCCGGACCAGACTCAAGGCGACGGATGCTTAGGCTTGTTCAGCTGAAAAATGGGAGGGGATATCTTGCGCAGACATGTTGGAATTGATGTGGGGGGGACATTTACGGACGCGGTCCTGATCAATCAGGAGGAGATTGAGAACAAAACCAAGGTCCCAACCGATCAGGACAATCTTCTGCATACCCTGCTCAGCGCGCTTGATCGTCTGGGCCTTGACGGGGGTAACCCCGTCGATGAGATCACGGTCAGCACAACTTTGGTCACCAACGCGATTCTGCAAGGGCGCTTTCCGCCGGTTGAGCTCTATCTGCTTCCGGGCACAGGTATGAAACTGGAGTCTCTGTCCTGGCCCGTTCCGTACAAAATCATGTCCGGAACTATCGACTACCGCGGCCGGGAAGTTCTGCCCCCCGACGAACTTCAGTGGCGGCGGATTCTCCAGGAGCGCAAGCTGAACCCGTCGAAGTCGGATCATGTGGCCATCGTCGGTAAATTCTCCCACCGGAACCAATTGCACGAAGAACAGTTGGCTGCTTATTGGCGGCAGGCCGAGCCCGGAGTGAACCTTGCTCTCGGACACGAGTGGGGCCAAGCCAATTTTTACCGCCGCAGCCTTACGACCTATCTCAACTTGGCCAGTCAAGATCTCTGGCAAGAATTTGCCCGGGAACTTGAACGGGCTGTTTGCGAGCGCGGCTGTCACGCTCCGATCAAAGTGCTGAAAACGGACGGGGGAGTTTTGCCGCTGGACCGGGTCCGGCCTGTGGAGACCATTTATTCCGGGCCGACCGCCGGGGTGCTCGGGGCTATGGCTCAAAACCCGGATGCCTCGTACGTTGTGGTTGACATCGGAGGAACGACCACTGACCTGGGGATCGTTCTGTCCGGCTCCCCGCTTGTGAGCGTTCGCGGAGCCAAGATCGGCCCCTACAAGACGCTGGTCCGCTCCCTGGCGGTCCGTTCCGTTGCGGTGGGGGCGGATTCCGCTATTGTGCGGGAGGCGGGCAGCCTGTCTTTAGCCCGCTATCGCCTTGGCCCGGCCTATTGCCTGGGCGGTCCGGCTCCGACGCCCACCGATGCTATGTGCTACCTGGGAGTGGTGCCGTACGGCGACAGGGTGCGAGCCGAAGAAGCTTTAGCCTCGCTCCTGCCTGATGAACATCGTCTGCCGGCGGACCTGACAAGGCTGGCAAAGTCCCTGCTCGAAGAGATGGCCGGCCGGCTGGCAGTGGAAATAAGAGCCATGGAACAGGAGTGGCAAGATGAACCCGCCTACAAGATTTGGGGGGTTTTGCATCCCCAGGAAGCGCGGCAGTTTTATGTCTGGGCCAGCGGGGGCGGGGCCCGGGGACTGCGGGACTTTCTGCAAAGAAAACTGCATACCGAAGTGCGCGTGGGCCAATTTCCGGAAGTCTCCAATGCAGTGGGGGCCGCCCTGGCCAGGCCGACTTTTTCCTGCACGCTTCATCTCGATACGGTACTGGGGCGGTTCAGCGTGGAAGAGGCCGGGGAACAGGGGAAGTGGCAAGGAGCGAAACGCCCGCACGCGGAAGTGGACAGTTTTCTCGAAAAAACCGCCGAACGCCTGGCCGGCGCCAAGAGCATTGATCTTACCGGGGCGGAAAAAGAGCCGTTTGACTTTTTCCCCGTTGTCCAAGGGTACCGGACCGTCGGGCAGATCGTGCGCGGTCGTCTCTACGTTCCCCCGGGTGTATGGGGGCACCTGCACCAGAGGCCGGAGGGCGGAAGCCGGAGGGCCGAGACCTGAGTATCCGGTATCCCGGCTCTCTTGCGCGGCCTGGGGTGGCTCCGCGGGAGGAAGGCCGGGCGTTGGTTCCGCCTTGTGGTGCCGACGGCCCAGGCCTAACTGCAACCGGGGGCGGTGGTCGCAAGCCGGATGTCAGGGGTCAGAAGTCGGAGCTCAGAGCGTGAGTACCCGGTGTTTTAGTGCCGATGGCGGCATAGGAATTCATCGTGCGGGCAGGGCGGCGCACGTGGGAGGGAGGTACAGGCAGTGAACAAGACAGGTATTTTGTTTTTCCCGGCTTTCGACTGGTCATTGGGCGAAACTCACCCGGAGAGGGAAGAACGCCTGCTTTACACTCAAGAGCAGCTGTTCGAGGAGGGGGTTTTCGATCTCCCGCAAATCAGGCAGTTTGCACCAGGCATGGCTCCTTTAAGCCAAGCTCTCCTCACTCAGGGGATCTTCCCGCATCCGGCTAAGCATGACCTTACAGCCCATCTCATCGCCGCGGGGAGTACTCTCGTTCTCGGTGAGGCCCTGGCCGAAGGGCAAATTCAAAACGGTTTCGCCCTGGTGCGTCCGCCCGGGCATCATGCGGGGGCGACCGTCCTGGGCAACCGCGGCTTTTGCACCTTGAACAACGAAGCGATTCTCATCAACCACTTACGCAGCAAATATGGGGTTAAGAAAGTTGCTGTGGTCGACACCGATGTTCACCACGGCGACGGAACCCAGGATATTTTTTACCATGATCCCGGCGTTTTATTTATCTCTTTGCACCAAGACGGGAGAACTCTCTATCCGGGGACAGGGTTTGCCTCGGAAAAAGGAGGTCCCAACGCTTGGGGGATGAATTTGGACATTCCTCTCCCGCCCGGCACGGGTGATGAAGGGATTCATTATGTTTTGGAAAACTGGGTTTTGCCGCGCCTGGACGAATTCAAACCCGATATCGTTATTAACTCCGCCGGGCAAGACAACCATTTCAGCGACCCTCTGGCTTCAATGAACGTTACGGCTCGGGGTTACGGCCGCATCACCGAACTGGTGAAACCGGATCTTGCCGTTCTCGAAGGCGGATATTCCATTGAAGCCGCCCTGCCCTATGTAAATCTGGCCATTCTGCTCGCTTTGGCCGGAGAGGATTATAACGGAGTCATGGAGGCAGAAAAACCCAATCGCCCGCAGGTGAGCTTCACCGGCTTGGTTTCCCGGGTTAAGGAGTTGAAAGCGGAATACGCGCAGGCTCAACCCAATTGGGTCTGGCGGTCGCAGCCTTATTTGCCGGACGGCACTTGGGCTTACATCCCGCGTATGATTTATTACGATACCGAGGGGTTCCAGGAAGTTCGCTTCGACAGGGTGCGCAAGTGTGCGCACTGCGGGGGAACCGTTTTCATCGAAAGCCGGCGTCCTCCTTCCCGGGGCCGCTATGCCCTGGTCCGAATTCCTTTCGGGGCTTGCCCCGAATGCAGCCAAGCCGGATATGACCTCTGGGAATACCTGATCGGCCGCGCGGAAACGGTGCAGCTCCAAGACCAGGCGGGCGCCCAAGTCCTCTTTTGGCACTTGGACGAAGGTGTAACCCGCTTTTCGACAGTGCAGGAGTGAACGGTTTGAAGGAGTGACACGCTTTGGCCTCTCTGATCCGGGTCCTTGATCCACAGTCCGCCAACCGCATCGCTGCCGGTGAGGTGGTGGAAAGGCCTGTCTCTGTCATCAAAGAATTAGTGGAAAACTCCCTGGACGCCGGGGCCAAGCATATCGAGATCGCAGTGGAGGGAAGAGGGACCTCCCTCATCAGGGTGCAGGATGACGGCTCGGGTATCCCCGCCGCCGAAATGCCGCTGGCCGTCTTACGGCATGCGACGAGCAAAATCCGCCGGGTGGAGGATTTGGATACACTCAGTACTTTGGGCTTTCGGGGGGAGGCCCTGCCCAGCATCGCTTCGGTTTCGCGCCTGGCGCTGACCTCGCGGCCCCCGGGAGAAATCAGCGGCAGGATCTTGCGCCTGGAGGGCGGACAGCGCGTGAGTTTTGATGAGATCGGGGCCCCTGTCGGCACCACGGTTTCTGTGGAAAATCTTTTTTATAATGCCCCCGCCAGGCTGAAGTTCCTGCGCTCGGACAACACGGAATTCGGTTTGATCAGCGATGTCGTGGGCAGAATAGCCTTGGCACACCCGGAAGTCGCTTTCAAATTAACCCACCCCGAGCAGACGGTTCTGCAGACGGCGGGCCGGGGCCGGTTGCTGGAAAGCATCGGCACGGTCTTGGGCAAAGAGCTGGCCAGACGTCTTCTTCCCCTCTCCCTCGAGCAAGGGATCTGGTCGTTGGCGGGATACTTAAGCCCCCCGGATTTGGTCCGCTCCTCGCGCCAAGCCGTAACCTTCATTGTCAACGGGCGCTGCGTCCGCTCCCCGGTCTTGATGCGAGCCCTTGAGGAAGGTTACCACACCTTGATCCCTGTCAAGTTGCATCCCCTGGCCGTCTTGCACCTGAAGCTGCCGGCTTCGGAATATGACGTAAATGTGCACCCCGCCAAGATGGAGGTAAAATTCGCCCATGAGCAAGCCTTAGCCGATTTTCTCACCGCTGCGGTGCGCCGGACCCTGCTGGATGCGGGCCGGGGCCGGCGCAATTCGCACTGTCAGCGGCAAGAGGCGGAGACGGCCGCCGGTCAATCGGGAAGCCCTCCAGCCCCGGGGATGGCCGCTGCCGGACAAGAAAACCCTTCGTCTGACGTGGTAGCGGCCATCTCCGAACAGCCCGGACTCTTGTCCCTTGATGTTTCCTCACGAGACAGTTCGGGCTTTCGCCAGACGACCCCGGCTGCGGACATGGTCGCGGAAACCGTTCAACCTTCGACTATCCGACTTCCGACCGAACCGGACCCCATGCACCCGCCCGTCGCTTTCCTGTCCGCTCCGGCAGAGGAGCCGTCCCCGACTCCCGCCTTGTTCGCCGAGGCGACGGGGCTGACCGGTTCCAATCTCTGGCCGTTGGCTCAGGTCTTAAACACGTATATTTTGGCCACTGACGGTCGCAGCTTGGTCATCGTCGACCAGCACGCGGCTCACGAACGCATTAATTATGAGCGTCTTCTGCGCGAGATCCGCGGCAGAAAAACAGTCAGCCAATCCCTTTTGGTGCCCGTTTCGTTGGAACTCAGTTTGCGGGAAGAACAGGCACTTTTGGAGCATCTCCTGGACTTGGCAAAGATCGGTTTTATCCTGGAGTATTTCGGACCGCAAACCTATTTGCTCAGAGCCGTACCTGCCGAGACCCCGCCGGATGCCGCCGAACACCTTCTGCGCCGCTTTTTGGAAGAGATCCTGCAGACCGGTGTCCAACCGGGTTACGAGCGGTTGTTTGAGACCTGGATTTATCTCTTGGCTTGCCGGGAATCGGTCAAAGCCCGGGAAAGTTTGTCCATCCCGGAAATGGAACAGCTCTTGGCGCGGTTGGCGGAGACGGAGAACCCGCAAACGTGCCCCCACGGACGCCCGACGATGATCCAAATCAGCCGCGGCGAGTTGGAACGCCGCTTTTACCGTCGCTGAACAAGCCGGGCCGCATGCTCCCGGCTGCTTTAGCCGGCCTTGGCCAACGGGAGGTTACGATAGGTGGAGGAGTGAAGCGGGCGTGGCCCTGGAAGAAATGTCCGTTCTGATTCATACCGTACATCCGGATCAAAGACTTGCGGAAAAAGCCCGCTGGTTTCAAAGGCAGCCCGGAATCCGCTGGCTGGAGCGTCCCGCCCGGAGGGCAGAGCGCGCGGGACTTACGGCTGTACCGGGAGCAAATCCGTCCGGCCCAGGGGAAACTCCGTGCGGCCCGAGAGCAAATTCGTCCGGCCCCAGGGAAACTCCGTGCGGCCCGGGAGCAACTCCCTCCGACCCGGCGGAGCTGAAAATTACCCGGACCGGAGTTTTTCTGACAGTGTCGGGAGAAAGTCTGTATTTCCACCCCAGTATGGCTTTGCTTCGTCTTTTGAACATCGAACGGGGTGAGCCGGATCGCTTTCTTGAAGCCTGCGGCCTGGGAAGGGGGGATTCCCTCTTTGATGCGACTCTGGGCCTGGGCAGTGACGCCCTTGTCGGAGCTTGGGCCGTCGGCAGCACGGGTTCGGTCCGGGCGGTGGAACGTTCCGGCATTTTGGCCGCCCTGGTCGGGGACGGCCTCAATGACTTAAGAAGAACAACGGCAGGACTCAGAAAAAGTCCCGAAAAAGAACGGGCCTGGGCCCATTTGCGCGAAGCGGCGGGCAGGATTGAGGCGCACTGGGGCGACCACTTGGAAGAATTGCGCAAGATGCCTGCGCAAGCTGTGGATGTCGTGTATTTCGATCCGATGTTTCGCCATACCCGCAGCCGTTCGGCCGCTATACAGCCCTTACAGCGCTGGGCCGAGAAAGAGCCCCTCAGCCGCGACAGCGTACGGGAAGCCTGCCGCGTGGCCCGGAAAAGAGTCGTCATGAAAGAGCGGAAAGGCAGCCCGGAGTTCGAACGTCTCGGTTTTGAGGTTTTCCCGGGCGGCAGGTATAGTTCCGTGGATTTTGGCATAGTGGACTTGAGGTGAAAGCAGTGCGTCCCTTTGTGGTCATCGTCGGGCCGACGGCAGTCGGAAAATCCGCTCTGGGTTTGGACTTGGCCCGGGCGGTCCGGGGAGAGATTATCTCGGGTGATTCCGTCCAGGTCTATAGAAAACTGGATATCGGCTCCGCCAAGACACCTCCGGGCGAAAGGGAGGGGGTCCCGCATCACTTGTTTGACTTCCTGGATCCCCGCGAACCTTATAGTGCAGCCCAATTTCAGGAAGCTGCCTCCCGGCTGATCTCAGAAATCCAGGCCAGGGACCATGTTCCCATCTTGGTCGGAGGTACGGGACTCTATGTCCGCTCCCTCCTGGACCCTTATCGCTTCAGTGAAAAAGGCTCGGGAGCAATCCGCCAAAAGTGGCTCAGCTTTCTGGCGCAAGAAGGGAAGGAGGCCCTCCACCGGGCGTTAGCAGAACGTGATCCACTGACAGCGGCCCGGCTCCATGTCAATGACCGGGTTCGGGTCATTCGCGCCCTGGAAGTGTTTGAATTAACCGGGCGGCCTCTCTCCGGGACGAGAACCGCCTCAGATAAGGTGTACGCCCCACTGGCTCCCAACACAATCTACATCGGCCTGGAAGCGCCGCGCGAGATTCTCTACCGCCGCATCGATGAGCGCTGCGCGGAAATGATCCGGGAGGGCTTGGTCGAGGAGACGGCAGACCTCCTGCATAGCGGCTATAGTCGTGAACTCAAACCCCTTCAGAGTCTGGGTTACCGGCATGTCCTCTGGTACCTCCGGGGACTGGCCACCCTGCCCGAAGCGCTGCGCTTAATGCAAAGGGATACCAGGCATTTTGCCAAACGTCAATTTACCTGGTTTCGACGCGACCCGCGTATCACCTGGTATGACATCTCACGCTTCTCGCCAAATCGTATACTCGCAGACGTGATCTGCACTTGCAGAGCTTTGGAAACTCGTGTAGAATGAATGTGTGGAACAGCGATTTAGTAAACAATGGTGATGGAGGGAGAAATATGAATAAGTCGTCCATCAATTTGCAGGATGGTTTTCTCAATCAGGTGCGCAAAGAAAACTTGCCCGTGACGATTTACCTCGTCAACGGATTTCAGCTGAAGGGAATCGTTCGCGGATTTGATAATTTTACGGTTGTCATAGAATTCGAGGGAAAACAGCAGATGGTCTACAAACATGCCATTTCTACGGTCATGCCGATTCGCCCGATCAATTTGGCTCAAGCTACCGCTCAACCTGAAGAGCCTCACGAATAGGAGCTTTAGCTTAGAAAATCCGGCCGTTGGCCGGATTTTTTCTCGCCTATCGGAATCTCACTCGCAGCGCGCAAGGGGTCGGTGGGCCCAGACGCTCGCTTAGCCATAAAACCAAAAGAGCCGCTCACTCGCAGCGCGCAAGGGTAAGGTCGGTGCGCGTCCGCGGCAGGCGGAGTGGCCGGACGGGCAGAGCGCGCTCCGTCTGTATACGGCCGCAGCTTGAGCCGGGAACTCCGACCGGGCGCAAACGCCGCTGATGGCCGTCGAAAGCAGTCGAACGCCTCTGAGCGCCGCTGACAGCCGTTTAGAAAGTGCAAAAAGTGCCAAACTGTTGTTGCCTTTTGATGATCTGTATAATATACTGAAAGGTAGTGCATTTTTTGACGAATAGGCACAGCATAACCAAGAAGAAGGGGAAATTCAGTGGAGACTGCCAATTTACGCAATATCGCAATCATAGCTCACGTTGACCACGGGAAAACGACACTCGTCGACGCGATGCTGAAACAAAGCGGAACTTTCCGGGCTAACCAGCAGGTCATGGAGCGGGTCATGGACTCCAATGACCTGGAACGGGAACGCGGCATCACGATTCTGTCAAAGAACACCTCCGTGCATTGGCGAGGAACGAAAATCAACATCGTGGACACACCCGGCCATGCGGATTTCGGCGGAGAAGTGGAACGGGTGCTGAAAATGGTTAACGGCGTCCTCTTAATCGTGGATGCCTTCGAGGGGCCGATGCCGCAGACGAGGTTTGTGCTGCGAAAAGCGCTGGAGCTGAAACTCACTCCGATTGTCGTGGTCAATAAAATAGATCGCGCCGATGCGCGCCCGGAGGAAGTGGTGGATGAAGTTCTTGATCTCTTCATCGAACTGGGCGCGGACGAGGATCAACTGGATTTTCCGGTGATTTATGCATCCGCCCGGCAAGGATCTACCGGGACGGCACCGGACCGGATCGAGCCGACCCTGGAACCTCTTTTTAACATGATCATGGCCCACATTCCCGCACCCCAAGTCGACCTCGAGGCCCCGGTGCAGCTTCTGGTAACCACACTGGATTATGACGACTATGTGGGAAAAATCGTCGTAGGGCGGATTGTGCGCGGTGCGATTCATCAAGGAGAGCAGGTTACCTTGATCAAGCGGGACGAAACTTATGAGAAAGCCAAGATCGGCAAAGTCTATGTCTTTGAAGGGCTGCAGCGTGTTGATGTTCCCGTGGCCGCGGCCGGGGAAATCGTGGCATTGACCGGCTTGACCACGGCCAACATCGGAGAAACTGTGGCCTGTGCCCTAAACCCCGAGGCTTTGCCGACGATCGAAGTGGATGAGCCGACCCTGAGCATGAATTTTATCGTCAACGACAGCCCCTTCGCAGGACTGGAGGGGGAATTTGTCACTTCGCGCAAACTCAGGGAACGCCTTTTCAAAGAGGTTGAAACCAATGTCAGTTTGCAGGTCGAGGAAACCGATTCCGCGGACAGCTTCAAGGTATCCGGCCGGGGAGAACTCCACCTGTCCATTTTGATTGAAAACATGCGCCGGGAAGGGTACGAACTCCAGGTCTCGAAACCCGAAGTGATCTACAGGACGATTAACGGTGAAAAATGCGAACCCATCGAGTTCCTGATTGCCGACGTGCCGGAGAACTCCGTGGGGGCGGTGATGGAACTTTTGGGTCGGCGCAAGGCCGAGATGGTCAATATGATAACACTTTCCCCAACTCAAGTCCGGCTGGAATTCAAGGTGCCTGCCCGCGGGCTGATCGGTTTCCGTAACGAATTTCTCACGGAGACGCGTGGGGAAGGCATGATGAGCCATGTCTTTCACGGCTATGAGCCCTACAAAGGGGAGATTTCCGGGCGCAACCGCGGGGCTCTGATCGCCTTTGAAAACGGAGAAGCCACAACTTACGGCCTTTACCAAGCGCAAGAGAGGGGCCGGATCTTCATTGAGCCGGGAATCAAAGTTTATGAGGGAATGATTGTGGGAGAAAACAGCCGGGAACAGGATATTGAAGTCAACGTGGCCAAAAAGAAACACGTTACGAATATGCGCTCGAGCACGGCCGACGAGGCCCTGCGTTTGGAAAAAGCCGTGGTCTTCACTCTCGAGCAGGCCCTTGAATTTATTGAAGAAGACGAACTGGTCGAGATCACCCCGAAAAGCATTCGTTTGCGCAAAAAGTTCCTCGATCATCCCTCCCGGGTCCGCTATGCTAAAAGTCTGACCGGCAGCTGAAGGGCCCGCGCTGAATCTCCCCTAAAGCCAGGGGCATGCGGCTAAGCCTCTTGGTCAGACGCCGGCGTGAATGCAACTCGTTTATGCCGCCGGCTGAGAGTGTCTTGAGCCGGGAGACGGTTTTGACAGCAAATTTTGTGGCACCTTTCGCCCGATCCGCGCGTATAGTAATAAGGATGGGAGGGAGGTGCCCCTTTTTCATGCCAATACGCGTCACTTTTCGGCCCGACCGGCAAGCCCCTCCGGTAGTGGAGTCTCCTCAGCCTGCGGAGACGCACCCGCAAGGAGCACCCCCGCTGCGCAAGGGCTCAGGCGCCGCTCCCGGGAAGAACTCCGCTTCGTTCGGCCGAAGCGCGGTTCAAGCGACGGAGAAAGAGCGCGTCAATGAGATTCTCAGTGAATTGGATGAACTCATCGGACTTATTTCAGTTAAACGCTTGATTCGGGAGCTGCAAGCTTATGTGGAAATCCAAAAAAGGCGCACCCGAGAAAAGCTCGTGGCGGAGCCTTTAGTCCTACATATGATTTTCCGGGGAAATCCCGGAACCGGAAAAACCACCGTAGCCCGCATCATCGGCAGACTCTTTAAAGAAATGGGCGTCCTGCAGAAAGGACATATCATCGAATGCGAGCGGGCGGACCTGGTGGGGGAATACATCGGTCACACGGCTCAAAAAACCCGGGAACAGGTAAAGAAGGCTTTGGGTGGCGTCCTTTTTATCGATGAAGCTTACTCTTTGGCCAGAGGCGGAGAAAAAGATTTCGGCAAAGAAGCGATCGACGCCCTGGTTAAAGCGATGGAAGACCAAAAGGATAACCTGATTCTCATTTTGGCCGGATACCGTCAGGAAATGGAATGGTTTTTGCAAACCAATCCCGGGTTGCGTTCCCGTTTCCCCATCCATATCGATTTCCCGGATTATTCTTTGGAAGAACTTTTGGCCATCGGCCGCAGTATGTTTAACCAGCGTCAGTACACTTTGACTCCGGAGGCGCAGGAATCCCTGCGGCGGATCCTGCAAGGGCTTTTGCATCTCCATCCCTATGCGGGCAATGCCCGTCTGATTCGCAACCTGGTGGAGCGGACCGTCCGCAAACAGGCTGTCCGCCTTTTTCAGAATGCCTCTTCTACCCGCGAGGAACTGATGGAGATCATAGCGGCGGACCTGGACTGGGACGAAGTTTAGGGGTTTAGGGACACTTCAGTTGCCAACAGCCGCCCGGCAGGAGTATACTAGCAGAAGTATGTGGGTAAGTATTGTTACATTTGGCTTGAGGGGGCTCAGGTATTGACATCCCAGGTATTGTTAACCCAAGAAGAGCTGCCGGAAAGAATCCGCAAGGCGCGGGTTACGGCTGAGGGTAAACTGCGGGAACAGCTGGAAGTCCTGCAAGAAGGTTTCGAACATAATCATGCCAAGGTTCTTCGGGCTTTTCAGGCGGAGAAGGTCTCATCTTATCACTTGCAGGGTTCAAACGGTTACGGTTTGGGGGACGCCGGCCGTGAAACCCTAGATCGTGTCATGGCCAGAATATTGGGGACGGAAGCTGCTCTGGTCAGGGGTCAGTTTGTCTCGGGCACCCATGCCATTGCCGTCGCCTTGTTCGCGGTCCTGCGTCCGGGAGACCACCTCCTTTCTGTCACCGGAGACCCGTATGACACTCTGGAGGAGGTCATTGGCCTCCGAGGCCAGGGCCAGGGGAGCCTGCTGGACTTCGGCGTCAGTTACTCCTCTATTTCGCTGGGCCCGGAGGGGACGATACAGTATGCGTTGCTGGAGCAGGCGATTCGGCCGGAAACCCGTTTGCTCCTGGTTCAGCGTTCCAGAGGGTACGCCTGGCGGGACGCTTTAAGTATCGCCCAGATTTCCGAGTTGGTGGACTACATTCATAGGCTCCATCCGGGGATCTTGATCTTCGTAGACAACTGTTACGGAGAACTGGTGGAAACACGCGAACCCGGCGACGTCGGGGCCGATCTCATGGCAGGTTCACTGATCAAGAATTTGGGCGGAAGCCTCGCTCCCACCGGAGGGTATATCGCCGGTCGCCGCGAGTTGGTGGAACTGGCAGGTCAGCGCCTGACCGCGCCCGGTATCGGAGGGGAAGTGGGGGCTACCTTGGAAGGGCAGCGCCTTTTCTTCCAGGGACTTTTTTTCAGCCCGCTGACTGTCAGCGAAGCCCTAAAAGGTGCGATCTTTGCCGCGGCCTTTTGGCAGGCCCTGGGATTCGAGGTCCATCCTCTGCCGGAGTCGGCGCGTTCCGACCTCATCCAGGCGGTCAAATTGAACTCGAAAGAAAAGATGATTGCTTTTTGCCAGGGGTTGCAGAAAGGTTCCCCGGTGGATGCGCATGTTCTGCCGATCCCGGCCGGCATGCCCGGCTATGGGGACGAAGTGATCATGGCCGGAGGAACTTTTGTGCAAGGGGCAACCAGCGAATTTTCCGCGGACGGGCCCTTGCGTGAACCGTACATCGCCTACCAGCAAGGCGGCATATCTTACGCTTATGTGAAGCTGGGAAACATTCTGGCGGCTCTGCAATTATGGCAAGACGCCCTCTTGTAAACGGCCTCTTGTACAACGAACATCTAAGCAGCAAGGAAGGTGTAAAATGTGGACGAGCCGCAGATGAATGTCGAGGAGCCGCGCAAAAGCGGCGGACGCTTCCTTTTGGAACTTGTGGAAATTGTCCTGATCGCTTTTGTCCTTTCCTGGGCTATCAGGACCTATGTGATCGAGGCGCGGGTTATCCCGACGGGATCGATGCTGCCGACGATTCAACTTCAGGACCGGGTCATCGTGGACAAGTTCTTCTTCAAGTATTTTGATCACATCCGCAGGGGTGACATTATTGTCTTTCGTCCGCCCGCGGCCGCCCATTCCCAGGAGGATTTCATCAAACGCGTTATCGGTTTGCCCGGGGATAAGATTCAGATTAAAGACCATAAAACCTATGTCAACGGCAAAGCCCTCTACGAACCTTACCTGCTCGCTCCCGAACAGGGAAGCTACGGACCTGTGGTCGTCCCGCCGGGGGATCTTTTCGTGATGGGGGACAACCGCAATAACAGCGACGACTCCAGGGTCTGGGGCTTTCTGCCCCTGAAAAATGTCACCGGCCGGGCCCTGTTCCGCTACTGGCCGCTGAGTCGATTCGGACCGCTCGCCAAATGAGCCGCTTGGCTTTTCCTGACCCCTGACGCGACGCCGCTTCGCTGCGAGCAGCTGCCAGTGAATATTTTCTCAGGGAGGCCTTGACGAGAACGGCTGCACGCTTAAGGACAGGGGAAATACCTTCCGCCCACGTGAAGCCGGAAAACTTTCCGGCGGCTTGGCCGTTTTGGCAAGACACCTGCTGCAAAACCTAAAGGCTGCTCCGACCTCGGGGTATGATACTGATACGTTGCGCGTAGATATATAGAGTAAACTCGTTTGGCAGAAGCTGAACATCGCGCTAGCGTCCTCCGGACACTGTCGCCGAACGGCCAGCTTGCAAAAAATACTTGTCTGGTAGGGAACACTCCAGCCCGCAGAAGTGGGAGTCTCGCGATTGGATAAACCGGTGAAAGGGAGTGGATAGCTTGCAAGATACGTCCTTACGCGTCGCTTTATTGTTCGGCGGCCAATCCGGAGAACACGAGGTATCCGTTAACTCCGCCAAATCTGTGCTTCAGGCCATTGACCGCGGCAAGTACGGTGTTGAAACTGTCTGGATAGCTCAGAACGGACGTTGGTATTGGGGAATCACGCCGGACCAAGTTCTTAAGCAAGGTGTCGGGGCTTCTGCGCCCGGTGAGTTCGGGCGGGACGGGGTACAAGTGACCTTGGTTCACGACCCGGAAAATCCGCATTTTATGGCCTTGGATCGCCGGGAACTTCCCAACGGGGGCCGGGTGAACCTTGTCTTTCCGGTTCTGCACGGTCCGTTTGGGGAAGACGGCACTCTGCAGGGCCTCTTGGAGATGGCGAATCTTCCCTACGTAGGTTCCGGAGTATTGGGTTCCGCGCTCGGTATGGATAAAGACCGGATGAAAGCTGTCTTTGCCCAGGCGGGTTTGCCCTTGGCACACTATCTGACATTTTTGCGCGCCGAAATACGCCGTGATGCGGAAGGCTGCATCCATCGTATCGCGGAAAACCTCGGCTTTCCTTGTTTTGTTAAACCCGCAAATCTGGGATCCAGCGTCGGCATCAGCAAGGCTCATGACAACCTTGAACTTAGGCGTTCCTTGGAACTTGCGGCAATTTATGACCGGAAGATAGTAGTTGAAGAAAATATCCGCGGGCGTGAAATCGAGGTCAGCGTCCTGGGCAACGACGAAGCCCGGGCTTCGCTCCCGGGCGAGATCCTGCCTGCCCGGGAATTTTATGATTATGAAGCCAAGTATCAGGATTCCGCCTCCCGCCTTCTCATCCCGGCCCCGCTCAGTCCCGCGCTTCAAGCTGATTTACAGGCGACCGCCGTTAAAGCCTTTCGGGCCGTGGATGCCTCGGGATTGGGCCGGGTCGATTTCTTTGTCACGGCTGATGACAAAATCGTGCTCAACGAAATAAACACCATGCCTGGCTTTACCCAGATTTCCATGTACGCCAAGTTATGGGAAGCCACCGGGATCCCTTATGGGGAACTCGTTGACCGCCTCATCACTCTTGGCTTGGAACGGTTCCGGGACACCCGGAATCGGAAAATAGCCAGGGTCTGACTGAACCAATCCCTCCGCCGGCAGCAGCTTCCGCTCCGGAGCACCCCCGAATATAGCCAAGGTCTGACTGAGCCAATCCCTTCCGCCGGCAGCAGCTTCCGCTCCGGAGCACCCCCGAATATAGCCAAGGTCTGACTGAACCCATCCCTTCCGCCCACCTGAGAACGTGGAGTCAGAACAAGTACTTAAATTATGGATATTCACCGGTATTGCTTGCATATGTAAGAGCGCCCGCACACTTATGACCAAAGTCGCAAGTGTACGGGCGCCGTCCGTACCTGCTCAACGGATATAGCGAAAGACCCCTATGACTTTACCCAAAATAACCGCATCTTGGGTAAAAATAGGATCCATGGCGGAATTTTCGGGCTGAAGGCGAATCAGGTTCTTTTCTTTAAAAAAGCGTTTGACAGTCGCTTCCTCGCCGATCATCGCCACTACAATTTCCCCGTTGCGGGCTGAGTTCTGCTGCCGGACCACGATATAATCCCCATCCAATATTCCGACATCTATCATGCTGTCACCCTGCACCTTCAGCATGAAGACGGAATCGTCGTGAACAAAATCGGCCGGCAGGGGAAAATAGTCCTCAATGTTTTGCAGAGCCAGAATGGGTTTACCGGCTGTCACGCGGCCCACCACCGGCACGTGAACCATGCGCTTCTTCGGGTCCTCATCACTGGCACTGCTCAATATCTCGATGGCCCGGGGTTTCGTCGGGTCTCTACGAATATACCCTCGCTCTTCCAGGGTTTGCAGATGACCGTGTACGGTCGAACTGGAGGCAAGTCCTACCGCGTCTCCAATTTCGCGTACAGAGGGGGGATACCCTTTTTTGCGGATTTCGCTTTTGATAAAGTCGAGGATAGCCGTTTGGCGTTGAGATAAATCAGGATACATACATTTCACCCCTAAATCATTTTTTTTGCCCACTATGTACACACCACGTACGTCCGAATAGCTTGGAATTATTGACACCACAACAGTGATGAATTATTACCACTACTTTACCACATCTTTCTCCGTATTGCAAACAGATGTTCGCAGTATGAACTCTTCTTTTTCCAATACTTTATCCATAGTGTAGTGTATAGGGAAAGGAGAGACCGACATGCCAAAGACCCACCGCTGCCGAGAAATCGTGCTGCTCCCTCTGCTTCTTATTTTAGGCATGATCGCGTGGGCCGCCTTGCATCACCC
Source organism: Acididesulfobacillus acetoxydans (assembly GCF_902729405.1). Classification (GTDB taxonomy): domain Bacteria; phylum Bacillota; class Desulfitobacteriia; order Desulfitobacteriales; family Desulfitobacteriaceae; genus Acididesulfobacillus; species Acididesulfobacillus acetoxydans. The sequence goes on from NZ_LR746496.1 coordinate 2,860,106, forward strand.
TCCCGGAGGCACACTCAATGATTGGTCCTATCTGGCGTCTGTACCCGCTCCGCTGGTGCTGCAGGCACATGAAGAGGGGAAACTAATTTCTCCCGGAGCCTGGGCCGACATCCTCGCTCTGCGTTCAACCTTGCCGCGCAATTGTGGCCCGTTGGTTGCCCAGCTGAAAGAGGGCATGAAATTCACCGGCCTCAACTGGGCGGGTATCGCCAAGAGTGATGCCAAAACGGTTGCCTATCGAAGAACGCTGCTGCTAAAATACCCCGTTTTTCAAATCGGCGCCTATACTTTCCCGGTCAACGGCAGGCATTGGTATGAGGATACTTTCGGCGCCGGACGGGAAGGGGGAAAACGACGGCACGAAGGCACCGATATTTTCGGCAGTGAAGGAACCCCGATTGTCAGTGCCTGTTCCGGCAAAATCGAGCGGCTTGGCTGGAATCGCTTGGGGGGAGAGAGAGTCGGAGTGCGCGGAGACGATGGGAATTATTATTATTATGCTCACCTGCAAAAGATCTCGCCCGGACTTCAGCGGGGGCAAAGAGTTGCCAGGGGAGAAACCTTGGGGACAATGGGACACACCGGGGATGCTCTCACTACTCCCGACCACCTGCACTTTGGCATAGAGATCCCGGATGGCCACTGGATCAATCCTTATCAGTTCTTGCGGGTTTGGGAAGAAAATTCTTGAACCGCTGAGGCCCATGAACATACCTGCCTTTTCCCTCCGGTTAAGACCATAGGGCTTGGCGATAGGCAGTCCGACGGCCCCAACGGCTGCGACAGCTCCCGCACAAAGTTGACGCAGCCGGGTGTTAGGAGCTATACTTGCCCTGACGGAATCTTGTCCCCGAGGCTAGGTTCGTACGAGGGCATGGCTATTGCCGTCATAGCTGATGAAAACATGCAACGTAAAAGATCGAGCAAAAACCGTGGCAAAAAGCGACCTTAGAATTCAACAGGATGGGCAAGGAAAAATGCGTAAAGCCGGAGAACCATGTATTTTAGAAGACAGGATTTGTGACGAGTGCGGAGAATGCGACCGCTGTGAATTGAATCCCGACAAAATTTGTGATAACTGTTGTAAATGCCTGGATGAGGGCGCAGATTACCTCGAAGTGAGAATAGACGATATTCTTATCTCCGAAGAGAAGCCCAAGCCAAGAGCCGGCAGGCGCACCTACCGTTTCAAAAGCCGGCCTGACCGTCAGTGAGACACAGTGACGCACAGGGCGTGGCTGAAAAAGGGGAAAGCTCTGTAATGAAGGTCAGGTTACCTGACGGCCATCGTCGGAAAATGCTTGCCCGTAGCGCGGGGGAGCAAAACGGGCGAAAGAGGAAATGGCGTTGCAGAGGGGGAGGCCTAATTGTATACCCGCGAGCAAATAGTCGCAGCTGTCGAGAATTGTCTGAGCGAACGCGAACAGCAGATAATTAAGACGAGATTTGGCCTCGATAGTGGAGTCACGGTAACTTTGGCCGAAATCGAGTTGATATACGGACTCACCCGAGAGCAAGTACGCTTGTTGGAAAAACAGTTGCTCACATATGTAAGGACAAGCAACTAGGGACGCGCTTCGGAATTTGTCGGCCCGGGCCATTTAAAATTGCGATTTTACAAAAGCTGTATGTGGTTTTAGAATGTGGGTAAGATCGAACTCGGTGAAGGCCGGAGTCTATAATACCGAAAGGAGGGAGTATTTCGCCCAGCTAAACCCTGCAAGGTAAACCCACAAACCCCGTCGTCGGCAAATTGTGATGCGGATTTAGGCAAATTTTGACGCGGATGTAAGGGTATTTGACCGGCGCGAACGGTGCGAAAGGGGGGAAGCGGTTGACTGAATAACTATCGAATCGTCCTAAAAACATGTCAGGTCCTACAATGCCCCCTAATCATACGTAAAAAATTAGTCTCTTAATAAAGGATATATTATGAAAGTTCCCGCTTTCCTAATAGAGAAGGATGAAGATCTATTCTGCGGGAAGCCTCCGGCGGGTGGCGTGAAACCATCCGTTAAGCCATGTTGGTGCGGCAGACGACTGAGACACAAGAGTAACGGAGATTAGGGGATTAGGGGAAGCTTTTGGGGCGAATCAGGCTAAAAAGAGAGAAGAAAGAGAAAAGAGAAAAGAGAGAGGAGAGAAAAAAGAAAGAAAATAGAAGAGTGAGCATTTAACAAGGAGGATGGCCAATGAGTAACATCTCCCTCGTCAACAAGAGCACACCCACAACACCGGGAAGCGGTTCGGGGCTCTTGAAGAAAGAAGACTATTGGGCTGTTTGGATCGGTTTGGGGACGGTTATCCTATCTATTATTCTGTGGGCTGCCGGCAGCACTGCCATGCCTGCTCTCGCCGTCAGTTTCCCGGCCTGGGACCAGTTCAGCAAGGTCTCTGTCTATTTCCATTCGCACTGGGGCGGAATCGTGGCGCTCTGGTTCTGTTTCTTGGTCGTATTTTCCATCGCCGTAAAAGTGCTTGGCCATAATCTGAAAAGCTTTATTCCCGGATTCACCATCTTGTTCATCCTGGGCGTCATTGTTTCGATCTTGGGTGCTTCGTCCCTGGCCAAGAAATGGAGTCTGGAGCCGCCGTTGATGGCCCTCTTGGTCGGACTAATTCTCGGCAATGTGGTCCCTTTGCCCAAATGGCTGGATACCGCTTTCCGCACAGAATTCTACGTCAAGACAGGAATCGTCTTAATGGGGGCTACGCTCCCTTTCACCATCATTCTGCAGTCAGGCCCTATGGCCTTTTTGCAGGCGACCATTGTCGCTGTTTCCACCTTTCTCACCATCTACTGGATAGGAACAAGGCTTTTCCATCTAGACAAGCGCTTTTCCACAGCGCTGGCAGCGGGCGGCTCAATATGCGGAGTCTCCGCCGCCATTGCCATCGGAGGCTCGGTTAAGGCTGAAAAAAACCACGTTTCCGTAGCCATCTCTTTGGTTGTGGTTTGGGCCATTATAATGGTTTTTGCCTTGCCTATCGTGATCAAAGCTTTGGGTATCTCCCCGGGGCCCGGCGGGGCCTGGATCGGAACTTCCGAATTCGCTGATGCTGCTGGAATAGCGGCGGCGGCGTCCATCAGTGAGCAAGCGATCAAGACCTTCACCCTCATGAAAGTCGTCGGCAGGGATATGTTTGTCGGTATCTGGTGTTTCATCATGGCTCTCATTGCCGTGACCAAATGGGAACGCCGAGAGGATGGCCGCAAACCCAATGGCAAGGAGATCTGGTTCCGTTTCCCCAAATTTGTCCTTGGCTTTTTCGCTGCCTCGATCGTTGTCACTTTGCTCATTGCTTCGGTCGACGCCCCTACCGCCAAAACGGTATCGGCCAATATTGTCGGTCCGATCTCAATGATTCGGCTTTGGGCCTTCATCTTTACTTTTCTCTGCATTGGTTTGACCACGCGTTTCAAAGAACTCGCCGCCGTGGGCTGGCGGCCCTTTGCAGCTTTTACTGCGGGGGTCATCGTAAACGTTCCACTCGGCTACATTTTGTCCGTCCTCGTTCTCGGCGGGTACTGGACAATGGTAAAATGAGAACTGTTGCCAAGATGATAATGTGACGAGGCGGGGTCCCCCTTGCCGGGGGACCCCGTTTTGCCGGACAGCAGGGCAGGAAGGCTGAGGTGAATTTCATGCGCCCCGAAAACGAAACCTGCATCCAAAAAGTCCAGCTCGATTTTCCTTTCTTTTCCGACTGCGGCTGGGACCAAGGAACCACTCCTTGGCAAAGATTGACCAAGACCCGGGGGCTCACTCCCGATACGCTGCGGCAAGGGCAAAAGTTTATCATGTGGCGCCTGGAAAGAATCGCCTCCATGATGGAAATCCTATTGGACATGCATGAGGATTGGCAGTTGGTCGGCCAGAAAGACCGGATTCTAATGGAAACCGTCAGCCTGGACTTTAACCGAGCTCTTCAGGTTTTGAGGCAAAACGGGTTTTCCGATCAGGAATTCATTCTCACCGTAGAGTACTTGCGCAAATGGGGCATGCTTTAAGCATCGGGTGGGGTAAATACCATCACGCCTCATCCTTATGCCCCATCCTTAGGAAACAGCTGCCTCTAATCCAGAGGTTTTTTGACGACATCAATTACGCTGCCGTCGCGATATTCAACGACCGCAACGATTTCATCGCTGAAGGGGATGGGTTTGGGGACTCCCGTCAGCCGTTCGGCCATTTCTCTCAATGTCTCGATGGGCACGAGCGGAAGAGCCGAATCTTTTAGCTTCTCTATCAGGTCGCTCCGCCGGGGATTGATCGCGATGCCGCGTTCCGTTACGAGAACATCGACCGTTTCTCCCGGCGTGGCGACAGTCGTGACCTTGCTCTTGACAACAGGCAGACGCCCTTTAATCAGGTTCGTTACGATAATGGCGAGTTTGGAGCCTGCGGCAGTATCGTTATGTCCGCCCGAGCCCCCCATAATGATCCCGTCCGATCCCGTGATGACGTTCACGTTAAAGTCGGTATCAATTTCTGTGGCTCCCAGGATCATGATATCCAAATTATTGACTAAGGCGCCTTTTGTATTGGGATTTCCATAAAGTGACCCACTCATGCCTTGATGTTTGGGATTATCCCGGTAGGATGCGATCGCTTTCAAATCAAAGCACTGTACGTCGAACACGGAACGGAAGAGGCCTTCATTCATCATGTCAACGATGTAGCCGGTTACTCCGCCCGCGGCAAAACTGCCGACGACCTTCTTTTCTTTCATGCGTTTTCTCACTTCGGCTGTAACAGCCAAAGAAGTCCCACCGGCGCCGGACTGAAACGACATCCCGTCTTTGATGTAGCCTGCTTCGTCGATGAACTGTGCAGCCAGGCTGGCAATCCGCAGGCCGACCGGGTCCTTGGTGACACTGAGGGTGCCGGAGACAATCCCGCTGGGATCGCCGATGGAATCTACAGTGACCACATAATCGACGTAATCTTGACTAATCTCGATAGGACAAGCGGGATAAGGAACAAGATTATCGGTGATTACCACGACTTTGTCGGCGTACTCTGCATCGGCAATCCCGTAGGACAAGGTCCCGCAGGCGGCCTTTCCCTGCACGCCGTTGATATTTCCGTAAGCGTCTGCGGTCGGCGCTCCGATGAAGGCTACATCGATATGCAGTTCTCCGCCCTCGATCGCTCTCGGCCTGCCCCCGTGGCTTCTGAGCACAGCTGGGTTTTTCAGGTATCCCTTCATTATCGCCTTAGCGACAGCCCCGGGGGAGATGTAACTTGCGGACAGACCTGTGACGACCCCTCGCTTAATGTAGTCAACCAAAGGCTCGTGGATCGGAAAGATATGCGTTGCCGCAAGATGCAGATCTCTAATTCCCTTCGCGGCAATGACTTCCATGACCTGATTGATCACATAGTCTCCGTTTCTCAGATGGGAGGGAAAGGAGATGGTCATGCCGTCTCTAAGGTTGACTTTTTCGATCGCTTCATCAATACTCTCTAAGAGTTTAGTTTTACCCGGTTGTACCGAGTCCAGCCGGACGGCGACTTTCCGCACCTGTCCATAGCCGGCGAAAGCGCCGGCAAACGGCTTTACTTCCCCATATCCTTTAATAAACTCCGGCAGTTCAACACCCGCAGCGTTTTTCATTCTATCCACCCATTCACAAATAATATCGCGGCCACAGTTGCAAATTCAGCACTTTGGATTTTAGTGCTAGATATATGTTTGCGGAAATGCGGCCTGCTTTAAGGAGGCGTCAAAGACGATGTTGATCGTCTCGACTTGGCGGCCATCAATCGCAGCCTTGCCCGTAAACCCTAAGAGGTTCGCCTTTTCGGTATCCATTTCCAAGCCTTCACTGTCATTGATGTCCATATAAGGGGTGTCGATCACTTCAATCCCAGCCGCACGGCAGGCCATGGACACTTTGCTCCGGGCATAGAGGATTTCGTCACCTTCTTTAGTCCGCTTGCTGCCATAGTCCGCGGCTAAGTCCTCGGCGTTGAGAAAAGCGGCCGTGACCCGTGATGAGGCATTAATGGTGCTGTGGACACTTTCGAGTCCGACAATGTTGTCGATCATTGGAATAAGCTTAATGCTTTCCTCTTCAAAACCTTGAGCTTTCTCGATTTCGGAGAGCAGGTTTGCCAGGGCTTGAATATCTTCCGCCCTAGCTTTCGGGATCATGAAAGCGTACGGTTTAACCGGGGCAATCGTCTTCACATCTTTAAGCCCGTACTCACTGCTGAGTGGATTGATTCTGACGATAACCTCGACGTTGGAGTAATCTAAAAACCGGAGAGCTTCCTTGACCAAAATCCTGGCACTGTCCTTCTCAGTGGCTGGAACTCTCCGCGCAAGGTCGATTACAATAGAATCCGGATCGAAGACAGGTGCGTTCTGAAGCATCTTTGGCTCATTGCCTGAGACAAAATACATGCTTCGTGCATTCTTTTGCATAACTATTATCTCCGTTTCCCCAGTTCGTTTCTCTGTCTGGTTTTTTGTCTGGTAAATCTATTCTTACTTTGAGATTTGATTTAGCGAAAGGCCCACCTCGGGCTTTTTGCGATTATTCGCCGGCGAGCAACGGCCGCCAAGAAATTGTTGGCAAGAGACCGCCGGCAAGAGACGCCGCCAGCCAAAGGACCGCTAGTTGGACGCGCGTTCTAACGCCGCCTGCAGCCTTGCTCTTATGGTATAATCCAAAGCTCCCTTGTCTTCTGCTTTGATAGTGACGTTATCCGCTCCCAGTTCTTTGGCTTTATCCATGATCACCTTTTCTATTTGTTCGCCGAACAGCTTAAGAACGACGTCCTTACTTTTTAACTGCAAATGAATTCCGGGAGTCTCACTCGGACTGACAGTTATTAAAACATCGCTGTTCGCCGTTGACCCCGCCTGAGCAGTTTTCGTAACCAGCATCTCAAATTCCACTTCCATCCCATATTTTGTTTAAAAGAGTAAAATGACGCGGCAACTTGGCCTTCGTCAAATGGCAAGGCCAAGGTATTGGCACACGTATAAATTATATCAGAATTCGTCCTGAGGTGGCCAGATTTTAAGTGAGGTTCAGAGTTATTTTGTCCGTAACTGCAAAAAAGTATAAAGAATGATTAGAATAGTCGTGAGTATCCCCTCCCTGGCCCCAGATTACTACCCTTAAATATGAGAAAAAATTTCAAGACTTTTTAAAAAAGGTAGGAATGTTGCATCCTCTGCGGTCCCTGCACCGTAGTCTGTCCAGTTTACAGTGAGGTAAAACGGGAGACGGCTGTGGCCCGGGGCAGAATAAGACTGGTTAGGGAACATCTAGACGGGAGTTTGGACCTGAGCGCTACCATGAGGAACTATTTGGATTTATGCCTGGGTTGCCGGGCCTGTGTGGTCAGCTGCCCGCCCCAGGTTCCAACTGACAGAATCGTCAGGGCGGCCCGAGCCAAGTATGCTGTCCAACAAGGCCAGCCGCTGGTGCGTCATGTGCTACTGCGCAATGTCTTGAATAAGCCCGAACGTTTTTCCCTGGCCCTGGACTCAGTTAAACTTGTACGCACTGTCAGGCTCAATCATCTCTTCCCCAAGACACTCAAAGCAAAAGAGGATTTATTGCCTGAGCTTCCGGAGCAAACGTTCTGGGAAATGCTCAAAGGGCGCAAGCTGAAGAAAAGTGCCAAAAAAACGGGCTTTTTCTTAAGTTGCATGGATAATAACGTCTTTCCCCAAGTCGTCATGCAAGCCATAAAAGTTTTGGAAAAACTGGATTTTGAAGTGGTCATCCCCACTGGTATTGTTTGCTGCGGTGCGGCCCATCACAACTACGGGGATTTGGACAATGCCCGCCGGCTGGCGCGTCAAAACATCCGGGCCTTCGCCAGCGCAGATGTGAAGGTTATCCTGACCGACTGCGCTTCTTGTGAGTCAACCATGCAATCCTACGGCGAACTCTTCGAGGGAGAAAAGGAAGAAGGGGAGGCCCAAAACTTCGCCAGCAGGGTCATGGACATCAACGTCTTCTTGCAGGATAAAATCGTATCCGGTTCTCAGCCGGTCGATGCTATCGCAACTTATCACGATCCCTGTCATGCAGTCCGCTATCAGAATATTAAGGAGGAACCCCGCAAGGTGGCAGCTGCAGGGGGTGAACCACCCCCGCTTACGCTTCGCTAAGAAGCGGGGGCTTCTCGGCGAACACTTGGACGTTGGCTTCCTGTTTCATCAACCGTTGCCCTCGTCCAGTACTCAAGGTTTCTCAGTGCTGGATGAGGTCTTACGCAATTTCCACAGGCGTAACTTCGGGCGGTTCCCGCCCTACAGAAAATCTATATTTAGGCCATGACACTCAGTCCACGCTCTAAGATGAGTTTAGCACTCACTAGATCCCGATCCATCACTAATCCGCAAACGGGGCACTCATGGACACGGACACTGAGATCTTTGGGGACATGCGCTCCACATAAGCAGGTTTGCGATGTGCCCTTGGGGTCAACTAGAACGTGTCGTTTCCCCTGGCGTAAACTTTTGCACTCAATGTAGTCTCCGAATTTCCCCCATCCGGCATCCTGGATGCTCTTGGCGAGTTTGTGATTTCGGATCATGTTTTTTATCCTTAGATCCTCCATGATAATAAGGTCATGGTTCTTGACGATCTGAGCACTTGCCTTGTGGAGAAAGTCCCTGCGTTGGTTGGCGATTTTGGCGTGTACTTTGGCGACCTTCGCTTTGGCCTTCCCTCGGTTGTGTGAACCTTTCTTTTTGCGGTAAAGCCTGCGCTGTTCCTTGGCAAGTTTTTTCTCTGTTTTGCGGAAGTACTTCGGGTTGTCGATATACGTTTCGTCAGACAAAACCGCAAAATGGTTGATGCCGCGATCAATGCCCACTGCTTTCATGGCATTTTCTACCGGCTCAGCCTCTGGTATTTCAGTGGTTAGATTAGCGTACCACTTGCCGCCATGGTATTTGACATTGACCCGCGAAATAGCCTGGGCCGGAAACTCTCGGTGAACGTTCATCTTAATAAAGCCTATTTTTGACAAGTAAATACAACCCGGTCTGCTGAACGTCTTCTTGACATTATCCACTTGCGGATAACTGAATGAAGTGTAGTGGTCCCGGTCTTTGTAATGTGGATATCCGGCAAGACCGCTGAAAAACCGTTTGAAAGCATCCTCTAGTCGACGCAGCGCATCTTGAAAATACTATAGGCTTTTTCGTGAATGTCCATAGCGATTCATCCCCCGCCTATAGAGGCCTATAGAGGACGGGGGACTTCTCGCAAGCCATGTTAAAGTGGAGGAAATGGCTGAAGCCGACCGCTGCTGCGGCGGCGGAGGGACTTTTAACATTTTCCATTATCAACTTTCTATGAAAATTCTCGACCGTAAAATTGAAAATGTGCGCAAAACCGGGGTCTCTATCGTGGCTACTTCTTGCCCGGCCTGCCGTATTCAGTTGGCTCACGGCCTGAAAAGGCACGGGCTGGCGCTCAAAGTTTTGCATCCGGTTGAACTGTTAGCCGAATCCTATGGGAAAGGGGAGTGAGAACGCCTGAAAATGCAAATGAGCAAACTGCAATGGCAGAGCGCGTCAGGGAGCAGTTATGTCTAGACAAAGACATGTGTGTGGAATTTGTGATGTGGAGAAGGGGTGGAAGGTAAAGATAGAACAACCGCATTTTCAGAGGGGGATAAACAATGGCCAATTATTCCGAAGTAGAGGACAGAACCATCAAGAAATTATGGACCCGCCTCATCCCATTCATTTTTATTCTCTACATTGTCTCCTTCCTGGATCGGGTCAACCTGGGCTATGCTGCGCTTACCATGAACAAGGCCCTGAATATCAGCAGTACGGCGTTCGGACTAATATCGGGCATTTTCTTCTTCGGTTACTTCATTTTTGAATCAAATCCCGGCCCCAAATCAGAAATTTCAAAACGAATTTCCCTGGATTCTTCCTCAGCCTTTATGGTGATACTGCCGCCATCTGGCAGGTATTCCAGGCTGTTGCATACGACATTATCAAGAACACGCTCCAATTTTCCCAGATCAATCTTATAAAGGGTATCCTTGAACCTCCCCGGACTGAAGTCAGAGGATTCCCGGTTGCTTCCGGGGACTTCGTATCTGCCTGGGGTACACGTTAACCGAAGTGATCGGGCCGTAGGCCCCACTGCTGATTCCGCATTTTACCCAGTCCAAAAGACCAGCGGGTTCGTGCCTCATCCGGTTAACCCTATAGGCTAACCGAACGCCTAGCCGTCACCGGCCAGGGCTTAAAGCGTATTCAGGCAAGCCATTTTTTTCTGAAGTTCCGGCCAATACCGAGTGAACCGATGTAGTCCGCGTTCACGTCTTTGACGCCACAGGTCGGGCATTTAGCGAGAGCCACGCCTTGGTAACGCGTGAATGTACCCCCGCAGTAGGGGCATTCTTTAGATGTATTCCTGGGACTGACCCGGTTGACCACAATCCCTTCGTGCAGCGCCTTATACCGGGTATACTTGACAATCCGCCCTTTGACCCAGAAGATAAATTTCTGGTTGAGCCGGTGAGACTGGGTTCCCTTGCTGGGCTTGAGGTTTGTTAGGTGCTCAAAGACGATGGTTTTAGCTCCGTGCTTTTTGGCAAACTCCACAATGGCCCTCGAAACCCGGTGTGCCACATCATCGTTGAAGTTGCCAATTTTATCCCAAAGGTCTGCCGCAAAGCGTTCTCCTTCAGGAATCACCCGGGTCTGTTTCTGAAGTCTCACAACTTTCTCAAGATAGCTCTTCCTAAGATGATTGTCCTCACCACCCGATATAACCTTGGTGGCTAAGACTCGACCTTTCCTATCCTGAATCGTCATGACGAGATGGTGGTTGATCCCTAAGTCCACGCAGCACATTCTGAAGTCGGTCTTTCCCACTCTGACCTGGACACTCTCCAACTTTACCGCTTTTCTCGGCAGCACTACCGGTACGTGTAACTGCCAGCCGCTCTGTTTATGGATGAGCATGGGGGTTCCCGCCTCATACCCAGCCGGTACAATCAGGGGTTGCAGATCAGTATGGTTTGATGTACATGGTAGGTTTTGTCTTTTTAAAGCGACATAGCGCGAATGTGCCAGGTTTGAAGGAAGATGCAGATGATCCTTAAACAGGGAATAAAAATCTGAACTTCCCTATTGAGAATGATAATCACTCGTAGTAAGATAAGAGCAAGGAAAATCTACTTAACCCTAGCCTTTGAAGGAGTGGTTTCAAATGGAAAAGGAAAAAATAGCGGCTGTAGCCGCTCCGAGCCGGACAACATGCCATGGAAAGGCGGTGTCTTTAAAAAATGTAATTCCTTTGAGCATGGTGCGCGCGGGGGAGCGGGTCAAGGTCAAGTCTATTTCCGGCAAAGACGATATAAGACGCTTCCTCAGCAGCATGGGTTTTGTGGAGGACGCTGAAGTAATGGTTGTTTCGGAAATGAATGGAAATGTTATTGTAAAGGTCAAGGGGACCAGGGTTGCGGTCAGCAAGTCAATGGCGAACCGCGTGTTAACTACCTGACTTCTATTTTTTCTGTTGGAGGGGGAAAATCATGAAAACACTGAAAGAAATCAACCCGGGAGAAACCGTATCCGTCCTTGCCTTTAACGGGACAGGCGCACTCCGCCGCCGCCTGATGGATATGGGGATTACCAAAGGAACCAAGATTTTTGTGCGCAAGGTAGCCCCATTGGGGGACCCAATCGAGATCACGGTTCGCGGCTATGAGCTTTCCCTGCGCAAGGGCGAGGCGGAAAACATAGAGGTGGGCTGAAAGGTTTCGCGGATTTTTTTTAGTCTAAACGTCAGAATGGTCTTAAGAAAGAGGAGGCGCAATGCCAACGAAAATCGCGCTTGCCGGCAACCCGAACTGCGGCAAGACAACCCTGTTCAACGATCTGACGGGCAGCAGCCAGTATGTGGGCAACTGGCCAGGTGTTACCGTGGAGAAAAAGGAGGGGAGGCTAAAGGGCCATAAAGACGTGATCATTACCGACCTCCCGGGGGTCTATTCCCTTTCCCCTTATACGCTGGAAGAGGTTGTCAGCCGCAACTACCTGATCAATGAGCATCCGGACGCCATCATCAACCTGGTGGACGGCACCAACCTGGAGCGGAATTTATACCTGACGACTCAGATCTTGGAATTGGGCATTCCGGTCGTGATTTCCCTGAACATGATGGATATCGTTAAAAAGTCCGGCGACCGGATTGACAGCCTGAAGCTGGGCGCGTCACTAGGCTGCGAGGTCGTGGAAACTGCCGCCATTAAAGGAGAAGGTTCGCTGGAAGCCGCGGAAAAAGCCATCGCTCTCGCCAAAGGGAAACAGACCCCCGCCCCGCAGGGCAAGTTCAGCAAACAGGTGGAGGAAACCCTTTCCGGGATTGCCAAAGCATTCAAGGATATTCTGGAACCGCAACGTGCCCGTTGGTATGCCGTTAAGCTCTTTGAACGGGATGAAAAGGTTTTGGGACCCCTCCAGTTTTCCTCAGAGCAAAAAAATAAGCTGGAAAGCCTTATTCTCCCCATCGAAGAGGAGTATGGGGATGACAGTGAAACAATCATCACCAACGAAAGGTATGAATATATTGCTCAACTTGTGAACAAGTGCCTCCGTAAAAACTCCAAAGGAATGTCGGTTTCCGACAAAATTGACCGCATTGCCACCAACCGCTTTCTCGCTCTTCCGATTTTCGCGGCTATTATGTTTTTAATGTATTATACATCCGTGACCACTTTGGGCCGTATTGCCACAGACTGGGTAAACGACACCCTGTTCGGCACCTGGATCACCAATGGTGCCACCGCGGCGTTAAGTACCGTGGGCGCCGCCGACTGGCTCAACGGGCTCATTGTCAATGGCATTATCGGGGGTGTGGGCACTGTGCTCGGCTTTGTTCCCCAGATGCTCATCCTGTTTTTCTTCCTTTCCCTTCTGGAGGATTCGGGATATATGGCCAGGGTTGCTTTCATCATGGATCGGATCTTTCGCAAATTCGGTCTTTCCGGGAAATCCTTTATCCCGATTCTGATCGGCACAGGTTGCGGTGTACCGGCCATTATGGCAGCCAGGACTATCGAAAACGAAAAAGACCGCCGGATGACAATCATGCTTTCCACCTTCATGCCCTGCACTGCGAAGACGGTGATCATTGCCATGATCGCCTCGACATTTTTCCCGAAGTCCTTCTGGATCGCGCCCGCTATGTATTTTCTGGGGATTGCCATCATCATTTTATCCGGCATCGGCTTGAAAAAGACAGCCTACTTTGGAGGAGAGCCTGCTCCTTTCGTCATGGAGCTGCCTCCTTATCATATCCCGGCGCTCAAAGGAGTGCTGATCCATATGTGGGAACGCTCCCGGGCTTTTGTTATTAAAGCCGGTACAATCATCTTTACGGCTTGTGTCCTTATCTGGTTCCTCTCTTCCTTCGGCTGGACGCTGAAGATGGTGGATATAGAGAGCAGCATGCTGGCAGGCATTGGGCATGCTATTGCCTGGCTCTTTGCCCCGCTTGGCTTTGGGAACTGGAAAGGAGCGGTCGCCACGATCAGCGCTCTCATGGCAAAAGAAAGCGCGATTGGCACTCTGGCTGTTCTGAACGGTGTCGCGGATCCGAATAACACGCAGTTTGTGATGACCGGTATCGCTTCCATGTTTACGGCGCTGGGAGCATTCTCATTCATGCTGCTGAATCTCTTTGATCCTCCCTGCATCGTGGCCATGGCCACCACCAGCCGGGAAATGGGCAATTCCAAATGGACAGCGATTGCCATTGGCTATCAGGTTGTACTGGGCTACAGTATAGCGTTTATCGTCAACCAGCTGGGCAGTGTCTTGTTCTACGGCGCCAGTTTCGGAATCGGGCAAAGCATAGCGCTCCTCCTTTTGGCCTTGGCGGTTTTCCTGCTGATAAGGCCGTCTTCGCACCGCGGGACAATGTTCGGCCGGGCGGGTAAAGCGATTTAAAGTTATTTAGAAGTTCACAGAAAGGTTTTATCTAGTATGAGGGCTGAAGGCGCGTTTTCCGCCAAATGCTTTTATCGGAGAGGAAGTCAACCCATGAATTTACCGACCCTTTTTATTGGATTTGCCGTGGTCGCACTTCTGGTCCTGGCAATCCGTTATATTATCAATAAGGGAGCCTGCGCGGCCTGTGAAGCAAAAGGCGCCTACCAGTCCGCGCGGGCGGGTTCCAATATTCCCTTGGGCTGTGGCGGTTGCAGGGGATGCCACCATTGTTCGGGAGAGGACAGACCTTTCAAGTCCACTGCCGATCATTCCGGTGAGTGAAATCCCTCAAGTGCATGTCCGCCTCAAGGACATTGTCGCTATAGATCATTGGGCCGATCACCACGGCCTTAGTCGTTCGGACGCCATTAATATGATGTGTATCTTCATTCTAGATGCCGGAGGGGGATTCCGATTCCTCCCCCGGGTGGCTCCGATTTGCCGGAACAAGTTCATGTTCGCCTTAAGGCTATCCCCTTGATTGACGAATTTGCCAGGGAGCATAAGTGCAGCCGTCAGAGCCCATTAGTGCCATGTGTGTGGCTTATATAGAGACAGAAAAAAGGATGCTCCATGATTTGCGGGCCATGGAGATTGACTTCCTCCCCCGTGGAAACGCGAGGATTCCTAAGTCTCCCGAAAGATCTTAGATGGCCGTACAAGTGGCCTCTATACTGTCACCGTCAGGCCGCTGCGTTACTTTTGATCGCTCTCACCCAGGAATTCGATCCCGTTTTTGGCCCCGAAATAGCCCTAATCAACGAGGAACTCCCCTCACGGGCGCCGTCTTAGACTAAGGTCCCTGCCTGCCCGGCACTCGGAAACGATCGCCTGTGGATCGGTTACTCTTTCTTCGCGCAAGCGCACCCCACCCTGCTCAATCAATCTTCGCGCTTCTCCCCGGCTGGGGGCCAGACCTGAGCCCACCAAAAGGGTCACCAGTTCCAGCCGTCCGTCCGGACCCTTCAGGGCCCCCACCTCAATCTCGGGCATTTCGTCGGGGGCTTCCTTCTATTGGAACATCCTGATAAACTCCGTTTGTGCCCTTTCCGCCTCTTCTTCCCCGTGGTAAATACCGACGATCTCACGGGCCAGACGCATTTTTAAATCCCGGGGATGCGTTGTTCCTTCGTGCAAGCCTGCTTCCGGCCGCCGAATCTCCGCAACCGGAACTTTGGTTACCAGTTCGAAATAACGGATCATCAACTCATCCGGCAGGGACATCGTCTTGCCGAACATCTCACGCCCCGATTCGTAAACCCCGATGTAATTACCCAGGCTCTTACTCATTTTCTGAACCCCGTCCAAGCCCTCCAGGAGAGGCAGCGTCAAAGCAACCTGAGGTTCCTGACCCGCTTCCTTCTGCAGGGTGCGCCCCATAAGCAGGTTGAACGTTTGGTCCGTACCCCCCAGCTCGACATCGGCCCGCAAAGCGACCGAATCATATCCCTGCATCAGGGGATAAAGGAACTCGTACACACCGATGGGCAAACCCGCCGCATAGCGTTTGGCAAAATCGTCGTAACCCTCTACCGATACCTAGAATCCATGTGAATGTTTATGGCTAATCAAAAGCAAATCTGTAAGAGCATAGACAGATACCAAATCGTCCTCTGCGCGTCTTTATGCCGGAATATGGGTTTTGGCCTTTGAGTAGTATGTAGGTAGGGAGTTGCTGCAAGCACAATCAAAAAGACTTGGGGTATCAGACTTTGCCTATTACTCATTCAACATCCAAAACGAGAGGGGCCGGAAATGATAAAGACACCAAAAATGTTGAATTTCACCATGGCGTTGGTCCTGGCCACAACCTTGCTGATGGCGAATCTTGGATCCCCGGTCTCCGCTCAGACGATGAAGGCCGTGCCTCCGATTCAAGGGGAGGCGGTGTACCTGATGGATTTACAGTCAGGGCAGGTTCTGTATGCCAAAAACCCGGAGGAAAAGCTTAACCCAGCCAGCACGACCAAAATCATGACAGCGCTTCTAGCGATTGAGCGTGGCAACCTTAACGATAGGGTTACGGCCAGTCGGACGATGTTGGACAGTAAAATAGTCTATGGCACCCAAATCTATTTGAAGCCGGGAGAACGCATGTCACTCAAGGATCTCCTTTATGCCGTCTTGCTTAATTCGGCCAATGATGCGGCCGTGGCGGTAGCGGAGCACATTGGGGGGAATTTGCCGCATTTCGTGGATTTGATGAATAAGAAAGCTAAAGAGATTGGCATGGTCAATACGCATTTCATGAATCCAACCGGTCTAACAGAGAAGGGGCATTTTACGACCGCTCGTGATTTGGCGCTGCTAGCCAGAGTCGCTTACCAAAATCCGGTTTTTCGTCAATATGTCAAAACAAAAATCCATACCATTCCTCGCGCTCAAACCAATGTTCCTACAGTGATGGTCAATGAAAACAAATTACTGTGGCAGGACCCTGATGTCAACGGAATGAAGACCGGATATACTACGGCCGCTGAAAACTGTTTGGTGGCCACCGCGACACGCGGCGGGCGGGAACTCGTGGGCGTGATTTTAAAGGCTCCAGGAGGGGAATTGTTTAGCAATATGAAGGAGCTGCTCAATTACGGTTTTTCGTCTGCGCCTACGCTCAACAGGCAACAAGCGAGTTCAGTCTTACCAAGTACCGACAAGCCGGAATTAAAAAGGGTGCACCTGAGAAACGTATTAGTTCGGGCAGAGGCTTTGAAAGGCGTGGATCTAGGTGTAATCGATTTTCTATATTTTTCCCCACTGGGGGTGCTATCTTTGCTCGCCTTTTACCTTTTAGTCCATTTGCTCACGGGTCTTGGGACCCATCGCCGGGCCTGGGCCAAGAGTGACCATTGGGAAGAGAACTGAGTCCAATCATTGAAACCTCAAATACCTTTTGAGCGATACCTTTACCTCTCCAAGAAGAATTTCTATTCCCGTACGATGGGACGCAAGCGTAAGCCTGTATGTGACGTGAGGTCTTTAAGGTTCTAAACGTGGCTTGTCCTTCATAATTCTTGAGGGAGAGGGGGGGATAGGCCATTGTGAGTGATGCAGCTTTAACGTGGCAAAAAAGGAAATCGTTGACTTTGGGCAGAAGGTTGGCGATCTTCTTTGTTTTACTATTCGTGGCGGGGCTGATTTACAGCTTGGAAGCCGGATTCCCTGGCCAGTTGATACATTTTCTAAATGAGAGAAAGTTTCCCTACGATGACATCCTTATTGAAGGAGTTCCTGGTATTTCCGAGAGGCAGCTCTTAGCGCAAGATGAAGAAGAACGGAAAATTGCTTCGCGGGCAATATTCTTACCCATTCTAGGTCCAGCTGGGTTAGGGTGGATTTTCAACCCATCGGTCCCTAAGCACCCTAAGCAGGATGTACCCCCGAAACCTTTAATGGCGAACTCTACGACAATTTCCAAGCAAACATCTTGTATTAATGGTCTTGATGCGGACTCAGACCTCTCTTTGGAGGTATCAAGTATACGGACAAGTACGCCCTATCGGTTTGTTGGTCGTTATTTAGGAGGGCCGTGCTATCCTGGCAAACCGTTATCAGAATCGGAAGCCTCGACCCTTAGCAATGCCGGATTTTGGATCGTCAGTATCTATTCCGGTGCAAATCATACGGACACGATTCATGGCGGAACGCAATCTTATGCTCAAGGTCAAAAGGATGGACAACAAGCCGTTTTGTTAGCCGGGGAAGTTAGGCAACCGGTTAAATCAGCTATTTATCTAGATCTCGAAGCGCAGCAACTGAATCAAAATCACTATGTTTCTTATGTGAAAGGCTGGGTCCGTGCCGTGAGGGCGGATGGATATATCCCAGGGGTATATTCTTCAGTAGCTCAGCTTCAGACGATTCTGCGTGAATCTTGGGCCGGGACCTCAATCCTCTATTGGGACGCGCATTGGCTATATTCCGGCGTACAAACCCCGGCACCCTGTCCGTCCAAGGACCTGAGCTACGCTCAAGTCTGGCAATATGCCAAACATACCCTGGTGTGTAAAAAAACGGTTGACATTGACACGGCCAAAAACACGGATGGTATGTGGAGAATATCTAAATAATCCTTGGATTTTTATTGGGTGTGGGCGTAGTTCTCCTTGGTCTTGCACTGGTTGTGATAGAGTTTGTTAAAACTCTATCACAACCAAGCCCCAGAAGTGCAGGCACACCTGTTCGGTCTCTGATTTGTTTTTGCTATTTTGTAACAAGCTCTATTAAACCGCGCCTTTAGGCGCCTTTCTTTTTTATGGATAATATACAGTAATGACGTTTCCTGTCTGCACAGGTAAAATTAATGCATTGCCCGTTCCCAATACTCTTCCCACGGCCAGAGCGGCCATCAATTGTCCTTGTGGGAAAGCTACCTTCACTTAACCTTTTATCCGAATATGCGGAGACATTCTGGCTTTCCAAGCCGCAAGGAAATTTCGGCAGTGCAACTAACAAGGGCAACAAAAGCCGGTCAGTAGCAAGCTCCCGGCTCTTTTTTACCGAACATGCGCAATGTAAGCGACAGACGGACGGACGGATCCAGGAATTTCGGTCAGTCCATCCGTCAAATTACGGACAATCTACGCCATCAATCCACGGACACTATGCGGCGGCAGTAACACTATCCCATACAATTGAAGAAAAAGTATGGTCTACTTAGGCTACACAACGAAATAGGGCACGGTGGGCGGCCAAACCCCTAAATCTTCCAATTTTCGCGTTGGAAGAGGGTGAGGCCGGTGACCCAGTGGTATCAAACATTAACGCTAATGATTGCGTTTGCGACATTAGTGGTTCTGATACTCCAGTTTGCTTACAATATGACAAAAAAGAAGTAGCCCACCCCTGAGACGGAGGCTACTTCTTCTCTCCCTA
Organism: Acididesulfobacillus acetoxydans; assembly: GCF_902729405.1. Classification (GTDB taxonomy): domain Bacteria; phylum Bacillota; class Desulfitobacteriia; order Desulfitobacteriales; family Desulfitobacteriaceae; genus Acididesulfobacillus; species Acididesulfobacillus acetoxydans. The sequence continues at coordinate 2,878,982 of NZ_LR746496.1, forward strand.
TGGCCGCCTATAGTGGCCCGATTGTGCAGGCTGGGATGCTCACAACATCCCAGCGTTTAGTATGTATATTATACCTTGCGAGGGCAATCAATGCAAGAAGTGGGAAGAAAGAAACGCAGAGCCTAAAAATATTTTTTCACAGCAGCCACGACCCCCTTAAGAAACCGTGGCTCGCTATTGCTTGCTATGGCTCGGCTGGCACCTTGCAATTGTCTTGTCCTCGGGCATCGTTTTCACGGCAGGGCCGGGGTATAGAGAGGCCGATGGGAAGAAGACTAAAGAAGACTAAGGAAGCATTACACAAGAGAGGGAGTTCTTTGAGATAATTGACCCTCCGTGTAGCCAAAGTGCCAAACTTTTTTATTCGAGCAAGCCGAATACCATATGCGTAGCGTCTGTGAATTACCCGGTTCCCGAACGAAACTGCTCCGATAAATGTAACCGTTGTCCCACTGATTTCCGGTGCCCCGACGAAGGATCGGCTGCGCAAGGGGCATCCTGAGTTCTTTGGGGTCTGACATGGGTGCTGTGGCATAAAATAGTTGGCAATCTTTTATAGTACCCTTTTTCGACCAACCGGCAATCAAAAACTCGACGTTGTGTTCGATAGGATTGGGTTTTGCGGCGATATGCCAAGGAATATAGCCGCCGTTCCAAGCATCCCAGGGGGCATTGCAAGGTTGTGGAGGGCTCCAGACAAGGCCGTTGCTTGATGTATACGAATGCATCGTCACGTTCCCGTCCGTCGTCCACATGTACCATTCTTTGGCGCTTTTGCGCCAAACGGTTGGGGATAGGATCAAACCGGTCTTGTGGTCCCACTTCTTTTCGACGCAAAGAATCTTGTTGCTTGGCTTATGATTTGGGCTGATTTTCTTGGCCCAGATTTTTTCAAAGGCGCCTTCGCTATATTCACGCCAATAAAGGATTAGCATGTTTTGATTCGGGTCATAAATTAACTCCGGGTCTGAATTATAATTGCGGTTTATTAAGCCGAATGGTCTTGGAACCAATGGGTTTTTGATGGCAGGTGGATTATGCCACTTCAATCCATCTTGGCCCACCAAAAGACTGGGATTTTCATGAGTACTCCAAAAGTAAGGAAACGGTGTCAACGCCATCCAATAGCGGAATCCCCCCCAACTTTCCAGGCCATATTCGGTCTTAAAATCAACGATGCTGGGATGAACCGCTTGCCCGGAACGATCGTAGGTAGGTGTCACCATATATCTGGGCGCATTCGCCAGGTGTGCGACAAAGAGGAGGGGGGAGGCAGAAGGTGGGGAAGAAGGCGGGGGTACTCTCCTGTCAACTTTGGCGAGAGGAGGATGAGCTTCTTTAACGTTACTCGTGTTTTCGGCAAAAGGAAAATAGCGAAAATAAACGTAACCTGCTCCCACGCCGAGAATGGTTCTTAAGAAGTTCCTTCTCGTCACTAGGGGAGTTTTCTGGCGAATCCTCTTATCTGTTTCCACGTTTGCGGCCTCCTCTGCTGCAGCTTAATCCTGAGTAAATATTATCACTATCCTCCTTGTAAGATAAGTATAGGGCTCAGGCCTTGAATATAGCCCGAACGTTCTTTTACAACTTGGTCCTTATTGTTCAGATGAATCAATCGACACTCTAGCTATCTATCGCTAAATATCATGCTATAATCGTTTTTGTCAGAGAGATAGATGTGCGTTCCTCCTGGATCCCTCGTTTGAGGTCTTATCCGTGAAATAGCGTGTCACTCCACAAGAATGATTCGATGTTTAGCTGGTTGGGTCACTTATCGAGTGCTACCCGTTTCAAATGCAAGGTTGTTCGACATTCTTCTTTAGTGGATGCTCTGATTCATCTGTTTTGAAAGGTTGTGTTGTTTTGTCCGAGTTCCTAAATGATTTCGTTGTCGGAATCGATGTTTCTTCCGAATTTTCCATCGTTGCAATGCTCGCCCCCTCCGGAGAACTTATCCGCAAACCGTTTAGGATTGAGCATAATCCTGGTGGCTTCCACAAACTACTCGACATCCTTAAAAAGGAAGAAGAGCGGTTAAAACGAAAGCCCATCTACTTCGTAGAATCTACAGGTATCTTTCACTTACCACTCTTCTTCTTCTTGCGGTCGAATGACCTCAAGGGTTTTGTGCTAAACCCTCTGAGTATCCATTCTATCAAAAATTTCGACCTAAGAAAAGTGAAAAATGATAGGAAAGATGCCGAAGCGATCGCCAAGCTGGCAAAATACCAGGACGTTAAAGCTTCCATAGTTCCTGAGCCCCAAATTCTTGCTCTCCGTATGATGACCAGAGAGTATTACGCTCTTTCGGACATGCTCACGGAGATGAAGAACCGGCTCTGTACGGATCTCTACCTGCTTTTCCCCGGATTTCTCGATGTGTTCTCAGGGTCCCTTGGCAAGACGGCTTTAACCGTCCTGAGAAGCTATCCCTCTCCTAAAGCCGTTCAAGCTGCTGACACAGAAGCACTTACTTTGCTAATCTCTAAAACGAGCCGAAAGAGCTCTGCGTGGGCTTCTAACAAGGTAAATCAGCTTCGTGACTGTGCTCAGCTTGCCTCTTCTATGCCCTGTGAATTCGCCTTGCTGGGTACTAAGATTAAGTTTCACATTGATGGGATAGAACACATGCAAACAAGCTTAAATGGCATTGATGCACAGATCCACACGATGATCGAATTGGAACAGTTTCCTGCGAAGGCAAGGCGCAATATTGAGCTTCTGGATGAAATACCCGGTATTGGCTTTTTGACAGCTGCTACGCTCATTGCGGAGATCGGAGACTTTCGTCTGTTCAAATCCCCTAAAGCCTTCACCGCCTTCTTTGGCATCGATCCCTCGGTCAACCAATCCGGCAAATTCAATGGAGACAGGAACAAGATCTCTAAGCGAGGCACACGCATAGGGAGAAGAGTTCTGTTTGCAATCGCCATGGCCTCCATTAGAACAACCCGGAATGGTCAGGAGATTAACCCCGTTCTGCGGGACTTCTACACAGCAAAATGCGTTAGCAAGAAGAAAAAGGTAGCTCTCGTGGCCGTAATGCACAAACTTCTTCATTACATCTTTGCAGTTCTCCGTGACCAGAAACCCTTTGAAGTCAGAAAACCAGAAGATCACCAATCGTGGAGAAAAACAAAACTTCAACAGGCTGCGGCTTAAGATAAAGCGCCGGCATCGTGTCAAGGGTGATGCGAGGGATACCGGAGACCGTTAAGGCCGAGGATATGCTCGCTCATCATCCCTTTGACACGTAGACCACACCTAAACGCTTGAAGACGGCAAAGTCTCTTTCACCCCAAAGAGCTACCCAAGATTAAAAGAAACTTTGCTTGGCAAGCGCCGAGCGTTGCGTCCCCCCCTTATTCACGTAGGTTTAGTCATTGTTCGGATTTTTCAATGGCTTGGTTTGTATTACCCTCCTTTTCTGAGCCAGCGATCAAAGAATTAATCAAAAAAACTCTTGACTTTTATTAGCTGGTCTTGGGGAAAAGCAAATTTCCTTTTGGGATCCCTGAGGAAGTCCTACAGTCTTTACATATACTACCATCCTCAGGTTAATCTCGCAAGGGTCAGGTGGCCATTTCTGTGATGCAAGCGGTTGTCCAATTTTGTTCATGAGATAAAGGTATTACGAACTTACGGATGTTCTGTAGACGCCGAAATTTCGTGGTGCTAATCTTGTTTTGCTATAATAATCACAGGGAGAGGTTCGAAAAGCAGTTAGGGGAAGTGGCTGAGGTGGTAATGAAGGCGATGGAGTTACCGGAGTTGTTTGCGGTTTTTCTCAAGATTGGCTGCCTTGCCTTTGGCGGGGGTTATACGGTCATAGCGCTTTTGCAAAAGGAGACCGTCGAAGCCAGAGGATGGCTGGATAATAACGAACTTACGGATATTATGGCCATCTCTCAAACGCTGCCCGGAATCATCACGGTCAATGCGGCGACGATGATCGGCTACCGTAGACAAGGGCTCGTGGGTGCGACTCTTGCCACCGCGGCTTCCATTTTGCCCACCTTTATTTTGATTCTGGTTCTTACCCATATGGCCTGGGGATTTACGGATAATCCGCTGGTCCGCAAAGCTTTCACGGGAATTCTCCTGGGGGTTGCTGCTTTGATCCTTAACACCCTTCGCAAGACCGGGAAAACAGCCGTCAACACTTATGCGGATGGATTATTGGCGCTTTTTACCACGGTCTTGCTGCTTGGCACCGGGCTCAATGTTGCTCTGGTCATCCTTCTGGCGGGCGGGCTTGGCTGGGTTAAGAATCTGTACGCCGAAAAACGGGGAGCCAAGAAACATGGCACTGATTAATCTATTTATGGTGTTTATGAAAATAGGAGCTCTCGGTTTCGGCGGCGGCTACGCCATGATTCCGTTCCTGGAGGCGGAAGCCGCGGCACACGGCCGGGTCCTTCTTGAGAATTATATCAAAGTTATCGCCATGGCGCAGGTAGTACCCGGACCCTTTGCCGTCGATTCATCTGCTTATATCGGTTTTGAGGCGGCGGGTATACCGGGAGCCCTGGCGGCTACATTCGCCATTTGTCTGCCTTCTTTCGCTGCTTCTGTTATCATCAGCAAGTTTTACGCACAGTTTAAAACGAACACCGGAATCAAAGCCTTATTGGACGGCGTGAAACCGGCTGTGCTGGGGTTGCTCGCGAGTGCGGCCTACATTATTGGTGTTAAGCCGCTTTATGAGTTAAGCCACAGTCTGGCCTCGTTAACCGTGCTCAAGGCCTTCTTGGCGATAGCTTGCGGCTACTTTGCTCTAACCCAAAAAAGAGTTCGCATCGGCACCTTGGCTTTTCTCACTGTTTTTGCGCTCGTGGGCATCTTGTTCTTCTAGGAGTTGTCTTTCCGCAGCCGAAGAAGGATGGTAACATTTCGGGAATGGCGCCGGCATGGATTGTCTTTGGGAGACAGCCGCAAGGTTGCCGAAAAATCGGCGCACAAATGTTTGAGTGAAAAAATTTGCCCAGGGGCGGGAGTTAAGCTTGACGTGTAATATGGACAATAGTAATATTGAAAATACTAATATTACTAAGGCATGGGGGTGTTCTTTTGTCTAACGTCGAGTTGATTCTGATCAAATTCATTAAGGCCAAACCTTCCTATGCTTACGAAGTTGAAAAAATGATCGAGGAGCGGGAGATGCGGCAGTGGGTAAAGATTGGGGGTGCCACGGTTTACCAAGTTCTCGACAGGCTTTGTCAAAAAGGCCTGCTGGAATTCAAGGTGGAAAGAGAAGGGAAAATGCCGGAGAGAAAACGTTATCACGTGACTCCGGAGGGAGAGCGGGCTTTTGCTTTGGCCACGGCTGAGTTGCTGAGGAAAAACGAGCTCTATTATTTTGACCTAACGACAGGTTTGACCTGCCGGCACTTTATGGAGCCGGCGGTATTCAGGCAAGCTATCGAGGAGCGATTAACGCGACTGAACGATTTTATCGACCACTTTAACGAACGCTTTGACAAGGCGCGGGAACTCTATCCGACGAAAAGGCTTCTGGTGAGGGAATATTTGCTCTCACACTACAAGCTGGAGCAAGCCTTTCTGGCAAAGTTGTTGAAGGAACCGAGCGCATGAGCGGCGCCGGCCTGAAGGGCAGGGTCAGTCGGGTTTTCCCGGCTTTGAAGCAGCGGAATTTCCGCTATTTTTGGTTAGGTCAGTGTATTTCCTTGATTGGTAGTTGGATACAGACCACGGCCCAGCAGTGGCTGGTCTACACGATGACGAAATCGGCGCTCTTGCTGGGGTTGCTCGGAGTAGCCCAATTCGGGCCGATCATGTTGTTGTCGCTTTTTGCCGGGGTCTTTGTCGATAGATATCCCAAGAAACGGATGCTCATTTTTACCCAAACCTGTCTGACGATCCAGGCGCTTGTCCTCGCCGTCCTGGTATGGCTGGGACACATCGCCTATTGGGAAGTTCTGCTGCTGGCGGCTTTTATGGGTTTGGTCAACACCCTGGATCTCCCCACACGGCAGTCTTTGCTGCCGCAACTCGTGCCTAAGAAAGACTTGCGGAGCGCTATTGGACTTAATTCGGCCATTGTCAACGTTGCCAGAATATTGGGACCGGCCTTGGCCGCTCTCCTTATGGTTCAATTTGGGGCAGGATTCTTGTTCTTTCTGAATGCTATCAGTTTCATACCGGTTCTTGTCGGCTTGCATCTAATTAAACTTAAACCCGAAAATATCATCAATGCTGAAAAAAGGGTGCTGGCCGGGGTACGGGACGGTCTGGCGTATATTCACCGTTCTTCGATTTTATTGGGAGCGGTCTTTTCCATGCTGGCAATTGGTACGTTTGTCATGAATTTCAGCGTCGTCATCCCTCTCTACGCGGTTGAGGTGCTCAAGCGGGGAATTCATGGCTACGCATTTCTCTTGTCGGCTTCCGGAACGGGGTCATTGTTAGGGGCGCTTTTGGTGGCATCTTGGGCAAAGGGGAATCCGCGCCTGCGTTTGCTGTTGGGCAGTGCCTTTCTGGTTTCGGGGCTGCTGTTGTTCCTAAGAAACATTCACACTTTACCGCTGGCCATAGGTATGTTTGTTATGATAGGATTTGTCAATATTATCTTTATTACGACGGCGAATTCGACGGTTCAGCTCAATACGGAAGATCGGTACAGGGGTCGGGTCATGAGCGTCTATTCCTTCGCCTTTTCCGGCACGACACCTATAGGAAATCTGTTTGCCGGGGCAGTGACACAATGGTGGGGCGCGGGAATGGGCTTTTTCCTCTGCGGAGCCGCATCTGCCTTCTTTCTCTTGCTGACGGTTTTGGGCCTGGGCCTTAAACTAAGAAAGCGTTCGTCATTTGATCGAAGTTCGTAGACCCATTTGAAGCAGATCTAAAGCAGATGTGCAACAGATGTACAGAGGAGCAGGGTGAAGCAGATGTAAAGTGATACGGGTGTGAAGCAGATGCATGGGATAATTCGGAAGGCTTCCTATTTACAATCTGAAAGAGATGATATATACTACAAATCGTAAAGATTACGATTTACCAATAGTGGACAGACAGATCTCACGAGAAGGTAGGGGTGAAGGCCGGAATGAACTCAGAGCAAGAAATCCTTGAGCAGTTAAAAGAATCGGGACACCGCTTTACCGGTAAACGGAAAGAGGTCATAGATCTTTTTATTGAATACAAAGACAGATATTTAACGGCCAAAGATGTCTATGAACATGTCGAAAAGGTCTATCCTTCCATCAGCCATGATACGATCTATCGTACGTTGGCCCTTCTCGAACAAGAGCACCTGATTGAAGAACTGGAGTACGGGGACGAAGCCTGTAGATACCGGCTTAGTTGCGGACCGGAGCATCACCATCATTTGGTGTGCTTAGGCTGTGGAGCGACTAAAGTGCTTCATGGTTGTCCTATGGAATTCATGGAGATTGATCAGGAAGACTTTACGGTGGTGAATCATCGTTTCGAGATTTTCGGTTATTGCTCCACTTGCCGCCTTTCCGGCCGAGGCCAGGAAGGTGGAGGACAGAAGTGAATTAAAGCCGGCATTGATGCACCCAATGCAATTCAGACGCCGGCTTTTCCTTTAGCGCAGACGAGGGGGGCCATCGTTGACAATGTGACCAGAGGAACGGTGATTTGAGGACTGCCGATAGGGTGACTGCCGATAGGGTAAGGGGCGAAAGGGTGAAGAACAAAAGGGTGAATACCAATATGAAGGATGACGACTTAAGTTACCTAAAAGTTGTCCGAAAAACAGGGGTCCAGGGAAGAAGAGTCGAGGGCAGAGGAGTGCTGCTGGCGATTCTGGTAGCTTTAACGTCCATTTCCTTGTTAGGAGGTTGTGGCACTCAGTCTCCCACTGCCAAGGTAACGCCATCGACCCGCGAAAAGTCCGTCCTGGCGGTTGGTGCGGAAAACGAATATGCTGATGTCATCCGTCAGATCGGAGGGAAATATGTGTCGGTTACCGCGATCATGAGCGATCCCAGCGTCGATCCGCATTCCTATGAGGCCGACACTCGAGATGCGTCCATCGTTAGTAAAGCCACTCTCATTGTTCAAAACGGCCTTGGCTATGATGATTTTATGAATAAACTTGAAGCGGGTTCTCCCCATTCAGGTCGGGTTGTTATTGATGTCGCCCAAGCTCTTGGCTACTCAGAAAATACGGCCAACCCCCATCTTTGGTATAAACCCGAGACCATGCCCAAAGTGGCCGCGCCGATTGCCAAAGATCTCGAAAGGCAGTTGCCCAGTGAGAAACCGTATTTTGAAGACCAATTAACTAAATTTAATGATTCTCTGAAAACCTGGCATGACGACTTGAATCAACTTCACAAGGCCTATGGTAATACCGGGGTGGCGGTCACCGAGCCTGTGGCTGACTACATGCTGGAAGCCGCTCAGCTTCAAGTCAAGACCCCTTGGGGATTTCAGGCTGCGGTTATGAATGGGACAGACCCGTCACCGCAAGACGTGAAAATTCAACAAAACCTGCTCATAGATAAACAGGTGAAAGTACTTATCTACAACCAACAAGCGGTGGACAGCGCTACAACTGCTTTGCTGCAACTTGCTAAACGCCATGGAATCCCAGTGGTTGGTGTTTATGAGACAATGCCCCCTAATCATACGTACCAGACATGGATGGAAGACGAAGCCACAAACCTATTAAAGGCACTCAAGAGCGGCGTTTCAACGGAGACTCTTAAATGATGGATTGGGCTGCAGGAAAGGACGATCCGGTCTTAGCACTGGATAATATCTCGGTACAGTTTGACAAGCGTTGTGTTCTCAAAAACGTCAATATTCGGGTTTACCCCGGAGAGTTTATCGGACTCATCGGTTCCAACGGTGCCGGGAAATCCACTCTACTCAAAGTGATTCTTGGGCTGCTGTCTCCCACTCAGGGGACTGTGCAGGTTGGTGGCCCGGCGGATGGAAAAGGAGAGCGCTTGATGGGCTACGTACCCCAAAAGCTATTTTTGGCTCCGGACATTCCTTTGCGTGGACGCGATTTAGTAGCCCTGGGGCTGGATGGACACCGCTGGGGGATTCCACTTTTCAGCAAAGAACGAAAAAGGCGGGTGAGTGAAATATTGGAGGCCGTCGATGCTGCGCGCTATGCCGATGCCCCTGTGGGTCAATTATCCGGCGGTGAGCAGCAGAGGCTGCTCATCGCTCAAGCGCTGCTGACAGATCCACAAATCTTACTGCTGGACGAACCTCTGTCAAACCTTGACATCAAAAGTGCCTATGAGGTGATTCAGTTGGTTTCCCGGATCGGACGCGAAAAAGGAATCGCTGTGATTCTGGTAGCCCACGACATGAACCCCCTTTTAGGTGTTATGGACCGGGTCGTGTACCTGGCGGACGGAAAGGCTCTCATGGGGCAGATCCCGGACGTTTTCCGCAGTGACGTATTGAGTGATTTATACGGATATCCGGTTGAAGTATTGAATGTGCAAGGACGGATCATGGTGGTTGGCGGCAGGAATTTTGAAAACAACGGCTATCCCAGGGAAGCCATTTGTTGCGAATCGAATGAGGTGCTCTAAGATGACGCGTTTAGGAGAACTGTTATTCGCCCCCGGTTTTTTCCAAAGCGCGGAAGTAACCCGGGCTTTGCTGCTGGGCAGCATGGTGGCGGCGATATCCGGTTTGATGGGCGTGTTTGTCGTGATTCGCGGCCAAGCGTTCATCGCGCATGCCTTGGCCGATTTTGGCGGTGCCGGCGCGGCGGTTGCCTTTCTGGTCAGAATCAATCCTGTATGGGGGTTCTTAACTTTCGGGGTTCTCGCGGCCACGGGTGTGGAGTTTCTCGGTAAACGGGCCGGCGAGCGGGATTTGTCGACCGGGATTGTTTTATCAGTGGCGCTAGGAGTGGAGTCGTTGTTCCTCTATCTCGATACTCACTATACAGGTCATGCGGGGGCGCCGATGTTGATCCTATTTGGATCAATTTTTTTGGTCGCACCCTTTACAGTCCCAATCATTATGGCCCTCACCGTCACTACGGGAGTCACCCTAGACTTAATCTACCGGCCTCTGCTGTTGAGCTCCATTGATCCGGAACTTGCCCGCATACGGGGGGTTCCGGTTCAAGCCATGAGTCTCATATTCGTGATTTTGTTATCTCTGGTGGTAGAGGAGGGCTCATTGATGATGGGTGCCTTGCTGAGTATCTCTTTGCTCATTGGACCGGCGGCTGCCGCAACGCACCTTACCCACCGCATGGGATGGGCCATGCTTTGGTCGGCGCTTTTGGGGATTACAGCCATGTGGATGGGGATTGTTTTGGCCTATGACAGTTTCTACTGGCCCCCGGCCGGACGCGGCTGGCCCGTGAGTTTCTTTATATGCGTTCTCGTTTTGTTGTTTTATCTTCTGGCAAGGTTAAGCAGTCAACGCTCTCAAGTAAAGGTTCGGGTTGCAAGGAAGTGTGATGCCTAATGTTTAGTTCAGGTCTGTTTACAGAGACCTTCATGGTCCATGCCTGGATGGGTGGAACCATGGTGGCTGTTCTCTGCGCCCTTGTAGGGTTCTTTGTGGTGATGCGCGACTCGGCTTTTGTGGCACACACCGTACCCCAAGCCGGTTTTGCCGGGGGTGCCGGGGCGGTATTCTTGAATGTGAATCCACTCTATGGCTTGTCCGTGTTTGCGGTGGGAGGCGCCTTACTCATCGGCTACCTGGGTACACGAGAACGCAATGATGTGGCAACGGCACTAATTTTGGTTGCGGCCCTTGGAACAGGGGCGCTTTTCTTAGGATTGACCAACAAATATGCAACCGGGGCTTATGCTCTCCTGTTTGGTCAACTCGTAGGCGTCAGTTCTGAACAGATCGTCACGACTGCTATTTTAAGTCTTATATGTTTGTTGGCCCTAGCCTTTTTGTATCGTCCTCTTTTGCTCGCGTCTGTCAGCAAAGAAATCGCTCAGTCCCGTGGTATTCCGGTGAGATGGGTGGAGATGTGCTTTATGGTCATTGTCGGGTTGACGGCGGCCATTACCGTTCCGGTGGTAGGCGCCTTGCTCTGTTTCAGCTTGCTGATTGGACCCACCGCTGTGAGTATTCTCCTGACAAGCAGCTCCGAAAAAGTTATGGCTTTGTCCTTGCTCTTTTCCGTGCTCACGGTCTGGCTTTCACTGATTTTAGGTTACTATTCCGGTTGGCCTATCGGATTTTTTGTCTCAATCATCGGAGCCATTCTCTATTTGGCTGCACGGTCCATAAAGTTGTTTCGATACAAGACGCGCGCGTTGTTTCCACACCATGCAAGGTAGAATACCCCTCGATTCTATCAGGGCTGTAGAGTTATGCTCCATTCCATGCGCGCCAGACCCATTGGGTCCAGTTCCTCCGCTGAGGACAGGTCTCAGGCAAATATCCAATATCTGTAGCCAATATAGCGAACAGACCAAGTGACGCCCGTAACCGCTATTTTCGCCAGGTATATGTTGACTCCAAGAAAATCGTTGAGGGTTTTCAGGCCCAGCAGGGAAATCCCCAGAGACAGGATATTCAAGCCGAAAAATTGAACGAACTCTGACTGGGTGCTCATGCTCTGCCCTGCATTGTCGAAGGTCCAAAGCTTGTTCATGATAAAACTGTTGAGCACCCCAAAACAGTACGAGATGGTTTGAGCTAGGAGATAGTTCATCCCGGCTGCGCGAATGAGCAAAAGAAACAGCAGAAAGTCGACACCCGTGTTGACGCAGCCCACCAGCAGAAACCGCCACAAACACTTGTACCTCGCTGGAAGGAGCCGGCTTAAGCCTTTAGCGGGTGCGCGCCCGGAGCTTCGCATGTACATCATACCCCATCTTTTCTTTCAGTATATAAAGCGGCCTGGCCTTGGCTTCGTCAGCTATCCGCCCGATGTATTCACCCAGTATAGCGATGGCGGCCAGAGTGACTCCGTTACCGAATAAACCGACCGCAGCCAGCCAGTCCCAGCCCGGCGCGGCGAAACCGGCAAACAGCCGCGCACCTAAGGCATAAAGCAAGTACAAGCCACTGGCCAGAATCATCACCGTCCCGAGGTAACCGGCCAGTTTCAGCGGCTTGTAGGAGAACGAAGTGATGCCGTCTGCCGCCAATTTCAGCATCTTGCGCAGCGGATACTTGGTCTCCCCCGCGAAACGTTCCTCTCGGACAAACTCTATCCCCGTTTGTTTAAAGCCGATCCAACTGGCCAACCCTCGCACATACCGGTTTCTTTCGGGCAGAGATTTGAGGGCATCGCAGGCCTTGCGGTCCAGCAATCGGAAGTCGCCGGCATCCAGGGGCACATCTACCTCGCTCAGGCCATGCAGAAGCTTATAGAAAAGTTTGGCGGTCAGCTTCTTAAAAAAGGTTTCGCCCTTTCTCTCCGCTCTTCTTCCGTATACCACGTCGAAACCTTGCCGCCACTTCTCGATCATCGCCGGTATCACTTCCGGAGGGTCCTGCAAGTCGGCGTCGATCACGACCACCGCCGAGCCGCAGGAGTGATCCATTCCTGCGGTTATGGCGATCTGGTGGCCGAAGTTCCGGGAAAAACTCAGGAGTTTTATATTTTCGTCTGTCTGGCAGAATTCCCGGGCCAAGTCCAGGGTTCGATCCCGGCTGCCGTCGTCGACAAAGATGATCTCGTAGGGCTCGCGGGTAGAGTCCAGCACCTGTTTCAAGCGCTTATAAGTTTCGGGGAGCACCTGCTCTTCGTTGTATAAAGGTACCACTACGGAGAGCTCAACCGGCCTTCTATCCATATTCACCCTCCATTCTGCGAAATTAGGATGCTGCGGCACGACTCAAGTCGTATAGCTGCAGGTCAGGCATACGGCCCGTCCAGGGAGAGCCGTCACTGCCTTCGGCAGATGCGTTGCTATCCCATTCCTGTTGCGGCACCAGGGTCCCGTGGTCCTCTACCCACTGGGTAACCGCTGTCTGACTGCCCATCCAACCTAACCTGGCGGCTGGGTTGGGACCCTTTCCTGCGTTGCCGCCGGGCAAGCCGGTAACCATGAAGTATCTGAGCTCGCCGGCCGCAACCATTTGTTGCAACCGTGCCACCGTCAGTATGGGATCTCGGCCCATGAATCCGCCGACCGCCATTACCGCTTTACCGGTCTGCAGGATGATTGGCGCAGCCGTCATCGCATTAGGAACCGCCACCAGATAGGTTGCGTTGCCGTTATGCCGGAGCAGAAAGTTGATCAATTTCGACGTATTGATATCGCCGCCGAAACCGAATCCCCCGAAGCCCCGTCCGTTCGCGCCGTTTTCGGCCAACTCCGGACCGGCAGTAGGGCTGCTGGCGTTGGTCCCATACATCATGGGGGTAAGCGACCAAACCGCCGGAGCGACGAGCAGAGCTGACAAAGCGGCCGCCGCGATGAACCTTGTTCCCCGGGCCGGTTCCGTGCGGCTCCTCACCTTGCCGATGACCAGGGCGAGGGCGCACAATCCGCTTACTCCGGCCGCCACGGGGGTAAGCCAGGCACTCCACGTCGAATAGCCGGACAGGATGAATACCTGCAGGGCGGCGGTGGCCGCCAGGGCCACAGGAAGGAAGAAGGCTTTCCAGCCGCTCTCGTCCCGGTACAACAGGTACATCTCCCGGAAGCCTATAGCCGCCAGCGCCGCTATACCGGGCGCCAACATGGACATGTAGTACAGGTGGGCCAGACTGGCTATACTGAAATACACCACCATAGGGAGGACCCACAACCCCCAAAAGCCCAGCGCCAGCCGTACAGTCCTGGATTCGTCCGGGTCAGCGCCGCGCCGCCTGCTTCTCAAGTAGGCCCCGAGGATACCGAGGAAGGCCAGCGGCAACAGCCAGCTAATCTGTCCGGCCATCTGGTTGTCCAGAAGCCGCAAAATTCCGCTGCTGCCACCACCCATGCCGAATCCGCCATGTCCTCGCGCCCCACTGGGCCTGACCCCTTTCCCGTCCGGGACATGAAACCCGGCTTCGCGATCGGCGAGTTCGCGCTCCCATTGATCCGCCAGCCTTGGCGAGAAATCCGCCTTTAAACCGGTGAATCCGTGTCGGGGGAGGACCCTCTGGATACCGTTGTAGCCCACGGCCAGTTCCAGTTCCGAATTGGTCTGGCTGCTTCCCACATAGGGCCGCATGGAGGCAGGCGTCATATCGACGACAGTCACCCAGGAAAGGGATACCACCACGAGCACGGCGGTGGCCAGCGCCAGGTGACCCAGCCTCCGCCCAGGCTTGACTCGGGCATAAAGCCAATAGACCCCGTAGAACGCCGGCACGACCAAAAATGCCTCGGCCATTTTGACGTTGAAACCGATGCCCACGAGACCCAGGGCGAGTACCAGATACTTCAAGCTGGACCGCTCTGCGGCAAGAATCAGAGCCCAGGCGGCAAAAAGAACCACCATGACCAGGGTCGGGTCCGGTTCATTAGTCCGGCTCACCGCCACCAGAATAGGGGTTACGGCCAAAACGGCGGCTGCCACCAGACCGCAGCTTTTGCCAAACACCCTCTGGACCAGATGATATATCAGGGCCACCGATACCACCGTCGCCAAGGCCTCAGGCAGGATCAGACTCCAGCCCTGGAAACCGAAGAGTTTCGCGCTGGCCGCCTGAAGCCAGAAAGCGATGGGTGGTTTGTCGATAGTCACATAGCCACCGGGATCAAAGGATAAAAAGAAAAAGTTATGCCAACTCATCAGCATACTTTTTACCGCGGCGGCGTAATAGGTGTTACCGTAACCTTCCTTGCCGACCCCGTAATAACTTAGAAATCCGGTAATTACCAAAATAAAGAACAAGATTATCTTATGCCACGTTCTTCGTATGGTTTCCATTGACTGTCCCCTTTCACGTTAACCGCCGCCTATTCTGAAGTACAAACATTCAAACTGGGATGCTCAGAATACTTTCCATCTATCCCAATCTATCCTTATATGATCTATCTCCCCTCCGCACAAAACATATTTTACTCACTATTTGTGTCAATCTCTTGGGGAAGATTTTCAGGAACCTTGAACTTCTTGTAGACAGTTCCTAAACAATTTGCTTCTAGAATAGGGAGATAGTTAGATTCCCCTGAAAAAGTCCGTATTTTATAACATCCAGCCAACGCCTCCGCTGGTAAACCCTTTATTCATGCGGGTTGGGTTGGATATCTTTGGCCGAAATTTCTTCGAATTAGCAGTTTTTCAGGGGACTCTAGTTATTATATACCGGGAAGTAAAGATGACCCCTCCAGCCAGGAGGGGTCATCTTTATGAGCGTTTCTTCGTCTGTGCGGAATGCCGTTCAAATCCTGCTGAGAAAGCAGGTTAGTGGGTAGAAGGCACCTCTCACGGGATGCCAGCCCCCGCTCTCACCGGACGTGCAGTTTTCCCGCATCCGACGGCCCCAATGCTATCCCCCAGCGGGAAGACAACACCTCTGGTGAGTGCATCTCAACATACTATCGCTATTTCCAGATTGTCCCGAAGCATAGAACAAAATGATTATGATTATACCATCATCCTATAGACACTGGATGTTTGCGGTGCTAACCTCTCCTTGTGAGCACAATCACATACTCCCAATAAGGGGAAAGGAGGGGTTAGAAATGACAGGGTGACGAGGGATGGGGGGCCTGTCACCTTCTATATCCCGGCCGGGGGAAACACTACCCACAATTCCACAAGGAAGTGTCATAAGCAAGAGGATTGAAAGGTGGGATTTGTATGTCTAGCTTAACACTTGATAAACCTACTTTTATCGCTAAGCATATTCCCTTCATCGAGACGATCAGGAAGTACAAACGGGAAAATATTCGAAAAGACATCATAGCTGCTTTAACGGTGGCGGTGGTGGCGATACCCCAGTCTATGGCTTACGCCCTCATCGCGGGGGTCAACCCGGTTTATGGTCTATATACCGCGATCGTATCTGCCATTCTCGGTTCAGCTTTTGGGAGTTCAAATCAGCTGGTTACGGGACCGACCAATGCCATTTGTCTGCTCGTAGCCGGTGGTATGAAGAACTATATGGGGCTTACGAATGCCTATGAATTGCTTTTTCTTATGACATTTCTCGTGGGCATTTTTCAAATACTCTATGGAGTCATTCGGCTGGGTAAATTGATCAATTTCATTTCCCATTCGGTTATGGTAGGTTTTACTGCCGGAGCTGGGTTTTTAATCGCCATCGGTCAACTCAGTAATTTATTCAATATCTCAATCAAGAATTCGGCGCAAATGTCGCCTATGCAAATCTTCTATTATATAGTAACCCATCTGGGTCAAAGCCACATCTACTCGCTGACGCTGGGGTTACTGACCATCGCCATTATAGCGACCTGCAAAAAGATCAACAACAAACTGCCGGGTGCCTTAATCGGGGTCATTGTTCCGGCATTCTTCATCGTTACCTTTTCGCTGGAACAGAGAGGGGTCAAACTCATTGGCGTCATTCCGGCGGCCTTACCGCCTTTTAAGATGATACAATTCAGCGCAGGATCCGTACAGGAGGTCTTGCGGGCTGCGTTTGCCGTGTCGATCGTGGGACTGGTGGAAGCCATATCGATCTCAAAATCCATTGCCAGCACTTCCCGGCAAAAAATTGATTCCAACCAGGAATTTCTCGGTCAGGGTATTGCGAATACCGTGGGAGCATTCTTCCAGTGCCTTCCTTCTTCCGGTTCTTTTTCACGGTCGGCTATCAATTATGCCAACGGAGCCGCGACTCGGTTATCCGGAATCCTATCGGGAGTGGTCGTTGCCGCAGTTCTTGTCTTCTTTGCCCCCTTTGCCAAGTATATCCCTCAAACATGCCTGGCCGGGGTGTTGATGGTTGCGGCTTATAATTTGGTTGACGTCCAAGAATTCAAGAAGGTGGTCCGGTTAGGAAAATTGAAATCCGACTCGATTGCCCTGTGGATCACGTTTATCGCCGTGATTCTCATGCCAAACCTTGACTATGCTATTTACACTGGGATTGCGTTATCTATTCTCTTATACCTGAAAGATACAGACCAAGCGTCGGTAAAAATCCTTCTCCCAGCGAGAGGAGAGGAATCTCAAATCCTGGAGAAAGAGATTAAATCGGTTAAAGAAAAAGTCGAGGTACTCATTGTTCAGTTGGAAGGGAATCTTTACTTCGGTTCTACCGCTGACCTGGAGGAAAGGCTTGACAGCTTGGTGGGTAAATCCAGAGCCTTTATTTTGAGAATGAAGTATGTTAGTACGGTCGATGTGACATCCCTCAATGCGCTGAAGGTTTTTATCCGGACTGTCGGAGACGCGGGGGGAGTTGTCCTCATCAGTGGCGTAAAGCCCGAGCTCAGTGTCATGCTCGAGAAGGCCGGTATTGTTTCTGAGGTGGGTCCGGACAATATATTTATGTCGGAAAACGAGATCTACGCTTCTTCCAATAATGCTTTAGAGAGAGCCAAAACAGTTCTGAGTTATTGAAGATTCTTCAGACAGATCGTGCGGGAAACCCTTTGGGCTCGTGCGCGGAGCATGACGATGAGTTGTTTGCGTAATATCCCACTTGTTCGGGACCTTTCACGCCTTTATCCGTGCTGTTGGAATAGTGATTGAATTTGCAATATGTATTAGAGATTTTGGCGATATCGTTTAGCTATAGACGAAACCCGAAGACACTGTTAGACTCATGTCAGTTGCTAAGACAAAAGATCACAGGGTGAGGGAAAGAACGATGGAGAGGGGGCGTTTGGCATGTTGGAGTGGATAGTGGCGTTGATGATTGGTATATTTGTTATCAGCTGGGTCGCAGTCGTTACAACTTCTCTCTATCAAATCATTAAAGTTCCCCTGAGTCACTTACACCTGGGTCACTTAAAATGGATAAGTTCATCAACTATCAAATGACGTGTACTCTTCGGTTCTAGGAGTCTGTGTAACGGAGCCTTTACTCTTGTATTCTTTGGCAAGAGTAAGAAATCCTTGAGGAAAGAAGTGTTGTAGCAATGGACCGTATCTTAAGTGTCAAGAAAGCTACAGTCAGGTCTGCTAATGAGCGAACGGACGTGATGGATGAAGTCACCCGACGGGAGTTAGACTCTGGTCGAAGGGGAGGTAAGTCTTGGGACACAGCGGAAATTAACAGAAAAAAAACTTCAGTACGCGAAGTTTTGCGGCGCATAAATGCGGTACTTCAGGAAGAAAATGACGAACTCGAGCAAGAAAATCGTGAACTCCAGCAAGAGAATCGTGAAGTCAAGGAAGATAACTGTAGACTTTGGGAACAGAACCATGAGCTCAGACGGTCAATGGGGCTGAAATAGGCATGAAAAGTGCGGTGAGTCCTCGGGGACGCTTTGCCTGCGTCCCCGAAGGGGAGGATATCCATGAAGCTGAAAATTCCTGAAGCAACAATCATTCGACTTTCTTTATATCTGCGCAACCTTTGCGAAATGGAGCGCAAGGGCCACGTGACTATTTCATCAGAATATCTGGCGAAAAGTCTTGGTATTAAATCGGCCCTCGTGCGCAAAGATTTGGCTTACTTCGGGGAGTTCGGAACCAAAGGTGTGGGGTATGATGTGAAAGACTTACACGCACAGATTCTCCGGATTTTTGGCTTAAATGCGAATTGGAACGTGGCAATCATCGGTGAACCCGGATTAGCGGTATTTCTGGATAACAATTTCAAGAAACGCGGATTTGTTATCTCCAGTATCTTTAATCTGGATCCGGAAAAGGTTGGCACGGTGGTCAACGGTGTACGGATTCAAGCGATGGACTCCCTGGAAGCAACCCTTAAGGGAAAGAATACGCGGTTGGTTATTCTCGCGGTACCGGCCCCCGTAGCGCAGGAGATAGCGGACAAATTAGTGAAGGCCGGCATTCAGGCGATCCTGAATTTCGTTCCGGTTGTTTTGAACGTTCCGCCGTGGGTAAAACTTCGCAATGTTGATTTGGTCATGCATTTGGAGATTCTGACCTTTTGTGTGGGCACCCAAAGGGTGAGACTTGTCGAATCAAGGGGTAAGCGACCGTGGATAGGACAAGCGTAAGCGGAGAGGGATAGTTATTTGGCATTACAACCATATCGACATACTGTAGACACCGCAGGGAGGCGATGATAAGCTCGCGGTGGAAAAGCAAGAAAGGAGTGGGGGGGTACATGAGGTAAAAAAAGGTTTAACAGGGAAACCACTCTATCGATTCAGTCAGGGATTCAGCCAGCTTGTGAGGACAAGCCAAAAGACGATAAGTTGAGAGGAGAAAACCGAAATGATTATTGGTGTGCCAAAAGAAATCAAGAACAATGAGAATCGAGTCGCCCTTACACCCGCCGGTGTGATGACCCTTCACAAAGCCGGTCACCGGGTCATGATTGAAAATAACGCGGGGGTGGGAAGTGGAATTAATAACGGGGAATACGTCGCCGCAGGTGGCGAAATCCTTGCGACTCCGGCGCAAGTCTATGCGAGTGCTGAAATGATCATGAAGGTTAAAGAGCCGCTGCCTGCTGAGTATCCATTCTTCCAAGACGGACAACTACTTTTTACCTACCTTCATTTGGCTCCGGAACCTGTGCTGACCGCCGCCTTGCTGAAGAAAAACGTTGTAGGCATAGCCTACGAAACAGTCCAGCCCGCTGATGGCAGCCTCCCGTATAATGCTACATAGAAACAAGACAGAAAAAGAGGAGTAAGTTAGTTGTATGACGACCATCAGAAGAAAGTTTACGCCGGAAGAAAAGACACGAATTGTGCTGGAAATTTTGAAGGAAGAAAAGTCGGTCTCGCAGCTCGCATCTGAGCATGGCGTTCACACGAATGTCCTTAATAGGTGGAAATCGGAAGCTGTTCAGAATCTCCCGCAATTGTTCGTCGATGATCGGAAAGGCATCACGAAAATGAAGAATGATTACGAAAAAACGCGAACTCTACGCCGAGATTGGACAGCTCACCAGTCAATTATCGTGGCTCAAAAAAAAATCTGGCCTCTAACCTGTCACGCGATGAACGTATCGACCTGCTGGAATGGGATTGCCCCGAACACGCGCTCAGCGTTCAAGCCGAGCTGCTTAGCCTGAATCGCTCCAGCCTGTACTACAAGCCGGTCCCTCCCTCTCCGGAGGAGATTCGCCGCAAGCACCGGATTGATGAACTCTATACGCAGCATACGTTCCTGGGCTACCGGAGAATCGCTGCCATCATGAATCGGGAAGGAGATGGAATCCACGAGAATACCGTACGTCGCTACATGCGTGAAATGGCTATCATGGCTGTCTTTCCCGGGCCGAACCTGAGCAAACGGGATCTCCAACATCGGATCTATCCTTACCTGCTCCGGAAGCTGCAAATTACAAAGCCCGACCAAGTGTGGTCTGTGGATATCACCTACATCCGCATGACACATGGCTGGATGTATCTGTACGCTATCATGGATTGGTACTCCCGTTTCATTGTCGATTGGCAGCTCGATCAAAGTCTGGAGATTGGATTTGTGCTGGAGACGATGAAGCGAGCACTAGCGCGGCGTAAGCCTGAAATTATCAACAGCGACCAAGGCAGCCATTTTACAAGTCCACAGTATATCGATTTGCTGAAGGAACATAACGTTCGCATCAGCATGGATGGCAAAGGCCGTGCCAAGGACAATATCGTCATTGAGCGCTTCTGGCGTAGTCTCAAGTACAATGAGGTCTATATCAATGACTATGCAAGTCCACGGGAGACCAGGCAGGGGGTGGAACGCTACATCCACTTGCATAATCACTATCTGCCGCATCAGTCCCTGCAAAAGCATACGCCAGCAGCTGTGTATAACCAAGAGGTCAAGCTGCTATCCACACAGGAATAACGAACAACATCGGACTCCCAAGCCTGCAACTGTGGATAATAGAAAACTAGCATTTATCAACGTGTGGATAAGTCAACGCTCCTGCTTGGGCTACGTCCTCATCCTATCAAAGTATCTGTTATATTAATCCATATTTGGAATAACGGAATATAGATCCTAGTTGGGGCAGGCAAAGATAATGTGAATTTTTTCACCCCTTAAAAATCTAAAAAAATTGTCTTGACATCTTGTAGCACTATACTTGGCCGAGTTTACAACTTCCGGCCTCTCAAGGTAAAGGGTCCGCTTTGCCGGGCTTACGCCCGCCCTTGACATTGAAGTCCTCCAGCCGTTGTGCGCAATCAAGCGGTTGTCAAGGGTTTATCCGCAGATGGAATCTGCCCTCTGCTGCACATCAGCACACTTAAACTTTCACCACAAAGCGTTTGATTTCTCCTTTGCTGAGCTTTTCTTGGAATTCTTCAGGCGACAGGTCGTAAAGGCTGTCGTGATAACGGCGTTTGTTGTAGAAGTCAAGATAGTTAACGATTACCTCATACGCTTCGGCGTAACTGCCAAATTCATGTTTTGAGAGACATTCCCGTTCTAGGTTGGAGTGAAACGATTCGATGTGAGCGTTCTTGTTCGGTGTCTTCGGCGGAATTCTCTCGTGCTCTACACCCCAACTTTCACAAGCGGTCTCAAAAATATGACTAATAAACTGCGGCCCATTATCTGTCCGGATCACGGGCTCATTTGAGCTTCCAAATATTCGCCGACGCCAGAGAGCTCTTTCCAAGGTCTGGGCGGCGTGTTTGCCTTCGCAGCTTAAACCAATTTCGCAGCTTAAACCAATATGGTAATCGACCAGACTGCGGTCATACACGTCAAGAATGCCCATGAGAAAGAAGAATCGGTCTTCTCCGCGGATGTATCCGTACTTGATGTCCATTTCCCAGAGTTGATTCGGTGCGGTTATCTCTCGGTTTCTTGCGATCCGGCGGGGATGCTTGACTCGTAAACACTTAGCCGCCTCCAGAATATCCAGCTCTTTGCAGAGCCGATAGCCTTTTTTAAAGCTGATAACCAGATTCCTTTGCCTTCTTAAGCTTAAGGTGAGCTTTCGGTAGCCATACGCAGCCTCCTCCCCGGCCACAAGTTCCAGAAGCCATTCTTTGATCTCTTCGTCACTGATTAGCTTGCCCTCTTGGGTTCGGCAATAACCTGGACGTGGGCGTCCCCCCTTGTTTTCACGCTCCTGCTTAGGTACCTGTTCCGATTTCCTTCGGTTGTAGTACGTTGCTTCGCTGATACCAACAATTCTGAGCACATGAGCTACTGCATATCCCCGGTCAATCCATTGCTCAGCAACCTCTATTTTTTCGGAAAGCCGGGCTGGCGGTTTTTTAGAAGATCCTGATAAATTGCGATCTCAAGGTCCTTTTCTCCAAGAATCGATTTGAGCCTTCCGTTTTCCTCCTCGAGCTCGCGAAATTCCTTGGGTGACGGAAGGTACTCCGCTATCTTCTTTGCCTCGTCAGAAGCCTGTTCCCACGCCGTGTGCTCACTCTGCTTTCCCCAACGGTAGATTAGCCCAACGCTTATCCCATGTTTTTTGGCTACGGGAACCGCGTTGCCGACCTCCCGTACCTCTCGAAGAACCTCGGTCTTAAATTCTTTTGAGTATCAATTACGCTTCACCATATCCCCCTCCACATCTTCAGTGTACCCTATAAGGGGCTATGGCTCAAGTTCGGTTAGGGGGCTTTATAGCAAGGAGCTTGAGCTATCTCTGGCTCATACGGCCAAGAATATCTCTGATGATCAACTTTTCGATGAAGCCTTGGACTTACCGGAGAAATTGGCCAAGGCAGACAAGAAAAAACTTATTGTCGTGTTTGACGAATTTCAGGAGGTCGAGAGGGTCGCTGGCCAAAACAGTTTAAAGGTAATCCGCGCTCATATCCAGTTGCATACCCATGTCAATTATCTCTTCATGGCTTCGCACCCCAGCATGATGAGAACCATTTTCTCGGACGAAAACCAAGCCTTCTATCGGTTTGCTCTCTTCTTGCCGGTACCGCCGATCCCCTTAGTTGCAATGGCTCAATATATTAAAAGGAAGTTTGCCGAGCAGGGTATTCCCATTTCGTCCGAAGCAGTCCAGATGATTTTGGACATTACCGGCGGGCACCCGCAGGATACGATGTTGGTCTGGTCTGAGGTGTACCAGGCTTTTATCGAAAGTGGAGAAAATGTGTTGGGCCTTGAACATATTTTGCTGGGCAAAGACCGGGCCTTTGCGTTTCTGTCCCAGGGGTTTAATGAGGTCATTGGGAGCCTTGATTCGGTTAGCAAGACGCTGTTGCTGCGCATAGCCAGGGGAACAACTCTGTACTCCAAGGACAACCACCCGAACACCGTCAAACGTATGCTGGGGCAGCTCGTTAATAGGGGGCTTATCGAAAAAATAGAGCGCGGTAAGTACGAGTTTGTGGAACCGATGCTTAAGGGGTATCTTTTGCTGTGAGTAAAAACATTCTTTCACAAGCACTATAACAGCTTTCAGTTGCCCTAAAAAGGGGTGGGGCAAAACCCGCTCCGGCGAGACTGCGCCAGAAGTCGCAGCCTGGCCGGAGACGGTCGAACCGGGGCTAGGTAAGGAATCCCTGGGGAGATGCACATAAGTGTTTAGGCACGGGGGAGGCTCTGAACAGCGAAATGCCTCGGTGTTCCGGTGAACCCTAGCGACCATCGCCCTTATACCCTTTATACCCTTATAGAAGAGGTTTTTTTGAACAGTCCCTGTACGGGTTTTTTAGGTCCTATAATAGATATTATGTCAAGTTGGAGACGACCAGGCGACCGAAGCGGACGATTCAAGCCATACGTCATAGAGTGACCGTGCTTGGGATCCTTTTTTTCCCGATCGGCATATGTGGGTCATATGTGGGTACGACTAGTGACGGACGCAAAACCCCGTCTTTGCAAACGGGGTTTTGGATTCTTTTACTTTATACTTTATGATGATGCGAGGGTTAGACTTCGCTTTCTTCATTTCCTCACCGGATCAACCACTTTATACTCGACATTCCGTCCGCCAAATTCCGGCAAACCACTCACATTGGGAGCTCTTTCATTTTTCCGATTCTCACCCTCGGATGTCACCCCTTAAACCCTCTCCAGCAAACCCTGCGCCAAATCGTGAGCCGCTTGTTCCTTGACTTTAAAGTGCATTTTCTTTCCTGTGGCAGTAAATGGCAGCTCTTCGACGAAACGATAGTAACGGGGGCGTTTATATTTGGCCAGCATGGGATGATTGTTGCAAAAATCTGTCAGTTCTTTGGCCGTCAGGGTGGGGTCTGATTTGATAACGTAAGCGGCTACCGCTTCCCCGCGCAATTCATCCGGGACCCCGGTCACGATGGATTCTTTCACTTTAGGGTGCTGGTTGAGGACTTCCTCGACCTGTACGGGATGGATGTTTTCGCCGGCGGAATTCACCATATCGTCCTTGCGTCCGACAATCGTCACAAACTCGTTTTCGTCCCAGGTCCCGACGTCCCCGATATAAATCCAACCCTTATAAAACACCTTTTCACTGCCATATGCGTCATTGAGATAAGTGTAGGTCGTTTTGTTCGGGGCCTTCACGATGATCTCCCCGACCTCGCGGTTGTCTTTGTCCACATAGTCATCCGGCTCTCCCCTGCGGTCCGGATAGGTCTTAACCACGGCCACATCGTCATCCGTGCAGGCCCGGCCCGCCGAACCGGCCATCGCCGGCAAATCATGGGGCCTGAGAAAGGTGTTCCAAAAGGCTTCCGAGGTACCGTAGCCATTGAAAATGTTCGGAGTGAGAGCTTCCTGGAAGCGGATGCAAGCCTCCCTTTCCAAAGGGGCGCCCATCGTGACGATCCCTTTCAACCGGCTGAGGTCTGCCGGAGTCTTGAGCTGAGCTTCATACAGCATTTTTAGCATGGGTGGCGCTCCGATCAAGAAAGTAACTCCGTATTTTTCGGCCAATTCCAGACACCCTTTAGGATAGAATTGCCTAAGGACGACAATTTCTCCCCCCACATAGAGGGTGGGAGTCGGTCCCCCGGAATGCAGGCCTCCTCGGTGAAACCAAGGGCTCATATTCATCGTGCGATCCTCAGAACTCAAGGGGAAATGCATGATCACATCATGAGCGGACAGAAGATCATTGATGTTGTTGATGGGAACTCCTTTGGGCATGCCCGTCGTGCCAGAGGTATAGAGGCGGGTTGTTTCATCATAGATATGAGCCTGGCGGGCTGGTACGGGATCTTCCTGCGGACGGTTCCGGACATAATCCTGATACGTCACTTGCCCGGCCGACGGCTCCTGTTGTCCGAATATATCCACCATCACCAGCCGGCGCGGTTTATGTTCAGCCATGGCCAAAGCCTGTTCCGCCGTTTCCCGGATTTCCGCGTCGAAAACATAGACGGCCGGCCTGCTGTCGTCGATGATAAAAGCAGTTTCGCCGGGTGAGAGACGGAAATTTATTGGGCAATTAATCGCACCCAGCTTTTGCGGCGCCAGGTAGCAGAAAACGAATTCCGCCGAATTGAGCAGTTGGTACATCACGACTTCATTTTTTCCGACGCCATCTGCCTCAAGGGCGTGGGCTAATTGATTGGCTTCCTCATTCAGTTCCTTGTAAGTCCAGGTTTTCTCCCGTAAGGGACAGGTCAGAGCCCTTCTTCCGGCAAAGCGGTGTACATTGCGCAAGAATCCATTAAGATAAGTAAATTCATGCTCAAAGGTCTCTTTAAACATAGTGACATCATAAGTGAAAAGTCCTTCTGCCACAGCCGTCAAACCTCCTCTTATAATCTCTCATTACCTTATCCCCTATTACCTCTCATAATCTCTTGTAATCTCTTGTAATCTCTCATTTACTCTTACTTCTACTTCAGATACTTCTTCTACTTCTTCAGATATAGATACTACCTCAGATGCTTCTGCTCTTTTAGATACTTCTACTGTTGTTTTGGCTATCGCATGATGTCCAAATACGGACGGCCTAGACTGTCCGATATCTGACAGACAAGTTTAATCCAGTACAATTGTCCGTCAGACACCTCACAATTGCGGCCCGCGGATCCGCAAACACCCGCTACGGAAACATTACTACGGATGTTGCAGACCATAATTCCGGAATTCCGGAACACGATCCGGTGATTGCCGGGATCCTGACACTAAAACGCCAGATGATGTAAACCTCCGAAGAGGGGTCGCCGTATCTGCCCGTGTCTGCAAAGTATTGGTTATTACCCGGGCAAGTTCCGGAGCCGGTTCGGTTTTCCGGTCCTACTCCCTATAACGGCTGACGATAAGACTGGCATTTTGCCCGCCGAAACCAAATGAATTGGACATAGCGATGTTCAATTCGACCGGGCGGGACCGGTTGGGTACATAATCGAGATCGCAGAGCGGATCGGGAACTTCATAATTCAGGGTAGGCGGCACCACGCCCTGCTCAATCGCTTTGACACAGGCGATCAGTTCCGTGACTCCCCCGGCTCCCATGAGGTGACCGGTTGCCCCTTTGGTTGAGCTGACAGGAATTTGGTAGGCTCTCGGTCCAAAGACCGCTTTGAGCGCTTGGGTCTCAACCCGATCCCCTATCCGGGTTGAAGTACCGTGGGCATTGATGTAATCGACGGCGGCGGGTTCCAGCCCGGCCTGAGCCAAAGCTTTTTGCATGCATCTGATTTCTCCCTGTCCCGTGGGATCAGGGGCCGTCGTGTGGTAGCCGTCGGTGAGACTGGCATAACTCAATATTTCCGCTCGGACCATAGCGCCTCGTTTAAGAGCATGGGGCAAAGTCTCCAAAAGCACCGCCCCCGCTCCCTCCCCCATGACAAACCCGTCACGGTTAAGATCAAAGGGCCGGCTGGCTTTCTCCGGTCGTTCCGTTTGTCGGGACAGAGCCTTTGCCGCCAGCAGCCCGGCGTACATCAGAGAGCAAAAGAGCGATTCGGCTCCCACCGCCAAGACCGCATCGGCCTCGCCCGCCCGCAAGAGCAGAGTCGCCAGACCTACGGCATCGGCTCCGGAGGAACACGCCGTACTCACTGTCAGGCTCGGCCCGCGCCAACCCTGTCTAATGGCAATTTGAGCCGCGGCCACGTTGTTCAGCATTTTAGGTATAAAGTGAGGACTGATTTTCGCTGAGGAATCCAGATCCAGCTCTTCCTGCGTTTCCGTCAAGGTCTTAACTCCCCCCAGAGCCGTACCCAGAACAATTCCGATACGGCCGGGATCCGCCCCTGAGAGAGACACCGTTGCTTTATCGTCACGAGGTTCCTCCGGATAGCTCCTCCATTCGTTAGGTGCAGAGCGACAAGGCTCGGCTTTCCCTACCGTTCGGAGATTTCCAGCTCTCAGGGCCTCCTCTGCCGCCACCAGCGCAAATTGCATGAAGAGATCTGTTTCCTTGCTTAACTTTTTCCCCAAGAAATCAGCGGCCAGAAAGTTCTTCACCTCCCCCCCGATCCGCGAGGGCAGCTCACGCTCAAACTCCCTGAGCGGCCCAATCCCTGAACGGTTTTCAATTAAGCCCTTCCAGTAAGACTCCACCCCAATCCCCAGCGGAGTCACGGCTCCCATGCCTGTGATGACGATTCTTTCTTTATCCACGGCCTCCCTCCTCGTTCCCGTCCGCGCCGAGGAGACTGTTGAGTTTACTCCACAGCTCCGGATGGCGCTTCTTTAGGTCAAACGGCTTGCCTTGATGATCGACATAGGTATGGACCGTCGTCCCTTTGGCAGCCAACTGGCCATCTTGCTTATAGACCTTATAGACAAAAGTCATTCTCGTCCGCTTCAGTTCCGGGAGAGAGGTCTCTAAAACTACGGTTTCATCCGGAAAGAGCAATTTCTTATACCGACAATTGGCTTCAAGCCCCACAAGCGAAATATCCTGATACTGAAACGTGGTCATATAGGGCAGGCCGAAACTCTTGAGCAAATGTAAACGCCCATTGGTAAACCAATCGAAATACCTGGCATAATAAGTGATGCCGGCGGCGTCGCAATCGCCCCAGCCAATGGTCATTTCCAGGCGGGCGACCGGATAGGTCTTTTCCACTTCAAGACACCCCATTTTCTTTCGCCAAATTCGCCCTAAGGGCGTTGTCCAAGACCGAACCATAGCGCCAGAGCGCAATCCAGCCCACCAGCACCAGCATTGCCGCTATCAAAAACGGGATACCCATCCCATACTTTTCCCCAATAAAGCCCGATAAAATAGGTGCCACCGCCGCTCCGGCCCAGCGCATGAAATTATAGGCACCGGAGGAAATGGAGCGTGAAAACGGGGACACTTCCATGGCCAGGGTGGTGAACAGGGCATTCCCGATCCCGCAAAACAGTCCAGAAACGACAATCAAGATGAGCAGACCGTAACCATGGATAAAACCGGCGAGAACAAAAACGACGATAAGACCCACCAGGTTCAACCAAAGCAACCGCACCACCCCCACGAGCGGGCGCAGCCAATTGACGATCACGACTGAGGAGAGGGCTACCACTATACCCCAGGCAAAATAGGTATACCCCAGCAGACTGGGAGGAAGTCCATTTAGGGTCAGAGGAGAATAGGCGAGGATGGTAAAAAAAGCATAACTATAACAGAGTCCGACCAGGGCATTGAAGAGGACCGCCGGATGGCGCAGGGCGACGAATATGTCTTTGGCGGCCCGGGGCGGTTCACGCTTCGCGGGTTCTTTGACCGTAAAAAAGGTCGCCAGCAAAGCGAGTAACATTAAGGCCGAGGTACCGAAGAAAGGAAAGCGCCAGCTCAACGAACCGAGGAATCCTCCCAGTAAAGGGCCGGATGCAATCCCCAACCCCAAGGCCGCCTCATACAGGGTGATCGCCGAGGCGACACTGCCACCCGAAGCGCCCACAATGATGGATAGCGCCGTTGAGGTAAAAAGGGCGTTGCCCAGTCCCCAACCCGCACGCATGATGGCCAGTACTCCGATGCTCGGTGCCTTTCCCGACAAAAAGGCGAACACTACCACCAGGCACAAGCCGATCAACATGGTCCGCCGCCCGCCAATCCGCGTCGCCAGCACCCCGGACACCAGCATGGCCAAGGCCATGACGGCAATATAGCTGGTGAACAGCCATTCCACTTGGGACGGCGTAGCCCCCATCGCTTTGCCTATCAAGGCCAGCAAAGGGTCCACCACACCGATACCGATGAAAGCTATAAAAGTGGCAAAAGCCGTGGCGATGACCGCCGCCGGAAATCTGCTCATGAATAAACTCCCCTTTCCGCCAGAGCAAAACCACTCCTCAACTTAAAGTGAACTACTCTCCGTGAAATCGAGCTGCCATCGTAATGTGATTGTACCCGCTAGCCGTGGCGTCTGGAAAAACGCGGTTCTTAAGTGAGAGGATTCTTACCATATATGTCATATGTCCTAAATTTAACTGATCCCTCCGCTCATTCTCGGATGGTCGTCAATACCTCATGCAAGCGGTTTAGGAGCTCAGTCAGTTCCAAGAGTTCTGCTTTGTTCAGCCCCGACATATAGTAGGCCGTTGTTCTGTAATGAGATGGCAGCATGCGTTCTAACAGGGCCAATCCCTCGGCTGTTAAACACAGCAATTGTTTGCGCCGGTCGGTCGGATGGGGCCTGCGTTCTACCAAGCCTTGATTATCCAGTCCGTCGATGAGTCCTGTCAAGGTCGCCTTCGTAATTTCCGCCCTTTCACTGAGAAGAGCAAAATCTAAACTCTGGGGATATTCACGATAGAGCAGCATCAGGATAATAAAGCGCCCCCAGCTTATATCAAAAGAAGCAAAAAAGGAATCAAATACTTTTGACAAATCGGACGCAGTTCTCAGCAAGGCCAGAGCGGCGACGGCCGCTTCCTTGTCCAAGTCCGGAAAGCGCAGGGCATACTCTTGGAGCGTCTGTTCTTCCGGTAAATCTCTCAAACCAAATTGGAACAACATGGCAAACCCCCTTTGCAGCCTAATTATAAGGCGGCTAACGTACTGTGTCAAGTACTGGAAGAAAAAATGCAATGAGTAACCAAATCCCCCGGCCCCACCTAGACACTTCGCCCCACTGATTCCGCCAGCCTTTTCACCTCTTCGGCCAGACGAGAGAAAGCAGTGGGGGTCAGGGATTGGGGTCCATCACTTAAGGCCTTGGCCGGTTCCGGATGTAAGTAACGGCCGCAATTTCCTCTGCCGACGCGCTCAGTTTCATGAGGTAAACGCCTCCTTCTCCTTCTCCTTCTCCTTTTCTTTTTTTCTTTTTTTCTTTTTTTGTTCAACTTCCCTTGATCCCGCTTCCGCCACCCTGAGCAGAAACGGGACCAAGGTGGCAAAAAATAAAAATCCCGCAGCTCTTTTCGCCCCTTAGGGACGAAAGCTGCGGGTCTTTCGCGGTACCACCCCAATTGATAACCATCTGCCGCGGGTTAATCCGCTCTGCGGACCCACATTGCCGGGGATGAATATCGTCTCATTCGAAAGTACGGGAATTACTCCTCCTCCCTCTGCCACCTGCTCAGTTTGGCGAGCAGGCGTACCCAGCACTCCCGTACTTATGTAAACTCAGACGGCAGCTACACGACCCAAGTTTCCATTGGCTCCCTGCATTACAAAGATACCCACGGCCAGTGGCAGGACATTTCCAACCAATTAGTCCCTTCGAGCGAACCGGGATTTAGCCTGCAGAATAAGGCCAACGCTTTTCAGACACGTTTCGCCGAGAGCTCTGCGGCCCGGTTTCTCGCGCAGCTGAGACTCGACTCCCAGCACAAGGTTTCTTGGCGTTTAGACCACGTTCGTACCGTGCGGGCGGTGAACCGCACGCATACGGTCACTTACCCGGATATCTTCCAAGACACCGATCTAGAGTACCAACCTTTCTCAGACGGCCTGAAGGAAAACATCCTCTTGAAGGACCTCCAGGCCGAATGCCTTTCAGTTTGAATTAAACACGGACGGACTCACCCCGGTCCCACAGAGTGACGGCAGCATTACGCTACAGGATGCCAAAACCGGCAAAACAGACTTTGTTATTCCCAAACCGTTTAGTCAGATAGTAAGCAGCAGTTAAGCCGGGACGTGAGTATGACGCTGTCCCCGAGTAAAGACCCTAATATTTATACCCTTACGCTGACCGGGAATTTAAAGTGGCTGGACGATCCGTCACGTGCCTATCCCATCACTCTCGACCCTTCTTTTGCGACCAAGAACTGGTACACAACCACTAGTGCCGGTGGCGGAATGGGCACCTATATTGCCTCTTATGCCCCGGATACCTATTATTATCCTACTTCCTACATGACGACCGGTTATGATAGTGTAAATCAAGGGGTTGGCCTGTCTTTAATCAAATTTCCCAAACCTACCCTTCCGTCGGGAGCCATCGTTACCGATGCGGCCATGTCCATCTATAAATATACCACGACCAATACCCCATCAGAACAGTTGGATGCCCGTCGGAACATTAAACTCCAGAGCCTACAGCTACCACCAAGGAAATGTCACCACCGAATCCAATTTGCTCGGGGTAGCCGACAACCGGATCCTCAATGGCAGTTTTGAACAGTTAAGCGGGAGTCAACCCGTGAACTGGACGGCTTATACCCCCAGCGGGGCTTATAACCAGGTTGACGATGTCAGCGTCACCGGTACGGCGGATAGCCCCTTTGCCGACAGCAGCGGAAACAGTCACGTCTTGCACATCAACCCCGGAACCTATGCTTATGCTTATCTGCTTATGCTTATCTGCTTATGCTTATCAATGGACGAACTATATCAACCTAACCGGGCCGACCACTGATCCTTTTACCGTCAGCGCCTACCTGAAAACCGGGCAAACCGGCCCTTCCAATGGGGCTTGTATCAATGTTTACTGGTACGACTCCAGTTATAACCCAATCGGGGTCGTCCGTTTGTTCAATGTCCGCAGTACAAATTGGCAGCGCTACATTGCAACGGTTACGCCACCCAGCGGTTCTTGCTATTCCAAAGTCATGGCCATCACTTATGGCCCCTATGACGGTTATTTTGACAATGTCATGTTTGAGAAGAGCCCGTTGGCCAGAGGCTATAACCTGCTGGAGAATTCCTCCTTTGAGCTGGGATCCACGCAATGGAGAAATTCAGATAGCAGTGCTACTATTGTCAATGACGGTTCCAATGCTTATTCCGGCAGCTATGATGCCCAAATCAACCGCAGCTCGCCGGGAACTTCTGATTGGCAGTCCCTCACCGTCTTGCCGGTTAGATTCGCTAATCCTCGCCGGCCCTCACGAATCTACCCTAATCAACGTTGACTTGCGTACAGTATCTACAAGGTTGACCCTGACACGCTAAGCGTACGCCTTTCTGAGTTGCTCCGGATAGCCAGTTCAATGATCTTAATCGTTTGCTAAGCTTCTTCAGGCTTGACGCGAAGTTCCCGGCCATGGAGGATGGCGTCGGAGACGTTCTCATAAAATGCCTGGTAAGATCCCGGTAGGGTTTCAATAAAACCCACAAAATGCACTCCGCTGATTTCCGCATTCAGCTTGCCCCACTGCGTCTTAGCTTCAACGCCCCACGCTGAAACAGCGTCTGGGGTTTGCCCTGCTTTCAAAGCATCTTCCTGCGGGTCGAAACCGTATTTCAGAAATGATCCTTTTCTACCCTGAAGGGTAAAGCGTGGGCCCGGCTCCCGCACGAACATGCCGGCCTTAAGAGTAGCCTTGAGTTCCGGATAGGTCAGGATGATCTCGAAGTTGTCGACTGCTTTGCCACCCTCCCTTTGAACCCTCAAGTCTGCGGTCACGGTGTCAGGCTGCCCAAACAGAACCAGGGCTTGATCGATCAGGTGAGAACCTAAATCAAAGAGGATCCCGGAACCCGGTTCTCCCGATTCGCGCCAGGCCTCAGGATTCACCTCAGCCCGGAACCGGTCATAGTGGACTTCGTACTCCAGAATCTCCCCGAGGATACCGCCCTTGATCAGTGCCTGGACCGTCCGGAAATCTCCGTCCCAGCGCCTGTTTTGATAAACGCTGAGTATCCTTCCCTGCCTTTGGGCCAGCTCTATCAAGGACCGTGCTTCCGTCGCTGTCGGAGTGAACGGTTTGTCAACCACGACATGCTTATCCGCCATGAGCGCTTCCCGTGCCAATTCAAAGTGGCTGGAATTAGGAGTCGCCACCACGACCAAATCGACCGTCCGGTCTTGGAGGAGTTCCTGACTGCTTTTATACACCCTAATTCCCGGATAATGCCGCACGGCCTTGTCGCCATGACGTTCAACAACGGCGTACATATTCAGAGAGGGAACGGCGTTGATGAGAGGCGCGTGGAAAACCTGTCCGGCAAATCCGTAACCCAGTAACCCCACGTTGATTTTGTCGGTCATTTTATCATCTCCTGAATTAATAGCGTGGATAATCACGCAGAGCCTCGGCGATGGCTTTTAGATTTTCGTGCGGGGTGGAGTGGGGAATTTCCCAGCCGGCCATGAACGAATCGGAAATAGCCCCCAGAATATCCAGGTCAAAATCTTTAGCCACCCGTAGATTGGACTCCAGCAGCACCTTGTAATCAAGGTAGAACTGGGATTGCGTTTTGCCAATATAAAGCGGGGCAAAAGCCATAATAAGATTACAGTTAGGAGCCCT
The DNA here is from genome assembly GCF_902729405.1 of Acididesulfobacillus acetoxydans. Lineage (GTDB taxonomy): Bacteria > Bacillota > Desulfitobacteriia > Desulfitobacteriales > Desulfitobacteriaceae > Acididesulfobacillus > Acididesulfobacillus acetoxydans. The sequence continues at coordinate 2,912,441 of NZ_LR746496.1, forward strand.
GTCCACCGGCTCTCCGGCCAGTCGTCTTTTAAGTCTCTCCTTGTAGAGATAATCCGATGACAGGCTTTGCACCCATAGCCGCTCCCACAGCAGCGGTACAGGAATTCGTAAATCTTTGTCACCCGTCATTCATGGAGACTCTTCTTAACTTAATGCGCCATTTAGACTTAATGCACCATTTAGGGAAACTCATCTTACTGGCAAAAACATGATATATGTTAAGCACACGCGTTGCACTCGGTTTCGAGAATGTTACGTGCGCGTCCACCGCTTCAAAGTCCGAGAGAAATGTTTCCTTGTCCCGCTGCTGAAGAATCTTGAGTTTGCCACAGAGCACAACTTCAGCTTTTCTCTGCATCGAACATCCCTTCTTCATCAGCGTCTCTTGATCGAGTAATCGTTCTCAGCTTCGCGAGTTGATCCTGTCACATTATACCACAATCAAGCCTTGGCGCGCCTGATTTCCATCTGATCAGCTGGTGGGAGAAGGGGTGCGACCGTACCAACAAAAAAGGCCCCGGACCTTGCCGGAGCCGTGAGCGATGTTCCTGGATTGCTTGCAGTGAACTGAGGTCAACGTTAGATCTAGAATTTCTCCAAAACCTTAATGACCTCTTCAATATCCGGAAGTTCATGAATCCCATATACCTTCAGCCAGATGACTTTCCCCTCTGCGTCGAGGATGACATTCGTCCGCTCAGAAAAGCCCTCTTCCTCTCGAAACAAGCCGTAGGCTTTGGCAACTTCCCCATGGGGCCAAAAGTCAGACGGCAATTTAACGCGGGCGATCTTGAGTTCCTTAGCCCAGGCGTTTTTTGATGGATAAGGATCCACGCTTAGCCCCAAGGGAATCGTGCCCAGTTCTTCAAAACGGGCATAATGACTCTCCAACGCTTTCATCTGTTCAGCGCAGACGCCGGTCCAGGCCAAGGGATGCCAGGAAAGCAACACTTTCTGCCCCCTGTACCCGGCGAGATTGACCATGTTCCCCCGATTATCCTTGAGTGTGAAATCCGGAGCCATATCCCCCACTGCAATACGATTTCCCATACTTCCTACCTCCATCTTTTTAGAATTGCATGCACTTATCAGGCATTGAGACTTCGGTGACGAAAGTGTCCAGTGGACACTTTCGCCGAAACTCTTTGCGTATTTAGAGAGGTTACTTTTTAAGAAACGATGCAATTCTTTTAACCCTATAGTTTCATAGAATGGGCCAAATGTCAAGCACTCAAAACGGAGGCACCCATTAATTCTTTCATTTTATCTACGGCAAAGCTGGCATGGGCGGCATAGCCATCCGCCCCGATTTCGTCGGCAAACTTTTGCGTGACAGGGGCCCCTCCAATCATTACTTTAACTTTCTCCCTGAGCCGCCTCTCAACTTTTCTCCGGTTTCTCTTTCTAAGCGTTCATATGCTTTATCTTAGCACAGCTTGCGGACATACGGTTGATGTTGATATGGGGTCTAATCACAGCCGTTGCTCTTTAGCGAGGACATTAATGCAACAAGGCGGTTCGTGTAAATTCCAGAATTTCTGAGCCGATGCGCAAATTGTTCTCACTCAGTTTTTGTACACTCAACTCCAGCCGGCTCTTCAAAGCGGATTTTCCCGGATCCCGGGACGATAAATCCAAGTAATTAAGCGCCAGCAAACCCGCTTGCCCTTCCTGTCCCAGTTTAGCCAGCCACGGGCTAATTTCGCTTAAGAGTTCTTTGTTGGTCATGGTCCGGTTCAGGGTAGCGGGCAGATCACTGACCGCCTGCAATTCCCGGCGCAGATTTGACTCGCTGCTTCCCGGATTCCCGGCACGGTAACTTTGCCAGAAAGCCGAGGTGAGCTGAAGGAAATAGGGATTGCCGCTGTCGTTAAGCAGGCTTTGACTCGAATAAAGACAAAATCGGCGGAAAGCCGCCACGCTTCCTATCCCCCGCCTGGCTTGGATCGCTAGAGTGAAAGCCTCCTCGGGATTGTAAGAGCCGGGATTCCAGAGATACTGTCCAATGGTGCTGAGGGCTACTTTCGAAGCTTGGGGTTGGATCATGGGGTTAGCCAGCATTCCGCTTGCCTGAGCCGAAAGAGCGGGAGAACGGTTTTCCACGGGTCCCATGAATAACTGGGGAGCCTTTTTCTGCACGTAGGTGTAGTCATTGACGGGATAATTGTCCCAGATCAGCGGTTTTCGGCCTAAGAATTGCCCAGCTTTTTCAGCCTGACTGCCGGATATTTCTTTGTTCAAAACCCACTGGCCCGTCCAAATCACTTGAATCGAAGGGTTGAGCCGGGAACGAAGGGTGCGCCAATAGGCGCTGTCCTTCAAGCCGTAATAGTCGGTGGGGGCAAACCACAATCTGAAGTTCGGGTCTTTTCCTTGTTCATCGCGCAGCACTTTATCGGCTAGGTCAACGTGAGCGCGCGGATAATCCGAGCCGTATACCCTTTGATCCGCGCTCTTCAGAGTGTGTTCCACATCGTCAAAAGACAGCATAAACGTCTCTACACCGATGGAACGCAGTTGATCGATTTTGCTTTCCAAACGTTGCACCTCTTGGGCCGACGAGAAGGTAATCGAGTCGGAGATCATTTTTCCCGTCAAGGATCCGGAAAGAGGTACCGGAATTCCCGGTGAGAGGGAATAAACAAACCAAATCCCATTTTTCTTGGCCGTTTGCACGACCGTCTTTAGCTGTTGAATTCCAGCCTCCGGATAGAGTTCTCCCCACTTGGCTCGCTGATAGGGATCATCTTTGGGAGCATAAAGATAGGTATTGAAATGGTTTTGTCCCATGAACTCCAGCATGCTGACGCGCTGGGCCATAGTCCAAGGCTGACCGTAGAAGCCTTCAATGACTCCCCGGATGGCAAAAGCGTCGGCAGGGGCTGACGGCTCTGTCTCGGAGCCAGGAGCTTTCGGACCTGTCCCGCCGTTATTTCCCGTTGAATCGGACCAACCCGGCGGATGTGTGTTCTGCCGGGTATACCAGGTATGCAGGGCCAGGGTTCCCGCGCCCAGGAGCAGAACCATGGCAAGGAAAAGAATCGATAGACCTTTTCTCTTCAATGCAACGGTCCCCACCTTTCCTTATCGGCATTGGTTTCGATTGTCAGCCCAAGCGAGACCCGCAAGCAAAACCGCCGCACTACTCGTCAACGTCATTATTGCTTATCAACCTGCGAATCGGCGTAAAATCTTGGCCCTTTGTGGGAATAATAATCGCAAAGGAGTTGAGCTTTAGCATGAATGAACTATTGGACTTCGTGGCCGGATACTTTTTGGTCCTGCCCGAGACTGCGTCTGCCGTCTATAATTTGCTGTCACATCGGTAACGAAACATTCAAGAACTATCTATTCAGATTCCCCTGAAAAAGTCCGTATTTTATAACATCCAGCCAACGCCTCCGCTGGTAAACCCTTTATTCATGCGGGTTTGGTTGGATATCTTTGGCCGAAATTTCTTCGAATTAGCAGTTTTCCAGGGGACTCTATTTACAAAGCAGAGCGAAAAATGCGCGAAAACTTTTTCGTAAGATTACTTACTCAAAGGAGACTGCTTTCTCAAAGGAGACTGCAAGGAGACTGCTTTCTCAAAGGACAAAAAAGAAATTCCCCTTTGGAAGGAGTGACTCTTCATGGAGTGTAATGTTGGAACCACAGAAAGGGTTATCAGAATTGCGGCCGGAATTGTCATTTTGCTCGCCGGCCTGGTCTATCGCAATTGGTGGGGAATTGTCGGTTTGGCCCCTCTGATCACCGGAGCCATCGCTTACTGCCCGGTCAGCAAAATTTTAGGGATTAATACGTGCAAGCCGCGGGAGGAAACGAGCAAATAAGCCCGGTCTCCCAAATGAGCCCCCGATCTCCCATGTGAGCCCCCGATCTGCCAAATAAGCCGGGCCTCACCGAACCCCGATCAATTTATGCATTTGCACCATCAACCGGCAGAACGGATATTCCAGGACCATCTGAAAAGCCTTTTCCACCATCTCAGGGCGAACATTTTCCGGTGAGAGAAAGATCAATGGCTCTTGACGCCTGTGCTCTTGACGCGTGTAAAATTTCCGAATAACCTCCGGCCGGAAAGCCTCGTCGACAACAAACTTGTATTCACCCACCCTTTCCGGCAGTGATGGATGAACCGCATAACCGCTTTCCTCTTTGGGAGAAACCGTCAGCCAAATGTCCGGGGGGTAACTTTCCCGCCAGGGTTGTGTTCCATTTGTTTCAACGTGGATTTTCTTCCCTGCGTGCTGCAAAGCAGCAAACAATCCGTTCAGGTCGTGAAGTAAAGGTTCGCCCCCCGTAACAATAACGTGTTCGAGGTGAATTTCTGCCAGAATTTCCTTTGCCGTCAGGTTGCTCGCTTTCCCTGACCAAGCCTCTTTCGTGTCGCACCACCCGCATCTCAGATTGCATCCTTGCAGGCGCACAAAGGCGGCCGGAATCCCGGTCCAGATACCCTCACCCTGGATGCTCTCGAATATTTCGCTGACAGGGTACGATTCAGTCAACAGGCACATCCCTTTCGTCTATCTCCACATAGGAAGTGGGCGTTTCGTACAACCTGATGAATTTGACGGGCAGCCCGGCCCGGCGGAGCACGCTGACCGCCCAAACAGAAATATTTTCCGCCGTGGTGCGGAAAGGCAAGACCTCATTGAGGAATTGATGGTCTAACCTATTAATTATTTCGGTTTTGACCACCTGTTTTAACTCTCCAAAGTCCAAAACCATCCCGTCATCTGAGGCACCCGGCCGCTCCAAAATAGTTCCGCAGACCCCTACCTGCAGCTTATACGTGTGCCCGTGGATATTTCCGCAGTGTCCATGGTGACCCTCCAGTCTATGAGCCGCATCAAAGGTAAATTCTTTGACAATGGTAGCAAACGCCATTCACTTTAACCTCCGCCAAGAATGTTTACCGATAGGACTAAGCTGTCCCACCGTCAAGAGTTGAGACTGAGACGGTCGCGCCCGTAAGACTGTCCCATCCGCACTTTATGCGCGAGGTCATTTTTCCGGAACCAGTGAATTTCCCTCGCCTGCGCTTTAGGCTAAGGGGCAGGAGCTTCAGGGATAAAATGGCCGCGCACCGGAAGACACGGCCTTATAGGGTATCGGATCCTTATACCCGGCCTCCCGAAAAGCCTTAAGCCTCAAGGTGCAGCTGTCGCAAGTGCCGCAGGCCAGATCTTCACCCTTGTAACAGGTCCAGGTCAGCCCATAATCAACACCTAATTTAATACCGAGTTTTATCTCAGCTGACTTCGTCATGTGGATAAGCGGAGTACGGATGCTGATTTTCCTGCCATCCTGAACGGCGCACACGGTGCCCATGTTAATGGCCTTTTCCATAGCGTCTATGAATTCCTGCCTGCAATCTACGTACCCGGAGTAATCAACTTCGCTGACACCGATGAAAACATCCTGAGAGCCGATCGCTTCGGCATAAGAAGCCGCAAAGGACAAGAAGATCATGTTGCGTGCGGGAACATAGGTGATAGGAATCCTGCCCTTGTCAGGCTCGTTCTCCGGTACCTCAAGGTACTTGTCCGTCAAAGCGGAACCGCCCCAGGCATCCATGTTAGTCCTGACAACAATATGCTCTTTGACACCCGCTTTTTGAGCGACTGCTCTGGCGCATTCAAGTTCCCTGACGTGCCGCTGGCCATAATCAAATGAGATGGCATGGAGTTCAAAACCCTCGGATTTAGCCATGTAGAGAACCGTTGACGAATCCATCCCTCCGGACAACAAAACGACTGCCCTTTTCAAACCGACCATCCTTTGCTCTTCCGATTCTGGATTTACATCCTATTATAGCATGTAGAAGTATGGCTTTGCATCCCGGTCCTCGACGGTTTCCTCGGCTCACAACAGCACGCTTGACTTACCCATGGAAACCCTACCGTTATCGTTTATCCATACGCATGGCAACGCAGGTCTAACGGTCTCCCGTCAGGCCCGCCGCCATCACGCTTAATCACCCGAATTCAGAGCCAACGGTCCGCTATCGTCTGCTCGCGTGATTCTGTCAGAAACACTGAAGCGTTCCCCATCTATCAGCCCCTGTGCATAGGCATCCGCGCGGCCCTGGTACGGCGTACCGGTATTGATGAAACGGGTGAATTTTTTCGCGTTAAAGGCGTCCGTTACTTCCTGGTCTTTCACGAGAACAAGGCCCCAGGCTTGATTGGCCTTTTTCTGTTCCTCAAACTTTTGCCGGAGACCTTTAATAAAACCTAAAGCATAATCGTTTTCAATTCCCTTGGTGCTGAAGCCATAACTTCTATGCTGATATTTCAACCTTCTGGTGGCGCTCGCAATGCAATCAAGCGCGTACTCCAGAACAATGTTACAAACCGTAATATCCTCTTCTCTGCCAAAAAAGACCACTGTATGCGTACGGTCAGTCTGGAAATAGAGATAACAACCGAAATTGTCGGCGATCAGTCCGGCCAGTCTCGCCTTCCATTTAGCCTTTGTAAAAGTGACTTGAGTCACGTTGTCTTTGATATCACTGTTGACAGCCGTAAATTCTTTAACTGCTTTAAGCGACAACTTATGTTTGACAAGAAGTTCCTGCGCTTTGAGCATGGCTAACTCCGCCTCATAGGAATTACTGCTTTGACTTAAAGCCAACAATTTCTTGATTTTCTCTATGATTTTGGCATCCACATCAATGCCTCCTCCGGAAAAGTATCAACTGGACCTCGCCAACGACGGAGACATCGTTCTGTGCTTAAACCTTCCGACTCACCGGTTGCCAACAGGCAACCAACCGTCGGCTTCCTTAACTCGTCCAATGGCTCCCTCCCATCTCCCTTGCTAACCCACTACAGCTTATCTTTTTTTGTCCGACGGATCAAGTACCCGCCCCTGCCACCCTGCCATTAAGTGCCTCAAGGACCTGCCTGAGAACTTGGCAATTCACGGCTTGCCCCCCTCTTTATCTACAAAAATCATCAATCATCGACCTATTCTCAGAAATTTCTTAGTCTGGACCCTTATGATGAGGCCAGTTGCTTATACCTTTTCCAACAAACCCTGTGTTAAGCAGACAAAAAAAGTAAGTATCAGATCTGCAAACAATGTTGCAGATCTGACCCGAGTGCTCCCTGAGCGCTCTGAGGGTATTTATCCTCAAAGGATGGCCGCCTCCTGAGAATTTCCGTCCCCGGAGAACTGCCACCCCCAGAGAATATCCCCCTCGGAATATCCCCCCTCAGAGGATGTCCGCCTTAACAGAGGTATCAGCCCTTTCCCCGAACCGGCGGCAGCGGTTCCACTCGTTCCCGTGTCACATAATGACGGACAGGATAGTACACTGGATAAGGGACCATTTGCACGTAGCTATAGGCTCCGGTGAACCCATCATAGCCCGGGTGCAGGCCAGCCCCATAACCTTGCAGATGTCCGTATCCGCGCAAGCCGGTGCCCCAGTCACTGTAGCCCCCAGCCAGGCCCGCGCCGTAGCCAAAGTGGTGTCCGTATCCCGGACCGCATGCAGGTAATCCGCACATAACTCTTTCCTCCCTTGCAAGATTTCAAAAATGGGTTGACGCGTTCTCACTACCATATTATGGGTGTTAGCCTTGATGCGAAACTTGGCTACACCGGTTGCCGTCATCTTGACAAATACAAATATCTGCTTATTTATGGTATTTATGTATTTAAAGAGAATCCTCTTTAGGTAATAATGCAACTCTGATCGACACCATATTTTCATAGTATAAGCTAAATGTCAAGCACGCAGACTCGTGCTTCTTCCGTAAGATTTCCCGCCAGTAGATTCGATATTGTGCCTCGCCCTCAATGACGACCATCTCCAATAAGGGAGTGAAAGTCCTCCCGCCGCTCGGCAGAAGGACCTTCATAGAGCATGCTCCTGAATATTTTCCCGAAGATTTCGCCGGGGTTCTTCTCATTATCACCTTATAGTGATACAATAGATAATATCATAGTAATGATAAAAAAGGAGGGTCCGCATGTCTTTCATCTACTTAATCAGCTCGGACACGATCGGTCACCATGAGCCGGCATTGGGGCGGAAGCTTATGGCAGCCTTTGTCCGCAATCTGGAAAAGGCCGAACAAAAACCAAACCACATCCTTTTTGTGGAGAAGGGGGTCAAGCTTCTCTTGCCGGAATTTTCCGAGCTCAATGCCCTCAGAGCTCTAGAAAATGACTTTGGGGTAAAACTTCTGGCCTGTGTCACCTGCCTGGATTACTACGGGATCAGGGAGAAGATAGAAATTGGCCGGGAGTCCAATATGGCGGAGATCATTTCAGTCATGCACTCTGCTCAGAAAGTGATTAACCTATAGCTTGACTTCCTTCCCGCGTTGAAACGGGAGGATTCCCAAGTTCCGGCACTCAATATTCGCTGAGTGCTGAACCGGCAGGCCGTACAAGTGGCCTCTATGCAGTCGCCGTTAGGCCGCTGCTTTACTTGTTCCTTATACTCGAAATTTATACCCTGGCAAGCCTTGCTTCCGGGAACCCTATGGTTTAAGTTTTCAAAGAACCAGGTACTTTTTACCACAAATTTGGCCAATGTACATGCATTCCTTTGGGGAAGGGCTCTCAGGCCCGAAATGAATTCCGAGGTTTTCCCGCACACGTTCTATAAGCAGCCTTCTGTTCGGGAAGAGGCGAACTCGAACCGGAGGACTCCAAGAGATTTGGGGCCACTGACCCATCCGGACTCTCCTGCTCTGCGGCTGTAGGGAGGGGCTGGGCATCGGTTAGTTTCTTAGCCGGCCTTATACCGTACAAACTGCTTGCATCCCGTGTTAGGGGCCGCGTTTAAGCAGGTGTTTCCGCGTGATAAAGTTTCCGGGGTTTCGCGGATATAGATGTGCATGTTATCCCGTTGAACCCGCTAGGCCATCTCCGAGAAATGCCGGGTTTCGCGGATGCAGATATGCACGCGATACGGTGATGTTCCTGAGTTTTACCGATACGGATGCGGTCTTGCGAAATCGAGTGAAAAGTTGGGAGGATGAAAGTGTGGATAATAGAGAACTGTGGGCATCTCTGGGGATGGATTTAGGGAAGCACGATGAGTTTCTGGCCCCTTTGCCGGGGGCCTATACGAATTTGTTTTTGGAGCGGTCCCGTCGTCCGCGCGCCATGTCCTATTTTGACGCGGTCGTTGGGGACATCCATGGCATCAGGGTTAAAGAACTCGTTGCCGCGAAAGAAAATGGACATAAAGTTTTTGCCACTTTCTGTGTCTATGTGCCGGAAGAGATCATTGTGGCCGCGGGAAGCGCCTGCATCGGTTTGTGTGCCGGAGCCCAATACACGGTGCCCGCCGCAGAAAAAGTTCTTCCGCGTAACCTCTGCCCCTTGATCAAGTCGGCTATGGGATTCAAGCTGGAGCGGATTTGCCCCTATTTTCAAGTGGCGGACTGGGTAATTGGCGAAACCACCTGTGACGGGAAGAAAAAAGCTTGGGAAATCCTCAACGACTATGTCCCCACCTATGTGATGGAACTGCCGCAAAAGAAACGGGTTCAAGATAACGCTTTCTGGGAAGAGGAAGTGCGGGAATTTGCGGCCTTTGTCGAGAAGGAAACTGAAGTCAAATTGACAAAAGACAATTTGGCTGAGGGCATTGCCAAGATCAACCGGAAAAGGGCTGCTCTCAAACGCTTGGCTGCTTTGCGCCAAGCGTCGCCCGCTCCAATTCACGGTTTGGATGTATTGGTCATTAACCAGTTGGCCTTCTTTGACGACCCGGAGCGGTTTGCTTCTCGGGTTGAGCTTCTTTGTACTGAACTGGAAGAAAGAGTGGCTCAAAACGAAGGAGTCGCTCCGCCGGAGGCCCCGCGTATTCTGATTACGGGAACCCCGCAACCCATCCCCTTCTGGAAGATTCACGCCCTCATTGAACAAGCGGGTGGCGTTGTCGTGGGCGAAGAGACGTGCACGGGAGAACGCTATTACCGGGATTTGACGGAGCCTGCCTCAAATAAAGACGGGATGTTGGTGAATATCGCCAGGCGCCCCCTCAACGTGAACTGTGCCTGTTTCACCCCCAACGCCGGCCGAGTTAAGGACATTCTCAGTCTGGCGGACAATTTGCGCGTGGACGGGGTGATCGATTTCACACTCCAATTTTGTCAGCCGTATGGGGTGGAGAGCCATACCGTGGCCAAAGAACTGGAAAAACGCGAGATCCCACACCTTAGACTGGAAAGCGATTTTTCCGAAGAAGATCAAGGCCAGCTTAAAACCCGGATTGAGGCTTTTTTGGAGATGTTGAAATGAAAGCTGCCGGCCTGGACCTCGGCTCAGTCAACACGAAACTGGTAATTTTGGACAATGGGAAACCGGTCTTTAAGAAAGCGGTTCCGTCCCGTTTTGATCCGGTCTCTGTCGGCCGAGAATTGCTTGAAGAAGCTTGCCGGGAATATGAACCGGCGGAAACAGTGGTTACCGGTTATGGCCGGGTCAGTTTCCCGGAGAACCGGGTCGTCACGGAAATCACCTGCCAAGCGAAAGGCTGCCACTACTTTTTCCCCGAAGTTCCCTATATCCTGGATCTGGGTGGACAGGATGCCAAGGTCATTAAGAAAAACGCTCAAGGCAAGGTCGTTAGCTTTGTCATGAATGACAAGTGTGCCGCCGGTACCGGACGTTTTTTGGACGTGATCTTTAAGGGATTGGATTTGCGTCCGGAGGATACGGATTCGGCGGCTGAGGCTGAACCCGTGCCGATCAATTCGATGTGCACGGTTTTCGCCGAATCCGAAGTTATTACCCTTTTGGCCAAAGGCACTCCCAAAACATCCGTCGTGGCAGGCCTGTTCAAGAGCACGGCGACGAGGCTGGCCCGGTTCATCGAGACCCAGGGGCAAGCGGACACACTAGTATTTACGGGAGGAGGAGCCCATTATCGGCCCCTCGTCCGGCTCTTGGCCGAACAAATAGCCGCCGAAATTGTCATTCCGCCGGAACCGGAGTTGACGGCCGCACTGGGGGCGGCCTTAATCGCCAACAGAGCCCAAACCACTCTTTGAACACTTTCTCTGCACTCCCTGTATAGTTAGGAAAGATCTTTAAGACAATAACCAGGGTTCAATGTATAATGACACAGGAATGCAGGGACGGAGGGATGAGTATGGCTTACTCTGTTGTCGGGCAGAGCGCCCAGCGAGTTGATGCTGTGGCCAAAGTAACCGGAAAAGCCAAATACACAGATGATTTTTTTGAGAGAGACATGTTGGTGGCAAAAATATTGAGAAGCCCCTATGCCCATGCCTGGGTCAGGCAGATTGACACGGTGCAGGCTAAAGCCCTGCCGGGAGTTGAGGCCGTTCTCACCTATCATGATGTCCCCCACATAAAATTTGCCACGGCAGGGCATCCGTTCAACCTGGATCCCAAGCATCGCGACCGGGCCGACCGGCTGATCCTGACAGATAAAGCGCGGTTTGTCGGCGACGCCGTGGCTGCCGTCGTGGCTGCGGATGAGTTAATTGCCCAAGAGGCCTTAAGCCTAATCAAGGTAGAATACGAAGAATTGGAAGCGTTGCTCACGCCGGATGCCGCGCTGAGAGAAGGAGCACCTCTCATTCACGCAGACTGTCCCCACAACATCCTGTCTGACCAGGGCTTTCACCAGGGAGACCTGGAGCAGGCCTTCGGCAGAGCGGACGTCATCGTCGAAGGGGAATACCAGACCAGCATGGTCCAGCACTGTCATCTGGAAAATCATATCTCGTACGCTTATGTCGATACTCAGGGCCGAATCGTCATTGTCACCTCGACGCAAATTCCGCATATCATACGGCGGATCGTGGGAGAGGCCCTGGGTATCCCCTGGGGCAGGGTGCGCGTCATCAAGCCTTACGTCGGAGGCGGTTTCGGAGCCAAACAGGACGCTTGCCTGGAACCGTTGACAGCCGCCATGACCCTGGCGGTGGGAGGACGGCCGGTCAAACTGAATTTCACCCGTGAAGAGTGCATGATGGATACCCGCCGGCGCCATGATTTTACATTCAGACTCAAATCCGGGCTCACCAAAGACGGCCGGCTCCTCGGCATTCGCATTGAGGCTATATCAAATACCGGGGCTTATGCCTCCCACGGGCACTCGATTGCGGGGGCGGCCGGAAGCAAGTATCGCTATCTCTATGACGTACCCGCTCTCAGCTATGAGCCCCGTACCGTCTACACCAATCTGCCGGTGGCCGGCGCTATGCGCGGCTATGGTTCACCTCAACTGGTTTATGCTCTTGAATGTCACATGGAAGACATCGCCAGGAAAATACAATTGGATCCCATAGATCTCCGCCGGAAAAACCTCATCAAAATCGGGCATATCGATGAATTATCCGATAACAAAGTCCTGAGTTGCGGCATCCGCGAATGCCTGGAAAAAGGCAAAGCCTTGATCCGCTGGGAAGAAAAGCAAAAAGCCTTTGAGCGGCAAACGGGGGACAAACGCCGGGGTCTGGGAGTGGCTTGCTTCAGTTATGCCTCAGGCACCCATCCCGTTGGTTTGGAGATCGCGGGAGCCCGCATAGTCCTAAATCAGGACGGCTCTGTCCAGCTTCAGACCGGCGCCGCCGAGATCGGGCAGGGAAGTGATACCGTCCTAGCTCAGATTGCGGCGGAGGTTCTGGGATTGCCCCTCGGCAAAGTGCACGTGCGATCGGAGCAGGATACAGACACGGCTCCTTTCGATACCGGGGCCTACGCTTCCCGGCAAACCTACATCAGCGGCATGGCCGTGAAGAAAGCGGCCGAGGCCGTGAAGGCAAAGATCCTGGATTTTGTCTGGGGCATGACCGATATTCCTGCTCACGCCCTCGACCTCAAAAACGAGCAGGTGGTCTACAAGCATTCCGGAGAAACGGTCCTTCCTCTCGCCGAAGCGGCCCTCAACACTTATTATGACACTGTATTCGCTCAGCCCATCACGGCGGATGTCAGCAATAATGCCCGCGTGAACGCGGTCCCCTATGGTGCAACCTTTGCCGAAGTGGAGGTCGACCTCAAGACGGGAAAAATCGAAATACTTGAGATTTACAATGTCCACGACTCCGGCACGATCATCAACCCCCGCCTGGCGGAAGGCCAAGTCCACGGTGGGGTGAGCATGGGTATAGGTTATGCCCTTTCCGAACAGCTGCTTTTCGACGAAAAGACGGGCAGACCCTTGAACAACAATCTCTTGGATTATAAACTGCCGACGATCATGGATACCCCGGACATCGGGGTCGCTTTCGTGGAGACTGCCGAGCCGACCGGCTCTTTCGGCGCTAAGTCTTTGGGGGAACCCCCGACACTCAGCCCCGCTCCCGCCATTCGCAATGCCGTCCTGGCCGCCACCGGCGCAGCCTTTAACCGCTTGCCCATGAATCCGCAGCGCGTTTTTGAAAAACTGAAACAGGCCGGGGTGATCTGAGGGCAATCGATGCTAATTTATCACTGAATCGATTCGCACTTCAGGATAGACCGCCGCGGAATAGGCCGCTGCCTGCGGCCATTTTCGGGAGACCGCCTCAAAGATTCCGGCAGAATTCGGCGGTAAACCCATAACGATTCCGCAAGCCGTACAAAGCAAATGCCGTTTTCGATTATAGAAAGAGACCCTAAACTCGAAGCTGTGCGCTTTGTCGTCGTGATTGAATACTTTTCCTTGTACCATACCCAAGCCGGCATCGTTCCGAACCGAAACATCACGAAATTCGATTCTGCGCCTGATATTGGCTTCGGCCTTTTTCTGGATGTAAGAGGAATAGTGGGAAACTCCAAAGCAGGACACAAGTAAGAAAAACGGCAAACTCGTTAAGACGACCCGAAGAAGCAGAGAATGTTTTTTGTATTTCCACAGTAACCATAAACCCACAGGACAGACAGTCAGCAACATGAGCCAAACAAACCAGTTCGTTCCGCCGACCGGCTGAGTTCCCGGTCTCTTCTCACCTTTGGTCTTGACATCGTCCTGGTCGCGGTCAAAGCCACAGTTCCAGCACTTGGGATTTGCCGCAACGACATAGACGCCGCAGCGTGGACATTCCATGATCCGCCCCTCCCTGACGTTCTCAAAGTTGCTCCCAACCCACTCTCTCCACTTGGCACTCTATAGAGTTTCGCTGTGTAGTCCGAATATTCCTGCAATTACCCGCAGTGTGTGTCAATTTTAATCTTCCAACGCGCCGAACAACTAACCTATCGAACAACACCTCCAAACAACCGGCACATCGATGGCTCCGGGGGATCAACCTGCTGCCCCTGCCTGTGCGGCTAGACCAAGGATTTTGCGTCACCTTAATGTAGTGCCAGCCCTTCTGTCTTATTACTGAATTACAGTGTCTGGGCGCTGTAAAACCCGGAAATCCACCCTGTTGCTTGCGGACTAGGCCCTGTGCTACGATCACAGTGTTCGTGTTCTGACCACGAATCAGTTCAGCGAAGGGAAAGTGTGAACCATGCGCGAATCCTTGTCCGTTGCTTTACAGCACAAGAGCCGGCTTGTCTTAAAGGTCCCCGAAGTCACGCTGTACTTTTGGATCGTCAAATTATTAACAACTGCCATGGGAGAAGCCACCTCAGATTACCTGGTCTATCACATGAACCCCTACCTGGCGGTGATCCTGGGTGGGGTTGGCTTTATCGCAGCCTTAATCCTTCAGTTTGCCGTTCGCAGATATGTAGCTTATGTCTACTGGCTCCTGGTTGTCATGGTTGCCGTTTTTGGAACGATGGTAGCGGATGTGACCCATATTGTCCTAGGAGTACCGTACTATGCCTCGACGATTACTTTCGCCATCGTGCTCATGCTGGTTTTCTTCACCTGGTCCAGAGTTGAGAAGACGCTTTCCATTCACAGTATCTGCACCCGCCGGCGGGAAGTGTTTTACTGGATGACCGTGCTGTCTACCTTCGCCATGGGAACGGCGACGGGAGATATGACGGCTGTGACTTTTCATTGGGGCTATTTCTCCTCAGGCGTGATTTTTACCGTTCTCTTTCTTCTGCCCTGGCTGGCTTACCGGCTTTTCGGCCTCAATGAGATTTTCGTTTTCTGGTTCGCCTATGTTATGACCCGTCCGCTCGGCGCCTCTTTTGCCGACTGGTTTGGTATGCCCCGCACTGTCGGAGGGCTTGGCTATGGCAAGGGCTTGACAAGCGTCGTCTTGACCTTTTTCATCGTCATTTTCGTCGTCTACCTGGCAATAACACGTAAGGATGTCCAGCCTGACTTGCCGGCCGGCGACAACGGCGAAAACAAGGAAGAACTTGCCGCCCCATGAGCCTTTCGCCGCTCTCAACGCTCTCTCACGGGCCCTATTTCCCGCAGCCGGCCCAACCTCTGGGGGGAACGGTCTTTCGGCATGTAAAGCCTGCCAAGAAAGATGCCCCATCCCCCGGGCTCCTTTTTTTGCCTCTAAATAGGGCAGGTGGTCCAAGGAGTCGGGACGCGCTTGGAACGGTTGCTTAAAGGCCGCCAAGTCCCATCATCAGACCCGTGGAAAATGGATTAGCCACAAGGAATTACAAGCCGCCACCAAGAGACAATATGACCCGCACAGTCAACCTTCCGGCGATATTCTCCCTGAAACCCCCGCCTCTTAGCGTAGGCGGGGCAGGTCACTGCCGTGACTATTCAGGGGTTGCTCGGTGCGTAGGGAAAGCGTCAGGCAGCAGCCCGCTTGATAACCGGCTGAGGGCGCGGTACCACTTGACAGCTGAACCTTGCCGAGGTAGACTCCACTCAAACAGCCTGAGCAGACTGTCGGCAGTCCGAGGGGGAAAGTTGAACTCGTTCCAACCCACATCCCCCATTCCAATAAAGGAGTATTCGTCCATGCCTAGTCTAAACATTCCGGATAATATCATTTTCGCCCTAGCCTCCAGCCGAAAGGCTTACGAGGAGGGGATAGCCCATTATCGCGCGCAAACGGTCCGAAATTTCACCTTCACCCCGAGCACAGGCGAAATCCTCGCCGCGGTCAAAGATGCTTTTCTCTACAGCGTAAAGGTCTCTTTAGGGCATGACGGCTCAATCATGTCCTATGGCTGTAATTGCCTTTCTTATAGCGATCACACAGGAGCCTGCAGACACATTGTGGCCGTTTTAAAAACCGCCCAGAAACAGCTCGCTTCTCAAGCCCCCGCTCCGGCCCTGCAGAACCGGATGGTTACCGAACTCCTCGCCTCCTTGGCCAATCCGCGCGAGGACATCCCCCGGGAGACGGTGCAAGTGGAAGTGGAGCTGGACATTCCTCCCAGATCCATAGGAACGGTGCGCTTACAGTTGCGGCTGGGCTTGCGGCGCCTCTACCTCGTTAAAGATTTTAGAGAGTTCCTCACCTGTGTTCATAAAGGGAAGACCCTCGAATTCGGCAGGAGCTTTACTTACGACCCTGCCCGGCACACCTTTAAACCAGAGGATCAGAAGATCATCACGATGCTTCAGGAAATGTGGGAACAGCATATCGCTTTAGTGGAAATGCAAGGTCCTTATTATACAACCACTCTTTTCAGCCAAAAAATGCTGCCTTTACGCGGGTATTACCTCGGAAAATTTCTGGACGCTTTGGGCGACAAAGTTTTTCAACTGGCCACCGACTCTTTTCCCAAGCAATCAACCCGCATTAACCGGTCAGAACTGCCATTAGAGTTCGCCTTGACCCCGCAGAATCAGAGTCTGGCTTTGGCCCTGAAAACGGAAGAACTTCCCTTGCAGCTGACTGCCGACGGCAGCTTCTACCTTTACCGTCAGCAGATTTACCGGGTCCCGGTCCTTCAACAGGAGACATTACCCGCGCTCCTCAATGCTCTGCGGCAGGCGCCTCGATCCAAACTTGTCGTCCCGCCCGGACAAAAGGAATCTTTCGCTTCTGAGGCCCTGCCACTGATCAACCGGACAGGCAAGCTGGTCGTTGACTCTAAATTGGCCGGCAAATTTCATCAGGAAGACCTTGTGGTGAAAATCTATTTTGACCGGCCCGAAGACAACGGCATCACCGCCCGTCTGGAGTTTCACTACGGTGGCAAAGTGATCAATCCTTTTGCTTCCGCGGCAAGCGGCCGGACAGCCGGCGACGAAGATTTTATCCTGATTCGCGCCGTGGAACAGGAACGAAAGATCCTGGGCATCCTGGAACAAGCCGCCTTCACCGTGTCCCAAGGCATGATCCATCTCAGTGACGATGATGACGGGCTTTTCGATTTCACGCTGAATTGTCTGCCACAACTTCGAGATCTAGCCGATATCTATTATTCTGATGAATTTAAACTCAAAATCCGCTCCGCGACCACGTTTACCGGCAGGGTTCGCCTCGACGAAAACCTGGACCTCTTGGAGGTATCTTTCCAATATAACGATATTGCTCAGGATGAGTTGGCGGACATCTTTAGTTCCCTGCGCCTGAAGAAAAAGTACCACCGCCTGCGGGACGGTTCCTTTCTTGATTTGAACCAACCCGAGCTTGCTTCCGTGGCTCTGCTGCTGGACAACCTGGACCTTAAACCCACCGATCTGCACAAGCAGGTTCTTAGCCTGCCCAAATATCGGGCCATGTACATCGACAGTTTTCTGCGTCAAGCCAACTTACCGGGCATCCAACGCAACAAGGCGTTCAAACAACTGGTTCAGAGCATTCTGGAACCCCAGGACGGGGAATTTGAAGTCCCGCAGCCGTTGCGGCGCACCCTGCGGGAGTACCAGGTAACCGGCTTCAAATGGCTCAAAACCCTCGCTTCTTTCGGTCTTGGCGGCATTCTGGCGGATGATATGGGTTTGGGCAAGACCTTACAGGTTCTCTCTTTCATTTTGGACCAAAAAGGCGCCCAAGCCGACCCCGCTTTAGTGGTGGCTCCAACTTCCTTAATCTATAACTGGCAACAGGAAGCCGCCAAATTTGTTCCCGATTTGAAGGTCCTAGTCATTGACGGTACCCCCCGCGAAAGAGCGGCGCAGTTAGCCGGCAGCGGTCAACAGGATCTGATCGTTACTTCCTACCCCCTTCTCCGGCGGGATATCGACAAGTTTGCCCATCTGGAGTTTTCCTACTGCTTTCTTGATGAAGCTCAGCACATTAAAAATCCGCAAACCCTGAACGCTAAATCTGTCCAGCGGCTCCAGGCCAAAGGCTATTTTGTCCTGACCGGTACGCCCATCGAAAATTCCCTCTCCGAGCTTTGGTCCTTATTCAACTTTGTCATGCCGGGGTATCTCCTGTCACATCAGGAATTTCGCAAAAAATATGAAATACCCATCGTCAAGGGGGAAAATCCGGAACCACTATCCGAATTAAGCCGGCATGTCAACCCTTTTATCCTCCGCCGGCTAAAGAAAGATGTCCTAAGAGAATTGCCGGAAAAGATCGAGACCCAGCTCCATGCCTCTTTGACAGAACCTCAGAAAAAGATCTATTTGGCCTATTTGCAGGAAGCCCGCCGGGACATTGCCCGCGAAATTGCCGCCGTCGGCTTTGAAAAAAGCCACATCAAAATTCTGGCGGCTTTAACCCGGCTGAGACAAATCTGCTGCCATCCGGCTATGTTTGTCGAGCATTACAACGGTGAAAGCGGCAAGATGCAGCTTTTCCGGGAGATTCTCGGCGATGCCCTCGACAGCGGCCACCGGATTCTCGTTTTCTCCCAGTTCACGTCGATGCTGGAGATCATCCAGGACCATCTAAACACCGAAAAGATCGAACACTTCTATCTTAATGGCTCGACCAAAGCGGCCGACCGGGCCCAAATGGCCCAAGCTTTCAACGCGGGCTCCGGCCGGGTCTTCCTCATCTCCCTGAAAGCCGGGGGCACCGGCTTAAACCTGACCGGGGCGGACATGGTCATTCACTTCGACCCCTGGTGGAACCCGGCTGTCGAAGACCAGGCTACCGATCGTGCGCATCGTATCGGCCAAACCCATGCGGTCCAGGTCATTAAACTGCTCACTCAGGGCACCGTGGAAGAAAAGGTCAACGCGCTCCAAGCCAAGAAAAAAGCGCTGATCAACGCCGTGATCCAACCGGGTGAAACGATGCTGTCCAAACTATCTGAGCAAGAACTAAGAGGACTTTTTGATCCGATCTAGAACCCATTCCCTGGTTGTATTGCCCTGTGAGTTTCCATGAAACTAGATTCCTTTTCTTTGTCTCCGTTATGAGCAGGTGTCAGCAAAGTATTGGAATATCCCAACTAAAAGGGGGAAAGCTACGCGAGGAAGCTTTTGCACAATAACGGAGGATGGAAGCAATGAACAATCTCGAACAGGGAATCAACGGCACGGCTTCGGAGACGCCCTACCACGCCATTCAACACAACCTGGAAAACATTCAGCTCACGGCGGCGGAAATCGGTCAACTGTGGAGCATGTATTTGGCAGAAAGTATGGGAGCCTGCATGCTGCCCTACTTTGTGGCCACATCGAAAGACCCCGATATCCATTCGGTCTTACAGTTCGCGTTGGATGCCTCGGTCCGTCACGTTCAAACGATAACCGCTATCTTTCAGGCGGCTTATTTCCCCATCCCCCACGGCTTTACAGACGAGGACTTTGACGTGTCGGCCAAACCGCTTTACTCCGAGACGTTTATGCTCCTTTATGCCACTCTAATGGCCAAGTACGCTATCCTGGGCTTTGGCCTTGCCTATACCAGTTCATCCCGTCCCGACGTGAAACAGTTCTTCGAGGGCTGTTTAAATGATTCGACGGCGATCAGCAAAAAGAGCCATGCCGTACTCCTGGCCAAAGGACTCCTTCCGAAAGCCGCCTATATACCCATCCCCGACCGGGTCGAATATACTCATGACGTACAGGGTTTTTATAAGGGTTTAATCGGGGATAAAAGACCCCTCAACGCTCTGGAAATAGACCATCTTTTCGTCAATATTATCTCCAGATCTTTGAGAAATACCTTAACGACCGGCTTCGAACAGACCACAAAATCTAAATTGATTAAAGATTATTTGTCTCGCGGCCGCCTCATAAATGATAAACAGATCGACATCCTCTCTCAGATCCTGGAAGATGACGACCTGTCCACCCCGCCAAATTACGACCACCTCGTCACAGAGTCCCCCGAGTCTCCTTTCAGTGACAAATTAATCCTGTTCCACTTTACGACGTTGACGGCTAATGCAATCGCGGGCGCAGGAGTTGCTTTGTCGAACTGCACCCGGAGTGACGTCCTCTTGACCTTCGGCCGTTTTATCGCCGAACTTGGCGACTTGGCTAAAGACGGCGTCAACCTGATGATTAAGCAAGGCTGGCTGGAAAGGGTTCCCGAAGCCGCGAATCGCAAAGAGCTGAGCAGCCAGTAATACTGCCGTCTCTGCATCGAGACCATGGCCCACCCGGATCTGCCTCGCCCTCCCTCTCAACCAGCCTCTAGAGCTGTTCCCTATTTACTGTCTCCAAGGCCAAACCGATCGTCTGACCCATTAACCCTCACTCCTGTTCACTAATCTTAGGTAGGCTTCTCCTACCTCCGAGGGCCTTGCAGCGTCCCATCCTCTCTCGCCTCAGTCTACTTTCTCTGCTCTCTTTTAGCTATTCTATTCCGCAATCTTCTTACTATTCCCACTATAGTGCTTTCACCGCTCCAGCACGTATCTTACCCTATTTCTGGGAATAAGCAAAGAGTCCGCGGGATTTTCCCTGACTCTCGTCGATCCAGGAGTGCCGGGAAAGGCTTTGACTGGCGCTTCCCTGTGAATCGGTGAAGGTCTCCTCACTCAGAAGAAGTATTCCGGTTCCTTTCTTGACAGTTGACTGAGACGTACGGCTACACCTATAGCTGCGTCGGATTCGAGCGTTCGGGCATTTTCCGGACACGCTTTGCTGCAGGCACAACACAGGATGCACTTTTCTTCAGCCATCAAGACACTGTTTTCCAAGTCGATAGCACCGACAGGACACTCCCGCGCACAAATTCCACACTGTGAGCACCTGTCACTCACTGCGATAGAAGCAGCCGTTAGTGCCGGGGCTTCATAGGGTCTGTAGGGGTGGGTACCCGGTACCGCGATGTCAGAAATACCATCAAGCGATGAAATAGATAGCAGCCTTTCACCTGCTTTTTTCCGAACAATTTCGCATGGTTCAGATCACTTGCGTCAGGACAGGCTGCGGCAGTAGGCGTCTTTAAGCTGGAGAAGGAGTGCTCCCCAATATATGCCCCGCAGGCGATTGGAATACATTTTTCATTGAAGGTCCCCCTTTAGTATCTGGCCGTACGCGCTCAAGACGAACACTCCTCCTGCAATGTCCGCTCAGATAATTCCCCTTTAAAGACCGTAACGGCTTGCCCCCCGATATGGACCCGTTGATCTGACAACCTAACGGTTAAACGCCCGCCCCGTTCCGAAAGCTGGCGCGCCACAAATTGATCTTTGTTAAGCCTCTTTTGCCAATACGGAGCCAGGCAGCAATGTGCCGAACCTGTAACCGGGTCTTCATTAATTCCCAAACCGGGAGCAAAATACCTTGACACAAAGTCTTGCTCTTCGGAAGCCGATATGCCCGTAACTATAACCCCTTCACAGGGCAGCCGGCTCAGTACCCGAAAATCCGGGTTCAGACTGCGGACTATTTCCTCAGAGCTGACTTCTACAATATAATCGAACCGATTCTTCCCGACGTACTCGGCCTGTACACCCAGCGCTTCCAGCAACCCCTTGGGCGGATCAGCCGGACGATCCCGCTCCAGCGGAAAATTCAGTTCGATATAGCCGTTTGCGGCTTTCCTTGCCGTCAACAGTCCGCTTCTGGTGTGAAACCTGGCTTCCTCTTCTGCCGGCAGATAATTTCGCTCCCAAAGTATATGCGCACTCGCGAGTGTCGCATGACCACAGAGATCGACCTCTCTGGTTGGAGTAAACCAGCGCAGGCTATACCCGTCTTCCTCTTGGCGGAGAAACGCGCTCTCCGATAAATTCATTTCCTTGGCGACGTTTTGCATCCACCGCTCATCAACCGGTTTAACCAACCTGCAGACGGCTGCGGGATTACCCGAAAAAGGCCGATCTGTGAATGAATCAACCTGATAGATGCTCAATCCCATCGTTCTTGCCCCTCCTTCTCACTCACCCTGTCGCAGCCCACTTTCCAAATAAATTCTGCAATCTGTTAAGAAATCCTGCATATCTCCGCTTCACTATTAGAATTAACATCGCCAACACTATCAGACCAAACATCGGCCCAGTCCCCGCACTTTTCAGGACGGGAAGGAGGACGAAAGGCAGCAGCCCCCTTGATAACCGGCTGAAGGCGTGGGTAGCACTTGACAGCCCGACCTTGCCGATGTAGACTCCTCTCAAACAGCCCTCTCGGACTGTCGGCAGTCCGAGAGGGCCAGTTGAACCCATTCTGCTTAAGAAAATAAGCTCATAGGCACGGTTTCTTTCCGTTCCGTGCGATGATTTTAAGAAAGGCGTGGGAATTATTATGAAAAAATCAAAGCTGGCTGCAGCCGCCGCTGCCCTTGTAGCAGCGAGCCTGTTACTGGCTGGATGCAACCCGGGCAGCAAACCCCCACAAACGCCACAACCACCGACTCAGCCATCAACGCTTTCTCCAAGCAAACCTGGAAGCACAGGATCCAGCGGTTCAACACAGCCTGAAACTCAACCGGCAAATACCGATTGGTTGCCCAACCATCGCACCGTGGTAAGAAATAAGGCGGAAGTTGTGTTTCTTAATCCGGATCGCGGCTGGAAGATGGTCTACGGTCTAAGCGCCATGATGAGCGAATCTGTGGACCTCTATGACACGACAGACGGAGGCAAGAACTGGACCAAAATTTCGGTTGCTGGTCCTACACATACTTCTGCAACAGGATCAGCAAGTCTGCCTGCCGGAACATTGCCCTACGGGGGAATTAAAAACGGTCTCAGTTTCGTGAACACCAGCACAGGTTGGATCACGGGATACGTTCCGGCTGTGAATTATCCCTGGATTTTTGTTACACATGATGGCGGCCATACCTGGGTGCACCAGGAGTTACCGGTGCCCAAGAATATAGCCCATTATGCCAGTATGACCTTCGATTTGACACCACCGGCCTTCTTTACTTCTAAAGATGGTATTTTAGTCGAACGAATCGCGGATGTGCCACGGGGGATAGCTCACCCCGCTTACGTCTTTTTCTTTACCCAAGACGGAGGCCGTACCTGGGTGGATCAACCCTCGTCCGCTCTGGAGCTGAGTTTTCCCGCTTCCGATCCGAAACGGTCTGGCCAAAGCTTCTCGGTCACAGTCAATGGTATAACCTGGCATACGGTCGACCATGGTTACACTTGGACTAAGTAAAGGCATCATCCATTCCCCAATGCCAAAACCCCACAAGAGCAATTCTAAAAACTCTTGTGGGGTTTATGTCACTTTTAGGAAATATAAATACCATGTTACGCTGAAATAGAGCAGCCTTGCTATAGCCATGTAATTTGCTACTACCCATTATAAAATTCATAAGTATTGCCCTACCTCACCAACCATCCGTAATCCTGCCTACAATCAATGATATAGTCTACATACACCTTCTGATCCTTAATCTGATACAGAATCAGATACCATTTCTCAACGAACATCTTATGATACTTGTTAAGAGGTATAAATTCCGCATTGAGAAAAGAAAAACGCTCCGGCATGGTGGAAAGGGAGCGAATAGCGTCCATAAGGTCGTTTTTTATCTTACACGCAGCAGTAGGACTTTTCTGTGCCAAAAACCGAACATGGCCCGCCAGCATCTGACGGGCACGGTCAGAAACAAGCACCTTATATACGGGCTTTTTTTCCATGTTCCACCTCATCAATAATGCTTTCTAAATAGCTGTCTAATTCGTCCGGTGTAGTTCCAGCGCGGCCTGCCAGACGATCCTCCTCGACAGCCAACAGTTCTTCACGCAGCTTTAGCATTTTTTCACGGCGGGCAAACGTATCTATATCCATAACCACAAGATCGCCCTCGCCGTTTTTCGTAAGATACACAGGCTCCCCGGTAGATCTACATAAATCCGCGATTTCGTTGTAATTCTGCCGGATGCTTGCGGACGGTTTAATCTGCATGGTATCAACTCCTCGTAGTAACATTCTGATAATATTATACTCCTTTCGTGCTATGAAATCAATCAACAATTCGGTTACAACCTTAATCGAGCCAGTGTTTCAAGGAAGCAATATGAATTGATAAGGTCTTACGTCAATGCGCTAGCATCAACCCCCGTAAGGCAAAAGAAAAAAAGCAGGGCAGCCTGCTTAGTCCTTGCTATGTATTGACTCAATCTGCTGGATTAGAAAATTAAAATCCGTTTTAGGTATTGTTCCCATAAAATCCTTGTCTGTAACCAAACTCTTAAGTTGCTCTCGTGAAAGCTCAAGTAGCCTGAACCCCAGACCCCATGTAGGCTCAAAAAGGCCCGCCCTGCGCCAGTTCACTATAGGGATTTTATACCGATCATGGTACTTTGGCGGATCATGTGGTGGAACGGAAGTGGTAGCAACTAAGATCAAAAACTCATTTTCGGCTTTAGCAACAATTATTACTGGCCGTCTTTTCGATTCATCGGGAGCGTCCTCATAAGCGACATCAAGCCAAAAAACTTCACCTAATATGGAAGGTATTCATTTTTAGCTAAAGCTTTCTCCCTCGTTCATGATGTAACGATGGTCTCTGTTGTTTTTATCCAGCAAGACTTTGCCATTCCTTACTTTTGGGCGCACAACAATTTCACCCAGCTTTTTGGGAGACAAAGACAGACCTTTGTAACCTTGCCCTTTCAGGAGCATGCTCAGGTTCTTTTTCTCCCCTTCACTTCTTCCCTTTTCTTCCTCCATATCATATCACCCCTAGTCACTGATAGGTAGTATGACCAATTTTGTTGAACCTAATGGATTTTATTTCCCTGAGGAACCGGAAATAGCCCCCGGCTTTCATCTTGTCCTGTCTATTCCTTTTTGAGCTCGTCCCCATTGTGGTCAAATTTAGTGGTCAAAACAGACTCTCTGGAAATAAACAGAAGCGGGCTTTCTTCAAACCCGCTTCCTGTAAGGCTTTCTTGGTCGGAGCGACACGATTTGAACGCCGCTCCTGTAGCAAATACCGCTAAATGCGATGTGTTTTGAGCCTGATTTTATTGGTCGGAGCGACACGATTTGAACGTGCGGCCTCTACCACCCCAAGGTAGCGCTCTACCAAACTGAGCTACGCCCCGACGACGCTTATATAAAATAGCACATTTTTGCCAAGAATGCAAGGTTATTTTTCAGGTTTCGGACCTCAGCTTTGCGCAATGACCTCGATCTTGCGCACACCGTCCAGGGAGCCCAGCCCTTCCAGCAGCTTTTCGGGTATGTCCAACATTCCCGCTGTCTCTATGGCTACGGACACGTGAGCGATCCCCTGCAAGGGGATGTCCTGATTGATGGTGAGGACGTTTCCTCTGACTGAGGCGATGAAGTTTAGGACTTGGGAGAGGATGCCGGATTTATTCTCAAGGATCAGGGAAAGCGTGATGATCTTCTCGCGGCTCGCCTCGTAGAAGGGGAAGACCCCTTCTTTGTATTTATAAAAAGCACTGCGGCTCAACGCGACTCTCTCCACCGCTTCGTTGATCGTATCGACGTCTCCTTTGGCCAACAATTCTTTGGCCTGAGCTGTTTTGAGAATTGCTTCCGGCAGAATCTCCTTACTGACAATCAAAAAATCCCTGCTCTTGATCACCAATGCGCTTCCCCTCTATCCCTTTGCTCTCGACTCACCATCCTCATTATAGGCCAGCCGCCGTTGCTTGGCAAGAAAACGGACAGCCTGCCTTTCGCAGCCTCCGGAAACACAGCGTACCTCCCCCGACCGTCACTCCCCTTTTGGACGACGCCGTCCCCTGCTCCAAGGCTTTCCGCAACTCAAAAGCAGGAAAAATAACCGGACCCTTCAGCTTCACGCTGAGAGGTCCGGTCCGGTCAGTGAATTTCAAATGATGATGCAAATCAGTCCCCCGTTGCCGTCGTTAACGATGCGTTGCAGCGTATCCTGCAGTTTGTGCTGGGCGTTTTCCGGCATCTTGTAGAGTTTGTTTTGAATCCCTTCGCGCACCAGGTCATGCAGGGATTTGCCGAAGATGTTGGACTCCCAGACTTTCTTGGGATCTGTTTCAAATTCATCCAGGATGTATTTGACAAGTTCTTCGGCCTGCTTCTCAGTTCCGATCAGGGGTGTGATTTCGGTCGTCACGTCAGCCCTGAGAATGTGCAGCGAGGGGGCGCTGGCTTTGAGCTTGATACCGTAATGCCCGCCTTGCTTAACGAGCTCCGGTTCCTCCAGGAACATCTCTTCCAACTGGGGAGTGACCACACCATAGCCGATATTGCGCACTTCTTCGATGGCGGGGGATAATTTGTCCCATTCTTTCTTGGCCCGGCTGTAATCGAGAACCAGACGCATTAACGTGTGTTCTCCTTCCATGGTGATCCCGGTGAGTTCCTCCAGGACCTTGTTGAAGAGCCCTTCGACGGCCGTCATTTCAATCTGAGCGACTCCGGTGCCAAGGTTCATCTCCTTTAAGGTCACTTCTTCGGCATGCGGGCACTCGGCCAGGCCGTCCAAGGACTGCTCAATATCCCGGACCCGGTGCACGCTCTCAATGACTTTGCGCACCGTTTCCTCAAAGCTTGCCCTCACGGGGTGGCTGGGGTCCAGCTCTTCCACCCATTTGGGCAGATTAATATTGACTTCTGCCACCGGAAACTCGTAGAGGATCTCCTCCAGAATCTGGGTTATGTCTTCCGGGGTCATCTCCAGACAATCCACCGGGATCACCGGTACGGAATATTTCTCTTCCAGGGAACGGCAAAGTTCCATGGTATGTTCCGCATAGGGACGCGTTGTATTGAGGACCACCAGGAACGGTTTGCCGAGTTGGCGCAACTCGTCTATAACCCGTTCCTCACTGTCGAGGTAGGCTTCCCGAGGGATATCGGTTATCGAGCCGTCTGTCGTCACCACAATTCCGATGGTCGAATGATCAGTGATGACTTTGCGGGTTCCTATTTCGGCGGCTTCTTGGAAAGGTATGGCTTCTTCATTCCAGGGAGTGTGAACCATCCGGGGTTCTTCACTCTCTTCGGTTTCATATCCCACAGCACCGTCAACTGCATATCCGACACAATCCACAAGTCGCACATTCATGAAAATAGTGTCGCGCAGGACGATCTTGACCGCCTCCGAAGGAATGAACTTCGGCTCCGTGGTTGTGATCATTCTGCCTGCACCGCTTTGCGGAAGTTCGTCCTTAGCCCGCTCCCGTTCAAACACGTCCAGGATGTTGGGCAGGACCAAGAGATCCATGAATCGTTTGATAAAGGTGGACTTCCCTGTGCGGACCGGACCTACGATACCAATGTAGATATCGCCTCCTGTGCGCTCAGCGATATCTTGAAAAATGTCCACTTTTTCCACTTAAAATTCCCTCCCTTTTGAGTGCTGTCCCAAAATTGGGGAAGGGCCCCCACCTTATCTCCCTTCCACCTCCCTAGCGGCTGTATGAGTCCCCGGTGACTGGACTAGCACGTTAAGCAGTATAAGTATATTGCCTGCTTTGGGGGAATATGCCAAACTTGTGCCTGGAAATTTGCGCATATCCCGCGGGACAATTCCGGACATTTTCCAAAGAGAAAGAGAACCTGGAGCGACCTGAAAAAATTACACCCGCTTTACAGCCTCCCTCTGTAATCGAACGGCGGCCACCTCTTCCAATTCATGCCGTTTTCCTCTCTCCATCAGATTGGACACGGCGGCTTTGGGATCCGCGCCCGCAAACAGGACCTGGAAAGCCTCCTCCACGATAGGCATGGCAATTCCTTTCAGCCGGGCCAATTCGTGAGCGACCCGCGTCGTCCGCACCCCCTCAACGACCATCCCGACTTCGCTTAAGACTAGGTCCAGAGGTTTTCCCTCTCCCAAGGCCACGCCTGCCCTCCGGTTCCGGCTGTGCCGGCTGGTGCAGGTAACGATCAAGTCCCCCACTCCGGCTAACCCGGCGAAGGTCAACGGATCTCCCCCCATGGCCGTGCCCAGGCGGGCGATCTCCGCTAAGCCGCGGGTCATAAGGGCCGCTTTCGTATTGTCCCCATAGCCCAGACCCTCTGCAATTCCCGTGCAAAGGGCAATCACGTTTTTCAAAGCTCCGCCCAATTCCACACCGACCAGGTCCGGGTTCGTATAGACGCGAAAGCGGGGCGTCATGAACAGATCCTGCACTCTCTGAGCCGTCGTCAGTTCCCCCGCCGCCACCACCGTGGTCGGCATGTTCAGGCCGACTTCTTCGGCATGACTCGGTCCGGACAAAACTACCACCGGGTGTCCGGGAAGCTCTTCTGTCAGCACTTGCGAAAGGCGCTTGTGTGACCCTTCTTCCAAGCCTTTGGCCGTATTGACGATCAGGGTCTGGGCCCTGAGATGCGGTGAGGCCAAACGGGCCGCCTCCCGAACCCCGTGGGAGGGGATGCTGAAAACGACCAGATCAGCATTCAGGGCGGCAAGATCGGTCGTCACTTGCAAATCCGGAGGAAACATCACTCCCGGGAGATAGCGGGCGTTTTCACGCCGCCTGCCCATCTCCTCAACTTCTTCGCTCCGCCTGCCAATCAAAGTGACGGAATAACCCGCCTGAGCCAACAGCACTGCCAGGGCGGTGCCCCAGCTGCCCGCCCCGTTCACCGCAACCTTTACCATGAATACTCAGGCCCCCTTTCTCCTTGCTTGAGACACTTCGCCTTTAAGCAGTCAACGCGGGTCAAATTGCGAGTCAATCGGAAACTGAGTCAATTGGAAACTGACGCCATCGTTCCCTGAGAGCCTAACGTTTCCTCTTGCCAATTTTATGCTCCGTACCCTGGAGGATGCGTTGAAAATTCGTCCTATGCCTGATTAATACCACGGAGGCTGCCACTACCCCAAACACCCGGTAGGCGAGCGGCATCTTCAGGACCAGCACCGAGACAGCGACCGTCAGGGCGGCCGCGGCCGAACCCAGGGAAACATAACGGGTGGCCAGCACCAGAATGAGGAAAACAGCCAAGGCCGCCAAGGTCACCCTGGGCATGAGAACCGCGATAATACCCAAACCGGCGGCCACTCCCTTCCCGCTCGGCTGAAAACGGAAAAAGGGGTTCCAGCTGTGTCCGGCCATGGCCAGCAAACCGCCCGCGATCCCGCCCCAGGGGCCGAAGAAATGGTAGCTGAGCCCCGCCGCCAGAGCACCTTTGAGCGCGTCCCCGCAAAGGACGGCTATCCCCAGCTTCGGCCCGAGCAGGCGGAAAGCGTTGGTCGTCCCGATATTGCCGCTTCCATGCTTGCGCACGTCAATATGCTTGGACAGTCCCGCCAAATAGGCAAAAGGTATAGCCCCGAGGAAATAGGCAAGCAAAAAGACCGGATAATTGCCCATCTTTTCTTCTCTTCCCTTTCTATACTGTTCTTCCGTTCACTTTCCTTCTCCACTCTTCTTTCCGGTTCCCCGTTTCGTTTAATTCGGGTCGTTCCTTCCGCACCCCGATCCGGGCAGACGGCATGTTCGCCTAATCTTCCTCAGGCTCTCTTTGCCGGGTAACGAGCCGCAGAGGTGAACCCTCAAAGCCAAAGGTTTGACGCAGCCGGTTCTCCAAATAACGCCGATAAGAGAAATGCATCAGTTCGGGGGCGTTGACAAAAAAGACAAACGTCGGCGGCTTCACCCCGGCCTGGGTGGCGTACAGGATCTTCAGGCGGCGTCCTTTGTCCGTGGGAGGAGGGTTGAGGTGAATCCATTCCCGGATTTGCTCATTCAAGACGGCTGTGGCCACCCGGGTTGAATTCTGTTCCGCGACGAAATCCACCAGTTCCAGGATCTTGTTAACCCGCTGTCCGGTTTTGGCCGAGATAAAGAGAGTCGGGGCATATTGCAGGAAACCGAGTTCTTCCCGGACATCTTTTTCAAACTTGTTCATGGTCTTATCGTCTTTTTCGATCAGGTCCCATTTATTAATGATGAGAATAATTCCTTTGCCTGACTCATGGGCATAGCCGGCAATTTTCTTATCTTGCTCCGTCACCCCTTCCGTGGCGTCCATCAGCATTAAAACGACATCCGAGCGGTCCACCGCCCTCAGGGACCGCACCACACTGTAATGTTCCGTCAGTTCGGCGATCTTGGCTTTGCGCCTCATCCCAGCCGTATCGATCAGGACATAGTTTTTGCCCTCCCGGCGGAACGGGGTATCAATAGCGTCCCGGGTCGTACCGGGAATGTTGCTGACGATGACTCTTTCCTCTCCCAACAGGCTGTTGACCAGAGAGGACTTGCCGACGTTGGGCCGGCCGATCACCGCGATGTGAATGACGTCCGGCTCGGCGTCCTCCCCCGGATCCGGCGGCAGTTGAGCAACCACAGCGTCCAGGAGATCCCCGGTATTCAGCCCATGGACGGCGGAGACAGGGACCGCCTCCCCCAAGCCGAGTTCGAGCAATTCGAAGAGTTCGGCCTCGGCTTTATCAAAGTTTTCCACCTTGTTGGCTACTAAGATAACAGGCTTGGCCGAACGGCGCAAGAGGTGGGCGATAGTATAGTCATCGGGCGTCAAGGCCGCTTGGGCATCCACCAAAAAGAGGATCACATCCGCTTCCTCCACGGCCAATTCGGCCTGCCGGCGCATCTGGGCCGAAAGAGGAGTGCTCAGATCTCTGAATTCAATCCCGCCGGTATCGATCAGGCTGAATTTCCTATTCAGCCATTCCGCGTCCCGGTAAAGCCGGTCACGCGTAATTCCCGGCCTATTTTCCACGATCGCCACCAGACCGCCGGCAATACGGTTAAAGAGCGTGGATTTGCCCACGTTTGGCCGGCCCAAGATAGCCACAACCGGTTTAGTCAATGTCATCACCTTCCCATTCCGCAGCCAAAATCGCTCTCAGGAAAGCCCTGCCATCGTTTTTAACCACGATGCAGTTCCCTTCTATCTGTTCTTCCAGCCAGACCGGGTCCCGCTCATCCAGGAAGAGCTCTTCTCCGGCTTTGAGCATGACTTCCGGGATAAGGAAATCCTCCCCCTTTAGCTTTCCAGCCTGGGCGGCGATGTCGCACGCCGTCACTAAACCGGCCACCGTCACTTCCGGCCCGAAGAAATCATTGACCACACCGATCACGTGCAGGTCCAAGCCTTGGACGCGTTTACACAACCGGTCCCGCCAGTCTCGGAAGAACTTCAGGGCCGACACACCGGTGATGAGGTGCAGGCGGCGGGGCGGCACTCTCTCGGGCAGGTCTTGCCAAACACTCTCAATCTCGGCTTGGAATTTGCTCGCCATGCCCACCCCGTTTTCCAGCTGGGGAAAATCATCGTAAATTTCTGCTCCCGGAAATTCCCGACCGGCCGACACGTAAAACTCGTCGGCCAAGTAAACCAGATGCCGTCCGTATCTGGCCTGAAACTCCTGCTGCCAGGCTTCCCCGGCTCTCAGCACCTTCAGCGCCTCCTCCGCGGTGCAAGGGCGAAGCGGAGGCAGACCGGCCCGAAAACGGGTCAAACCGACGGGAACCACCCCAATCGATTGCACAGCCGGAAATAAAGCGGCCAGATTGCGCACGGTTTCTTCCAGCACTTGAGCGTCATTATAACCGGGTACCAGGACGATTTGGGTATGGAGTGTGATCCCGCCCTCGGCCAGACGGGTCAGCTGCTTGCTGATATCCCCGGTGCGCGGATTCCGCATCATCGTCCTGCGCGCTTCGGCATCCCAGGCGTGCACGGATATGTAGAGGGGGCTTAAATGAAACTTGAGAATGCGTTCGAACTCCCCGTCCGTCAGATTGGATAAAGTGATGAAACTCCCCTGAGTCACAGAGAGGCGATAATCGTCGTCGCGGGCATAGAGCGTCGGCCGCAAGCCGGGCGGCATTTGCGCCACGAAGCAGAAAACGCAGTGATTACGGCAGAATTTCAGTCCCTCCGCTCCGACTCCCCGGAACTCCAGACCGAGGTTTTCGCCCGGCTCCCGTTCAATCTCGCATTCCACAATGTCTCCGTCCCGATCCCTCACCAGAATCGTATAAACATCCTCAGCCGTCAGGTACTGAAAGTCGATAATATCTTTAATTTCTCGCCCGTCAACAGAGAGAATCTCGTCTCCGGGCCGTATCTCCAGTTCATCCGCTATGCTTCCTTGTTGCACCCTGGCCACCACCAAGCCTTGTGACACACAAATCCCCCGCTTCCTCTCCGGATTGGCCAAAACTCTATGCCGAGTAGACAACAACCTTGTCACACAGAAAACCGAAACCGCAAAGGGTGCCAACCCTCTTCCGGTGATCCCCCTCCGCCTGCGGGTATCTTTTAGCCTACGGTTGCCTTGTGGCCGGGGATACCTCTTCAGTGACGGACGGCTTTTCACCGGCAGGCGCCTTTTCGCTCACCGGTATTTTTTCCGTCATGGGCGCCTTCCCGTCCGGGGATATTTCTCTGCCGACTGATACTTTGCCGCCGGCGGGGCCCCTTCTGCCGTCTGACCCCTTTGCGCCTGGGCACGACTTTTCTGCGGACAAAGGTCCCTCCTCATAAACTTCGCTGCCTTGAGCGAACCATCCGTCCGGGGACGATACCTCTTGCCCAAAGGGCGTGTCTTCCGCAGGGGATTGCCGCCTCCACAGGTACAACCCTTCTTCGGAGAGCGACCCCGACCCTTTCAGGGAAAGAGACCCCGGCCCTTCTTCCGAAGATAATCCTTCTCCCTCGGATAACCCTTCCCCGAAGTCAGACCCCTCCCGAAAGCTTGACCCCGCCCCGAACGCTGGCCCTGCCCCGGCGGGCAAACCCTCGCCCGGGAAAGGATCGTCCGTGCGGCTTAGTTCGGGCCCAAGGCTTTCAGACTCCAGGCCTTCGGGCTCCAGGCTTTCAGTCCCAAGGCTTTCGCCTCGCCGGCGTTTAAATAAGTGCCAAGCTTTTTGACCCAAGGCGCTGACCACTAAACCCGCCAGCGTGAAATGCCAGAGAAAAGGGTCGGGAATGTCCCTGTGCAAAACAATTCCTTTGAGGGCAAACAGATTGAACAACTCACTCAGGACCAGCCCTCCCGACACCCCGACCGCCGTTCCCCAATAGGTTTGGGAAGTGAACAGGGCTGCCAAAAAGAAGCCGGCGGCAAAGAGCCAATGTTCGGGCGGAAGCACTCCCGGCTCATTCACAATCAGAAGATCTTGCGACAAGAGCACGAGACTCGGGACAATCAGAGCCTGCATGGGATGGGACGCACGGCGCCAGGCCATGACCAGAAAAACGACGATCACGGCTGCCCTTGCCAAGCTCCAATGCCAAACCGCTCCGGTATTAACAAACCCTTCCAGAAACCTTCCTCCCAGCCAGGTCAGGCTGAGAAGGCCTAACATTTTGCGCTCCGGCAGTCTCTCGGCCCAGGCGACTAAAGCCGCGACCAGGAGCAGCATATCTCCATAAGGAATGACCAAAGGATTCTCCTCCTTCATGTGCATCATTCCTTATTCTTCCCAAGAAACGAAGTTTTCATCGTCCATGGCAATTCTTCTCACAGCTTCCGACCGGCCCAGGCCACGATAGGCCGGCAGCGTCCGAATCCTTCTTCTACGCTGTCTCCGGACTCCGCTATCACGGTTCTCGCTCTCACTGACTCAACCCGCTGTGACCGGATGTCCTGCCGGCAGACTTACGGCTTTGCGGCAGAGTGCGGTAACGGGAGATATTCAGCAGAATACCCAACTCCACCAGTGTGATTAAGAGGGAATTCCCGCCGTATGAGATCAGAGGCAAGGTTACCCCGGTCACCGGTATGACACCCGTGACCACGGCCAGGTTCATGGCCGCCTGGACGGCCAGGCTGGAGGTGATGCCGAAGGCCAGCAAACGGCCGAAGCGGTCCGGGCAGCTGCGCGCGATCTGAAATCCCCTGACGATCCAGAGCGCAAAGAGGATAATAAGGGCCAAGGCCCCTGCCAGTCCCAGTTCCTCACCCACTATGGCAAAAATGGTATCCGTGTGGTTTGCGGGCAGAAAACCGTATTTCTGCATGCTCCTCCCCAACCCCACCCCGAAGAGGCCCCCCGAACCAAGAGCTATCTCGGCGTTGGTAATCTGATAGCCGGCATTGGGGTAGGCCCAGGGATTGAGCCAGACGAGAATACGCTTCCATTGATAAGGCTGATGCCGCACGAGAATGGTGCCAAGTATCCCGGCGGCCGGAAGAGCCACGGCAAACCAGCCTGCCGCCAAATCCGTCTGCAAAAACATGGCTCCGGCCGTAAAGAGCAGCACCAGCATCGTTCCCAGGTCCGGTTGTTTGTAGATCAAGAAGAGGACCGGGAGCAAGGCCGCCAGGGGAACCGCCAAGTCCCGCAGTTTTCGCGCCGGATAGCGCTCTAGGGTGTGGGCAAAGAAGAGAATCACGGAGAGCTTGGCAATTTCCGAAGGCTGGATGCTGAGACCGGCGATTCTGAGCCAGCGGGCCGACCCTGAAGTCACAATACCCGCGTGGGTATAGAGTACGAGAATCAACAAAACATAGGTGACAAGCATCCCCACCCCCGCCAGCCTGCGCCAGAAGGTGAAGGGAACCATGACGGCGATGACGGCGAGAGCCCCGCCCAACCCCGTCCACTTCAACTGCTGGAAGAGGTAGTAATAACTGTCATGGGTTATGTCGAATGCGTTCACGGCCCCGGAACTGAGCACCATGATTAAGCCGAAAGCCAAAAGAGCCACGCTCAAAAAGACTAGGGCAAAATCCAATCCCTGCGGGGCGGGGAGTACGCGCTTGTTGGCTCGGGTCCGGTTCTGCCGTCGCTCCTGCATCCAAATCTCCCTTCCTCCGACGCGAATACGTAAACGACTTCTCACTCCGGAAGGAGTAAGAAGTCGTATCCTTTGTATCCTTCAAAAGCGTTGCAACCTGTGAAGTTGCAACCCGGATTAGTCCTCGCGCTCCTCGGCGGGAGTTCCGGACAGTGCCTCGCCGATTGTCACCGGCGCCACATCCTCCTGAGCTGCCAGAGCCTCGGCATTGTTCCGGGCCGCCGCTTCATTGAGCGCTTCGCGGATGCTCAAACTGATCCGCTTCTCACCCGCTTTCACCTCAATGACTTTGGCGCTGATCATATCACCTACCTGAACCGCGTCTTCCACCTTGGCGATACGATGATCCGCCAGCTGAGAAATATGAATGAGGGCGTCAATACCGTCTTCCAGCTGGACAAAAGCTCCGAAGGGGGCCAAACGCACGACTTTGCCGCTGACCATGGAGCCCACCGGGTATTTCTCGGCGGCGCTGGCCCAGGGGCTCTCCTTGAGCTGTTTCAACCCCAAGGAAATCTTGCCGTTCTCACGATCAATGCGCAGGACCCGAACCTCGATCTCCTCCCCTACCTGGACTATCTCCGAAGGGTGTTTAACCCTCGAATAAGCCATATCGGAAACATGCAAGAGCCCGTCAATCCCGCCGATGTCAACAAAGGCTCCGAAACTCGTCAAACGGCGCACGATCCCTTGGACAGTTTCACCCTCCTGCAGAGTTTCCAGCAGGTGGGCGCGTTTGCTGCTCTGCTCCTCACCCAGGATCACTTTCTGCGAGAGAACGACTTTCTTCTTGTCCCGATCGAAATCAATGATCCTGAGTCGTAAAGTCTGACCCAGGAATTGGTTTAAGTCTTCCACATAATTCAACTGAATCTGTGACGCCGGCACAAAACCGCGCATGCCCACATCCACCAAGAGCCCGCCCTTGACCACTTCCGCTACTTTGGCCCGGATCTCGCCCTTGTTCTCGTAAACTTCCTCCAGGTGCTGTACAGCCTCCATTTCACCGGCCCGGCGCTTGGAGAGCACAGGATACCCCTCTTCATTCTCGACCCGCAGGACGAGCGCGGTTATCGAATCCCCCAGGGACACGACTTCTTCCGGTTTATGTACCTTGGCCACGGATAGTTCCCGTAAAGAGATAACTCCCTCTGATTTCCAGCCGATGTCGACAAAAACTTCGTCGTCCGTGATCTTGACGACCGTTCCGCTTACCAGCGCGCCCCGGTGAATGCCCTGCAACCCTTCATCCCAGGACTCCATGTTCCTTTCCTTATGCTCAAGATCCGCATGCTCAAGGTCTGCCGCCGTCTCTTCGGCGGGCTCCTCCTCCCGGACCGATTCAGTCGCCATTGTTTGGGAATCCATTTCGTTCATTTCTGCCATCTTCCTGTAAACCTCCTCAATAATCCAATCCGGTGTGGAAGCCCCGGCCGTCAAGCCGGCGGTTACGGCCCCCGCAAACCAGATTTTTTGCAATTCCACAGCTGTTTCTATCAGGTATGTCCGCGTCAGCCCAGCGCAGATGTCAGCCAGCTTCCGCGTATTCGCGCTGTTACGTCCTCCCGCCACGACCATAACGTCCACCGTTTTCGCCAATTCCCGTGCCGCCGTCTGGCGCTCCTCCGTGGCGTTGCAAATGGTATTGTGCACGGTGAGGGAATCCGTATGGTTCTCCAGCTCGCTGACGATCCGGCGGAAGTTTTCCGCGGGCTGGGTCGTCTGCGCCAGGACCGCAAGGGAAGAAAAATACGGCAGCTCCCGCGCTTCCTCCAACTTTTCGATCGCGATGGCCCTCGGGCCGGCCCAACCCAAAATACCCTGAACTTCGGGATGGTTTTTGTCACCCACGACGATAACCTGGCTTACCTCGGCGGCTTCCGCGGCTAGACGCTGGGCTTTTTGCACAAACGGGCAAGTCGCGTCCACTATTTCCATGGCCGCGCGCCGGGCCGTCTCGTAGACGGAAGGCGGCAGCCCGTGCGAACGGACGATCAGGGTCGGAGTCCGCCCCAGGCCGTCCAGAGTGTCAACCACCCGCAACCCTTTTTCCGCCATGCGTTCGACGACCTGCTGATTATGAATAAGAGGCCCGAGCGATACCGTCTCCGAAACCCCAGCCGTGCGTTCCGCCAACTCCAATGCCCTCTTAACTCCGAAGCAAAACCCGGCTTTCGCGGCTCGAATAACTCTCAACCCAGTCCCTCCCAACAACCTGTGACCAACAGCCTACCGGAATACTTCGCCACGGAGCGCGGAAAATCCTTCTCCGGGCCGTGTTTTTTCCCCTCTTGGGCGGGTACAACTTTTCTGCCGCCCTGAAGCCCTCTGCTTTTCAACTCTACGGTCATTTTTCTCTAAGGCACAAGGATTGATACACTGCCGATGATTTTCTCTTCGCCATGGTTCCCCCTCATATCGTCACGGTTTCTCTGATAGTTAAGGTACCCCTGATACGTAAAAAAATGCAGGGTTAAAGTTCATCAATTGCCCGCATGATGCGCTCAGCCACCCATTCCCTCCGGTTCGCGACACCCTCCGGCGCTTTGAGTTGATCAAGGGTCAAAGGCTTGCCCACTACCAGTCTCAGCCCTCCCCTGCCTCCCCTTAACAGGCGGTTGGTCCCCCGCACTTTGACCGGCACCACGGGGGCTTTGCTCCTGTCCATGATCAGCACCACCCCGGGCAGTGCTCTTTGTACGTCTCCCGTTTTGGACCGGGTCCCTTCCGGAAAGAGGCCCAATACCCGGTCTTCTTTCAGGATCGCCAAAGCCTGCCGGATAGCCCCGGTGTCCGCTTGCGCCCGGTTGACCGGAAACGCTCCCACTTTCCGAATGGCCCAGCCCAAGAAAGGCACAGAAAATAACTCCTCTTTGGCCATGTAGGAAACTTGCCGGTTTAAGCCGCAGCCGACCAAGACCGGATCCCAGTTGCTGATATGGTTGACGGCCAGGATGACGGGGCCCTTCTTCGGTATATTCTCGAGGCCCTCTATTTTCCACC
The DNA here is from genome assembly GCF_902729405.1 of Acididesulfobacillus acetoxydans. Classification (GTDB taxonomy): domain Bacteria; phylum Bacillota; class Desulfitobacteriia; order Desulfitobacteriales; family Desulfitobacteriaceae; genus Acididesulfobacillus; species Acididesulfobacillus acetoxydans. Next base: position 2,950,272 of record NZ_LR746496.1, read on the forward strand.
CCTTCAGCTGAAAGAAAGTGCGAAAGAATCTCCTGGCAAAACCGTAAAGTGTCATCTCAAACCCCCCCGGGCCATGTCCAAAATCCTGGCCACGGTTTCCTCAATGTCCAAACGGGTCGTGTCGAGAATGACCGCGTCCGGTGCAGCCCGCAGGGGAGAAGCCACCCTGTTTCGGTCCTGCCGGTCCCTTTCCTCCAGGTCGCGCACGACTTCAGCCAAACTCGCTTCCTTGCCCGAGCTTTTGAGTTCCTGCCAGCGCCGGCGAGCCCTCACCTCCGGCTCGGCCGTGAGAAAAATCTTCAACCCCGCCTGCGGCAGCACGTGGGTCCCGATATCACGGCCGTCCATCACGATACTCCGACGCTCCGCCTCGGCCTGCTGCAACTCGACCAGACGCTTGCGCACACCCGGGTAGGACGCCACCAGGGATACCGCCCGGCTGACCTCGGGAGTCCGGATGGCTTGGGTCACGTCCTCCCCGTCGCACCAAACGCCTCGTTCCTTCGAAAAATATATGTCCGTTTCATAGGCTAAACGTGAGACAAGCTCCTCATCGGTTAAAGGCACTTTATTTTTTACGGCCTTGTAAGCCAGGGCCCGGTACATCGCACCGGTATCGAGATAAAAAATCCCCAGGCGCTCCGCTACTTTTTTGGCTACGGTACTTTTGCCCGAGCCCGCCGGGCCGTCGATGGCGATCTGCCGGCTGCCTTCTTTTCCCTCTTCCAATCCGTTTGCCAAGGCCGTTGCTCCTTATCCCAGACCTTATTTAGGACCTCGTCCGTCAGGACCAATGCCTTAACATAAGACCCCGTCCATCCGGACCAAAGCCATTATAGCATAAAGAGATCAGGCAAGCCACCCGTCCTTCCCCGCAACGGGGGGCTTCCGTGGGGCCTTACGCTCTGTCGCCGGCTCCTACGCAAATCCCCGGGCGGATTGTTATCGTCCGGGAAAATTATCGTCTCGCGGACAATCATGGTCTTGCGGCCGACGTTCCTCAGTCGGGAAAGAAAAGACCCCTTGTTCTCTGTTGCCATGGGAATGCGGCCCAAGTATCTGCCCGGTAATTCCTACCCGGTAATTCCTGCCATGAGCAGGGTGGCCACCAGGTTATTCAGGGAGTGGAAAACCATAGAGGGGTAGAGAGAACGATTCTTGGAATAGAGATAGGCCAGCATGAGACCCAGGACAAAACGGGGAATGAAGCCCACCAGTTGAAGATGCAAACCGGAAAACAAAGCAGCGCTGAGGACCGCTGCCGTCCCCGGTCCGAAGTAGGATTTCAGGCTGCTGAAAATGATGCCGCGAAAGAGTGTCTCCTCAATCATCGGGGCCAGCACTGCCGCCAAAAGCACGTTTAGGAGCAGGGTTAAAGCGGAGACATGGGTCAGGAGCACCGTGTATACATCCTTCTTCGGCAGAGAAATTCCATATTTGTAAATGACCACGGCATAGGCTACATTGATCACCCAGGCGAAAATATAGAGCCCTACGATCCTGCCCAGAAGCGGCTTTACGGCCACGCGGCGCCAGCCCAGATCCGCCCAGGTCCAGTGCCTGACTCTTTTCAGGAAGCAAATCAAGCCGAGGAAAGAAGCCTGGGTGGCAAAGCCGTTGGCGTAAACCAAGACCTGTTCGTTTTTCCAGCGGGCGGACAACCAGAAAGTGAGGCCGCCGAGAACCGCATAAATGACGATAATCCCCAAGATGACAATGCCCAGGTCGCGCCAGCCCAAACGCCTGACCCGAACCACCGGAACCACTGTTTCAGGTTCGTCCATCCCTAAGACCCCTTTGCGCCAAATTCGGGGGGAAAGCAACGGAGCCCCCCGCCCGCCCCACGATCCCTATTATACGGGATTCAGAGCAAAAGGGAACGCAGTTCCTCCACACTTGCCACCTCATAGTCGGGGCCTGACCGCTCCGCCTCCTCCGGCTGGCCGTAGCCGTAACGCACAAAGATGGCGGCAATACCATTCCGACGCGCGCCTTGAACATCAAAGGAGCGGTCCCCCACCATCGCCGTTTGCGCCCGGGCGGAAAGAGGAAGGCCGCGCAGGGCCTCACCCACGAGTTCTTCTTTATCCGTCCGGCTTCCGTCCAGTTCGCTGCCGATAACGCGCCGGAAAAAACTCCTCAGCCGGAAGTGCTCCAGGATCTTTTCGGCGAACACCCTGGGCTTGGATGTAACAACCTGAAGCTGGACGCCTTCCGCTTCCAAATCGGCCAAGAGTTCGGGAATGCCGGGATAAACGGTGTTCTCGAACATCCCCTTCGTCACGAACCTTTCCCGGTACAGTTCGACCGCCTGCCGCAGCAGGTTTTCGTCCTCAGTCCCCAGAAGCAAGCGGAAACTGACGACCAACGGGGGCCCGATGACCCACTCCAGGAGATCCTCCTCCGGAGCCGGATAACCCAACCGCGTCAAAGCGTAGCGCACCGAGCGGGTGATACCCACCTTCGGATCGGTCAATGTCCCGTCCAAATCCCAAAGCACTCTCTCAAAGCGCATGCCGCCTGCTTCCTCCTTTACCCAACGCTTCGCGCGGAAGCCACTGGCTTCAGACTCTTCAGACGTCTTTAAGCATGGGGTGGTTGACCTCTTTCAGAGCCATTCCCGCACCTAGGCTTCCATCGCAGTTAGAGTGTAAACCTCTGCTTTCACCAGTATACACCTTTATGGCAGCTTCTGCCGGCCGGTTCATCCGATCAGTCTGAAGCGATGCGTTGTACCCCGCAAAAGCCCGCCGGTGAACCCTGCTCGGCCCCGCAAGAACCCGGAACCTGAGTCTCCCGGAACCAGAGTCCCCCGGAACCAGAGTCCCCCAACCTTCTAAGGAGATTTCTGCAAGCTCCTGCTGATATCTTCCTCCAGGAAATATTTCATTTCCGTCACCGGCACATAGGCCAGCCCGGTTTCCAAAGAGACCGGAGGAAGGGTACGTAAAAAATCCGCCCAAGCCTGTGGGGGACGTGCCCCCAGTTTGTTGAACAGGTCGATCGCTTTCTCGACGCTGGCGGCGAAGAGAGCGGGCAGTGTAGTCTCATTCAGATCTCCGCTCACCGGATGACGCCAGGCTGCCCGAGTCTCAAAGAAAGATAGGTTCAGAGGCTGCGGATAGAAAAGCGCTTCCAGTTTAGCGCCGCCGGGGTGTCCCAACCTGCGATAGAACCGCAAAATCCGCCAAGGGACGGACCATTTGAACGCACTCTGCAGAAGCCGCTGATTGCGCCAGGCCCGCCAAAAATGCCTGCGGCTCCCCTCATCGCCGGCCGGCGCGTAACGTTCGATTAAGAGACTCAATGCTTCTTGGCCACGCCGACCCGCAGAACGCCACAAGCCGGCCAGGCTCTGGGAATAGAGCAAAGGCTGGCGGGTCTGCAACCAGAGGTCCAACCCTGTCTCCAAGAGGCGGTGGTGAAAGACAGCCCGATTGCGCCGGGCCGGGTCGGGGTCAAAGTAATTGCCGCTTAAATAGTAGACCGCGGGATGGAAGGTGCTGTCCGTCACAAAATGCGTCAACAGCCCCAAGCAGAAAGCCAAAAGATAATCTTTCCCCGGCTCCCGCAAGGACTCGGTCAATATATCGCAGAGCGGAACCAGGGTATTTTCCCCGTTGACCCCGTGCAAGTGATTGCCCATGCGCTCCAAGCTCACTCCGGCCGCTGCCGATAAATCATAAAACGGAATGTCATGAGCCACCGCCCCCAAGTAATAAAGATCCGGCGCTTGGGCAATTAAATCGCGCACCGGCCCCGCTACTCCCCCGCTGACCGCTCCGCGGGCCACCTGCCAATGGGTCAGCTCTTTGGGCATCCCCTGTCACCCCATTTTCCGCGCCCTCGCATCTCGGTCCCGATACACCCCGCCCGGGCTCTAAAGAAACTGCCCCCGGATCCTTATTATTATTCTTGTGCTGCAAGAAATATCCTTGTGCAGACCCCGTCTGATAAAATGGATTTCGTTGCGGCTATGCAGATTGAGAGCAACCGGGCTGAACGCCCTTAGGATGCTGGGCAGGAGAATGTCAGCGCTTCACGATTTGGTCCAAAACCGCGAGAAAATCCGGGAAGGACACAGCCGCCGCTTCCATCCCTTCGACGGCCACTCCCTCCTGGGATAGGAGTCCGGCCACGGCCCAGGACATCGCCAGACGGTGATCGCCGTAACTTTTGGCCCTTCCACCCGGCAAGCGCTTTTTGCCCCGGATGCGCAATCCGTCCGGGAGTTCCTCAACGTCCGCACCCAAGCCTCGCAGGCCGTCGGCCACTGTCTGGATCCGGTCCGTTTCTTTAACCCTTAATTCAGCCGCATCGCGAATCACGGTCTCACCCTCGGCCAAACTGGCCGCGACAGCCAAGATCGGAACCTCGTCGATGAGGCGGGGTATAATCTCCCCGGCAATCTCTGTTCCGTGCAAATCCGCCGGGCGTACGCGTAAAGTGGCCCTGCCTTCACCGGCCGGTTCCCGCTTTGCCAGCACTTCAATATCCGCCCCCATCCGGCGCAGGACGTCCAGAATCCCTGTCCGGGTCGGATTGATGCCCACCTCCGGCAAGACGATCTCCCCCCGGCCCGCCAGACTTCCCAAGACGAGGAAAAAGGCGGCTGAAGAAATGTCGGCCGGGACCGCCACCGTTTGCCCCCTCAGGCGGGAACCCCCGCGAACCTGCACCATCCTGCCCTCCATCGTCACCGGAACCCCAAATGCCCGCAGCATTCTCTCCGTATGGTCACGGGAGACCTGCGGTTCCTCAACACTTGTCACCCCGTCCGCCCCGAGACCCGCCAGGAGCAGGGCGGACTTCACCTGGGCGGACGCTACCTCCGTCCGGTGAGCATATCCCTTGAGTCCGCCGCCACGGATAGTTAAAGGAACAAAGTCGCCGTTACGGCGCCCGATGATCGCTGCCCCCATCCGTTTCAAAGGATCCGTGACTCTGCGCATGGGCCTTTGCCGGATGGAAGCGTCCCCGGTCAAAGTCGCCGCTAAGGGAGAGGCGGCAAGTGCCCCCAGAAACAAACGAGCCGTGGTTCCCGAATTTCCCACATCCAGGACATCTTCCGGCTCCCGCCAGTTAGCCGTTCCCTTGCCCTGCAGCCAGACCTCGCTTCCCCGGCGCTCCCAGGTCACACCCAGCTTCGCCAAGCAGGCCAGCGTGCTCAGGCAATCGTCCCCTGCCAGAAAGTTGGTGATCCGGGTTTCTCCCTCGGCCATCCCGCCGAGCAAGGCCGCCCGGTGCGAGATCGATTTGTCCCCCGGGACGGTCACCGTTCCCTCAACCGCGGAGGCCGGTTTGACCATAACTCCACTCATTTTCACACTAATCCTCCCACCTCATTGTCCGGCGCACCCGGGCCGCGGCCCGGAAAGATCCGGCGATTCCCTCTCCGTCCCGGCTTAAAAGGCAGTCCTTAAGTTCGTCCAGCCGCTTCTGCCAACACTCGAGTCCCGCGAGAATCGCTGCCCGGTTCTTGAGCGCAATCTCCCGCCACATCTCGGGGGAGCTCTCCGCCACGCGCGTCGCTTCCCGAAAACTGCGCCCGGCCAGTTCCAGAGCCGAGTCTCCTTCCCGGGAGATATCTTGTGCCGCCAGGGCCAAAGCTACAGCCAGAAAATGCGGCACATGGCTTACCATCGCCACTTCCTCGTCATGCCTTTCCCGCCCGCGCAGGACCACATGAGCCCCCATATCTTCCAAAAGCGCTGTCAGACTGAGAAGGGCATCTTCCCGGCAGCCTTCCGGCGTCAGCACGTAGGGGTACCCTTTGAACAAGTCCGGAGTCGCGGCTTGAATTCCGGATTTTTCCGAACCTGTCATGGGGTGCCCGCCGATGAACCAGACGTCCTTGCCTAAAAGTTCCGGCATTTCGGCACAGATCTCCGCTTTCAGGCTGCCGACATCCGTGATGATCGCCCCCGGCCGGATTTTCCCGCTTAAGCCTGTTAAGCCCATTAAGCCCGGCAGAAGCAACGGCAGGGGAAGCGCTAAAACGATGAGATCAAAATCAAAATACTCGGGCATACTCAAATATCCCTCATCGATCCAGCCCATCTCCCGGGCCCGCTCCAGGCTGTCAGGACTGTGATCGACGGCCAAAACCCGCCAGCCCCGCGTATGTAAGGCCCCGGCCCAGGAACCCCCGATTAGGCCGAGACCCACCACACAAGCCAGCGGGCTGCTCTCTCCCAGCCAACCCGGGGAGAGCCGCTTCCGCTCAACGACCGACATTAGAGGACCGCCCCTTTCAGTTCGCGATCCAGCACCTGGGCCAAGCGTGACAAATCCCGCATCATCAGCCGGAAATTCTCCGGAGTCAGAGACTGCTTGCCGTCCGAGAGGGCTTTTTCCGGCTGGGGATGGACTTCCACAATCAGCCCGTCGGCTCCGGCAGCCAAAGCCGCTTTCGCCATGGGAGCCACCAGATTCCAGCGCCCTGTTCCATGACTGGGGTCAACAATGACCGGAAGATGGGAAAGCTCATGCAGGGCCGGCACCATGCTCAGATCCAAAGTATTCCGAGTGTATTCCTCGAAGGTGCGGATGCCGCGTTCACAGAACATGACCCGATAATTGCCCCCATCCATGATATATTCCGCCGCCATCATCCACTCTTCCAGAGTCGAAGAGGGACCGCGTTTGAGGAGAACCGGGCGGTCCACTTTCGCCACTTCCTTTAAAAGGTAGAAGTTTTGCATGTTGCGCGCCCCGATTTGCAAGACATCGGCATACGAAGCCACTAATTCCACGTCCCGGACATCCATGACCTCGGTCACAATCAGCAGGCCGGTTTCTTCGCGCGCTTCCGCCATATAGCGCAATCCTTCTTCACCCAGGCCCTGAAAAGCATAGGGGGAAGTTCTGGGCTTGAAAGCGCCGCCCCGCAGGAAAGTCGCTCCCGCCTCGCGCACCCGGTGGGCCGTCTCCAGAAGCTGACTCCTGCTTTCCACCGCACAGGGGCCGGCCATGACGTGAATCTGCGAACCCCCGATCTCATGATCCCCGATTTTAATAATGCTGTCGGAAGGATGAAACTCCCGGCTTACGAGTTTATAAGGTGCCAATATTGCTACCACCTTCTCTACCCAAGGTAAAGCCTCAAGATCCAGCGCTTCCAGGTGCGAACGGTCCCCGATCGCGCCGATCAGGGTTTTCTCCACGCCCTGCGAAAGGTGAACCTTGAAACCATGTTCAGTCAGCCTGTCTGTCGTTTCTTTGATTTCGGCTTCTCCGCTGCCATGCTTCAGAACAATGATCATCTCTTTTTCCCTCATCTTTCTACCGTACTTGCCATGCTGCTGTCCCCGGGGACCATTCACTCTCTGCCGCTGCCGATTATTGTATTGTATTTTATTCTATTCTATTGTCTTAGGTAAAATTTGGTTCTCCCGGCCGGGTCGCCACCCGGCCCCGACTAAAACCCTAGGCTTGAACGGGAGAATTTCACCGACACGGCCACGTGCTTCTAATTCCCATGCGGTATTCCCTGGCTGAAGAACAACAAAGGCACCCTGAATAGAAGGGTGCCGAAAATTTCACCACTCCCATCCTACTGTACTACCCCATCCGATCCATCCTTAAACTCCTGCCTTTCCCCTCCTGCCGCTCCCGGAACCAAACCGGGATAATTATCTGACCCGATCGGGATTTGAAAACGCCGTCCTGCCGTCCTGCCGTCGTACTGTGAAAACAGGAATCTCCACCCCCGTAAACACCTTTATTCTTCGTATTTTAGCATAAATGTCCTTTCTCAACAACCGTACTTTTAAGAATTTAAGAATTGCGGGTTTTCCTGCCAAAGGCCGCTGAGCCAGGCATACACTCCTTCTTCGGCTTTTCCCAGTTCACTTCCCTGCAGACCGGTTTGATCCAAGCCGGAAAGACGCTCCACCAAGGCGCTGCCGACGATGACACCCTCCACGGCCGGGGCCAAGCGTTCCACCTGTTCGCGGCTGCGCAAACCGAAGCCGACACAGCGGGGAAGACGCAAATCACTTCCCAAGCGGGCAATGAAATCCAGAACCTCAGGCGCGATGCCCGACTCCCCGCCCGTGATCCCGTTCTTGGCCAAGACATAGACAAAGCCGCCCTCCGCCTCTTGCAAAGCTTCAATGTCTTCCGCCTCACTCGTCAGCGCGGCCATAGGAATAAAGGCCAGTCGGCGGCCCACCAGTTGTCCGGCCCTCTCCCGGAATACCCGCCCTTCCCGCCAGGGCAGGTCCGGCAGGATCAGACCGTCCACCCCCGCCTCCGCGGCTTCCCGCACGAAATCGTCCCAACCGTAACGTAAGAGGGGGTTCAGATAACTCATGAGGAGCAGGGGAGTCTCACGTTCCCGGCGAAAATCGCGCACCATGGCTAAGACCCGGCTCAGCCTCATCCCGGCTGCCAGAGCCCGGCCCCCGGCTGCCTGGATCACCGGCCCGTCGGCCATCGGATCACTGAAAGGCACTCCCAGCTCCAGGATATCGACACCCGCGTCGGCCAACCCGGACAGCCGGCGCAGGCTCGTTTCATAATCGGGATCCCCCGCCATTAAATAAGCTATCAGGCGGGTCAGGCCCCGGCCCGGGCGGGCAAAGGCCTCCTGCAATCTTTCACTCATCTGAATCCCTCCTCGCGAGATAAGCGGACAGGGTCTCGACATCTTTGTCCCCTCTCCCGGATAAATTGACGACAATGACCTTTTCGCTGCCGAGCTCCGGCGCCAGCCTGACGGCATAGGCCAGAGCGTGGGCACTTTCCAGCGCGGGCAGGATGCCCTCGGTTTGGCAGAGTATTTCACAGGCCCGGACGGCTTCCTCATCCCCGACCCGCACATACTCGGCCCTGCCGCTTTCTTTGAGATAGCTGTGCTCCGGACCCACCCCGGGGTAATCGAGACCGGCTGAGACGGAATGCGTGGGCAGGATCTGCCCGTCGTCATCCTGGAGCAAATAGCTGTAGGCCCCGTGCAGAACGCCCGGTTCGCCCAGACCCAACGTTGCCGCATGGCCCTTGGGTTCGTCCCCTTTTCCGCCGGCCTCCACCCCGATCAGGCGGACGGAGGGATCGCCAATGAAGGGATGGAAAAAGCCGATGGCGTTGCTCCCGCCCCCCACGCAGGCCACCAAGGCATCAGGCAGGCGGCCCAAAACCTTCAGAGCCTGTTCTTTAGTCTCCCGCCCGATCACGGCCTGGAAATTCCGCACCATGGTCGGGAAGGGATGGGGACCGGCCGCCGTGCCGAAACAATAAAACGTATCCTCGACATGGCTCACCCAATCGCGCAGGGCTTCATTGATAGCGTCTTTCAAGGTTTTAGAACCCTGGCTGACCGAGCGTACCTCCGCTCCCAATAAACGCATGCGCAGGACATTCAAACGCTGCCGCCGGATGTCCTCTTCCCCCATATAAACGATGCAGGACAAACCGAACAAGGCACAGGCGGTCGCCGTGGCCACTCCGTGCTGCCCCGCTCCCGTTTCGGCAATAACCCGCGTTTTCCCCATGCGTTTGGCGAGCAGTACCTGGCCCAGCGTGTTATTGATTTTATGGGCCCCGGTGTGATTCAAATCTTCCCGCTTCAAGTAAATCCGCGCTCCGCCCAGCTGGGCGCTGAGACGCTCCGCGGCATAAAAGAGAGAGGGGCGCCCGACATATTCCCGCAGAAGCCGCCCAAACTCCTCTGTAAAAGCCGGATCTTGCTTTGCCTCCGCATATGCTTTTTCGACCTCGCGCAAGACCGGGACCAGGGTCTCGGCCACGTAAGCTCCGCCGTACGGACCGAAGCGGCCCGGCCGCTCATCCCCAGCGGCCATCAGCGCGTGCCGGCTCTCACTCTTTACTTGGTCCTCTTTTTGCCCGCGCAGGCCACCCTTTTCTGTGAGGCTTTCCTTTTCCCCGGCGCTTTCCGGGACGCCGACGCTTTTTAGGACACTCATTTTTTCTCTCCTTTCCCACTCTTTCATCCGCTATCGCCGGTGAGACTCTCGCTTCTGAGGGGCTTCTTCGGTCGGGAGTGGTTCCCCTGACCGGCCCCTTTAAAGAGCCAAGCTCTTTGCACTTCCGGCTTGCAGGGCCTCCAGCTTACCCAAGGCCGCGCCTGAGTCAATGCTCTCGGCAGCCATTAGAATTCCTTCCCCGATGTTTCTCGCTTTGCCCGCCGCAAAAAGAGCCACGCCGGAGTTGAGGAGGACGACATCCCGTTTGGGTCCGGGCCTTCCTTCCAGGACCGCCAAAGTGTGACGGACATTTTCTTCAGGCCCTCCTCCCCGCAGCTCGACCGGAGAGCAGCGTGTCAGACCGTATTCCTCCGGTGTCAGGCGGAAGGGGAAAAATTTGTCCCGCTCGACCAAAATCGCCTGAGTGGCTGCCGTCAAGCTGACTTCGTCCAGACCGTCCTCTCCCACGACGACAATCGCCCGCTCCACCCCCAAAATCTGCAGGGCTTTAGCCAGCTTGGGCAAAAGAATGAGGGAAGACACCCCCAAGAGTTGGTAGGGCGCCTGAGCCGGGTTCAAGAGCGGGCCGAGCAGGTTGAAAATGGTCCGCACTCCCAACTCACGCCGGTGGGCAGCCACCTTGCCCAAGGCCGGATGGTATAAGGGAGCAAAGAGAAAAGCCATCCCTATCTCCCGCAGGTTAGCGGAACTCTCGCGCGGGCTTAGATCCAGCGGTACTCCCAGGGCCTCCAAGACATCGGCGCTGCCGCAGCGGCCTGAGGCAAAACGGTTGCCGTGCTTGGCCACCGGCACCCCCGCCCCCGCCACGACAAAGGCCGTCGTAGTGGAAATATTGAACGTTCCTCCCCCGTCTCCGCCCGTTCCGCAGGTGTCAACCGTCCCGGAAGGCGCCGGGATTCTCTCGCTCAAACTCCGCAGGACCCCGGCAAAGGCTGCTATTTCCTCCGCCGTCTCTCCTTTCAGCCTCAGCCCGAGAAGCAAGGCCCCGATCTGGGCCCCGGTCAGGTCCCCGGCCATGAGTTCCGTCATTACCCCGCCCGCCAGTTCGGCGGACAAATTTTCTCCCCGGCTCAGATTGTCCAAAGCCTCACGAATCGCACTCATCCTCTGCTCTCCTTTCTCAGCTCATCTTCGTTAATATTTAACCGTACTTTCGCTCCGGGCCGGGGGCGGCCGTGTTCCCCTCCACCACGCTCAGGAATGTTCGCAGGATCGTGTCCCCGTCCGGTGTCAGAATGCTTTCCGGGTGAAATTGCAACCCGTAAAACGGGTATTCCCGGTGTTCTATCCCCATAACCAGACCCTCTGCCGTTTGGGCCGTTATCGCCCACTGCGGACCGAGACTTTCCTTCTCCACCATCAGAGAATGGTAACGGCCCGCTTTAAACCCTTGTTCCAAGCCGGCGAACAGGCCCTCCCCGCAATGATAAACGGCAGATGCCTTCCCGTGCACTATCTCGGGCGCCCGGACCACTTGGCCGCCGAAAGCCATGGCCAGGGCCTGATGTCCCAGGCAAACACCCAAGATCGGCAGCGCTCCGCCGCCCCGGGCGGCCCTTTCCCCCAATTCTTGCACTAGTTCCAGGGATATGCCGGCTTCCGCCGGAGTGCAGGGACCCGGTGAAAGAATGATGCCGGCGGGTTTCTCTGCTAAAATCTCCGCGACCGTTCTTTCGTCGTTGCGCCAGACCCGCACCTCCTCTCCCCCCAGGCGTCCCAGAGCCTGAGCCAGGTTGTACGTGAAAGAATCATAATTATCGATCACCGTCAACAACTTCATCCACCGCTTTCATCAAAGCCATCGCCTTCTGGAGCGTTTCCGCATACTCTCTTTCCGGCTGAGAGTCGTAGACTATTCCCCCGCCGGCTTGGACATTTACCGTATCCCCGCGAACCTGCAAAGTGCGAATGGTGATGCAGAAATCGACATCCCCGTTCCAGCGCGCGATCCCCAGGGCGCCACCGTACGCTCCTCTGCGTTCAGGCTCCAATTCCTGCAAGATTTCCATGGCGCGGACTTTGGGAGCACCGCTCAGAGTACCGGCCGGAAAAACCGCTTTCAGAGCCGAAAGACCGTCTTCCCCCCGGCGCAATTCTCCTTCTACGGTGGAGACGAGATGCATGACATGGGAGAAGCGCTCCACCTTGGCATATTGACTGACCTTGACACTGCCGCAGCCGGCTACCCGCCCGATGTCGTTCCGCCCCAAATCCACCAGCATGGCGTGTTCGGCGTTCTCCTTGGCATCGAGGCGCAATTCCTTTTCCCTGGCTTTATCGACCGCTTCACTGGGACCCCGCGGCCTGGTCCCGGCAATCGGGCGGGTTATCACGCGCTTTCCCAGCGTGGAGACGAGGAGCTCGGGAGAACTTCCGACCAAAGTCTCCTTCTCTCCCTCCAAATAAAACATATAGGGGGAAGGATTAAGGAGCCGCAGCCTTTCATAAATCCGCCAAGGGCTGGCTTTCGCCCGGCGGGAAAAGCGCTGGGAGAAAACCCCCTGAAAAATATCTCCCGCCCGGATGAATTCCTGAATCCGGCGAACCTTCTCCAGATAAGAAACGCGGTCCATGTTGCTCCGCCAAGGCTCAGGCGGCTTTTCCTCCCGGGGAGGACCCGGGACCGGCCCACCCGCCTCCGCCGGCCGCACCGGTTGTCTCTCAAGTGCCGCCCCCCGCGGTCCACCGGCAAGCGATCCCTCAGCCGGCAGTATCGGTTCTCCCCGTTCGGGCGGCGCCGGTTCTTCCGCGAACTGTACCCCTACGGGCTGTTTAGATCCTTCGGGAGAGGGTATTTCCCTCGCCTCCGAAGAGCAGCCCCCCTCCCGGGAGCCAGACACACCCCGTCCGGGGATTTTCAGGTCCGGCCCAGAGTTTGTTTCGTCTTGGTCTATTCCCGCGCTCCCGAGAAAATCCGTGATCGCGCGACCCCAGCCGGCAAGGAGGTCCTCCGCTCCGGCCCTTGTCTGCGCGAATACTTCCAAAACCAGGCGGTCCTCTTTGGGCAGCCAAATAATATTCACCGGGCAGGCGCGGAAGAAATACGAGGGTGCGGCCGCGGTAGACCGGGGTTTTTGCCAGACAAGCCCCCACTCGTAATCAAAATAGCCGATCAGTCCGCTCTCCAAAGCGGGGGCGCACGTTCCCCCGCCGCAGGGCTGACAGTTCCGGCGCCAGGCCCGAAGAAATTCCCTCAGTTCCTCGAGCGGATCGTGTCCCGGCCGGTATTTACCTGTCACCGGCCAGCCTTGGCCGAACCCCAGATACGAGCGTTCGTGCTCGCGTTCCTGCCCTTCCAGGACGAACCGGCAGGGCATTCCCAACCGCTCTCCCAACCGGGCCAGCTGCAAAATTCCCGCTTCCGGCCGGAACTTGGCACTGATTGAGCCCCATTCCTGACTTGCCGCAAACACTTTTGTGCTCAGCTGTTCCAACTCCTGACTTGCGAGCAGCACCTTTCTCCTCACCTCAGCTTTCTCTCCCGGCATCATACGCCGGGATTCAAAGAAAAATAAAAAACCAGCACTCAAATGAGTGCCGGTTTCATTACACCAGAACCTCATCTCAGCTCAACTCAACTGCGCGGAACCCTCATCTCTGCTAAAACTCAACTAGTTGTAAATTGTGACTTAGTAGTCAAACTGCGGACCGGCTTGCCTAACTCTAACTCTGACCTAACTCTGACTCTGACCTAACTATAACTATAACTCTAACTCTAACTCTACACTAACCGCTGAACTCGGAATCTGCTCCCCTAAGCTCGAATCGACTCTAAACCTCCAGCGAACTTTAAGCCCAATCCCTATGCTGCACCCTAAACCTGCTTACCCACTTAACCCTGATCCAAGCAAAGGCTGTTCGCTCCCAGTCAGTAACTCTCCCTACATCAAGTATATAGGAGAGGGGTCTTTTCCGTCAATACCCATTTTAAAGATCTCTACACCCAGATGTTTTGCCTAATCCACTCACCTAACCCCTTCACTGGGCCGCCAAATCTTTGCGCAGACTCACGGCCCGGCGGAGATAAATGTGGCGTATCTCTTTCTGGGTCAGTTCCGTGTTGACATGGAGCAAAACCCTGATGCAGAGCGGCATGGCACCCTGCACCGGAATCTCCGTGGAGCAGAGCAAAGGGACGCGTTCCCAGCCGATCTCCCGGGCAAAAGAAGCGGGAAATTCCGCATTCAGATCCGGGGTCACAGTGAAAACAGCACTCACGATCTCCTCTAACGCAAGATTGTTCTCCCTGACAATCGCCTGGAGCAATTCCTGGGTCGCCGTCCGAATCTCTTCCGCCGTATTTTCCTCCACGCTAGTGGCTCCTCTTATTCCCCGCACCATAAGACCCACTCCTTTCCTTCCCGTCTTATCCTTCCGTCCGGTCCCAGCCTCCGCCCTTCCCGTCCTTCCTGTCCTGCCTAGAGGCTTTCTTTGGGTGCCGCCCGGTGGCCCAAACCCATGGCCACTTCATCCAAGTGCAAGAGCCCGACCCCAAAGAAAATAGCCACGGTCAGGTGCTCGTCACGCCGCGCAACCCCGATTTTGCCGCCCACATTGAGCCCTATGGCTTTAGGCATGATCTGGGTCAGCGCTTCACGCGTCGCTCCCGCAACCGCTCCTTCGTCTCCGTGGGTCTCCTTGATCACCCCTTCGCGCTTGGCAGCCACCACGGCCCGCTCGATAATTTTCTTCACGGAACTTACGTAGTCCCCGCCGTAATCCACGGCCGCGGTCTTAATCCCCTGCCTGGCGAAGAACTCCTTAAGTTCAGTCTCTTCCTCCCGGCTTTCCGTCATTGCCATCTTCAGGGCAGCCATCGCTACCCGTTTGCTTTGGGCAATCATAAACTTAACCCCCCATCCTCGCAGAAATACCGCTCTCCGGATATAAGCGGCTCATACTTTCCAAACAGGACAAAAAAGACACCTTGCCCGGTGCCTCGCTCCTCCTAAGCCCACCGTCCTTCCCCTATGCCACCTATGTACCCGCCAAACACTTTCTTCACCGTACTACCGGGCCGTCTCCCAAAAAACCGGCCCTGCCTGGAATGAATTATAATCTCTCCGCTACCCTATTGCAATATCCGACGTGCGCGGACTTCAAGCCGGGTCCCATTTTCTCCGGCAGAAACGGTGGGGTCTCCTAACCTCCATCTCGCCGCTATCGCGGCGATTCAAACGGTAACCCTTTTGCGGCATGGGTGTCTGTACCCGAATAGTTACCCTTCTCTAAGGGCTCACCGGAAGCGTCTGAACGTTGCCGTCAATGAGGTAGGCCCGATTAAGAGGCGGCTGCCGCAAACGGCTGTCCTCTTGCGCAACCTGAACGCGCACCGGTCCTGTGACCGCACGCCCATCAAGGAGGACTTCCCCTTTGAGCACCTGCGTGTTCAAGGTTCCCCGACTGAGATCCCCAATTAAGCGGCCGTTTTGCCAAACCCTGACGGCGGCAGGCGGTTCAGCCCGCAATACCAGTTGGTATTCCTCCCGGCCCGGCTGTTGCCCGGGCTGTTGACTTGGCTGCACGGCTGCTTGCCAGTCCGGCTGCTGAGCCGGTTGCCGGGTCGGCTGTTGTGCCGGAACTCCGCCCGTGAGAGCGGAGGCCGGAACCGTAAGAGGCGGGTTCTCTACTTTCGCCGCCATGGCAAAATACAAATCCAACGGATTCCTGGCTCTCCCTATTTGGACCAGCACCAGCGCCAGGGAAGCGAGAATCATGACCTGAATCAATAGTTTTTCCAGGCGGTTCAGTCTGTTCAAGCGGTTCAAACGGTTCAAGCGGCTGGACACCGCTCCCCAAGGTCGGTACCTCCGGCGCATGATCATCCCCCCACGAACAGTCTATGCGCCGTGGGGCCGAGTCAGACCGAGCCTTGCGCATACCGTCCGGCGGCGCGCCCCGCCCTGTAACCCATGGCAAAAGCGGCCTGAAGGTTGTAGCCGCCCGTGACACCATCCACATCCACCACTTCCCCCGCCCAATAAAGACCTTGGACGCTTTTGGAAGCCATGGTCTTGGGGTCGATGGTTTTGACATCCACTCCACCCGCGGTCACGATAGCCGCAGCCAGGGGCAGAGTCCCGCTGACTGTCAAGGGCAGGCTTTGCAAGAGGGCCGCCAAAGACCGGCGTTCATTCCGGGTCACCTGGTGCACGACCTTGTCCGGGTCAATCCCGGCCAGCCTAATGATAACCGGGATCAGGCTCTGGGGCAAGAGGGCATTGAGCGCGTTTTTAAACTGCTTATTGGCAGCCTGGCTGAAATCGCGCTGTAAACGCCGGTCCAGTTGCTCGGGGTTGAGACCGGGTTTGAGATTAACTTCCAGTTTAACCCGCTTCCCTTGCCTGAGCGCGTCCCCAGCCAGCCGGCTCAAGGTCAGCACCAAGGGACCGGAAACCCCGAAATGCGTAAACAGCATTTCCCCCAAATCAGAAGCTTGTGCCCGACCGTCCACTTTTAAAGTCACCGCGACATTGCGCAAGGAAAGTCCTTGCAGTTCACTTACCCAACCTTCCGCCGTACGCAGGGACACCAGGGCCGGTCGGGGGGAGATCACCCGGTGACCCAGGTCTTGGGCAAAGCGATAGCCGTCTCCGCTTGAACCGGTTGCGGGATAGGTTGCCCCCCCGGTACAGACGATGACCGCCTTGCCGGGGTAAGTCCTGCCTCCGGCGACCCGGACGCCCCGCACTTTTCCCCCGACGGCAATCACCGCCTCCGCCGCCTGTCCGAGCTTGACCTCGACGCCGGCAGCCGCCAGGAACTTAGACAAGGCCCGCACCACGCTCTCCGCTTCGCCGGCAACCGGAAAAACCCGGCCGCCCCGTTCGACTTTAGTTTCAACCCCATAGCCGGCCAGAAACGAGCGCAGGCGCACATTGTCGAATTCGTGCAGTATCCCCTGCAGAAACCGTCCGTTACCCGGGTAGCAAGCACAAAAATCCGAGATGGGTTTGTCATTGGTGATGTTGCATCTGCCCTTGCCGGATATCGCAAGCTTGCGGCCCAGACGGTCATTTTTCTCAATCAAAAAAACGCGGGCTCCGCCGGCTGCCGCCTGCCCCGCCGCCATCATTCCGGCGGCGCCCCCGCCGATAACAAGGACCGTGTTCTCTGCCATGCTATTCCTTTTACTGTTCCTTTCTAAAAAATCACTCCGAGGCGGATGGCGAAGAAATATTGCCGTCCCCTTCGGGAGCGGATGTCGCGCAGGCTATGCACAACGGCGGCTCCGAATTGTCAAAAATCTGCTTACCGCAGCGGCCGCAATAACGCGGGCTCCCTTCGTGCAGGAGGATTTTCCCCGTCAGCACCCGGTGAGAAAACGGCTTGAGGACAAAATCCAAAGCCTTGGACTGGCAGATCTCGACACAGCGCCGGCACTGCACACACTGGATCGGCCGCAGCACCAGCTGCACTCGCCCCTCTTTTTCCCGTTTCTCCAAGGCCCCCTGAGGGCAAATCGCGGTACAAACCCCGCAACTGGTGCACGAAGTTCCGACAAAGAGGGCCTGAAAAGGAATTTCCTCTTCCGGACACCCTTCCAAAGCCTCGGCTAACCATTGACGGGTGCGCGGGATGTCATAAGTTTCGTCCGCGGCCAGTCCGGGCAGAAATCCCTCAACCTTCTTCCAGCCCAGTTCGCGCCATTCTTTTAATCCGGCTGGCCGCCGGGCACCCGGCAGTGAAGGCTTGACAACCTCCTCACCCCGGTCCGGCTTGACCTGAATTTGCACGAAGGGATGCTCGGGCCATTCTTCGTGCAACTGGCCAAAAATCTCTACCGACCGGGCGCAAGCCCGGCGATCTTCACATTCGGCACAAGCCCCGGTGAGAATACGCACGGGTTTAGAACGGGCCAGCAACATGAGGGTCAGCCACAGGTCTCGGTCCGCCAGGCCGAGACAGGGGATCTCCCAGCCCAAGGGAGCCGCCTGCGGACAATTTAGGACGATCTCCTCCGCTTGAAAAAGGTAATCGTGCAACCCGTCGCTTCCCCGATCGACAAAACCGTCACTGGGGCAAGCGGCCATACAGACCCCGCACTCCGTGCAGGTCGCCGGATCAAGCTTTCTGAATTCGCTGATCGCCTGGTGCGGGCAGGCGTCAATGCAGATACGGCAAGCCCTGGCAAACGGCTTCTTGACATTGAGACAATTATACGGATGATGCAACATCTGACTATTTACCGCCACCGCTTACACCCCCATTCATCCGGCCCCCAAGAATCTCCTCTTGCACTCCGTTTGACTGTTTCTTCTCCCGCTTACAAATCTTTCAGAGTCTCATTTTCCACTCCGATCAGATGGTCCAGCATCCGTTGACTCGCCTTCGCCGCATCGCGCTCGCGGACGGCTTCCAAAATACCCGCGTGTTCATGGTAGAGTTTTTCCAGCATCGACTTGGAGCTGAACATTTTCCTCCGGCTTATTTTCAGCGTCTGGTGCATCGTATCTGAAATTGAGTTCATAATGCGCACGAGGATTTGGTTGTGCGTCGCCTGGGTGACGGCAAAGTGAAAGCGGTGATCGGCCACTTCGCCCAACTCGCCCGTCTCCAGATCCTGGCGCATGATTTCCAAGGCCTCGGACATTTCCCGGATCTCAGGTTCCTCCGCGCGCTCGGCCGCCAACCTGACCGCCTGCGTCTCCAAAATCTTGCGCACTTCCATCAATTGCTCCACCGTGTCTTTCTCCAGGGCCAACACCCAGGCCAGCGGAGCCACTACCGAATCCATGTTGACATGCCTGACGTACGTTCCTTCACCCGAGCGCACCTCAACCAGCCCCATCATCTCCAAAGCGCTGAGAGCCTCGCGCACCGAAGCCCTGCTGACCTGAAGGCGCTCCGCCAGTTCCCGCTCGGAGGGTAGGCGATCGCCTGGTTTCAGTTTACCCCCCGCGACCAGTTTCCGTAATTGTTCGGCTATTTCTTCGTATATTTTGCGTGTCTTGATTGGTTTTAGCTCCAAATCTGTCATTCCTCATTTCCCGGCCTAGTGTCCAGACCTTTGCCTGCCAATCTCCAGTGTAACATGTCCTTTAG
Source organism: Acididesulfobacillus acetoxydans (assembly GCF_902729405.1). GTDB lineage: Bacteria > Bacillota > Desulfitobacteriia > Desulfitobacteriales > Desulfitobacteriaceae > Acididesulfobacillus > Acididesulfobacillus acetoxydans. The sequence continues at coordinate 2,969,267 of NZ_LR746496.1, forward strand.
GCCGAAAGCTAGTGGGCATTTCAGGCAACTTTCACTGGAAAAGTCTCTGTTCAAGCGCGGCCAGTTCTTGTTGGTAAATCTGACTCAGCCGGAAAAGAAGCCGTTCCAGATCCAGACGATGAATGGTCACTTCTTCCGGACTGACAAACTCGATTTTGCGGAACTCCGGCTTGAGCAGGATGGGCAGCAGATCGTCCAGATTCTGCAAACGCAGCTTCAGAATGACCGGAGCGTAAGCCACATCCTTACTTTTGCGGCCTTTGTTCTCTCTCATAGTGTATATATCCGGGCTCAGATCAAAATCTTCGATGACAATTCCCTGGAGGGGCACATTGCGCAAGAGGGCCACTTGCTGCTCGCGGAACAGCTCTGCCATCTCCTCTCTGCCTTTTCCCCCGAAGAAAAAGCGGCTGCTCCGGGGCTCACCCTTAAAATCCAGGCGAACAAGTACTCGGATATGTTCTGTCAGGACTTCCTCACCGATACGAATTTTCACACTCCATCCCCCATTAGTTCTTTAATGATGTTCGCCCATAGCGCGCCGGGGATTTGTCCAGATCTAGATTCCAATATTCTACAAGAAATCCCTTTCTCCTTCTTCGCGCGCGTGAACCTCAACGCTTAAGGATATACTAGTGCCAACGCACACATAGGGGGAATGAAAATGTTAAGAACGGTTGTTGCTGTCTTCAAGGGACCCGCTCAGACCAAAGAGGCTTTGGAGGAAATCCAGGGGGAGTCATTGGCCAATAGCAAAATATCTCTGGTTGTCCGCCAAGACTTCCTGCGGCAGCGTAATTTTGCCGAGGAAATCGCCAGTGAACTTTCCTATCGTCCGGTGGAAAAAAACCTCGACCTATTTAACGCCTGGCTCGTCCAAGCTCCTCCGTTCGATATTCCTAATCTCGGGGTTACTTTGGCCGCCGGACCGATAGCCAACACACTCAGTCATTTGCCTGACGGCGCCGGCCTGGCGGACGCCCTCCTCAGCCATGGCCTAAGCGGTGAGAGAGCCCGGCACTACGAACACGAAGTCCGCACCGGTCATTATTTGGTCTTAGTTGAAACCGAGCGGGAAAAGGTCAATTCCGTGGCCAATGCCCTCTCCTCCTTCGGCGGGCGCGACGTCGAGAAATGGTCCAAAGAATTGGAACACCCGCTTTTCCCCGCCCACTAGGGTAAGACGTCAGTCTTCGTTGACATCAGCCGCCGGCAGACCTGTGATCTTCCTTAACGCTTCCACTTCCCGCCTGTTCAGGACCCTGAACAAGCCCGGTTTCAACGTGCTCTCCAGACGGATAGGGCCGAAACGAACGCGCTCCAGCTTCAAGACCGGATAGCCCAAAGCCGCAAACATACGACGCACTTGCCGGTTTCTGCCCTCGTGGATGGTGATCTCGACAATCTCGCACTCCCTTTCCCGGCCCGCTGTTCTGACCCGGGCCGGAGCGGTTTTTCCGTCCTCAAGGAAAATCCCCGTCCTCAGTGCCCGGAGGGCCTCGGGCGCCACCCTTTGCCGCAGTGTCACCCGGTAGGTCTTCTCCACCCCGTAGCGAGGGTGAGTGAGGCGATAGGCTAATTCCCCGTCGTCAGTCAGAAGCAAAAGCCCGGACGTATCAAAATCCAGACGTCCCACCGGATACACCCGAACCGGCACCCCGGACAGAAGATCCACCACCGTCGGGCGTCCCCGCGGGTCCCGGGCGCTGCTGATGACCCCGACCGGCTTATTCAGGAGATAATAATGCCGGCTTTGACCGGCGCGGACCGTATGGCCATCAAGGCGAACCTCGTCACTCTCCAGGACTTTCCTCCCCATATCGGTGACGATCAGGCCGTTGACCGCGACACGGCCGGCCCGGATCATCACTTCCGCCTGCCTTCTCGAAGCACAGCCGGCCTGAGCCAACAGTTTTTGCAGGCGAATTCCAGCCGCTTGTTCCATCGTGTCTCCTTTGACTCAGCCGGCTTACCCACTTTTGCCCGCTTCCGGCTCGGGGCGGGCGGAATGCCCCAGCCGGAAAATTCCGGGCCCTACTTCCGGGTAAAGGCGGCGAATTTCCGCTGTAAAGCCGGGAGGCTGCCGGGTATTGGGGGAAACGACCAGGTAGGCGGCGGCTGAATCCTCCACCTCGCGGACGCTTGCCGGCAGGGAGCCTCTACTCAACCTGAACCCCGGTGTCCGCGCATAATAAAGCGTCATGGGAGGGGAATCGCTAAGAAGCAAATACTGACCGGGCCGGAGATGCTTCCTCAGCCAGCCGGCCTGGACAAGATAGTCCGGATTCCAGGCATACCTCGGCGTAAGCAGGCGGAAGCCGTTAAAACAGACGAGACTCAGCACGACCACAGCCAGCACATTTCCCGGCGTGTCTTCAATTTTTCCCAATCCCCCGGCCGCCAGCAAGCAAACCCACGGGACTAGGGGAACGAGGTAATAATCCAGCGGAATGCGCAGGCAGACCACCGCCGCATAGAGCACATTGACCCCGCCCCAGATTAGCAAGGGCCGGCGGGCCGCCGCGGGCTGCCACGGCAGCAGACAAACTCCCAACAGGGCCGCCGTCAAGAGAATACGCGTGAATCCATTGTAGATATTAACCCCGAGGGCCACAGGAAAGAAGTTTTTTCCCGAAGCCACCTGCCGGGTGAGAATACCTGAGACAAATTGCCCTTGTCCCCGGGTGCCGAGATGCACCCAGCCATAGTATAACACAACCGGCACCATACTCACCACGAGGTAAAAAAAGAGAGCCCGCAAGAAGCCGGCTTTCGGCTGTTTCCGGGGCCAAAAAGCCAGCGTCAGGGCCACCGGCAGGAGCATCAATTGCGGTAATTTAGCCAGAGCGGCACCCGCAAACCCCAAAGCCGGCCCCAGAGGAAGCCCCCGCTGCCCGTTTCTCTGCCAGCGGGCGGCCGAAGCCAGGGCCCAGACGCTGAAGGCCTGGGCCACCGGCTCCGGCATCACCACCCGTCCATAATAGACTGCCAAAGGGGTGACCGCATAAAAGCCCGCGGCCATGAGAGCCATACGCTCGCCCAGGAGGCTCCGGCTCAGATCGTAGAGCCCCCACAGGGCCAGCAGGGAAAAAAGAATGGCCCAGAGCCGTCCCCAGATGTCCGCCCAACCAAAGAAAGTCCAGGTCCAGGCGAGAAGGTAAGGCAAGAAAGGGAACTCCAGCTCCACCTTCTGCGGCACGCTGCCATCATAGAGAAGCCGGGGAAAAAAGACGTTCGGGATATGGGTCAGATGCCCCAGCATGTTGAGCCCCATGCTGGCCGTATCCGCCTGCCTCCAGGCCTGGTCATCGAGCAGGGGGTTCATAAGTCCCCGCAGCCGCAGGCCGAGCGCCAAGGTGACGATACAGATAAAAATGAGCCGTTTTGCCGCCTTGTTCACTCTTCAACCCACTCTTCGGACCACTCTTCAGACCAATCTTCAGACCGTTCCCGCAAGCCCCCATATGCGGTGAACCGCCTGTGACGGAAAATCAAGGCGACATACCCTGAAATCGTGGCCCAAATCTTCATTTTACTTGCGCCCTGTTTCCGATCATAACGCAACTCAAAAGGAACCTCACTCCAGCTGCGGCAAAGCGGGGCCAGTTTGAGCAATAACTCCACCGTGGCAGAGAAGTCGGTGCTTTCAATCAGCCGCTCGCCGTAGGCGGCAAACCCTTTGCGTACCAGACCCAGCCGGTAAGCGCGAAAACCGCAGGAATAATCCCGGATGCCCGGAAGCGGAAACGCACACTTCATCACGATACCCGCGCCGCGAGAGAGCATACGCCTGAGCGGCGACAAACCTCTTTGTCTCCCGCCCGGGGCATAGCGGGAAGCGATGACCAGATCGTCTCCTTCCCGGATCCTCTGGTAAAGAAGAGGGATCAGCTCCGGCGAATGGGTATTATCCGCATCCAGGGTGACAATCACATCCGGCCAGGGGGCACCCGCCCCTTCCCGGCCCGCGGGACCCCCGTTTTCCGTCCAACCCCCGTGTTTGTACTCCAGCACCCGCCTGAAACCGCTGAGCAGGGCCGGACCCAAGCCCATATTCTCCCCGTGGCTTACAGCCTCGACCTGTTCGGAAAGGGACGTATACTCCCGTATAATGGTGCCGGTTTGATCCCGGCTCCCGTCATCCACGACAATGATCCGGTAAGGCAAGCCGCCGCAGGCTTTTTTTGTGTTCTCTAAAAGTGCCGGCAGTCCCTTCTCCTCGTTGTAGGCAGGCAAAATAATAAACAGCATACCACCGTTCCCCCTTTTGGTTCAACAGTAGTATGCTCCATGTCTGAAGGAATAAACCCGGCTGAAAGCGTTAAAAAACCTTGGTCACTATCCAGATGGCAGCCAAGAGTCCGACCAGGTCTGCCAGCAAACCCAGCTTCAGTGCATACCGGTATTTCCGGATTCCGACAGAACCAAAGTACACCGTCAGGACGAAAAACGTGGTATCGGTACTTCCTTGCAAAGTGGAAGCCAAACGGCCGATGAAGGAATCCGGACCGTAGCGGTAGATAAGCTGGGTCGCGACTCCCAGAGAGCCGGACCCGCTCAGCGGACGCATGATAGCGAGCGGGATAATCGCCGTCAGATTGGGGTCAAGCCCCAGGCGCAAGAGGACCGGACGCAAGGCTCGGCCCAACAATTCCAAGGCCCCGGAGTCGATGAAGATGCGCATGGCCACGAGCATCCCGATCAAAAAGGGGAGAATACGCACGCCGGTCTTAAACCCTTCCTCCGCACCGGAAACGAAGGATTCATAGACCGGAATCTTGCGCAAGAAGGCCACGACCGGTATGACCAAAAGCAAAAACGGAATCGCCCAGCGCGAAATCTCTCCCAGCGCACTCATGATTTTTGCCCGCGCCGAAAAAAGCGGTCCGCGATCATCGCAGCAGTCATCGCACAGCCGGTGGCAAAGATGGTGGGGCCGATGATCTCAGTCGGATGCGCCGATTGGGCTTTGAGCCGCACCGCGATAATTGTCGCCGGAACCAGCGTAATGGCCGAGGTGTTCAAGGCCAGGAACGTGCACATGGCCGGGCTGGCAACCTCCGGCTCCGGATTTTCTTTTTGCAGTTCCTGCATGGCTTTTAAACCGAAAGGAGTGGCCGCATTACCCAGGCCCAAAAGGTTGGCGCTCAGATTCATAATAATCGCGCCCAAGGCCGGACTGTCAGGTTTAAGAGAGGGAAACAAAAGGCGAAGGGCCGGTCCGAACAGACGCGCGATCCCTTGGACCAGACCCGCTTCCTCCGCCAAACGCATCAGCCCGAGCCACAGGCTCATGACCCCGATCAGTTCAAAGGCGACCTCCACTCCCATCTCTGCGGCTTTAAGGGCCGAGGCGGTCACCGTATCGATTCTTCCTGTGACCGCAGCTACCAAGATGCCGCCTGCCAGCAGAATAAGCCAAATTAAATTGACCATACCCTACCCCCCTCGTCTCAATTTATGAGACAGAAGGGTGAATTAGAATATGGACAGAGAGTGTCTCACCGGGTCGGCCCTGTCTCAGGTATCCTCGATCCCCAAGTCGTCTTCATCATCCCGCTTTTTCTTGAACAAACCGGACACTTTGTCGATGAGATCCGGAACCGTATCGATAATCCGTTCGACCACCGCGTTGCTGTCCACCGGCAATAGGCGCACCTGGCCGTTGCCGACCACCAGGAAACCGACCGGCTGAACGGACACACCGCCGCCGCTGCCGCCGCCGAAAGGCAGAGCATTCCCTCCCTGCTCCCCTCCGTTACCCTGGTCCTGACCCTGCTCATCCGCAGGCAGAAATTCGCTTCCGCCGGCAGCAAACCCGCAAGCCACCCGCGAGACCGGAATGATCACCGAGCCGTCATGCGTTTCCACGGGGTCTCCCACAATTGTATTCACGTCAACGATTTGCTGAATGCTTTCCATCGCTGTCTTCATGAGTGCTTCGATAGGATGATTGCCCATGGCACTACCCCCTTTTTCCCAACCGGCTTTTTCCCAACCGGATTGTCCGCAGCAAACTTATGCCGGCAAAAATAATATGGCCGATACGCAATTGGAATATACAATGAATGTCACAGGAAAAGCCGGGTGTTTGAAAAAGAGGAGTGACCTGAAGCAAGGGTTTTTTCACCCGAACTTGAATCTGACGGTAAAACCGGGTCAAAGCGACACCGAGAACCGACCAGAAAGCCCCTGCGGCCAAGGCGGTATTGACCGGATCCCGGCAGCCGATCGCGACCCGCCACTCCAGGGCCGTACAGTATATGCTCCGGTAGAAGCGCGCCCGGGCCCGCCTGAATCCCGCCATGATCCGGTGCAGCCTGGGCCAGAGCCTGAGGAAAAAGTGACGGCGCACATAGCGGACACGGGCCTGCGTTTTCATTTTGCTCCGCGTCCGGCCCGAGCGAACGCTCGGGTCCACTTCAATCAGGGGACCCTTTTCCCAGGAAAACTGAATGGTCGGAACCTGGAGCTTAAACTGCCATAAGCCATGCAAAGCCCGGAGACCAATCTCCAGATGGTCCCGCTCATCTTTGCGCCGGTAGCGGAAATCAATCTGAGCTTTAATGACCAAACTGAGGGCCAGCCAAAACAGTAACGCCAAAAAAAGAGCCAGTATCCGCACGAAATCACCCCGTCACCATCCGGAACCTCCTAAAATCCTACGATTCCCAATTTGGCAAACGTTTATACCGGTGCCGCGGCTGCCTCTATTTCTTCAGTGTCTGCCTGCCGTGAGTTCGGGCGTTCGCTCGTCCCTTTCGGGACTTTTTTCTCACCGAAGGGCGTACTCTCCGCGGCATTTTCTGGGACCGTGTTGGCCCGGCACTATTCGCCCCCATCCCCTCCGGCGGTATCCTTGCGGACGCCACCTCCTCCGGCGCCGCCTACCCCGGTCGTCTCAACCCCGGCGCCGTCCCCACCGGTGCCCTCTTCCCCGATCGTCTGCTCTCCGGCCGTGTCCTCCCGGGCCGTGTCCTCCCCGGCGCTCTCTTCCCCGGCCTTGATCCCTCCCACGGCATCTTTGCTGAACACTCCGCCGGGCCCTTCTGCCGCTTCCTCCGCCGGCTCGAAACGCAGGGCGGGAAGCTCGGAGAGAGAGAGCAAACCGAAGTGAGTCAAGAAGCGGTCGGTTGTGCCGAAAAGCACCGGACGGCCCGGCCCTTCTTTCCGTCCCACTTCTTGAATCAGGCCTTTCTCCGCCAGAGTAGCTACAGCCGTATCTGACTGAATCCCGCGCAAAAATTCGATCTCTCCCCTCGTCACCGGCTGCCGGTAGGCCACGATCGAGAGGACCTCCAAGGCCGCTGCGGATAACCCGGTCACAGGCTGTTTGTACAAGAGCTCTATGTAAGGCGCAACCTCCGGCTTGGTCGCCAAACGGAACCCGCCGTTGACTTCCGCCACAGTCAAGCCGCGGGAATCACGCCCATAGCTTTCCTGTAAATCCCGAATCAACTCCGTGACATCCTCCCGGTTCATCGCCAAGATCTCCGCCAGGCGTTCGCGGGACAGGGGCTCTTTGGCCACAAACAAAAGCGCTTCCAGGGCGGCCATTTCCGCCTCGCGAAAAAGCACGGTCACTCCTCCTCAGCAAATTCCCAGGCCCTGGCCGTCGGAAAGAGGAAAATCTCGTTGCCGGAGGAAGACTGTTCCGCCCGGATCCTTCCGTCTTTCAGCAACTCCAAAACGGCCAGGAACGCCACCACCGCTTCCAGCCGGTCCGGGGTGCGCAGAAGCCGGCGGAAACCGATCCCCCTCGGATGCCAAAGCACCCGCCGCCAGACATCTTTCAACATGACTTGCAGAGCTATCTCGTCCGGCTTCAGATGCTCTATGTCTTCTCCCTTTTCCGCCCTGGCCAAAACTTGCCCAAAAGCCTGCCACAGGTCGGCAAAAGAAACGCCCGCCAAGGGATCTCCCGCTCGGGCTTGACGCCTAAGGGCTTCCACATCCGGTTCCCGGAAAAAGCGCCGCCCGGTCGTTCCCTGCAAGCTGCCCAGCCATTGGGCCGCCTCCTTGTAAGCCCGGTAGGACAGGAGCCGTTCCACCAGTTCCTGGCGCGGGTCTTCCGTGGTCACGCTCTCTTCGGGCCTGAGCGGTTTCGGCAGCAGAAGAGAAGACTTAATGTAAAGGAGTTGAGCCGCCAGAACCAAGAACTCGCTCGTCACTTCCATGTCCAGCGAGCCCATCCTCTGCAGCGTCCGCATGAACTGTTCCGCAATCCGGGCAATGGGAATATCACAGATATCCACTTTTTCCGCTTGAATCAGCTGCAGGAGCAAATCCAGCGGTCCTTGGAAAGCGGGCAGTTCGACCAGAGGGGCCGGATGACTTTTTTCCGGATGACTCTTTTCCATATGAAATCAGACTCCCGCGGCCTTCAATGCAACCAGGGTGCAAAAATAAGCTGGCCGATATTCCAATAAAGATTAAAAAGCCCGGACATGAGCGGAGAGAGCACAAACCCCAAGACGTTAGTGAAGAGCACTAAGGCCAAGATCAGCATGCCGTAGGACTCCAGAGCCCAAAGGTAACGGGCATAGCGCGCCGGCAGGAATCCGCTCAGAACCGCAAAACCGTCCAAAGGGGGAATCGGAATCAGGTTAAAAATGCCTAAGCCCAGATTCATGAGAATAATGGCCATAAAGATGTCTTGGATAACCCGGTTGTATTGGTTCCAGAGAGGGACCGGCAGCAGGATGGATGTCACCAGGAAAAGCATCATGGCTAAAAAAGCGATCAAAAGGTTCATGACCGGCCCGGCCAAGGCTACCAGCATCCTTCCCCGCAAGGGGTTGCCCTTAAAGTAGCTGGGATTGGTCATAACCGGCTTAGCCCAGCCAAACCGGAAGAGCAGGGCCATCAGGCTGCCGAAAACATCCAGGTGGACGAACGGATTTAAGGTCAAACGCCCTTGACTGCGCGGGGTCGGGTCCCCCAGCAAATCCGCCACCCAGGCATGGGCAAATTCGTGGAAAGCAAACCCGATTAAGAGAGCCGGAATATTCGCGATCAAGCTTGATAGGTCAACGTTAAAAAAGTTAAACAAGATTTTGCCCCTTTCTTTCCGTCTGGGCCAGCAGTCGCCGCATCAAGGTTTCTTCATCCCGAGGACTTTTTATTTCCCCCGCCAGCCAGGCGGACCGAATGCGGGCCAAGACGGCCCCGATGGTTTTCCCCTCCCGCAGACCGGCCGCCAGCAGCACCCGGCCGTTGACGGACAGCTTCATTTTCTCCAGGGCCTCCGCATACTCGGCCAGCACCTTTCCCCCACCCGCGGCTCCTTCGCCGCTTTCTTCCCGCGCCAGGAGCTTGACCAGCCACAGGGGAACCCGGTTCAGGATCCGGTCGAGATCCGGCAGATTTGGCGGCACTTGCGCCAATTCCCCGCGCAGCCGGAAATAGGTCCGGGTGTAAGCGGCAAAAGGCCGGGGAAGCCGGAGCCTTTGCAGAACCTCTTCCGCTTCCTGCCCGCTCAAGCAGCTGAGGGTGTGCAACCAGCGCTGCAAAGGAGACCCGTCCCCGTCCTCGCCGCTGAAATTCCACGGGTACTCCCGGGCAAACCAACGGCTGAGAACCCCATATTCCACCAGAGCCCGGCCGATGGCCCGATACTCTGCCTCCCGGTAGACAAGCAGCAACTCTTCCGTAAAGCGTTCCCGGCTCACGTTCTCCAAAACGCCGCTGTCCAAGGCCGTCCTCAGGGCCCCCGCCGTCTCCTTGGCCGGTTTAAACCCGTAACGCCCGGCAAACCGCAAAGCCCGCAGGATCCTGGTCGGATCTTCAATAAAACTCAGGTTATGGAGAAGCCGGATTTCCCCTTGCAGCAAATCCCGCATACCCCCGTAATAGTCGACCAACTCGCCGAAACATTCGGGGTTTAAAGCGATGGCCATGGCGTTGACCGTGAAGTCGCGGCGAAAGAGATCGTCGCGCAGTGTGGACTTTTCCACTTCCGGCAGGGCTCCCGGATATTCATAATATTCCCGCCGCATGCTCGCTATGTCAACGTGCCTGCCGTCCGGAAACAGGATATTGGCCGTTCCGAAGCGGGTATGCAGCGTCAGTTCGCCGGAACCGAGTTTTGCGGCCAGGACCCCGGCGAACCTGGGGCCGTTGCCTTCGACGACAAGATCCAGATCGCGGGTGGGCGTCAACAACAGCAAGTCCCGCACAAAACCGCCCACCGCGTAAACCGAAAGACCCTCCTCCGCAGCGGTCTCCCCGGCCAGCCGGAGCAGTTCCCGCGTATCCGCGGAACCCCGCGCCAAGAGGTCCAGAATATCGGCGCGCACGGCCTGGCTGCGTTCGCGCGCCAGCACGGCCTCCACCGGGACCGCGCTCCCGTGCAGCATGCGCAGGACATCGGAGCGGGAAACGATACCGATAACCCGGTTGTCCTCAACCACCGGCAACCGGCCCACGTCATACTGGACCATCAACTCTTGAGCGGCCTGCCAAGGTACATCCGCCTCGACCGTAATGACCCGTGTGGCCATAAAACCTTTGACAGGCGCGTGCTCCAGGCCGTGTTTAATCGCTTTATCGACGTCCCGCCTGGAGATGATCCCCACCAACGCTCCCTGCTCAACCACCGGAACCCCGGTGTGCCCATAACGCAGGAGAACCTGCTCCACCTCGGCCAGGCGGGTTTCGGGAGCTACGGTTTTCACGGGATAACTCATGATGTCGCGAATCCGGAAAGGCTGCTGTACCCGCTTGTCAATCTCCGAGCGCACCCTTTGCAAAATGTCCGCGGGATTACCGCCCTTGATCGTGGCCGAAGCCGCTTTCTCGTGTCCTGATCCGCCCAAAGCTTGCACAATCTCCTGAACGGGCAAACCCTTTCCCCGTGAGCGGGCCACCAGGTAGACCCGGTTTTCCATTTTTACCGCCAAGAACCAGGTCTCCGGCCCCTCCAGTTCACCCACGCGGTGGGCGACCAGAGCGAGACCCCCGACGTAATCCGGAATCTCGGCCTGTGACAGATAGACCGGAATTCCCTTAAACAGTTCCGTCTTGCCGTTGTCCAGCACTTGCTGGAGAAGCGCCTTCTGCTCACCGGACAGCGGGCGGCGCAGATATTCGGCCACCACCGCCAGCTGCGCTCCTCTCTCCAAAAGAAAGGCTACGGCCCGAACATCCCGCACAGTCGTGCACTCAAACAAGAGGCTTCCGGTATCGTCATAAATGCCGAGAGCCAAGAGAGTCGCCTCAAACGGGCTGAGCAAAACCCCGCGCTCGACAATCTTTTCCACCAGCAAAGTTGTGCAGGCCCCGACTGTTTCCACATGCACCCCCGCCGGCAGCGGCCCGGAATAAGGATGGTGATCATATATTTCCAGAACCGTTCCCGGCCGGCCGGCCGCCCTCTCCGCCAAAGTGCCGGACCGGTGCAAATCATGGGTATCCACGAGAATGACCCGGCTGACATCCTCCGGAACCACCTCGGAAGCCGTTTTCAAAGAGAGACGGTCTTTGGCCAAGGCCAAGAAATCCTGGACATAGGCAGACGGCTTGCCCTCCACTACCGGAACACTCTCGGGGTTGAGTTTCTGGGCCGCTACCATAGAGGCCAGGGCATCAAAATCCAATTGGCGATGGGCGACAACGATTTCCATATTACAGCCGAATGCTCCTTAACTTTATTCACCAACCGCAACAGTTTACTGACGTATTATAGCACAAAAGGACGGCCGGGGCAGGAGCGGATTCGCACGGTCCGGGCAGGAGCGGACTCACAGGGCCCCGTCGGAGGATGCGGAAGATGCGGAAGATGTGGGAGATGTGGGGGACGCAGAAGGCCGTTCCAAGTGAACCCGGCCGGCTGCCGTGGCAATATCGAGGTCGATCTTCGTCTTGGCTTGATCGTAACCCGGACTGACCCAGTCCTTATTTTCCAAAAACATCCCGGAGCCCATGAAATCTCCGACAATCCCGTTAACATGCACCCGCAGCCCCACGTCCTCCGGCACGACCAGGGTGATGTCCGACGCCCCGCTGTTAATCTTGCCCTGCTCCGTGAGGCCGGTGTTCCCAAAAGTCAACCGGCACTTACACGCACCGGTGCTCAGATCAAAGCTCTCCAGGGGAATCCGGCCGAAATCCATATTGGCGTCTAGGGCAGCGGAATGGATGGTGAGGGCATACTTTACCCCTCCCGCCAAGCCCAAACTCAAGTCATCCCTTAACCCTTCCAGTCCGGGTGAAGAGAGGGACACCGACAGCGTATCTCCCTCTTGGCGGGAGGTCAGCCCCGGTACGTTCAAAGGAGATGTGCTCTGCCAGCCGTAGGTACCTTGCATGAGCTTCCGGCCTTTTGCCGCCGGGGCCAAAGGATGAAGATCCAGGCGGGCACTGCCCAGATTCATCTCCACTTGCGCTTTACCGACTCCTTGGGGCAAAGGGACGTCGATCGGCAGGGAGCCCGAACTCGGAGCCGCATTTCGGAAAGGGGCGAAGTCCGGAGCCGGAGGAAGGGTGCGCCGGCCAACCGTCAAAGAATACCCGGCCAAAATCACGAGAAATACCACCAAAATGGCACTGAAAGGCACCCTTTTACCCAAAAGCAGGCTGACCCCCAAAAGAATTAAAAGCACGGGCCAGAGGTCGACCACGTTAAACCAAAATCCCCAGCTGAGGATGCCAAAATTCATCAACAAAAAGAGAACCCCAAGCGTGATCAGCAAAAGGCCCTTGCTGAGCCAAGTCATTCCCTTCATTTCTTTCTCCCCTCCCTCGCTCGTTGGCGCGGCGGCAGCTTCCACCTTTACTACGTCGGGCAAAAGAGAAATGTTTCGTTCACATGCTTTGATTCAGCTGTTCCATGGCCTCGTCAATTTGCGCGCGCCCGACTCCCTCTTTCTGCAGCCTGAAATCGATGGCATCTGCCCAGAAGGCGCATTTGCGGCTGATCTTGCGAAAGGTCTTGGCCGTGGCCTTACTCGTCTTGGCCCGGGCGTCCGCATTGGCCTGAACTATCGAGCAGATATAGCGGGCTTTCAGACGTTCCTCCTTGTCCATGTTGTCGAAAGAACGGTTCAAATACTCTATCAGTTCTTGGTAATAAGCCGCAAAATCCGCTACAGGCAGTTCGGATTCCATGCGCAAATATCCTCTTAGTTTCTCGAACAAATCTTCCACATCCAGCACCCTTTCCTCACTTTTGCCATTTCATCTTGTGAAAAAGCCAAAGGCTCGCGGCTATGATCAGCACGCACATGACATAAAAGAATACCATCCCGTAGGGCCGGTGGATTAAAGGCATATTCTCGAAGTTCATGCCAAAAAAACTCGTTAAGAGGTTAATCGGCAAAAGAACTGTCGCCAACAAGGTCAGGATTTTCATAATGTCGTTCGCCCGGTTGTCGAGCGCCGTTTGGTAAGCTTCCCTCAGATTTTCCACCAACTCATGGGTCTGCCTGACGTTCTCCAACTCTCTTTGCGTGTCCTGCACAAGCTCCTGCCAATCGGACTGCCCGCCCGCTTCCTCCGGGTTGGCAATCCGGATATAGACGGACAGATGGGCATTGAGCGATTTTTTCAGGCCCACCACGCGCTGGTGCAGCGTGAGAATCCGGCTTTGCTGCCACTGTTTCGGCGCTTTAAGAATTCCCTCTTCGATCAAATCCATCTGGTCCTCAAACCGGTCCAAAAGTGTGCGGTGTTCTTCCAGGACCTTGGAGCCGATGAACTCCGCGAGATGGCTGGCATAAACCAAGAGCCCGCGGCCGGCCCTTTCTTCCAACTGTTCCCGTTTGAGCCCGCCCCAGCCCAACAGGACAAAACTTTCCCGGCTGAGAAAAAACCGAATCGGGTATTCCTTTCCTTCCTGGTCAAGGCCCCGGTAGCAGACATAGCTCAGACCGGGAACCAGTTTTTCCGCCCGAGGACGAATCCCCAGGAACCCCTGATTGCGCCGGGGTCGATATACCTGTTCAACCTGTTCTTGCAGCCGTGTCAGGGCACCCGCCAGCGGCTTGTCCAATTCCCGGTTCAAAACCCCGGGAAGTTGGCTCCACTCCGTCGGGGCCAAAACCGCCAGGAGAAATCCGCCGGCCCGGCCTTCCCCCGTTGGGGACAAGTCCCAGGCCCGGCTGTTCCCCGTTGGCAGCGAGTCCTCCCCGGTCAGCGGCCGCAAACCGTCCCTGTCAACCCAATACCTTTCCACAGAATCTCCCCTCCGACCTTCCCGCGTCCTTCCCTTGGACCCTTCTCGTATCTTTCGCTCCGGAGGCACCTCACTTCTTCTCTTCGGGCCAGGTTCCATATCTTTATGGTGCCGGCACCGTTAGGACATGTTTCTCATCTTTCGGACGTGCCCCGCACCGTAATAACAGCTCCCGCGTCTTTAGGGTGCGCCCTGCGTCTTGAGGATACGTCCGTATCTTGGGACCGTGCCAGATATCATTAGAACGTACACCAAAACGTACACCGTATCCTCGGGACATGCCGGCGTCCTGAGGCCCGCGTCCTGTGTTCAGAGGCCCCGCCCCACCTTTTAGGGAAGGCTGCTCCCGGAAGCTGTGTCAGATTTTTCTCCGAGCACCTCCGTCGAAGACACGGGCAGGCTCGCTTCGTCCGCCGGGTTCGGTTGGTCCGCCGCCGCCGGTTTGGCAGCCGTCTTAGGGGTGGGAACGAAAACCGGGCTTTTCTGTCCGCGTTCAAATAATTCTTGGACGACCCGACGGCTTTGCGCCCGATCCACCCGCCAATAACTGATCCCGTTTTCCATGGCAAAGGAACCGGGCAGGGTCTGAGAGACCACCTCCAGGTCGCTGTAGCGGCTGAGGGCGCCGCCCCAGGTCAACAAAGTGCTCAACGGCAGGTCCGTATGTACGGCACGGTAAACTTCGGGAATAAGCCAGGGCAGCTTGGGCAAGGTTTTCACCTGCCAAACCTCTTTGGCGACAGCCTTAAGGAGAGTCTGCTGGCGCATCGTCCGGGCAATGTCCGCCAAGCGGTCATAGCGGAAGCGAACATATTGCAAGGCCTGGGACCCGTTCAAGTGCTGGGTGCCTTTTTTCAGATTAATGACTCCATCCTTTTTGTCCCCGGTGACATAGTACATATTTTCGTCAACGGTGAGCGTTACTCCCCCCAGGATATCGATAATCCGCTTAAAACCCGCAAAATTCACTTCCACATAACCTTGGACCGGCTCGTTCAACAGCTTTCCCACTGTTCTCACCGTAGCCCCCAAACCCTGGTCCAAACGGGCCACCGCGTTGATTTTCTCCGTCCCGTGACCCGGAAGATCAATCTGAGTATCGCGGGGAACCGAAAGGAGACAGAGACGGTGAGCCGCGGGATCAAGATGGGCGAGAATCAGGGTGTCCGTATTACTAATATAGTGTTCACCCGGCCTGTTGTCTACCCCAACCAGCAGGACCGAGAAAGGTTTCGCCGCAGGATGGCCGGCCGCGCCCGGCTGGGCCCCATCCCGGAATGCCGGCGCCTCACCTGGGGCCTGTGCGCCCCCCCGAGCCTCAGCGGCGCCGGAGGTCCCCGGACCCGCCGACGGTTTTGCGCCTTCCGCTTGGGCCTCCCCGGTTCCGGACCTGACCCCGATTCCGCCGGTCCCCGGGCCTTCCCCACTTTGGGGCGCCGAGAAACCCCCAAGTACGAGCTGCTTGACGCTCAGTCCCAGCCGGTTCAGCCAGGACTCTGTCACCACCCCCCGGTCCGAGCGGACGGCCGGGGCCCGAAGGCTTTGCCCCGCCGCAACCCAGCCTACCGCAAGGGTCGATGCGAAAGTAAATGCGAGAAGGAAAACAAGCAGATATCTGCGCCCTCTCCGGGAAAAACGCCGGGTTCCCGCCATAACAATCCCTCCACTTCACAATTTCTCAGCCTAGTTTTTGAAGAACCGACTCTGCTTTATGCGAAGTGATGCGAATTTCCCCTTGACAGCCTGCCCATAAAGGCTTCATAAAGGCTCGGAGGACCAGTCGGGCATGAACCGGGTCAGACATGAGTCGGTTCAAGTATGGCTCCAGCCACCCCCGGATCGCTCAGAAAAAGCCTCTGCGAAGAGGGGAGCACACGTGAGCAAAATCACAACGGGGATGAAGAATCTCTGCTATACTTCGGACAATAGGTAAAGCAGAAAGGGTGATTCGAGTGCTGCCCGGACAAGGACTCACGACTGCCATGGGTATTCTCCCCCATACGGACCTGATCAGAGCGCAAAACTTGGCGCTCTCCCTCGATATTCCTTTTTGGCCCCAACTTCCCCATTTCCGCTTCAAAGAAGATATGTATGCCCAATTTGCCGAGCATTTCCCCGGAATCCTGATCGACGAGGAAAAAGAAGTCCTGCGTTTTTCCAACGAGCGTTTCGCCGCCGAAATCGACGCCTATCTGGAAGGGAGTAATGACCCCGCGTACTTTGCTCTGTCCGAGGAATTTTCCACGGCTTTCCGCCACTTTCTCACGCTCGATCTTTCGGCTTATCCCCTGGTGCGGGGACAAACCGTCGGGCCTGTCAGCTTTGGTCTGAAAATTTACGACGAAGAGCTGAAACCCATGATCTACAACGACTTTGTGCGCGAAATCCTTTACGACTTTTTGTACAGAAAAATAGCCTGGCAGTATTCCCGGCTGCAATCGGTTCACCCACACCCTTTCGTCTGGCTGGACGAACCCGGGCTGGAAATGATCTTTAATTCCTTCAGCGCTTACACGTCCGAGTTGGCGCAAACCGAATACCGTGCTTTCTTGGCCAAGCTGCCCGGACCCAAAGGAGTGCACCTCTGCGGCAACCCCGATTGGTCTTTTCTCTTGGGGGCGGATCTGGATATCCTCTCCGTGGATGTCTTTAGCTGGGGACACATCCTCATCCGCTATCTGGATGAGTTGGGAGAATTTCTACGCCGGGGTAAGATCATCGCCTGGGGCCTTACCCCCACCCTCACAGCGGAACTCAGCCAAGAATCCGCTGCCGGTCTCACCTCACGCCTGCTCGAATCCTGGGATTTTCTGGACCGGCACGGGATTGACGCCGACCTCATTTACGACCGGGCCTGGCTCGCTCCTTCGCGCTGCTGCCTAATCAATGCCGACGGAGCCGAGAGTGTCGAGCGCTCCTTTTCCCTCCTGAAAGAAATTCAAGGGGAACTGAGGCGAAATATCTACTCCGGAAGGAAACGGACCTGAGTCCGCCGCACTATTCCTTTCCCACTCACCACACTGTTCCCCTCTTACCTGACGCACTATTCCTTTCTCACTCACCACACTGTTTTCCTCTAACCCGTCGCATGAATTCCCGGATCAGATCGCGATCCTTGACCCCTTCTTTTTCCACTCCAGAACTGACATCGACTGCGTAAGGGCGGGTTTCTTCGATTCCCCGGCGGACATTTTCCGGGGTGAGTCCCCCGGCCAGAATCAGGGGAAAGCCCGCGTCCGCGATTTGTCTCAGCCGCTCCCCGGCCTCCTGCCAGGACCAGGCGGTACCGGTCCCGCCAAATTGCCCCAAGTGGGTTGAGTCCAGGAGAATGGCCTGGGCAACTCCCTGCCACTCCTTGAGCTCCCGCTCGGACGCGAGGCTTACTCCGGTGTTGCCCGGAACTTGCAGAGCTTTGATAATGGGAAAACCTGCCCCCCGGAATGCTTCCGCCCTCTCTTGGCCGTGCAGCTGCACCGCCGTCAGACCGCACCTGCGGACCGCTCTTTCGATCTCTTCTCTCGGCGTGTTGACAAACACTCCCACTCTGGCCGCAAAGGCCGGCAGGGCAGAAGTAATCCTGCGGACGGATTCCTCATCGATATGGCGTCGGCTTGAAGGATGAAAAACAAAACCCAAAGCGTCCGCTCCCGCTTCCACGGCCCAAGCCGCCTCTTCCCGGGAGCGGATCCCGCAGATTTTTACTCTCACCATGCCCCTGACTCCTTCCCGCTCGTTGACCTCTTCTCACAATGCTGCTCATACGGACCGGCACTCTGGATCCCACAAGACGGCGTCTGACTGCCTTAGACAGCATCGGCTCTCGGCATTGGCGCCGCAACCCTCGGTTTTGGCTTTTTCACTCGGCTCACCGCTCAGCGCCTCTCTCGGTAAGCCGCACTCCCCTCGCTGACCAATCTTCCCACATAATCCCCCGGGTCGGCCCGGCGGACACAGGATTCCCCTACCAGGGCGCCGTTAACCCCGGCCGCGGCCAAGCGCTTCACATCTTCCGGGCCTGAGACGCCGCTCTCGCTAATCACAACCACATCCGGAGGGACCAGAGGCAGCAACTCTAAGGTCGTTGCCAAAGAGACCTCAAAAGTGCGCAGGTTGCGATTGTTGATGCCCAATATCCGGGCGCCGGCCTCCAGAGCTTGTTCCACTTCCTCACGGTCATGGCATTCCACCAAGGCTTCAAGCTTCAGTTCGCGGGCCAAGCCCACCAGGCCGCGCAGCGCTTCTGCTCCCAGAAGCGCCGTAATCAGCAAAACGGCGTCGGCCCCCCAGACCCTGCTTTCCACCAACTGGTACTCGGTCCACATGAAATCTTTGCGCAGCAGGGGCAGGCCGCTTAGTTCTCGCACCGCATGGAAATCGCGCAGACCGCCCCCAAAAAAGTCTTCCTCCGTCAAGACCGAAACAGCCCCGGCTCCGCCTGCCGCATACCCCTGCACGATCCCGGGCAAATCCAAAGCCCATTCGATTTTTCCCCGGCTGGGTGATGCGCGTTTCACCTCGGCGATCAGAGCAAACCCGCCCGGCGCGAAAGGCCAGAGGCGACGGGGCGGCGTTTTTTGTTCCAACCGCTTCCATAGCTGGGACAGGGAGACTTCCTTCTCTGCGGCGGCCAGTCTCTTTTTCTTGGCGACAACGATCTCATTCAAAATATCGGCTGACAAATGTCCACCCCTTTTCCCGCGACCACGCGGATATTTGCGGATGAAGTTTAACCCAATTCAGTGGAACTCCTGTTCTAATTATAGAGTACGAACCATCCTTTGGGAAGTGTTTCCTCAAGTTTTCAGACTGAAGCCGGAAACTCACGGGCAAACCCACCTTTTCCCGACGGTTGAAACCATGGGGGCCGCGAGTTAGAGTTCTGTCACAAGAGCCCTCTTCAGGAATATACTACCAGTAGAAAAATCACAAAGCCGGCACTGTCTGGAGGTGTAAGACCGTGTTTTTTTCCAGCCTGAAAAAGCAGAAGAAATGTGACCCCAAACAATCCCCTCAGGCGAATCCCGCTCCCGTCGAAGAAATTCGGGAGAAGACAAACGGGGAAGTTGCCCCTGAAGCCCTTGCCCAAACGGCCAGCGCGGAAGCCAAGGCCGCGGAAAGTGCCCCCGACGACTCCGGCGCTTCCGCCTCGCGCGGAATCCTCCTGGGCAAACTGTTCCACAAACAGGAAGGCTACGCCGGGCCGGAATCTTCTTATGAAAACGAATCTTGGGCACCGGAACCCTATGTCGGGCTATTCCGCAAGAACAGAGCCCCAGCAGAGGAACAACTTCCCTCATCGTCCGCTGCCCAATGACCACGACCTCTCATGGCCGCATCAGAGGCCCGAGGTCAGAAGCCGGAAACCGGAGTGCATGTACTCTAAGTCAGGGGCCGGAGGTCAGAGACCCGAGACCGGAGTGCATGTACTCTCTGCCGGCTCCCACGGGCTTGGCGACAAGTGTCATTCTTTTTCTGCAGAAGTGTTTACGGCATCCCATTGATCAGAACTGATAAGAAGCACCACCGGAAGACTTATAGATCCGAATTAATTGCAACCGGATTGATTCTGACTGGGACATAGATCAAACGGACAAGGGGAGGGGGAAGAAGAGGAATGTCGCACGGAGCCAGACTGTTTCATACGGCCTTTTTACGGCAGCCGCCTTACCCCGCACCCCCTGGTCCTGCTCAGGCTCAATTCACTCCCGCTCCTCCGGTCCAATTTGCCCCCGCGCCTTCCGCGGCTCGGTTTGCCCCGGGTCCTTATCCCGCTCAATTTGCCTCCGCGCTTCCTTCGGTTCGTCCTGCCTCCGGTCTTCCCCCGGCTCAATTTGCCTCCGCTCCTCCTTTCCTGACACCCCTCCTCAAGCGGAACCACGGCTATCCGCCCGGCGCCTGCCCGGGAGGAACCTCTTTAACTTATCCGGCTTCGGCTTATCCGGCCCGGTCCAACCGCTCCCACGCTTCCTATTCCCCGAACCCTCCGGCCGCGCCCCTTCCCGGACGACAGCCGGGGCCCGCCGACTTTGGCATGGTCGGACCCGCTCCTTCCGCACAAGCGAGCCCCTATTTTACCGGCACGTATTCCTCTGTTGCTCTTCCTTCTTCCTCGGGGCTTGGGGCGGTCCTGGTCGCCATTCTCATCCTGGTCGTGCTCGATCTTGTCCTGGTGCGCCCTTACAAACACCAACACCCGGAAAACCCGCCTGAGCGGCGGTTAATCGGTCCCCCGCCTGGATAAACTAGGTCCAAAGCCCAACCGGGGCTGAGGAAAAGGGGGATTTTTTTCATGTCTGAGCAACGTTCCAAAAAAATGTCCGGTTTCTCATTAACTATGACCGCCTTAGGCAGCATTATCGGAGCCGGTATGTTTCTCGGAGCCGGCTTGACCCTCCGGGCCGCGGGGCCTTCCGTCCTCTTGGCCTACGCCCTGCTCGGAATCCTGATGTATTTCAACCTGTCTTTTCTGGCCGAACTCTCCTTACTCGATCCGGAGGAAGGCTCCTTCCAAAGCTATGCGGGCAAAGCCTTCGGAACCGGAACCGGGTTTGTCATCGGCTGGCTCTATTGGATCTCGGGCATTCTCACCATGTCCAGTGAAGTCACCGCGGCGGCCATTTTTTCCGGCCGCTGGTTTCCCTCAGTCCCCCAGTGGATGTTTGTCATCGGCTTTGCTTTAGCCCTTACGGCCCTCAACCTGATTGACGCCAGGGGATTCGGCAAAGCCGAATCTGCCTTGTCCATCGTCAAAGTCATCGCTCTAATCGGCTTTATTATCCTGGGAATCGTTTTGGTTTTTACATCCTGGCTGCAACCGCCCGCCGGTTGGCACAACCTCAGCTCGGCCCCTTTCTTTCCCCGGGGCACGGCCGGTTTTGCGGGCTCTTTGCTCCTGGTTTTTTATGCTTATTCCGGGACGTCGGTCGTGGGCTTGGCGATTAACCAATCGGAGAAGCCGGCCAAAACCGTTCCCAAGGTCGTCTTGGCCACTTCGATTTTGGTCACGCTCCTCTACGTCGGCTCCCTCTTTCTCCTGCTCCTCGTTAACCCTTGGTCGGTCTACAATGCTTCCGCCAGTCCCTACGTCCTCTCTCTCCAATCCTCCCGGATTCCTTTCGCCCTGGACATCATGAACTTCGTCATTTTGACGGCGGCCCTCTCCGCCATGAATGCCAGCATGTTCGGCGTCTCGCGCATGCTTTACGCTTTAGCCGACAAAGGAGAAGCCCCCAAATACTTTTTCCGGCTCAACCGCAAAAAGGTCCCTTTAAGGGCTCTCCTCTTCTCCAACGCCTTCCTCCTCGGGGTCGGCATCCTCTCTTACTTCATACCCAACCAACTCTATTTGCTGGTCACCGGCGCCAGCGGACTGCTCTCGCTCGTGAACGTCGTGACCATAACTTTTGCCCATTGGAAACTCTATCCCCGCTTGGCGCCCCAAGCAAAAGAAGAAGCCCGCGTCTTTCATGTCGTGGGCTATCCGGTGAGCAACTTCCTGGTCGGAGCGATCTTCATCTTCATCTTTCTGTCGGCTTTTGCTTTGCCGGACCAACGCCCATCCTTCATCTTGGGCGCAGCCCTG
The DNA here is from genome assembly GCF_902729405.1 of Acididesulfobacillus acetoxydans. Lineage (GTDB taxonomy): Bacteria > Bacillota > Desulfitobacteriia > Desulfitobacteriales > Desulfitobacteriaceae > Acididesulfobacillus > Acididesulfobacillus acetoxydans. The sequence continues at coordinate 2,991,022 of NZ_LR746496.1, forward strand.
ATCATTCTTATGGGGGTCATCTACTTCGCCGTCCGTACTAAGCTCGGCCCGGAGACCGGGAGGCTGTCCGCGCGAACTGCAGAGTGGAACACGCGAACGAAGAGGCAAGACTTGCGCACCGAAGAGCGGACCCAAGAGCACAACCAAGAGCAAAACCCCGGTCTCCACCCGGCGGCAACCGCGACACAGGAAACCCTTCACACGCCAGCACCCGATCCACGGGAAACCCTCCGGTCGGACCCGTACCCCGAGAAGAAACTCTTCGGGTTCCGGCGCCGGCGAAACCGCGCCTAAGGCTGTGCGACCGGCGTTCTGAAGCCGATGCCGCTGATGGCATGTTCATACATACAAGAACACTTTGACAAGGCTCATGCCGTTTGTGTTATGGTAAGCCATGAGCAAGTCGTTGAACTGCGCCACGTTCCTTTCGGTGATGGTCAATATTCCGTTTCCGTTTTCGACCAATATCTTTTTAGCGAGCAGAAGGGACTCAATCAGCTTCTCAGCAAGTCCCGGACAACCTCCCCGGCCAAGAGAAGCCCGACCACCGAAGGAACAAAGGAAATACTGCCGGGGATTTGGCGTTTTTGCGCGCAGTGCGCTTCGCCGCCCGGGCAAATGCAGTTGTTGCGGCAGTCCGCTTCCACGGCCAGTGGTGTGAGCGGAAGGTCGGGAGAAAATACGACTTTCAGACCCCGGGTGATCCCTTCTTGACGCAGCAATTTGCGCATTGCTTTCGCCAGCGGATCCCCGCTGGTCTCGGAAATGTCCGCGACCCTGTAATTCGCCGCACTCAGACGATTGCCCGCTCCCATGCTGGCAATCAGGGGAATTCCGCGGCCTAAACACTCTTTGACCAGACTCACTTTGCCCGCTACCGTATCAATGGCGTCAACCACATAATCAGGCCGCAGAGTGAGAAAACGGTCCGCCTTCTCTGCCGCGTAAAATTCCTTGATGGCTTCGACCCTGGCCTGGGGATTGATTTCGAGAATACGCGCTTTCATAACCTCCGCCTTGGCCTTGCCCACGGTTGAGCGCAAAGCGTGCACCTGGCGGTTAATGTTCGTTAAGCAGATATCATCATAATCAACCAGGATCAGGTGTCCCACGCCGGCCCGCGCCAGGGCTTCCGCCGTATAAGACCCGACCCCGCCCACACCGAAAAGCGTGACTGTGCTTTGGTCGAGTTTGGCTAAACCGTCAGCCCCAATGAGCAGCTCGGTTCTGGAAAACCTATGTTGCATAATCTCCTCCGTCGATCAAGTTTCGGAACCGTGAAGAAGCGAGGAGGACACAGCCACCCGCAAAATTAAACTGTCCGGCGCCATTATAGCGCCGGGCAGTTCGGCAAGCAAGTCATTCTTAGCAGAAGCGACCGCTTTTCATCATTACAGACCATTCCCCTGCTCCGCCGGCCGCGGTCGGAAACCTAAGCCCGTATTGTCTGTTCTGCCGCGCGCGCACAATGAGCCGCGGCTTGGTTTTCCGCCGACCACTTGCCGCAACGGTCGCCCCAGCGGGCCAGAATCTGCCCATCCTGGAAAATCTCCACCACCTCGCAGCGGTTAGCGCAGCCTGAGCATTCAAAACTCCCGGCCTGAAACGTGGTTTCCGCTAACTGCAGACCGCGGAAACGCGAGCCTGCCCCGCTCCCCCCCTGCGAAGTCAGCTTTTCCTGGGCCAGATATGCGGCGCCTAAAGCGCCCATGACCGCGAAGTGTTCCGGCACGATGACCTCCTGCCCCAGTTCCTGCTCGAAAGCCCGGCGAATGCCCGGGTTGGCGGCCACCCCGCCCTGAAAGAGAATGGGGGAAATAATCTCTTTGTTTTTGCCGACGTTATTCAGGTAATTGCGCACCATGGCCTGACAGAGCCCCGCCAGGATGTCCGGCAGGGAATGCCCAAGCTGCTGTTTATGAATCATATCGGATTCGGCAAACACCGAACAGCGCCCGGCAATACGCACGGGATGCTCCGCCCGGACCGCGGTCGGGCCGAATTCTTCGATCGGGATGCCCAGGCGGGCGGCCTGCTGGTCGAGAAAAGACCCCGTTCCCGCGGCACAGACCGTATTCATGGCGAAATCGACCACCACCCCGTCACGCAGGCAAATAATTTTGGAATCCTGCCCCCCGATTTCCAGAATGGTCTGCACCCCCGGGTGCAGCCGGGAAGCGGCCACAGCATGGGCGGTGATTTCGTTCTTGACCACATCCGCGCCGAGCAGGGTGGCGGCCAGCTGCCGGGCGCTGCCCGTGGTGCCCACGCCGGCGATGTGGGCCTGAGGAAACTCGCTGCGCAGCATTCTCAAGCCTTCCTGAATCGTCTGCATCGGCCGGCCCATGGTCCTCAAATAAAGGGTTTTCGCCGCTTGCTCCCTTTCATCCAAAAGCACCAAATTCGTGCTGACAGAACCCACATCGACTCCCAAATAATAATTATTTTCCCGCAACACTTAACACACTCCCTCGTTTCAACCTGCCGCTTTTCCGCCTCTCCAAGAGATCCACAAAAGCTTCCAGCCGAGTCTGAAGGCCGGCTCGTCCTGTGTGCTCATCCAAGGTCAAAGTCATGATGGGTATGGAAAAATCCGCTTGAATGCGCGGCAAAATGCCGGCCGCGACAATTTCCGGCATGCACCCCAAGGGGAGAAGCTGAAGGATCCCGTCGAATCCGCGGCGGGCAAAGCTCACCGCCGCTCCTACAGTTTCCAGGCCGTGTCCCCCGACCATGTGCTCCAGGTAGGGCTTGGCCAGGCGGGAATAGACGCGCAGCGGCCGGTAACCCTGGGCCAGACCGCGAAAGATGTGCTGCCCTACCCAGCCGGAAAGATAAATTGAGCGGTCCACTTCGGCACCCAAGGCACCTAACTGCTGTTCCACATCCAGAGATGCAAACGGTTCCAGGATGGTATAAATTTCACCCACGATCCCGATGCGAAGCGGCTCCTTGCCCCCGCTCCCGTTCGCGTCACCCTGAGAGTCCCGAATGTTTTGCGCCAGCCTGACCGGTACCCGGTGCAAAGATTCATAACTTGCGGACTCGATCAGGTGCTGCCTCGCTATGGCATAGAGCTTTTCCGCACCCGCGGCATCGCTGAAACGCGGCCGGGCCTGGTGGATCAAGTCTTCCACCTGATCCAGCACAACGCTCTTCTCGTAGGCAAAGCGCACGGCCCTCACAATCCTGGCCCAGGAGTTCCTGCTCCCGGCCAGATAGCGGATGCGCCGGGCCAAGCCCCAAAGGCTGCCACCCGGGGGCTCGAGAATGACCACCTCAAAATCATAACCCGCATCAGCCAGGATCTGACGCTCACTTTCCCCATAAAAGCCAAAACGGCAAGGTCCGCTGCCGCCGGTGATGACGATGGTATCCGCGCCTTTCGCCGCCGCTTCGATATAGTTGCCTAAATTGATTTTTAAAGGCAGGCAGGCAGATTCCGGAGCCAGCTTCGTGCCCAAGTTGAGCGTCCCTTTCCCGCTCGGCGGCGGCACCACGACCTCCACGTCCAGCGCTTCAAACAAAGCTTGGATCACGATCCAGGCATTACCCATGTGCGGAAATGTCACTTTCACGCCGAACCCTCCTCTCCGTCATATCCAAAAAGGCCTCCAACCTGGTTACGAGCCCCGCTTCCCCGCTGTGCTCATCCAAGGTCAACACCATATAGGGCTTATGTTCTTTGCGGGCCACCCGGGCCAGAAGGTCCTGGGTAATGGAATCCGTACCGCAGCCGAAACAAGAGAGATAGATGATTCCGTCCACCTCATCCCCCCGGCTGAAGAAGCTCCCGGCTCCCAAGATCTTACGGGCATGACTCCAGAACAGGTCTTTGCGCTGGCCTTGCAGCCCTTGCGCGATGCGACTGGTTTCGACCTCTTCCACCAGGCGGACCCGGGCCTGGCTTTGCAGACGGCCGAGTAAATTGAGATTGGCATAGGTCTCCTGAGTTAAGTAGGAATGCCCGATGAGCGCGATTTTCAAAGGCGGTTCCTTTTTTTCTTCCGGAGAGCAGCCCGGCGTGCGGCCCGCGGCTTCCCGGCTCATAACGTCCGGGCCGCTGCCTTCCCGGCCTATAACTTCCCGATCATCAACTTCCCGGCCGCTGCCTTCCCGGTCTGTGAGCTCGCCATCAACTCTGTCACCCGGCACTTCCCCTGCAGACGGTTTTGGCCCCCGCACCCTTGCAGGGAACTGGTTCTGCGGGCCCGCCTCCGCTTTTCGCCGGCTTGATCGCAAAACGGGATCAAACTCCGCCATGCTTTGCGTAAAACTCAATCCCTGCAAGCGCGATCTTTCAAAGCGTTCCTGCCACTCGCCGCCCTGCCCAAAAGCCTGGCGCACCTCCGCCCGCTTCTTGCCTAAAGAAGCTCCGAAACGTTCCAGCTCGGCCAAGAGACGACGGTTGCCTAAGCGCCGGTTGAAATTGACGGTGAGAACCGGCAAGCCTTGCGGCACAGCCGCCAAGATGCTTTCGGGTAAGCCCAGAAGTTTGGGACAGAGATAAGTTTGCTCCTCCGTACTCACCATGCGGGGCAGAAACAAGGCATCAACACCCTTGAGAGCCTGAATATGCCCGGCCAGGATTTTGATCGGCAGGCAAGTTTCATCACTGGCTTTTTTGAGACCCGATTCCATGATGCTCCGGTTCGTCAGGGGGGAGGTGACGAGTTCCAGATTCAAACTGCGGAAAAAACCGGCCCAAAAAGGAAAATAGTCATAATAGTGAACAGCTCGGGGAAAACCAATCCTCACAACGCAAGCATCCTTTCCCTAAACCCGTATTCTTTCTTAAATAACCGATACTATCCCGGTAAACTCATATCTTACGCCGTTATAAGGAGTTGCCGGGGCAAGTGCTGTTTTTCGGAAAATCCGCTCAAACCTATTTGATAACAGCCGTATCTGCCATAACAGCTTTAACAGGTGTAACAGCTATTTCTTCGGCTGCCTGGTCTTGTCCCGAGTGTGGAGCTTCTTGGGCCGGGTATTGTGAATGGGCACCGGCTCGCGTACCAGGATTGTCTTTAAAGCCTGCAGATCCAAAGGCAGCAAAGGCCAGAGGTAGGGCACTTCAAAGGACTTGGTCCTAAGCAGGAGGAAGAACCAAAGGGCGAAACCGATGATCAAGCCGGGAACGTGAAACGCCCCCACCATCAGCACCAGAAATAGGCGGGCGATGCGGTTGGCCTGCGACAATTCATAGCTGGGAGTCGCAAAGGTACCCACCGCGGTGAAAGCCACATACATAACCACATCCGGAGCAAACATACCGACCTTGATCGCCACATCGCCGATCATGAAAGCGGCAATTAAGCCAAGGGCCGTCGCCAGGGGAGTCGGGGTGTGAATCGCGGCCATGCGGACCAGATCCACTCCGAAATCCGCGATCACGACCTGCCAAAAGAGGGGAACTTTGGTCGGCTTGCCCGGGGCTAAAAAATGAAGCCCATGGGGTATCCCTCCGGGGTTCGTCACAATAGACAGCCAGACCGGCAGGAGAAACAGGCAAATGATGATACCCATGAAACGCACCCAGCGCAAATAAGCCCCCACGATCGGTTCCTGGCGGTATTCCTCCGCGTGTTGCACATGGTGCCAAAAGGTTGCGGGCGCAATGATGACGCTGGGAGAGGTATCCACTATGATAATGACATGTCCCTCGAGAATATGCATGGCCGCCACGTCCGGCCGCTCGGTATAGCGGACGCGCGGGTAAGGATTCCACAGTTTGCTGCCGAGGATGAATTCCTCCACGCTCTTTTCGGCCATGGGAATCCCGTCGATCTGGATCTTCTTGATATCTGACTCGATTTTGTCGACCAGGTCGGCGTTGGTCACATCTTCAATATAGGCGATGCAGACATCGGTCTTAGAACGTTTCCCCACTTGGACGAGTTTCATGCGCAGCCGAGGGTCCCTGAGACGCCTCCGAATCAGGGTCGTGTTAAACACCATCGTCTCCGTAAATCCGTCTCTGGACCCTCTCGTTACCCGCTCAATATCCGGCTCCTCCGGCTGCCTGCCAGGATACATGCGTAAATCGACAATGATGGATTTTTCCTGGCCCTCGACCAGGATGGCCATCGGACCTGAGAGCATAAAGTAGAGCACCTTTTCCATCGTGTCGACTTCCGTGACCTGGAGATCGACGATCCGACCCTTTACCAGCTTGTCCAAAGCATTGACCAGGAGGTCCGACCTTTCCAGGTCAATGATGGCATCCAGAACATAACTGGCCACATGAGTATCCACCATGCCATTGATCGAATAAATGGCCACCCTTTTGCCGCCGATCGTCATTTCCCGTAAAATGACGTCATAACTGTCGGGAACCCCCAGAAGCTGGTTCAAGTAATCAATATTGTGCTGATAGTTCTTGCTGATCGGAGTGCCTTTTTCCTTGTCATCACCCATCTCTCCCCTACCCTTTCGGATTGAACGCAATCGAGACCAAATACCCGAACAGAACAGCCGCCGCTATTCCCACGGCCGTAGCGGCAACTCCTCCGGAGAGAGCCCCCATCAGCCCCTCGCGGCTCACTGCGTCCATGGCCCCTTTGGCCAGGCTGTAACCGAAGCCTGATAAAGGGACCGAGGCCCCCGCGCCGCCGATTTCGATCAGCGGCTTATACCAGCCCAAAGCCCCCAGGATAGCCCCTCCCGTGACAAAGGTCACCAGGACGTGGGCGGGTGTGAAGGAAGGTTTGGTCAAATCCATCAGCAGCTGTCCGATCACACAAATCACTCCCCCAACCAAAAAGGCGGGGATAATCATCCGAAATACAAACATGTCGCCACTCCTTTCTTGCCTTGCGCGGACGACCAATTTTGCCCTTGAACAACGAAATACTTTTATCCCTCAATGACAACCGCGTGCCCGATGCCTGGAACCGATTCGCCCTGGAGTGAGGAGGTCGGGGAGTGAAGGGCCCCGCTGCCGACGAGGAGCACCCTTTTCAAACTTCCGGCTGTCAGCCTCTGCATAATGTCGCCGGCAAACACCACGGCTGAGCAGCCGCAGCCACTGGCGCCCGCATGCACGTCCTGGCTTTTGTCATAGATCATCAAGCCGCAGTCCGTGTATTCCGACCCGAGGGACATGCCGCTTCTCAGCATCACTTCCCGCGTCAGATCGGCTCCCACCATGCCCAGATCACCGGACGCTATCAGGCTGTAATCTTCCGGCTGGCGCTGCAAATCCTGAAAATGGTTCAAGAGGGTGTCCGCCACAGCCGGTGCCATAGCCGCACCCATGTTGCCGACATCCGTTTCTCCGTAGTCCAGCACCCTGCCCAGGGTCGCCGCGGTGATCCTGGGTCCTGTGCCGCTTTGACCCAGAAGGACACTCCCTGCACCCGTCACTGTCCACTGGGCACTCAGGGACCTTTGGCCTCCCTGTTCCGTGGGCAGGCGGTACTGCCTTTCCGCCGAATCGTGATGGCTGGAAACGCCCACCAGGACATGACTGGCAAATCCCCCATCGATGAGCATACTCCCTACGGCCATGCCCAGTGCCATCGTAGAGCAAGCTCCGTAAAGGCCGATGAAGGGCAAAGCCAGCTTGCGGGCAGCAAAGTTGGAGGATATGATCTGGTTGAGCAAATCTCCCGCCAGCATATAATCCACTTGACTGAGCGGAATTCCCGCCTGCTCCACCGCTCCCTGCATCGCCTCCTGCAACAGTTTACTCTCGGCCAGTTCCCAGGATTTTTCCCCATTGATATTGTCCTGCCAGACCTTGTCGAAGGTCTTACCCAGCGGCCCCCGCCCCTCCATCGGCCCGACTACTGAGTAGGAAGCCAGAATCACCGGCGGGCTGGAGAAAACTACCGTCTGGTTGCCCACGCGTTTTAAATCCATAGTTCACCCATCCTTTTTCACGCTCTCTCCCAAAAAAATCCGTGTCATCTCGGCCATAAGTGTCTCTTATCGTCAGCCCGGCTTTTTCACCTTCTGACAGAGCCACATGACTGACATAGCACCGGGCTCTCCCGGTCACAAGCATTCAGTGGAGAAAGTAATAAATGATCCCCACCACGATGGAAGTGGCAATTCCGTAAACCAGCACCGGCCCTGCGACCGTGAAGAGCCTGGCGCCGACACCCATCACATACCCCTCGCGCTTGAATTCCAAGGCGGGAGAAACAATGGAATTGGCGAAACCCGTCACTGGGACAATGGAGCCCGCGCCGGCATATTTGCCGATTTCGTCGTAAACTCCCAAACCGGTCAAGAGCGCACCCAGAAAAATCAAAAGAGCCGTAGCGGCCGTCGAGGCCTGCGTCTGGTTCAAGCCCCCAGCCACAAAAAGATTGATAATCACCTGACCGATAGCGCAGATCAGCCCGCCCACAAAAAAAGCCCAGATGCAGTTTTTTAACACGGTCGGCTTCGGCGTGAGTTTGGTTGACAGGTCCTTATACTCCTCGGGCGTTATTTTGAGCGTGGGCGGGCGCATGTTCTGAGACAAGTTGTTTCCTCCTTTCGGTCTCCGGTCTTCTCGGAAAATCCCCTGTACCGTCCCGCGACAGTCCTTTCTCATCCGCACAGCCAAAACCCGCCTGCACGATTCGGGTGAAGATTTCGCTTTCCGACTTCACTGCCGCGCCAGACTTCCGGGCAATAGCCACCGGAATGCAAATGCTATCACCTTGATGAGCGCTCCGGGCGCACTTCGCCCTGCGGGCCGGCCTGGTTCGCACAGTGCTTCCTTTGTCTGACGATGCCGCTTTGACGTGACATGGAATCTACCGGATATTATGTTTTGATTTTCGGACAATTATACCAAACCCGCCAAGGTCTAAGGGAAGAAAACTTGGCGCTTTTTTCCAAGACCAGAAGGAAAATTATGGGTTCCGTCGAATTCTCCCTTAGCAGAATGATCAAGGAGGGATTTCCCGGGATGGAAAAGAACATCGAGCGTCAGACCCTGCTTTTGCGCTTGGACGGCGACCTGGACATGAAAACTGCGGAAACGCTGCGCCAAGCCATTGATAATGAGATTGAACGCCGAAAGGTCCGTACGGTCATCCTCAATCTGGAAAAGGTGCAATTCATCGACAGTTCAGGTCTCGGCGTCATCCTGGGACGCTATAAAAAGCTGGTCCCGCTGGGGGGAAAGATCAAAATCACCAACGTTCCGGCCCACGTTTTCAAGATCATGGAATTATCCGGTTTGCCCAAAATTATCGACTTTTACCAAACGGAGGCGGCGGCCCGCGAAGAAGGAAGGGGAGCACAATGATGAAAGAAAATCAATTGACACTCAGTTTTTCCAGCCTGGCAGAGAATGTGGGCATAGCCAGGATGCTCATCGCCTCAGTAGGAGCGCAACTGGACTTTCCCATCAACGATATTGAAGAATTGAAAGTGGCGGTTTCCGAGGCCGTGTCGAACGCTATTATCCACGGCTATCACGGCCGGAGCGGGCATGTCGTCCTCATGGAACTGGAGATTGATGATGACGCTTTGAAGATCACCGTTTCGGACGAGGGGTGTGGCATCCCCGACGTCGTACAAGCCATGCAGCCAGCCTACAGTACAGATCCCGAACGCATGGGGCTGGGTTTTGTTTTCATGCAATCTTTCATGGATGAACTGCACGTTGACTCCGCCGTTGATAAGGGTACCACCGTGAGCATGGTCAAACTGCTCAACCGCGCTGCCTCGTCCCCCTCGCGTTAGGGAGGGATGGATTATGATACAGCGCCTGACAGAGATGAATTTGCCCCGCTTTCCCCTGCTTTCGGACCAGGAAATGATGGAATTGTTGCACCGGGCCAAAGAGGGGGACGCGGAAGCCCGTGAACGCCTGATCAACTGCAACCTCAAACTGATTTTCAATCTGGTGCAACGCTTCGCCCACCGTGGTTATGAGATTGAAGACCTGTTTCAAATCGGCACCATCGGTCTGATCAAAGCCATCGACAAGTTTGATTTTACTTACGGCGTTAAATTTTCCACCTACGCGGTGCCCATGATCATCGGAGAGATCCGGCGCTTTTTGCGGGACGACCACCCGGTCAAGGTCCCCCGTTCCTACAAGGAATTGGTTTACCGGGTTAACCGGACCCGTGAACAGCTGGCCGCCACCCTGGGCCGGGAACCCACCATTGGCGAGATTGCGGCTGAAATCGGCGTGGAGCGGGAAGATATCGTTTCGGCTCTGGAAGCGGTTCAAAGCCCCACTTCCATCTATGACACACTCTACCAGGATGACTCCGACCCTATCTATGTCCTCGACCAACTTCCCTTGGAGAAGGAACTGGAACCGGCTTGGTTTGAAAAAATCGCGCTCAAGGAAGTGCTGGATAAGCTTCCGGAGCGCGAGAAACGAGTCCTCTTGATGCGTTTTTTCGAAGACAAAACCCAAAGCGAAATTGCCGGCCAACTCCACCTCTCCCAGGTACAGATCTCCCGCATTGAGCGCACGGCCCTGCACCACATCCGGGAACTCATGCAGGAAAAGAACGGGGAGCCCGGTTAGAGGCTCCCCGCCCGAAAATACGCCCGGAAACTGACCTATCGCCTAACAACCCCGGACGCGACGGTAAGGGCTCGTTCACAAACGCTCGTCATATAGATGATCCTTCGCGACCCGCTGCCTAAAAGCCAAACACCGCCCTCAACGTCCTGCCGATCTGTTCGTAGATTTTAGCCCGCTTAACCGAAGTTTGTGCCACCAGATCGACAGTTTGCAAAGGTTTATCTCCCTGATACAGTAAAACCTCACCCAGTTTCTCTCCGGCCCGGACCGGAGCCGTCACTTCGGGCTTGAGCTTGGTTTCGAGCCAGATGTTTTTCCCCTTGCCTTTTTCCGTGGTCACTCCCAGGGGCTGGTCGGTCGTTACCACGACCTCATCCCGGTTCCCTTTCAGCACCTTGACCACACCCTGCTTTTGTCCGGCCGGCGCAAATTCTTTGTAAGCATAGTTAGCAAAACCCCAATTGTAAATTTTCATGGATTCGGCGAAGTGCCCTTTGGGCTTAGGCACACCCATGACGACACAGATAAGCCTGAGACCGTCGCGTTTCACGGTCGAAGCCAGACAATAATGAGCCTCATTCGTCCAACCTGTCTTAAAACCCTCACTTCCCGGATACCACCACAGCAGTTTGTTGGTATTCCAGAGTTTGAATTTCCCGCCGCGCAGGTCATATTCTTTGGTACCTGTGAGCTGCATGACGAGAGGGTATTTCAAAGCCTCGCGGGCCATGACGGCCAGGTCATACGCACTCGTGTAATGGCCTGCGGCCGGCAGCCCGTAAGCATTGACGAAATGCGTATTTTTCAAGCCCAGTTCCTGGGCTTTCTTGTTCATTTCCTCCACGAAAGCCTCTTCCGTTCCGCAGATATGTTCTGCTACCGCCACGCAGGCGTCATTGGCTGAACCCACGGCAACCGCGTAAAGCAATTGTTCCAAGGTAAACGTTTCACCGGGCTCCAGGTAAATTTGCGAACCGCCCAACTTGCTGGCGTTCTCACTTGACGTCACTTTGTCCGTCAGTTTGACCTTTCCCTCCTTGACCGCTTCGGCTGCCACCAAAAGGGTCATGAGTTTGGTCACGCTGGCCGGAGGAAGCTCTTGCTGAGCATCTTTTTCCCAAAGAATTTTCCCGCTCGCCGCGTCCATCAAGACCGCGCTGACGGCGTCCGTCTGCAGCTCCACGCCCAAGGCGCGGGCCGGCCGAATCAGGCCGAGGTTGCCTAAGGTTAACACGAATGTGAGCAAAATGGCCAAACCTTTACGCATCGCAAACCCTCCTCAAACAGTCTGGCCATAGTATTCCCGAAAAGCGGGATTATATTGAAAAAAGCCTGCTACAAATGGCGCTTTAGAGGTACTTTGAGATCCCTCAGACCGTGCCAGAAGCAGGGATGAAAATAGCCCAGAGGTTGGCGGTAAGTCCTGTGGCGCAGCACACAGCCGCGCACCGCCTGGATCCCGGCCAGCTCGCACTGTTGGTGCATCTCGGGACTCCAGCTTTGTTCCTGAAACCAGATTTGTTCCACACCGGCGGCCAGGGCTTCCGCCACCAAATCCGGCATTTCTTCGGGGCTCAGACAGGGCACCGCTACCTGCACTTTCCCTGTCAAAGCCGGCAAATCGGGGTAGACTTTTGCCCCCTCCCAGCGTTTTAACTCCGCGGCGACCAGATAAACGGTGCAGCCGAAGCCTTGCAAAGCCCGCCAGGCTTTCCAGGCGTGCCGGTGCTGTCGCAGTTCCTCCTTTGAGCCGATGACGGCATAACTTAACCCCGTATGTAAGCTTTCCGTAAAAGGATGGATCTTTTTCTCCCGCATTTCTCACTCCCCCTGCGCTCCCTTAAAAAGTTTACGCCGGCTACAGCGAGGTTAGACCCGCGGTCTGTCTATGAAGCTGAAGGTAACCCGTTAAGCCTGCGCCGGCTACAGCCGGGCAGACCCGGGCTTGCCGCTCTAGAGCACCCGTATAATCTTTTGGACGAGACTGACAAATTCTTTCTCAATGCGCTCAGCCGTTTCCATCACTTCCAAGTGGCTGAGTTTCTGCGGCAGGACTCCCGCCGCCATATTGGTGACACACGAAATACCGAGAACCCGCATCCCGCCGTGGTTGGCAGCAATGACCTCCGGCACAGTCGACATGCCGACGAGGTCCGCGCCGATCGTGCGCAGAAAGCGGATTTCCGCCGGAGTCTCATAACTCGGGCCGAGCATGGCGGCATACACTCCCTCCTCCAGCCGGACCCCGGTCTCCCCTGCCACTTGAAGCGCTTTCTTCCTCCATTCGCGGTCATAACCTTCGCTCAGATCCGGAAAGCGCAGCCCGAGATCGTCGAGATTGGCTCCCCGCAGCGGATTGTCCCCCAGGAGGTTAATGTGGTCTTTGATCAAGACCAGGTCGCCCGGCTTATACGCCGCGTTGATTCCTCCGGCCGCATTGGTCACGATCAGCCCCTTCACCCCCAGGACCTGCATCACCCGCACCGGCAAGGTCACCTCTCGCATGGAATACCCTTCGTAATAGTGGAAACGCCCCTGCATGACGACGACCTCTTTGCCCTGAAGCCGGCCGAACACCGCCTGTCCGGCATGTCCTTCCACCGTTGACACCGGAAAGTTAGGTATCTCCCGATAGGGAATTTCTGTTCTATTCTCCACCACCTCGGCCAAGGGCCCCAATCCCGAACCCAGGATAATCCCCAATTCGGGCACTTGGCTTATTTTTCGGCGCACAAACTCTTTGGCCTCATTGATTTGGGCCATATAGTCTCTTTCGTCCGGTCTGATGGGCATGGCTGAAACCTCCTCAACTCTTTTTTTGACCTTTTCCGTTTCCCGTTGTTTTCCGTTAGCGACGCGGGGGCAAGTATGAGACCGCATGACATTAGCGACGCGCAAGCGAAACGGGTCAGTGAACTGTCTCGCGCCGCAAGGCTAATCTCCAACGGACTAAATCGCACCTCCCTGGGGCACCTGCCGTGAGGTTAGTCTGCCCGGTTCGGGCGAAGACTTTACTGGCTGCGTGGGTGTGCCCGCCGAAATACCTCTAGCAGCCTCTGCCTGCTCAAATGCGTGTAGATCTGAGTCGTCGAAATGTCCGCGTGCCCCAGCATCTCTTGGACCGAGCGCAGGTCCGCGCCGTGGTCCAAGAGATGGGTGGCGAAAGTATGCCTGAGCATATGAGGAAAGACATTCTGCTCCAGGCCGTGTGCCCGGGCCCAGTCTTTGAGGATTTGCCAGAAGCCCTGCCTAGTCAGACGGTTTCCCCGAGCATTGAGGAAAAGAACCTCTGTCCGCCGCCCGCGGCGCAGGCGCTCGCGGGGACCCCGCAGATAAGCGTTCAAGGCCTGAACGGCGCATTCGCCCAGGGGGACGATTCTCTCCTTGCCGCCCTTGCCCAAACAACGGACATACCCCACGTCCAGAGCCACGTCTTTCACGCAGAGGTTCGTCAGCTCGGAAACCCGCAGCCCGCTGCCGTACATCACTTCCAGCATGGCTAAATTGCGCTGGTCCAGGTCCGTCCCCGAGCGGACTGTTAGCAGCTTATCCATCGCCTGCTCGGACAAAACATGGGGCAGGACCTTCTCCAACTTAGGGGTGTTCAGATAAAGCGTCGGATCTTCGGAACGCAGTCCCTCATTGAGCAAGTAGGAAAAAAAACCGCGCAGAGTGGCGGTTGCCCTGGCCAGACTGCGTGCGGCTTTTCCCTCAGACCTGAGATGATAGACAAGGAGAAAAAGGTCATTGGCCTCACAGGTCAGGAGTCCTTGACCCCGGCCAGCCAGGAAGGCGCTCAACCGCTTCAAATCCCGCCGGTAGGCCGCAACCGTGTTTTCAGCCAGGCCTCTTTCCAGCTTGAGAAAGTTAAGATAGTTATCGATGAGCATCTGTTCTTCGGCCATACGTCCCCACCTCCCGCTCTTGTTCATTCTACATCAAGGCAGATTCTCCTCCTCCCCCTGCTTGATTTTTTGTCACACCCCGATTCAGTGCCTTGCCTAAGACCACCCCGAAAAGTCCCAGAGCGCATTGGGAAATGGGAAATCATGTCAAATCTGAGCTTTTAGCCATGAACGCAGCGTTGTCTTTGAATATAACGATCTACTCCGGCACTTTCTCCCCGGCGCCGGCTCTGGGTAAGATATGGATGACGAACTCAGTCCAGGGGCGGCTCTCCACCCGCATGGGATTCCCGCTCGGTTTACGTTCCCCGTGGTCCAAGGCCGACATCCAGGCTCCCCACACCTGCGCGACTTTGGGCAGCAACAAGGCCAGTAAAACCAGGAGCAACAGAATCCTTACCACATAGAAGAAAAATTCTCCCCAGCTCTCCCGACGCACGCTCCTCCCCCCTATCCTTACAGTCTATGCCGGGGGGGGATTGTCATATTAAAAAGACGGGAGAAAGGGCTGCCAAGCGGCAGTCCTTTCCCGTTGTTTGTGTCCCTTGTTCAAAGAAACGCTACCCCAATTACATGCCGTGTAGCGCACTGAAATAACCTAGAGTAATATCTCTTCCAAAGGTGTGTAGGGCATGTTCAAAGCTTCCGCGACTGCCTTGTACGTCAATTTGCCGTTCACGACATTGACCCCTTTGCGCAGGGCCCTGTTTTCCTGAACCGCCTTCAGGTAACCCTTGTTGGCCAGTTCGAGAGCATAGGGAAGGGTGGCGTTGGTCAGGGCAAAAGTGGAAGTACGGGCCACGGCCCCCGGCATATTCGCCACGGAATAATGGACAACGCCGTAGCGGGTGTATACCGGATCGCTGTGGGTCGTCACCCGGTCAATCGTAGCGATACTGCCGCCCTGGTCGATGGCGACGTCAACGATGACGCTGCCGGGGGTCATGGATTTGACCATCTCCTCGCTCACCAGCCGCGGTGCGCGGGCTCCGGGAATGAGGACGGCTCCTACTAACAGGTCGGCCTGAGCGACACTGTGTGCCAGGTTGTAGGCGTTCGACATCAAGGTCTTGACCCGGCCGCCGAAGAGGTCGTCAATTTCACGCAGGCGCTGGGGATTGTTATCCAGGATCGTCACATCGGCGCCCAGGCCCAAAGCCATCCTGGCCGCGTTGGTGCCGACAATGCCGCCGCCCACGATGGTGACATGCGCGGGCGGGACTCCCGGCACTCCGCCCAGCAAAACTCCCTTGCCGCCGTAGTGTTTTTCCAGAAACTGAGCTCCGATTTGGATGGACATCCTGCCGGCTACCTCGCTCATAGGTACCAGCAGCGGCAAGGCGCCGTTATCCTGCTGAATCGTCTCATAGGCGATACCGACTGTTTTCTTTTCCAGCAAGGCTTTCGTCAGTTCCGGTTCAGGGGCCAAATGCAGGTAAGTAAAGAGAACTTGTCCTTCCTTAAAATATTGATATTCCTGGGGGAGGGGCTCCTTGACCTTAATGATCATGTCCGCCTGAGACCAAACACTTGCCGCTTCCGCCACCTGAGCTCCGGCTTGCACGTACTCGGCATCTGTAATACCACTGCCCTCACCCGCGCTCTTTTCCACCACGACCTGGTGTCCGGCCTGGACAAAAGCGTGAACACCGGCAGGTGTAATTCCCACCCTGTTTTCACTGTTTTTGATTTCTTTTGGTACCCCGATAATCATTTGCCAAACCTCCAATTTCTTCTGTCTTCCCGGTGCTGTTTCCCCGGTGATGTCATCCTTCTGACATTCTCCCGGTGACGTCATCCTCGTGACGTCTTCCTTGTGATATTTTCCCGCAGATATCCGCCGCGGTTTCCGCGGCACCCCGTCCCCATCACGGCTCCCGTGATTTCTCCCACCCTCGGTTATTATTCCTAATCCTTCGCGGCAAAATACTTTAATGCTTTCTCCTCACAGACCGAACAGGTGCACCCCCAAGAGGGAAAAATACCCCTGGGCGATGCCCACCAGCACAGCTCCCAAGGAAACTAACGCGGCTGACAGGCTATAGTAGAAAAAATCGCGTCTCAAAGACTCCCCTTTGCCGCGGCCGCGCAACAAAAGGAAGGAAAAAATCGTGGCCATGCCGGCGTCCAGCAGCAGAAGCGGTACTGCCGCCAAAGCGGGCAGAAAAATCGTAACGACTGCCAGCGCCACCCCGGCCGCCCCCTTAACCTCAATGAGAAAGCTGGCGGTAAAACCGAGAATGAACCCCCGGGTGAAAACGACCATATAGATTAAGGGAACCCCGACGACCGTCAAACCCAAAAGCCAGATCCCGGCCATTATAATCAAGGTATCCCGGGCCAGCGCCAGCAAGAACTGAGGGCTCAAGGCCGCAGGTTGGCTGAGCAGCAACGTGTCCAGAAATTGCCCGAGCCGGGAAGTCTCTTGTCCGCCCAAAGCTCCGACTCCGACCGCGCCCAAAACGATTCCCGCCAGATAGATACTGGCAAGGGTTAAGTAAATTAACCAATACCGGCGAACATGCTCCTCCAACCTGTGCCGCATGAACAATACCCCTTTCCGGTTCCATACCTTCAAAGGATATTTATTCCAGGTTTCAGGAAAGTATGTCCACGACCCTGCCGAATATCCCCCCTCCGCCGGGCTCGACTCTAAGCTCTCCCCGCCGCGAACCCAGAATCCAGCGGGCCGCTTTCTCGCCAGCCACCCTCATCAAGTCCTCCGGATCGGCTTCATGCAGGACGGCCATCTCGGTACCGAAAACCCCGAGCAGGCGCTCGATGGTCTTCGGACCGATTCCGGGCAAGCGGCGCAGGGGGATCTGGTAAACGTAACGACCCCCTCCGGCTGCTTCCGGCAATCCGGCCGCGGACACGCCGGAAGCCACGGCTCGGTCGGCGATGCTGACCAGGCGATCCAAGACCCCGGGAACCACATGTTCACTCCCGCAGCGCGGGCAGACGAAAGCCGGCGGAGCCCCCTCCACCACTTTTTCGCAGATTAGGCAGAAACTCCGGTGGTACTTGCCGACTTCCGGGTTCAAGCCATAATTCGCCGCCACCCGCCCCGCCCTCCGGGCCAGCAGATCCTGCCAACCGGCAAAGGATGCTTCGCTCAACTGCAAGGCATTGTACTCCCGGGCGATGTTCGGCAGGGAATGGGCATCCGAATTGCTGAACAGCTCCACCCCGTCCAATTCGCTGATACTGCGCGCCATCTGCCGATCGGCACTCAGTCCGATTTCCAAGCCCCGGGGAAGCTCGGGCAGAACCTCCGCTAAACGCCGGCAGCAGTTGCCGTAGATCCCTTTGTGCGGCGTAAAAGCGTGGGCCGGAAGCCAGACCCCCCCGGAGCTGAGAACAGCGTCTAACCAGTCTTTAACCGGCAGGAAGGCCTTCTGCGAGCTGAGTTGCCAATTCTTTACATAAGGCCGCAGCCGGCGCACATATTCCCCCACCTCCGCCAGGCCCGGAAAATAAGCCAGGAGGTGCGCAGCGCCCCCGCCCACGGCCAATTCCGCCTCAACCCCCGGAATCACGGTCAGTTCGCCTGCCCGGTACCCGCCGCCCGCCAGGGGGCGAAGGATGCCCTCGGCCAAGAGGGTCTCAAAATCCCGTCGCACTCCGGTCGAGTGGGCATCCACAATTCCGATCAAGGAGAGACCTTTGACCGCACCGGCCTGCTCAAGAATACGAGGCAAGTCCAGCGAAGCGGCTGCCGTAATCTTGACCGCTTTGCCGTCCAGGCTCCGACCGATATGAATGTGCATATCCGCGTAGATCATTTCAGCCTTTCCGCCGCCAGCAAGAGAGCCAGAACCGTTTTCGCGTCCCGGAAACCGCCGCCGCGAGCCCTGGTCACAGCCTCCGCCCAGTCAAGGGCTTCCACCGCCAAGAACTCATCCTCATCCGGAACGAGGGGGTCCCAAACCAAGTCCCGGGCCAGGTAAAGGTGCATAATTTCGTCCGAGAATCCGGGAGTTGTGCAGAACGTGCCGAGGGGAACCATAGTTCCCCTGTAACCCGTTTCCTCCCTCAGTTCCCGCTCGGCGCAACTCAAAAGCCCCTCCCCCGGATCCAACTTTCCGGCCGGGATCTCCAAGGTCACGTCCCCGATGGGATAGCGGAACTGCCTGACAAGCAAAACCCTCTCCTCCAACCGGGCCACAATCCCCACGGCTCCCGGATGCCTGACCACTTCCCGGGTCGTTTTCCCCCCCTGGGGCAGGCGGACCGTATCCCGTTCCAAACGCAGCATGCGTCCTTGAAAGACAACTTCCCGGCTGATTCTCTCTTCACGTAAATCGGTGTCGCTCTTTTTCATGATTGAGCCAACTCAACTCCCAATTCTAAAGCCTGCCGATTCAGCGGAATTAACTTGTGCCGATGCTCGGGCAGCACTTTCTTCAGGGCCCCCACCACGGAGTCGAGACTCACGGCCCCCGTGATTGCCACGAAAGCGCCGACCAGAATCATATTGGCCACGCGGGAATTGCCGAACTTCTCCTGGGCCAGATTGTCCACCGGGAGTTTCAGGACCCGCAGGTCCGTCCTTTGCGGTTCGACCTTCACGAGAGAGGAATTAAGCAAGAGCAGCCCGCCAGGTTTGACGTTCCCTTCGAATTTTTCCAAAGAAGGCCGGTTGAGAACAAAAAGGGTATCGGGTTCGTCAATCAAAGGGGAACTCACCGGGGTATCCGACAAGGTCACGGAACAGTTGGCCGTTCCTCCCCGCATCTCCGGACCATAAGAAGGAATCCAGCTTACCTGCTTGTTCTCCTCCATCCCGGCATAAGCCAGAAGCTGCCCCATGGACATGACTCCTTGGCCGCCAAAACCGGCCAAAATAATTTCCTGCAACATCAGGCCTTCACCTCCTCAGGTGCTTTCTGTACACCCAGGGGATAATAGGGAATCATGTTATCCTTGAGCCACTCCAAAGCCTTGAGCGGAGTCAGGCCCCAGTTCGTCGGACAGCTGGAGAGGACCTCGACCATGGCAAACCCTTTGCGTTCCAGCTGAACCTGAAAAGCAGTCTTAACGGCCTTTTTCGCTTTCGCCACTTCCTGCGGATTATGCACCGAAACGCGGGCGATGTAGGCCGCCCCCGGCATCGTAGCCAGAATCTCGGACATCCGGATGGGGTAACCCTGCACCTCCGGATCGCGTCCGTTTGGGGCCGTTGTCGCTGTCTGCCCAATCAGAGTCGTGGGGGCCATCTGTCCCCCGGTCATGCCGTAAATCGCATTATTGACGAAGATGGTGGTAATCTTCTCCCCCCGGGCCGCGGCGTGAATGATCTCGGCCGTTCCGATAGCTGCCAGATCTCCGTCTCCCTGATAGGTAAACACCACTTTATCGGGATGAACCCGCTTGATCCCCGTGGCCACCGCCGGAGCGCGCCCATGGGCCGCTTCGTACATATCCACATTAAAATAGTTATAAGCGAGCACTGAGCAACCTACGGGAGCGATGCCGATGGTCTCTTCCCTCACACCGAGTTCGTCGATAACTTCCGCCACCAAGCGGTGAATAATTCCGTGCGTACACCCGGGGCAATAATGCGTCTTGGCTGGGGTCAGGGACTTTGGCCTTTCAAACACCGTAATCATGCCGATCGTCCTCCTTCCTGCACCAACTCTGTGATCTTAGAGACGACTGCCCGAGTCGTGGGAACCATCCCCCCGGCACGTCCATAGAAGTGAACGGGTACTTTAAATTCGAGGTTGTAGCGCACATCTTCAACCAATTGACCCATGCTCATTTCCACCGTCAGGACCGACTTCGCCTGCCTGCAAGCCGCCTGGATCTCCGCTTTCGGAAAGGGGAAAAGAGTGATGGGCCTGAACAAACCGGCTTTAATCCCCTGCTGCCGAGCCTGATCCACTGCCGCTTTGCACACGCGGGCCGAGGAGCCGTACCCGACCAGGACAATTTCGGCGTCATCCGTGTAATAGCTCTCCGAGCGTGTCTCCTCCTCCGCCATCTGGGCGTACTTGGCTTGGAGTTTTAGATTGTGTTCTTCCAGTTCCAGCGGATTGAGGTAGAGAGAATTGATGATATTGGGCTCGCGTCCTTTGGCTCCCCGGGCCGCCCAGGGTTTGGACGGCAGTTTGTCCGGATCGATCATCTCGGGGAACTCCACCGGCTCCATCATTTGCCCCAGAGTTCCGTCTCCGAGAATCATTACGGGGTTGCGGTATTTATCCGCCAGGGCGAAAGCCAGACCCATTAAGTCCACCATCTCCTGGATACTGGCGGGAGCGAGGACCAGAAGCCGGTAATCGCCGTGCCCTCCGCCTTTTACCGCTTGAAAGTAGTCGGATTGCCCCGGCTGAATACTGCCCAAGCCCGGGCCGCCCCGTTGCATGTTGACGATAACACAGGGTAATTCGGCACCCGCGATATAGGAAATACCCTCCATCTTCAGGCTGACGCCCGGGGAAGAGGAAGAGGTCATAACGCGCGCACCCGCGCCGGCCGCCCCGTAAACCATATTGATTGCCGCCACTTCCGACTCCGCCTGCAGAAAGACTCCCCCGATTTCGGGCAGGCGCTTGGCCAAATAATGCGGAAGTTCGCTCTGCGGAGTAATCGGATAGCCGAAGAAAAAGCGGCAGCCGGCCCGGATCGCCGCCTCACCGAGTGCCTCATTCCCTTTCATCAGGACCTTAGCCATGGTTTTTCTCCTCCCTTCGCACTGTAATCACCACATCGGGACACATCCGGGCACAAAACGCGCAGGATATACAGCTGTCCTGATCGATGACCGTCGCCGGATAGAACCCCATGGAGTTCAGGTGATCGGCCATAACGATGATCCCTTTCGGACACGCGGCCTTGCACAGTTCGCACCCTTTGCAGCGTTCTTCATCAAACTCTACCTTCAGCATGAAAATCCCTCCTTCCTTCTCAATGAAAGGGCGGCCCGATTCTGTTTACCTGTCCTTCCTCCGACTCCCAAGGGGGAAGGAGGTAATTCCTGACCCGTTGCCTGGGACCCGCCGGCCTTTCCCCCTGACTCCAACCCGCGCGTTCGGCCAGCTCTCGCTCCAAGCGCTCGGCCCAGCGTTCCGTCACCCCCGTCATCAGCACCGGCAAGTCTAAACCCCGTGCCATAGCGTTGACCTGAGCATACCCCGCCAGCAAATCCTCCCATTCCGTCTTCTCACCTAAGTTCGGATTGCTGACAATACCGTCAATCCGCAACTGGGAAGCATGCTCGATCTCCAGCCGCAGGGCTTGCAGGCCGGCCGCGTCCCCGGCAAAAGGCCGGTACGGATTGATCACCAAAAACATACGATAACCGCGCTTGTGCAAAATCGGGGCAAAAGCGGCCAAAGCCAAAGCACCGGCCGCGTCTCCGCCCACATCGATCAGGACTTCCCCCTCCGCGCTGGTCAAAGCGCCCAGTACTCGAGGACTGACCACCGGCAGGTCGGCGTCTTCCCAGTCTCCGTTCGGCATAATCAAATCCACCCCGGCTTCCGCCAGGAAGGCGCGGGCTTCCCGCGAACGAAAATACGGTTTGACAATGTCCAGGTCGACCACATGTACTCGCTGCCCAGCCGCGGTCAGACTCACGGCCCGATTAAGCGCAATCTCCGTTTTGCCGCTGCCGAAATACCCGGTGAAAATCTCAATCAAGCTTCCCGCCTCTTTCCGCCGCCAAGCGCATGTCGGTCAACCAAATACGCGCGAGCCCCAAAGCGCGGTCTGCGCCGGGAATCTCCCGAACCGCCGGGTCAGGCGGCAGCCGTTTCTTGATGCGAGCCATTCCCGAGAGGGAAGCCATTTCCCCCGTGAGAACGATCTTGTCCACCCTCTGCTTAAGCACCGCCCGCATCGCGCCGATCTCTTTAACCACCTGATAAGCCATGATCTCTTCCCATTCTTCCGGAGACATCATCCCTTTATAGGCAGCCCAGCCGCCTTCCTCATCCAGGGCCGACTCCAATTGTGCCCGGGTCTTGCCGCCCGTAAAAGCCCAATGAACGAAGGGTTCCGTCGGCAGGGAACCGCAGAATTTCCAGCCCATGGGCCCCTCGCCATCGCGCGCATTGTTGACATCCAAAAGCCGTCCGCCGGCATAGGCCGCCACGGACACCCCTTCTCCGAGGCTGGCCACGATGATCCCGGCGGGAAGGTTTTGCCCCGACTCCCGCTCCAGCCGGCAGAGCGCTGCCTCGTGCGCGATCCGGTCATATATTCCCTTGCGCTTGATGCCGGGAAAACCGGAAACCTGGGCCGACTCCGGCAGGTCCTCTTCCCACCACAGCGGGATGGCACAGAGACAAGCGCCAAAAGCCCGCGCCAGCTTGTCAACCCGGCACGAACCGGAAGCGGGACCCCGGAAATCCAGACCCGAAACGAGGACAACCCGCAAGGCGCTCACGCCCAAACCGCCCAGCCAGCCCTCGCAGGCCGCCCGCAGCGCGTCCGGATCTGTGTTCTGACCCCCTGCCGCGGGGCCGTACGGAGGGAAACACCGGGACTCAAGGCGTTCTTCGCCCCGCCAAAGCGTCAATTCAATCCCCTTGACTTGTTCCACCCATGTCAGAAACACAGCCCAGCACTCCGTCCTTTAAGATTATACACCGGATGACCCCGTAAATCGAATCTCAATTCGAGCGGGCCTTCATATCCTCCCGCCGGTCCTCCGGACGAGTCCCCGGGGCCTCCAAGGAGAAGGTTCGGTTTCCCGCCTCAGCCTTAGCGCAGGAAAGTATTGCTCACCTTGCCGATTTTGGCGATTCTTTCTTCCGCCATGCGATCGGCTGCCTTATAGGTCGGGATATGGTCCCGTTTGGCGATGGCAATCACCCTGGCCACATTGTCGTAGACCGTCTCGACTTTCTTCAAAGCGCGCTCGGCGTTATACCCTTCGAGTTCGTCCGCAACGTTAATAACACCCCCGGCATTGATCACATAATCCGGAGCGTAAAGGATTCCCTTTTCATAGAGTTCATCTCCATGGCGATCCTCTTTGAGGACATTGTTGGCAGCTCCCGCCACCACCTGGCATTTAAGCTGGGGAATGGTGTCGTCATTAATCACTGCTCCCAAAGCGCAGGGAGCGAAAATATCGCACTTAACCCCGAAAATCTCCTCCGGACGCACCGCCGTCGCCACAAATTCGCGGGCTACGCGTTTCACGGCCTCGCTGTTGATATCCGTAACGATCAGCTTCGCCCCTTCGTCCGTGAGGTGTTTGGCCAGGTAATAGCCCACATGCCCCAGACCCTGGATAGCTACGGTCTTTCCTTCTAAGGAGTCTGAGCCGAAAGCCTCCTTGGCGGCGGCTTTCATACCGCGATAGACGCCCAAAGCCGTGAGAGGGGAAGGATCTCCGGATGCTCCGTAAGATGAGGAAATACCGGTGACAAACTTGGTTTCCGTGTGAATCCAGTCCATATCCTGAACGTTGGTTCCCACATCTTCCGCGGTGATGTAGCGCCCGTTGAGAGACTGAACGTAACGTCCAAAGGCCCTGAACAGTTCCTCGGACTTCTGGGTGCGAGAATCACCCATGATGACGGCTTTCCCTCCACCCAGGTTAAGGCCCGCGGCAGCATTCTTGTAGGTCATCCCTCTGGCCAGCCGCAGGGCGTCGAGAATGGCATCTTCCTCACTGGCATAATTCCACATGCGTGTTCCGCCCAAGGCAGGTCCCAAAGTCGTATCATGAATACAGATGACGGCTTTCAGGCCGGATGTGTTATCCTGGCAGAGAACAAGTTGTTCATAGTCGTACTTTTCCATATACTCGAAAGTTGTCATGTCTGATTACTTCCTTTCTTTTCTTTCTCTTTACCCTGTCGCTTCCGCAGACCTCGCTTCGGTAAACGCGGGTTTACTTCGGCAACTCGGCTTGCCCCAGCAGACGCAGTTTTGCTTCAGTAACGCATGGGTTTACTTTGGTGAACGCCGGTTGGTTCCGATAAACGCGGGCTTATTTGGGCATACACCGGCATCCCACGGGTTTGTTCCGGTGAAGACGGGTTTGCTTCAGTAGACGCGTGCCTCTTCTTTTCCGCTCAAGACCCGGTAAGCTCCCTCCGCCAAAGCAGCCAGTTCGTCTTCACCCGGCAGCCGGAAAGCAGGGGCTAAAGAACCGACGTACTCCTGTATCAAGCCCAACAAAAGCTCCGAATGCGCCAGACCCCCTGTGTAAATAAGGCCGTCAATTTGCGGGAGAACCGCAGCCATGGCGCCGATTTCTTTAGCAATTTGGTAGGCCATAGCCCGAAAAATCCGTCCGGCCTCCTCATCCCCCTGCTCAATGCGTTTTTCTATCTCTTGACCGGCATTGGTCCCCAAGTAGCCGAGCAGTCCGGACTTGCCATTGATCTGCCTTCTCAACTCCATTTCCCCATACCGGCCGGAAAAACAAAGATGCAGAAGTTCTCGCGCCGGCAGGCTACCGGAGCGTTCGGGAGAAAAAGGCCCTCCATGATTGGCATTGCTCACATCGACGATTCGCCCCTCTTTGACAGCGACGACGCTGATTCCCCCTCCCAGATGAACTGCGACAAAGTGACAAGTTTGCAACGGCCTGCCCAGTTCGGCGGCACAGCGGAGAATCGCCCGGCGGATGTTCAAAGCGTGCAGGAAACTGACGCGGGGAAGCTCGGGCCGGCCGGAGAAACGCGCCCAATCTTCCAATTCGTCTACCGACGGAGGGTCGACGACAAAAGCCGAGATCCCGGCCCTGTCCGCCAGAGCCTTGGCCAGCACCGCACCGAGATTGGAAGCGTGTTCGCCGTTTTTGGCCGTCAGCAGATGCTCGAGCATTTTGGCGTTGACCGCGTAGGTCCCGCTGGGAACCGGATCGAGAAGTCCGCCCCGCGCTGCCACCGCAGACAGTTTGTCCGGGCTCAGTCCCTGTCGGGAGAGAAAACCCTCCACCGCCCGGCGGCGCATCTCCTTTTGGTCCATGACATTCCGAAACCGGCGCATTTCCTCGGGCGCGTGCTGCAAAGTGTCGACTGCCAGCAGCTCGCTGTTCCGGCTGAGACCGACTTTGGTCGAGGTTGAACCCGGGTTGATCACCAATAGATACATGTCTGCCCCTTCGTTTTCACGACACCGTGCCGTGGTAGTGCTCTCTCGCTGTTCCGCTTTTTTCTCATGCAAGATAGATGCCAAAACTCGGGGCAGAGGTAAAACTTTCGAATTGTCTGATTTAATGCCCTCTCCCGCCTCCTATCCCGTCCTGTCGATAAACGTAGGGGCCCGGTTGGTCTGCAATTCCTTGCGTATCATGCAATATATTGCCTGCTATAATTTGCCCGCCGCGGGGCGGTTTTAAGCAGGGGGCGAGCCGCAAAACCCACCAACATGCGGGAACATCGTCCCGAGCATCGTCTTCTGAGCGGGCCCGTGTCATCAACTGTTTAAACAAGTCCGTGGCGCCGCAGTTTGTAATAAAAATTCCGGATTGAGATCTTCAGGTCGCGGGCCGCCTGGGTTTTATTCCCCCCCGCTTCTTTTAAAGCCCGGCGGAGGACCTCCTCTTCCCAGCAAAACTGCAGTTTTGCGTAGCTTCTCTCTTCCGGCTCTCCGTCCTCAACGGGGTTTGACACGCCTTTTCCAGCCCGGCCCCCTCCGCCCTGCCGCGCGTCCAGCGGGGGTAAGTGACCGGCCTCCATGACCGTGTCGCCGACGCGCATGTTGATAATAGCCCTTCCTAAGACATTTTCCAATTCCCTCACATTTCCCGGCCACCGGTACCTGCTTAAAATCTCAAGGGCCTCATCCGTAACCTTTTCAACACCCCGGCCGTACTCCTGATTGAACCTGCGGATCAAATGGTGCACCAGGAGGGGAATATCCGGACGCCGCTGACGCAGCGGGGGGATCAATACCGGAATGACATTTAAGCGGTAATAAAGATCTTCCCGGAACTTGCCCAGACGCAGTGCCTCTTCCAGGTCGGCGTTCGTAGCGGCAATGACCCGTACATCCACGCTGACAGGCTGATTGGCTCCCACCCGCACGATTTCCCGTTCCTGCAGAACCCTGAGAAGCTTGGTTTGCAGGTTCAGGCTGATTTCCCCGATTTCGTCCAGGAAAATCGTCCCCCCGTTGGCCTCTTCAAAAAGTCCGACCTTTCCCCCTCTTTTGGCTCCGGTAAACGCCCCTTCCACATAGCCGAAAAGTTCGCTTTCCAGTAAACTGTCCGAAAGAGCCGCACAGTTCACCCGGATGAACTGGCCTTTGGGCCGTGAGCTCAAACGGTGAATGGCGTGGGCGAAAAGTTCCTTACCTGTCCCGCTCTCACCCCGCAGCAAGACGGTCGCGGGGGTAGCGGCGGCGCGCTGAGCCTGTTCAACCGTCGCCCGGATCGCTTCGCTCTCCCCGATAATATCCGTAAAAGTATATTTTGCCTCCAAATGCCGGATGATCCGTTTGGCACCTTCGAGTTCATCGGATAGTTTACGAATCTCGGAGACATCCTGCAGCACGCCCACTGAACCCAAAAGTCTCCCCTGAGCCAGAATGGGCGCCACATTGACGATCACTTCTTTGTGTTTGGGACCCACTTTCATACTGATCCCTTTGACCGCTTTGCCGGTGCGCAGGACTTTCATGTGCATGCTCTCCCCCCCCTCGGCCATATCGACCGTGGGAGGCTTGCCCAGGACATCCTCCGCGGTCAAGCCCGTTAAACGCGTGTAGGCCGGGTTAACCAGGATCCCCACACCTTTTTCGTCAGCGACCGAGATGGCGTCTTGCGTGGAATTAATGATAGCCGTGAGGAGATTGCCCGCTTCCCGCAGGTTATTGACCTGGGCGCTCAGACTCTCGAATTCGTCCATATTCCGAATAAAAGCGACCACACCGCCCACCCGCCCGGATAAGCTCCGGTAAGGAACACTGCTGACCGCGACTTGCTTGCCGCCGATTCGGGTCAGCCGGTTAAAACTCGCCGTCTGCCATTGCCGCGCCTCAGAAAGGAATAGGTCAGGCAAAACCTGACCGTAATCCAGGCCCAGGGCTTCATCCTTTTCTATTCGCAATAATTTTGCCGCAGCCCGGTTGAAAACCGCAATTTTGCCGCGCCCGTCGATCGCGATGACGGCGTTGTCTCCTTCACGTGCCAGACGCTCGACCTGAAGACGCGTAAGCACTTCCAATCCCCCCTCAGACTGAAAAAAGAAAAGCCGAATCCGGCTTTTTCCTGGCGACAATACCTCTTCATCAGAGCATCAGATTTGTCATGCGCAATTTATCCGCTACCATGGCTATAAATTCGGAATTAGTCGGTTTACCTCGGTCTACATCAATCGTATAACCGAAAAATTTGTTCATGAGCTCGATGTTACCCCGGTCCCAAGCCAGTTCAATTGCGTGCCGGATCGCGCGTTCTACCCGGCTCGGTGTGGTTTCGTATTTCTCAGCAATCATAGGATACAATTCCTTGGTCACCGCGCCCAAGAGAGAAATCTCCTGCACGACATCGACAATGGCGTCCCTGAGATACTGATACCCCTTGACATGGGCCGGAACCCCCATCTGATGAATCATACGCGTCACCTCGACCTCCAGGCGTTTGGCTTCCTCGTCGGCACTCTTGGGGGACAACCCCGCGGCCAAAGCGCCGTTCGCCAGGACGATGTTCGCTGCTTGCAGGCCCGGGCCGGACGGGAAGGGATCGTTGCCGGCCAGCTGCCGGATGCGGCGGCCTAATGTCTCCAGGTCAAAAGGTTTTAAAATATAGTAATCAGCACCAAGGTTTACCGCCTTCTGCGTCATTGTCTCCTGACCGAAGGCCGACAGAATAATAACCCGAGGTTTTTTTCCCCGGTTCTGGATTTTCTCCAAAACCCCCAGCCCGTCAAGGTGGGGCATAATAATATCAAGAACAACCACATCAGGTTCTTCCCGATTAATCAATTCAACCGCTTCTTGACCGTGATAGGCGACTCCGACCAAATCCATGTCTTGCTGGCGGTTAATATATTCCTTCAAAACCTCAATGAAATCGCGGTTGTCATCTGTAAGCAGCACTCGAACTTTGTGCATGTTCCCTTTTCGCCTTCCCTCCAACTGCAGCGATTCGCGGAGAATCCACGACGCTATGCCCTCTTAATTGTTCGACATCATTTATCCTATTCCTTCTCCGCCCGGCTATGTATTTCCAATCCCATCAAATAACGGGGAGTTTAAACCCGAGGCTCGACTTGCCCTTGCCCGCCGGGAAAGAGCAATGAGTCCCGGCTGAGTTTGAACGAGCACCTAGCCAAATGAACTTGTTCAACTAAAGTTGAATATCGAGACTTCGGTGGGGGAGTTTACCCCCACCGAAGTAAACCACTCCCATTTGCAGAAGTGGGAGTCTCACGGTTGGATGAAATACTCAAGCCGCTTTTCCCTCCCGGAGGAAACCCGAATCACGGAGCATGTTTTCGATGAAGACCCCGTAGCCCCGGGAACTGTCATTGACAAAAACATGCGTGACCGCCCCGATGAGTTTGCCGTTTTGAACAATCGGGCTGCCGCTCATCCCCTGGACGATTCCTCCGGTTTCCGCCAGCAGTCTGGGATCGGTAACCCGAATGACCATGTTTTTACTGTCGGTCCGGTTCAACATAACCCGTTCAATGTCTATACTGTACTCTCCGATCTTCTCTCCGTGCAAAACCGTGTAGATTTTTGCCGGCCCGGTTTTGACCTCAGTCTGCCAGCCGACCGGGATGGGCTTTGAAAAGTAGGGGTTCTTTAATTTGCCTTGGAGGGTGCCAAATATCCCGGTGCGCGTGTTTTTCTCAATGGTCCCGCTGAAGGAAGAACCAAGGTCAAAAGATCCTACTTTTTCGCCGGGATGCCCTCTGCGGCCCTTTTCAATGGAGTGAATGTCGGAAGCGACCACTTGACCGGAGGAGACGTCAATTTTCTGATTTGTATCGGCGTCATTGATCACGTGCCCCAACGCTCCGTACTTGTTGGTGGCCGGGTCATAATACGTTAAGGTGCCGACACCGGCAGCCGCGTCTCGGACGTAGAGCCCGATGCGATAACGGTTGTCGTCGGGACAGTAAACCGGATGCACTGTCCGCACCAGTACCTGGCCCTGGTGCTTGAAGGTGATCTGAAGGCCCTCTTGACTTTTGCCGGCATCATTCACGAGGCTGGCCACCTCCTGATCGGATTGCACCTCCTCCTGATTAATCTTCAATAAAACATCCCCCGTTTCGATCCCCGCGTCCCTGGCCGGAAACTGTTTTTTCCCATCCGCACCGACCACCGGCGCTTGTCCGACAACCATGACCCCTTTGGATTGGAGGGTGACACCAATGGATTCTCCGCCGGGCACCAGACTCATCTCCGGCATGACTTCAACTTCGCTTGACTTTAAAGGAAAGATCCCGAAAAGCTTGTAGGTGAGCTGAACGGTTTGAGCCGTGGGACCCGCCAGGGTCTTGACCGCCGGTACTTCGTTGAACTGAATCACATGGCTCCAAAACCCCGATATGGCAGGCGCCGCAAGTTTTGTTTGGGTCTGGAAATCCGGAAACTGGGCCAACTGCTGAATGCTCGGGTTGAAGCTTAGGAAGGTACAGAGAAGGAGGCTCAAAATAACGATGAATCTTCTAGTTTTCACCTCTCTATCACCCTCCATGTTATTTTTTCCCTTTCTCCTTCGGCTCTCCTCGTTTTTCGGCCCTTATCAAGCGAAGCCTAATCTTAAAGTGTCCAAGTGACTCGTCTTTCATCCTGTAAAAAGCGTTCCATCATTTCCTGGCTTTTTGCAACATTGTCATAAGGTGGGATATTATTTTAGTAATCTTACATATCCGACTATATACAATCATATGTGAATACTCTGCTCGGCGGAAAGCCTGTTTCCCTTGCTTGGACCAATCTCATCCCACGCTTGCCCGCATTGATCTTTCGGGCACTTTCCTTTGTCTGATTTCACCTTTTTCGATCACACTGACATGAGCCCCCGCCTTCTGACCGGAGCGGGGGACGGCGGCATTTCCGACGGAATACGCCGAATTTCCCCATGACTTGAAGCCAGAGGCATGTAGCTAAGTTTTGAGGTCAGATGAGATTGTTCTCGGACTCCGGCTTCCCCTCGCTCTCCGCTTGCCGGCCGCCCGCGTGCCAAAGCTCCTGAGCATGGCGACGGGAGATTTCACCCTTTCCTCCCAGCATCCGGGCCAGTTCCTCCACCCGCTCCTCCTGACCGAGCAGCCTCACCAGGGTTCGCGTTTTCCCGTTCATGACTTCTTTGACAATCCCGAAGTGCTCCTCCGCCAAGGCGGCCACGGCGGCGGAATGAGTAATGCAGAATACTTGTTTTTCCCGGGCGATTTGGCTGAGCTTCTCGCCGACCTTTTGCACCGTCCGGCCCCCGACCCCGCTGTCCACTTCGTCAAAGACAAAAGTCCCCACCTCTTCGGCCCGGGCCAGAAGCGCTTTCAGGGCGAGCATCAAACGGGACATCTCCCCGCCGGAAGCTACTTTGCTCAAAGGTTTCGGCGGTTCGCCCGGGTTGGCGGAAAAGTAGAACTCGATGTCCTCCATACCTTCCGGATGCACTCCGGACCGCGGAAGCAAACGCACCTCTAAGCGGCTGCGTTCTAAGCCCAGCCCGGAAAGTTCCCGGGCCAACCCTTTTTCCAACCTTTCGGCCTGCTCCTTTCTTTTTTCGCTCAAGCAACCGGCCGACTCCCGGTAGGATTGCAGCGCCTCTTTTTGGCGAACCCGCACCTCCTCCAACTGAAACTCCAGGCTGCCGAGGTCCCCGAGTTCCTTAACCAGGCCGGACCGCAACATCAGAATCTCCTCAATGGAGACACCGTATTTGCGCAGGCGGTGCAGTTCGACCAAACGGTCCCCGATTTCCTCAAGCCTCCCCGGATCGAAGTCAAAGTCTTCCC
This sequence comes from Acididesulfobacillus acetoxydans, assembly GCF_902729405.1. Lineage (GTDB taxonomy): Bacteria > Bacillota > Desulfitobacteriia > Desulfitobacteriales > Desulfitobacteriaceae > Acididesulfobacillus > Acididesulfobacillus acetoxydans. Next base: position 3,022,311 of record NZ_LR746496.1, read on the forward strand.
GGTAAGCTCTAACCTGTTCGGCCAGATCTTCCAAAGCGTAATAGACAGTCTCGACCTGATCCGCCATTCCGGCGCAGCGACCGTCCAGGCGGGCGAGTTCGGCCAGATCCTTGCGCGCGGCGGCTAATAAATCATAGGCGGCTTGTCCGCGCCCCGAACCTTCATAGAGACAGGCATAGGTTTCTCCTGCCAGGTTGAGGATCTTTTCCGCGTTGCTTAAACGTTTTTTCTCCTCAGTCAGCTTTTCCTCCTCGCCGGGAAGGGGATTGATCCGGTCGATCTCGTCCAATTGAAATTGCAGCATGTCCACCCGTTTTTGGCGCTCGGCCTCGGAGAGGCCCAATTCCTGCAGTCTCTTGCTGATACCCCGGTAAACCAAGGCCTGCCTTTGTACCTCGTCTTTGAGTTTCCTTTGTTCCCGGCCGCCCAGGGCATCGAGCAGATTCCTTTGAGTTTCCTGCTGCAGAAGGGACTGATGTTCCGCTTGGCCGTGAATGTCGACCAGGCCCGCACAGAGGGTTCGGTAGAGGCTGAGAGGGAGTGTTCGTCCCTGAACCCGGCAAACATTCCGGCCTGAACTGTTGACCTCCCGGCCCAGGAAAAGCTGGCCCTCTTCAGCCGGATAGCCGGCTTCTTCCAGCCTGCTCAGGATGCTCGCGGGCAGACCCGCAAAGACTCCTTCCAAAGTGGCCCGCCCCTGCCCGTGTCGAATATGTTCCGCCGAAGCCCGTCCGCCCAAAAGGACAGCGAGGGCATCAATGAGCATGGATTTCCCCGCACCGGTCTCGCCGGTGAAGACCGTAAGCCCCAGACTGAAATTCAAATGAATCTTCTCGATAAGGCCGAAGTTTTCTACGTGTAATTCCGCCAGCACACTTAAGCCCCCTCAACCCATTAACCGTTCAAGGCGCGCCATCACCGCGGGAGTTGCCTCTTTGGGCTTAACGACCATTAAGATCGTATTGTCGCCCGCCACTGTACCGATAATATCTTTCCATTCGCTGTTATCGATGAGCTCGGCCAAGGCATGAGCATTCCCGGGAATGGTACGGATCAGGATGATGTTTTCACTGGAATTGACGCTGACTACGGCCTCGCGGGCCAAGCGTTTCAAACGCTCGGAGTAGTTGATCGGATGGCTCACCGGTGCCAGGGCATAATGGTACTCCTCGTTCTGCCCGGCCACTTTGACCAGGCCCAATTCTTTAATGTCCCGTGACACTGTGGCTTGTGTGACCTCAAATCCCGCTTGGCGCAGTTTATCGGCCAATTCCTCCTGGGTGTGAACGGCCTCCTGCGTGATCAGTTCCTGAATCTTCATCTGCCGGCGAGTTTTCATCACCCACCCCTTCCTTTCCTTTCCACCAGAATCCAATACGGAACCGTGGCCTCTTGGTTGATGTATCCTCCTTTGAGAACGCTGAATTCCCGGGCGGGCAGGGCGCCTAAATACCGCTCCGCCTCGGCCGCCTCTTTCTCTCCCCCGGCATGGCCCCTGTACAGGGTCACTGCCAGGACACCGCCGTCTCGAAGAAGTCCGACGCCCGCCCTCAGAGCGGCTAGAGTAGAAGCCGGCTCTGTCCGGACCCGATGGTCGCTTCCGGGCAAATAGCCCAAATTAAACATAACCGTCCTGACCGGATCCTTGAGGATTTCCCCCAGATGCGCGTGATCGGACAGATGCAAGATGACCCTTTTTTCCCAGCCCCTCTCCGCCAAGCGCCTCCCGGTTTCGGCCAAGGCCGCGGCTTGGACGTCGAAAGCATGCACCATACCGGAACTTCCCACGCATTCCGCCAGGAAAAGGGTGTCCCTCCCCCACCCCGCCGTGGCATCCACCGCCAGGTCGCCCGGTTGCAGGTATTGCCGGATCAGCAATCTCAGTACTCCTTGAATATCTTGCAGGCGTAAGGCGCCGGCCCTAATCATGCCAACGGTCCATGAGCTTCTCTCTCACCACGGCGGGAAAACTCCTCCGGCCCAAGCGAATCAGCAAACCCTGCAAAGGGGACCTTTGCACCTTGACCCGCTCCCCCGGATGGAGGTAAAGTTCTTCCTGCCCGTCGAAAGTGACCCGGCATTTCTCACCCCGGGCCATCAGAATCTCGATCTCTTCGTCAGATCTGAGAATCATGGGACGTGCCGATAAGGAATGCGCCGCCAGAGGAGTGAGAAGGATCGCTTCCACTTCCGGACTGACAATCGGCCCCCCCGCCGATAAGGAATAGGCGGTCGACCCAGTCGGAGTCGCGATGATCATACCGTCCGCGGGATAACTGACCGAGGGCTCTCCGGAAAGATTAGCCTGCAGGGTGACCAGACCGCAGCTCTGATCCCGGACAAAGACCACATCGTTTAAAACTGTAAATTGAGCCGTCCTGCCCGCAGTCTGGGCTGCGGCGTTCAGCATAAAACGGCGCTGCAGTTTGTACTCTCCGGCCAACACCTTGGTTAGTGCCGGAAAAATTTCTTCTTTTTCTATCTCACAGAGAAAACCCAATCGACCCAGATTAACACCCAGAACCGGAATCCCCGGGGCGGCCATGGCGCGGGCCGCCTCCAGCAAAGTTCCGTCTCCCCCGAGTGAGATAACAAACTCCACCTTTTCTTCCGCCATCCGCGCAGGTTCTTTAACCAGCCGGCACTTCCCGGCTTCAAGCCACTCTTCAATCCGCGCGGCCATAATCCTGGCATGGGGTTTGGCGGCGTTTATCCATAAACCTACCCTGCGCTGCCGTCCCGAGCCCGTACTTACGACCTCTTCCCTGTGCCTGCCCTGATTTCCCAATTCATCCTCACTGCCCATGCCTATTGGTCCCCTTCTGTGCCTCCCGCACAACTCTCGCTATTTCATCCCGATCCGGTTCCGGGGAAGGGCCGATGCCAAGCCAAACCAAATATTCTACATTTCCCTCCGGCCCCCGGATTGGGGAATAATCCAGACCCTTCAGACAAAAACCCAATTCCAGAGCGTCCGCCACTACCTCCGCGACCACGCGCTCCTGAACTTCCGGTTCCCGCACCACACCGCGTTTGCCCACATATTGCCGGCCCGCCTCAAACTGGGGTTTGATCAGGGCTATCACTTCACCGGCCGGTTTGAGGATGCGACGCATCGCCGGAAAGATCTTCCTCAAGGAAATAAATGAAACATCGCTCACGATCCAGTCCACTTTCTCCGGCAGAGCGCCCTCCTCCAGATAGCGGGCATTTACCCGCTCCATCGTAACCACCCTGGGATCGGTGCGGAGCTTCCAGGCCAGTTGCCCATAACCCACATCAATCGCATAGACGCGCGCAGCCCCATTTTGCAAGGCACAATCCGTGAATCCCCCGGTTGACGCCCCGATATCGGCGAGTACCCGGCCGGCGAAAGAGAGGCCGAAGGCCTGTACGGCCTTAGCCAGTTTCAGTCCCCCGCGGGAGACAAAAGGTAATGTCTCCCCCCTCACTTCAACCCCGGCTTCCCCGGCCACTTCCTGCCCCGGTTTGTCCGCCCTTTGCCCGTCCACAAAAACCAAGCCGGCCATAATTGATGTTTTTGCTTTTTCCCGGCTCGGGGCTAATCCGCGCCTCACCAGTAAACTATCCAAACGCTCTTTGCCTTTTGCCAAGACGTCTCCTTCTCTTCTCAGCGGGCCTTCAGCCGGACCAGGTCGTGCAGGGAGCCGCGGGGGGTTCTCGCCTGACCCAGGAGACGATCCGCGGCCGCCAAAATCCCCTTGACAGACAATCCCCGGCTCTGCTGCAAGACCGCAATGGGACCCTGGTCCACGAAATCTTCGTACCCCAATCGTTCCACCCGCACATCCGTGACCCCGCGGTCAGCCAGGACCTCAAGCACGGCGCTCCCCATCCCCCCATCCAGAATGTGGTCTTCCACTGTGATCAGGCGTTTTGTCTGACGGGCATAGTGTATGATCAGTTCCTCATCCAGGGGGCGGAGGAAACGCAGGTTGATCACCGCCGCCTCCCAGCCGCGCTGGCGCAGTTCCTGAGCCGCAGCCAGACAGGTATAGACCAGGGGCCCGGCGCTGATAAGAGTGAGGTCTTTTCCTTCGCGCAAGACTTCGCCTTTTCCGTAAGGAATCTCCCGCAATTCCGGCTCCAGAGCGACTCCCTGGCCGGCCGACCTGGGATAACGCAGAGCCACAGGCCCATCGAGCCTGAAGGCGGTAAAGAGCATATGCCTGAGTTCGTTTTCATCTTTCGCAGCCATGAAGGTCAGGTTGGGAATAACGCGCAAAAAAGAGATATCAAAGACTCCGTGATGGGTGGGACCGTCATCCCCGACCACACCCGCCCGGTCAATGGCCAGGACGACGGGGGCCTTCTGCAGGCAGACATCGTGCAACACCTGGTCATAGGCCCTTTGGTAAAACGTGGAATAGATGGCCACAACAGGCTTTAACCCGCCGAAGGCCAATCCCGCCGCAAACGTAACCGCGTGTTGTTCCGCGATCCCGACGTCGAAGAAACGTTGGGGAAATTCCCGCGCAAATTGATTCAGCCCGGTACCACCGGGCATAGCGGCCGTAATGGCCACGATCTTCTCATCTTCCCGGGCCAAGGCGCAAAGTGTTTCCCCAAAAACCTGGGTGTAGGTTGGCGGAGTTATCCCTTTGAAAACCTCTCCCGTTTCCCGGTCGAACGGCCCGACCCCGTGGAAAACATCCGGATTCTGTTCGGCCGGTAAGTAACCTTTCCCTTTCCGCGTCAGAACATGCACCAAGACGGGACCCTTCTTCTGCTTGGCCTGTTCAAATACCTGTTCCAGCAGGCCCAGATTGTGACCGTCTATCGGCCCCAGATAAGTGAAGCCCAGCTCTTCAAACCAGAGGCCGGGCACGAGCAAATACTTGAGCCCATCCTTGGCCTTTTCCGCCGCTTTCGCCACTTTGTTGCCGATGCGGGGAATGCGTTTGAGCAGATACTCCACGTCCGCCTTGCGCTTGTCATACCGTGGATCTGTACGCAGGCGGTTGAGGTAGGAGGAGATTGCCCCTACATTCGGCGCTATCGACATTTCGTTGTCATTCAAGACCACGATCAGGTTCATCTCTGTTTGGCCGGCATAATTCAGAGCCTCATAGGCCATCCCCCCGGTCATCGCTCCGTCGCCGATCACCGCCACCACATGGTATTTTTCGTGCAGGAGATCCCGCGCCTGGGCAAAACCCACGGCGGCGGAGATGGAAGTGCTGGAATGACCGGTGCCAAAAAAATCATATTCGCTTTCCGAGCGTTTAGGAAATCCGGACAGGCCGTTGAACTGGCGCAGGGTTTTAAAAGCGGCCAACCGTCCCGTGAGCAGCTTATGGACGTAGGTTTGGTGCCCCACATCCCAGACAATTTTGTCCTTCGGAGTGACGAAGGCGCGGTGCAGGGCCAAAGTGAGTTCGACGACTCCCAAATTCGGCGCCAAATGACCGCCGTTCACGGAGACTACGGAAATCATCTGTCTGCGGATCTCCTCTGCCAGTTCGGCCAGTTGTACCGAATCCAGGGAACGTAAATCGCTTGGCTCATGAATGCTTTCGAGCAGGCCCATGCTTTTTTCCTCCTCGTTTTTTTCCGTCTGTGATCTTCCAGCCCGTAAACTTTTCGATCGTCGCCAAGATCCCTCCCACGGTTCCGATGATCATGTTGGCCTCGTCAATGGCAAAGGACTTGCCTACCGCTTTACTCGTCACCATAACGGAGGCGATCAAAGCCAACATTCCGGTATTGAGCCAGATTTCGCCCGGGCTCAGCTCGGGATGACTGCGCACCAGACTTATGATAATACTGGCCCCCATCGCCCCAGCCAAGGTGCCGGTCACGTCCCCCACGATATCGTTAGCAAAATTGGCTACCATGTCGGCATGGCGAACCAGCGTAACCGCTTGTTTTCCTCCGTGGACCTTGTTCGCCGCCCGGGCGTGATGCGGGGGCTCCGTGGCCGCCGTGGCCGCGATGCCGATAATATCGAAGAGCACGTGAACCAGAATTACCACCAGCAGAAAGACCCAGGCTATAACCAGAGAAGTGTGCCGCAAAAGCACCTCGGAGCCGCCGGCCACGACAGAGGCGATCAGAAAACTCACGACGAAGACCAGAAAAAGATGCTTAAGCTTCGGCCTTTTCCGACTCGACAAACGCGAGACCTCCCAGTTCAGACATCCGAAGTCAGATGCCGGAGGTCAGAATGGACATCCGGGCAGCCCTTCCAAAAATAATTTCTTCGGAGTCCTATTTCTTCAGCCATCTCCGGAACCTAGATGCCGGAGTTCGGAACGGGCCGCTCTCACGACCTTTCCGGGCAGAAATTATTGCAAACAAAATCCTGTCTCGATCCAGTAGTGAGACTCCCACTTTTACAAGCAGGAGCGGTTCCCTGCACTCTGCTTCGCTGAAGGTTGACTCCAGCCTTCAGCGCGATAGCGTTCGTCAAAGGCTGAGCGCTTTCGGCGAAAGTGTCCACTAAACAATTTGGTCACCGAAGTCATCCTCAGCGCACAAGCGTTCCTTAGAAAGCTTGCGGTTCGGCGATAGTGTCCACAGGACACTATCGTGCTGTTCAACTTAAGCCAAACGAGTTCACTGAAGCCTTATCCTTGGCTCAGACGATGGTTCCTATGATGACCCCCACCAAAGCACCCCCGAAGACTTCTAAAGGAGAGTGGCCGATAAGTTCTCTCAGCCTCTCCTGAGAAGGATCCGAACCTTGATACAGGCGTTCGACCAACTGGTTGATCACCTCGGCTTGCTTTCCCGCCGCCCTTCTCACCCCGGCCGCATCATACATGACGATCATGGCAAAAACCGCCGCCACGGCAAAAATGGGGGAATTCCAACCGTAGTATTTACCGATTCCGAAAGCCAAGGCGGTCACCGTCGCGGAATGCGAACTGGGGAAGCCGCCGGAACTAAAGAGTAATTGCAAATCCAACTTTCCGTGCAAAAACAGATGAAGGAAAACCTTCAGCACCTGGGCCGCAAACCAGGCCAACAAAGCGGAAAACAAAATCGTATTCGTGAAGATTCCTGGAAACATAGTGTTTATCCACTCCTTAGCGCCTGCGTTCTGCAATAAAATCGGCCAGGTCCCGCAAAAACTCCCCACGTTGTCCGAATAAGCGGAGAGACGCCTTCGCTTGGTCCACCTGGCTTTGGAGGTGTGCTCTGGCCCCGGCTAAACCCAAGAGCGAGGGATAGGTAGCCTTGCCTCTTTTCTGATCGCTGCCGACCGGTTTGCCTAAGATCTCACTCTCTCCCTCCACATCCAAAATGTCATCTTTAATCTGAAAAGCCAACCCCAGGGCCCCGGCATACTCAGTTAAAGCCGCCAGGCGCAATTCGTCCGAGCCCGCCAGAATCCCGCCCAAACGGGCCGAAACCATGAGCATAGCCCCTGTTTTGTGCCTGTGAATGCGTTCGATCTCCGCCAAGGAGAGGCTCGTCCCTTCCCCTTCCAGGTCAAGTACCTGCCCATAGACCATGCCCCGCGGACCGGCTGCCTCCGCTACTTCACGCAGCACGCGAACCTGCAGTTCAGGGGCGACGTCCGCCGGCAGAGACAGCAGCTCAAAGGCATAAGTCAGAAGGGCGTCCCCGGCCAAGATGGCAGTGCCCTCACCAAAAACCTTATGATTGCTCAGGCGTCCGCGCCTGTAGTCATCATCATCCATCGCCGGCAAATCGTCATGAATTAAAGAATAAGTGTGAATGAGTTCAAGCGCGGCGGCTGAGGGTAAAACCTTTTTGGGGTCTCCCCCGTTCATTTCGGCCGCAGCCAGGGCCAGAACCGGCCGGATGCGTTTTCCGCCTCCGGCAAGCGAATACCGCATACTCTCTGCGAGTACATTCTTTTGCCAGGGCAAAGTGTTGAGAAAATCCTCAATTAAAGTCGCATATCTCTGCAATTCCTCTTTGAACACTTGCGCCCTCATCCTTCCGACGGGAAATTGACTGTCTTGATTTGTAATTTCCCATCCTCTTCCACCAGGATTCGCATCTCCTGTTCGGCCTGATCGAGCAAACGCGAACAATGCCGGACAAGCCCCACGCCCTCTTTAAATAAGGCCAAGGCGGTCTCTAAAGGGACCTCCCGCTGTTCCAAGGCTTTCACGACCCTCTCCAGGTTTTCGACCCCGGCTTCGAAGCTGAGTTCCGGCCCTTCCCCGGCCTGATGTGTTCCGGGCTTCTCTTTAACTCTTTCCTCCGGTTCTCCTGTAGTTTCCGCCCACAGCCCGTCTTCCGTCATTAACCCCTACTCCTTATTCTGCTGACTTCAGCCCGCCCGCCTGCTCCGAACAAACTCCCATAAGGTCCCGGCCGTTTGGGTCAACAAGCGGCCCGGCCGTACATGAATCCCTCACCGCACCGCTTAAGTACTCTTTGACAGTTGGCGGCAGGCAATACGCTCGCTGTTGCCGTCCGCTACGACACCGAGGTGCCCCCGATGTCTTTCGTCAAGACCCGGCATTGTAAGGAACCGGACGCCAGGCGAACTCGGAGTACGTCTTCGCAGTCTACCTCCTCGGCCGAGCGTACGAGCCTGCCATCTTCTCCGTAAGTCAGGGAATACCCCCTGTTTAATATAGCCAAAGGGCTCAATAAATCCAACCTTGTCCCCAATATTTGTAGTATACCATTTTTATCCGTAATAAATCTAGCCATGTTCTCAGACAGGGCTTCGAAAAGGGTATCCAGTTCTTGCCGGCTCCTTTCGCTGCGCCAAAAGGGATCCTTCAGGGGTGCTTTTAGGGCAAAATACTCCAGTTCCCGGCGTTTCCAGGCCAATTGTGCTTTCATGTTCTTCAGCAAAGCCGCAAGTGCAGAGCCGATTCGATTCTTTAGGTCGGCCAGCAGGGGTACCGCCAGCTCGGCCGCGGCAGATGGTGTGGGAGCCCGTAGATCCGCCGCATAATCGGCAATCGTCACATCCGTTTCGTGCCCCACCGCCGAAATGACCGGGATGCGAGAAGCGGCAATCGCCCTCGCCACCTCTTCCGAATTGAAGGCCCAAAGCTCCTCCAGTGAACCTCCGCCCCGGCCGACAATAATAACGTCCAGCCCGCCATAGCGGTTCAGGCGCTCGATCGCCAGAGCCACTTCGCGCGGAGCCGTTTCACCCTGAACCGCGGCCGGGGCCAGAAGCCAGGACATTTTAGGATGGCGCCGGCGCCCGATATTGAGAATATCCCTGAGCGCCGCTCCGGAAGGGCTGGTCACGATCCCCAGGCGGCGCGGCAAAAGGGGCACCGCCTTCTTGCGCGCGGGGTCAAAAAGGCCCTCACGCCCCAGACGTTCCTTCAATTGCTCAAAAGCCAGATACAGTTCCCCTATTCCGCTGGGCTGCATATCCGAAACATAGAGCTGGATATTGCCGTCCCGATCATAGAGTCTCAGGTCTCCCCGCACAACCACTTGCAGGCCGCTGCGCGGCTCGAAGCGCACCCGTTCGGCCCGGCTGCGAAACATCACGGCCCGCAGGCTGGAGTCTTCGTCTTTTAGGGTAAAATACCAATGTCCCGACGGCCGGTGGTTCTTATAATTGGAGATTTCCCCGCTCACCCAGCAATTGCGAAATTCGGCACGTTCCGACAGCGCCCGCCCTATTTCCGCCGTTAACTCACTCACTGACCAGATTTTCGGCATATTTTCACCTCTCACCCGTTTATAATAAGGTAAGAGGTGGTGAATTTCAACTCCCGAAGCGGTGAATCGATTGAATCGAATTCATTTTTCAAAGGCTATGCCATCAATACATTTATCGTAAAGAAAACGTTTAATCACTTCATCCTTATTACTTTCATAAAAATCGATGAGTAATGCCGTAAAATCTCTCTGATGCTCAATGGGAACAGATCCATGCCCCTCTAATTCCTTTCCCAGTGAACCTCCCCCAGCGACACTTCATGTTGTTGAGGCTGCTGACCCACATTTTACCACACTACTTTAGCCAACTCAATGCGTCAGGGTTTCGTCCCGTACATTTCGACCTCCGTTCTGGAAGCCCAAATCACTCGATAGATGCCAATCCTACTGACGTTTCCCTATGATGTTGACAAATCCGAAAAGGCAGCTTATCAGCTTTGCTTGCCATAATTATTGTGATAATTGCTTATGTCCGTAAAATAAGGCAGGAGGAGATTTTCCTTCGTCAAGAATTTGGTTTAGAGTATGAGCAATACATGAAAAATACCTCAGCATTGATACCTTGGATATATTAATACTTTCTCTATTTGGCTCTCGAACCTTGAGCGAGCCGCTTCAGCAGGCCGGCAAACTCGCGGACCCTGTCTTCCCCGCAAGCTTCCTCTCCGTATCGGACCCGAATGTAGATCGCGCGCATATCCTTCAGAACACCTTTGTCAAAATGCTCCTCGCCCTTTTTCTCAATCTCAGAAGTCGTGTCTGAGTGTAAAAGGCTGATGTTTCTCTTGAGGGACAAGCTCAGAAAGCGTTCATAATAATGTCTTATGGTCTCAGCCCTGTTTCTTCCGGCAAACAGGCCAAACTTCCGGGGAAAGCGGGATGTCCTTTCTCTTAACGGCCGGAGAGATTCCCGGCTTTCCCTATACCCCTCGCTTTCCCGCCCCACATCATGGAACCGCCGCAGCAGTCTGAATAAACCGTCTCCCGAAGTTTCGCAAGATCGAAGTTTGACATAGCTGAGAGGTCTGACAGGCACCCGCATCATCAACAGACTTTTTTCTTTACGCCGGCAAAAGTTCTAGAGATTTGTGATATAATCGACACAAATTAGGATAAAATTTGCCAATTCGGCCGCGAATTTCCCCGCGACCCACTCTCACTTGTAGAGGTGGGAGTCTCACGGTTGGATGAGGAGAGAGAAAGAGAGGGATAGAGGTTTGAAAAAAGTTATCCTCTTTGCCGTCATATTATTTGCTCTGTTTTGGGGGCATCCGCTGAGCGCCCAAGCCAGTCCTTTGGCTTTCTCGACTCAGCGCCTGGCCGGGCACGACCGAATCGGAACGGCCCTCAAAATCGCGCAAGAAGGCTGGACTTCGGCCCAAACGGTCATTTTGTGCGAGGAATCGGACTATGCGGACTCCATTGCCGCCACTCCTTATGCGGTGAGTTTAAATGCTCCCATTCTTCTCACCGCGGGCAGCGCCCTGGACCCAAGGGTAGTGGCGGAACTGCAGCGACTGAAGCCTCAAAAAGTCATCCTCCTGGGAGGCAGCGGTTGTCTGCAGCCTACGATCGAACAGGAACTCAGCCGCCTCTCTTTGAAGTGGGAGCGCATCGGTGGCGCTGACCGTTATGAAACCTCCATCCTTCTCGCCCAACGTCTGCCCGGTGATTCCCTTATTCTGGCCAACGGAGATAATTTCCCCGACGCCCTGTCCGCGGCCAGTTTCGCCGGAATCAAGCAAATTCCCATTGTTCTGACCTCCAAGACCTTTCCGGCCTCGGTCGTGAAGTATTATGCCCAGGTCCACCCTCAACATTTGCTGGTGATCGGCGGTGAGGGGGCTATTCCCTCAGCGGAGTTAGCCAAATACAATTTCAGGGTGGAAACCCGTTTGGGCGGTCAGGACCGTTATGACACCAATGCCCAAGTCGTTACGTATATGCAAAGCGCCGTTCAGTCCAATGATCTATTCTTGGCTTCAGGCCTCACCTTCCCGGACGCCATAGCCGGCACCGTTCTGGCCGCAAAACTGAAAGCTCCCCTCTTGCTGACAGAAAGCAACGACATTCCTCCGGCGGTCTATCGCCTCCTGCGGGCCCATATGAAAGTCGCGCCCCCCGCCTCCGCGGCAGACTCTTCGGGAAATCCCTCCGCGAATACCTCCGGAAATGCTTCGGGGAATACTTCCGGGGACACCTCCGGGCAGACCCCGCATAACCCCTCCGGAAACACCTCAAACCCGGATTCAGGCGGCAACGCGGCCCTGCAAGGGACGATCAACGCGGCGGCGGGCCTGAACCTGCGCAATGCCCCGTCGACGACCGGCAAAATTCTGGGAGTCATTCCCCAAGGCACCGTCGTCGGTCTCTCCGCCCGGCAGGGCCAATGGTACGAAACAGCGTATCAAGGCAGCACAGGCTGGATCTTCTCGAGTTATGTAACCCTCGCCGGTTCAAGCTCCTCTGACTCCACCCCGGCTCAACCGGGCACTGAGCCTTCCGCCTCCGGCACAGCAAACAAAATCAACTCGGCCCCAGGTATTGATTTGTCTCCGAACGGCACCGTCTATATTCTGGGGGGACCCGGCGCCATCAGCCTTCACGCGCAAAACATTATCGAAGGGAAAGCTTCTTCCGCCTATCCCGAAAATCTCCAAGCCTCCCCCCCGCAGATCACACCACCGTCCCCTCCCGCAGCCGGCGGCACTCCCCCGGCTGATCCCGGCGCGCCCGTCACCCCACCTGTCGTTACCTCGCCTGTCGTTACCCCACCTGTCGTTACTCCGCCTGTCGTCACCCCCTATGACCCCTCCAAAGAAATTCCGGTTGATCCTTTTCAGGGCATTCCGGCTCAGGCCCTGTCAGGCAAAACCATCGTCGTGGACCCCGGACACGGGGGACCGGACGCCGGAGCAGTCGGACCGAACCATACTTATGAAAAAGACAATACCCTGGCTATAGCCCTGGCCTTGAACACTATCTTAAAGAAAGCGGGGGCCAAGGTCGTTTTGACCCGCGACAGCGACGTGTCACCGGCAACGCCATATTCCGTCATGGCCGATCTCCAGGCCCGCGTGGATATAGCGAACCAGAGTCACGCCGACCTGTTTATCAGCATCCACAATAATTCTTTCACCAACCCGGATGTCCAGGGCACGGCAACCTATTTTTCCTCTGACAATCCCAAGCAAAATGAAAGCCTGCAACTGGCCCATTGCATCCAGACGGCCGTGGTCAATACGATTCACACCAAGGACCGGGGAATCAATGACGAAGCCTTTTACGTCATCAAACATACGACCATGCCCGCCGTTTTACTTGAGGTGGCCTTCATTTCCAATCCCTATGAAGAAGCAAGGCTGCAAAACCCCATCTTTCGCCAAAATGTCGCCGCCGGCATTTTCCATGGCATCTATAATTATTTTAAGAATCCCCTACCCTCAGACTGAGGCAGTGCGTCTCAGATTATCGTGTTATCGTGGTTATGCTGGGGAATTCCGGGAAACGCAAAAAGGCGCGGTAAACACGCTTTTTTGCTCTGCAGAGAGTTACCGGAGTTTCTTGAACTCTTCCTGTGTTAATCCAGCATCTTGCAGAATTTCAAGTGTTAACCCCGGTCCAAGTTTTTGTGCAAAGGAACCGTAACAGCACTTTTGATTGGGTGTTAAAGCCTAACGTGGCTTCCCCTCTGCCTAATTGCTTTGTACCCGGTTTTCCCAAAGGCGTCAATCATTTTTGCCGCGCGGTGCGAACCAACGTCAAATGCGCCTGACCAGACCACCCCAGAAAACGCTCCCTAAAAAACAGCCCGTCCCCCTTCTCCTATCGCAACAGCGGGAGAAAGCGAAACGGGTTACCAACAGAGAAACAAGATCACAAACAGGTTACGTACAGGAAATCCTATCACAATGGGTTACCACACCCTCGATTGCGGCAGTCGTACCTCAACTTTAGCCGGCAAAACACGTCAGGGGTCCGGCCAGACCGCAGCAGGGTGCCGGCTCAGGCGCGCAACCCCAATCGTGACACCTAAAGTCTGCTTTCCACAACCGCCACGGTGGCGGCGCAGATCTTAGCGGCCTCCCCGAACAGACGGGCGCGCTCCGCCTTAACTTTGGCCTGGTAGTCCCCGTCTTTAATCTGGGGTAAATTGATGTCGACACTGAACATGGCGGCCTTCAGGGCGCTCTCCGCCAGATAGGCCGCCACCCCGACGTCGCTGATCGCCCCTTTGTTGCCGATGGGAGCCAAGGCCTGAGCGAGTTTTAAGACTTGGAAACAGTTTTCGGCAATACCCAAGGGCGTGTCGGTTGCGGAAACCAGAGCCCCCTGCATTTTTTGCGCCCGGGCTGCTTTTTCTTCCTCGCTGTTCTTAGGCAGCTTGAGGACGGCCATGAAATTGGAGAATTCGTCAATATCCTGGCTTAAACCGTTTTTCAAGCCGCTGAGAGCCGCCTCGGCCTCTGCCAAAATCCCTTGGACCTGAGGTTCAACTTCCTTGTACTTCTCTTTACCGAGGGTCAGATTGGCAACCATTGAGACCATCGAGGCCGCCAGGGCCCCGACAAAAGCGGAGACACTTCCGCCCCCTGGCGTAGGCGCGGAACTCGCCGCCTCGGTCAGGAGCTTTTCCGTGGTCCACTGCCACAGTTCTTTTCCGGCCATTACTTCTGATTCCCCCTCTGCAAAGCAATACCCTGCAAGACATTGCGCATGATCAGGGCCGTGGTCAGAGAGCCTACCCCGCCGGGAACCGGGGAAATCAGCCCTGCCACATCCTTAACCGCTTCGAAATCCACATCTCCGCAGATTCCGCCCGGAATCTCATTGATCCCGGCATCGACCACAACCGCTCCGGGCTTCACCATATCCTTCTTAATGAGCTTAGCCCTGCCCACCGCCGCAATTAAAATGTCCGCCTGGCGGGTGTGGTAACTCAGATCCGGAGTCTTGGAATGGCAAATCGTCACCGTGGCATTGTGTTTAAGGATGAGAAAGACCAAAGGCTTGCCTACGGTTTCTCCCCGGCCGACGATGACCACGTGCTTGCCGGCTATTTCCACACCCGAACGCAGGAGGATCTCGATACAACTCTGGGGCGTGGCCGGGAACAGCCCTTTTTGCCCGCTGAGAATATAGCCCCTGTTCACGGGATGAACCCCGTCCACATCCTTTTCCGGCAGCACCGCCGCCATGATTCTCTCTTTGGCAATATGTTTGGGCAGCGGCAGCTCGATCATGATGCCGTGCGTCTGCGTGTCCCCGTTCAGACGCTCGATCAGAGTGAGAACTTCCGTCTCCGCCGTATCCGCCGGCAAGGTGAAAAGTTCGAAAGCCATCCCCAAGCTCTCGCTGACTTTCTGTTTGGACTTGGCATAGACCACGGAGGCCGGGTCATCCCCCACCAGAATCACCGCGAGCTTCGGTTGGACCCCTTTTTCCCGCCACTGGGCGATTTCCTGACGAATTTCTTCTTTGAGCGTTTTGGCAACCGCTTTGCCATCCAGCAACTGTGCCATGCCGCACTCCCCTTTCTATCTTTCCGGACCAACCCCGGAGTATTCGCACCTTCCGAAACACTCGCGGCAGGTGCGCACGTTTCGGAGCGGCTCCGGCCGCATTCACACTCCTCTGCCGCGTGCCGCCCGGAGGACCCCCATCCCGCACAGGCGGCGCCGACAGAGAATGAGCCCGTTCACCAAACATACTCTCAGATCTCGGGTTTCAGGTCCGGCGCCTCGCGCTCCGTGCCCCCGCTCGCAGCCCCCGGCCCGACGTCCGCGACGGAAAAGCGGGCCCCCGGATCCCTTCAGTGAGACCGGTTCTCCCCGTTCAGATAGGCATTAATTGAGGCCGCTGCCTTTTTGCCGGCGCCCATGGCCAAAATGACCGTCGCCGCACCGGTGACGATATCTCCGCCGGCAAAGACTCCCGCCTTCGAGGTGGCGAGGGTTTCCGGATCTGCCACAATATTGCCGCGCCTGTTCAATTCCAAGCCGGGCGTGGACTTGGTCACCAAAGGATTCGGCCCCTGACCGATGGCTACCACTACCGTGTCCACTTCCAGTTCAAATTCCGAACCGGGGATGGGCACGGGAGAGCGTCTTCCGGAAGCATCCGGTTCACCCAATTCGTAGCGCAGGCAAGTCATGCTCTTCACCCAGCCCTTTTCATCGCCGTGCAAAGCCACCGGGTTAGTCAGGAGGCGGAAATTGATCCCCTCTTCTTCCGCATGATGCGCTTCTTCCGCCCGGGCCGGCATCTCCTCCCGGGAGCGGCGGTAAACGATGGACACCTCTTCCGCGCCCAGGCGCAGGGCTGTGCGCGCGCCGTCCATCGCGACGTTCCCGGCTCCCAGAACCGCCACTTTCTTGCCCACCTTGATGGGCGTGGCATATTCGGGGAATTTATACCCTTTCATCAGGTTGGTTCGGGTGAGAAATTCGTTGGCGGAGTAAACCCCGAGCAGGTTTTCCCCGGGAATTCCCATAAAATAGGGCAGCCCGGCGCCGGTACCAATGAAAACGGCGTCATAGCCGCCGCTCGCCATCAGTTCGTCGACCGAGGTGATCTTGCCGACGACCTCGTTGGTCCGGATCTCCACGCCCATTTCTTTCAGGTTATTGATTTCCGTCTGAACGATCTCTTTGGGCAGACGGAATTGGGGGATACCGTACATGAGCACGCCGCCCGCCACATGGAGGGCTTCAAATACAGTAACCCCATGTCCGGACTTGGCCAGATCCCCGGCACAAGCCAGACCCGACGGACCGCCGCCGATGATGGCCACTTTTTTGCCGGTCGGGGCCGGTTTTTCCCCATGGCTTTCCCCGAACTTAATTTCATAGTCGGCCACAAAGCGCTCCAGCCGGCCGATGGCCACCGGTTCGCCTTTCTTGCCCAAGATGCACCGGCTTTCACACTGGGTTTCCTGCGGACAAACGCGCCCGCAGATCGCGGGCAGGGAATTCTTCTCTTTCAGCGTCACCGCAGCGGCCAGAAAATCCCCTTCGGCCACTTGCTTAATAAAATCCGGAATCAAAACCTCCACCGGACAGCCGGAACGGCAGGTCGGTTTTTTGCACTGCAGACAGCGTTTCGCTTCTTCTACCGCCATCTCTTCCGTATAGCCCAAGGCTACTTCGTCAAAGTTATGGGCCCTTACCGCCGGCTCCTGACACGGCATTTCGTGACGCGGAATCTTTAAAGCCATAACTCAATGCCCTCCTTCTTGGCCGCAGGCACCGTGTGCTTTGGCTCTGTTCTCTTCATCCTTATAAAAAGCCAAGCGCTGCATGGCCAGCTCAAAGTCGACCAAATGCCCGTCAAACTCCGGCCCGTCCACGCAAGCAAACTTGGTCTCCTCGCCCACCTTGACCCGGCAAGCCCCGCACATCCCCGTGCCGTCGACCATAATCGGATTCATGCTGACGATCGTCTTAATTCCCAAGGTCTTCGTATACCTGGCCACGGCCCTCATCATCACCATCGGTCCGATAGCCCAGATGACCTCCACTTTATGTCCTTGGGCCAAGATCTGATCGAGCCCGGTACTGTGATATCCTTTAGTTCCCAAGCTGCCGTCATCCGTCACGATCACCACTTCATCGCTCACGGCTGCCATCTCTTCTCTCAGGATCAACAAATCGGCAGTGCGGGCGCCCAGAATGGAAATGACATGGTTGCCGGCCTCTCGCAAAGCGCGCGCTATGGGGTAGATGGGGGCGATTCCCAGTCCGCCTCCCATGCAGACCACAGTACCGTAATTCTCAATATCGGACGGAACACCCAAAGGACCCACAAAATCCAAGAAAGAACTTCCTTCCTGTAAATTGTTAATCATGCAAGAAGAATAACCCACGTCTTGAACCACGATGGTTATGGTGCCCCGCTCCCGGTTAAAATCCATAACCGTCAGAGGGATGCGTTCTGACTTTTCATCCATCCGAACGATAACAAACTGACCCGGTTTGACTTTGGCGGCAACTCTCGGGGCTTCCACCTCGAAAAGGACAATGGCGGGAGCCAGTTGCCTTCTTTTCACTACCTGGTACAAGTGCACTCCTCCTCCTGAAAAAACTCAAACATATTACTATTCGTCACCCGTTGGACAAAATCCTTCTCACAAATCAGAGCATTGGGCAAAATACGAACCGTTTGACCACAAGAGCAGCGTGAACGCAGCTGACCTAACGTTTGGCCGCCCCAGTCACGTCAGTCCGAGTACGCACCGATGCCAAACGCGCCCGACCGGCGGTGCCGGCCATGAGGAAGACACCCAGGCAACCGGCTAGGTCGGAGACAGCGCCTGCTCGGCCAAGAAGGCCACTCCGATGGCGTTATCCCGGCTCCAAGCCGGTTCGGCCCAATAAAGCCTGACAGTCTGGGGCAGACGTCGGCTCAACTCACGGCGGATAAACTTGTTGGCGGCCACTCCGCCCACTAACAAAACCTCCGTCAGGCCTGTTTGGGCACAGCCCGCCCGGATAAGCTTGCCCACGGTCCGGGCCAAGCATCCTTCCACGGCGCGCGCCACGTCGGGACGGGACACTCCCCGGTCGGCTAAACGCCGGGCCGCGCTTTCCACCCCGGAAAAGCTCACTTTTAACCCCTGTACCGACGAAGGAAGCAAAGACTCCGCGCCCGGGGAAGCTCCCTCAGCCAATTCCTCCAAACGCTTGCCGGCCGGAAATTCCAGGCCCAAGCGCACACCCACCCGATCGACAAACTGTCCGGCGTGCAGATCGGTAGTCCCGCCCAGAAGATCCAAGTCGAACCTGCCCGCCTGCCCGCGCCGGACTTCGATGAGTTCCGTCGTGCCGCCGGAAAGATGCAGAAGCAAAAAACGTGCCGTCTCGGGGCCCCCGGCGGAGACCAAACCGGCTGCCAGATGCCCTTCCTGATGGCTGGTCAGCCAAAGTCCGTTTTGACGGGCCGCCGCCAAGGAGCGGGCAAGGGCCAACCCGGCGGTGAAAACCGGCATATAAGAACCCCGGATCCGGCGGGGAGCACTGCTCACCCCGATACCGGCCAATCCCGCCTAGTAAGAGGACGGAACCTTTTGCACGAGCAGGGGAAGATTCTGCACATGCTGAAAAAAGGCCGCGGATTGAGCCAAACCCGTCTCCCCCTGGGGGACCTTCAAAACGAGCCTTTCTTCCCAAACGAGCCTATTGGCGCCGACGATGGCTAAAGAGGTCGTGTAAGCCGATGTGTCTATGCCTAAGTAATACATTTTTACTTCCGATCTTCGACCAACTTGTCCAAAACACCGTTGACAAATTTGGCGGAATCGTCCCCGCCAAAGAGTTTGGCCAGTTCAATCCCCTCGTTGAGGCTCACCGGCCGCGGAATATCGGGGCGGAACAGGATCTCAAAAGCCGCCAGGCGTAAAACATTGCGGTCGACGTTGGCCATACGCTCCAGATGCCAACCCGCCGCAATCCGCGCCAGTTTTTCGTCGATCTCCGTCCGGTGCGCCAAAGTTCCCTGAACCAGTTCCCGAGCGAAAGAAAGCGCCTCCGCCGGCACAGTGAATTCTTCCCCCCAGCGCTCAAGCACCGGCCCGGGATCCGCCCCCTCCCCAGTCATGTCAAGTTGGAACAATACTTGAAGCGCCGTCTCGCGCCCTCGTCTGCGACTCATATTCTGTCGGCGACCCTTCGTTCCGAGAGGAAATCGCCGTCCTCCTTTCGCCGGGCCGCGGCCCTTCGAAGATTATTTTTGAAAAAACCGGTTCAACCAAGCGCTCAGATCCCTGTGTTCGTCATAACGTTTTCCCAGTAAAAAACCCGCCGCAATGAATAGGAATAGGACCACGGCCCGCCAAAAACCCAAAATAACCAATAAGAGTCCGAAAACAAAGCCGCCGGAGGTTCCGACCAGCTTTCCCGGGTGTTCGTTCCAGGACCAGGAAAAAAAGCGGGCCACAGCCTGCGCGAACTGCTCCTTGAAACTCATCGCACCCGTGCCGGGCGGGCGGAAAACATACCCCTCACCAGCACTTTCACCTCGGTTACCTTAATCCCGGTATACTGTTCCACATCGCTTCTGACCGCATTCTGCAACTCCTCGGAAACCTGAGCCACGGCGACACCCGGCTGCAGCTGTCCGGACACCCTGACTTCCAATCCCTCCGGCCGCTGCCTGAGAGCGGATTCTACCTGTTGAACTCCGGAAATGCCCTGCGCGGCGCGGGCAATGATCTCCCGCAAGGCCTCTTCCGTAATCCGCACTTCACCCAGACGGGAAGGCAACGCAAAAGACGGGGAGCTTTCACGCGGCCGCAGGAAAAAAAGCAAACCCACCAAGACCAGGAGTACCCCCGCGGCCATACTCTCCCAGGCATTTTCTCTCATATACCCAATCAGCTGACCCATCCAAAAATAGGGCAGAAACCACCCGCTGCCTACGGCCAAAACTACCAGACCGGCCAGGATGACGATCAGTCCCAAAGCCAGGGCCGCCAATCTCCGCCACCTCCTTCAGAAGCCCCCCTGGCTTGCCAAGGGGGCCGATCTTCTTTTTCCGGGAGTTCCCTTCCCCGGCGCTCACCGTTCGCTTGCCTTATGTTCGGTTGGGTCGAACCGGGAATTTATCCAATCGTGAGACTACCGCCTCGACAAGTGGGGTCGTTCCCTGGACTCTGCTTCGCTGGGATTAGACTCAGCCTTTGGCCGTCCTTATCCAGCGGACAAGGACGCCTTCGCCGCGAAGTATCCTTTTGGGATCAGCGGCTTCCCTTTTGCGCTGCCGAGCGGAATCGGAATCACTTGACCCGTATCTCTTCTTCCTTTACCTCCGGCGCGGCATGGAAATTGACACCCTGGATGTGCACATTCGTCTCAACGACCGTCAAGCCGGTCATGCTCTCAATGGCATCCTTCACGGCTTCCTGGA
Source organism: Acididesulfobacillus acetoxydans (assembly GCF_902729405.1). Taxonomy (GTDB): domain Bacteria; phylum Bacillota; class Desulfitobacteriia; order Desulfitobacteriales; family Desulfitobacteriaceae; genus Acididesulfobacillus; species Acididesulfobacillus acetoxydans. The sequence continues at coordinate 3,042,855 of NZ_LR746496.1, forward strand.
CGCGCACCGCCACATCCGGGATTCTCACCCCATATTCAACGATGATGTAAAGGTCAACCGCCGCCTCTTCCTGGCCGACCTCCACTTTGACCCCTTTGGCCAAATTCTTGTTGCGGGCCAGCATATGCGCCAGGTCGCCCACTAAGCCTCCGCTCATTCCGGCCACTCCCTCAACTTCCGAAGCGGCCATTCCGGCAATGATTTCCACAACCTCATCGGCAATTCGAATGGCACCAAGGGAGTTCGCCATCTCGGGTTTCTCCATGTCGTCACCTCTCCAACCGTATTCAGCCACACTCTTCAACACTCTTCAGATTCCCTGTCATTATAGCAGATTTCCATTTCGCTGGCAAAGGGCCGCCTTAGGCCTGTCCCCCTTCCTCAGCGCAAGTTCTTTTTACCGCCCGCACCGTCCATCACGAAGTAAGGCTTTCTCCGACAATGTCCGCCCACGAGCAAAAAACCCCGCTTACAGCCATGAAAACAAATTAGAGAACTCGCCCGGAGATTCCGCCACATGAGGCCTCGGAAGCCCTGACGGTTTCCGGGTTGACCCGGTTCACTCACTCACCAAGAATCCGGCGCTGGATGAAGTTTGTATATACTTCCCCCCTGCGGAAGAAAGCGTTGTCCAAGACTTTGAGGTGAAAAGGAATCGTCGTCGCTACTCCTTCGATCACAAACTCTTCCAGCGCCCTTTTCATTCGCTGTACAGCCTCGTCCCGGTCGGAGCCCCAGACAATCAGCTTTCCGATCATAGAATCATAATATGGCGGTATGCTGTACCCCTGATAGGCCGCACTGTCGACCCGGACCCCCGGCCCTCCCGGAGCATGGTAAAGTTCTATCGTCCCGGGACAAGGCATAAAGTTTTTCTCAGGATCTTCGGCATTGATCCGGCATTCCATCGCCCAGCCCCGCATCTGCACGTCTTCCTGACAGAGCCCCAGCGGCTCTCCCGCCGCCAGGCGAATCTGCTCTTTGACCAGGTCCAGGCCGGTGACGAACTCGGTCACCGGATGTTCCACTTGAATGCGAGTATTCATCTCGATAAAGTAAAAGTTCTTGTGTTTGTCCAGCAAAAACTCGATCGTGCCGGCATTGGCATAGTTGGCGGCCTTAGCCGCTTCCACCGCCACCCGACCCATGCCTAAGCGCAGCTCGGGGGTTATGGCGCTGGAGGGAGACTCTTCCAGCAATTTTTGATTGCGCCTCTGCAAAGAGCAGTCCCTTTCTCCCAAATGTATGACGTCCCCGAACTTATCCGCCAAGATCTGAAACTCGATATGTCGCGGCTCCTCCACATACTTCTCCAGGTAGATCTCCGGGTTGCCAAAAGCCGCCTCAGCCTCCGCCCGCGCGGCCAGTATGGACTTTGACAGTTCTCTGGCGTTTTGGGCTACGCGCATGCCTTTGCCCCCGCCCCCGGCCGAAGCTTTGATGAGCACCGGATAGCCGATTTTCCCGGCGATCTCCTCCGCTTGGGCCAGATCATCCACCGGCCCCGGAGACCCCGGAACAACCGGAACTCCGGCGGCTATCATGCTTTGGCGAGCTTTGGCTTTGTCACCCATATTCTCGATCGCCGCGGCCGCCGGTCCTATGAAAGTAATCCCGCAAGACTCGCAGATCTCCGCGAAGCGGGCATTCTCGGCCAAAAAACCGTAGCCGGGATGGATGGCATCGACCCCGGTCAACTCCGCCGCACTAATAATGTTGGGAATGTGGAGATAGCTTTTGCCTGCGGCGGCGGGACCGATACAGACCGCCTCGTCGGCCGCTTTGACATGCAGGGACTCCCGATCGGCCTCGGAAAAAACAGCCACCGTCTCAATGTCCAGCTCGCGGCAGGCCCGGATAATTCTCAGGGCTATTTCGCCGCGGTTAGCGATAAGGATTCTCTTGAACACATCCCGCTCCCCTTACTCTTCAATTGCAAACAACTCTTGACCGAATTCGACAGGCTGACCGTTCTCCGCCAGGACTTGCACGATTTTGCCCTCGACCTCCGCCTCAATCTCGTTCATCAACTTCATAGCCTCAATAATACAGACGGCTTGCCCGGCTTTTACCCTCTGGCCCACCTCGACAAAACTGGGTGCATCCGGAGCCGGGGCCCTGTAAAAGGTGCCCACCATAGGTGCTTTCACATAAGTATAGTTCTCCGGCCGGGCCTGCGCCTGCGCATACTTACCCGCCGCCGAGGCCAGGACCGGCATCGGTTCACCCGCGGACCCCATCTCCGCGGCCGGGCCCGATCCCTGCGATACCGCCGGGCTGAGCGGAGCCGAAGCCGACGCCGCGCCTGCGCCCCCTTTTTTAATGGAAATTCTGACTCCTTCACTTTCCAGGTTCAACTCTGTAATCGCCGTCTCGTCCAGTATACGAATAAGTTCTTTAATCTCGACCAAATTCAACTTTGCATCCTCCTTCGCGGCCGCGCCTTGCACCCGAGTCTCAGGAAGCCCCGCTTTGCCCCTTTGGGATCGCTCTCCAAAGAACTTGCGCGCCACTTGGGGAAAGAGCGCGTAGCTCAAGACATCTTCGGGTGACCCGGCCAACCCCCCCAGATCGCGCCTGGCCTTCTCCAGTCCCGGCGCCAGACTGTCGGCCGGTCGTGCCGTCATCGGGCTCTCGTCACCGATGATTTTCTTTTGAATTTCCCGGGCCACCGGAGCCGGGGGACGGCCGTAAAGCCCGCGCACATAGGCTTTGACCTCACCGGGCACTAACTTATATCTTTCCCCGCTCAAAACGTTTAATACGGCCTGTGTACCTACGATTTGGCTGGTCGGAGTGACAAGGGGGGGATAGCCTAACTCCTCCCGCACCCGCGGAATTTCCGTCAAAACCTCATGGATGCGCTCCATTGCCTTTTGTTCCTCTAACTGCGAAATGAGGTTGGAGATCATTCCGCCCGGGACCTGGTGCTCAAAAACCCGCATGTCGCTGATACGGGTGAGCCCCCGGTCGAAACCGCGCTTTTTGCGCAGCTGTTCAAAGTACTCCGCAATCTTGAACAGATAGGCCAAATCCAGCCCTGTCGCGTACTCGGAGTCCTGCAAAGCCCTGACCACCGTCTCCACGGGAGGCTGGCTGGCTCCGAAGGCCAGGGGTACGCTGGCCGTATCGATCACATCGACCCCCGCCTCCGCCGCTTTCAAGTAGGCTCCCACGGCCATGCCGCCGATATAATGGCTGTGCAGCTGAACCATCACTCCGAGTTCTCGCTTGAGCAAACTCACCAATTCATAGGCCTTATACGGGGTCAGAAGTCCCGCCATGTCTTTGATGCACAAAGAATCCGCACCCTGCGCCACCAAGGCTCTTGCCGTCTCAAGGTAATGGGATACCGTGTGCACCGGGCTCACGGTATAGGCGATGGCGGCTTGCACGTGGGCCCCGGCCTCTTTGGCCGCCTCGATCGGTACGTCCATATTGCGCACATCATTGAGCGCGTCAAAGATACGAATAATGTCAATCCCGTTCTTGACACTGAGAGTAACGAATTCCCGCACAATATCGTCGGGATAATGCTGATACCCCACTAAAGATTGACCCCGCAGGAGCATCTGCAACGGGGTCTTACGCACATAACGCTTGATCAGCCGCAGCCGTTCCCAGGGATCCTCCCCCAAAAAACGCAGACAGACATCGAAAGTCGCTCCGCCCCAGACTTCCAGCGAGTGAAAGCCCGCTTCATCCAAATCGCCCAAAACCGGGAGCATGTCTTCCGTCCGCATCCTGGTCGCCCACAGGCTCTGGTGCGCATCGCGCAAAGTTGTATCCGTAATTCCTACCGCTTTCACCGCTGCAACTCCTCTCAGACCCTTTCTCCTATCAGAAAAATAGGTGAAGATTTTCACCTATCGCAGGATCCATGGTCTATTATATGGGGTCGCAGCTCAGCTTTGCAACACAAGCGCCTTAAGTATACAGTATTTGTCAAGGGCAGGTCAGATATTTGCAAACAACTTGCAGCAAATCGTCGGGACAAAAAGGCTTAACGATGAAATCCGAGGCGCCCCGGCGCATCGCTTCCTTCAGGATCACCCCCTGAGCCAGGGCACTGCACATGATCACGCATGCCGAAGCATCGAAAGTCAAGATTTCACTGAGGACCTGAAAGCCGTCCGCTTCCGGCATGGTGATATCCAGGATGACCAAGTCCGGCCTTGCCTTCTTGTACAGTTCAATGGCTGTCAGCCCGTTTCCCGCTTCCACGATCTCAAAGCCGCCCCGGCGGACGAGAATCTGCCGGATCATCAGCCTCATAAAGCTAGCATCGTCCGCCACCAGAACTCTGTTCATCTCGGGTATCTCTCTCCTCCGACCGGGCCTGATTCCGTCCTGCGGGGTGTACTCCTTTGATTGATTCGTGCTTTAGTTACGATTTCCTGCCGCTGCCCGCAAATTCTTAAAATCAGAAACAGTCCATAGCTTCGACCGCTATTTTGGATCAGAAACCACCCGTGGCTTCGACAACCGCTTTGGATCAGAAACCACCCGTGGCTTCGACGACCACTTTGGATCAGAAACCGCCCATGGCTTCGACGACCACTTTGGACCAGAAACCACCCATGGCTTCGACAACCGCTTTGGATCAGAAACCACCCATAGCTTCGACGACCACTTTGGATCAGAAACCACCCATAGCTTCGACGACCACTTTGGCAGCCGGGATATGCAGAAGCGTACAGACCGTAGTGTGTATTTCTTCCTGGACGGCGGGATCTTTGGCTCCTTCCGCCACCACCAGCACGCCTTCGATATTCGGGCTCTCCTGCATAATTATGACAGGTTGAGTTGAGCCGTTGGGGAGAACCAGGTTATCCGTTTCCGTCGTTTGCGTGGACTTGCGGGTGCCGCCGGTCTTATCCGTCTCTTCTGTCGTGCTTTTTGTCACGCTGGCGTTTTGGCCGTAATCGCTTTTTAGTCCCGTCCCCAGTGTCACCATCACTTTAACTTGCCCCACCCCGCTGATTTGGCTCAGGTTATCGGCCAGCCTGTTTTCCAAAGCCTGCTCCAGGGCGCCGATCTGAGTGCCGCCGGCGTTATTATCCTTAGCGGCGGGCAGCGTTTGAGCCACAGGTTTGAAAACCGGCGTGTCCGGCCCGCCCCCTTTACCCCAAAAGATCAGCCCGACGGAAACCACTATCCCGGCCACCATGAGTTTGAGAAGATTGTCGTTGTGTAAGAAAGACTCAAACCAACCGCTCCCCCCACTCTTCGCCTTCCCTTCCCGGTTCGTGTTCATTCCTGCCCGGTTCATTCCCTCATGATTTTTTCCCCCACGACTCATTCCCTCCCGGTTCGCCTCCTCACGGCCCAGTCTCTTACGGTTCGTTCCCGCCCTCCCGAACTCCCGCTTCTCCTTGCGACCGTAACTGTCCTTATTTTTCAAACCCAATTCTTGCAGGCTCAAGCGTCGCTCAGGTTTCTCAAACATAAATTCTTCCTCCTTTGTAACAACTTGTCCTCATTTGTCCCCCTCCTCACGGTATTTGGCACGGTTTCCCTTATCCCTCCACCGTGTCGACCCAGTTTCTCAGTTCTCTCAGTTTGGTCCGGCTATTTCGACATCCACTTTAGCCGGGTCTATTTCCATCAAAGTCGACACCCTGTTTTGGACCTCTTGGACCAGCGGATTCCCCGCCGGGGCGTGAGGCGGCGCCGGCCTGCTGCCGTCGATGACGATAGGGCGAATCGGCCGGATGTTCGTAGTGGCGGTAAATAACGTGATACTCACTTTGGCCAGGGGCGGCTGCTCTATAAGTCCTCCCCCGTCATTGGCAAAATCAATGGTCACATTTGCTTTGTCCACCCCCTTGACGCCGAGAGCCAGCGCCTCGATTTGGTGTTGGAGAATTTGGCGATACTGAGCCAGCACGGCATCGCGCCCAAGTTTATTTCCCTGTCCTTCGGCCGCCAAGACCGGAACATCCTGGGGAGATGCGGCCGTCCAGGCGGGTATGTTCAGGGCCAAAGGCAAGTGCAGAAAATCTGCCAGCGGGTTGAGTATGGCAGAAATAACAAACAGGCCCATGACCAGCCGGACATACCCTCGCATTGCTTTATTGGGCAGGAGCATCTCCAGAAATGTCGCAAGAAGAAGGATAATGGCCAGATTTCTTATTAAAGTTTGCAGGGCCTGCATCTTCAATTTTTCCCTCCCCGGAGCCTGCGGTCAGTGCAGCATCAAGGCCAGGTTGCCTGAACTCACGACCACAACGATGGCGATAAAAAACATTACGCCCACTGAGGCCAGCGCCGCAAAGATGTAAGTCAGGCTCTTGGCCATATCCTGTAAAGCGTTGGCCAGGGATTGCTCTCCCAAGGGTTCGATCAGGGCAGCCGAAAGGCGAAAGACAAACATCATGGCCAGGATTTTGACCAAAGGGCCGAGGCAGATGATCAACAGGGCGATGAAGGCCACCACGCCCAAGGCGTTCCTAAGCAGCAGTCCCGAAGTCACAACCAATTCCACCGAATCCTTGAAGAACTTACCCACCACCGGAATGAGGTCCACCGAGTACTTGGCGGTACGCAGGGTCACACCGTCCGCTACCCCTCCCGTCACGCCCTGAAGAGTCATCAGGGCGACAAACAAGGTCATAACCAACCCCAAACTGACTTTGCCTCCGAATTCAATCAGTCCGGCCAGTTTATTCAGTTTAAACTGCTCCGATATCTGATTAAACAAGCGCAGCACGGCTGCCAGAAAGAACAAGGGCAGAACGATGTTCTTGAATAGAGTGGCCAGAAACGTCAGGCTGGCCATCACCATAGGCCGGAAAAGCGCCGCCGTGGCAAAGTTCCCCATAGCCAGGAGCAAAGTCAGCATGGCCGGAAAGAGGGCCTGCATCAGCCCGACCATTTGGTCAATGGCCCCGCGGGCGGTTTCCAGCACACTTTGGAAAGCGGCCATGGCCAAACTTAAAAGAACCAGGTAGGATAGGAAGCGGGACAATTTGCCCACCGAACCGTCAAAGGCCTCCTGCAGCTGCTGCAGAACCGCCAACAAGACTGCGAGGACCAAGAATTTCCCGATTAAGGGGGCGGTTTTCAGAACTTCACCGGTGAGGAAAGCCAACAGGCTGCGCATGATGTCCTGCGGCTTAAGGTCCAGTTTCCCTTGCTTAAGCCCTTCCAATAGTCCGGTCAGGGAGAATCCGGGCAAAGAGGCCTGAGCCTCTTGGTCAATCCCCTGCAGGAAACCCTGCATTTTGCTTAAATCGACCTGCTGCGAGAGATCCGCACTCGGAGTCGGACTTTGACCTGTGCTTTGGCTCATACTTTGGCCCGCACTCGCGTCGGGAGTTTGAACCTGGCCTTGACCCGAGCTTTGAACCCAGTTTTGACCCGCACTTTGACCCGGGTCTTGACCCGAAATGTTCACGCCTGAGTTTTGAACCCAACCGGACGGGAGTGTACTCGGCCCCTTCTCCGCGGCCAGCAGGGAACGGGGAGTTGTCCCCAGCATCAGGAAAAAAAAGAAGAAGATTACGCCCAGTCTGACTTTCAAAGAGCATCACCTCACGGCAGCAGTCGCACCAGAGATTCTAAAATGGCGACGATAATGGGTATCGCCAAAATGAGCACTCCGATCTTAGCTGCAAGTTCCACTTTGAGGGCCAGGGCCCCCTCCCCCGCGTCCCGGCAGATTTGAGCCCCGAATTCTGCCAAGTAGGAGATGCCGACGATTTTCAGGACGATGATCAAGTAGTAGGAGCTGATGTTGGCCTGGTCTGCCAAATTCTGAAGCAGGTCGACGATCACCTTGATTTTCCCGAGAACAAGGAGAAAGATGGCTATGCCGGCCAATATGCTGAGTTGGACGGCAATCTCCGGTTGAATTTTCCTCAGTACCACGGCAATAATCGTCACAAGCAAGGCGACCCCGACAATTTGCCAGATTTCCACCTTCAGTCCTCCCCGTACACTAGTACAATTGAAACACGCTTTTCACCAAGGCAAACAGTTGGGACATTGCTTGAAGAATACTGAAGAGGACTAAAATAATCCCTGCCACAGTCACAAATTGGGCAATTTCCTTTTTTCCCGCCTCATTCAGGAGGGTCACAAGGAAACCGACAAATATCCCGATTCCGGCTATTCTAAAGATCATGTTTAAGTCCATCTTCATACTCCTCCCAATCCAGAGGCCGGAGGCCTGAGGCCCGAAGCCAGAATGTTCCAGTCGCCCGGCGGTCTGCTGTTATCCCCGGAGTCTGCTCTCAGATGAGGAAAATCGCGCCGGCACACCCTACGAGAAAACCCAAATAGGCCCACATCTTCGCTTGTTTCTCGGCCCAAACGACTGCTTGTTCCCGCAGCAAAGTCAATTGTTTCTGGGCCAGTTCCAGTTGTTTATGCTGTTCCTGTTGGTCGGAGCGCCCCAAACCTTTTCCGATATCGAGGACGATCAGCCAGTCTTCGGGTTTGAGCGCAAAAGCGCCGGTCAGCCGGGCAATCGTTTCTTTCCAGGCGGGCCAAGCCGCCTCGCCCCTTTCAATCCGTTCTTTAACCTCAGTGAAAAAATTCCGCCAAGGGTCCTCCACCCTGTCGGCGATACCGGAAAACGCCTCCGGCAAAGGGGTGGCGCCCCAGTATATGTCCGTATCCAGCAGGGCCAAAGCGGTCAGCAAAACGCGGATTTCCTCGGGGCGGCGCCTGACTCTGGCCGCCAGCCAAAGCCCGATTCCTCCGAACGCCGCGATGAGTCCCATCGCTCCCAGAATAAGCATTGTATTTCCCACCTCATTGTCATCGCTGAATTTTACATCTTCCGATTGGCAACCCGAGCCCAAGGCCTTACTTCCTGCCCCCGGGCAAGATCCAAAACGCTTTCCACCGTTCCGGGGCCTCGCCGCCTGCTGAGAAGAACCGCCCGCTCAAAAATCCCACCGGCCAGCAAATCCCTTAAGATAGGGCGGCAGCGCGCTTCTTCCAGGGAGCCGGCGTGAGCCGTGCTGAGTATGCTGACACCGCTGCGCAGGGCCTCCGCTATAGCCGCAACATCCTCCGCGTGTCCCACTTCATCGACGGCCACCACCTCGGGCCCCATGGACCGGATCAGCATCCCCATACCCAGCGCTTTCGGGCAGGAATCCAGAACGTCTGTACGGCAGCCCAAATCATACGCCGGTACTCCCTGCCACAGTCCGGCCAATTCCCCGCGCTCATCGACAACGCCCACCGCCTGTCCGGGAAGGCCCAACTCCGGCACCCCGTTGCTCAACCAACGGATTAATGCTCTGAGCAGGGTCGTTTTTCCCGCTCTGGGTGCGGAAAGGATGAGCGTATGGTAAAGCCGCCTTTCCGAGGAGATGAGATGCGGCAGAAGGTCCAGCCCCAACGCCCGGATATCCTGGGCTAGGCGGAAGTTCAACCCCGTGATGTGTTTAATCGTCTGTAAGCTTCCTTGCTTCATAATGGCCTCTCCCGTGATCCCCACCCGGTGCCCTCCCGGCAGTGTGAGAAAGCCCTGGCGCAGATTTTCCGCGGCGGCATAGAGCGAGCTTTGGGTCAGGCGATCCATGGTTTCGGCCAGGTCCGGCAGTTCCACCCTGTAAGCCTCTTCGGCCGGGGCGGGCTGTCCGGTTCGGTCCAAAAAAACGTCCTCGCCGGCCAAGCGGAGCAAGAGCGGCTGGTTAACCCGCAAGCGAATTTCCTCCACCCGACCGGGGACTATCTCCGTCTGGGCCAAAATCCGTCCCAGACGCCGGCCAAACCAGCCCAGAAACTCGTCCCAGCCCACCTTCGCTTCTCCATCTTCCCCGGCCCGGACAGGAACGGGCAGGGCCGGTTTGCGAGAGTTAACATAGTGAAGCGGCACGTTCTGTCCCTCCTTGATAGAAGGTATGTCCGCGCCGCTGTTTTTAGACTAAGAAAACCCGGCTTCTGCCCAGCTTTAGCGAAGGTAGCTGGCGCAAGTTTTCTTATCCCGCAAAACCAAAAAGAGCACCCCGCTCTTGCGAGATGCCCAACCTGAAAGATCCTTGCCGGCTTCACCCGATCCGTCCTTATCTCTTTGACCCTTCTCCGCCTTTGGGAAGCTAGGCTCGCTGCACATAGCTGCCGGTACGCGTATCAATGATCAGCACGTCCCCTTCATTAACAAAAAAAGGTACCTGCACGATGGCCCCGGTCTCCAGCGTCGCCGGCTTGGTGCCGCCGGTTGCCGTGTCCCCTTTAACACCCGGTTCAGTCGCAACCACCGCCAGCTGAACGCTGTTGGGAATGTCGACTCCGATCACATCGCTGCCGAAAAAGAGCACCCCTAAATTCATGTTCTCTTTGAGCCATTTGACCTGGTCCCCTATTTGATCCGCTGTGAGAGACATCTGCTCATAGTTTTCATTGTCCATCACCACGTAATGTTCGCCGTCTTTATAGAGGTACTGCATTTCCCTCCGTTCCACGTGGGCCCTCGGAACTTTTTCACCGGCATTGAATTTGCGTTCCACCACTCCGCCGGTTCGTACGTTTTTGAGCTTTGTCCGGACAAAAGCCGCACCTTTGCCCGGCTTCACGTGTTGAAACTCAACAATTGTGTAAACGTCCCCGTCTACTTCGATCGTCACACCCGTCTTAAAATCATTTGAAGAAATCATTTGCCATATTCCCCCTAATATCATGGTCGCCCCAGTGCACGTACCCTTTAACGCCGGCCTGATAGAGCCGATTGACTTGGGCTCCGCCTTGGCCGCGCTCTCATCTTAGCTTATCCGCTTTTTTTGTTTTGTACAATTCCAATTGTACAATTCTCAACTTCGCAAAAAAACAAAGCTCACCGCCGGGACCGCCGTCTATGGATTCCCGGGCCGCTCGAGGATATCCCAGCATGGCCGGAATCCTTCCCCCCCACGGGCTTAGCGCGCTCCGCAAGCAGCCTGCTCAGGACACGTATTGACTTTGACTTGTTCATAGCCGCTGGCGAAGCAAATAGCGTGCCCGAAAGAAAGCGGCCTGAGCAGTGGTACCCAGAAAACGGGACCGATCCTTGCGCCAAATACCGGTCTCTCTACTGAATAATGATCAGATCCTTGGGAGCCTGGGTCAGGATCTCGCATCCCTCTTCCGTGACGACGACCATATCCTCTATCCGCACGCCACCCCAGCCGGGAATATAAATGCCCGGTTCTACCGTGACCACGTTCCCCGGCTGCAGAAGCCGTTCCTCCCGCGTGTTCAGGTTCGGCCCTTCATGGATGGCCAAGCCCACAGAATGTCCCAAGCCGTGCCCGAAATACTCACCGTAGCCTGCCTCCGCGATGATCCCGCGAGCCACCGCATCCACATCCCGGCCCGTGACCCCGGGCTTCACCGCCCGGATGCCCGCAAGTTGGGCCTTGAGAACCACTTCGTAAATCTCCCTCTGTTTCTCATCCGGCTCCCCGAAAACAACGGTTCGCGTAATGTCAGAACAATACCCCGCCAGGACGGCTCCGAAATCAAGGGTTAAAAACTCTCCCTGTTCGACCCGCTTGGAGCTGGCGGTTCCGTGCGGCAGAGCCCCCCTCGGACCGGACGCCACAATGAAATCAAAGGAACGGCCGCTGGCGCCCGCGCGGCGCATAGCAAATTCCAATTCCAAGGATATCTCTTCTTCCTTCTGGCCCACGGCGAGTTTGGCCAAGATCGCGTCAAAGGCTTGATCAGCCGCCCGTACAGCCCGGCGGATCCGACCGATTTCCTCCTCATCCTTAACCGCACGAAGATCGTTGATCAACTCCGGCCGGGACATGAGTTCGCACTGAGGCAAGTGCTCCGCCAGCTTAAGATAGGTGTCATGGGTGACAAAATCCCCTTCGAAGCCGACCCGCTTGGCCCCCTGTCCCAGGTCCGTCAACGGAGCGAACGGATCCGCCGCCACCCTTACAATCTCAAACCCCGGGGCTTCACCGGACGCCTGTTCTATGTAGCGAAAATCGGTCAAGAGATAAGTACGGTCCGGCAGGATGAGCACTGTCCCTTCCCCCCCGGAAAATCCGCTCAGATAGCGAAGATTTTCCGGCCGCACGCTCACAAATCCCTCAAGCCCCTCTATCTCCATCCTTTTGCGCAGCTTATCCAGGCGGCTTTCTGTCACAAGTTCCATAGCTGTGAACTCCTTTCTACTGACGTACATTTCCGGGCTTGTCACCCACAAGATTTTACCACAATTTTTCGGCCAAGGATAGGGGACGAGCAGGCGAAACCGGGATCACCACCCTGCCCGTGCGCAATTGTATGGAAGCAATCCGCGCTCCGCCGTCTTGCACCGCCATTTTCTTTCTCGCAACTAAAGCCCGTGTGCTTACCGCAACCCTGCCCGAACGGATCGTCGATGACTGTTTTTCTCGTATACCGTCCTGTTCGCCTATCGTATATTTTTAAGAGCAAAATTGTATAACAATAGTGTCGAAAAAAAGTCTGCTGTTTTGTAAAACTTCTTGCCAAACCCTGTTCCCTTTTGTCGCAAGACGGTGTATAATCAATTCAAAATATAGAATTATCGCGAACAACTTGAATTACCCAGTTTATTAAACCCCTTTCCTTTATTAAAATCCCAGCCCGTATTAATACAATGTTCTATTCCAGAAGTAGAAGTTGTATTATTAAAAAAAATCCAAAAAAGGAAGAGAGGTGGATTGCTTTGTCCGCCAAGGCGGGACAAAGCGCGCGCATGAGGCAAGGACTCAAAAGGGAACTCGGTCTGCTCGATTTAACGATGATGGGTTTGGGTGCCATCATCGGCTCCGGCTGGCTGCTCGGCTCCCAGAAAGCCGGCAATATTGCCGGTCCGGCCGCAATTTTCTCCTGGGTAATCGGTGGTGTTATGGTTCTGTTCATTGCCTTGGTCTACGCGGAGTTAGGATCCATGTTACCGGAATCCGGAGGACTCGTTCGTTATTCCCAGTATTCCCACGGGAGTTTCGTCAGCTACATCATGGCCTTTGCTCTTATCCTTGCCGATTCCATGGTAATCGCGATTGAAGCGGAAGCAGCTGTTCAGTATGCCAGTTATTATGCCCCGTGGCTCTTTAACAGCACGACCAATGCAATGACCGGGATCGGCTGGATTGTCGGGGCTCTACTATGTGTCATATTTTTCTTCCTGAATTATCTCAGCGTTAAGGCTTTCGCCCGCAGCAACACCCTGATCACGGCCCTAAAATTTCTTACCCCGGTCTTAACTCTCATCGTTCTCTTCACCCAGTTTCAGCCCGGCAACCTCAGCTCACACGGATTTGCTCCCTTTGGTTTGCCCGGTGTTTTCGCCGCTATCTCTTCCGGTGGCGTTGTCTTTTCCTATTTTGGCTTCAGGCAAGCCGTGGTCATGTCCGGCGAAGCCAAAAATCCCCAGCGGGACATTCCTTTAGCCATAGGTATGGCCATCGGCATCGGCATCGTGCTTTACATTTTGTTGCAGACCGTGTTCATCGGTGCCTTGCCAGCCCAGATTATGGCAAAAGGCTGGGGCCACATCAACTTCAGCTCCCCATTTGCTGAAATAGCCCTATTGCTTAGCTTCAACTGGCTGGCTGCTATCATCTTTGCAGATGCGGTCATATCGCCTTTCGGAACCGGAAACATTTATATGGGGACCACTTCCCGTCTGGTCATGGCCCAATCCGAAAATGGTTTTTGGTGGAAAGTATTTAAAAAAGTGGATCCCAGAGCCGGAGTACCCCGTGCCGCTCTCTGGTTCACCTTAGTGCTCGCTATTGTTTGGACCGCTCCCTTTCCTTCCTGGGGCAAATTAGTCGGAGTGCTTTCCAATGCCGTGGTTTTCACTTATATGATCGGACCGGTCAGCGTCATGGCTCTGCGGCGCACGGCGCCCAAACTGCACCGTCCCTTCGCTCTGAAAGCATTGCCGCTCGTGGCCGGCATCGCTTTCGTAGTCGGTACCCTTGTCATTTATTGGAGCAGCTGGTCAGCAGTTTCGGTGGTTATGCTTTGTAATCTCTTCGGGCTCATTATTTTTGCCGGTTTCTTGATTGCACGGCCCGAGTTGCGCAAAGGCATGAGTAAGAATATCAAAGCCGGCGTCTGGCTAATCGTTTACATGCTGTTCATACTGGCTCTCAGCCGTTTGGGCAGCGCGAAATTTGGCGGAACGGATGTTATTAAGTATCCCATGGACCAATTGGTGTGCGTGGTCGGTGGCGTCATCTTCTTTCTCTGGGCTAATGCCAGTGCCTACTCTACTCCGGAAATCCAAGAAATTGTCGCCGAGCAAGGCGGCAAACAAGTGGCGCGCTGAGCCGCACACGGACTCCCTCGCTACGCCGGACGTCAGGAGAGAAAACTTGAGATCACAACGGATTGATTAAGAACGAGTCGGGGAAGAAAAAGCCTCGGGAAAGCCTGGCGCTCACCTGAGGCTTTCCCTTTATCCAAAGCGTAAGACTCCCACTTCTACAAGTGGGAGTCTTACGTACCCCGCTTCCAACCTCACCTAAATTTCCGCCCCCTAAAATTCCCGAGCCTATGGTTTCTTCACCCGGCGCCCGGAACGGCGAAAAACCCAATACTTCATGAAGAGAAAACTGGCCGTGGAAGGAATCGCCATGGCCAAAGCTTTTGCCGCATTCTGCACAACCCAGTTGGGCAAATCCAGAGCTGTGAGTTCATGGAAAGCCGTAAGAAAGGTGAAATTGCTGAGAAACAAACTGATTCCCGCTTGGATCAGGAAATAAGCTTTTTCCCGGATATCCTGACGGGCGTGCTGGCGGAAAGTGATCCGGGAATTCCAGATATAACTGTTCAGAATCGCTAAAGTATAGGCGAAAGTGTTAAATAGGATTAAAAGTCCGTCATTGGTCGTCGGCCAAATGTAGAGGATCAAATCCAACATTCCGATGTCGATGACGGCGTTCAGCCCTCCCACCACCAGAAATTGGACAATCTGCCCGGGATAATATTTAAAAGTCCTTTTTGTTGACGCCGGCCACACGGCCGGCCAACGGTTTTTCCGCACACCCGACTCCATTTCCGCCTCTAGATTTTCATTCCCGGTTAATGCGGACGACATCGCCGACATCCTTTCAGAAGATCTTCTCCGTCTTAATTGTAACCGAAACTTTTTAGCACCTGACCAAAAAACCGTGAAGATCTTATGTTGATTTTCAATGTCTGCCGGACGATCCCCAGGCCGACTCGAATCTTTATCTTCATTATAGCACATCTGCAACCCAACTTAATCTTTTCGTGATGTCCTCGCGGGGAAACGTTACCAGCCCACTTACCTTCTTTGCGCTTCTCGGCGTTCTTAGGTCAACAGGCGGCTTTGCAGTACACGCTCGTTAAAGAGTAACTTTGAAACATCGCCTATCCCGGGCTCGCCATGGTCCGCCCGGCCGGACTTTCACCGACAGGCTCTGCTGCTGCCGGCGCAGTGAACCGTGCCGCCTTGCCGGGGAATAAGCGGAGGGCCACCAGCCTCCGAGACCGATGGCCCTCCCGTGGGCAATACCCGGTTAAGCCGCTTCAGGATACACTTGTCAGGAGTTCCTTCTCCCACTGTGCTCCCCGGTCACCATCATTTTCACCCACTGCGGTAAGTCCGCCTTCACCTGGGCGGCTGCTTCAGGCGACAGTTTTCCGTCTCTTACAGCTTGGTCAAGGTTGGCAGAGAGCGTTTCCCGGATCTTGCTTTCCAAAGTTTTCTGCGCTATCCCTTTCTCCTGGGCCAGCTGAGCCAAAGACTTCCCACCCTCTAAAGCCGCTTTAAGTTGGACGGAATCCAGCCCGAGAAGACTTTGCACCTGGTCGCGCATTCCCCGGAACATCCCGGCATGCCTGGCCGCAGAAAACGGAGTCCTTTGAGCTTGAGAGGACCCGGTCCCCTTGCACTCCCATGGTTTTGAGATGACAGACTCAATCCTTGCGGACAGCTTGGCTTTAGTGGCCTCCGCTTTTTGCGCTTCGAGCCTGCCGCTCTTGACCGCAGAGTCTATCTTCTCGGCCCAGGCCGCCTGTAATTTCCCGGCCAGGGTTGCCGAATCCATGCCCTTGGCGGCAGCCACATCCTTCAGGCTCTTGCCGCCCTGTAATTCCGTCTTTAGTTCCTGAGGCTGTACCCCGAGAATTCCGGCGACTGCCCCCAGAACGAAAGGACAATCGCGCTTGAAATGTTGGCTTTTCTGGGGTCCCGCATGAACGACAGGCGGACTCACCGAAGCCGCGTTTTGCCCGGGTAGATTCGGCACACCTGTGGAAGCGGCGGCCACCCCGGCCGCAGCAACGGTTACTGCCAGTGTGAGGACACCGACCAGTGCAAATCTCGGCAACTTCATGCCAGCAATTCCCCCTTTAACATTTTTTTGTGGCCACGCTAGCATTATAACCACCTGTTCTTAAAGGAATGCAAGCAAAGTCTTAAGATTTGATGGATAAGCACTTGCACACACTTCGGTCAGGAGTTAGTGCAACCGCGTACGTTAGTACCTTCATCAGTCGGTGTAACCACAGTTAGTGTAACCACGCGAGCTTGCGTAAACACACGAGTTTACTGCAAGCACACGAGCCGGCGCGAACATCTGAAGCCCCTTTACTCAAAAAGCAAAGGGGCTTCTCCGGTTTCGACTCCCACAGCCTGATATAAACCTCTAACAGCCTCAGGCAGGTCCCAAGCATAAGACCCTGCCGGCACATCCTCTTGCGGCAAAAAACAGCAATAAAATTTGGCTGGGGTGGCTGGATTCGAACCAACGAAATGCCAGAGTCAGAGTCTGGTGCCTTACCGCTTGGCGACACCCCATTACCGACGTTATTATCATACCCGAAGCGGATGCAGTTGTCAAACCCCAAATACACCATTTGCAATGACTGCTTTGTGACCCTTTAGGGGTTAAAAACTCCTGAGAATGGCGAGTTCTTTAGCCCGCTTGCTTAGCCGGCCCGACAACTGACTCTCGGTAAATCGGCCGGGATTGTGATATAATGAGAGGGTCCCGCAATGGATGAAACAATATTCGCCGTAAGCCCCTTGTTTGGGGGCAATAAGACAAATTTCTTACATTGGAGTTTAGACATGAGAACCGGCCGAAAACCCCTCT
This sequence comes from Acididesulfobacillus acetoxydans, assembly GCF_902729405.1. Taxonomy (GTDB): domain Bacteria; phylum Bacillota; class Desulfitobacteriia; order Desulfitobacteriales; family Desulfitobacteriaceae; genus Acididesulfobacillus; species Acididesulfobacillus acetoxydans. Next base: position 3,059,906 of record NZ_LR746496.1, read on the forward strand.
CCCGCCGTTTGTTGCGGCTCATGGCTCTCGCTTGTGCGCTCTCGGTGGCTAATCTTTATTACAGCCAGCCCCTCTTGGCCGACATGGCGGTCTCCCTCCACGTCTCAGCGCGCGCTATCGGCGGAATTCCCGTGCTCACTCAAATGGGCTATGCCTTGGGGCTTTTTCTCTTTGTCCCCTTAGGAGACCTGATGGAAAGGCGTTTCCTCATTGTCGCACTGCTCCTGGTCGTTACTCTGGCCCTGATCGGAGTTGCGGCGGCGCCGAATCTCACCCTTCTCAGCCTTATGAGTTTTCTTCTCGGGGCCACGACGGTTGTTCCGCAACTCATCGTCCCCTTCGCGGTCCAGCTGGCAGCTCCCGGCGAACAGGGCACAGTCGTGGGAACAGTAATGAGCGGCCTTCTCTTCGGCATTCTCCTGGCCCGCACCGTCAGCGGTCTGGTCGGAGAGCATCTTAATTGGAGAGCCATGTATATCATCGGTGCCGGCCTCATGTTCGGCCTGGCCCTCTTTCTGCGCCTGGGCCTGCCGCAAAGCAAACCTTCCGTCTCTCTGAGCTATTCCCAACTCTTCCGCTCTTTTCGCAATTTGATCTTAGCCGAACCCGTCTTGCGTGAAGCCTCTGTAATGGGAGGCCTGCTTTTTGGCGCTTTCAGCGCTTTTTGGACAACCTTGGTCTTCCTCCTCAGACAACCCCCTTATCATCTGGGAGCCCAGGCCGCCGGGCTCTTCGGTCTGGCAGGTGTCACCGGAGCAGCCGCCGCACCCTTAGCCGGCCGTTTGGCTGACAAAAAACCGGGGTCATCCCGCCGCTCCCGGGCGCGGCCGGAAAGCGACAGCGCCCGCCGGGTGGCAGGGATGTCCGCCTTGATCACCCTCCTGGCTTTTGTCGTTTTTTCCCTGGCGGGCAAGGAGATTTGGGGGTTGATTCTGGGCGTGATTCTCCTCGATCTGGGTGTACAGTCCGCCCAGATCTCTAACCAGGCCCGCATCTACCGTTTGCTCCCGGAAGCGAAAAACCGGCTCAATACGGTTTATATGGTGACTTACTTCCTCGGCGGAGCCCTGGGGTCATGGCTGGGAGCCTTCGCCTGGAGCACTTGGCAATGGCCGGGGGTCAGCGCGGCCGGGAGCGCCATGGTTCTCCTCAGTCTGGCGGTCTGGGCTCTCGGCTTGCCCCCCAGACTCCCTAACCCGGCCCCTAAACACCTCCGTTCCCAGGATTCCTGAAGAGCATGACGCGCTCCAAGACCCGCTATTTCAGGAACAGATGGTACCTATCCGGGGGTAGTGTCACTGCCGGAGCCTGAAAATGATTGCCAGGCTGCAACTTACCGGTCAAAAATTCGGAGTATAACTCTTGGCGGAAAGAAGGATATTATTTTTATGGACTATGACGTCATCGTGGTGGGAGCAGGCCCCGCCGGGATCTTTACTTGTTACGAACTCAGCCAAAAAGCCCCTCAATTATCCGTTCTGCTGATCGAAAAAGGGCGCGACATCTATCACCGCAACTGTCCCATTCTCAAAAAGACCCTTGCCAAGTGCCCCCCGCCCAACAAACTGAAAGAAGCAGCGGGCTGTTCGCCTGCCTGTTCGATCACGAACGGATTTGGGGGAGCCGGCGCTTATTCGGACGGCAAATTCAACATCACGACGGAGTTTGGGGGCTGGTTGACCGAATACAGGTCTCCTTCCGAAGTTCTCAGCCTGATCAAATATGTCGATGACATCAACCTGAAACACGGGGCCAGCGCTCCTTTGACCGACCCTACCACTCAGGCGGTCAAAGAAATCGAACGCCGGGGATTGGCCGCGGGGCTTAAGCTCCTGCGCGCCCAAGTGAGACATCTGGGCACTGAGCAAAACCTGGAAATTCAAAAGGATATTTACGAATTTCTCAAACCCAAGGTCGACATGATCTTTGAGACGACCGTCACCGACCTCCTGGTCGGGGACGAAGAAGGGACCCTCAGGATCAAAGGAGTTTCAACCGTCGGGGGAAACTCTTTCTATGCGCCCTGTGTTGTCGCCGTGCCCGGCCGGGACGGCTCCGAATGGCTGGCCGCCGCTCTGAGAAAATACGGCCTGGAAATGACCAGCAATCAGGTGGACGTCGGGGTGCGGATCGAAACCCTGGATACCATCATGGAAGACATCAACGAGAACCTCTACGAGGGCAAGTTCATCTACCGCACTTCCGTGGGCACCACCGTGCGCAGTTTCTGCAGTAACCCTTCCGGCCACGTGGTGATCGAGAACCACAGCGGAGTCATGTTGGCCAACGGCCATGCTTACCGAGATAAGAACCTTGGCAGCACCAATACCAATTTTGCCTTGCTCGTCTCCCATCATTTTTCCTATCCCTTTAACAAGCCAACCGAATATGCCAAATTCATTTCCCGTTTGGCCAATGACCTCTCCAACGGCAGCGTGCTGCTCCAGCGCTATGGCGACATTCTCAAGGGCCGGCGCTCCACCGAAAAACGCATCGCTGAGGGCTTTATCGAGCCAACCCTCAAAGAAGCGGTTCCCGGCAATTTGAGCCTGGTCTTGCCCTACTCCACCATGAAAAGTATTATAGAGATGATCGAGGCTTTAGACAAAGTGACGCCGGGAATCGCCTCCGAGCATACCCTCCTTTACGGTGTGGAAGCCAAATTCTACTCTTCACGGCCTAAGCTTACGAGCGCGTTCGAAAGCGAGATCGCCGGGCTCTATGCGGGAGGAGACGGAGCGGGCATCACGCGCGGCCTGGCTCAGGCCAGTGCCTGCGGTGTCGCCATCGCCAGAGAAATCATCCGCTCACACCCAAAGGCGAGGTAGCGCGTTCACCCCAGGTTTCGGCGAAACTAGGCTCCGGCAAGCAGAACATGCGTAGCCGTTGGCGCGGCCCATGCCAACCCGGTCTGCGTAGTCTCAAGACGAACCCCGCCTCAGCACGGAAGTACCCCGGAAACCTGCCCGCCCGGTATCGGCACTCGCAGGTATTCCAACAGTCCATTATAGGTCATGTATAGGTCATGTATAGGTCATGTATAGGTCATGTATAGGTCATGCATAGGTTATGCACAATTTATGCCTATCAAAGATTTGCTCAAAAGGAAAGGAGTCGATCATCATGGATTTTCTGCAACTCGCCAAAACGCGCTGTTCGGTCCGCAAATACCTGCCCCGGAAAGTCGAAAGGGAAAAACTGCTTAAGATTCTCGAAGCCGGCAGGATCGCACCCACTGCCGCCAATATGCAGCCTCAGCGGTTGCTCGTGGTGGAGGAAGAAGACGGTCTGGCCAAACTGCGCAAGGCCGCCAATATTTATGACGCCCCTCTGGCCCTTATCATTTGCTCCGACCGCCAAATCGCCTGGAAAAGGCCTTTTGACGGCAAGACTACGGTCGAGATCGATGCCGCCATCGTCACGGCCCACATGATGCTGGAAGCTACGGAGCTTGGTTTGGGTACGGTTTGGGTCGGTTACTTTAAGCCTGATGTGATTGTCGAGGAATTCCACCTGCCCGGCAGCGTTGAACCGATCGCTGTCTTACCCATCGGATATCCCGCAGGCGAAACAGCACCGCCCGACCGACATGAACGTGACCGCAAGCCCCTCTCGCATCTCGTTTCTTACGAGACCTATCAGGCTTGATTCGGCGGTGACGCCGCAACCCTCCGCCCGGCGGTTCGCAAAGTGCAACCCGATGAAACGGGTCAGGGCCGGGGGAACATTTCCCAGCCGGACCCCATGCGGCTGAGGCGGCACTGTCGGAGCCTGAACACGGCCGCGGGAGCCGGGGCGTTTTGACCGGCTGTCAACGGCGTCGGACTGTCGTCTCGCGCTTGACAGGTCACGGCGCACTGTCTATAATTATTTTGAGCTGACATCGCAAGGGCGCCGCCAGGCGCCCTACCCAACACCTTAAACCACCTGTTTATGGACGACAGGTGGTTTTGTCTGAGGACATTGTCATGCTTCCAGGCACAAATCCTCATTCAAGTGGATGATGGCCTTGGCATACATTTCCCGATCTATCACAAACTGCATATTCACTTGCCGCAAAGACTGAGAGACACAGTTGATGTTGATATCATGTTTAGCCAGAGTGTTGGAGGCCCGGGCCAGAATCTTTGGCATGGCAATATTCGAACCAATAACACAAACGATCGCCGCCTTTTTAACCCGCACCGCCTGGTAGTTTGCTTCGAGTTCCGCCACTAAAGGGTCGCTGAGGTCCGTTTCCCAAATCACCAGCGAAATGCTGTTGGCATTCGTAGCTTTCATGATATAACTTATTTTATAATGTTGAAAAATCTTCATAATCTCCAGGTCAAAACCAATCTCTCCGACCATGGAGGTGTCGTGGATCTCCACTACCACGATTTTGTCAGAGCCGGCAATGATTTCAATCTTCGCTTGCGGACCGATATAATCCTTGGAAATAACGGTTCCCGGGTGTTCCGGCTCGAACGTATTCTTGACCCGGAGGTTAATCCCGGCCATCTCCAGCGGCTTAGAGGCATTAGGGTGAATTGCCTCCATCCCGATATCGGCCAATTGATCGGCCACATCATAGTTGGTCCGACCCACTGGGACGGCTTTGTCCACCCCCACGATTTTCGGGTCGGCCGATGACAAATGGTATTCTTTGTGGATGATGGCTTCATCCGCCCGCAGGTAAGTGGCAATGCGCGAAAAGGTTATTTCGGAATAACCTCGGTCAAATTGGCGCATGATCCCCTCTTTGCCTTTCGTGTAGCCGGTAGCGACTATCAGGGTCTGGGCGGGATCGACATAGCGAAAAGATTCTCTGATGCGCTCCTCAATCGTAAGCTGCTTCGGATCCCGGAAACCCGTGAGATCGACCAGTTTGGCCCTAATCCCCCTGTTTTGCAGGACATTCACCGTATTGAAAGCGGAATGCGCTTCCCCGATGGAAGCCAAGAGTTCCCGCGCCGCGGAGAAGATGCTCTCCCGGCCCACGTAACCCGAAGCCAGAATGTCCTCCATGCTGCCCAGATAAGCCTCCGCCTGCATCACCCGGTCCAGGAGAAACTCACGGCAAGTATGAAAGTTAAGGCCCAGGGCTGTCATCTCCTCGTTCAGGGCCAGCAATCTTGTCAACAATTCCTCCAGTGCCGCGCTATAATCCTCTCCCCGTACAAAATATTGATAAATTCCGGGGTCGCCGCTCTTTTTATCTTCAAGCAGCATATCGGTGACACCGGCATAGGCGGACACGACAAAGACCCGTCCGTAACGGAACTTAGCCGAGTCCGGAGCGCCGATGATGTTACTGAGGACGTCCCCGAACTGAGACATTGAAGTTCCTCCGATTTTTTCCACCGTCAGCAAACAACACACCTCCGTTTCTAATTAAAGCATGTTTGGTGTGTCGATACAAGTAGAGAAAACTCGGTTTGTGCTACGATCGCTCCGGTAGCCCAGTTGGGCTGGAGCAGAAACCGATTCCTGCTTGAAACGGGTCAACCCGTTATAGACGGGAACCTTTCCGTCCAGCCGTTTAATAAACTGCTTTAGCTTTCGGATCATCCCGTTTCCTTCCCCAGGTAAAGAATTTGCCTTCTGGATTAGCTTTTCTCTTACGGCTTGGATCTTTTGCCGCAACTTTTTGCTGGTTTGCTCTTTAAATCCAAGCGCCCGGCCGGGCGATAATCCTTTCTCACTCTCTCCCCGTCGCTGCCGAACCGCCGCTTGGACTCTTCCGTTCGCTTCCGTTGCCGGGCCGCTCCCTTGGCTTCCCCGGCACACCGGGAGCGTCGTCTGCCTGGTTTTTCCCCGTCGGACTGAGAAGTCTCGCCCGCATGATACTCTGGGCCCCGTATTTCTCTCTGACCTCATCGATCACCCGCGCTAAATTCTCTCGCTCCTCCCGGTCATCGGCAAACAAAGAGAGTTGGCCCTCCTCCTGTTTGGCCAGCTGGTGTACAGACACTCCGATTAGCCGGAGCGGCTGTTTAAGCGCGACTGCGCGGAATAAACGACAGGTTTCACGATAGATAACGTCGTCCAGATTAGTCCCCTCGGCCAAAGTGCAGGAGCGGGCCAAGGTGCGAAAATCCTGATAGCGAACCTTGAGTGTGATCGTTCTCCCTTTGAGCTTCTCCCTGCGCAAGCCCTGACCTACATCACAGCTAAGTTCCAGCAGCACACCCTCCAGAAAATCCCGGTCCCCCACATCCGCGCCAAAAGTAGTCTCCCGTCCGATCGACTTCGTTTCCCGCTCGTTTTCCACCGGCCTCTCATCCCGGCCGCGCGCCAGCTCGTAGAGTTGTCCGCCCAGAACCCCAAAGAGTTGCTTGAGATAACTCGCGTCCAGCCGGCGCAAATCCCGCACGGTTTTTACGTTCAGCCCGTGCAGACGCTCCGCTGTTTTTTGCCCGACTCCCCAAATCCTTTCCACCGGTAAGGGGTCAAGAAACTCCTGCACCCCCTCGGCCGGAACAACCACAAAACCGTCAGGCTTGCGCAAATCCGAAGCCAGCTTAGCCAGAAACTTGTTGCCGGCCACTCCCACGGAAGCAGTCAAGCCGAGTTCGTCCCGGATGCGCTCCTTTATTATATGCCCAATCGAAGCCGCCGGACCGAAGATAGCGCTCGAGGCTGTCACATCCAAAAAAGCCTCATCCAACGACAACGGCTCGACCAGCGGGGTATAGGTGAGAAAAATCTGCCGGATCTGACCTGATACCTCCCGGTACTTGCGGCCGTTGACCGGGAGAAAAATCCCCTGAGGGCAGCGACGCCAAGCCTCCGCCAAGGGCATGGCAGAGTGAACCCCGGCCTTGCGCGCTTCATAGGAGGCTGTGGACACCACGCCGCGGCTGTTGGGCTTGCCCCCCACGATGACCGGCTTACCCTGCAGGGAAGGATCGTCCCTCTGCTCCACGGAAGCGTAAAAGGCGTCCATGTCGACATGGACTATTTGGCGTTCAGCCACTTGTTTGGCCACTTGTTCAGCCACTTGCGTTCACCTTACCCCGAACAATAACCTGCCTCTGGCAATGACAATGTAAGTATAGCACAAAGGGTACCTAAGCCAAATATCCCCTCATTGGTCAAGATTGGCCTTAAGCAGTCTCGCACAGATTCCGGTTCACCCAGACGCGCGCCGACAAGGTAGGACTGCAAAGGCTCCAACAACGGTTCGGAGCTCAAGGCCCCAGTCATCCACTCCCAAGAGATAACGGCACCGTCCGGCAAGCACCAGAGGAATGTAGGTCAAGCCCGCAGAGAAAACTGCCGTAAACCGTAGTTGATCATTCTAAACCTGCTCCACCCTTTGCCCTCGTGCCAACAACACAAACGAAGTTAGGAGCAGCGCCACCCCTGAGAAAAGATAAGCCCTGTTGACTCCAATCTTATTGGCCAGAAAAGAAAGCACCGCCACGGATACCAAGAAGGCTGCCCTGGTCGTAGCAAAACGCGCGCTGAAAACCCTCCCTCGCATCGAAGGCTTAGTTTCCTCCTGGAAGATGCTTTGGATGGGAATAAGAAAGAGAGAGTTGGACACGCCGCTGAAGAAGAAGCAAACCAGAGCCAGGGGATACCAGGGATAAAGCCCCAAGGCGGAAATGGTCACCCCGGAGAGAAAAAAGCCGGCCAGCATCAGCCCTCTCTTGGAAAAACGTCCACCCCAGGCTACAAGTGCGAAACTGCCAAAAGTAATCCCCACGGCCATGGTCGCCTCCAAAACCCCCAGCCCCACCGGTGACACTCCCAAAGCCTGAAGGGCATAGACGAAAACAAGGGGATTGAACCCACTGAAGAAAACCAGGACTATACAATAGGTCAGCAGGGTGTCGGCAAGAATCCTGGTTTTCATTATGTAGACCAGTCCCGCCAGAATATCCTGCCAAACGTGACCCGCGCCGGACTCTTCGCCGGCGACTTCCCCCATACCTTCCTCATCTGCCGTGTCTTTTATGCCCCCTTCGTCCGCCGTCTCTTTCCCGGCGTCCCCTTTAGCTGACGCTTTTTCCCGGGCCGCCGCCTCTTCTCTGACGGACGCTTCGCCTTCCGTCGACCTCCTAACGTCTTCTTCACCGGCGCCACCGATCTTCTCAAATTTAAAACCCATCAGGAAAATCGTGAACGCCGACACCAAAAACGTAAGGGCGTCCAGAAAGAAGACATGTTCAATCTGTATCAACACGGTCACAATACCCGCCAAGGCGAAGCCGAGCACTTCCGTGATATTCTGGGCCGACTCATCCAGGGATGTGGCCGTAAGAATATCCCCTTTCTTAAAAATGGCGGGAATAACAGCCATTCTGGCCGGACTGAAAAACAAGTTCGCCGTGGTACAGAGAAAAGATATAAGGTAGACTAAATTGAGCGAGTACCCAATAACAAAGGGAATGAGACTCACTAAGAACGCCCGGCTCAGGTCCGCCGCAATCATGGTCTTTTTTTTATCCCAACGATCCACATAGGCTCCCGCTATCAAACCAAACAGCAGATAGGGAAGAAATGTGGCCAGGGTCACCTTGCCCACGTCCAGGGCGCTGCCTGTCAGACGATAGACTAAAACTCCCAGAGCTACGTAATGAAGTTTGTCTCCGAGAGCCGAAACAAATTGACCCGTCAACAAGAGGCTGAAATCTCTCTCTTTCAACAGTGTCCAAGGTTTGGGCGGACTCGCTTCCACTGCCAACTCTACATCCCCCTCCGAATCTCTTCTGTTCAAGAATTGCCAAAAGGCAAAATCTTTCTGCAACCTAAATTCGCTAAATCCGTACAAATTCCTGCCGCGTTTAAAATTTTTTAATGAGTGACCAAGAGGCTTAGCCGTATGCCCCTGGCTTTAGCCGGCTTTAGCCATGGGGAGATTCAGATCTGTTTTCTTATCCTGCGGAAAAGTCATCCTTTCTGATAGGGAACAAAGCAGGCACCCCCGCACATGGGTGCCTGCGTCCTCAGTAGATATTCAAACCGATGTGTCACATATACTGTACCATTAGTACCTTATATGTTACACTACGTTTGGGTGATGATGGTATGGGGAAAAATCTGCGGCTCAAAGCTGCAAGAGCCGCCAAGGACATGTCTCAAAAAGAACTTGCTGAAATTACTAAGGTCACGAGACAAACGATCAATGCTATTGAGAACGGCGACTTTAACCCATCGATAAGATTGTGCAGGTCAATCTGTAAGGCGCTTAACAAAACCCTAGACGAAATCTTTTGGGAGGATGAAGCTGATGTTGAATGAAAGGGATCCGAAGCCGCACGGATATTTCGATGAGAGATAAGGTCATAATCGTTCTTCGCACGATTTCCAAACGGATGACTGACAAAAGGGACGAGTGATACAAGGATAAAGGGGAAGCGCTGTTTCCGAAAAAGGGAGCAAGAGTTCCTCCAGGGAACCACTTGCTCCTAAATTCTACCTTGCACATTTTGCGTCTTATCTGCGGACCGTAGCGCCTAAAGCACGCGCTAGCGGCCGCACTTCCCGCTTGCAGACTCCTTTTGACAAAAGTCTTAGCTGTATGCCCCTGTCACCGGCCATGGGATAAGGCAGCGGAAATACCCGAATCCCTCTTAGTCGACGGGTTTCAAGCGGCAAAGGAAGTGGCGTAAGACCTTAGGCTCGTACGTGAACTCCAGCCCCTTCACTTGATCCCGGCGTTCCCAAATCTTGACCAGGGCGTCCACCACGACATCCATATGCCGGTCCGTGTAGACCCGGCGCGGGATCGTCAGGCGCATGAAGTCAACACCGGCTTTCTTTTGCTCTCCGGTCTCCGGATCCCGCCCGAGCAGCAGGGAACCGACTTCCACCGCCCGCACGCCGGATTCAATATAGAGCTCGTTGGTCAGGGCTTGGGCCGGGAACTGTTCGGGCGGAATGTGCGGCAGGAATTTGCCGGCGTCAACAAAAACCGCATGTCCGCCCACCGGCCATTGAATCGGAATTCCCCGCTGGCGCAGCTCCTCACCCAGATATTCTACCTGGCCGATTCTGCTTTCCAGGTAGTCCACGTCAAGTCCTTCCTGGAGCCCGACGGCCAAGGCTTCCATATCGCGCCCCGAGAGCCCGCCGTAGGTGACGAATCCTTCCATCGGCACGCAGGTCGAGCTGGCGGCCTGATAAAGCGCCTGGTCGGATTTAATGCCGATCAAACCGCCCATGTTGACGATGGCATCTTTTTTGGCGCTCATGGTGAAGCAGTCACCCATGGCGTACATTTCCCGGACAATCTCTTTGATGCTCTTGTTCTCATATCCGGCTTCCCTTTTCTTAATGAAATAGGCGTTTTCGGCAAAACGAGCGGAATCAAAATTTACCACGATCCCGTATTTGTCAGCGATGCGCCTAACTTCACGCACATTTTCCATGGAGACAGGCTGGCCGCCGGCGGAGTTGCAGGTCACGGTAATGATGATAAAGGCGATGTTTTCCGGGCCTTTTTCCTCGATAAAACTTTCCAATTTGTTTATGTCGAAATTTCCTTTAAACGGGTGGGGAGTCTGCGTGTCGTAGGCCTCATCTATGACGAGGTTGACCGGAATGGCCCCATTCAGCTCAATCCAGGCCATGGTCGTGTCAAAGTGCATGTTGCCCAAAACGTATTGCCCTTTGCGCTTAATCAGATGCGGGAAGAGGACCTGCTCCGCACCCCGGCCTTGGTGAGTAGGGAGAACATACTCATAACCGAAGATGTCTTGGACAGCATCTTTAATTTTGAAGAAAGATTTGCTGCCGGCATAGGCCTCATCACCCAGCATCAAGGCAGCCCACTGGTGGTCGCTCATGGCCCCGGTGCCGCTGTCCGTCAGGAGATCGATATAGACGTCCTTGGACTTGAGCGAAAACGGATTATATCCCGCTTCCTGCAAGGCTTTAATTCGGTCCTCACGGGAAATCATGCTAATGGATTCAACCATTTTGATTCGGAAGGGTTCGGCTTTTCTGCTCATGGATGTTTCCTCCTTTGCCGATGTGGCAAGCATAATCATATGCGGTATTCATCATGCAACTCTTATGCCAATAGATTTTTTCCACAAGTGCCACTTTTATCCCCCTTAAAAAGCAACCCTTTCCATCCTGATGTGTTTGCTTGTCAAATATTCTTATCACAGGTCAGACAACTTGCTGCGGATAGGCCTCATCACCCAGCATCAAGGCAGCCCACCGGTGGTCACTCATGGCCCCGGTGCCCGCTTCTTGCAAGGTTTTTTAATTCGTTCTTCAACCGCCAGAGAAAGCACTCCCACTAAGGAGAACGTGATGATAGAGCCCCCCCGGCCTAAATGGAATTTGGTCCGTTTAATGATCTCCATTACTTAAAGAGTCAGTCAAGGAAAGTCCGACGGACTCTTTGCATATTCCCAGAAATAGGGTAAGATAGAAAAAGGGGGATGTAATGATTTGGGGGCTGAATCCGTGAAGAAAAGAATCGCCATTAACCAGAACATCTCCATGGGCGACGTCGAGAAAAATGACCAAAACGTCTGGAGTTTTCTGCTTTTTACCGGTTATCTCAAGCCTATCAGCCGGGAAATCGTCGACGGAGAGATGGTCTGCAGTCTGGCGATACCGAATCGGGAAGTTCAGACGATTTATCGCGCGATCGTAAAATCCTGGTTTAGTGATTCTGTCCATTCAGAGTTTCTGAAGACTATGTTGAAAAGCTTGATCCGTGGGCAGATCGAAATCTTTGCCAGTCACTTCCGGGAATATGTGGAAAGCAGCTTTAGCTACTTCGATACGGGCGGAAAAGTGCCGGAGAAAATCTACCATGCCTTTGTACTGGGCCTCCTGGTAGGATTGCGTCCTGATTATGAAATCAAGTCCAACCGCGAGGGCGGGTATGGGCGTTATGATGTCATGGTCATCCCCCGGGACAGAAACTAGGCGGGCCTCATTATTGAGTTTAAGAGTGTCGAGCCGGAGGAAGTCAAGGATCTGGAACCGATTGCAGAGCTCGCCTTACAGCAGATCGAAGCGAAGGGCTATCAGCAGGAACTGCTTGAGCGGGGAATCCATAAGGTCATCAATCTGGGTATTGTCTTTCGGGGGAAAGAGGTATTGGTGAAGGCCAAGGACTAAGGGGGGCGATTAAATAATCTGTTACTTCTTATATGCCAGGTCAGTGAATTCCATAAGCCCGCATCTTATTTAACACAGTAGTATTCGACACACCCAAAACCTGCCCCGCCAGGCGGGAAGATGGATAACGCTCCAGAACACGGGTAATCACTTCCTTTTCCACCTGGGCCACGATTTCTTTTAGCGGCGGCCATTCTCCCTGTTTCGGTATTTCCACATGCAAAACGTCTTCGCGCGCGTCCCGCACGTCTAACGTCCCACCTCCGTTTCGGACTCCTTGTCTCTCTCCCTGTTTACTTCCGTCTCCGTTTCCGGCTGCGGCCCTGGCTTTCTCTTTCCCGATATCCGTCCAGGCGTAAAGGTGCTCCGGCAGGATTTCCGCGGCGTCCACCAGATTGACCAGCCGTTCCAGCGCGTTCTCCAGCTGGCGGACATTACCGGGCCAATCCTGGGCAGACAGAATTTCAACCGTTTCCCGAGTCAGGCGCACTTCGTCTTTGCCCAGGCGGGCGCAAATCTTACGCAGCAAATGCTGAGCGATCAGGGGAATGTCTTCCCTCCGCTCTCTCAAGGGCGGAATTTGCAGGGGAATGACGTTGAGACGGTAGTAGAGATCCTCACGGAATTCGCCCTTCCGGATCATCTCCTCTAAATTACGGTTTGTGGCGGCCACGACCCGGACATCGACCGGAATCTCGCCGCCGCCCCCTACCCGCCGCACCGCTCCCCCTTGGAGCACGCGCAAGAGCCTGACCTGAACCTGGGGGGATATTTCCCCTATCTCATCGAGAAAAAGCGTACCGCCCTTGGCCTGCTCAAACAAGCCTTTGCGGCCTCCCTTCGCCGCACCGGTAAAAGCCCCCTCTTCATAGCCGAAGAGTTCGCTCTCCAGCAGGGAATCCGGCAGAGCGCCGCAATTGATGGCCACAAACGGCCCCTTGCGTCTTGGACTCTCAACGTGAATCGCAGTCGCGAAAAGCTCTTTCCCGGTACCGCTCTCACCCCGAAGGAGAACGGTGGAACTCCCTTTAGCCACCATGCGTGCCGCCCCGACCAGCCCTACCATCTCTTCGCTTTGACAAATGATGTCCTCAAACGTGGTCAAGCGCCGGCCCTTGTCCATTTTAGAGAGGATCTCCTGCACCTGGCGGAAGTCCTTGATCGTGGCCACTGCCCCGATAATCTGCCCTTTTTTATTGAGAACCGGAACCCCGCTCGTCATAAAATGGATCAAATGCCCGTTGCGCCTTATCTTGCGCTCCATCAGACTGTAGCTGCGTCCTGTCGCCAGGGTCTCGACCAAGGGTGGATTCCCCGTAAACAGGTCATCGGCCGTCAAGTTCAGTGCCTCCTTTTCCGTCACATGGAAAAGCCCGCAGGCAACCTCGTTAATGTGCGTAATCTTACGATCCCGATTGACGGCCACAATTCCCTCGCTGACCGAGTTCAAGATCGTTTTCAGTTCATGCTCCCGTTCTTCATAGGGCATCTGCTCCCTGAAACGCACGGTAAGGACTCCGCTCAAGGAGGCGAGGTCCGAAAGCAAAGGTTCCCCCGACTGCCCCTCAGCTAAACGGAATTTGATCATCATCCCGTCCACAGATCCTACTTCCATGGCAATTTTGTCAATGCCATGTTTTTCAAACACTTCGAAAACATCATAGCCCAGACGGGGCCGGTCTTCAAAATCAATTTGAACGATGAATTCCCGCATCACCGCAGCCGTCCTTTCTTTCTTCCAAATGCAACAAGCGGGCGACGAATTGCGCTGAGGTCGCCTGCAAGATCAAAGTGAGAAAAATGGCTGTAAAAGTTACCGCCGAGATGACCTCAGCCCGCGGCATCCGCTCAGAGATAAGAGTGCCGGCCAGAGCCGCCGGTATCACCCCAGTCTCCCTCGTCCACATCAGATAGAGGACTTCACGCGCCTTCCACCGGGCCTTGCGATCCCAGAGGACGGTGGAGAGGACGGTCAGAGGCCGCGCCACAAAGATAAAGAGGAGAACAACCAGGAGAACTCCCCAGCCGGACTCAAAAAGCACCCCGAAATTCACCTGAGTGCCAAGGATAATAAAAATCATAATCCGCAAAATTCTTACCAGGATGTCCTTAAAACTCACATGTTCGGCCTGGGCATCGCCGTCGATACTCAGCTTGAACAGGGAGCCATTGCCATGTATGATGCCCACGGTGAAGACGGCCATAAAGCCGCTGAACCCTAAATCCCCGGCGATGAAATAAGCTCCGGCGACGGCAGCCAACGCGATCTCGGCATTGTGACCGTCCAAGAACCCTAAGGTGTGTTCTGAGACGAGCAAAAGAGATAAGTAGCCGACAAGAGCCCCCACGGCAATGCCGCCGGCGGCCGTCTTGACCAACTCGAAAACACCCTGCGCCAAAGAAAATGAACCCCCGCCTATGATTCCCATCAGTGCGAAAGTCATGATGGCCGCGGCCGCATCGTTGAAGGCCGATTCCGAGATGATCGTCTGTTTGAGTTTAGGACTGATGCTCATCTTCTTGAAAAGCGGAACCAGAACAGACGGGTCCGTTGACGCGATCACTGTACCCAGCAGCAAGGCGGACAAAAAATCCAAATGCAAAAAGAGTTGGCTGAAATATCTCGTGACCAAAGCAGAGATGATAACACCCAGAGTTGCCAAGAGAGCCACGGAAATTTTTACTTGATTCAATACTTTTAAGTGAATTTCCCGGCCGCCGTCATAAAGGATATAAGCCGCGCCGAAAGTCAGGATGAATTGGGCGCCGGCCCGGAATTGCTGAAGATTAACCACGCCTAAGAGCGCCGGTCCCACGACAACCCCAATCAGGATAAACAGAACCGTATCCGGCACTTTGATCTTCTGACTGAGCTTCACGGCAATGATACCGCTGACGATGGCTATGGCTAAGGATGCCATCATCTGGTCTGTCAACAATGTTAAGTTTCCACCCATATACGTTTCTCCTCTCCGCAGAACCCGCAACTATGAAAAATAAACACGAGCATACCTGTTCGATATGCCCGCAGAAGTCTACACTATTCACGAAAGGTTACTTTAAGCGGCATAGCAATTAAAAGGGGTGTCTTTCACCTCCGTCGATATTGCCACGCCCGATATTCTGTTCCAGACCTGCGCCACCTCAAAAACGCCGGTCATCACAAACAGTTCCTTTCGTTTCAGCAAAGTATGAAAAAGTCATCGCAGAAAATACTTAAGTTTAGTATACCATCTCTTCCCCCAAAAATCACGGTCCCCCCGAACAAAACAGACAGCGGATTGACGGGCTGACCAAGAGGCTTACTGCCCCGACAGGACAGGCCAAGGAAGCTTTGGCTGCCGGGGCTCGGCCGGCACCCAGCCTGCGATTCGCTCTATTCAGCCGTCTTAACCAGTTCCAGCAAAGCCGGAATGCGCGCGGCTCGTTTATCCGCCAGGGCGACGAGGAGGAAGGTTGCGATGGCAACAGGCCAAGCGAGATAGATGGGATGGGGAACAATATGGGTGGCGGGGACGAATTCCCAGACTGCCAGATAGAGGATACCGGTGAGGATGGTCCAGAAGGCGCTTGATCTCCGGCACAACCCGGGCACAAACATCGTGAAAAGGAGAACCACGGTATAGGCGGAAGTCAGAGTCAGCCCAATAGTCAAGGTGTTAAGAATCCCCGAAACAGTGGTTGCGAGCAAATAAGTGATCACGCTCACCGCCAGGACAATGATCCGGGAAGCGGCCATGCGCTCTTTATCACTGATAGCCGGTCTGAAGTAGCGCTTCCAGACATCCTCGATTACCAAGGTAGAGCTGCCCAGCAAGAGCCCGGAAGCGGAAGAGACATCCGCGGCCCAGAGCCCGGACAGCGTGATCCCGGCCACAATGGGATTCAGGGAGAGCACGACTTTGGGCAAAGCGCTGCTGGAGACGATGCCGGGGAACTTGGCGGCCGCGATGATGCCCATAATAGCAGACAGAAAACCCATGGGCATGATCAGTAGGCCTCCAACGACAAACCCGCGCCGGGCCGCCTTTTCATTGCGGGCGGAAAAAGCGATCTGCACGATGGCCTGAGTGGAGAAGGCTTGTGTGATCATGACGGCAAACCAAGCTGCGACAATCATCACTCCCACTCCGGCGAGGGGTTTAAACCATGGTCCCTGGGCCGGCAGGGACATTTGAATTGCTTGAAAACCGCCAAAGTGTGATAAGCCGGCTAAGGTGCCGACGATGATGCCTACGTAAATAACAATTACGTTGACCACATGCGTCAAGCCTACTCCCCACATCCCGCCTATAAGTGTAATGCCGACAAAGACGATGGCCGTCGTCAGCATTCCCGTATGGGGATTAAAAACCCCAGGCAAGAGGGCGGTCAAGATCGCTCCCCCGGCAACATATTGCAAAGATGTGATCGTGATTTGCACCAGCAGCTGGCCGATGACGGCGATGGTCCTTCCGGCCGAACTGTAATACTTCTCAAATAACTCCGGGATAGTCGCTATCTTCATTTTGCGGTAACGCCCGGCAACTGTCAGCCCGACCAGAATACCCCCCGCGGCCCAGGCCACGTTGTACCACCCGGCCGATATCCCGGCCGTATAGGCGTTCTGGGCCACCCCAATCGTGGAAGAACCCCCGATGGCAAGCCCTGCCAGGTTTACCGCCACCAAAATCATGGGCATGTTGCGTCCGGCAAGCAGATATCCTTCTGCCCCGTCTCTCTTAGCCAGGCTCTTGGAAAACCAGGAAACCGCAAAGAGCAAGATGATATAACCCATGACAATTATTAAAGGCACAAGGTGCATACCTATCCCGTTCCTTTCCTTTTCTCGTAATCGGAATGCGATTCCGGGGATGAGAGCGCTTCCCTCAAGAACTTCATGCATATGGTCAATATCCATGGTATAACAAAACTGTGCATAAATTCGGGAATACCCGACGTGCAACTTACTTTACAAGCTATCACATAGTACCAACTTGTGAACCAATGCCTTGTCTTTCTGTAACATTTGCCTGGCACGCTTCTCCGAGCATGGCATGAGAGGTTTTTTGTGCATGTCTAAGACAAATACCATGTCTCTCCTCCTAACGGAGTCTACGTAAGGGGCCGGTAACGCAGAATAAATCCTGTCTCTCCTCGCCAATGTTATGAAAGCTTGAATGTGTTCCCGCCACTGGCTTAACCCTTGTACACCTGGAATTACTCCCTACAAGCCCTTGCCCTTAGGAGCCTTTAGGCATGGGGTGGTTGACCCGCTGACTTCACCCGATTGAAACAGCGGGATCGTGGCTCCGCCGTATGGCATCACAATCGTCTCTTGTTTCCGTCCAATCCCCGCTGACTCTAAGGCGTCTTCAAGGTTATTAACGCCGAGAATGCCCATGGGCTTAACCGATTCCGGGTCTATCGCAGAGAGGAGAACCACCCTGGCCTTACGTGCCGCCTCGACAGCCGCGTAAAAAATGTATCCGGGAATGGTAAAGTTCTTGCGCAGTTCGGGGTCGAGGCGTCCCGCCTTTAAGGGACCGCTCCAGCCGAAAAACTCATCGGCCCCCGCTCCTTCCCGGCACTCGGCCAGCATCAGAACGGTGCCGCCTTCCTTCACGGCCAGTGAGGCATTGAACAACGTCTTCGTTCCTTGATATAAAGAGATGTCTTTCGGGTAGCCGCCGCAACTCGCAACGACCAAATCGGCCTTTCGCTCAATAGGTACTCCGTATTTTTCATCCGCCCAGCGACAGCCCTCTTCCCAGGCGCTAAGCCAGTCTCCCGCCACCAGCCTGGCGAGCTTGCCATTCGTGTGAACAATGGAATTAATCAAGAAAGCCGGCTTCACTAGGCGGGCGCAATCCACCATGTCCTCATGCAGGGGATTTCCCGCTAAAGCCCCAACCCCGATCAAAGGATTGGAGCGCTCCGCCTCTGGATCCAAGGCATGCAAGTGGTTTTCGGCAATGGTCCGGCGGCTGGACACACCAGGAACGATCGACTTGCGTCCACCCCCGAAACCAGCCATCAGATGATGGACAATGGCACCCGTGAGGATCACCTTGCGCTCAACTGCCAACCTGTTGACGTCGACTCTGGTTCCCCTCGGAGTGGTGCCTGCATAAACCATTTCCGAACGGTCGCAATCATGGTCCACAACCGCTAAGCGCCGGAAGAGTTCAGGGCCAAGGATTTTCTCTTTTTCTGCCACCGTCTGGGCCCGATGCGTTCCCGTGGCAATCAAAACCAGGATATCCCCGTCGGGGATTCCCAAACGATTCAGCCTATCTACGAGCGTCGGTAAATACTCCGACAACAGAACCTGCCTAGTGATGTCGCTGACAACAATGGTGACTTTGTCCCCTCTTTCGAACAATTCGTCGAAAGGTTTGGAGTCAACGGGGTGATCCAAGACATGGTTCACCTCTGACGGTACATCGTCAATGGTCTCAATCTCCCGGGCCTCAAGCACCTGGATCACATTTCCTTCCTGCAAAGGCAAATCCAAAAATCCGTCCCCGTACTTAAAGTGATAAAATCTTTCCATCAATAAAATCCCCCCGAAATAAGTTCCCCCGAAATAACTTCTCCTGAAATAAGTTCCCCTGAATTAAGTTCCCCTAAAATGAGTTCCCCTGAATTGAGTTCCCCTGAATTGAGTTCCCCTGAATTGAGTTCCCCTGAATTAAGTTCCCCTGAATTAAGTTCCCCTGAATTGAGTTCCCCTGAATTGAGTTCCCCTGAATTAAGTTCCCCTGAATTGAGTTCCCCTGAATTGAGTTCCCCTGAATTAAGTTCCCCTGAATTGAGTTCCCCTGAATTAAGTTCCCCTGAATTGAGTTCCCCTGAATTGAGTTCCCCTGAATTGAGTTCCCCTGAATTAAGTTCCCCTAAAATAAGTTCCCCTAAAAAAAGTTCCCCTAAAAAAAGACACCCCGAAGGGGTGCCCGTTACTCTACACCTCCCTGCCGTCCTACCCATTTTCACTTGTTCGGGATCTCCGGAACTGGTCACCCTGCCGGATTAAGAGGCGGCCGCCCAAATACCGCTCCCCCACCACAGGACTCGCGCTATAATACACACCACAGGATTTGCGCTATAATACACACCACAGATTTTGCGCCATAATACACTGTTAAGAAACCGCATCTGATATACAACTCTTTTCATTCAGTCTAGTTGATCAAACACATCCTGTCAATAACCTCAGCTCTCCGCCTTTTTGCTTTCCGGGGTCTCATGTGACCAGTCGCTCAGCGGGCCTTTTCCGGACCCGTCCGCTCCGGCCCGCTCTGTCCGGACCCCAGCACCGCATTCAGGGCCACGGCCGCCTCAGCCCCCAACAGGACGATAATACTCACAATGTAGGCCCAGAGAGTAAAAAGCATAATGAAAGTCAGGCTGCCGTAGATCATCTCGTACACTCCCAAGTGGCCCGTGTACCAAACGAACGCCTCCCGGGACAGATAGATGCCCAAAGTCGAAATTAAGGAGCCTGTCACCAGGCAGGAATTCTTCAGCTGGTGGCTGGGCAAAATGCGAAAGCAGAAATAACAAGTAAGAAAGAGGAGAAGGGGAAACAAGACATACGAGGCCGTTTGGAAGAAATCCAAGCGGAGAAAAACCGCTTTCAGCCCCACCCTGCCCAACGAATGGGTGAGAGAGAGAGTCGAGGTCAGGGAGGAGAGAAGGGTCAGAAATAGCAATACACCAAGCATAATAAAACCCACCAAATACTGTTTTAAGAACGAGCGCGGTTCCCGCACCTCCCAAATAGCGTCTAAGATTCTTTGCAAAGAGACAAATCCTCCCAGCGTCGTCCATAACAGCCCGACGCCCCCGATGATTCCGATTCTATCGTTCATTAAAGCCAAGTGGGTAATGTTCTCCGTCAGATATAATTTTCCCTGCGGCAGTGTGGGGACATAGGATTCCACGACGTTAAGGA
Organism: Acididesulfobacillus acetoxydans; assembly: GCF_902729405.1. GTDB lineage: Bacteria > Bacillota > Desulfitobacteriia > Desulfitobacteriales > Desulfitobacteriaceae > Acididesulfobacillus > Acididesulfobacillus acetoxydans. Next base: position 3,079,917 of record NZ_LR746496.1, read on the forward strand.
GAAAATTCAGGATAACGCCGTGTTGAACGAAAAAGAGCGAAGCCCCGTAGACGAGAAGAAGAGCCAAAGGAATCATGGCCGAGAAACCAAAAAAAGCCATCACAGCGGCATAAGCGCCGATGTTGTGTTTCATGATTCCACTTACCAGATGGCGAAAAAACTGCCCCGCACCTTTTAAGACCATGTTGCCAGCCATTTCCTTCCCAATAGTATCCGACCGCGGCATCATGCCGCAACCCTCTCTCTGCAGTCACCTTCGTTCCTTTACTATATGCGCAGGTTTCCCCCCATCTATGCGGACTGTCCCAACACTTTGCAAAAAGTCATAAATCAACGCGCGCCGCCGCTTGATGCGGAAAACAGCTCGCGCTCACTCAACAAGGTCAGTAAAGGTCAGATTTCGCCCTTGCCCGCAGGTCTCCGTTATCGTATATTAAGGTCAGGAAAGGTCAGAGGGCGGGCCCGGGACTTCCGGGGCGCGGCCCTGACCCGTACCAAAAAAAACCAAAAGAATTTTCGGAGGTGGCAAATATGTTTGGCCTTACACCTTATCGCCGCGGCGCGATCCAAGTACCGGAAAATCTCCTCCCTGTAGAAAGCCTTTTTGCCAATTTCTTCAGCGACCCCTTCTTCTCAAGCATCCCTTGGGGAATGAGCGGGATGAAAGTCGACATTAAGGACACGGAAAAAGCCTATGTACTGGAAGCGGATATTCCGGGCATTAAGAAAGAAGATTTGCGTCTTGAATTCGATAACGGCTGCTTGAGCATTGCCGTAGAGCGCGCTGAAGACACAAAATCCGAGCAAGACAAGTACTTGCGTCAAGAGCGCCGCTTCACCTCGGCAGCGCGGACCTTCGCCTTTGACGATGTCGAGCCCGAGCAAATCAGTGCTCATTACGAAAACGGAGTTCTCCGGGTTACCCTGCCGAAGAAAGACGTTTCCGCCAAAGCGCAGCAGATTCAGATATCCTGACCACACCCGGCATGTCTGCCCGTCGTTCAGGCCGCTGACCGGAACTTGCCTTTCGGGGGCTCCCAGGCCGGATCACGTTTTAGCGCCTGGTACCGCGCGCAGCTTAAGACAGTCTGGCGAACCGTTTCGGTTGCGAGACTGACGCTAAAACCCTACCGGCCTCTGGCCGGTAGGGTTAAACGTTTTTAAAAAAGTTTTTTAACGTCAGCCCTTGTTTGATTACCCGGGAAACTTACCGTCATTTTCGCCAGCCGGGGTTTAACTTGCCCGGTCGCCGCCCTCTCTGCCTTATTTAGCCAAGTGACACGCTGCCAGGTGACCGTTGCCCAGATCCTTTAGAGCCGGGACCTCCCGGCTGCAGACCTCCTGAGCGAACCTGCAGCGGGTGTGAAAATGGCAGCCCGCCGGCGGGTTGATGGGACTTGGCACATCTCCCTGAAGGAGGATGCGCTGCTTTTTCATCCCGCTGACCTGCGGCTCCGGAATGGCGGACAGCAGGGCCTGGGTGTAGGGATGCTTGGGCTCAGCGTAAAGCGCACTTGAGACCGCGACCTCAACGATTCTTCCCAAGTACATCACCGCCACCCGATCGCTGATGTGCTTGACCACGCTCAGGTCGTGAGCAATAAAAATATACGAAAGATGCAGTTCGTTTTGCAGATCCTCCAGCAGGTTTATGATCTGAGCCTGGATGGAAACGTCAAGGGCCGATACCGGCTCATCGCAGATGACCAGCTCCGGCTCGACAGCCAAGGCCCGTGCCACCCCGATCCTCTGGCGTTGACCCCCCGAAAATTCGTGCGGATAGCGTTTAGCGTGTTTGCGGTTCAAACCGACCAGATCCAGCAGTTCATAAACTCGCTTGTCCACACCTTTCCCTTCAGCCAAGTGATGAATCTTGATAGGTTCGGAAATGATATCATAAACCAGCATCCTAGGATTTAAGGAAGAGTACGGATCCTGGAAAATAATCTGCATCTCCCGGCGAAAAGGACGCATGCCCCGGGGCGATAACTTTTCCAGGTGCTGTCCCTTGTAAATGATTTCTCCGCTCGTCGGTTCGGTCAATTTCAGGATACTTCTCCCGGTTGTCGTTTTGCCGCAGCCGCTCTCCCCGACCAAACCCAGCGTTTCACCGGGGAACACCCGGAAACTCACGCCGTCCACAGCCTTAACCTGACCCACAACTTGCTGGAGCACGCCTTTCTTGACCGGAAAGTACTGTTTTAAATTCCGTACATCCAGGAGGACATTTTCTCCGTCCTTTTTTGCCTTGCCCTCGCTTTTATCCTCGATCGAAATAGCCATCTCTTTCTCCCCCTATGCCTCATAAAGGTGGCAGCGCACGAAATGCCCCGGGTTCAGCCACTTTCCGGCTGGTTCCTGTCGCTCGCAAACGGGCTTTTTATGGGGACAGCGCGGCGCGAAGGCGCAGCCCTCCGGCAGATTGCCCAGGTCCGGCGGCATGCCGTCAATAGGGGTCAGCCGCTGCTTCTCCGAGGCATTCAGCTTCGGCAGGGAAGACAAAAGGCCCCAGGTATACGGATGTTTGGGCTGTTCCAAAACAGTCGTGACATCAGAGTACTCCACTGGCTGTCCGGCATACATGACCATTACATTTTTGCATACTTCGGCGACCACTCCCAGGTCATGCGTGATCATGATCGTGGCCGTCTCAAAATCTTTCTGCAGCAAACGGATCAGATCCAGGATCTGTGCCTGAATCGTTACATCCAGGGCGGTGGTCGGCTCGTCCGCGATCAGCACCTTGGGGTTACAGGAGAGTGCGATGGCGATCATCACTCTCTGTCTCATTCCGCCCGACATCTCGTGCGGAAAGCGCCGGATCCTGTCCTCGGCCTCGGGAATACCGACCTTTTTCAGCATCTCCAGGGCCACATTCCAGCCCTCTTTTCTCTTCACCTTACGGTGGAGTACAACCGCTTCGGCGATTTGCTCCCCGACTCGGAGGACGGGATTGAGGGAGGTCATCGGATCCTGGAAGATCATGGCAATATCATTGCCCCTGATTTTCTCCAATTCCTTGCGGCTCTTCTTCAGCAGATTCTGGCCTTGAAGCAGGATCTCACCTGAGACGACCTTGCCGGGCGGCTTAATCAAGCCCATGACCGAAAGGGCAGTGATGCTCTTGCCCGAACCGGACTCGCCCACAACCCCGAGAGACTGCCCTTTTTCCAAGCGAAAATTAACGCCGTTCACGGCTTTGACGATTCCGGCCTCCGTGTAAAAGTAGGTGCGTAAGTCCTTGACTTCTAAAATAGGTTCCGCCACCTTCACTCCTCCTAATCTCTCTCATAGCGACAAAGGCGCAGACTCGACGCCGGCCGCTGCGAACCAGCAACGGACGAACGCTGTCCGCAGCGGCAGCCGACCCCAGACACTCCTCAATGACTCAATACGAAATCCTCGGGTCCACCAGCGCGTAGATAATGTCCACCACAAAATTGGCGATGACAACAGCCACCGCAGCGACCAAGACCACACCCATGATCGTCGGCATGTCCTGGTAATTGATCGCCGTCACGGCCATCTGGCCGATCCCGGGCCAGCCGAAGATGCCCTCGGTCACGATTAAGCCTCCCATCAGAGTTCCCAAATCCATGCCCGCGTAAGTGATAAGCGGAATCACGGAACTGCGGAAGGCGTGTTTTAAAATCACGGTGGACTGTGACAACCCCTTGGCCTCCGCCGTGCGTACATAATCCGTCCCCAGGACTTCGAGCATACTCGTCCGCACCACCCGGACGTAACCGGCTGCTGAAGCCAAAGAGACGGTCAGCGCAGGCAAGATAACGTGGCTTATCCCCCCATAACCCCCAATCGGCAGCAGGCTCAGCTTGTAACCAACGATGAAAAGGAGAATGTACCCGATCCAGAAGGTTGGGGCCGAAGTCCCCACCAAGCTGCTGATGAGTATGACGTGGTCCATAAACTTGCTGCGCTTGATGGCCGCGTAGATACCGGTCGGCACCCCGATTAAGACGTTGAGAAAAAATACGCTGAAGCCCAAATACATGGTTTTAGGGAAAGCTGTCCGCAACTCGCTGTTTACGGTCTCATTCGTACGGTAAGATATCCCCAGATCACCGTGCAATAAATTAACGAAATAGTGCTCGAACTGCACGTAGACCGGCTTGTTCAAGTCGTACTTTTCCTCAATCGCTTTAATCACTTCCGGAGACGCTTTGGGACCGGCGATGGTGCGGGCCGGATTGCCCGGAACGACGAAGTTAATCACAAACGCAATCAAGACAATGAAAAAGAGCGTTATGATCATCCAGAATGTCCTCCGTATAAGGTAACTGAGCATGCTATCCCCTCTTTTCAGCCGAACAGCACATTCGGCTCATCTTTATTAAAAACAGCACTTGGTCTGCCCGACCCGGTCAAGGCGTTTCCGTCTCCAAACACATCTATCCGCACAGTCCTCAGAGGAGCTTTGATCGCTCCATCCGATTTCTGATTATTGACGACTCCCTTTCCCGCTCCCGGTATCGCCTGATTCCCTGGGCGCCCGCTTCTCTTCCCCGGCTAATCGACCTTCTTGGGGCGGCCTCCCATTCAGCCTGCCGGCACCCTCTACCGGGAAACGGTGCTCCTAGAGACCTAGGGGCACCGCTCTCTTTCGCAATACCGGGGTTATTCACTCGGTGACCTTAGTCACACCGCAGGCTGCTCACTTACCGGCCGTTTGCTCAGCCTTTAGTGGCGGCTTGCTCGGCCTTCTGGTCGATCCACATAGTCCAATAGTAGAAGTAAGGATAGACGGGATGCAGCTGTGAATTATGCACCCAAGGTTGAATGAGATAAGCTTCCTTGTCATGATAGAGCGGGACGATCGCCGCGTCATCGAGAATCTGCTTTTCCACCGCCTGATAGCCCGGAATCGCTTTCTGCAGATCCGTCACACTGGCCAGTTGGTTGAGTTGTTTGTCCACAGCGGGATTGCTGTAGCCCACATTGTTATTGGAAGGAATCTGGTTGCTGTTGAAGAGAATGTTGAGGAAGTCGTCAGGGTCGGGATAGTCCTGCATCCAGCCCCCGTAAACCATATCTTCCTGTCCTTTCGTCACCACATCCAGGTATTTCGGGAAAGGAACGCCATCGAGACTGATCTTGATGCCGACCGCCGCCAGCTGAGCTTGGATGTTGGCCGCCAAGACGTCACGGATGTCATTCTTGACATAGACCATCGGGTGCACACCGGGAAGCCCGTTGGGGTAGCCGGCTTGCTTAAGGAGTTCCTTGGCCTTGGCCGGATCATACTTGTAACCCGACGGATTCTCCTGATACCCGGGCATGTTGGGAGGCAGGATGCTCCAGGCTGGGACAATTCTCTTGTTGTAAAGTTTGACTAAAGCATCCTTGTCAATGGCATATTCCATAGCCTGTCTGACCAGCTTATTGTTCCAAGGCGCTTTCTTGATGTTGCCGCCGATATAGAAGTAGTCATTCTCGACCAGGCTTGTGATATCATTCTTCATGTTCGGATCGTTCAGTGTGCTTACATAGTCCGAGGTAGGAATCAAGGAGAAATCCTGCTTTTTGTCTTTAAATTTAAGGTAAGCCACGGAATTCCCGTAACCGAGCGTCCAGGTGATGCCATCCATGTAAGGCAGCTGCCTGCCCTGTGCGTCTTTCAGGAAATAATGGGGATTGCGCACCAGTTTAATGACCTGTCCCTTTTTCCATTCCTTGAACATGAAGGGACCGGTGCCGATCGGATGCAGAGAGAGATCTCCCTGATTTGGCAAAGCAGAGGTATACTTCTTGTCCACGATGAAGGCATAGGGCATAGCCAGGACGTCCAGGAAAGTGCGGGTCGGCTGGGTTAAGTCGAACTCAACCGTATACTTGCCTTTCTCAACCACGCCGGAAACTGTGGCAGCCTTACCGGCAAAGACATCGTCCATCCCTTTGATCATGGAGAAGTAGGATTCTCCCGGCGAAGCGATACTCTTCGAGGCCTCACGGTTAAAGGAATACACAACATCGGCAGCCGTGAAGGGATCGCCGTTCTGGAAGGTGACACCTTGGCGCAGCTGGAAGGTGTAAGTCTTACCTCCGTTCGTGATCGTGGGCAGAGCCGTCGCCAGATCGGGCACGATCTCTTTGCCGGATTTATCCCACATTACCAAGCCGTCATAGATGTTCTGTTGGATATCGTAGGAATCAGTATCCCCGCAGTCGGTCGGATCCAGAGATTTGGGATCATACTGTTTCCAGGTGCGGAGCACCCCGCCCATCTGAGGAGTGGCACTGCTGCTCGCTGATTGCTGTTGAGCCTGTGGGGCAGTGGTTTGGCCACACCCGCTCAAGACAGAGACAATCAACAGGGACGCGGCCAGAACCCCGGCCACCGCTGATTTCTTGGTTCCAAGCTTTTTCAATCCTGTTTCCCCCTTATGTTCTTTGAGGCATCGGTACATTGTTAACACGCGTAATATGCGGGCACTATAGTCTTCCGGCCGCTCCCCTCCTTCACTCGATTCTTTATGGCTCGTGGCGCAACGGTCCCTCCCTCCGCCGTTCGGTCCCGGACAGGCTTGGCCTCGGCCGGGTGCGCCCACAGGCGCCCGGCACACGGGTCCCCCGGGGCAGGCCAACCGGGACTAACGCCGCAGATGGGGATCCAGGGCGTCACGCAATCCATCTCCCAGTAAATTGAACCCCAACACAGTAATCAACAACAGGATGCCGGGATAGATGACCAGCCAGGGTGCGGACGTAATCCAGGAAGCGCCGGTTTCAATCATCGTTCCCCAACTGGCGGTCGGGGCTTGAATCCCCAAACCGAGAAAACTCACAGTCGCTTCCCCCATGATAGCCCAGGAGACACCCAGAGCAAAGAGAGCGATAATCGGGGCGATGACGTTGGGTAAAATGTGCTGGAAAATGATCCGGGGAGTCGACACCCCCAAGGCGCGGGCCGCCTGGACATACTCCATTTCTTTGACACTCAAGACCTGGCCTCGCACGAGCCGGGCATACTGAGCCCAGCCGACCAGGACAAAGCCGATGATGATGGATTCCATGCCGGGGGACAAAACCGCCAGCAAGGCAATCATGAGGAGCAGGAAGGGAAAGGCCAGCACAATGTCCGTCAGGCGCATAACCAGCGTATCCACGAATTTGCCGAAATACCCGGAAATAACGCCCAGGAAAATACCAATCACCGCGTTGAGAGAATTAATCACAACCCCTAAGGTTAAAGAAATCCGGGCACCCCAAATCATCCGGCTCAGCAAGTCGCGCCCGTTTTGATCGGTTCCCAGAAGGAAAAAGGAACTCGGTCCCACCGGGGCTCCCATTGAAGTCAGTCCCCTGTTCATGTACTGATGGTTCGGATTATGGGGTGCTATGACCGGTGCTAAGACAGCCATCAGAGTCATCAGCGCAACGATCACCAAACCCGCCATAGCCACCGGATTCTTGCGCAGCCTGCGCCAGGCGTCTCCCCATAATCCCACTGATTTTTTTTCTTCTTCCATAGTTCCCCTCCGCCCAGTTTCTATTCGCTGATTTTGTCGAATTATTGAGTCTCGTCAAAAATTAACTCTTCCCACGCTTAACCTTATTTCTCCCTGCCCGACACTTCCCGACGCATTCCGACACTTCCCGAAATACTGCCTTCTCCAACCTAATGATTCCTAATGATTCCGTATACAGTATTATACCGAACTTTGAAACATCTTGGCTAGATACAATTGTACTCAATGAACCCCGTTCTGTCCATATGTAAATTCAAATTTTTATTTCTTCGGGTTTCAATTAGAATTCCCTTAAAATGGCTGAGATTTCTCTTGGAACTGCTTACCAAAAATATCATAAAATGTGGAAGGATGGGTGGACCCGAACGCAATGGGCAACTCTCCCCGCACAGCGGATTTTAAGGTCTCATGTTAAAGCGTTAATGCTATCCAAAATGCCCCGGAAGAAGTTCAGTCCTTGGGTTTTAAGTTTCTCATAATTCAAATTGAAGCATCAAGGTCATTATCAAGGTCATTAATGTATAAAAACCGATAGCTCGGACTGCGGTGAACAGCTTGGCGGAGGAAATTTCCGGCAAGGATGAATTCTATTGGGCAAAAATACGAAGACTAAAAATCAACTCGCTTGAGAAAAAAGATCACCTTGCGGAGGGAAACATGGAAAAGAACAAAAACCGAGCTTTAATCACAAACCCCGCCCGAAAGACAACAACCCGAGCTCAAGCCCGGGCAAATAAGAACAGTCCCAGAGGTCGGCTTGACGTTTTGGGTCTGACCATGCTGGGGATAGGCGGTGCCGTCGGCTCCGGCATTTTCGTGGCCAGCGGCATGGCTGTCAACCAAGCCGGACCGGCCATTATCCTGTCATTTATAGTGGGCGGAATCCTCTCGACCTTGGTCATGATCATGCTGGGAGAAATGAGCGTGCACGAGCCCACCAGCGGCTCCTTCAGCGTTTACGCGGGGGAATATTTAGGCCCGGCTTTAGGCTTTATCTCCGGCTGGATTTACTGGCTGGCCGGTATTCTGACCTTGTCCACAGAAATGGTGGCGGCCGCTCTAACCGTCCGCTTCTGGCTGCCGGCCTGGCCCGTTTGGCTCATCAGCCTGATTATTGCCGCCCTTATCATCGGTGTCGGCCTGTTGAATGTGCGGGCTTTTGCCCGGGTCGAAGAAATCCTCTCCTTCATCAAGGTGGGAGTTCTCCTCATCATCATTATCATGGGGGCCATCATCCTGAGCGACCTCTGGCCCGGCATCAAATCTCCGGGGGTGACCAATTTTCTGGGGCACGGCGGTCTGTTTCCCCACGGTTTCACCGGAGTCTTGACTTCCCTCCTGCTCGTCCTCTACGCCTACGCCGGGGAACAAGTCATCGGGCCGGCTACCGGTGACACCCGCCATCCCGTCAATACCATTCCCGAAGCCATCGGCGCCATCAACATTATCCTGGCCGTCTTATACCTGGGTTCCATCACCGTCCTGGTCGGACTCGTTCCCTGGGCTCGGGTACCCCAAAAAGCCAGCGGCTTCGTCTTCCTCTTCCGGTATCTGGGTATGTACGCCATCACCGGCATCATCAATGCCGTGATCCTGATCGCCATCCTCTCGGCCATGAATTCCAACATGTACGGTGTGCCTCGCATGCTGAAATCCCTGGCCGAGCGCCACGATGCCCCCTCCTTCCTGGCAAAAAACAACCGGGCGGACGTTCCGCTTCCGGCTGTTCTCGCGTCCAGCGTTTGTCTGCTGATCGTGGTCGGGGTCTCTTATCTCCTGCCGCAAAACATTTTTGCTTATATTGCCAGTGCCAGCGGGGTCACCCTCTTGTTAAACTGGCTGATCATAGCCATCACCCATATCCGCTTCCGCCTTAAGACTGCTCACGACCCGAAAATTCGGCGACCGAAAGCGAGCGGCTTTCCCTACAAGGCCGCCGCGGCCATCGTTCTCTTGCTCGTGATTCTGGGCACGGCCGCCCTGAGCGTCAACCAGTTGGTGGGACTGGCGGTGAGCCTCATCCTTACCCTGGTGTTTGCCGGCTTCTATTTTTTTCTTATCCGCAAGCGACATCCCGCCGGAACCTAGACTCCGGGGGCTGGGGCACCCTCCCCTGCTGTTCGCGGGCCTGCCTACTGTGGCAATACTTTGGCGCCGTCCGCCAGGAACGCCTTTTCCCAATTTTCAACGTAAACCCCTGTTGCCCATTCGGCCATGACAACGCTTTCCCCTGTCCTCAAGCTGATTCTGGCCTCGGGGCTGCCGCTCAGCTGACCTTCTTGCATGGCATAGACGTAAAGCTTGCTTTTTGTGAGGATGAGAGCCAGATTTCGGTTGGGGGAAGTGAAAGCATCCACCGCATCCGGCACCCGGTCTTTGACCTTCTGCCAACTCAAATAAAGCGTATCGTAAAAGATAAGTTTGCCCGGAGGAATCAAGTTTACATTAAAGTCCATATGTGCAGGTTTTCCTTGCCCCCGGTAGTTGATTCTTCCCTGAAAATACCAATGCCCATTGCGGCGAATTAAACCAAAATCCTGCTCAAAGGGGTCTGCCTCTTGGTCGGAAAAGCCTTCCCGGCTGAGAAGCCGGCTGGCTTGGGCCCGGGCCGCACTAAAGACGGCCGCACCGCGCTTTCCCGCTAAGTCCGACAGTTTGATGCCGACAGACGAGGAAATTTTGTCAACCGGAAGCAGCTGCAGATCCTGTTTTGTCCAAGTTCCTCCGCCCTTGGTCCAGGTGCCTTCGCCGTCATTTTCTACCGCAACGTAGTCATTGCCCACGTAATCGATTTTTCTTTGCAGCGTACCCGCCCTGTCGCTCCACCAGCCGGAATCAAGGGCCGGCTTTTCCTTGCCGGGGGTCTTGGTGGCAACATCATAAGCCAGAAAGACGTCCTCAGTCCTCGCCGCTTCTTCAACCCAGCGTACCTCCAACTGCCAGAACCCGCTCCGGCGAGGGAAAAAAATGTCCTGACGCTGTAAAACGGGACGAAGTTTTCCCGCGCCGGACGCGAGCCAGAGAGTGCGATAAACATACTGCCGGCTGGGTTTGCCGTTAAGCATGGCCGTCACGGGCGCACGCAATCCCAACAGAACTCCCGATGAAGCGGATGAACTTCCCTCCACAGCCAGGGGGCCCCCGCCGGCTATGGCCGCTATGAGCGGCAAATCCACTTGCGGCGACACTTTTTTCAGGTAAAGGGCCCTATTCTGGATGAAAGCAATTGCATGGGAAGGATCAATCTCCATGACCTCGACCAGAAAGTTTTCGGCGCTGGACAAGGTAATGACATAGACTTCCCGTCCGTTTGGCACCATGGGACTGGAGAGATTGAGATATTTGGACATGAGATAATCCGTGGAGTTGACCCGCTTGATTTTATAGTCGGGATTGTGCCAGACATATTCACCCAGGGCCGCCACATCCGGCGCGAATTGAGCCGTTTTTCCCACCCAGGTTTGACTGCCGCCTTCTTGCCGGCGGCCGGTCTCCAATTCCCGCTTGACGATCCATTCCCCTTGCAGCGGAGACCTGTTATTCGCCGGAGGAACGATTTTCCCGGCTCCTGCCCAGGAAGAGTCCGAACAGCCGCTCAGCAGAAGTATAGTCACGAGCAGGCCAAGGAGCAGCTTTGTTGGGGCCGGCGTTCGCCTGGCGCGGGATACCTTAAATGCTCCGGCGATCCGACGCTTCCTCCCGGGGTATACTGATGACGACTTTTGTTCCTGCCGCGAGTTGACTGGCAATTTCCAATCTGCCTCCCATCAGAGTGACTATTTCCTGACAAATGGAAAGCCCAATGCCGTTCTTGGAACCCGAACCCCTGCCTTTATAGAATTTCTCTTTAACTTTGGGGAGTTCGTCCACCGCTATCCCGCACCCGGTGTCAGTCACGGTGAAGATAAATTCACCTGCCTCCGCTGCCACGCTCAAGGCAACCTGTCCGCCTGCCGGGGTAAAATTAAAGGCGTTGTCCAAGACATTAATGAATACCTGTTTGAGCCGGTTGGCATCTGTATATAGAACGGGCAAATCTTCCGGATAGCTGACCATAAAGTCTATATTCTCACGGGCCGCCCGGGGCGTCAACTGCTTCTTGAGGTGTTCCAAGAAATAGGTCATCTCCGTCTCGGTCTTTTGCAGTTTGACCCGGCCGGAGACAAATTTCGAAAAATCCAGGAGTTCCTCCACCATAAGGGTAAGGCGCTCACTCTCTTTGGCAATAATACCCAGGCCGTCGTTGAGCGTCTCCTTACCCTGGAAATTCTCGTTCTGCAGGGTGATGGCCCAGCCCAAGATCGAGGTCAACGGCGTACGCAGTTCATGGGAAACGGAGGAAATAAAGTCGTTTTTAAGTTGTTCTTTCTTAACGATCTCCTGTGCCATGTAGTCGAGTGTCTCCGAGAGTTTACCTATCTCATCTGAGCGGACTTTCCTGCTCCGGATGCTAAAGTCGCCGGCCGCCATTTTGCGTGCCGCTTCGGTAACTTCTTTGAGCGGCACAACAATGGTGTTGGCCAGGAAAACACTGATCAGGCCGGCTATCATAATCACGACTAACCCGATGCCGATAAAGACGGAAGCGGTATTTTCCACATCTTTATCCACTTCGCGCAATGAGCTGATAAAACGTAAGGCCCCGACGATATTCGGGCCTTCTCGCAGCGGATAAGAAACCGCAACGACCTTTTGCCCGTTCAAAGTCCCAATCCAGGACCCCGTCCCGCCTTTAAGAGCTTCGCCGATATCCCTGTCCATCACTTTCCCCTGTGGAATCATGCCCAGCGAATCCATCACAATCGTCCCGGATTTGTCGACTATCTCTACCTCCGCATTGCTTTGGTTCCAGAAAGCATCGACATTGTAGAGCACGTTCTCTTGCAATGAATTGTCCGAGAAGTATTTGGCGTAGAGATCGGCGGAAATCTTAATCTGGTTTGTCAGGCTGCTTTCCAGACTTCCGTAAAAGTTCTGGCGCACGGCGTAGATCAACAGAATTTCCAGGATGGTCACCGTGATGATGATAATGAACATGAAATTGGCAGTCAGCCTCGCCCTGATTCCGTTCATCTATAGCTCCTGCTGCCAGCGGTAACCGGAACCCCAAACGGTTTTAATGCGGCAGGGCCGGGAAGGATTGTCTTCAATCTTTTCCCGCAGGCGGCGGATGTGAACATCCAAAGTTTTGGTATCGCCGAAATAATCCTCACCCCAGACAGAATTTAGCATTTCCTCCCTTTTCAGGGCCTTGCCGGGATTCTCCATAAACACCCTGAGCAAAGAAAACTCGATGGGCGTCAGGTCGATCTCCAGATCCTCTTTAAAAACTTTGTTGGCCGGGATATTCAAACGGATATTTCCGCACACAAGGATGTCTCCGCCTTCCTTGGCACCCGCAGTGCGCCGCAAAATGGCCTTGATCCTGGCGATAAGTTCAAGTGGGTTGAAGGGTTTGACCATATAATCGTCAGCCCCAAGTTCTAAGCCCAGAATCTTGTCGGTATCTAAACCCTTGGCCGTGAGCACGAGCACAAAGATATCCGAAAATGCCTCGCGAATCTTTTGACAAACCTCTAAGCCGCCTATTCCCGGCAGCATGAGATCGAGCACGACCACTTTCGGCTGAAAACTGTCCAGCAGACGCAAGGCCTCTTCCCCGCTGCCGGCCTCGCTTACCGTAAACCCTGCCGCATTCAGATTCAGCGTTATGAACCGGCGAATGGGCTCTTCATCCTCAACGACCAGAATCCTGGGCTTGAATTCCCTCATCAAATACCTCCACCTTCCCAGATAGTGAACATGTCATAGCTGACGGCGGTCATCTGTTGGCCGCTGCAATTATCCAGCTTCTATTGTAAGCCATGGAGAGCATTTTGCGGGAATTTGTTTGCGGATGTATCCAAGCGTGAGACTCCCGGTTCTGCAAGTGGGAGCAAGTGTTATTCACGGCGCCTTTTCCAAGGATACCCTGACCCCGTCTTCGTCTCTCCTTTTCGAGGCCATAATAATGTAGCACAGTCCGTAGCCCAACAAAGAAAATAAAGAAGCGGTGAGAAAAAATCCAAGGCTCATAACGGCACCCGGCCTTTAGACAGATAAAGCGGTAAAAACACCGGACTTACAGGCTCTTATGGGCTGTACCGCCGCCCTGCTCCCAGAGCTGTCCCTCCGATCCCTTACGGCTCCGCTGCCGCCAACCGGGCTTTTCACTCCTTTCTTCTTCGAAGCTCAGGAATTGATCTTCCTTCCAACCGGTTTTCGTCATCCTTAGAATACACCGAAAACCTTAAGAATTTTTTACAGAATGCTTAAATAAAGGTTACAAAAATATTAAAGAAAACTCGGCAGGCCCGAAGGGGCTGACGCAAGTTTTCTTAATCCTACGGAACATCTGCACTGTTATGGAGGATTAAAGAAAACTCGGCAGGCCCGAAGGGGCTGACGCAAGTTTTCTTAATCCTACGGAACATCTGCACTGTTATGGAGGGTTAAAGAAAACTCGGCAGGCCCGAAGGGGCTGACGCAAGTTTTCTTAATCCTACGGAACATCTGCACTGTTATGGAGGATTAAAAGAAAAAGAAAGGGCCAACCTCACTGGGGCCGGCCCCTCACTCATTTAGACCCGTCTTATCACTTAGAGTTAACCTTGCCCATTGGAGCTGATTTGACCCAGAGTCACTTGAGCCTGTTTCGTCTGCCCGTTGCGAATGAAGGTTACCGTCACCCTGTCTCCAACCTTATATTGATAGAGGTCGTGTACGAGATCCGCCGAATTCTGCACAGGCGCGTTGTTGACCTTGGTAATCACATCTCCGCGTTTAAGGCCGGCTTTTGCCGCCGGGCCATTGGCGCTGACCCCGGCAATGTAGGCCCCCTGAGGCAGGTTGTTGCTTTGGGCATAACTGTCATACTGATCATTGATGGTTACCAGGAGAGCGGGATGGGTCGCAACCCCCGTCTTAATCAATTGCTCGATCGTGGGCAAGGCGTCGGAAATCGGAATCGCAAAGCCCATACCTTCGAAGCCCGGCTGAGCGTATTTGGCAGAGTTAATCCCGATCACCTTCCCTTGATAATCCACCAAGGGGCCGCCGCTGTTGCCCGGATTGATGGCCGCGTCCGTTTGAATTAAGTTAAAGCTGTCTTCACCCTGAAGGTTAAGCACCCGATTCGTGGCCGAAACCACTCCGGTAGTAACGGAACGGGCAAATTCATTCCCGCCGGGATTGCCAATCGCCACAACCGGTTCTCCCACCTGCAGTTTCGAGGAATCCCCCAGGCGAACGGCCGTCAGACCCTTGGCAGCCGGAATCTGCAGCACGGCCAAATCTGTACGCGGATCAGCCCCAACCACCCTGGCCACAAGGTTCTTGCCATTGCTCAGACTGACAACAATTTTCTGCGCCCCGGCAATCACGTGATTGTTGGTCACGATGTACCCTTTCTGAGCATTGATAATAAATCCTGATCCGCTGCCTATTTCTTGCAAGCCTGAACTGGAATTACCGAAATAATTCTGACTGGCCTGGTAGTTCGCTATCCCGACGACTGCGGGAGCTAGGTTTTTTGCGATCTGCTCTACGGGGAAACTAGTTTGACCGGGGTTAACGACCGGCGTCACTTGTGCCGAAGACTGAGCTGTCAAAGGCAGGTCACCGCCGTTAAACCCGGAAGTAAAAAGCAGGGCTGCCGCTCCGCCCCCCATGGCGCTGAGGAGGCAAAGACCCGCCACCACGGCGACGATCCGTTTGCCGGATCCCTTCTTAGTCCGGGGCCGCACCGTTCCCCCACCACCGGGCACTGCAGCGGCCGGGTTCGGAGAGGCTTGTCCCGCTCCCGACCCACCGGCACCTGCCCAGGCGGAACCGCTTCCCGGGGCGTTACTCCAACCCGCCGGCGCAGGACCGCTTCCGGGATCGGTACCCTGACTTTCCGGCGGAAAACCGCTGCCCAAGGCCTTACTCCAACTTTCCGCAGCGGAACTGCTTCCCGGAGCGCTACTTTGACCTTCCGGCGCGGCTTTGCTTCTGGAGCCGGTACTCTGACTTGCAGCCGCGGGCGCTTGTTCTCCCGACATGCCTGGGACGTCGGAGCGAACCACTCCATATCCCTGACCCACTAACGTTTGGTTTAAGTCTTCCGGCTGCGGCCCGCCAGTGTTCATAGGAAACCCAGGGCTGGTGTTCTCCCCTATGGAAGTCCCCTCTGACGGCGCCGCCCCTCCGTTCTGTGGATACCCTCCGTTCTGCGCATACCCTCCGCTCTCCGGATACCCTCCGTTCTGCGAAGACCCCCCATTCTGCGAAGACCCCCCGCTCTCTGGATACCCTCCGTTCGCCGGCCGCTGCGACGGCGCGAAACCGGGCGAGAACTCTCCCGGCCGCTCCTGTTCCCCGCCAATCCGCTCTTGTTCCCCGCCAATCCCTTTCTTCTCACTCGTATCATTGGCCGGGGTCAAGTTCATTTCGTTATCCATAACCTAACCTCCTATGCGAAATTTCTTCAGCCATTAATGCGGCTGTGCTTTAATTGATACAATAAGGATAACGAAAATTTGTGGCCTTAGCAGGTGTTTTCTGTGAAAATTTTTTGAGGTTTTTGCTAAAAATCACGACCTGACTCCATGATTCTGGGATCCTCCGAACACGAAGGCCAAACGCTGTTCCAGGTTTTCAGCAGCAGAGGGAGTCTCACGCTTGCATGAAGTACAGGATATAAGTCAAGAGGACTGCCCGTCCTCAGCAGTCCTCTTGTATTTCCGTGTTCCAGATTCGGCACCGTGTCTCGGGTATCGTGTTTCAGTAACCGTGCGTATTTCGGTTAACCGTATTTCAGTAATCGTGCCCCTAAACGAGTGCATTTTTAAAATGATCGTATCGTTTCCTTTCTACTGAGATGAAGAGGCGGGGCGCTTATATCCTTCCCATTCTCTTCTTCTCAGCTCCACCCTGCGAATCTTGCCGCTTACCGTTTTAGGCAGGGCGCTCACGAACTCAATTTTGCGCGGATACTTGTACGGTGCGGTGACGTGCTTGACATATTCCTGAAGTTCTTTTTTCAGCTCTTCACTGGCTTCATAGCCGGGAGCCAGGATGACAAAGGCTTTCACGACCTCCCCCCGAAGGTCGTCGGGGCTGGAGACAACTGCCGACTCGGCAACGGCGGGGTGCTCCAAAATGGCGCTTTCCACCTCAAACGGCCCAATCCGGTAACCCGAGGTTAAAATGACATCATCGGAACGCCCGACAAACCAGAAGTATCCGTCCCGATCACGGTAAGCCCGGTCCCCGGTTAGGTACCAGTCGCCGCGATAGGTGGACGCGGTCCGCTCCGGGTCGCCAAAATACTCTTTAAAGAGACCGACCGGGCGAACAGGCTTCACCCGAATGGCCACGTCACCCTCTTCGTCCGCCGCGGCTATATTCCCTTCCCGGTCAACAACCTGCACATCGAATCCCGGCGTCGGCTTGCCCATGGAGCCGAAGCGGGGCTCGAAATAGGGGAAATTGCCCAGAACCAAAACCGTTTCCGTTTGCCCATAACCGTCTCTGATGACGAGGCCGGTCGCCTCCCGCCAAACCTTGATCACTTCGGGGTTTAAAGGCTCACCCGCTCCGACACAGTGACGAAGCGCGGGGAATTTATATTGCTTTAAATCTTCCAGCACCAGCATACGGTAGTTCGTCGGCGCTCCGCAGAGGGTTGTAATGGGGTACTGTTGCAAAAGTTCCAACGTCTTCTTGGGATCAAAGCGGCTGGAATGATGAACAAAGATAGCCGCGCCCATGTTCCAGGGGCCAAAAATGCTGCTCCAGGCGGCTTTGGCCCAGCCGGTATCGCTCAGGTTCCAGTGCACATCGTTCGGACCCAGATCAAGCCAGTATTTTCCTGTCACCAGGTGGCCGTAAGGATAAGAAGCGTGGGTATGGACGGTCATCTTCGGATAACCCACGGTCCCAGACGTAAAATACATGAGGGCGTTTTCGTCACTCCGGGTATTTGCCGCTTCAAACTCAGAAGAAGCTACGGCCAAAGCCTCGTCGTAATTCACCCAGCCTTCGCGCCGGGCGGCCACAATCACTTTCACCCGCAGCGAAGGGCAGTCGGCCAAAACCTCTTCCAGTTTGGGCGCGTTCTCTTCGTCGGTAATGAAAGCCGCGGCCTGGGACGCTTGCACCCTAAATTGGATATCTTTCGCCGTCAGCTGGGTGGTACCCGGAGCAATCACGGCGCCCAGGCGCAGGGCACCGATAAAGATCTCCCACCACTCCGCATAGCGGGGCAAGATAACCATCATGATCTCCCCCCGCTGAATCCCCATAGCCTGCATCGCGCTGGCAAAGCGCTTGGAATTCTCGCTGATCTCCCGGAAAGTCTTTTTCACTTCCCTGCCGGCATCGTCAACCCACCAGAGTGCCAGTTTCTCCGGTGTTTCAGCCCAGTGATCGATCACGTCACGGGCAAAATTAAAATACTCACCCACATCCCATTTGAAATCCCGGTGCACCTCTTCATAGGTCGGGCCAGACTGCGAATCCTCCGCCACCGGACATCCCTCCTTCACTTTCCGCATCTTAGTCTCGAACAGCCTTTGCCGATGTTGCATTCGCTCCATTTAGTATTCGCCGGGCGCGAAGGAATTCCTGCTAATATTGCGATTCTTGCCACTCTTCTCTACTCTTGGGCCAGGCTCACCGGACCGCCGGACCCGGTCTTGACAAGAAAGTTTTCTCCCACTATACTATTCCTGTTGCACATACACTTGGACCTCAGTGTCAAGTGTTCTATAAAAGAGGAAAGTTAAATTCATAGATCCTCATCAAGAGCGGCTGAGGGACTGGCCCGATGAAGCCCGGCAACCGGCAGATTCACTGCGGAGGTGCCAATTCCTGCAAGGCACTGTCCTTGAGAGATGAGAGAGGCGTATCCGCTATGCGTAAAGAAAATCTCTTCTCTCGAAGAGATTTTCTTTACGCTTTCGCCGCCCGGCGGTAACTTGCCTGAGCCTGAAAATTGCCGCCACCCCGCCACGGAGCGAACCGTGTGGGGCAGCAAAAACCGAGGTTCCGAAAATTACGGGAAGATTTTCAAATAGAGTAGAACGGGGGTAAAAGACATGCCAATCACCGTACCGGATCATTTGCCGGCCATGGAAATCTTGCAGAGAGAAAACATCTTTGTCATGGGGGAGAGCCGGGCCTTCCACCAGGATATCCGGCCCTTGCGCCTTGTTATATTAAACCTCATGCCCGCCAAGGAAGCCACCGAGACCCATCTGCTCCGCCTCCTCGGCAACACTCCCTTGCAAGTGGAAATTACCCTTTTGCACCCCATGACCCATGAATCTCAACACACTTCTCAGGAGCACCTCAATGCCTTCTATAAGACCTTTGCCGAAATCCGCAGCCGCCGTTATGACGGCATGATCATTACCGGCGCCCCCATCGAACACCTGCCGTTTGAAGAGGTCAACTATTGGCGGGAACTGCAGGACATCCTGGACTGGACCGTCACCCACGTCACCTCGACCTTTCACATCTGCTGGGGAGCACAGGCCGGTCTCTACCATCATTACGGCATTCCTAAGTATTCCCTGAAGCACAAAATGTTCGGCGTCTTTCCCCACCGGGCCAATAAGTCCGGCCTCAATGGCATGACCCTCTTGCGCGGGTTTGACGATGTCTTTTACGTACCGCATTCCCGCCACACGGAAGTACGCAAGCCGGACATCGAACGGGTGCCGGACCTGGAAATCTTAGCTGAATCCGAGGAGGCCGGTATTTACATCGTCTCTTCCCGGGATGGGCGGCAAATCTATGTCACTGGACATTCCGAGTATGACCGCGGCACCCTAAAGGCAGAGTACGAGCGTGATCGCGCCAAAGGTCTGGAACAAGCACCGCCGCAGAACTACTTCCCCCAGGATGACCCCAGACGCCAACCGCTTCAGACCTGGCGTTCCCACGCCAACCTCCTTTATTCCAACTGGCTCAATTATTACGTTTACCAAGTGACCCCGTACGACCTGGATACGGCGAAGCAGCCATCTGAAACCCCGGACGCCGAAAGCTGAGAAAAAAGTACCATCAGAGCAGGAAAACGGTGTCTGCGCCCTTCTGCCGGCTACCTTCGGGACAGCAAAAGACCCGGCGCCTCCGGGCAGTGCCTCGTCAGGTTCCGCCGGCCGTCGGCGAGCGAACCCGCATAGCAATAGATGCAACCATGACGGCAGGTCCCGTAAGCCCCAATATCTTTACTCCGCACACAGGAGCAGCCCGGGCGCTGCCCTTTATCTTTGGGCCAAGACAGGTTCAGCCCGAAAACCCGGCGTATGTACTCTCCGTCAATGCAGGCCCCCGGTCGCACTCCGTAAGGCAGCCAATCACTTCCCTCGGCGCAGCTCGTCACCTCCAAACCCGCTTCCCGGGCGATCCCTGCCAATTCCCCCAGAGTCATACCTAACTCCTCAGCCGGGACTCGGGTGCGCACCTCAATCCCCCTGCGGGCCAAGTCTTTGAAGCGGCAGGGTGTTTGACGGTAAGCGTCGACTATGCTCAGCACGACCCTCCGCGTCGCAGGGGCCAGTTGTTCAGTCAAACGGGCAAAATTCCGTACATGATAGGCGGCATCTGTGACATTGCTGAGCACGATCGGATCGTAGCGCCAAATAACTCTCTCCGGACCGACGATGCGGGCCAACTTACGAAAAGAAGCAACAGCAACCTCCGCAGAAGGCGCCAGGGGTTCAAAGATCGGGCCATAGCCCGTGATTGTAAATTGAAAGTAGTACCTGAAACCTCGGCGCTCTATTTCCGGCAAATGGGTCAGAAGAGGGCGCGGATCCCGGGTCCAAAAAACAATGACATCCACGTCCTCAGGCAGCAGAGAGACCCGGCTTACTTGCTTGCTGTTAAAAGGGTTGGTAACCGTGCAGCAGCCCGCCCGCAGCCGGCCCATAAACCAGGGACTGAAAAACGCCGGCAGATCCGTCCGCCGGCTGGCCGATATAATCATCTGAAAACAATCCTTCCTCCGGGCCGTCTGTACCCGCCTGCTCCCTAAACCCGGCCATCCCGGATCTGTCCCAAGTAATCCTCCAAGCTCCTCCGCCCCTAAAACTCCTCTGTGCTCTTCCGAGTTTCAGCGAAAACCCACCGGGGCCTTCGCGCACACGTCCGGTTCACGGACCGCAAGAGTGCTCTAATCTCTCAGCTGTTTCAGATCTTTCACACCTTGATAGACGAGTTCAAATAACTGCGCCAGGTCCTCCTTGGCGACAGAGGAGAAAGCGATGCGCAGGTCAGAATCCCCCAGGGAAATCACTCCCACCCCATAATGCTGCAGAAGATGGCGCCGCAAGGTTTCTGCCTTCACGCTCTTGAGCCTCAGGCACATGAAATAGCCTGAATTAAAGGGGTAGGGCTCCCAGACCTCGGCAAATTTGTCTGCGGCCAGGATCTTTTTTACTTCCAAGGCCCGTTCTTTCAAAAGGAGATATTTCTCCTCCTTCTCCTGCCTGAAAGCAGGCGACTTGAGAGCGTGCAAAACAAAGGATTGGGAGGGGTGAGTCACACTGGAAACCGTTCCCCGGATACACCCCATGGCTTTATTCTCCAAAGCTCGGTGAACTTCCGGATGCCCGGCGGAAAATGTCAGAAAGCCAACGCGGAAACCCCAGACATACTCCTCTTTAGTGGCTCCGTCCACCTTAACGGCCAAAACTCGGGGATGAATCTGGGCGATCCGGCCAAAAAGGGATTCTTTCAGCGTGTCTTCATAGAATAGACCGAAATAAGCGTCATCCGTGACCACGACCAGGTTGATCCCCGCTTCCGCGGCTTCCCGCACGGCTTCAACAATCCCCGCGGCCTCGCGCTCGCCCGGGGTATAACCGGTAGGATTGTTGGGAAAGTTGAGGAGCAAAATCGCTTTCTTACGCGTTCTTTGCTTGAGGAGGGTTTCTCGCAAGCCCCGGACGTTAAATAAGCCCTCGGAGGAAAAGAACGGAAACGTCTTCATCCCGGCTCCACGCCGCACGGAAAATATCAAGTTATAATTGCCCCACAGTTTATCCGGCAAAATGACGGCATCCCCGGCCTCGGCAAACATGTCGGCGACGATACTCAAACCGTGGGTCAAAGCACTGGTCACGACCGGTTGGCTGAATGACTTATCCCGTAATGACGGGTTTTCCCTCAGCATTTTCTCCCGCCAGGCTTGTCTGAGTTCCGGCTTTCCCGCCGCCGGAGCATAGGGATAAAGTTCCTTCGGTTCGTAGTCAGACAAAGTCTCTTGAATCAGGGGCAAATAGAGAGGTTGACCGTTCTCGGTCGCAATTCCAATCGTGGCATCAAAACGATACGCTTGTTCTTTGGCTTCAGCCGACTGGGTCAGAATACCCCTGGGAAAATAAAGCTCCCGCCCGAGCCCGGAAAGTAGTTCGTAGACATATGGATTTCCCCGGCGTATTTTTCCGTTTAAGTCCTCAACAATGGCGTTCATTAATTCGCAGGCGACCCCATGCCTTCCGCACCGGCAAAGGAAACCGCCCTTCCTCCTTTCGTTCGGCTCAACTTCAGCCCACCCCGCGGCCGCTATACCATAGCGTTGTTCTCTATTATCCATCACGTACCCATCAGGTCAAGCCCGTGGTTATTTTTATTATACCTTAACCGGCAGGCCGTAGCCAGCAGCTTAGAATATCCTCTCAGACCATACCCCTTAAAAACGCCAAACCCCGGATCGCTGATCCGGGGTTTCTCTACTGTACTGATCTGATACGTACTGATCTGATACGAGACTGCGTGAGCAATTTCGTCTTGCCCCCACGGCAGGTCCTTATTCGTCAAAAGTCAAGAATGGCCGCGGCAAATCTGCCAGAGCATTGACCATCAAATCCACCAGGCCGCCGTAATGAATATTAAACTTCGCCGTGGCTTCATAGTACTCGAACATGTCCCGAATCGCCCCTTTGCAATTAGAACAGGGAGCGCAGACATATTTTACGATGCTCGGATCGGCGACGGTGTCGGCAAAGGCGTCCAAGATCTGCTTGAACTTCATCCGACTGCTCACCTTGTTGCGAAAATCGAGGAAATTGAGCGAATTCATGATGGCAAAACCGCTGCCTCCCCCGCAGCAGTAATTGTAAACCCCATGGGGCGTCATCTCGCGGAATTTGGGAGCGATAATCTTGAGAATGTTTCTCTGGGGTTCAACAACCCCCATACCCCTGACCAGATTACAGGGGTCATGCAAAGTCACCGGAAAGTCGTTCCGACTGGGGTCAAACTTAAACGCCCCTTTTTGCACGGCATCCCAGAGGATGGGCAAGAAGCTTTCGACCGGAACCTTATCCTCTCCGTAAACCATACGGTCGCCCACCACAGCCGCCGCTTTATGGGCGTGCCCGCACTCCCCGATGACGATACGCCTGACACCCAACTCCAGGGCCGCTCTCTGCTGTGCCTGCACGATTTTCTTGGCTTGCGTGTCATCGTACCAGATACCGTAGTTCACACTGTCATAACCCACAAGCGAACTGCTGAGGGTCCAGTTCAACCCGGCCCGTTCAAAGAGAATGGCGAAAGCCGCCGGGTTCTCCGGCCAGGAGACAAACTCGCCGGCATTATGAATGAGAAGAATATCGGCACCCTTTTTATCCACAGGAACTTTGATTTTGAGCCCTGTCTGCTCTTCGATATCCTCTTCCATAAACTCAATATTATCGAGGAAAGCGGCCTTGTTGATCCCGGTCGAGGACCCGGTCTTAAGCTGCAGGACGGTTCCTTTATTGTGCAGAGGTGTGGGAGCGATTTCCAGTTCCTGACTGAAAATCTTACGGATTTCTTTCGCTATGATGGAATTGTCCAGTCCCAACGGGCAGGTCTGAGCGCAGCGACGGCAGAGATTACAACGATAGGCTAGTTCGCCTAAACGGGCGATCGTCTCCCAGTTGACATCAATATCCGCGCCCACAAATCCGCCCAGCAATTTCCCGCTCTTGGTAAAATACTTCTTGTAAATCTTGCGCAGGACCTCGGAGCGAAAAATCGGACGATAGAGTTCATTGTGCCCCGAAGCCTCATAGATATGACAGGCTTCCGAACAGGTGTTACACTTGGCGCAATAGTCAAACGTCAAACTCAGAGGCTGCAAAGCACCGTTGTTCGCATCCGTGAAAATCTTCTCCAAGCCGCTGAGGAACTTGCGCACGAACTCGTCTTCTTCCTCTTTCGTCTTGGGACGCTGCAAGGTGTCGACACCGACAAACCCGTCCAGAGTCGTACAATACTTTTCTTGCCAAGCCGGTTTAACCTCTTTAAAATCCGGTTCCATGCCGGGCTTGTCATAAGGGGCGGGCAGATCCATCACTTTATCCAGCTTCGTCACTTGTCCCCCGGCTCGCCCTATATCCGAGGGCTTTAAATCATTAACGTTTTCCATAGGAACACTCCTTTAGCCTCAGTTAGTTTTGCCCGGGGTGGCACCGTTCCCCTTGATATGCGGAGCGGACCACGAAGTGTGCGGCCGGTAACCCGCCGCTTTCTCCACATCTTTGCCGATGGCACTGCCGGGCGTATTCGGGCTGTTATCCCAGAGCACCTTATGGAAAGTAAAATACTTACCGACATAGTGGCTCATCTTGCTCAGCGGAATATAGAAAAACATAATACCCAGAAGAATAACGTGAAGAACCCCCACCCCACTTAGCACTAAAGGTTGAAGAGAGAGGGCCTGCTCCATCACCCCCAGAGGCCGGTCAAAAGAAGGGGCCAGGCTCCAGGCATAAATACCCGTACAGAGCACCAGGAAAATGAGCAGTAAATTGAAATACTCCTGCGGCGTGGTGTAACGCCTGAGAGAGCTGTCCGCCATCCGTTTGATGAGCAGGGTTCCCGAACCGAAAACCGCCAGCAGAAAACCTGCGACCCCGGCGATACCCAAAAGTATCTTGAGGACCAGTACAATTCCTGCCCCGGCACCCATAACCGCGACTCCGTTTAAGCCGGCCACCGCCAACACGGCCAAGAGCACAGTCCACCCCATCAGACAGTAGATTCCCAAATGAAAAGCATAAGAAAGCCACCAAAAAGGGCGTTGGTTATCAAATAGTTTCTTAATGAAGAGCATCTCTTTCAGCATGTCGATGATCTCCGCCCCATGAGAAACATGCCTTGGCTTGCGCCACCACTCCAGTTCTTCGTAATACGATCCTCCGTATTCCAGTCTTCCGCCCTCTTTGGGTATCGGATACAAATCCAACCGTCCGTGTATCGGCATCTTGGCGTACTCGGCAGCTTTATAGGCGGAAAAAGCCAGAAATAAAATGATGGCCAGTAAACTGTATAAAGTCAAAAACACTGCCCCAATCCCTTCCTCCCATTTGTTAATAATATCACTTTCAGTGTAAACATCCGCGTCCCATCTGTAAAGTTAGCATTTCTTATGCCACTATTCGAAAAACTTATACCTACTATAGTGGAGACGGCAGATCCTTCTTCGCGATACAGGAGCACAAAGACACCCGGCTTGCAACGCTGCGAAGGCTGTACAAACATCACCGTGATCACCGTGAAAAATCAGCATTATAAAGACATCTGTCTCCTACGCACACCGGGATTAGGGGCGTCTTTCAAGTGAAAGCCTGCCAAACCGCCATGCCACCCTCCATAAAGGAAATGTCTCCTTTAACTTTACTCTGGAGAAAACAGGCGGCTTCATAAGCCCGGATACCGAGACCGCAAAAGGTAACCAGGCCGGGGGACACCGGCAGGTCCCGATAGGTCTCTCTCAGCCGGCTCAGCGGCATATGGATGACGTTGGGAACCCGCAGCGGATCGGCATCAACCTCATCCTGCTCGCGCACATCCAGGACATGGGGGCCGGTCCCTGCTTGGATAAGCTCACGCAAAGCCCGCGCGGAGATGCTGTGCACTTTTCCGTTCCTTTTGTTCTCCAAGGCATAAGAAGCCTGAATCACCGCGTCCACAGCCGTGGCAAAAGGAGGAGCATAGCCCAAATCCAAATCGGCCAGATCCCGCACCGTCGCTCCGAAACTCAGCGCCGTGGCCAAGACATCCAAACGCTTGATCCCGTCACCCAGCCCGCACACCTGGGCCCCCAGCAGTTTTCCCGATGTCCGTTCGGCTACCAGTTTGAGAACAATACCGGCATGGAGAGCATAATAGTGAGTCGAGTCATAGCCGCTGGCAACCAAGGCCACGCAGTCATAGCCGGCCTTGACGGCCTCCTCTTCCGTTAATCCCGTCCGCCCGACGTTCAAATCAAAGGCCTGCATGACCGAAGTTCCCTCGACTCCGGCAAAAGACGAGTCCAATCCGGCCAGTCTGTCCGCAATGACCCGGCCTTGTTTGGCCGCCGTCGAGGCCAAAGGAATGAAGACCGGTTGTCCCGTCAGGCGATGCTTTTGCTCGGCGCAATCTCCCGCAGCGTAAATATAAGGATCGTCCGTCTGCAAGTGCTCGTCCACCCGAATCGCACCCGCCACTCCCAAGGAAAGCCCCGCTTCCTCCGCCAAGTGCACATTCGGGCGAACTCCCACGCTCACGATCACCAGGTCGGCAGCCCAACGTTCTTCCCGGCTGCGCACCCCGCAGACCCGGCCTTTGCCGTCATCTTCCAATTCCGTCACCAAGGAGCCCAGGCGCAAACCGATATGCCGCTTCTCCATCTCCCTCGCAACCAGGGGGGCCATATCACTGTCCAACAGTTTCGGCAAAACCTGTCCTTCCGATTCGCAGACCGTAACATTCACTCGGGCATGGCTTAGGGCATCCGCCACCTCCAGCCCGATCAGACCCGCCCCGATGATGGTGATGTTTTTCACCTGCTTCTGCCTGATTAACTGCCGGATGGCCGCTGCATCATCCGGGTGATGCAAGGGAAAGACGCCCTCCAGGCCGACTCCCGGCAACGGTGGCTGGAGAGGCCGCGCTCCCGTCGCCAGAACGAGGTAATCGTAGTCCAAAGACCACGTTTCCCCCGTCGTCAAAGAACGCAAGGTAACCCTTTTCTTGTCCCGCTCTATTCTTTCGGCCCGGGTGGCCGTCACAACCTCGATCCCCTTGTATTTGAGAAAGTACTCTCGATCACGAAGTACGCCGGTCGAAGTCCTCATGAGGTCATCCATTTCGGGAACCATATTGCCCAAATAAAGCGGCAAGCCACACCCGCCGTAGGAAATCAGGTTCCCCTGCTCAATTATAACAATCTCCGCATCTTGCCGCAAACGGCGCAGACGAGCCGCAACCTTGGGTCCGGTGGCTACTCCCCCAATAATGACAACGCGCATTTACCCCACTTCCCTTTCTCTTCCGCTTGTCATCTCTTAGTGTAGAAGAGTTATGGTTCACTGTAAAATTTCTATTTCTTATACCCGCCATTGTCTTATCTCATTAAGACCCGCCGTCAAGCCCGTCTTTCCAGACGTATCCCGTATCCCGTATCCCGTATCTCGTATCCCGTATCTCGTCAGACCGTCTTATCGAGCCCTGTCTTGTCAAGATCCCAGTCTCCTTTTGATGTGCTCGATTAAAATGTGGGCGCTCTCCCAATTTGTGGCAAGAGGAATGTTGTGCACATCACATAGGCGCAGCAAGGCGGAAATATCCGGTTCATGCGGTTGAGCGGTCAAGGGATCGCGTAAGAACACGACCATATCCAATGTTTGGCTGGCGATGCGGCTGCCTATCTGCTGATCCCCGCCGAGGGGACCCGACAGAACCGTAGTTACTTCCAGACCTGTTTCCCGGCGGATGAGTTTTCCGGTCGTACCGGTGGCGGTCAATTGGCAGCGGGCCAAAATTTCCCTGTGGGTCTGAACAAACCGGATCATTTCCGCTTTCTTGGCATCGTGGGCAATCAAAGCCAGGCGTAAAGTCCCTGAACCGTTATCCAAAACCAACAACCTCCTTTGCTTCGCTAATCCATTATAACATACCCGCAGCGGCCGGCAAAAGGCCGCGGGCTTCCGTGAAACGCCCTCCCTCCAAAGTCAAGACCCGGTCCATATGCGGCAGCACGCTCCGGTGATGCGTGATCAAGAGAACCGTCCGATCCCGGAAAAGGGAAAGAATGTCGGATATGACCTCGTTTTCTGTCTCCGGGTCCAAACCGGCCGTCGCTTCATCCAATATAAGGATGGGGGCGTCTTTGAGCAGGGCCCGGGCAATCGCCAGGCGTTGCCGCTGTCCGCCGGAAAGGCGGAAACCGCCTTCCCCGATCAGGGTGTCATAACCCTCCGGTAAACTCATGATGAACTCGTGCAATTTTGCTGAGCGAGCCGCGTTGATCAGCTCTTCTTCCGTCGCTTCGATATTGGCCAGGAGAAGGTTTTCACGCAGGGTCGCGTTAAATAAGTGCGCATCCTGAGAAACCACGCTGAATTGGCGGCGCACTTCATCGGGCCTGTCCCTCCCTATCTCCTCTCCCCGCAAGCGGATGCTTCCTGTTTCGTAGTCCCAAAAGCGCAGGAGAATGTTGACCAGGGTGCTCTTGCCCGCCCCGCTGGCTCCCGTGAGGGCCACCCTCTCTCCGCGCTTAAGGTCCAGGTCAAGGCCGCGCAGAACCCAGGTCCCGGCGCACGGGTAACGGAAAGAAAGGTTGCGGATACTGAGAAGAGGCGCCGGCGTTTGGCCGCTTGCCCGGGGATGGGTGCGCTGCGCACTCTCTCCTTTCGCCGCCGCCGGCGGGCTGGTACAAACGCCGGGCCGCGGTTCGATCAGTTCTCTCAGGCGTTGGGCCGCGCCCAAGCTTTGTTCAAGATTGGGAAAGACGAGCGGCATCGGCAGCAAAGCCTCAAAGCTGCTTGAGACCGCAAACGGCATCACCGCCAGAAACACCCCTGCCAACCGCCCTGCCATCACGTCCTGAATGGCCACGATGAGAACCATCCACATCCCCAAGTTCATTGTCAGACCTGTCGAAGCGGCGGCGAGCCCTTCGAGAAGTGCCGCTCTGCCTTGCAGCCGACCCAGCTTGCGGCTCCGGTCCGCCAGGTCCCTCCGCCGCTCGGCGGTCAAGCCAAAAGCCAGAATTTCCGCCATTCCTTGGACGCTGTCCAGCAAACCCAAATACAGTCCGGCTCGTGCTTGTGGCATTTCCCGCTGAGTACGGCGACCCAGGATTTTAATCAGCCAAGGTATCCCTATCCCCCCCGCCAAATAAAACAGGGCAAAGACCAGGCCATAGAGCAGATTAAACCCGACCAGGAAAAGACTCGATCCTATAAGAATGATGAAAGCGACGACCGGCGGAGCCAATACGCGCAGAAAAAAGTATTGCAAAGCTTCGATATCCGCTCCAATCCGACCGAAAAGGTCCCCGCTGGCGAACGAACTCAAACCGGCCGGGGCTAACGGTTCCAGGGCCCGATAAAAGGCAACCCTGATCGTGCTCAGAATGCGAAACGTCAGGTCATGTGAAACATAGCGTTCAAAATAACGGGAAACCGCTCTCAGCAAGCCAAAAAACCGCACACCGACAATCGCCGCCATCAAATAGAGAATGGGCGGATGCTCGGCCGCACGCGAGATCAGATAAGCCGAAGTCGTCATCAGCCCGATATGGCCGGCGATCGTCAAAGTCCCAAGCAGCAAAGCCAGGAAGACACGCCCCTTGTAGGGTGCGAGTTGGCGGAGCAGCCAAAGGATGTGGCTCATCCCGGATTCTCCTTCGTCGGCCTTGCCAGCGGTCCGACCACTGGCCGGATGGGGAGGCCGAAGTGCCGGAGCCTCCGCTGCGGCATCGTTCCCTTTCTCCCACTCCGGCTCTTCTCTCCGTCTCTCTGCCCCTTCTGTCAGCGTCTCTGCCCCCTCGATCCGTATCTCTGCCGCCTCAGTCCGTATCTCCGCCGCCTCAGTCCGTCCCTCTGCCGCGTCTCTCCGTCTCTCCGCCGCGTCTCTCCGTCTCTCCGCCGCGTCTCTCCGTCTCTCTGCCGCGTCTCTCCGTCTCTCTGCCGCGTCTCTCGCCCGCTCTCCTTCTTCTGTCCGCAGCTCCGCCTCTGCCGCCCTCTTTTTCGCGCTCTCCCTTATCAACCCTTCCTCCAAGACGAGAACCCGGTCGACCCACATCAGCGCGTTTTCACCGTGCGTAACCACCAGGACCGTCCGGCCTCGGCTGAGACTTTCAAGACTTGCATAAAGCTTTTCTTCATTGGCGGCGTCAAGACCCGTAAAAGGTTCGTCAAGCAAAAGCAAAGGCGCGTCTTTAAGAAACGCCCGGGCTACAGCCAGCCGTTGAGCCTGCCCGCCGCTCAAACGCGTTCCCTTCTCCCCGATTTGTGTCTCGTACCCATCCGGAAGCAAGGAGACAAACTCCTCCACCCCAGCCTTCTTAGCCGCCTCAAGCACATCCGCCCGCGACGCGTCCCTCCTTCCCAGGCGGATGTTTTCGTAAATGCTCGCGGCAAAAAGATGCGGATGTTGGGGAACATACGCCACCCGGCGCCGCCATTCCTCCTTATTCCAGACCCGGAGGGGCAGACCGCCGGCCGTGATCACCCCCCGGTCCGGTTCCGTAAATCCCATGAGGAGGCGGAGCACCGTACTCTTTCCCACCCCGCTTTGCCCGGTAAGGGCCACGCGCTCCCCCCGTCCAAGAGAAAAAGAGACCCCTTTCAAACAGGGTCTGCTCCTTCCCGGATAAGTGTAGCTCACCTGCTCAAAGGACAGAAATCCGCTGTCCTCCCGGACCCCTGCACAAGCGAAGGGCAAGAGCTCCCCGGCATTCCGGGCCCCTGCTAAAGCGGCTGAAACCCCTTCCGTCTCAGAAGCCGGCTCCGCCAGCAAGGCGAAAACTCTATTGGCGGCGCTAACCCCGCTCAAACTGGCATGAAACTGCGTTCCCAGCACTCTCAGGGGCTGATAGAGTTCGGGCGCCAACAGTAAAACAAACAAGGCGGTGGTAAAAGAAATGCCGCCCGCCAGCAGGCGCAATCCCAGAGCAACGGCGACCAATGCGGTACTGAGCGTCGCCAAGAGCTCCAGCACCAAAGCTGAAAGAAAAGCCACCCGCAAAACATCGAGAGTTGTCCGACGAAAGTTGTCACTGACCCTGCCGATCACCCGGCTTTGGGATTCACTGCGCCCGAACATTTTCAAAGTGGACAACCCTTGCAAGATATCGAGAAAATGGGCACTCATCCGGCTCATCTCCTGCCAATGCACCAGCGCCTTCTTCTCTGCCAGCTTACCGATGAGAATCATAAACAGAGGAATCAAAGGTGCCGTAATGAGGAGAATTAAAGCGCTCGTCCAGTCCGCGGGAAAGGCAAAAACAAGGATGATAGCTGGTATGAGAACCGCCAAAACCAGTTGGGGCAGATAGCGGGCGAAATACTCCTCCAGGGCTTCCACCCCGTCCACCCAGGTATTCAGGATCTCTCCGCTCCGCTCGCCCTGAACAAAAGCCGGACCGAGTTTAAATAAGTGAGCAGCCAAGCGCTGCCTCACCCGATCCTTGATCGCGGCCGCTCCCTCATGGGCCAAAACGATACCGGCGCCCTGAGCCGCGGCCTTAAACATTATGACCGCAAGGACGGGCACAAGCAAACCTTTGAGGGAAACCCGGCTCACTGCCAACGCCAAATAGCGCGCTTGCAGGACCGAGAGGACGGCAGCCAGCCCGCCCAGGATAAGGGCAGACCCCAGATAGCCTTTCACCTTCCAAGCCTCGCGGGCCAGTCTTTTGTCCAGCACCCTCAACACCTCCCCTTTTCCGGGACCCTCTCGACCTCAAGGGGCCCAGATACGCCTTCACTGCTTCAGGCTTCTTCCGGGCCCGCATCATCCCCGCCGGGGTTTAATAGTGGAGATTTTTGAAATTGACGCGCCGCCGAAATACCCAATAAGTCCAACCTTGATAGAGGAGCACGAAGGGGACGAGAATCAAGGCCACAATCGTCATGATTCTCAGGGTATATGGGCTGGAGGCGGCATTGTAGATCGTTAAACTCCATTGCGGCCGTAAACTGGAAACCATGACCCGGGGGAAAAGTCCCCAAAAGACCGAAGCGGTGAGAAAGAGTATGGTCAGGGCGTTGAAGACAAAGGCCCAGCCGGAACGGCCCCGGCGTACCGCGGCATAAGACAGGATCAAGGCCAATGCGGACAGAATCAGGACGAACCCCGCTCCTCCCCGGGTAAACAGATCCGTCTGCAAATAGGTGAGCAACGCGAACACCAGCACGAGCAGGATGGTCGCAAGCCCCGTTACCTTAGCGGCCCCTTGGGCTCTTTCAAGCAGCGAGGTCTCAGTCTTCAGACTCAGATAGAGGGCGCCGTGGTAAATAAAGAGAAAGAGAAGGGCCAATCCTCCCGTGAGGCTGTAAAGGCTGAGAAGATCCCAAAAGCCCCCGGCATACTGCAGGGCAGAATTGATGGGCACCCCATGCACCAGGTCGGCCACCGCGACGCCCCAGAGCAAAGCCGTAACCAAGCTTCCGCCGAAGAGAAGCCAATCCCAGAGTTTCCGCCAGATCACTCCCTCGTGGCTGCTGCGGAATTCGAACGAAACCCCGCGCACGATGAGAGCGATCAACATGAGAGCCAGCGCCAGGTAAAACCCGCTGAACAGGGTCGCGTACCAATTGGGAAAGGCGGCGAAAATCGCCCCGCCGGCCGTAATGAGCCAGACCTCGTTTCCGTCCCACACCGGCCCGATACTGTTCGTCAAAACACGCCTTTCGTCATCCGTCCGGCCCAAAAAAGGCAAGAGGACGCCCACCCCGTAATCAAACCCCTCGAGGAAGAAAAACCCGGTAAAGAGCACCGCAATCAGAATGAACCAAAGTGTGTTTAAGTCCACAGTGATGCCCCCCTTTCCATGCCTTTCCCGTTTGGATCCGTAACCGTTTCCTCAGGCCCCCTGCGGATATACTTCAATAGGAGAAAGCCGTCGGCCACCGCCAAAACCCCGTAGACCAATGTGAACAGGATCAGGGTCGTCAGAACTTCTCCCGCCGAGACCGAAGGCGACACGGCGGACGCGGTTTTTTGCAACCCGTAGACGATCCAGGGCTGCCGGCCCGTCTCGGCCATGTACCAGCCCGTAAAATTGGCGATATAGGGCAGGGGAACGGTCCAGACCAAAGCCTTGAGAAAACGTGTCTTCCCTTCCGGGAATCCCTTCTTCCATGAGAACCAAGCCGCCAGCAGCGCGGCCAGAACCAGCCACCCCCCAATCAAAACCATGATCCGGAAACTCCAGAACATCGGCGCCACCGGCGGGATGTAGTTGCCGGGCCCGTATTTCTGCACGTCCGCAGCCTGGAGTTCTTTAATTCCGGTCACTTTACCCCTAAAACTGTTGTGCGAGAGAAAGCTGAGCAGTCCGGGAACCTTGACGTCCATCGTGTTGTTTTCCGCTTTCTGGTCAATCGCCGCGATCACAGAAAAAGCGGCAGGGTTTTCGGTTTGCCATTGGGCCTCCGCCGCCGCCATGCTCATGGGCTGGGTGCGAACCAAATATTGCCCCTGCAAGTGCCCAATCGCCGCAGTGGCGAGGATGCTGATCAGAGCGAAAATCACGGCCAGCCGGAAGGAGCGCCGGAAAAGGTCCTGATACTTGTGGCGCAGCAAGTGGTAGGCGCTGATCCCCAGCACGAAAAAACCCGCTGTCGTAAAACCGCTGAGAACGGTATGGGGAAACTGATAAAAGACATGCGGGTTGGTCACGACAGCCCAAAAGCTGCTCATCTCCGCCCGGCCGTGGCGCAGCACGTAGCCCACAGGTTCCTGCATGAATGAGTTGGCGATGAGTATCCATAGGGCTGACAGGTTACTGGCGATGGCTACCAACCAGATGGTCAGGGCATGAACTTTCTTGGGCAGCCTATCCCAGCCGAATACCCAGACTCCCAAGAATGTGGATTCGATAAAAAAGGCCAAAAGAGCCTCAATGGCCAAAGGGGCTCCGAAAATGTCCCCCATAAAACGTGAATATTCCGACCAATTCATGCCGAATTGGAACTCCTGGACCAGGCCTGTGACGACGCCCATGGCGAAGTTGATGAGAAACAATTTGCCCCAGAATTGGGTCATTTTCTTGTAGGTTTCGTCACCCGTGCGGACGTACTGGGTCTCCATGATGGCGACTAGGACTGACAAACCCAGCGTCAGAGGAACAAAAAGAAAATGATAAGCTGTGGTTATACCGAACTGCAACCGGGCTAAGACCAATTCACTCATTCCGTTCTCTCCTCCCGTAAAAGTTTTTCAGCTCTTCCTCTGCAGTCCCGTCTCGGCCTCCTTACCCTCACCCAAGCAAGGGCCGAGGCCGCTCCGCATCACCTTCTTCCCCACAATTGAGT
The DNA here is from genome assembly GCF_902729405.1 of Acididesulfobacillus acetoxydans. Classification (GTDB taxonomy): domain Bacteria; phylum Bacillota; class Desulfitobacteriia; order Desulfitobacteriales; family Desulfitobacteriaceae; genus Acididesulfobacillus; species Acididesulfobacillus acetoxydans. Next base: position 3,113,740 of record NZ_LR746496.1, read on the forward strand.
ATGTATCCGGGAATGCCGGTGACCCTGCGGCTTCAGGCTCTCCTGAGCCTTTTCCCTCCGGAGTCAGTACCCCCGGAACCGGTGCCCCCGGAGTCAGGAGAGACGTTTCCCCCGTCCGGTAAATCCTCTGCCTTCTCGGGCACCCCGTCGTTCGATATTATTTTATTTGCTTTAAATACATTTGTCAACTTATTCTAACTACCTTATGATCATAATTCTAATCAATTTATCCGCATATTTCCACAAAGGTCACCCCGGCCCACGGGTATATGTCGCTCATAACCGCATCCAGCGAACTCCTGCCCCTTCTGTCCTCACTCCGTGGACATTTCTTTGGCCGACTCTTTGAAAAAGAGCGATCCTGGCTTGAAATTCGCCCGTTCGAAACATAAAATCCCCTGTGCCTGTCCACGATAACACGGGGCGAATTGATTGATAAGGTTCCTCAATATAGAATCAAATCGTGTCAACTTGTTTTCCCCCGCGCCAAAAGCTATACTTGATTCAGAAACTTGCGCAACCGGAAATAATACGGTGACGGCCTTTAGGGCATTCGCGCCAACCCAGGGGTGTTGCATGCTAAACAAAAAAATCTTGAAGAAGGACAACTATCTCCTCTATATCCCGGTGAAAAAATACCGCCACTGGGAACTCAGAAACGATGCGGTATTCCTGGTCTTTGAACATAACAAACCCGCAGAGAGGTTTCTGCACTGGCTGGTCAAAAAGCCCACTGTCAGCGACCTGGAACTCGACGGAGTCGGCTCGAAAGTTTGGTTGAACATAGACGGACAAAATACCGTCTACCAAATCGGCCAAAACATCAGCCGGGAATTAGGTCAGGCCTTCGATCCCGACTATCAAAGACTGACGCGGTTTCTGAATTACCTAAATAAGAAAGGCTGGATTTCTTTTACCAGAGGTCCGCAAAGTTAGGAGGATTATCAGATGGAAATCAACCGGAGAATTGACGCCCGCAGAGATGAACTGGTGCAAGCCGTACAGGAACTCGTCAGGATCAAGAGTGTCCAAGATGAACCGCAAGCAGGGATGCCCTTCGGCCCCGGAGTCGCGAAGTCTTTGGACAAAGCCCTGGACATTGCGGGGCAGCTCGGTTTCGAGACCGTTAACCTGGACGGTTACATCGGTTACGCCGAGTATGGCACAGGAGATGACTATATCGCGGTGTTGGGGCATTTGGATGTCGTCCCGGAAGGTGACGGCTGGCTCCATCCTCCCTATGGGGCGGAAATACATGAGGGCAAGATTTACGGCAGGGGAACCATGGATGACAAAGCCCCGATTCTGGCCGCACTCTTCGGGCTCAAAGCCCTTAAAGACTTAAACCTTCCTCTCACCAAGAAAGTCAGGGTCATCTTCGGCACCAATGAGGAAAGCGGCTGCAAGGAAATGGAATATTACTCGGAAAGAGAAAAAGAACCGGTTGGGGGTTTTACACCCGATGCCGAGTACCCCATTATCTACGCGGAAAAAGGGATTACAATTTTCGACGTGGTGAAGAAACTCGAGTCGGGCGGAAGCATCACCTATATCCGCGGCGGCCAGAGGGCCAATGTGGTCCCCGATTATTGCGAGGCCGGCCTCGCCGTCAAGGATGTGGAATGGCTCCTGAAGGCCGCGCAGCAATTCGCCTCTGAAACAGGCTGCGATTTGAAGGCTGAAAAGCAGGGGGACACCGTCGTCATTAAATCAAGAGGTGTAGCCGCCCACGGCAGTCTGCCTCAACTGGGCAAAAACGCCATCATGCAGATGTTTCAGTTTTTGGGCACTCTGCCCTTCGGCAGCCCCGAATTGACGGAGTTCATCAGCTTTTTCAACCGCAACGTGGGGTTTGAGACGGACGGACATTCCTTTGGCGTCGGCCTTGAGGACCGCGAATCAGGCAAACTTTCCTTCAACGTGGGCACGATTTCCATGCGCGAAGACGAAGTCAGAATGTCGCTCAACTTAAGGTACCCCGTTACCTTCAAGTATGACGACATGATGACTCCGTTTCAGGCTCGCCTGGCGGGGACCGGGATTGAGATCGAAAATATGATGCATCAGCCTCCTTTGTTTTTTCCGGAAGACCATCCTTTGATCAAGTCCCTGCAGAAAGTCTACACGGAACAAACCGGGAGGGAAGCCAAACTTCTGGCCATCGGCGGCGGTACCTATGCCAAGGAGATGCCGAACATTGTCGCCTTTGGGCCCATTCTTCCCGGAGAACCGGATCTTGATCATCAGGCTAACGAGTACATTAAAATTGAAGATTTGATCCAGAACGCCAAGATCTACGCCCACGCCATTTATGAATTAGCCAAGTAAACATCGGTGTGGTGAACCCCAGACCAAAAATCTCGCATCTCGTCCCGCAGCCACCGTCCGGCACGATGGCTGCTCTTTTTTATCTGCAAAAAAAGTGGAAACCCGCTGCCAACTGTGCTAATCTAAAAGCATCAACCCCCGGAACCGCACCCTGGGGGTTCACTCAATTCCAGGAGAATCAACTCCCCCCGCCTAACACCTTGATCGGTGTTTGCAATGAGAACTTGGGGAACCGTATCCGGTATTGCACGCCCCCAAGCCCGATTCATTATGCCACTCATCTGTTCAAGGATTTTCTTCAAGGATTTTATGGTCCATGTGTTATCCCTTTGGGACACAGCAAAGTGGGTTTCCCGGCGGTCAATGCTGAGGTTACAGCAAAGCGGCCCTGCTCCGGCCCGGCGCTGCCGCCGCCTCACGGCCGCCGGAGAAAACCGTCATTGAGGAGGGTTTCCCATGTCAGATCACCCGAGAAAACCGCACACCCGCCGCCCTAAAAACGTGGCCAGACGGCGTCTGATCCGGCGTACCCTAGGGATCATTTTTGGGGTTCTTGCCCTCGGCCTTCTCGCCTTCGTGGCTGTCGCCGCCGCTAAGACCCCTCAGTGGGACCCTTCGGCCCTCACCGGGAGAGAATCATCGATCGTCTATGATATGAACGGCAAAGAGATCGCCCAACTGCACGCGGGAGTGAACCGCCTGGTAGTCAAGTCCCAGGACATCCCACCTCTGGTTAAGCAAACTTTCGTCGCGGTTGAGGACAAACGTTTCTATTCCAACTTCGGCCTTGACTTTCAACGCATTATCAGTTCAGCCATTGCCGACCTGCGCTCAGGCAGCGCCAAGGAAGGCGCGAGCACGATTACCGTACAGCTGGCCCGCAACGCTTTTATCGCCAACCCCACGCAAAAGACTCTTACCCGGAAGATTCAGGAAGCCATACTCGCTTTGGAACTCGAGCACCGTTATACCAAAGACCAGATTTTAACTTTTTACTTAAACAAGATCTACCTGGGGGAGTCTGCTTTCGGCATCCGGGCCGCGGCGCAAGTTTATTTCGGCAAAGGCCTCAAGGATTTAACCCCGCCGGAAATCGCCCTTCTGGCCGGTCTGCCCCAGGCGCCCAGTGCTTATGATCCCTACATGCACCCCAAGGCGGCTAAATACCGGCGCAACATCGTCCTCGGCGTCATGAAATCGGCCGGACTGATCTCTCCCGCCGAATACGCCAAGGATTTGAACGCACCATTTAACTATGTCGACCAGGTGAAAAAATCCCACGGTCAGGGTGTTAACAAAGCGGGAGATGGCGCCGCTTATCCCTATCCCTATTTCATCGATTATGTCATTTCCCAGCTGGAACACACTTATAACCTGACAGCCCAACAGATCTTCTCCGGCGGGCTCAAAATCTATACCACGGTTGACCCGAAAATTCAAACGGCGGCGGAAAAGGTCTATTCCGATCCGGCCAACTTCCCGCCTTCCCTGCCAAACTCGCTCATTCAGAGCGCCATGACCGTCGTTGACCCTGCCACAGGCTCGATCCGCGCCATGATCGGAGGGCGCGATTACACACCTATGGGACTGAACCGGGCTTGGCAAACCCTGCGGCAACCCGGTTCGACGATCAAGCCGTTGGTCGATTATGCCCCCGCTTTAGAAAAAGGCGGTTTCTTTCCCGGCACCGTCCTGGATGATATGCCGGTGACTTTCAATCTGGGAGGAGGACAAACCTGGAGTCCCACCGACTTCGACACCGCGACAGTCGGCTGGAAAGGCCTTATCACCATGCGCTTCGCCTTGGAGGACTCCGTCAATGTTTATGCCGCCAAACTCCTTCAACTCATCGGAGTCGATTATGGCTGGCAGTTCGCCAAAGAGAGACTGGGCCTGCCCTTAACCAAAGCGGACCGGGTGCCCAGCCTGGCTTTAGGCACAGCCCGCGTTTCCACCCTGGATATGGCTTCCGCCTACGGCGTCTTTGCCAACAACGGCATCCGGGTAACCCCTCACGCCATTACCAAAGTACTCGATGCCAACGGCAAGCCGTTGGTTCAACCCACTATTGTCACTCAGCGGGTGATGAAAGCCACCACCGCCTACCTGATGAATAACCTGCTGCACAGCGTCGTCACCAATGGTACGGCCTACAATGGCAACATTCCGGGGTGGTACGTCTGCGGCAAGACGGGAACCACTTCCCTGCCGGCCAGCTACGGAAATAAGGTGGGCAGCCCCGATGCCTGGTTTGCCGGCTATACACCCCGCTATGCCGCCGTAGTCTGGATGGGTTACGACTCAGACCCGGACGGCAGGCACTATTTGCACAATGTCTTTGGGGGTTCGTATCCCGCCGAAATCTGGAAAAAGGTCATGGAAGCGGCTCTGCAGGGCCTTAAGCCCGAACCCACCATTCCCCAGCCGCCGGGCATCGTGAGCGGGCAGATAGACACAAAATCCGGGCTCTTGCCCAGCAGTCTCACCCCGCCGCAGTTCATCAAGACCGAAATCGCGGCCGCCGGCAACTTTCCCACCCAGGTGAGCAATGTCTGGGTCCAGAAGGAAGTGGACGCTGCCAACCCCAATTATTTAGCCGGACCCAACACTCCCAACAAAATCACCAAGGTCTTCCTCAATCTTCCGGACCGGGATCCTTCCATCCCCTGGCCGCCCGACGAAGCGCCTTACCGTCCGCCGACGGCTTACGCCCCCGGCAGCGGGGCTCCGGGGGCAGGGGCCGGAACCTCTCCCCCGGGTGGAAGCAATCCGCCGGGAACTTCCGGTCCGCCCGGGGCGAACGCCATTCCCACCCCAGCCTTGGCGCCGCCCATCTCGTATGATGCCAAGTCCGGTCAAGCCACTGTCGGCCTTAACCTACCCGCGGGCAGCAGTCAGTATTCGGCTTTCCTCTATGTGCAACCTCCCGGCCAAGCCGCAGGCATCACCATTCCGATACAAAATCCCGTGGAAGGAAATTCCACGGTCCAATTTCCCCTCACGCCCGCTAAACACTCTCCCCCAACCGGCACCTACCTCATTTACGCCTATCTCAAGGACAACACCTCCGGGACAGAGGGGCCCCGCTCCCAACCTGTTTCACTTAGGATCAGACGTTAAAGACACCGACATTCTGACGGTGAGCTAAAGCTAAGGGGTCAGGTCGACAAAAACCTGACCCCTTAGCCTTTTTCGGCCTATCCAAGCGACAACATATCTTTCATCTTCGCTATATCACCTTGACATTTTCCGGATGCGAAGTCATATCGCAAAATCAAACAGGTCAAGGCGGCAGGCAGCATCCCCCCAGTCTTTTGCGCCGCATCCGCCACATACTCCCCCCAAGCCCTGCGCAAATCCCGCGCTTCGGTCCCGTGCCCGAAAGACCAATTGGCAACGCTCACGAAACGGCTTCCGGCACCGCTCTGCCCGAGCGCCGTTTCGCGCAGTTCCGCCATAACCTCTATTCCGTATCCTTCATCATCATCAAAATACCAGACAAAATATAGTTTCCTGTACTCCGCTTCTTTGCCGGCTAACCCTCCGGGTTCCACTGCGCCACCCGCTTTCTTCTCGTTTCCCCACCCATTATACTCCGGTACCGGCAAATGAAAAAGCGCGGGCTGGGTTGCCGCTCGACCCTCCGGTCGCATCTGACTCACGACCGTTCACGGTTCCTTTTCGACCGTTCACCCTTAGATCTCTTGACTTTTACCAAGACGGAAGTTCTACTAGCACAAGTTTTCTGAAAGTACGTTTTTGCACAAGACTGGGTGTATAATGTGGTTGAAAGATAAATTTTTACCGCACACTACCGGGGAGGTTGATTGATATGACTGCTTTCCAAGTTCCCATCGAGATCTCCAACCGTCACGTTCATCTGACGCAAGAGCATGTGGAGGCTTTATTCGGGCCCGGCTACACTTTGACGCCGTCTAAGTTTCTGAGCCAGCCCGGTCAATTTGCGTGCGAGGAAACCTTGACTTTGGTAGGACCGAAAGGGAGCCTGAATGGGGTTCGTGTTCTCGGGCCGGTACGAAAGCAGTCTCAAGTTGAGTTGGCGACCACAGACACTTTCAAGCTGGGCGTACGTCCTCCCGTCAGGGACTCGGGCGACTTAGCGGGAACTCCGGGCCTGGAACTGGCGGGGCCCAAAGGCAGCGTTATCTTGGCGTCCGGGGTCATCATAGCAGCCAGGCATATTCACATGACTCCCAGCGATGCCGCTCAATATGGGGTTGTCGACGGTGCCTATGTGCGCTTTGAGATACCCGGTCTGCGCGGGGGAATCTTCAATAATGTTCTGGTCCGCGTCAGTGCCAATTCTCATCTTAATATACACATTGACACGGACGAGGGCAATGCTTTTTCAGTCCGCAACGGGGATATGGTCTTGGTTACAACGGACGGGCTGACGCTGGCCGCTCGCTAGACGCGGCCGGACTTTCACTTGACTTGGTTTCATGACTCTGTCTTATGGCTCAGCCTCGGCACTAACCGCCTTCGCGCAACGAAGTTCATACAACAAACGGATCAAACTGGGAGCGTGTATCCGCGCGGGCGGCATGCATGCTCTTCTATTTTTTGTCTCAAGTTGCCAATCTTCTGCGGGACGGGATGAAAACACTTGCGTCAGCCATTTTGCCGCCGGTCTTGAGCAGGCACGGCGCCGGCTGCTTTTCTGATATGTGTCTTCCGCGACAGGATTCGTCCCAATGGCCTATTCACTCCACTTTGTGAATGGGTAGTTGTAAACCAGATGTGAATCAGGCTTGACCAAATCTTAACACGATTTTCGCATAGCTTTAAGGACTCTCTCAAAAACTTCCTTTATAGTTTATAGAGGAAGGTTAATACTAAATCTGGTGAAAAGCGGATAATGGATACGAAACCCGCTCTGCCGCCTCAAACCGTACCTGCGTCTTCAGTGCGTCAGGTACGGCATACGCCCTTTGCGCCCAAGAGCCGAGGCGTTACACCAGAACAAAGGAGATTGCATGAGAGTATTAGTTACCGGCGGTGCCGGGTTCATTGGTTCTCACACGGTCGACACCCTGCTCAATCAGGACCACGAAGTCGGTGTATTGGATAACTTTTCAACCGGCAGGCCGGCCAACCTGCCTCTCCGCGAAATCCCGGTCTTTGCGACAGACCTGCGTACTTATGACGCTGTCGCCCGGGCCCTTCGCTCCTTCCGGCCGGACGCCGTCATTCATTTAGCGGCCCAGGTAAGTGCACCGGAATCCTTGCGAAATCCTCGCCTTGACGCCGAGGTTAATCTTATGGCTTCGCTTAACCTTATTGACAATGCCATCCACAGCGGTGTCCGCCGTTTCGTCTTCGCTTCCTCGGCAGCCGTTTTCGGCATGACCGATCCCGGCGAATTGCCTTTGACCCTGTCAACACCCACTCGTCCACTCTCCCCTTACGGCAGAAACAAGCTTCTGGTAGAGAAATTCCTGCGTACAGAAAGTCTCACCGCCTCTCTGGAGAGCGTCATTTTACGATATAGCAACGTATACGGCCCCCGTCAGAATCCTGCCGGAGAGGGGGGTGTAGTCGCCAAATTCTGTCTGGCTGCGGTTCTGGGAGAGCCTTTGCTCATTGAGGGAGACGGACTTCAGACCAGGGATTTTGTTTATGTCGAAGACATAGCCCGAGCCAACGTCTTATCTCTCACCGCCGCCACAGGGACTTATTTGGCGGGTAGCAGCCGCGAACACAGCATACAGCAATTAGCCCAACTCTTTCGGGCGTTGAAAGCAGATATTCACCTGCGTCACACGGCCGCCCGCCCCCGTGATATCCCCCGCAGCTTTTTTGCCCCCAGCGATCTGCCAGTCGGCTGGCAACCGAAAGTCCGGCTGCGTCAGGGACTCGCCAAAACTCTGGCTTATTGGGAAAAGAGCGTACAGCCTCACGATTATTTGCCCGGTCAGGTGAGGAAGGCCGGTCATTGAGCAGGGACCTATCCTGCGGGGTTTTGCCTTATTAGACAATTGCGGAAGAAATGCTGGTGAAGTTAGTTGTGAACCTAATTTATGTTACCGCGAGTTTTCCCTATGGCCCAGGCGAGGCCTTCTTAATTCCCGAGATCAATGAGCTCATTAAGCAGGGTCATAAAATATCCATTCTCCCGCTTTACCCGCGCGGGGACCTCCTTCATAAAGACGCGCTGCCTCTTCTTGCAAACACCGAAACCGTCCCTCTGCTCTCTCCCCGGCTTCTCCTTTCCGCACTGGTTCATCTTCTAAAACATCCGGCTCTGCTGCCGCAACTTCTGGCTCTGATCGGCCGCGGCCAACCAAAGATCCTGCTGAAGAACCTCGCCGTTCTGCCCAAAGCCCTATGGTTGGCGCGATTCGCCTCGAAATGCGGTGCCGAGCACATTCACGCCCATTGGGCGACGACAACAGCCACCGCCGCCTGGGTAGCTGCAACCGTAACCAGACTGCCCTGGAGTTTCACCGCTCACCGTTGGGACATCGTCGAGAACAACCTGCTGCCGCAAAAGCTCACCTCCGCCGCTTTTGCCCGTTTCATCTCCCTGAGCGGCCTCAGAATGGCGCAAGAGATCACACCGTTGCCAGGGGGCAAATGTTTTGTCTTGCACATGGGGGTTTCCCTGCCCCCCTCTTCCACCCGACCTCCCTCTTCTTCTCAGTCCGCCTCCCCGTCTCAGCCCTACCCGGGCTTCCGGACTTCACCGGCAGCCGAGGCTCAAGCCCCTGTCCTCTTTTGTCCGGCAAATCTCATCCCTGTCAAAGGGCACCGCTATTTGCTGCTCGCCTTGGCCCTTTTAAAGGGCCGTCAAGTCAATCCAACCCTCTGGCTCGCCGGACAGGGCGAACTACTGGGCGAGCTCCGGCACTGCTGCGAGAAACTGGGCCTTGCCGGCCAAGTCCGCTTTTTGGGCCAAGTGGCGCATGAACAGCTCATAGGTTTCTATGCTTCCCGAACCGTCTCAGCCGTAGTCCTTCCCAGCGTCGACCTGGGACACGGCCTGCACGAAGGAATTCCCGTTTCTCTCATGGAAGCGATGAGTTTCGGAATTCCCACGATTTCAACCCAAACCGGAGGCATCCCCGAGTTGCTGGCAGACGACGCCGGGCTTCTCGTCCCGGCCAAGGACGCTCAAGCTTTGGCCGCTGCCATAGAAAGGCTGCTGTCGGACAGCAAACTGAGGGCGGAGGTCGCTCTTAAGGGGTATCAACGCATCTCCGATCAGTTCTCTGCCAGCCGGACAGCAGCCGAATTAAATATGGCTTTTCAGGGTCACGCCGAGGACCGCAAGAACCGGCGGGCATCCTTCCTTCCCACGTATCTGCTTTGATGACCGACTTTTTTGCCTTGTTTAAATGAGCGGCATCCGGCTCCTCAGCCGGGCTCTCCGCAACTCGCAGATTCAGCCAGCCACTTTTCTGCCGCGTAATCAAGCGGCAGAGTGCGAATGTCTTCCCAGACCCAATCATCCACCCAACGCTCTCTGGCGTCAAACTCCTTGAAATATCCCCCACATGTTTGGCAAACCACTATCTCCACGCCGGGGTAACTTTCCGACCGGAGATAAGTTTGCTCCTTAGCTTGCTCACTTCCGCAGAGAATACAACCCACCCGCTTACCTGCCCACTCGTGACCGCAAACCCGGCAGAAGAGATGGCGTTTCCCCACTGGCGGCAAGACCAGGGAAAGGAGCGATTGCTCACCGCAGACCGGACAAACAGGCGATAGCCAATTGTGCCCCGCCGCCTCCAGCTCTTCGGCAGAGTACTGCCGTCTGGCCAGTCCAGCAACCCCGGCCAAAGCAATCCGCAGCCGTCCCAACATGTCCGCTTCCGCCAAGGTCCCGCTCGCTTTAAACTGCTCAAACCGCTGAACCGTTTCCTCAGGGCTGCAAGCCCGCCCTGAGGCGGCATTAAGCTTGTGCCAAAGTTCAATCACACTTTTCTCCGGCAAGCGCCCGATCGTAAAGTAGGGGCGTATTGCCCGGCTCTCGGGCTCACGGCGCCCGTCATCATATGTTTCCCGCGCGTCGGCAGACCTCTTCGAGCGCAGGTCCCCGGAAGCCGACGCATTCTCAGCCTGCCACGCCAGAACAATCTCCTGTAAGAGCCGGTAAATTCTCCGGGCCTCCCCCAAATCCGGTTCTTCCGTCCGGCTGGCTTTCTGCCTTTGACCCCGGACTCCATCCGCCACCACTTTTAAGACGTCTCCCCTATGCTCGCTCATTGTCTGCCTCCCACCGGACCGAAACTCACGCTTACATACGCTCCTAATCGAATCACGAGACTCCCGCTTCTACAAGTGGAAGCGGTTCCCCGTACTCTTGACCTCATTATACCAAGCGGCATGATGGGATTGGGCAAATTTCACGGGGACATAGCCGTTTAGCATACCAAAAATTGACGCGCGGGAATCGGGGTGCAGAAGACCGAGGTACATATGCCCGATCACCGCCGCCGTCATCACAAACATCGACAAATCGTGAATAGGGTAAGCCCAGCGCACAAGTCCGGGCGGAAAACTCCCCCGAAACCACATGACAATCCCGCTTAAAGTGATGAAAACGGAGCCGAAGATCGTGAGCAGCGAATTGATCTTCTCACCGCCGTTAAACTTTCCCTGAGGCGGATACTCGCCATGCCCGCCGAAAAATTCTTTCGGGAAAGCGCCGATGTGCCGCCGGTCAGCCTTCGAAAAACTGAAGGCCGATTTCAACCATTCCCAATGGTAGCGGGGATCCCCGATGAAGAACATGGCGGCTACTACGACAACGAAAATCACGGCGACCACGCGGTGGATCACCCTGGCTGCTTGAACTCCGCCGAAGAGAGAAAGGACTGGGCGAAACCACAAACTCAAAATTCCCAGACCCGTAATCAGCAGGAGAAAGAAAGAAATCGCGTGCACCCAGTGACTGAACCGCTCCCCGCGCGTAAAACGCAAAACCCGATCTTGCTCTGCCGCAGCCGAGCTTTTTGAACCTTTTCCCTGTCTGTCCTCAGCAGCCACTACTTTTTCCCTCCTTTCGCAGAACGGCGTTCCCCGCCGTCCGGCGGACCGCCTTCCCGCCGATAACCGCCTCGGAGCAAGTTACCCAAGACTCCGACGACCACTGCGGCCGCGGCCCCGCCCACGGCCACAGTTCCCACCGGCCGGATGACATCTTGCCACAGCGTCAGAGAGACGGGAACGGCCGGGTGCTGCGGCAAATGGTAGACCTCAGGCGCATCGAGCAGGAGATAGACATAGGTCGTCCCTCCCATCTCCTGCTCGCCGTAAAGCCGGGCCCGGGGGTAACGCCGGCGGACTTCGTTCAGACGCTCTTTCGCTTTGGCCAGCAGCGCTTCCCGCTCTCCGTATTGAAGAGCACCGGGCTGACAGGTCTGGACGCAGGCCGGGGTCAAACCGTTCTCCACCCGGTCCACGCAGCCGGTACACTTGTAGGCCTTTTTGCGAACGGCATCCACTTTAGGTACCCCGAAGGGGCAGTTTTCCGCACAATACCCGCAGCCGATGCATTTGTCCTGATCAATGACCACCAGACCGTCAGCACTCTTGCTGATGGCTTTCGATGTACAGGCTTTGAGACAGGCGGGATCCCCGCAGTGAAAACACTGAGCCTTGCGCATAAAGAAATCCATGGTTTTGTTGCGGTACAGTTCGATAAAGGTCACATAGGTCCAGGTCTTGGGGGTGAAATCCTTCATGGTCTGATAGCTCTCAATGAGATGGGTCTTCTCAGCCGGCAGATCGTTCCATTCCTTGCAGGCGACCGTACAGGCTTTACACCCCGTGCACTTGGATGTATCCGCAAAAATCATTTTTCTCGCCATCCTACGCCCTCCTCACATTGACCAGGCAGACTTTCGTCTCCGGGGTCCCCGCCCCCGGATCCAAGGAGGCAATAGTCAACTCATTCGTGCTGGGACCGGGGCTTAGAGAGGCAAAGCCCCAACTCCAGGGCATACCAATCGTCTCCGTCTCCCTGCCGTTAACTTTGTAAGTCTGGAGGCGGTCTGTCACCAGACAGCGTACCGTCACTTTCCCCCGGGCAGAGGAAACTTCCACCTTGTCCCCTTCGCGCACGCCGATTTTAGCAGCCAGGTTCCTGCTCATCTCGGCAAAAGGCTCCGGCATAAGCTCGTTGAGCCAGGGAATATTCCGGGTGACACCCCCGGCACAGAACTGTTCCACAACGCCGTAGGTCGTAAGGACATAAGGGAAGTCCTCCGCTTTCCCCTTTTTTTGGATCTCCGGAAACGCAGACGGAACCAGAGCAGTCGGACTGGCCGAAACTTGCGCATGCAAGAGGTTCTCCGTGGGGCTCTCCGTCGGCTCATAAAACTCCGGCAACGGACCGTCGACACAGAGACCGGCCGGGCGGATGCCGATGACAGGCTGCCCGTTCGCGGGAGGTGCCGCGGGCAGACCACTCGTATACTTGGCGGCAAAGAGACGCCCTAATCCCTCCGGATTCATGCGGAAAGACTGCTTTCCTTCCGGTGTCTTGGGGCCTTTGGTTTTATCCACGACATCCGGACCGTCATTCCCCAGCCAGAGACTTTTCGCGCTATCCCACCAAACGAGCTTGCGCCTCGGATCAACCGGCTGCCCGTCGACATCACAGGAAGCGCGGTTGTAGAGAATACGGATATTGGCGGGCCAGGCAAAAGACCAGTTATTGAAGAGCCCCAAATGGGACGGGTCAGTGTTGTTGCGCCGAGCCGCCAAATTGCCGTTGCCCGTGACGCCGGCATAAATCCAACAACCGGTGGACACATCCCCCACAGGCGCTTTCAGGTAATCCGCCAAGGTCGGCAGCAGCTTGCCGCTAGTTTCATCGTACCCGTTCAGTTCTTGCAGAACTTTCAAGGCACTCGGTTCTTCGCCGTAGTCCCAGCGGGCCTTGAGAATCGGGGCGTCTTTGGCCGCAGCGCTTCCCGCATAGAGCCGGCGAATCCTCTTAAACAGGGCGTCCAGCAGATCTAAATCGGGCTTGGCCTCGCCCAAGGGTTTTATGGCCGCTTCTTTCCACTGAATCCAGCGCGAAGAATTAGTCAGGGAACCCGCTTTTTCATAGACAAAGGCGGCGGGAAACATAATGACTTCCGTCTTGATCTCCGAGGGATTGACACCGGGCTCCCGCCAGAACTGGGCCGTTTCGACTTCAAACAGATCGGAGACAACCATCATGTCGAGCTTGGTCAGGGCCGAGCGCACGAGCTGCCGATTAGCAATAGAAACAAGCGAGTTGGAACCCATGTTGAAAAGGAGCTTGAACTGCCCTTTCTCCATTAGTTCGAACATCTTCACCATGGTGGCGTTCATAGCCGGGTTGATCTTGGGCAAATAGTCGAAAGCGTAGTCGTTGGCTTTGGTCGCGTTTTCACCATACCAAGCTTTTAACAGAGAAACCAAGGGCTTCACCTGAATCGACCCGTTGCGGGCCGCATAATCCTGCAGGTTCTTGTCCGTACTAATCGGCGCCGGTAAATAGCCCGGCAGGTTATTAAAAAGATTCGCCATATCGGTCGAACCCTGAACGTTGGGTTCTCCCCGCAAGGCATTGACTCCTCCTCCCGCTTTGCCGATATTGCCCAGGAGAAGCTGAATAATAGCATAAGCCCGGATTCCCTGCACCGCCGTAGTGTGCTGGGTCATACCCAAAGCGTAAAGAATCGTACCCGGCTTCCTCTTGGCGAACGTCTCGGCGATTAACTCAATCGTCTGGGCCGGGATGCCGGTAATTTTTTCGGCAGTCTCAAAACTATAACGGGAATAGTGTGCTTTGAGTTTGGCGAAGACAGAATCCGGGTCTTCCAGAGAGGCCGCGGTCAAAGGCTTTTGGTCAGGACCCAGCTGATAGCTCCAGCTATCCACCCCGTACTTACGGCTCTTAATGTCAAAACCGGAAAAGAGCCCCTCATCAAACCTGTAATCCCGATTGACTTTCAACAAAGCGTTTGTGTAATTGAGGACGTATTCTTCATCATAGAGTTTGTTGACAATGACGTAATTTATGATGGCACCCAGGTAGGCAATATCAGTCCCCGGGCGTATTTGAGCGAAGACGTCGGCTTTACTGGCGGTCCGGGTGAAACGCGGATCGACCACGATCATCTTGGCACCCTTCGCCTTGGCTCGGTTTATCCAACGCATGGCAATGGGATGATTTTCGGCACAGTTGCTGCCGGCGACGAGAAAGACTTCCGCATTTTGCAGATCAGACCAGGAATTCGTCATGGCTCCCCGGCCAAACGAGGGTGACAAACTTGCCACCGTCGGGGCGTGTCATATACGGGCCTGGTGTTCGTTATAAGGAACACCCAGTACCCGGCAGAACTTGGAAATGAGGTACGACTCTTCATTATCTACTTCCGCTGAACCCAGAAAAGCAATCCCCTCCGCGCGGTTCACGGTATAAGAAATCGAATGCCCGCTTTTGGCATCGGGGGTCTCTTCACTGGAAAGCCAGGTTGCGTCCCTCACCTCTTTAACTTTTTCAGCCACTCGGTCCAGGGCGTCTTCCCAGGTAATCTCTTCCCAATCCTTCGCACCCGGAGCCCGGCGGCGGGGTTTCACCACCCGCTGCGGGGAATAGGCCACGGCGCCTAAGCTTGCGCCTTTGGGGCAAAGTGTCCCCTCATTGGTCGGGTGATCCGGGTCCCCTTCAAGATGAATCAGCTTACCCTCTTTGACATATAAGAGCATCCCGCACCCGCCTGAACAGAAATGACAAATGCTCGGGATCTTTTGGCACCCATCGATTTTCAAGGTATAACCCTTGGCCTGCGCAGCCGCCGGATCGATCCCGACCCCGGCGGCCAGAGCCACAACGGACAAGCCCGTCAATTTCAGAAAACCGCGGCGCGTAACGTCCACCTGTCGTACCCCTTTCTTTCTCCTTCTTACTTGCTTGCTTTCTTCGAGTTATTCCTCCTCCGGCCCGGACCTTTTCCTGCCGACTCCTTTTCCGACCCGAATCTCCCCCGACCCATTCCCTCTCCTGCCCAGTCCTTCTTCGCCCCGCTCCTCCTCCGACCCGCTTGCTCTCCTGCCCGGTCCTTCTCCGACCCAAACCTCCTCCGACCCGCTCCCTCCCCTGCCCGGTCCTCCCCAAACTTGGCTTCCTCTGACCCGTTGCTTGCCGCTTTCCTCAGCCTCTTTCTCGGCAGCTTTTTTCCGGTTACTTGGTCTTACTCGAGCCTCTGCACTTCTTGAACCGTGAGTCAGACTTCTTGGCCTGGCAAGCTTTCTGACAGCGCTTTTTCGAATATGGACATATTATGCTAATATTCGGAATGAGCCTCTTATATCCAATTTTACCGGCAATTTATATGCCCGTCACTCTTTGGAACATAAGGAATATAAAGAACAATAATTATGTAAATAAAGAAAATCCCTTTTTACTCCCTTGGTTTTGCTCCCGCGTCCGTAAAAACCGCCTGACCCGTCCGTGAAAACAGTTTGACAGGCCGGCCCACCGATCCATACTTCAATTCCCCTTTCAAGGCACCGCACTGTTCCAAAAACTCAAGATAGCGCCGGACGGTGACCCTCGTCAAGCGAACACCTTCCGCGACCTCCTCGGCCGAAACCGGGCCGACCGCCTTATCTGACAAGAAGACAACTATTTGCCGCAAGGTCGCCTCATTGAGCCCTTTCGGCAATCCTTTCGGCTCCAACGAATGGCAGATCCGGGCCAAGACATCACCCCCGCTGCCGTCATCCGCACTCGGGCGTGTCTCCGAAAATGAACTTAGGGGCAAACGCTCAACCATCTGGTTAAATGCGCCTGCCAGTTCTCCAATCTCGCTGGGCCCCCCCACGTCAATCTTTTCGGCCAGATGCCCTGCCGCGACATCACGTGTGCTCATGGTGATATTGTGCAGGGGCTCAATGATCACCCTTTGCACGAAAAACCAGGCGAGAAGGCCAACCGCGACCGTAAGTGCGCCGCCTAAGAGCGCCATTTTCTTCAGAGAATCAGCAATCATCTCCTGGTCATAATTGTGGGAAATACCCACGTAAAACATGCCTACAATGGTCCCGTTATCTGCACGCAACGGTCTATAAGCCGTTTGAAAAATCTGCCCCACCACATTGGCCTGGCCCAGGTAGTTCTGACCCTCTTTTAAAACTTTCCGGGCGACGACAGAAGAAACTTTGGTGCCAATGGCCCGCTCTCCGGTCGAGCCGCGTACGGTTGTGGCCACCCTCGTATCCCCCAGAAAAAAGGTAACAGTGTCCCCCGTCAAACCGGCTAAGTGGTCCACCAGCGGAATATTATTCGTAATCTCAACCGAACCCTTGTATAAAAGCCCGCCCTCAACACGCCAAGAACCCGGACAGGTCCGGTCGACTATTTCGGAACAGGTTGCCAAATCCGTCTTAGCCTTGATTATCGCCGCAGCCAACGCCCTGTCTTTCATGTACCAGCCCAAAACCGCCATGAAACTGACCGCCAGTAAAAACAAAGAACCGAGAATGAGTACCAGGATTTGCATCTTCAGCGAACGCAAAGTGAAATCCTCCTTCCGTCAGCCCCGGACCGGACGCACCGGCACCGGCCATTGATGTTCCTCACATTAATCTCCAAACGCCGTCCCGCCGTACTCTGCCGCTATCTGCCACTATATCCATAATTCGCGCAAAAGCCCTGAGTTCCTGCTTCTGTCAAAACCGGGGTGTAAGTGGTTGTGCGGACCGCCCCCACGCGGAAGACTTTTTCGGTATCGGATCTTTCCGCTCAAAATCTTCTCGTCAGCGCAATTGTCAGCAATCTACTCTTCTTTAAATTTCTGCGTCCACGCATAAAATGGGACCCGGGCGAACACATTACTACTGGATTTTCTAAGAAAGGAGCCGTGTCAGATGCAAGAACAGATTACCGCCATGGAACTGCAAAACCTGCGGGAGGCTATTGCCGCTCACACTCTCAGCGCCAAAAAGCTGCAGGAATACTCGACCCAGGCCAATGATCAGCAAATCAAGCAGATGCTGAGTCAATCTGCCCAGTCTGCCAAAAGCACGAAGCAGCGCTTGATGCAGTTCTTACAATAGGAAAAAGAGAAGGTGATTTTATGCAAGAAAAAGAAATTGTGGCCGATGTCCTCACCGGGCTCAAAGGCAGCTTAGGGAATTACGCCCGGATCATCGCCGAGACATCCAATCCTAACCTGCGTCAAACTCTGCAGGAAATCCGAAACGGTGACGAGCAATTTCAGTTTCAGTTAGCGAATGTCGCCATGCAAAAAGGATACTATAAGCCGGCCCAAGCCGCTTCAGTCAGCGAGATCACCCAAGTCCGCACTGAACTGTCCCAGGGATAAGTCCGGTCTGCCGCCGCTGAGATTAAGTGTCCCAAGCTGCAGCGGCGACATTGCAGAGGCTTGACAGCATCGTTATCCTGCAAGAGGATAACGACATCCGGATAGGTACCTGGCGTAAGCGCCGCAGCTGACGTAAGTTTTCTTATCCTGCGGAACAGTTATGCCTTCCGAAAGAATAAATAAGCCTCCGGGGATTGCTAATCCTTCCCCGGAGGCTTATTTTGCCGGATAAATTCTCCCAGCGAAATCAAGGCCAAAACCCTTGCGCCCGAACCCTACTTCAATTGCTTCATCAAACGATAGCTGTCTTCTAATTCGTCGCGGATAACTTTTTGCCCTCTTTCCAGGATTTCCAAGACTTCCGGGTGCTTGATCCTGTACATCACTTTTAAACCGCGCTTCTCCGCTGCGATCACATTTTCCCGCCTCAATACGGCCAAATGCTGGGAAACGTTGGACTGCTCCAACCCAAGTTCATCAATAATCTCGCAAACACAGCGCTCGCCGCTGCCCAAGAACTCCAGGATGCGTACCCGTGACGGATGTCCGAGCGCTTTAAACAGATCGCTTTGTTTTGTCCAAATCATCGTCTTCATAGCCATCAAAACCTCACTGTGCTTATTTCTAAGTTAAACTCGCCAGAATATCTTACTCTGCACACAGATAGATCCTGTTCTCTGTGCGTAAATAGGATAACCACTCTCGGTACGGAGACAGATACCACTCTCGGTATGCAGACAGGACCTAATCTCTCTATGACATATTTTATAATATTGTCATATACATGTCAAGGTGCTTTCCGGGCGATGATCATACCAAGATTACCTTGAAGGTTGTCAGCCTTCCCATTTCACTTTACCGTTCAAGAAGATGTCCTAAAGCTCATCAACGAGGCTTCCCTAACTGCTCAATCAAATCGTTCCCTGCGGCTTCCGGAGCGCCAGGAAGCAAATCGGGCCTCCCTCCGCCCCTATCAGCCAGGGTCGTTAAGAATTCGCGGTGGCTGCGGCCTGGCCGGTAATCCGGTTCCCAGCTGGGATAGCGCAGACAAGTCTCCAGTGAACCATAGAGATTCAATGTCGCCTGGGAGCGAGGGCTTTTTACAGTTCTTACTAGGGCCTATGTCCGCTTGCCCTCATCGGCTCTTGCACCCCTGGAGCACCTGTGCTAAAATAATACGCAATAAGAGCACGAAAAGAGCATAATTAAGCCGTAATCATGTATGGGAGTGATGCGCAATGGTGATTAAGCCCACAACGGCTCTGAGAACAGAGCTTGGTGAAATAACGAGGATATGTAAAGAAAAGTCTGAACCCGTTTATTTGACAAAGAATGGCGAGGGTGAACTGGTTGTCATGAGCATTGCCGCGTATGAACGAAGAGAAGCTATGCTCAACCTGAGAGCCAAACTGTTGGAAGCGGAGCAGCAGCGGCTTAACGGAACGCCGACTTACACGACGGATGATGTGAGAGGGTATATCAGGGGTCTCCATCATGAGCAGGCATAGAGTCACGATGCTGCAAATCGCCCGTGAGGACATGGTTGAAATATACCTTTACATTGCGGCGGACAGTCCGAAAGCGGCACTGGACCTGGCAGAGAAGGTGGCCGGGAAAATTGACACACTCGCGGACTTTCCGCTCATCGGAAAAATCGTACCTGACACCGAGCTGGCAAAACAGGAATACCGTATGCTGATGATCGATGGCTATATTGCGTTTTATAAGGTGGTAGGTGATAAGGTTGTAGTGTACAGAGTGTTGAATGCCGCGCGAAATTACCCCGATTTATGAGAATGACACACGGATTGTGGCCGAAAGAGAGAAACAATGGATGTTTTAACGGCTGAAAACCTGACAAAAAGCTATGGCGAAAAAGTACTTTTCTCTGAGATATCTTTTGGTATTGATGAAGGAGATAAGATAGGAATTATTGGGGTGAACGGCGCAGGCAAGTCGACGTTGTTAAAGATTTTGGCGGGCGTGGAATGGCCGGATCAGGGTCAAGTCACGGTCGGAAACAGTGTGCGCCTCGAGTACCTGCCCCAAAATCCGGATTTTGAGGATGAGGCGACGGTCTTGCAGCAGGTATTCAAAGGAACTTCACCGGTGATGCAGCTTCTGAATGCTTACGAATCGGCGCTTGAGAAGCTCACGAATCATCCGGATCACCCCGCATACCAACGAGGGCTTCTGTCCTTGGGGCAGAAAATGGACGCTGCTAATGCCTGGCAACTGGAAAGTGAAGCGAAGACCGTTCTCAATAAACTGGGAATTCACGAGTTTGATGCGGCGGTGGGGAGGTTATCGGGCGGCCAGCGCAAAAGAGTGGCTTTGGCGAGTGCCCTCATCAACCCGGCGGAAATACTCGTTCTGGATGAGCCCACCAACCACATCGACAATGATACGGTGGATTGGTTAGAGCAATATTTAAACAAGCGCAAGGGTGCGCTGATCATGATCACGCACGACCGCTATTTCCTGGATCGGATGGTTACCCGGATTATGGAGCTAGACCAGGGAAAACTCTATCCATACCCGGGCAACTACAGTCGTTACTTGGAACTGAAGGCCGGACGCCTGGAACGGGAAGAGGCTTCAGAGCGCAAGTGGCAAAACCGTTTGCGTAACGAGCTGGCCTGGATCCAACGGGGGGCCCAAGGGCGTTCCACTAAACAAAAAGCTAGGATTGAGCGTTTTAAGAAACTTCAGGCCGAAAAACCGCCGGAACCTTTGGGACATGTCGAAATTGCCACTGGGGCATCCCGCTTGGGCAAAAAAGTCTTGGCCTGGACTCACCTGCATAAAGAGTTTTCAGGCCGGGGTGTTGTGATCGAGGATTTTAGTTACAGCTTGTTAAGAAATGATCGGATAGGGATTATTGGCCCGAATGGGAGCGGTAAATCGACTCTGTTGAACTTACTGGCCGGGCGCAGTGTTCCGGAAAGCGGCTGTGTCGATTGGGGTTCCACGGTCAAAATCGGCTATTTTGCCCAGGAGAACACGGAGATGAATCCTGATACTCGGGTGATTGACTATATCAAAGAGGTTGCGGAAGTGATTCCCACTTCCGATGGGAGGACCGTGACGGCCGCCCAAATGCTGGAACGTTTTTTGTTTGTGCCCTCGTCCCAGTGGACGGCCATTTCGAAGCTCTCCGGGGGAGAAAAGCGCAGGCTCTATCTTCTGCACATCTTGATGGGGGCTCCCAATGTCCTCTTAATGGACGAGCCCACTAACGATTTGGACATTCAGACTTTGACGGTTTTGGAAGAGTACCTGGATGAGTTTCCGGGGGCTGTTTTGGCCGTTTCGCACGACAGGTATTTTCTCGATCGCATGGCCGGCAAGATTTTTGCTTTCACGGGAACAGGGCAGATTGAAGCCTATGTGGGAAACTACTCGGATTATCAGGCGTGGCAACTTTCGGGACAAGTCGGCCCGTCTGTGGAGGTCCCGTCTGAGAAGGCTCAGCTTAAGAAGGCGGAATTAGAAGAAGAAAAACCGGAGAGAAGGAAAGAACGCCCGTTGAAAATGAGCTATAAAGAACAACGGGAATATGAGCAAATAGAAGACCAAATTGCGCAAACGGAAGAAGAACTCAAAGAGATTCAACATGAAATGAATGAACAGGGAAGCAATTTTTCCAGACTGCAGGAATTGACGATAAAGCAACAGGCGGCTGAGCAGAAGCTTGATGAAATGTTGGAGCGTTGGACCTACCTCAATGAATTGGCAGAAAAGATTAGGCAGGGCAGAAGTTGTACTGCAAACATTTCGTCCTGAGGACTACAGATACATTTATACCAGAAAAAATGTCATCATTTTCCGCCTGTGCTATAATTTCTTTCTAAATGCTCATTGAATGGTTCCTGAACATCTACTCCTTTTTTACCAATGCTCAGCGTCCATCCCCGACCTCTAAGGTCGGGGATGGACGCTGGTTCCTACCTGAAACATAGTCCTTTCCCATAATATAACGGGCTAACTAACTCTGTCTTCACCGGCTTGGCTAGATCCGTTAACTTAATATAAGCTCCCCTGTTCTGAATGCCTTTCACGGAAAACCTCTGTCCGGCTAAAAGGACTGTATCTCCCGGTTGGTATGCATGCCGCCTCTTCCGTATACTGCGACGGCCTTTTGAGAGTTTCCGACCTCGAAAAACCCGCAGATTAGGTCCGTTCAAGTTCTTGTTCCGGGTTCTTCTGCCGGAAAATAACTCCCCACCGGAAGCTTTCTCACTTGTGCGAATGTCGATGTACCTGGCATCGTAGAACAACTCCAAGCTCCGATTATTCCGCCGAATCTGCTTCACCTGTAGCGGATCAACTCTTTGCTGGCGGGTTCCTCCAGCGATACAAAACGCATCGTTGGCATGAGACTTAACAAGTCCTAACTCAATGCGTTTTGCCTTTGTGACATGCCCATAGGTGTGTTCACAACCAAGGGCATTAACCAGTTTCCAGCGCACAATCGACATAAATGTCTCCGGCTTGTAACTTTTGACCTTCAGCTGCCAACCGTGCAGAAATCCGCTAGGCTGATGATTGGCCGGGGTATGACATTTTGTGCAGAGCGTGATCAAATTCCCTGGCCTGTCACTTCGATCTTCTTTCCAGAAGCCGATATGATGCACTTGCAACACTTTTTCTCCGGCTTTGTTTTTGCACTCCGGGTTTTGGCATTGATGATTATCCCGGTGAAAGATGTACTCCCGGAGGTTCCAGAATCCATACTGTTCGCCCTGTTGGTAGCCCTTCCCTTCGATTCCGGGATTTTTGATCGCCTGGATGTCGAAGGCAGCTACTTCTACGACAACTTTGCTTATGGGAACCAAGGTAGAAATTTTGTCTACCAAGTGGATATGAGTATCCAGCTTGTTCTGTAGACTGGGAGCCAGCCACCCTGCCGGTTTTCTGCGGTTACTAAAACGCTTGGCCCGGTAGCGAAGTCTGTTTCGCCGCTGCCTGCGGTACATAGAACGTTCCTTGTTGCGTTCGACCTGGCCTTGAAGCAAGGTTAATTCCCCAGCTATCAGTTCCTTTGTTGTATTGACCGCTGAGAAACCCACATGGGTATACCCGGAGTCCAAGCCTAAAGCAGCCGATTGCGTATACTCCGTCGTTTCATACATAAGCTGGACAGTGAAAGGCTTTGCCTGGATCCCCTTAGCTTTGCCATCCCTTAAGCATCCTTCGTACTTTGCCATGTCGTTCAGTCGGCATCAACGGTGTCCCGTCTTTCGATAATACATAGACCACGTTTTTCATCTCCTCGAAGAGATAAGTCTGTCTAAAAGACAGTGGGTCCACATCGCCAATGTTAATGCCAGGTTTTTGTGTGAGCATCACTTCTCCTACCCATCAGAGATGTTCAGACACTCACCGCAGGCCCTGGGACGTGTGGAGTATCCCAGGGTGCCTATATATTCTGGCTTAACGGAGTGGAAGGCGGTCCCCTTACGGTGAACATCCCGACCACTGGGGCTAATCAACCGGGCCTGGGGGCGTGCAAGACTGGCTTACACGTTTCCCCAAGCCCCCACTTAACGCCGGTTACGGCGTTAAGTGGGGGTAGTTGACATTATTGTCTAAACCGTTTAACCATATCATGGTTAGTATCCTGGTCCAATCGAGGCGGGTTCTAGAACTTGGTAAGGGGCAAGTAGCGGGGTGAGTTGACCTCGGGTAAGTTTGACATAAGGCTATTTCTCAGAATCATTCCTATGATATTCCTCTATAGTTTTGATAATCCGTACGGAACATCCGAAGATCGTAGCAATAATCAGGCATGTTCCGATCCAAATTGCATTGGTAGGATTATTCGCATCTAAGAACATACCTAGATTGCCCTGAAAAAGTAGGTTTGCAAACCGTCCCTTGACCGACCCCCTGGGATCGGAATACATCAGTATGAATCCCCGGCATTGTAGAGGGGTATTCCTTGCCATTTCCTAATTCATGGCGGCCAATCTTCTTAAATTGTAGGTCAGTATGCCAAATCCCACCCAGATGCTAACTCCGCGGTGTCCTCTGAGCAGACTCCTCCCCAGGCCATATTTACGTTTCAAGATGCTAATGGTTCCTTCTCCACCAGCACGCCATGCTTGCAGACGTCGAAACCATCTTTGCCTTTCATGGGTTTGTCGCTTCTGAGTTTTCTTGCCCTTCTTTGGGATGGATATTCGTTTTATCCCCAGTTCGGTTAAAGCTGCTTCATTCTTACCACTGCTGTAACCACGGTCAGTGGCAACAGCGTAAGGGATCCGCCCAGTGTTTTCGATGTGGCGTCTCACGGTGCCCAAGAGCAAACTTTCATCGCTGGGGTTGCCTATATGGATTTTGTAATCCGTAACCAGACGGTCTTCATTCTCTGTGATTTCGGTCTTATAGCCAAATTCCGTCGGGCTCTTCAACTTGCCCTTCTGGATAGGCCTCGCGTCAGGATCATAGAGGCTAATTACCCGTTGCGGGATGTGTGTTTTTCCGCTGTTCACCTGAAGCGTTTGATTGACAATCTTGTCCGTGGTATGAATGAGCTTGTCCAATTTCTCGATCGTATTTTTTAGAGCTGGGCTTATTTGCTCGCCCCAAGTCTCTTCAACTTTATCCATTATCCGATGGGCATCGGAAATCGTCTCAATCGCTTTATCCACAAGCTTATCCGTGATGTTGCGAACCTCCTGTACCGCCTCATGGCTTCGCCGTTTCAAGGTCTTGCCGATTTCCAGTATCCGTTTTTTCGTTGAACGAAAACGATTCCTCATCTTAGGAACTGTGCCACTCACTTGATCGCAAAGGCGGTTCGCCTGTCGGGTTATGGTTTTTACTGCATCCGCCAGCAGATGGGCATCCGTTGGGTAGTGAACATTGGATTCGGTTACTGTAGTGTCCGTACGCAGCCGCCGGTTCCGTGTCATCTGTTCCTGACTCGCCTTAGTAACAAGTTTTTTGTTCAGATCCTCAATGATTTCGTCCCCGTATTTCTGGCTCAGCTTGATCAATGTCGTACTGTGCGGCACTAAGGCATCGAGATCAACGCGGCAGAACCGCCGCCATTTGATACTGTCACTGACTTCGCTAACAAGTGTTTCATAGCCAAATCCATAACAGAATTTGAGAAACATTAGACGGAGATAAGTTTCCACCGGAACAGTTGGTCGGCCAATACGAATATTCCAGTGAGAGAGAAAGGGCTCCATAAATCGCTCATCATCCAAGAGACGATCAACCGTCTTGAGTTCTGGGCTTAGTTCCAGCACTTCCTTCGGCAAAATGGAGTCCCAAATTGTAAGCTGTTCGTTGCGAAGTCGTAACATTTTTTGCCCCCCAAAAAAGGATTTTCATGTCCCTTTGGAGAACCACAGGAACGAGGAATTCTCTAAAGGGTGGTTGTGGAGTTTCGTTGTTTGGTCACTTCTAAATTTCCACAAAATCCTAGTGAATTCCTTTTTGTTTCGAGGGATTTTTGCACAGAGTTTGCTTAGTTTTTCAGGGCAATCTAGATAGCGAATCACCCGTGGGTTTCTTTTCACTGCTTCAATAAGATACTGTTCAGTGGGATTGTTTAGATATTTAATCAGCTCGGGTTCTTGGCTCAGAACTTTAAAAAGCTCTTTTTCAGGCAAATTACTTATAATCTCATCAATGCTCTGATGAAAATATTTATTAAACCCTTTATCCCGTTGAAAAACTGCCAAGAGAACCCGAGCCGTAGGTTTATAGAGATAAAATACAAAATTTGGATTACGCTTGACGTGATAAATAATTTTGTCTTCCGACATCTCATTTAAGCTCAATCGAAACTGGGCTGATTTTTCGGACATGAGCATCACGAGTCGGAATTCCGCAATAAGACGTTTGTCTTTCAGAGGGGCGATAATCTTTTCAACCCAACTTGATATGTCATATCCCTTTTCCCTTAAGATCATCAAAATACAAAACAGCTTATTGTATTCAGTGGTTTTCTCTAATCGTTCAGCCAACTCATTAATGTTTAACTCATAAAGTTCATTCATCGAAATCCACTCCGCACCAGTCACTTTATTTTTATATCTAGAAACTCCGAGACCATTCCTTCCTTGTTTTGGAAACGCAATGCAATAAGTCAATTAACACAGTGCTGAGTTACTAATTGTAAGGGTCTTTGTCCATCCCATCATTAACATTTTCTAATTTTCACATGTGAAAATAGAGATTTGTTACTCCTCATAATCATCTTCGAAAAACTCTTCATCATCCTCATTCACAACTATTCCACCGAATATAATTTCGTGCGGTATTTCCTGACCATAAGGATCTAAGAATATTGCTTCAGGATCTTTCGCCAAGATGTCAAGCATTTTTCGGCGGGACGTTGCACCGTAAGTATTTCCCATTTTGATCACCTTTCTAACATTTAATATCTACGAGCCAAATAAAGCTAATTTTGCTAGCAATGCACTGGCGGCTATACTTCCGGCTGTACCCTCAAGGATATTACGTATGCTTTTAAGGCATTCCTTTATGATCGTATATTTTGGTTTACTCGATTTTGATTGAGCTTCCACAGTTATAATTTCCGAATTTAATTCCTGTAATTTTTCAGCATCAAGATTAAGTTCGGGAATCTTACTCTTTAATTCATCGATAAAGCTAGCTAGTACCGCCGGATCAGGAAGCGAAAAAGTACCTGTTTGAGTACTATTGTCATTCCCTTGTTGAATCTGTGAACCAACCATATTTTGAACATTAATTATATTGATGGGTGGAAAGTATTTTGTTGGTTGATCAGGTTTTGATATTGCTTGTTCGACCTGAACCACTCCATTGTGAGTGATTACTATTTCACCCCCCAACGCAAAATACTGAACCAAACTCTCCTCTACCAAATATTCTACGATACCTTCTGTGTAATCTCCTGGAAAGCCCAATTGCTTGCCTAGGGTCCACATATTCACGGGAGAAAGTTGCCTCCCGCCAGTAGCCTCAAATAAAGCTCTTAAGAAATGGAATCTGTCGGATTTCAACTTTGTAAGATTGTCCATATTCGACTACTCTCCTATCGAATTTTTTAGAATAAGAATTCGCACATATTCCTAAATATTCCTCCTAATTTTCTTAAAAAATTATGTTTCCCACAAAACCGAACCAGCCAGACCGTACGCAAATACGATCTGGCTGTGTAGCTCGTTTTATACTCTTCACTGACCCCTATACAGACAAGCCCTTTCCCTTTGGCATAAATTACTACGGTAATTTCCACAAATTACATAAAATCTTCATTCACAGTCTCAAGGCCCCTTTACACTGAAGGACATATTTTAACTGTATTTTACTCAAGTACATGTTCCCATGCACATCAATTACCTTTAAAACACATCTCGTTACCCTGGCACGCACATGCTAAAACCTTGAAATCCGCTCTACAGGCGGCTTTCAGCTGTCTGTTTTCTGCAGTAAAACCACGGTCTCAACGTGACCTGTCCGCGGGAACATATCTGTTTCTTTCTCAAGTCTCGCGCGACGCCGGCACCTCCAAAACCCCTAGTCAGATCCTTATCGCTATTTATCTTTCAAAGAGCAAAGCGGAGCAAAACCCTCCGCACTACGCTAATCCGGTCCGCCTGTTCAGCTTTTCGACATTCTCCCCCATATTCCTGCCAATAACCCCGGGAAATTTGAGACCTTCGCACCATTCCACACGGGGACCCGTCGCCCGCACGGCGGCGGGCTCTCTGCATACCTCAATTATAACACCTCTCGCAAACAAATAAGTGAAACCTATGCCCAGACCAACCGCGGCCAACCCGGTTCAACGCTCCCCAACGGTCCTGGCACCCTCTACGGGCATAAGGCCATCATCTGGTAACGACCCCGCCCCCACTGCAAATTTCCTATACCGGGCTCCTCGGAGGTAGACTGCCGGTTAAGCTTTATCAGAGGCGCAACCGAAGGGGTGATTAGCCCTTGACCGTATATCCAGACGTTGCCGCGCTGTACCTATTTTTATTCCACGCTCCCCTGCCATTCCCTTCTACCCACGAAAAAAACCCACAAATCACTAACTCTACTTCCACAAATTACCTCACCCGACGTTTTCCATCCACACGGAGGGTCGCACACCGGAACATGTTTTTCCCCTAATTTTACCCATAAACATGTTCCCCTGTGCGAGGAACATGTTCCGGCGGACGAGGTTATGCGGCAAAAGCATAAAATGGTCCTATACATTTTCTTATAACCACATCCCGCAGTCCTCTTGAAACACCCCCACAAACCCTGAAACCCGCTCTACGAGCGGGTTTCAGCTGTTCTTATTTACGAGACATGTTGCGCTTTCCACGTGCCTTGTCCAAGGGAACATATTAACCGGCTGGACCAAGCTCACTTGGTACGAGTTGCTCAATAACGGCCGCGCCAACACCGGACCGGGGTGGATCCATGATGACCACGTCCGGCTTTCGAGGCAGCCTAGGGAGGTGGAGGTTCTGTTTCACCCTGCCCCACAGGAATTAGACGTGCCTGAGTGTCAGCGAAACAGCCGGTGGAGAACCACCAGTAAATCGCCGACATCATGGGCATCCTTATCCATGGCCGAAAGAAAACATTCCCTGCTGAAGCGCTCGAAAACGAGTTTCTCCAGTTCATCCAAAGAAGCCCGCACTTCCCCGGCTTCTTGGATAACTTGGAGACTGTCGGCCTCCGCGGCGATCAGATCGCTTAAACTGATAACCCTGTGATGAATCTCTTCAATCTTGGCAACCAGCGGATCCCCTTTTTCCTCTAACGGCATGTTCATAAGGTACCCCCTTGAACCCAGACTCCGCCGGGCGGGTCTGACTACCCCCGTCGTTCGGCGAGCAGGTCCTTCAATCGGTCCCTTTCCTCTTCCAGGTCTTCCAGCTGCGAAAGCATGGCAGGTTTAAGCGAATGGGCAGGCCAGCGGGCCTTCAAGTCCTGCAACTGGTTCTCTACTTCTCGCAGCTTTGCCTCCAGTTGACTTCTCTCATCCTCAGCCATGTCCCAGCGCCTCCTTCTTCTCTTCTCGATCGTCCCTGAAAGTTATCGCACCTTGCATGCACACTTCCATGCATTCCTCGCATTCCACGCATTTTTCCGGGTCGACGACCGCCATGTGAGCGACCATTTGAATCGCCTGGTTGGGACAGGCGTGTACACAGCGCTGACAGCCCCGGCAAAGCTTTTCCAAAATAAAGGCGGACATACAAACCACTCCTTAAACGGAGGCCGCTCCCCCGCTTCCGTTCTCCCGGCCCGTTCGGCTAATTTCCCTTCCGGCTGTTTCCCGCTTCTCGCCTCGGACGCAACTTCTTCTTTCTTGCCCTTCCGGGCGCCCTGATCCACTCCCTCTGCCTCAATCTCTCTATTCGCCTTCTCTGATACAATTCCTCTATTTGCTCTCTCTAACTAAACCCATTCCTCGATTTCTTTTGTCTAAACTCAGTCCTCGATTCCTTTTGTCTAAACCCATTGCTCAAATTTCTATTCTCTAACCCGATTTCTCTGTTCCTTTTCTCTAACCCTCTAATCCGATTCCTCTGCTCCGGCCCCTTTTCCCCTCTGCCTTCGTTTGCTTTCCCCGCGCGAATACCGGCTTTCAACCCCTCAGTGTCCCATTGTCAGGAGTTCATCCCCGTAATATTGTAGTCCCAAATTAAGAATCTCTTTGATCGGATGACAATCCGGAGCCAAGACTTTTCCCCGGCGATCTTTGGCAATCGCGCCGCAGCCTCCGCCGCAAATCAACCCGACCTCACATTCCCGGCACTCCGGAATGCTCAAGATGCTGCGCTCCTGCCACTCTTTGACTTCCTTCTCTTGCAGGGCATAGACCGGATAGAAAGTCCCCAACTTATACTCGTCTTGTCCGGTAGTCGCCGTGCAACCGTAGATATCGCCATACAGGTCAAACACCCACTCCGTTTTGGCAGCCGGGCAAGTATCATAACTCGGCAGATAGAGCTCTCCGCTCTGAACGAGATGGTTGATTCCTTTGAATTCGGGTCGATGGAATTTCTTCAAAATAGGATATTTTTCCGCCAGTTCCAGAAAGAGCGCCCAGTGCTCCGCTTGATCCAACAAGTGCTGGGGAGAGGCGTAACACTCGAAGAGTTCATAATTACGGCCGATTTGGGTCTTAAAACGACTCGCCGGCAGATCCAACCAACCCCTGGCCTCGAGATCTTCCGCCAATTGAACAAGATCGGCAAAATTGCTCTTGTCAACCACGGCGCGCAGGTTGATTGGCACCCCGCGCCCAATAGCCTCCGTCAACCCGACCATGATTTTGTCATACGTCCCTTTGCCGTTGGCGGTATGCCGGCGCCGGTCGTGAACAGGCTGCGGACCGTCCAAAGTGACCTGGATCTCTTTGATGCGGGCTTGTTGCAGGATATCCAAGTACTCCGCCAGATCATAGCCGTTGGTCACCGCCGCGATCGCATACCCGCCGGCCGCCGCCCGTTTTACAATATAGTCCACGATTTCCATCTGCCTCGGCGCAGCATTAAGCGCCTCGCCGCCAAATAGGGTAATGAACGGCTTCGTCGCGGGAAATTGCTCAGCCAAACGGTCAAAGAAAGCGTCTGCCACCTCTCGGGTCATGAGCTGAGTCTTTTGTTTGATGCCGTTCTGGTAACAATAAGTGCAGGCGAGATTACACGCATAAGTCGGAACGAGAAGGACTTGCGGTTCGGTCTCGTGCAGGGCTTTTTGGAATTCAGGCCATCTCCTCTGCAGTTCGGCCTCTTCCTCCTCCCTAGTCCGGTACAGGTACCCACGGCTCAGGAGATAGTCGGCAAACTGCGGGTCCGAACTGCTCCCGTCCTTCTTGATTTCCTGCAGCTTTTCGTATTCCTGCTGCCTAACCAAATCAAACGATCCTGCCAAAGAGTTCATAATAGCATACGGAAACTCTGGGTTTTCCTTCATCGTCAGCAAAAGGTTGTAGCGACTATAGTACATATTCCCACCCTCTTCTCTAGGATGTAAATCTATGGTAACGACCCCCGGGTTCCCTAAGCAGCGGCCCGAGTATCCCCCCGCGCCTCTCTTGAACTTGAGCGCCCTCGTTCCGTTCCTTCGCCAGCCGTCGGTTTCTGAGCGTAAACCGAGTTTCGGGGTCAACGGGTTTTCGGCAAGGGCGGCAGAATCTCTGCCGCCAAAGGATCAGTCGTGGCAACCCGCGACGATTTGAGAGGACTTCGAGCAGCATTGAGCGACGTTTAAAGCGAGGCTCGTGCAGCATGTGGAAGCCGGTTGAGTCAATGGACGCAATGGATTTCACCTCCCTTCAAAAGAATCGCGGCCGGGTCAGAATTTATGGCTGGAGAACGTTCTGCTAATCATGTCATACCCATTTTTCACATAACGCCTCTCTTTAAACACCCGGACTCTTTCAAACCCCGCACTTTTAAGAGCGCTTTCATATTCTTCGACAGTGACGGCTCCTCCGAAACAGGCCGCCACCGCTTCAGGGTCCTCTTTAATTGCTTGCGGCAGCGGATCGTCCGTCATGATGTCCGATACGACAAACCGGCCGCCGCGCTTCAGAACACGATAAATTTCTCGGTAAACAGCCGCCTTGTCCTCAACATGATTGATCGCACAGTTGCTGATTACGGCATCCAGAAAAGCATCCGGCAACGGAATATTTTGCATGGAACCCAGGAAGAAGCCCACGTTCTTAAGCCCTGCCGCCACAGCGTTCTGTTTGGCGGCTTCAATCATCCGGGGCGTAAGATCCAGCCCCCAAGCCATGCCGCCCGGCTGAACCAACTTAGCCGCTTCGAGCGTCTCCCTTCCCCTGCCACAGCCCAGGTCTAAAACATTCTCCCCGGGCTGCAGAGACAAGAAGACAATATTGCCGCCGCAGCTCAGATTGCTGCCTTCTTCCTCCGCAGTGTACCTTTTCACAATTTCAAAAACGCTCATCATTTCCTCCCGCAGCGGTTCCCAGTCAAAAACCGCCGAGCCGAAAGATCTCAGGATGCCCTACACCCCTATTGGGTATCCTGCCGCAACCCTATTTTAAACCCGCCTGCAGCTTGAGTCAATTACTTCCCAACTATCCGGCCTATTGAGGAAACCTACGACAGCTTTTTCAGAACCTCAAGCAAACTTTGGCAATCCGGGCAGCCGGCTTCCGCCCCGCCCTTCTGGCAGGTATCCAAACAATGCTGCAAGGCACGTTTGACCACTTCGACTTCCTGTTGACTCAGTGTTACGGTTGGCATCAAGAAAACCTCCTTCAAAAAATTCTCGGGCGCTGCCCCCGACGCGGCGAGACTAAATCCTCGGCGAAGTCTAATCCTTGGCCTAAGCGCGAAAACACTTCAGGGAAACGGTTCAAGAAGAGTTTTCCCGGCTTTTGCCCAAAATACTCATCCGGCCGAAAATCCGCAAAGAACTCATTCCGCCTTTCCTGCGGTTCCCCGGCACCGCTTCAGCAAGTGACCGCCAAGCACAAAAGCGGAAAATCAGGACCGGCGGGCCCGGTTCATGAGATAACGTTCCGCATTAACCGCGGCGACGGCCCCGTCCCCGACGGCCGTGGCCACCTGGCGAACTGTCTTGCTGCGAATGTCGCCGGCAACAAAAACTCCGGGTACATTGGTGCGCATTTCGTCATCCGCTTCCACATACCCCCACTCGTTCAGTTTCACCTCGTCTGCCAAGAGCGCATTCCTCGGCTGCATGCCGATATAAACGAACGCTCCGTTCGCTTCTACCCGGCTCATTTGATGGGTTTTGACATTTTCAATCTCCAACCCCTCAAACCTCTTCTCCCCTAGAATTCCTCTCGGTTCCGAATCCCAGATCACGCTGATCTTGTCGTTGGCCGCTGCTTCTTCCTGGGCCGTCTTCGAGGCCTGAAAATGATCAAACTGGTGCACGATCGTAATACGCTTGACGTAACGCGTTAAATAAACGGCCTCCTCGACGGCGGAATTCCCCCCGCCCACGACAATAACGTGGTCGGCGCCTTCGTAGTTGGAACCGTCGCAAGTCGCACAATAGTGTATTCCGTTGCCCCTGAATTCCGCCTCCTGCGGGACGGGCAGCCGGCGTGACTCCGCTCCGGTGGCGAGTATGACGACGGGAGCACTGTACTCGGCATCCTCCGTTACGATCTTCTTCACATCGCCGCTCAAATCCAGGCTGAAAACTTCTTTCAGATCGTGAATCTGAGCCCCAAAACTTCTGGCCTGATTAATCATATTCTCTAAAAGGTCGTGCCCATGCACGGTTCCCTGCGTTCCGGGGTAATTGGCGATATGATAAGTCGTCGCCGCCTGACCGCCCGGGAGCCCTTCATCGATTAGAATAGTATTCAGCCGCGAACGCGCCGTATAGATCGCAGACGTGAGCCCGGCGGGTCCCCCGCCCAGAATCAGCACATCGGCAGAGATCTTCTCTTTTTCCGTCTCGGCAGCCGAAATTCCCAGAAGCCCCTCAATGGCCAGACGAATCTCCGGTTTGCTGATATACCCGTTTAAGTGCTGACCGACCTCATGCCCACTCTGAAAAAACAAAACCGTAGGACTTCCCTTGACTCCATAACTCTCGGCTAAGGGACGATTGGCTTGGCGCAGGATCTTCAGAAATTTAGCCTGGGGATATTTTTCCGCCATTCGCTCATAGATGGGGGCGAGTTGGGCGCAGGGAGCACAGTCTTCGGAATAAAAATCGACTACGACCAAACCCTGCGTCGTTTGCAGTTCATGCAGGAATTCCTCGCTGTTCACATGCTCAATACTCATCCTATTTTCGCACTCCTTCTTGCTCATCTTAACTCTCTTCTGCCGCGCGGCCGCCTGAGCCGTCGCTGCAAAACTTTGGCCCGACTTTTTGTTTTGCCTGTCAGAATCTTCTCCAATTACCTATACCCCGTTAGGGTACCCTACGTTCATCAATATATGCGAAAGGAAGCGTTTTGTCAACAGAATTTTGTCACCAACCCATATGTTTTTCCTTTTTAAAGAATATATACATACTCCTCAGGTGAGCTTTTCGACCTTCCGCGCGCACACGTGACGTGACCTGACCTGAACTTGGTTCGCAAATTCCGTCGCAAATCCCTCGGACACCGTCGGGGGTGCGCAAGTACCTCCTCTTCGTCATAAGAAAAAAAGGAACCCCCGCGAACGCATTTCGCATTCTGCGGGGGTTCGTCATGCTCTGCGGAGGTTCATTATGCTCCGCGGGGGATTCTTCCACTCCGTCACCCGTTCTTACTCTGACAAATACAGTTTTCATCATCTTATGGTGCCGCCTAGGCTAGGGTGCCATAGGGGTCTGCTCTGAAAATAGCCCTTTGCCCGGACGGCTCGCTTAGCTTGTGCGCTCCGACGGCCATTTTCAGGCTCTGATAGTGCCGCCCAAGCAATACGGAGATCCGCCTAGCTAATCTTCTCCAGAACCGGAGCCGTACTCACGACATGCTTGCGCATACCCAGTTCAGCCCGGGAAATTCCCAGCGCCAGGCCCAGGAGTTCCGTAAGATAGAGAACCGGTACTTTCGCTTCTTTTCCCGTCGCCTTGGTCATCGCATTCTGGCGCAGATCCAAGTTGGACATACACATAGGGCAGGCCGTCGCGACCGCGTCGGCTCCGCTGTCTTTGGCCTCGTAGATAATCCGTCCGCTCAGTTCAATGACAACGTCCGGGCGCGTAAGAACATGGGCAGCGCCGCAACATTCCGTCTTCGCTCCCCAGGCCACCACGTCTGCCCCCAAAGCTTCAAGCAGATGATCCATACTCAGCGGGTTGACGGGGTGATCAAAACGGGCAATTTTTGCGGGCCGGGTCAACATACAGCCATAATAGGGCGCAATCCTCAAGCCCTTCAAAGGCCGTTTGACTTTGGCGGAAATTTTATCAATCCCAACCCTCTCCACCAGGAACTCCAAGATATTCATGACATGTACGCTGTTGCCGTACGTCATCCCCAGGACCCCTTCCACCCGGCGCTGGGTTTCCCGATTTCCGGCACATTCGAGTTCCGCCGTGCGCAAATGGTTAAAACAAGCGGCACAGGGGGCCAGCACCTCTTTCATCCCCGCCCGCTCGGCCAAAGCCAAATTGCGGGCTGGAAGAGCCAGGGCCAACAAGTGATCGGTCTGGTGAGCCGGGGTCGAGCCGCAGCAGTTCCAGTCCGGAATTTCCTCCAACTGCACATCCAGGTTCTTGCAAACGGCCTGAGTGGAAGACTCATAGTTCTTAGCCGTCGAATGCAAAGAACACCCGGGAAAATAGCCGCTTTTCATGAAGCAACCCCTCCCCGCATCTTTTCAATCTTGGCAAAAATCTGCTCTACCTGGGCCTGACCCTGAATCTTGTGAGCAAAGACATCCCCCATGCCCATGATGCCTTTGACAAACATGGGCGGACCAATGGGGATCAAGGACGTGACATCCCGCACCAGTTCCCCCTGACTGAGCATGTTCTTGACCATAAGGTTGACTTCATGCATGCGCCCGCCCTTTCGGACCTCCCCCAGAAAGATTTGGTTCATTTTGGGAATCTTCACTTCACGGGAGACATATCCTTCTTCTTTGGCCAGTTCCCTCAGGACGTTCATCACCTCGTACATCTCAAAGCCGGCCGGACACTGGGCCCCGCAGGTACCGCACTGGATGCACATCTGAATCGCTTTGCTGGAAAGCAGCTGATCTTTCAATCCATAGACAATCATCTCCAGGATGGAATTCGGAGCATAGTCCATAATCCCGGAAAACGGACAGCCGCCGGAACATTTACTGCATTGGTAACATTCCTGAACTTTTTGCCCGCTGCGGGCCTCGACTTCCTCAAGCAGGCTGTGTTTCTCTTCCAGTAGAACTTTCACTCGCTTCACCTTCTTCTTGGTGTTTGGCACAGTGTTCAAATTTATAATAGATCATAGACGGCTTTTCATACTTGGGCTCGATACCCCGCCGCCCAGCCTCTTCGCGCAAAACGGCCATAATTTCATTCAGGGGCAAACCGACCGGACAAACTGCCTGACAGGCCGAGCAGCTGCGGCCGCAGAGCCAAATCATGCGGCTGTCCAAGACCTTCCCGTCCTGGCAATCGAGCAGAGATTCCACCACTTGGCGCGGGGTCAGGTCGAATTCCTCGGAATGAACACAACCACCGCCACATTTTGAACACTGCAGACAGCTCGTAAGAGATTTTCCGATCGACTGCTCCACCATAGTGCGGATGCCGTCTTCATCAATTTTCAAACGCATCGTTTTATCACCTCTATAGAACCCCTATAGCTCTCCCTGTCTAACTCCGTCGAATTCCGCAGTCTCCATTGCACTCCGTCAGTCTCCATTGCACCGCGTCAGTCTCCATTGTACTCCGTCGGACTTCTCCGCAATCCCATGGGAACCTCTCTGCCCCACTAGAAACTGCGGCAAGCGCCGCTGGCGTGCCAAGAGGTCCGGAAGAGCCCTTACACTCGAACCTCGCACTTCGAAGACTCGGTTCAGCGGCTGAGGATCAGGGCCTCGCTCGCCGCCAACCCCCCCATCGCCACCGCCGCGGCTATCTCCATCGGTTGAGTGCAGCTCCCCGCCAAGAAAATGCCTTCTTTCGAGGAATGACAAGGGCGGACATTGGCCTCCGCTTCCCGGAAAAAACCGTATTCGTCGGTCGCGATCCCCAGGATTCCGGCCAGAGCACGCGAGCCTTGCGGGGGCTCCATAGCCGAGGCCAACACCACCAAATCCGCTTCCACTTCCACCGGATTTCCGATGAGCGAGTCCTCGGCCCGGACCAGCAGCTTGTCGCCCGACTCGATCACCTTGGCCACGCGCCCGCGGATATAGCGGACATTATATTTCTCCATGGCCTCGCGGATAAACTCTTCGTATCCCTTGCCCAGCGCGCGAATGTCAATGTAGAAGACATAAGCCTTGGCCTCGGGATTAGCCTGTTTTAACATGATGGCATGTTTGGCGGAGTATGAGCAGCAGATCTTGCTGCAGTAGCGGTACCCTTTCGCCTTGTCCCGAGAACCCACGCAGTGGACAAAGACAACCCGCGCCGGCCCCTGCGGTAACCGTCCCTCAGCCGCCATCTTCTCGAATTCCAGGCTTGTGACGACTTTTGCCGAACGCCCATAGGCATATTCCGTATAAGCCGTGGGTTCCATATAGTGGAACCCGGCCGCCACGACAATAGCAGCGACTTGTTCCGTCCGTCTGCCGGACGGCGTCCCGAGTTCCACCGTAAAATTACCGGCCTCTCCGCGGCAGGACTCCAGCGTGGTCCGGGGTAAGATTTCGATTCCGGCGAGTTCCTCTGCCGTTTTGATCTCCCGGGTTACGATCCCCTTGGCGTCCGCCAGAACCGGAAACGTGTAGGTCAACTTGGCGAAATTCCCCCCCAGGTGTCCTTCTTTTTCGATTAGGAGGGCCGTTCCGCCATTTTGGGCGATTTTTTGCGCCGCCGTGATTCCGGCGATACCCCCGCCAATGATTAACGTTTTCTTAGCCAAAGTCTCTCCCTCCTTCTCAGCGTCCAACCCGATCCCAGACCTCTTCCAGGCGCTTCCGCCCGCTGATGTGGGCCGCAAAAGCTAATTTTCCCTCAGGCACTCCCAAGGCCATTCCCACAAGTTGGGCGATATGCAGGACCGGTGTTTGATAATCCGTGCCCTGGCGAAAATTCAGTTGTTGTTGGACCCGATCCAGTTGGCTGTGGCAATAAGGGCATTGGACGATGAGCAAGTCAGGATCCGCTTCCCGGACGGAGTCCAGCTTGCGCTGCGTGTGCTCCAAGGAGAGGTCCTTACCGTTGATGATTTGCGTAAATCCGGTGCCGCAGCACTCCCGGTTGGCTGTATAAGGCACCACCGTTCCGCCCATCAGCTCAATGAGTTCTTCCATGTAGCTGGGCATTTGCGCATCGTCGATGGCCGAATATTTTCCTCCCCCCAAATAGTGACAGCCATAGTGGGTGGCTGCCCGCACCCCTGCCAAAGGGCGTTTAACTTTTTTGGCAATGTCGTCTTTAAGACGATAGAAAAGTTCTGCGATATGAAAGACCTGACCGCTGCCCTCATAACTGCGTCCCATCATGTTGAGCATCATATTGACGCTGGCTTTCACTTCCTCATTATGGTTCATGAAATGTCCGAATTCATTGAGAAAAGTCCAGCAGCCATTGCAGACCACACACGTGTCCAAATTTTTCTCCTCCGCCAAGGAGAGATTGCGCGCCACAGCGGGCATGGAGGCCGTGGGAGCCGCCACATTGGCAAACGTCACGAACCCGCCGCAGCAAGTCTGTTCCTCCGACTCCACCGGTTCCACACCGAGAAGACGCAGAGATTCCGTCCCGCAGGCCTCGATGCCGGGGTACTTATTGCTGGCCACACAGCTTTTGAAAAAGAAGATCTGTTCCGGTTTCGGAATCTGCGCCACTTTATCCAGCCTGGGCATGTTTTTTCCCTCCCGGTTCGCCATAATTATAGAAACGATAGTGGGTTTTGACCTTGCCGACTTTGGAAGGCATCGGCTTCCTCTTGCAGCGCTTGGCCTGCTCATCCGTACAGCTCTTGCAATCCAGGAGCTCGACCCCGCCGATTTGCTTCATAAAGGCCGTCATCCCGCTGAGATCTGAGATCATGTTGATCTCCGCCACTCCGCGCGCACTGACCTTGCGCTCGGGCGGGAGTCCGGCTTCCGCCCGTATTTTCCCTATATCCCCAACAGTATCAAGCACATAGGGGTTCCGTTCGAAGGTCGAGACCGTGATCCCGTCCTTGAGATAACTCTTCTCCGCGTACCCCTCCAACTGTTTAACGTCCTCCCAGCCATAGCCTTCGTTCATAGCGGCCAGCCGAAACATAAAGACGAAGAAGGGAAAATTGATATCCATGGGGCAAACCGAATAACAACCGCTGCAGAAAAAACATTGCCAGAGTTCGACACTGGAGAGAACCCGCTTAACATTGCCGAAAACCAGGTCCCGGATGATCTTGCGCGGATTGTAACTCGGTGTGACCGCCGCGGCCGGGCACTGTCCGGTGCATTTTCCGCACTGGAGACACTTCTCCGCCTCGTTGACAAACCCCATAGCAATCGGTTTAAAGCTTTCGTAGAACTCGTCGCTCCAATCTTTCACTTTTTCCAGCATCGCGTCCCACCTATCCCTCTCTCTTACCGCTTACGGCCGCTTTCATCATGGGCATCATCTGTGGCACAAACTTCAGGAGATCAACCCTCGTGTCTTTGCCGTGCATGGCGAACTTGACCATACCGGGCATCATTTTCATCATTCGCCCCAGGGGCATCTCCAGACTGAAGAGTTCCCGGAAATAGGAAAGTGTGCGCTCCGCCGCTTCCCGACTTGTCTCTTGGCCGTACTCCTCCATAAAATTCTCCGCCATCTCTCTTACCTCCCTCTGAACTAACCGGCTCACTGCAACCGCTTAGGTCACTCATAGAGACTCAAGCACTGACCCCGACAACCCAAACTGAAAATCTCCCCTGGGGACAAAGGATTGTACAAAGGCTTAAAAAAGTCGCAACGGGCACATTCCGATAAATTAAGAGCATAGTTCAGCCCGCCGCATTTTGGGCAAGTAATCTCTTTCACATTTTTGGGCAAAGGGCTGACCTTCTCCAACACCATAAAAAACTTGGGACGAAATTCGGCGATGAGCTGACCGCACTTCGAGCAATTGAGCATAATCACTATGCCCCCTCCCCCCTGGCAGGGGTCCAATTCCTAAATCAAGGATACACCCGAACCAGATCCGGGGTCAATAAGTTTTTCCCAATACAGAATATCTATACATCGCATTCCGGAGTCCAGATTAGTTCAAAAGGCAGTGGCTTTTGGCCAAACGCTCACTCCGTACCCCATTCCGTTTTTTAGTTCCAACATTTGATTGGGTCCATTTTGGGTCTGCTCCATGTCCGTATTCATTGCTGTCGCAGACTCAATCTGCGACAAATTCATCCAGCGCACCACGAAAGAAAGAGCCGATAACTGTGAACTCTCACATGTTATCGGCTCCGCGTTTTAGCGTCCGGCTCTTTGATAATTGACATCTGAGCACTATCATTTCACTGCCTGCGAACATTAAGCTGCTTTGCGTTTGTAAACCCTCATTGCGAATAGATACGCGACAACAAGAATGCCAAGACACCAAGAGAGCGCGATCCAAATATCATTGCCGACAGGCCTTCCTCCAGATACTGCGTAGTCAGGAATACCGTCGTGCCGCCGTTAGCCAGCTCTTTGACAACCTTCCAAA
This sequence comes from Acididesulfobacillus acetoxydans, assembly GCF_902729405.1. Classification (GTDB taxonomy): domain Bacteria; phylum Bacillota; class Desulfitobacteriia; order Desulfitobacteriales; family Desulfitobacteriaceae; genus Acididesulfobacillus; species Acididesulfobacillus acetoxydans. The sequence goes on from NZ_LR746496.1 coordinate 3,153,664, forward strand.
CCTCGATGCGCCCCTCGGGGTCAAGCCCGGTGGTCGGCTCGTCGAGGAAAATAAGCCGGGGTTTGCCGATTAGGCTCATGGCGATGTCGAGCCTGCGGCGCACCCAATCCGGAAACTACAGAGAAAACCGCCAGGCAAAGTGCCTTTCCAGTGGCATGGCTCAGACGGTAATAATGGCGTCGTTCTAATAAGATCCGGATCCTTGTTAGTAAATCGGGGACTTCCGAATCCAAAAGTTCCTCGGGAGAAGTTGGTTGAGGGTCTCTACGAGCTATCAAGAAACTTGGGGTAATGAAGACCTAAGAAATCGCAACCAGTTCGTACTTAATACCGCTTCACTAACATCTGCAGGCACAACGGAGCCTGCCTTATACAAGTCTGCCACAGTGTTTATTTCCCGGGGGCTCTCTTCGAGCCCCAATCCTCCATCCAAATCAGACCCAATTCCCAAGTGATCCCACCCAGTCATGCTTGCAATATATGTCGCATGTCGCTTCCAATGGTCGTTCAGCGCGACGGTAATAGATTGAGAGACCTCGCTTCATTGGTCAGAGATCCGGGAACAAAAAGACTGAAGGGACCTCAGCGTGTGCTACGATTGGCCCAGTGGAGCGATCAGCCTCGGCGGAAACCGAAGTTGCACTTATACACCCGTAGGTTTTACCCTTTCGGATATGCTGAAAAAGACCGCCACATTTCTAGGCGGCCTCTTCCGTTTCCTTCTCTTATTTTCCCAGGGGCAACCAGGTGCAGCGTCCGGGATCTCTTTTCAGGCCAGTGAACAAAATCGGTCTCTTCTCCAACCCGCTTCCTCTAAGAATTTGAATGATTGGGCTGCGCTGAACCGGGCCGTCCGCCCTTACTGGCTCAGCTTCATGATCGTTTCAATGGCTTTGTTGAGAATTTCCTGCTGGTTTTCCCCTTTTTCCAGCGCATCCACCAGACACGTATTGGCATAACGCTGGGCAACGACCGCAGACACTTTCTGAATAGATGACCGGATAGCCAAAAGCTGCACAAGAATTTCCTCACAGGTCTTGTCTTCTTCAATCATGCGCTCAACACCGGAAATATGGCCCCGGGTTGTCTTAAGCCGAGTCAGGATTTCCTTGCTTTCCGTGGGGTCAACGCTGTGCACCTGCACTACCTCCCTTTTCCGAGCAAAGCTTGTGCCAAAAAAACTTAGGGATTTTTATAAAGCATAATATACTTTTGATAGCTTTTCAAGACGCGCAACACGTATTCCCGGGTCTCCCCGAATGGTATGTCCCCCACCTGGACATGCTTCGGATCAATCTGCCCCGAACGAATCCATTGGCGCACATGTCCTTTCCCCGCGTTGTAAGCCGCCATTGTCAATACTACATTTCCCGAGAATTCTTTCTCCAGACTTGCCAAATACCAGGTCCCGTACTGAATATTCTTTTCCGGCTCCAGCAGATCACGCTCCCTGTACCCCTTGTCACCCAGGCTGTGCGCAATCGAACTCGCCGTCGCCGGCATAAGCTGCATCAAGCCCAGCGCCCCTTTGCGTGACTCCGATTGCGGCAAGAAGCGGCTTTCCTCCCGAATGACGGCAATGACCAACAACGGATCGACGCCATAGTCGTGCGCATACTCGTCCACAAGGGCCCGGTTCGGAAAGGGGTAAAAAATACGCTCAACAGGCGGCGACTGCCAGAGCGCCCAGCCTGCCACCGCAATGAGCACCAGGACCACAATCAACCTAGGCAAGGCGTTCCCTCTCGAATTCGTCCTCTTTTTAGCCATCACATCTCCTCACGCACTCGTTCACTGCTCCGCACCTGCTCACCAAAATTTGGCACTCAATGTTCGTTTGCCGTTACCTTGAGCCAAACATGAGACTCCAGCTTCCACAAATAGGAGTGATGCTCGTGTCTAAGGCAATGGGCCCGTAGTCACGAGGCCTCGCTCTGCCAGGGTACGCCAGTACTCCACCAGCTGATTTTCGGTCTCGCTCCAGTCCCCGGAATTATCAATCATGACATCCGCCAGCTTGCGCTTGTCATCGAGCGGCATCTGGGCCGCCAGTCTGGCTAAAATATCAGCCCGTGTCCAACCGTCGCGGCGCCGGACCCTTTCAATTTGGACCTCAACCGGAACCCAAATAAGCAAAGTCTCCTGAACATTCCCTCGTAAATTCTTTTCAAAGAGAAGGGGAACATCCCAAATGGCCAGCCTGTGACCGCAGTCTTCCAGAGTTCGCATTTCTTCCAGCCGCAGGCGTTCGATCCGCGGATAGACAATTCCCTCCAGAGCCTCACGAGCCTGAACGTCCGCAAACACGACCCTTGCTAGCTTCCGGCGCTCCACTTGCCCGTCCTCCGCTATGACCTTGGGTCCGAAAGCTTGCCGGATCATCGTCACAGTCTCCGCGTCTCCTTGCAAAAGCCGTCTAACCATGGCATCCGCATCCAGGACCGGGATCCCGTGTTCTCTCAACCAGCGTGCCACACTCGATTTGCCGCTGCCTATACCTCCGGTTAAGCCGATGAGCCACATCTTATCTCACCCCAAGCTCCCAATTGCCATCTTCCCTGGGCCGAGGCCAGGGGGTCAAGAACCAAAACCTACAGTTGACTCGCTGTCAACTCGTTCCCAAATGTCAGTCTCTTTCCTGACTCAGGCAGCCTCTGGGCTCAACCTTCTCCCAGTTCCGTCCAAGCTTGAAGCATTTCCTCCACTTGAGCCCGGGTCTCTTCACACGCTTGATGCAGTGCCATGGCCCTCTCATAATCGGCCGCGCATCCGACCAATTCTTCTTCCAGCGAGTGCAGCTTCGCTTCCAAGGCCGCGATACCATCCTCCAGCTCGCGCACCTTTTTCTCTCTTTTTTGCTCCTCCCGGGACATCCTCTGCTCCTGTCCCCGCGTCTGCCGGGCCGCCTGCACCTCCCGCCGGACCCCGCTCCCGACCGCCAAACGCTCCGCCTGCTTGGCTTCCAGATAGTGCGTATAGTTACCGTCATAAACTCTTAATCCGTCGGGAAACAATTCCGCGATTTTGCCGGCCAGTTTGTCCAGGAAATAGCGATCGTGGGAGACGGCCAGAATCGTTCCCTCGTAATCGAGCAGAGCCTCCTCCAAAACCTCCCGCGTCTCCGCGTCCAAATGGTTGGTCGGTTCGTCCAAAAGGAGAAAATTTCCCTGTACCAGAAACAGTTTGCACAAGGCTAAGCGGCTTTTCTCGCCGCCGCTGAGGACCGAAACCGGCTTAAAAACTTCTTCTTGCTGAAAACCATAACGGGCCAAAAGAGAACGAATTTCCGGGTCATAAAGGGAGGAAGCCTGGCGAATTTCGTCAATGACCGTATTGGCTGGATTTAACCCTTCATGCTCCTGCGAATAATAACCCAGTATGACATTAGCTCCTATCCGGATCATACCACGATAGGGTAACTTGTGCAAAACCGCTTTCAGGAGGGAAGTTTTGCCGACCCCATTCCTGCCCAGCAAGGCCACCCGTTCTCCTCGCCGCAGGCTGAGGTCCACTCCGGAAAAAAGCACCTTTTCGCCAAAGCTTAGGGCCAGTCCCTGCACGTCCAGCACCCGATCGCCGCTCCGCCCCGCCACACTCAAAGCAACCCCGAGCTCACGGGCGGATTTTTTCCTCTGCACCGGAACTATCCGTTGCAATTGCGTTTCCCGCCCCCGAGCCTGCCTGGCATTCACTCCGGCTTTGTTTCGGCGGATATACTCCTCAAGATGGGCGATTTTTTTCGCCACGCGCTCGGCTTCGCGCGCCATCGTCTTCTCGGCCAGGGCCCGCTGCAGTTCGTACTCCGAATAGTTTCCCTTGTATTCTTGCAACTCCCCCTGTTCCAGGTGCAAGATCCTGTGCACGACTCGGTTGAGAAAATAACGGTCATGCGAGACCACGAGGACGGTTCCCGCGTACTCCCGCAGGTAATTTTCCAACCACTCCAGGGCCGCAATGTCCAGGTGATTGGTCGGTTCATCCAGCACCAGGATCTCCGGCGAGCGCAAGAGGAGTTTTGCCAGAGCCAGGCGTGTTTTCTGCCCGCCGCTCAAGTGCCGGATGGGCACTTCTCTCTCCTCGCTCAAATCCAAACCGGCTAGAATCCTGCGCACCTGCGCCTCAAGGGCATACCCTCCCTGCCTTTCAAAGGCTTCGGTCAGAGCCGCGTAATGTTCCATCATTTTCTCGTCGGGTCGGGACATTTGAGTTTCCAAGGTGCGCAGCTCTTCCCCCATACGAATCAGATCAGACCGTTCGGCCAGCATCCCGGCCCATACCGTTTCCTCTCCCTCCAGGACAGGATTCTGGGGTAAAAAGCCGACCGAACCCGTAACATAAACCTGTCCGCTCTCCAGCGGCCACTCTCCCAGGCAAGCCTTGAGCAAAGTCGTTTTGCCGGCGCCGTTCGGCCCGACCAGCCCGACTTTATCCCCAGGTTCAAGTGCAAAGGTCGCTTGCCGGAAAAGTGCCACACCTGAGACATCCACCCCGCACCCCCGACAATATAAAATGCTCATCCTTTTCTGCCAACCTCACTTATTTCGACTGCTCAAGGATTCTTCTGTAAGAATTCATCTGGCTGCGCCGGCCCCGATTATTGGCGGGAAGTGCGTCATGGCAAAACCGGCCATTCAATAGTTGGGATATCCACTCTGAGATCCGATCTTGACAATACATCGCGTAAGATGTATACTGCGTAATGCATCGCGCGTGATGCATTTCACGAGATGCATCGTGATAGATTTAAATATCGTTGCCTGCCTTTTCCGATCATTCGGCCTCGCTGCCGCCCTGACCTGAGTTTTCATCATCTGCGAGTTCCACCTTTACGCGCATGGAGGTTTGCCCATGAATACATCCTAATAATACACGCTCCCTGAGTTCACCCCTTCGCTCAAGTCACTCAGGGACGCAGCAGTGACTCGAGCGGAGTATTCCGCCTCGCGTGTTCCACCTCTGGGTATTCCGCCTCATCTCATGGTCCGCCTCGCGTGTTCTGCCTCTGGTATTTCGCCTCATGTTCGACCTCACGTGTTCTACTTTAGGTTATTTCACCTGATGCATCCCGAGGGCTGCATCGTCACGAAAGGAGCCGGTCATGGAGACTTCGACATTATTACAAGACGCAGAGTTCGTTCGCCAAACAATCGAACACCTGCAACGCCACTTTGCCAAAAGCATTGAGAGAAAGGCCGAAGAGCAAGGTATTACCGAACCCCAGATGCGCGTTATGACAGAAGTCGTCGCCCGCCCGGGGGTCAGCATTAAAGAGATCTCTTCCGATCTGGCGATGACTCAGAGCACCGTGTCCGGCGTCGTCGAACGCCTAATCAATAAAGGCATCCTCAGCAAGCGGTCCAACTCGCGCGATAAACGAGCCGTCCAAGTCTTCCCCACTGAAGCCGTCGTTCAGTTTTTACAGCAGGATCGCCTGGAATTTGTCAATGAAGCCGTACTGGCTGCTCTGGACCGCTTGACCCCCGCCGAACAGGCCCTCGTCATACAAGGGCTGCACTTACTCGCCGCTGCGGCAGACCCGGAGCAAAGAACAGTTCCAACCCAGCCGACGGTAAGTCCTCCGAACTCGGAGGCATAAACAACGCCCTGAGAAATCTTGCGGACTTCACAGGATTTAAACCGTCCCGAGCAAGAGCCGGCTTGACCGGGAAGATTCATCAGTGAACGTTAAAGATTAAACATTAAAGATTAAACAAGGAGGAAAACATGACCGCTTCTTTATTTGATTGGCTTAATTGGTTCTGCTGGGGCCTTTTCGGCCTGGTCTGGATTTTGGGAGCCTTCTATAATTCCTATCAAGCTCCCCAGGTGGCAAAAAAACGGTTTCGTTACGATTGGCTCATTTTGGCCGGGCTGGCCTGGTATCTCGACAGCCGTTACGCCCCCCATTATCTCCACCTTTTCCGCTTCTCCCTCCCCTGGCATCTCCCCTGGCTGGCCTGGCTCGGGACGATTCTTCTCCTCGTGTCCACAGTATTTACCCTTTGGTCCCGCTGGACTCTGGGAAAAATGTGGGCCACCAATGCCCAAGTGAAGGCTGAACACCGCCTGGTCACCGGCGGGCCATACCGAATCACGAGACATCCCATTTACACCGGCATTTTAGGTATGATCCTGGGCTCCGCATTTTCCCTGGGAGAAGCATTCGCCGTGATTTTTGTCCTCGTCCTCATTTTCTTCTTTAACCGGATGCGCTTGGAGGAAAAGTTGATGGTTGAAACTTTCGGTGATGAATATTTGGCCTACCGGAAGAGGGTGCCAAAGCTCATTCCCGGCTTAAAACCGCGCTGACATACCCGTACCTCGGGACCCTGGGGACAGGGGCGGGGCAGCGCGCCGATTGGCACCCGGGGCAGTTCGTTTCAGCGGAGGCCGTCATCGTGCCGAGGCAAAACATCGTCACCGGCGTTGTACTGCGAAAACGCGCACCGTCACCGGTACCGTGCCGGAGAAGAACCTCACCGTCTCCTCGGTCCCCGAGAAATAAACCGCCGGCTTCTCGACCTTAGACCTGACAAGCCGGACAAAAAACAGCCGTCCGCCCCCCCAAGCGCTTGCTGACCAATATCCCCCCGCAGGCGGTGCAAAGTTGTCCTTGCCTCCCGTAGACCTGCAAAGAACGTTGAAACTCCCCTTTTCTCCCGTTGGCATCGCGATAATCTCGAAAAGAAGTACCTTGAGCCTCGATGCCGGCCTTCAGGACCTCTTTAATCGCCGCGGTCAATTTCTCCGCTTCCTCTCTCTCCAGGCTGGCCGCCGGGCGCTCCGGGCTAAGACGTGCCCTGAAAAGAGCTTCGTCCGTGTAAATGTTCCCCAGCCCGGCCAAGACCCTTTGGTCCAGCAGGGCCGATTTCAAGCAGGTCTTTTTTCCCCTGAGTCTGTTTCGGAGAACGTCCGGCGTAAATTCCTGCTCCAAAGGTTCCGGCCCCAGGGCAGCCAATCCACGCACCTCATTCACTGCTGCCGACGGCACTGCCAGAATCCGGCCGAACTTGCGCACATCCTGAAAGTGCAGCTCCCCTTGATTGAGTTCAAAAACCCCACGCGTATGGGGCCCAATCTCTTGACTTGCGGAAAAATAGAGAAGCCTTCCGGTCATGCGCATATGCGCTACCAGGCTCCAGCCCTCATCCAAATGAATAAGCAGATACTTTCCCCGCCTCTCCAGGCCTTGGATTCGCTTTCCGGTTAGAATTCCCGCGAAATCAAGTTCGCCCCAGCCTTGGAATGCCCCCGGCCAGATCAGGCGCACCCCTGTCACCCGGGCGTCCGTCAGATGCCCCGCTAACGTGCGCCTAATGGTTTCCACTTCCGGTAATTCCGGCATCATCCTACCTCGCTGTCTTTTTCCTTTTTCGTTTCATGTTACCATTTGCCATCCGAATTTGACTTCGCAGCCATTCGACCTGACTCCCGAGCCGCGCCTTGGCCTCTGCCGGCCTAAAGTCCTTGTCTTTTTTCTTTTTCCCTGCCGGCGTTTTCTCCGCACCGGCGTTTACTTGGCAATTTACTCGTCTGCTTGGGACAATTTAATCCAACGGTTTCATCTCGTACCAGTTGGGGCCGGATTTACATTCGACCGTGAGGGGAACCGAGAGGGGCAAAGCATTCTCCATTTCTTCTTTCAGGATCCCGCTCACTTCGGCCAATTCTTCCGGAGCCACCTGGACCAGGAGTTCATCATGGACCTGGAGCAGCAAATCGGCCCGGTACTCCCGCAGCCGTTCAGCCACCCCAATCATAGCCAGCTTCATAATATCCGCCGCCGTCCCCTGTACCGGCGTATTCATGGCAATGCGCTCCCCGAACCGGCGCTGAGTGCGGCTTGGATGATAGAGTTCGGGAATGCGCCGCAGGCGTTTGAGAAGGGTCCGCACCTGGCCTTCCTCTTTCGCCTTAGCCACAACCCCTTCCAAATATTCCTTGACTCCGTGGTAACGGGCAAAATACTGCTCAATATAGTATTTGGCTTCAGAGCGGGGAATACCCAAGTCCCGAGCCAGACCGAAATCCGTTAAACCGTACACCAAGCCGAAATTAACCGCTTTCGCCCGGCGCCGCAGCTCCGGTGTCACCTCCTGCCAAGGCAGACCGAAAACCTCGGCCGCGGTCCGGGTATGAACATCCTGCCCCAGAGCAAACGACTCGCACAACAGCGGGTCCTGGGAATAGTGGGCCAAAATGCGCAGTTCAATCTGTGAATAATCTGCCGACAGGAGGACCCATCCTCTCTCCCCGGGCTCAAAAACCCGTCTCAACCTGCGCCCATATTCCAAACGCACCGGGATGTTCTGCAGATTGGGCTCCGTGCTGGACAGCCGGCCGGTAGCCGTCACTGTCTGTTGAAAAGTCGTGTGAATCAAACCGTCCCGGACCTGAGCCGAAAGCCCGTTGACATACGTAGACATGAGCTTGTTTAACTGTCGGTAATCCAGAATCTTTCCGATCAAAGGATGAGCCGCCCGGAGTTCTTCCAAAGTCTCCGCATCGGTCGAATATCCCGTTTTGGTCTTTTTAGCCGGCGGCAGACCCATTTTTTCAAATAAGATCTTACCCAGCTGCTGGGTGGAATTAATGTTGAAATGCTCACCCGCCTGCTCATAGATCTCCTGTTCCAGACTTTTCAAAGCACCCCGCAGTTCCCGGCCAAATGATTCCAACTGCGGCAGGTCTACGCGAAGCCCGGTCCGCTCCATCCGGGCCAGGACAGGGCTCAGGGGCTCCTCCACTTCTTTAAGCAAAGCCCAAAGTTCCCAGTGTTTCAGTTCCTCCTCCATCTTAGCCCAAATCTGAGCCAGGGCAGCCGCTTCTCCGCTCAAATCCGCAAACGGCTCAGTCTGAGGAAAGTAATCGCGCACCAAATCCAGCGGAGTGAACTTCGTCCGTGCGGAATTGAGAAGATAAGCCCCCAAGCTGAGGTCTATTCTCAGGCCTTGAAGCGCATTCCCTTCTTGCTGCAAAAGGGACGACAGGGCCTTGTAATCGACGACGACTTTCTCCACCGCCGCATCCCGCAAAAGCTCAGACCAGGCCGCCTCCACCCGGGAGGAGACTTTCCCTTTTTCCAACCGGTAGGTCCGGCCCGCCGCGGCTATGGCCCATGCCTGCCACTGTCCCCAATGCGGACTCGCCCCCGCAAAACGATAAGCCAGGCTGAGAACGGCCCCCGTCTCCGCCCAGGTCTGAAATATCTCCAGCCATTCCTTGTCGCCCAGGGGAGTCTCCGGCCATTCTTGAGGGTATTGTTCGCGGTGTTCTACCCGGTGTTCTTCGCGGCGTTCTCCCCGGCTTTCTTCACCGTGTTCTCCCCAGCCGTCTTCGCGGCCTTCTCCCGGCCCCGTTGGCCGTTCCGCGGCAGGTATCCCTTCTTCTCCCGGCCTTATCCCCGCCGGTTCCGGCGATAGCGGTTCTGCCGCGGCCCCGAAGGCCGGCACCGAACCTCTTGCGGGCACCGGCTCCTGCTCCGGAGCCATTCCTCCTTTGGGCACCGGCCCGGCCTCCGGCAACGCCCCTCCTGCGGGCCCGAACCCTCCCTCCGTCACGATCCCGCTATCCGCCGCCGGGTTCGTACGGTGCGTTTGCTGCCGGTCCGCGGACCCCGCAACCGACCCGGCTCCGCTCCCGGCCCCGGCCGCACCGCCATAGCGGCCGGCGAAAAGGCGGGCCACACTGCGCAGATCGTAGTCATGGAGAACTTTTAAGGCCCGGTCATACGGAGGCTGCCGGTAAACGAACTCATCCAGGGAGAATTCCACAGGAACGTCTTTTAACATAGTGGCCAGTTTTTTGCTGAGCAACGCCTGCTCCGCATAGTCCTCCAGACTTTGCCGGAGTTTCTTGCCGGATACCTGAGCGCACCCGTTTAGGGTTTCTTCCACACTGCCGAACTGCCACAACAATTTCAGGGCCGTCTTTTCCCCTATGCCGGGAACCCCCGGAATGTTGTCTGAGGCATCACCCATCAGACCTTTGAGATCGATGATCTGGGACGGGCGCAATTCATATCGTTCCCACAGGGCGGACTCATCATAAGCCTCCACCTCGCTGATCCCTTTTTTGGTCAGAAAGACCGTGGTCCTGGGAGAAACGAGCTGCAAAGCGTCCCGGTCGCCCGTGTAAATCAGGGTCTCCCAGCCCCTCTCCTCAGCCCCGGCTGTCACCGTCGCGATCAGGTCATCCGCCTCATACCCGGCATATTCCAGGATCGGCACGGCTAAGACTCCTAAAATTTCTTTCAGAAACCCAAACTGCGGCCTCAACGCTTCCGGAGTCGCTTTCCTCTGCGCTTTGTAAGCGGCATATTGTTCGATCCTCACGGTTGCTTTCGTCTTGTCAAAGGCAACCACCCAGTAGTCCGGTACCTGCTCCTGCTGCAGCCTAAACAGCATTGTCAAGAAGCCGTGCAGGACATTCGTGGGCCGCCCGTCGGCGGCCGTCAACATCGGCAGCGCATAAAAAGCCCGATTGGCTAAACTGTTCCCGTCCAGAATCACGATTCGGGGCATCTGTGCCCCCCCTTTCTTCTCCAACCACCCAGGCAGTACGGTTTTTTCTCTACCACTCAGACCTTAGCATAGAAAAAAACTCATCCAATTCGAGATGAGTAGTTCCGTTTCCTTTTTCCCCTGCCATTTTACCGCAAGAAGCGCTGAAGTGCAATCTTTGCCGGCTTATCGACCACCGGGAAGCCCCGGACATCCGGGCATCGACACTCTAACGAAAGCCATCGGCAGAGATTAGACTGTTGGTCCTCATTAATGTAAAATGGGTAAACAGGTCTTGAACTACCTATGCAAGGGATGGGACAGGCGAAGCCCGGACATCCGGCACTGAACAATCAATCGATTAAGGGTTCCGGTTTATCGAAGGTTTATCGGAGGTGCACACGTGAATTTTAAGGGTGTCCTGATTGGACTCATGGTCTTTGTCATTATTGGAGCATTCCACCCCATCGTGATCAAAAGCGAGTATTATTTTTCGAAACGAATCTGGCCAATCTTTCTCCTAATCGGAGTGCTGCTGCTCGGCGCTTCCCTGTTCATCCACAGCGAAACGGGCTCCGCAATTTTTGGTGTCATCGGGTTCACCTGTCTCTGGAGCATTAAGGAATTGAAAGAACAGGAAGAACGCGTCAAAAAGGGCTGGTTTCCGAGCAATCCAAAGAAAAGAGAATGACCGGAGAAACCAACTCGTCCTTGCCACTTAGCCCTCCAACTCAGCCTGCACCAGAACGGCATTTTGACGGCTTACCGCTCCCGCGCCTCCGAAGATTGTGTAGGGCAGGCCCTGAAATTTATGTAAGAAATTCCTCGTGTCCCGGTCCAGTCTGTCCGGCAGGAGTACGAGGGGCTCATCCCAGAATCCGGCATAGGCAGAACCTGCCAGAGCGTCCGGATAATTGCGGCCTGTAACGAGACACACCCCTCCCGGAGAATCCGGATAGAGGGCCGTAAGCAAAGCCCGGCTCGTGGCGTAACGATCGGTGCCCCCATATCGCACCACCGTCCCCGCCAAAGTCTTAAGCTCTTGAGCCACCTCCGCACTGACGGCTCCTTCTCCCCCGACTATGATTATCTTCGCCGGTTTAAGGGCCGCCAGATAATCCCGAACTGGCCCGGGGAGGGAGTCCGAAGGCACCGGCAAAATCGGACAGCCCTGGGCGGCGGCGTAAGCCGCGACTGTCAGCGCATCGGCATAGCCGGCGTTCGTGACCACAAAGGCCATACCTCCGCCGGAAGGATTGAGATTCTCATCGATCTTTAAAGCCGTAGCCGTCCGATCCGACCCACCCAGTCTGATAATGTCAGCTTGCGGTATGCCGGATCTCGCCAGTTCCCTCTCTGCCTCCGGCCCCACCGCGGACGTCCCCCCCAGGATATAGACCGACCCGGATTTCGCCAAATGCGCCCCGATGTAGTTCAAGGCGGGTTGTGCCTGCGCCGGACCCTTACCCACCAACAGGATAGGGGCATGGTATTTATGACTCAGGACAGAGCCGGTAAGAGCATCGGGCCAATTGTCACCGGCAGCCAGAATCACCGCCGGAACCCGGCCGGGATAAGTGGCTTGCGCGATCAGCCCCGCCGTGGCAAAGCGATCCGTCCCCCCGATTCTCATACCGTTATCGCCCAGATTCTCAGCCACCTGCCGACCCGGCCAAACCTTCCCGGGGAGCTTAGCTTGCATTGCGTGCCAAACCAATTTCCCCAGTAGACGATAGCCTGCCGCGTTGGGATGAATGTCAAAGAGATCGGGCAAATATCTTTGCGGATCCGCGGCAATAGCCCCCTCCGTGGACACGAATGTCACCCCCTCCGAGGAGGCCGCCGTACTTAAAGCACTATTGAGCCGGGCCAGAGCCGCTCTGAGCGGTGCTTGCTCCCCCTGCGGCAAACCCCAAAAGGGATTATAATACCCCAGCAGGCAGACCTGAGCCCGCGGGGCCAAGGTCTTAATTTGTCTCAGGATCTTCTTTACATTATCTTCTACTTGGGCTGTCACCCGCTTGACCGTGTCCGGATCCACAGACACGGTTCCTTGCTGCCAATCAATGCGGAGCGTGTCCAGAAGATCGTTGGCTCCGATATCCAGGGTCACCAAATCCGCCTGGGACAGGCGTTTTTGGATGCCGAGTGAATCCCGGTTTCCCGGCAGATCCACATGCTTGTTCTCTCGCAGCTCTTGCAACTGATCCTGAGTTGTAAAGCCCGGCACGGCGTAGCGTTTATCAAACTGAGCCAAAAGCCCCGCGGCTCGCAGATCATCTGCCACATAATCGGCATAGCCTTTACCCAGAGTGCCATTGGGCGCATACCCGGCCGCTAAAGAATCGCCCAAAGCCACATCGTTCAGTTTAGCCGGTACCGCCCCCAACCGGATCGAACCCGCAAAAGCGGCGACGCTCACCAGGAGCACCGCCAAAAAAACTAACTTCACCCGATGAGAACGGTTTCCTTTTCTGGACACTCCCACTGCTCTATCCTCCACCCTGTTCATCAACACTCTAATTCTAACATACAGCGCCAAACATTCGATACCTAAATACCGCTGTCCTTTGCCCCCGCAGCCGGATAGGCCTTTCAAAGACTCATTAGGAAGGCCCCTGCCATCTGACGACCATTACTGTAAATGTAACTGTGACCCGGGCCCGGCATTTCCTATCAGTATTTCCTCTGCTGAAATTAGCTTATCACAAACTACCCAGGCAAAACAGCCTAACCTTATATGATCCGCACAGAACATCCGACGAGTGCAGCAATAATTCGACTTCCTCCCAAGTTGCATTATCATCCTGCTTGATTTCGCTGTACTTCTTTGATAAGGGTACCCTGCTTAGCTTTATCGTGACAATAAGAAACGGCCTCCTTACGCTGTTGCGTTAAGAAGCCGTTTTTGTGTATCTACAGCCGCTGTTTAAACGAGCGCCGGTTTCACTGCCCTTCCGGCTTGGCCTTTTGGATCAATTGGCCTCCTCTTGAGCCAGCTGCTCCGCAAACTGAGCAAACCTATCCAGAACCTGCTCCGCCTTATCGCCTTCGACGGTAACCTGAACCCTGTCGCCCTGGCTGATCCCGAGTCCGAGAATTGCCAAGAGACTTGTGGCGGGGGCAGATCTTTCCCCTTTGCTCAGCGTAATCTTCTCCGCGAAATCCTTGGCGAAAGCTACCAGCTTAGCCGCCGGACGCGCATGCAGTCCCGACCTGTTCTTTATAATGATTTCTCTTTCCATGAGAAGTCGGCCCCCTTATAGTTTTATGTCGGTCAACACAGTCAGATCGCCGTGCAACTGCAAAATGCTCGCCGGTACCTCCGTACCCACCGGGCCGTAGAGCACCTTACGCAAGATATCGGCTTTCGCATCCCCGCTGACCAACAAAAGAATGCGCCTAGCCTGCATGATTGTTCCGATACCCATTGTTATGGCCTGACGCGGGACCTCGGCCTCCCTGTTAAAAAAACGCGCATTCGCCTGTATCGTAGCCGGGGTAAGGTCCACCACGTGCGTCCGCACCTCCAAGTTATGCGAGGGTTCGTTGAACCCAATGTGCCCGTTCAGCCCCAGGCCGAGCACCTGCACATCAATGCCCCCCGCACGCTCAATCGCCTGATCGTAGCGCCGGCACTCCGCGGCCAGGTCGGTCCGGTCACCTCTCGGGATTTCCGCCGCCTCAGGCGCCAGGTCGACTTTACCCCAAAAATGCTCCCGCATGAAGGCTGCGTAACTCTGGGGATGGCTGGGCAGCAAGCCCACATACTCGTCCAGATTAAATGCCCGTACCGCCCCAAAGCTCACCAAACCTTCCTGAAACAGCCGGACCAGATAGTGATACATCCCGACCGGAGTTCCGCCCGTGGGCAGCCCCAGCACGGAATCGGGCGACGTGAGAATTTCCCGGGCAACCCAACGCGCCGCCGTCTGCCCCAAAGCCTGATTGTCTCTAACCGTGATAATTTCCACGTTCTGCCGCCTCCTTCGTTTTCATCCTCTCAGCCGTAAAGTCCGTCCGACATCTGCGCCGTCCGGCAACCCGTCTCTACACGCTCTGATCGAATACTTGCTCCGTCTTTACCCCTATCTTTCTCATCACACTCGCTGTCTCTCCTCAGTTTAATCGAACACCGGCTCTCCGCGCAGCCAGACTTGACGGAGGTCAAATTCGGACGACAGGCGCAGGAAAGTGGCTTCTTTGCCCACTGACAGGCTTCCCAGCCTACTATCCACTCCCAACATCCTAGCCGGATTGAGAGTAGCTGCCCGCACGGCCAAATGCACGGGATAATGCGCCGCCCTCAAAACCCGCAAGCCCTGGAGCAAGGGAAAGGCACTGCCTGCGATAGTGCCGTCTGCCAAACGGGCCACTCCGCGCTGAACGAAGGTCCGCTGCCCCCCCAGTTCATACTCCCCATCCGGCATCCCCACCGCACGGGTTCCATCCGACACCAGGACCACACTTTCGTCCGCCTTAAGACGCAATACCAGTTGAAGAATACTGGGGTGGATGTGAACGCCGTCCGCTATGAGCTCAAGCGAGATTCTGTCATCCATCAGGGAGGCCGTCAAAAGACCGGGCTCCCGGTGATGAATTCCGGGCATGGCGTTGAAAGCGTGCGTTACCCGGGCCAGGCCCCAACCCGCAGCCTCCAGCATCTTGTCATAAGAAGCGGACGTGTGGCCGGCGGACGGAAGGATTCCGCCATCCCTGCAAGCCTCTATCAGTTCCCGGGCATCGGGCCGTTCAGGCGCTAAAGTTAGGATGCGCACCAGTCCGGGATAGTCATGCACAATCCGCCGCACAAAATCGGCCGCTCCGACCGAATCTTCCGGCCAAATTCCCTCTGCCGCCTGAGCTCCCTTATAATTCGGAGACAAAAACGGCCCTTCCAGGTGAACCCCCAGGAACTCCGCCCCCGCCGTCGCTCGGTCCTCTGCACGGCAGAAATTTTCCCCGGCACGGCCCGCCCCGGCGTTCGCCGCGAAACGCGCCCTCAATTCTGAGAGCACTTGCAGAATCTCCCCCGGAGCTGCCGACATGGTTGTCGCCAAAAAAGCGGTCGTGCCCTCTCGGAGGAGAGCGCCGCGAACAGCATCCAACGCGGCGGTGGTCCCGTCCATCGTATCAAAACCGCCGGCCCCGTGCACATGGGTATCGATTAAACCCGGAACCAAAAAGTCACCATTCAGATCCCACTCGACCTCGGGACTCGGGCCAGGTGCCCTCGAGCGCAGGACCCGGTCAATTTTCCCTCCGGAAAACCAAACCTCGCCGTCCGGGTAAACCCCATCCGGCAAAACCAATCGCGCACCACCGATTTTCATGTTCTTCATTTCCGCGCCTCCGGCTCATCATAAACTCAACCTCTTAGGCAAATAGCGGGCTGTGCAAAAACTATCTGCAGACCGCCTGTATAGAACCGACCGTTCGTCCCCAGGCTATACCGAAACTTGCCGAAGTAATCCCGCGTCTCCTCCAAGGACATTAAGCAGAAGGCCTCTGCTTCAGCCAAAAATGCCCAAGCCGTCTACTTGAGCCGGTATCTGAGGACCACATCCCTGCCGGCTTCAACAACAGGTCGGTCACCCGGTCGCATCTCAGCTACTTTATCGGCATTGGATATGACCACCGGAGTGACGAAAGACATTCCTTTCTCGGTCAAAGTCTTCCGCTGTATTTTGAGAACCGGATCTCCCGCTCGCAGCGTGACCCCCTCCTCGGCCAATCTTTCAAAGCCCTCGCCATTAAGTGTGACGGTGTCCATGCCGACGTGAACAAGTATTTCCAAGCCATTGCCCAAAACCATGCCAAAAGCGTGATTTGTGCGGAAAATAAAGCTCAGCTTACCGTCTGCCGGAGCCAGGACGATGTCTCCCTCTGCCTCAATCGCGATCCCGTCTCCCGCCATTTTTTGGGCAAACACCGGGTCCGGTACCTGTGCGAGCTGCAAAAGCTTGCCGCTGACCGGAGCCACAAGTTCGTAAGGTTTCTTGAAGATATTCAACATTTTCATTCCTCCGTTGTAATCCGTCGTGTATTACAAAAACTAAAAAGCACGAGTTTTTGCAACTCGTGCCTGTCTTAACAGTGACACGTCGATGCTTCTAGTATAGTAACCCCGGCACCATCTGTCAACACGCATAAAGAGCACCTGCTCATTTAGCTTATAGCTTATCCTCTCCTTGCTCCCGTAAATCCCTCTCCTTGCTCCCATAAATTCCTCTCCTTGCTCCCGCAAATTTCTCATTTGCCCCCTACCCTTCTCTCGGCATCCCTCAGTTTTTCGATATGCACAGCAATGTACCCGACTTCATCGGGGACCACCTTCTTCCCAATCGTTTCTTCCAGCAGAACCGCTACTTTTTTGGCAATAGCGTAAGACTCTTTATATTCCCGTTTTATGCTTTTCAGCAGCCTGTTCTTGATGAGCGCTCCCTTAAGAAGCCTCTCCACCGTGAAGCGGATGTGGGTCACGAAACGGGCATAATCCAACGAAGTCTTGTCAATCTCCAGACCCAGTTTATCCTCCACCAGCTCGCAGATGGAGTTTGCCAGAAAAGCGTATTTAATCGTGTTGGATAGTTTGCCCTGGTTACGCGCGGAGTGAATGTGCAGAGCAATGAACCCGATCTCGCCATCCGGGATCCGGACAGCGGTCCCCTTTTCTAAAATGGCGGCCGCTTTAAGCGCGAGGGCATATTCCCGGGGATAAAGTGTCTCAGTTTCGATGAGAAAAGGATTGACGATTTCGTCATGCTGCCTGAGCCTATGCAGGGCAAAAGCAATGTGATCCGTCAATGACACGTGGATCTTTTGATCAAGCTCTTCGTTGAGTTCACGGCTGAACATGAAAATGACCTCTTCACACAGGCCCACCGTCTTGGCATCCACTTGAGTGATAAGCTCCGAGAACTTCTGCCTGTTCTCGTCCTCCAGGGTAAAAACCTTCTCGATTAAGGCGCCGTCCTGGAAAGCATCGCCTGCACGCAGGCCGAAACCTATCCCTTTGCCCAGGAGGACTTTCTCCTGCTGACCGTCCGTAACCCAGAGGACGTTATTGTTAAACGCTTTATGCACCGTATATTTGTCTGGCATTCCCATATTCTTCCCACCGTTCTAATTCTCAAGGTTCGACTCGCAGGGTACCGGCCTGACTGAATCCGGAGCCTCTTGGTCAAAAGCAGGCCAAAACAGTCCGGTCCGGTTGACAGCCCCAAGGAATAAAGTTATAATGCAGACATAAGTCAATATTCTTTATAGCACACTACAGCGTGTTACCGCAATGGGCATGAGCTGGGAAAGTTAAATTTTTCCCTGCTCGGCTCATTTTGTTTTTTTGCGCCTCAGTCTTTTTCCCTCGGGACCACTGCTTTTGCTTTCTTTTAGCACCGCTATTTTCTTTTAGCACCGTCGCTTTCTTTTAGTACCGCTGTTTTTGCTTCTGCAAATTATTCTTCTTTTCAAATTATTTTTTTCACCTTGGTTTTTTTTCCCGACAGTTCTCTTTTTTCACACCAATGTTCTTTTCTCCGCCCTGTCTCCGTTCGTGTCTGTTTTTCCGCTGTTATTAATTTGGTTGGCGTACGAAACCGAATTAATATAAGTCATGATTATGATGAAAAATGGGAGGGAGATTTATGGCTAACAAAGCTTTGGCAAACGCTCAAAGACTGGGCAAAGCGTTAATGACCCCTGTCGCCGTATTGCCTGCGGCCGCCCTGCTGCTTCGGCTCGGACAACCCGATGTCTTCAATCTTCCCTGGATGAGTGAAGCCGGGAACGCCATTTTCGGTAATTTGGCCCTAATCTTTGCCATAGGCATCGCGATTGGTCTGGCCGAAGACAACAATGGCGTCGCGGGGCTCGCCGCCACCGTCGGGTACTTTGTCCTGACAAAAGTGGCCGTGACTTTTAACAAGACCATCGACATGGGGGTCTTAGCCGGTATCTTGGTAGGCATTCTGTCAGGTTACCTCTACAATCGTTTTAAAGCGACTAAGTTGCCGGACTTTCTCGGCTTCTTCGGGGGAAAACGTTTTGTTCCGATCCTAACCTCTCTGACAACCTTGATTCTGGGTGTGATCATGGGCTACGTTTGGCCCCTGGTGCAAAACGGAATCAACGCCGTCGGCAATACCATCGCCTCTTCCGGCACCATCGGGGCCTTCTTCTTCGGACTCTTGAACCGTCTGCTCCTGCCTTTTGGCCTTCATCACGTTATTAATTCCCTCGTTTGGTTCCAATTTGGCACCTTTACGACACCGGCCGGCAAAGTCGTGACCGGGGATCTCACCCGCTTTTTTGCGCACGATCCCACGGCCGGAACCTTCATGACCGGATTCTTCCCCATCATGATGTTTGGCCTCCCAGCGGCCGCTCTGGCCATGATTACAACCGCCAAAAAGGAAAACCGCAAAGCTGTCACAGGAATGCTGCTCGGTATTGCCTTTACTTCCTTCCTCACTGGCATTACGGAACCCATCGAGTTTTCTTTCATGTTCCTGGCGCCGGGGCTCTACCTCATTCACGCCTTTCTCACCGGCACCTCCCTTGCTTTGTGCACGGCCTTGGGGATCCACGCCGGCTTCGGCTTCTCAGCGGGTCTGATCGACTACGTACTGAATTGGGGCATCTCGACCAAGCCCTATCTGTTGATTCCGATCGGCTTACTCTACGGTGCGATTTACTATTTCCTCTTTGTCTTCTTTATTAAAAAATTCGACTTGCCCACTCCCGGACGCGTAGATGACGAAGAATCCGTGACCCTGTCAGGATTGGGCAACAGCGAACTCGCCGGCCGGGCCGGGGACATCCTGGCAGCCATCGGTGACAAGGAAAACATTAACGTCATCGATGCCTGTGTCACTCGGATCAGGCTGACCGTCAAGGATCCAAATAAAATTGACGAGAACCGCCTCAAGCAAATCGGCGCCACGGGTATCATGAAAATGGGCGGCAATAACTTCCAGATCGTCGTCGGCACGGTCGCCGATCCACTGGTGACCCACATCAAATCCCTCATGAAAAAGTAGAGCCCGCACCTAATGACCCGCCTCATAATCCCAACCACCTAGGGCATGACACATCGGCCCAGTTCAACGCCGCGCACGCGACGGCCATACATTCACTTTAGAAGGGAGAAGAACAATATGGCAAAAAGAGTACTCGATTGTTCGGCCTCGGACTTTCGCCACATGTCCGCGCAAGAGATCCTCGAAGGAATAGCCGCCGCCGAGGGCCGGACACTCGTAGCCGAAATTATCGGTGCCCTTCAGCCTGTCCTGATGTCGGTCAGCAACGCGGAGCTGGCCGCCGCCTTCGGGGCCGACATTCTTCTGTTAAACTTCTTTGATGTTTATGCCCCCGTCTTTCAGGGCTTGCCCGCGACTTCGCGTAATGAAGACTCGGTGATTCAGAACCTAGAAAGGCTCACCGGCCGCCTTATCGGGATTAACCTCGAACCGGTAGATCCGGACCAAGAAACTCTGGGGGAGATTCGTCCGCTCCCTCCGGGACGGCTGGCCAGCGCTGACACAGCTCGCGAAGCCTGCCGCCAGGGCACCCGCTTGATCATGCTCACGGGCAACCCCGGCAGCGGCGTCTCCAATCGGGCTATCTCCCGCTCCCTGCGGGCAATCCGGGACGCTTTGGGCAGGAAAATTATCCTGGGCGCGGGAAAGATGCACGCCGCCGGCTCGCGTCACGAAGCTGGAGCCAACCTGATTAACCACGAGGACGTCGCGGAATTCGTCGCGGCCGGTGCCGACATCATCCTCCTGCCGGCCCCGGGCACCGTCCCCGGCCTTACAGTTGAATACGCGAAGTCTCTGGTCGACCGGGCGCACAGCCTGGGGGCGCTGACGCTGACAGTCATTGGCACCTCCCAGGAAGGTGCCGATCCGCAGACTCTGCGTCAAATTGCCTTAATGTGTAAAATGACAGGCACCGACTTGCATCACCTGGGAGACGCCGGAGCTTTTTTGGGCATAGCCACCCCGGAAAACATCATGGCTTACTCCATCACGATAAGAGGAAAGAGACACACCTACGCGCGCATGGCCCGCTCCGTCAACCGCTGACTGCTGCCCCGCACGCTCCCGACGAAGGGACCGATTCCGGACTTTTTGCACCCCGCTCCGTCAACCGTTGACTGCCTGCCCCGCACGCTCCCGGCGTGCGGGGCTTTCCTATGGCAAAAGGTTTTCCTTAGCAATTTGATTTTCTTGGGGAACCGGAATGCGTGCCTGCCGGAAACCGCCGTGCATGAAACCGTTCCTTTTAGGTACTCTATAGCTGGGACAACACTGGCTTGGGTACCCTATAGCTGAGAAAACACCAGCGGTCCCAGCCCCCAAATCCTCAATTACATTCCGCTCATGCATTACAGTCACGAAAGAGATCGAATCTGACCCTGACGCAGATCTAAATCCTGATCAGAAGAGGTGTTGCACAATGATCGGCGGTCTCAGTAATATCCTGGCGGTCGCCACCGGCCTGGCCATCATTATGGCGGGTTCCCTAATC
This sequence comes from Acididesulfobacillus acetoxydans, assembly GCF_902729405.1. Taxonomy (GTDB): domain Bacteria; phylum Bacillota; class Desulfitobacteriia; order Desulfitobacteriales; family Desulfitobacteriaceae; genus Acididesulfobacillus; species Acididesulfobacillus acetoxydans. The sequence goes on from NZ_LR746496.1 coordinate 3,174,699, forward strand.
TTCTATATCTTTCAAACCAAACTGTTCGCCAAATACAACAACCGGGTGAGGAATGCCATGGACAAAGCCCGCTCCGAGCCCCCTGTTCTGCCCGGCAAAAAAGTGTAAGGAGAGTATACGGACAGGAAGACAGTTCGCCCCACCCTGATCTGCGGCGGACTCGTCGGAAAAAGTACAGCCGCCCAAGAAGTGTTCGGGGCGGATCTTAGGCACTCCCGCGCTTGCGCAAAATTAGGGCTGTGAGGAGCAAGAACACTTCCAGACCCACCTCAACCCCAAAGGCCAAGAGGGGAAAGGTGTAGTGCGTAAAAGTTGACTGCTCACCGCTGCCCGGAAAAGAAACCAGTCCGAACATCAATGCCAGCAAGGCCGCGGGGTAAACCAGAGGCTGATAGGTTTTAAGCCCCGCCAGTTGGGCGATCCCCAGGCTGAAAGCCCAAAGCAGAATAGCGGCAGCCACGATACCGGCTCCCACCAGGATCACCATCCATAAGATCTCGATCCTTTCCAAATACGTACCGAAATGGACCATGCGGGCCAGCATAAGTCCCGGTGAATACATATTCTTGGTTTGCTCAACTCCGAATACGCCGGTGCTGAACGCCGTCAGCATGCCGACAAAGAGCGTTCCCATACTGATGGCGGCGAATTTAGCCCGGAAGGCTTTCTCCGGCCTGTCGCAAACCGGCATAAACATGGCCATTATGATACAGAGTCCGAAAAAGGCCTGGGCCAGAGGCGTGCCCTTCAGAGAGGGGATCACCCCGTTAGCAAACTGAGGCTTGAGCCGGCTTATATCAATCAAAGGAATGACCATGAGGAACAAAACAATCCCACTGATGAAGAACAAGGGCCCCAAAACCTCGGTCATCCGGGCGCTGACTTCAATCCCTTTGCGGGCGATGTAAGCGCTGACCAGGAAATTGCTGACCAAAATCACTTCATACGGGGTATCCGGCAGAAAAGCGATGTTGACCAGTCTGCTCAGGCCGCGAAGAAAAGTCGCGCAGGCCAGGAGAAAAAAGAGCGGGAAAATGATGCCGACGATTCTTCCCAGATACTTTCCCAAGAGGGTCATGCTGTACTGGACAAAATTTTCCCCCGGAAAGCGCAGTCCCATATAAGCGTAAAGAATGGCGACCAAAATATTTATGAACCAGCCGCCCAGAATCGAGAGCCAGGCATCCCTGCCCGCCGCGGCGACCAGCATAGCCGGTATCTGGCTGGTGGAGACTGAGGTAACGATGATAAAAAGCAACCAGGCAAATTGTTTGGAATTGATAATCCCTTTCTCCGGCATCCGGTCCCCTTCTTTCGCTCTCTGCCCCCAGAACTCCGTGAAAGCCTCTGAAACTCTTGGTCAACTCCCGAATGTTCCTCTAAGCTCTCGAAACTTTCAGTAAACTTGCGAAATCCTCCGTCAACTCCCCGAACTCTCTCAACTCCCGCTAATCCCTGCAGACTCCTCCCTTCCGCCTTGTGATTCGGTTCTGCCGTCTCCCTCATAAGCAAACGGCTCAGTGGGCTGTTACCCGCCGCGCGCCGGAGCCGCACGCTGGCACAGGATGACTCCACGGCCCTGGATTAGTCCGACCTGCCCGTCCCGGCCGGTTGGGATAAAGACTTCGTAGGTTAACTCCCCAGCCGCATTGATGCGGCCTGGGGGCTTACTTAAAAATTGCCCGCCCCAGTGGGGCGAAGACGTACTCCAAGAGCGCCGCCGGACCGGGCAGCCCCAGCCACCGGCTCACCCCTAAGAGCAAAGAAATTCCAAGCAGCCCGGACATGACGATAAGCTCTCGCCGTTTCTTCTGCTTATACAGAGGTATTCCTTCCACACCAAGTATGACGAGAACCGCAAGCACTAAGGCCGTGGCGGACTCACTCCTTCCCGGCGCCGGAGCGGCTGGGATTGTTTATCACTCCGGTATTCACGATCTTTATCCGGCAGACAACCTCGAAGCGGACGGAAGGGAAAACGTCGTCCCAGTCCGCTTCCACCCGCTTCCACTCAGCCGGGTACTCCGCGCGCACATGCCTGCCAAACCCGACGAAATCAGCACCCAAACCACTCTCGGCATCCGTAACCGTCTCTTCAACCTGCCGCTTGATGACCTGCTCCGCTTCGTGCTCCAGCTTTTGCAAGGAAGCCGGATCATTGAGGTCGATCCCGACCGTCTCCGTCTCCCTTACGTTCGCCCTGGCGCTGCACTGGATTTCCATCGTGATCCCGCTTTCAGACACCTGGGGCACAATGTTTGTTTGGCCGGCGAGAATGCGCAGGGCACTTACCCCCGTCCCGCCGGCTCCGTCCAAGGTCACGTTTTGCCCTTGCGGCCGGTTGATGAGCCACATCAACCCTTTGGACTCATCCCGGGTGAGTATTCCCACCAGACGCTCCCCGGCAAAAATCCCGGTTCTGCTAATCATCAGGTTCTCGCCTGTCCCCGACCCCGACGGACTCCCCGGGTCCTTGACCAGCTGGACCAAGGGCAGGAAAGCGGCTCCCGGGACCCCATCGAAGCGGCAGTTTAAGCTATTGAGATTTACCTCCGGCACGAAGGCGTTTCTCTTTGACTTCTCCGCAATCATCTCCAAGCCCTTGGCAGGCAGGCGCTCCAGGGGTGTGCTTTGGGTTAGGATTCGCTTCGCGCTCCCGTCCGTGGCGAACATCAGAGTAGTGCTGCGTATTTCGGGATTCCGGTTCAAGGCGTCCAGCACATCCCCCAGGCCGGCCTCAGCCAACGTTTTACCAAAAATGACGATTTTCGTGTGGGCAAAATAAAGCCGCCGCGGCAGCTTCCGGCCCAATCGGGAAATGGCGTCAAAGACCGATTTGCCGGTGCCGCTGAGGGTCGTAAAGGACTTGCTCTCAGCGCCGGCAGCGGCACTTGCACCCGATCTTTTCCCTGCAGCGGGTGTTATCACCTGCACGGTTAAAAGGATCGACTCGCTGCCGGGGACCCGGTCTAGGCCCAGCGCATAAACGATGGCCAGTTGGTCCGTTTCCCGGTAATCCCAACAGCCGCTCGTGAGCAGCAACAGCGCGAGCAGAACCGGGCCGAAGGCTATGGCTCTGCGCATGACGGTCCCCCCTTCCGGGGTTTCTTTTTCCTCCTGCCGGCCTGACCCGCTAGCTAGGGCTTGTTTTCGTCCGGCGGGCCCGGTCGCAGGAAAAACTTCTGCCTCTTCCTGTTTTGAACTGCCAAGAGCCTCGGCCTCTCACCCATGGCCCACCAAGGCGCCCTGATCAGCATATCCTTGGCATCTTGTCGGTTAAACGGAGCAAAGGGGGCAAAGTAAGGTACGCCGAAGGAACGCAGGGATACTAAGTGGGCTTGAAAAACCAGCATGCCGAGCAGAATCCCGAACATGCCCAGGACCGAGGCCAAAAGCATCATGACGAAGCGCAGCAGCCGGATGGCAGAGGCGAAATTATAAGAAGGAATCGCGAAAGATGAAATTCCCGTCAAGGCCACGACGATCACGGTTGCCGGCGACACAATATTGGCCTCCACGGCCGCCTGCCCTATGACGAGCGCGCCCACAATGCTGACGGCTTGCCCGACCGGCTTGGGCAGCCTGACTCCGGCTTCGCGCAGGGCTTCAAATGTTATTTCCATCGCGAACACTTCGACTACGGTTGGGAACGGAACCCCTTCGTGCGCCGCCGTGATGCTGATGAGAAGCGGTGTGGGGATCATCTCCTGGTGATAAGTGGTTACCGCTATGTAGACGGCGGGCAGAAGGAGGGCAAAGTTCAGGAAGAGGAAGCGGATCAACCGGATCATGATGACATAGGGATAGCGGTCGTAATAATCTTCGCTGGACTGCATGAACTGGAACATCATGGTCGGCACCAGCAGGACAAATGGGGTCCCATCCGTAAAGATCGCCACCCTGCCCGACAAGATCTCGGCCGCCACCTTATCCGGACGCTCACTGTGCTCAATCAGGGGGAGGAATGTCCAAGGAGTATCTTCGATCAGTTCTTCAATGTAGGCACTTTCCAGAATGGCGTCCACCTTGATGCGCGATAATCTTTCTCTCACTTCCATAACTAGCTTGGGATTCACTATCCCTTCCAGATAGGCAACATTTACTTCCGTCTTGGTAACGGTGCCCAAAACCAATTTCTCCAACTTCAGGTCCGGTGTCTTGATTTTGCGCCGCAGCAGAGCCGTGTTCAGCCTTAAGGTTTCCGTGAATCCCTCTCTCGGACCCCGAACTACCCCTTCCGTGACCGGTTCCTCCACATTGCGGGCCTCAGACCCTTTGGCGCCGATCTTCAAGGCCCAGGCGCTCCCTTCCAGCAAAAGAACCGCACTGCCGGTGAGCACAGCCTCGCTCACCTCACCCAGACTCCCTATCTGCGCCACATTGGCCACCGCCAGGAACCTTTTCTGGATCTGAGCCATGCTCCCGGTACCCTCAACCCCCACTTGAAAATAGGTCATATCTTCCAAGGATTTCAGAATACTGTCGCCGACAATGCTCTCGTCTGTTAAGCCGTTGACAAACAGGAGTTGGGCGGGAACGGCGACCCTGCCGATACTTAACTCGCGATTGGTGAAATCACTGCAAAGCGCAAACATTTTCTGTAAGGCGGTTAAGTTTTGGGCTAAGGATGCGCTCAGGGGCTGTTCCGGCACTTCCGTCCGGGCCGGAGGCTGCGGCAGCCCGGGCGCTTGGCCGAACTCGGATCTTGACTTGTGGGAACTTACCTTGCGGGTACGAAACGGCCACATTCTCCTCGCTCCTCCTCTGGCCCCAAGCTGACGCTAATGCTGCTGCTCTCCCCGTGGCACCCGCCTAAGACGGTGACGGACTATATGTTAGTATGCTAGGAACGCTGACGAAATAACCGTTCGGTTGCCGAATATACCCTTAACAAGGTTTGCGCCGCCCTTTTTCTGCTCACTCTTTACCACCCCCTGGAAGCAACTTAAGGGCTCACCAAATCGGTGCCATTCGCCTTCAAATACAAACTCAACCTCAGCTTCTATGGCATAGGATTTTTCCTCTTCCTATTTATTGTATTGAAATGTGCTCCTGCAGCAAAAAGCGCGCCGAAGTAAAAAAGGATTCCGTACATGGTTCACCTCCCCATAAAATAGGGGAAGCCCACTGTCAAATAACAAGAGGCTTCCTTAAATTTATGGTTTTTCGTTTATAAACCGGCGGCCTATTCCAGAAATTACAGCAGCCAAACGTAATCTTGCCGACAATCCATAACGGCCGTCACATAGACAGTGTTTTCCTGTATCAGATAAAGAGCCATATAATGCTTGCCAAACAGCAGCTTGCGGTATTTCCGAAAAGCGATCGCGTCATGCTCCAGCCATGGGTTGCGCTCCGGCATGGCGGCAAAGCTGTCGGTCATTTCAACAAAGATATCTATCAGTTTGTTGGCGGCCGGTACGCTGACATCGGCAAGAAAACGCGCATGAGAAATAAGCATATCCCAGGCAGTTTCCGTGATTTTTACCGTATACGGCTTATTCTTTTCCGGCATTGGAAACCTCCGCGACAGCCTTGCGCATCGCTGAGGCTGTTTCCTCTACGGAATAGGTACGCCCTTTTTGGATGTCGACCTCTGAGTGCATCAGCTTTTCTTTGAGCTTCAACATACTTTCGCGCCGGGCAAACGCCTCTATATCCATCACCACAAGATCGCCGCTGCCGTTTTTGGTCAGATAAACCGGTTCGCCTGTGCGTTTGCATAGTTCGGAGATTTCATTGTAGTTCTTGCGTATTGCTGCGGAAGGCCGTATATTCATCATTGCTCACTCTCCTATAAAAGCAGTAATGTTGTAGTATCATTGTATGCTAATTATACTACTCTATGCTGAGAATGTAAAACCTTATCCGGGTCACTTCACGGGAATTGGAAAACTTACCGGTTGCGTTGCCGCCCTTGTCCGCTTTGGCCAGTTCCGTATCAATCGCACCGCCGGGCACGTCAAAGTTCCCGGTAATGATATTAAATATTAAGTACGGTTCCCAGGATGAAGGCGTATCCTTACATTGAAACATTTAAATATATTAGTTATAATGATCTTAAGAGCCTACAAAACTACTAAGCTTTAAGAGAGGATGTGTAAGACAATGGAAACCTAGGTTCACGATGATTAAAAGACTTATCAGCTAAAGTGCCCAGAGACGGTAATTATTGTGTGGCAATTAAAACTTAGAATAAGTTTCTGGATTATTAAATTGTACAAAGGGAAAGGATGATGTTTATGGGTCCGGTTATTTCGGCAAAAGAATTGAAGTCGGCACAGGCTTTTCACGGGAATGTTTGTCTCGGGCTGCCCTTAGGTCTTCGGGCAGGACATGAGGCCTTGCAAGCGTTAGAAGTCTCCCGGGCGAAAGACAAAGAGTTGGTAGCGATAGTTGAAATAGCCCCTGAACAGTTTTCGCACTGTTTTCTGGATGGGATCCAGTGGATTACGGGTTGTACACGTGGCAAGAATAACCTCCAGCTCAACCCCGTAGGCAAATTTGCACTGACTCTCGTGGAAATTTCTCGTCACGCAGCCGTTCGGGTGAGTTATCAAGCAGCTTTTCTGGAAGAGTTTCTGAATTGGCCACCCGTTGCTGCCAAATGGAAGCGGCAAAAGGATTTTAAACCCGAAGCTGGTGAGATCGATCGTCATATAAATGACCTGTTAACCCGACCCGCATCCGAAATGTTTTCCATTACACATTATGAAAACTACCCGGTAGTTTCCCCTACCATGGATTGGACCCATGAACGCTGTGCCGGATGCGGCGAGTTGGTCCTTGGCTCCTATACCCATTTCTTGGGTAAAGAGGCTCTTTGTCCAGCGTGTTGGGGACAACGGGTTCATGCGAAGCGTGCCGAAGGAAGGGATTGACGATGTTCGGTTTGGTAGCAGTCAGTGGTGGAGTGGCGGTCATCTCCTTCATTTTCTCCATGTTGGGGCAAGGAGGCGGCTTGGTCTACATGCCACTCTTCCATTGGGTAGGTTATGACATCAAAACTGTTGCCATTCCCCTTGGAATCCTGCTGAGCGCAACATCAAAGCTCTTTGCTTTGCCCCAGTATCAGCGCCACCATCTGATCGATTGGAAAGGTGCCTGGCCCATGATGATAGCAGCCTTAGTTCTTGCACCCATTGGTGCTATGACGACCCCGTTCATTCCCAAAAATGTGGTGTTGTGGGGTTTCGTCGGCATTTTATTGGTGGCAGCCGTCCGAACCTTGTTTGTGGTAAGGCAGCCGGACCCTGACACCGAGCTGCCATGGATCCGGCGGGCTGTACTCGGTTCTCTGGTTACGGGTGGTGCTGCCTTCATCGGAGGCTTGCTGGGCTTCGCCGGGGGATTTATTATCAGCCCACTGCTGATCTGGATGGGGTATCCTGCTAAAAAAAGCGCTGCCACGACAGCGGCTATCGCTGCCGTGTCCAGCCTGGCAGGATTCACCGGCCATACCACACACATGGCGATAACGGGAGGAATTTTGGTTCTGACGCTGGTAGGAGCGACGGCTGGCAGTGTAGCCGGATCCTGGTTTATGGCCAATAAAGTAAAGCCCTCTTGGATCAAAACATTATACGGATTAATACTCATAGGTGTTGCCGGCCAGCTCGCAGGCGAACCCTTACATCTAGGGAACGTATTGACAGCGGCAGGAGTGATATTTGCGGCGGGGTATTTGTTATTTCAAGTTTATCAAAGGCGTCGGAGCCATTCACATATGTCAGCATCGTAGGAGTAGCCATAACTTGACAGACTATCTCTTTGATGCGATTATCTAATTATATGAGAGTTGAAGTATCGTTGTCCGGAGGTAAACTGTGTGGGCTCCCTAAAGAAAATCGCAGAATTCTATAATGCTCTAGCGGATGAAACAAGGCTAACAATTCTGGAGATGTTATCCAGGCAAGAAATGTGCGCCTGTGAGATTGTTGTTGGGGTAAGCCTTTCTCAACCAACAGTCTCCCACCATCTGAAAATCCTTAGACAAGCAGAATTAATCACGGCCAAGAAAGATGGTAAATGGGTTTACTATACTCTCAATGCCGATGTCTTTCAATCATTTTTTCCTGAAGATAAACACTCAGTCATTGAGGACTACGCTGAGCCTATCCGAAAGTTGCTCAATCAAAGACCATCTCCATCCCCATCTCCATTACACAGTAAGAATGCATCTTGTCTGCTCAAAATTGATGAGACCTGACTCAAATTTCAAGAGCCTTTCACCACTTTTGGGCGTGAAAGGCTCTTGTTTTGGGAATTGTCTTCTTACGCTTCCTTCTTTACCTCTTTTTCGACCTCTCTTTCAATTGTGGCGTTAGTATTAACAGCCGTTCAATTCCTTAAGACCCTTGCCCATAGAATGTCCTCCCCAATCGCTTTGTCAAGTTCCGGCACTATGGCATCCTTTGCAACAGGAATGTCCATACCCTGCTTTCAAAATGCAGACGGCTTGCTGGAAGCGGGCCCTCGATCCCTGACCTTAAGAAACACGCGAAGGCTTGTAAATCTCTATAGATTACACCGAGTCAAGTGCCCCGCATGGCGCGAATCGTGACCTATCGTCAATAATATTTCTATAAAGCTGTTGACTCTCCTCCAAGGTCAGAGATTATGATATATTCACGAGGTGAATCTTCATGGAATACACGGTGAAACAAGTCGCTGAAATGACCGGTGTGACGGTCAAAACCCTTCATCATTACCACAAAATAAGTTTGCTCGCACCATGCAAGGTGACGGAAGCCGGCTATCGCCTGTATGGCAAAAAAGAGCTTGAGCGGCTTCAGCAGATTCTCTTTTACCGTGAACTTGATTTTTCCCTCGCCGATATTAAACAGGCTTTGGAGAGTGAATCCGATCGTTTAGAGTGCCTGGGCAGGCAACAGGAGCTGCTTTATGCGCAAAGGCAGCGTGCCGACCGCCTGCTCGTCACCATAGCAAAATCGATTCACTCAACGATGAAAGGAGAAAGCATGAGCACCGAGGAATTATTCGAAGGCTTTGATAAGCAGGGATGGGAAAAGGCCCTTAAGCCACAGCAGGAATACCTGAAAGAGAAATACAACGTCGACCTGACCAAGAAAGAGATAGACCCGAAGAAAATGAACGAGCAGGCGGCAGAAGCAAAACGATTTATGAACAGCATGCGGGATTTTCTCAGAGCGAAGCTTCCCGCGGATGATGAAACTGTGCAGAAGGCGCTGACAAAGCACCTCCAATTTTTGCAGGAACACGGTACGCAGATGGACGCAAATGCTTTTCTTGTCTCCACTCGATTTTTCGCACAGGATGACTTTCACCGAAATATGCTGGAAGATCAGCAGATTGGGTTGAGTTATTACCTCCTTGCTGTTGCTGATAAATTTGCATCTCCCCAATAATACGGATGACCGCCTGAAACCGGCCAGCCCTAAGAGCCCAACACCCGGATCGCTCAGAATGACAACCTTCGCTTGGGCCGTGAACAGCCGACAGGATTTCTCGGCTCTTCACGGCCTTGCTTATACGCCCGAGCCGCCTCATCGCCGGGAAATTTAAGTCTCTTTCTATTCTCGTAAAATCGACAAAACGGCTCTCTCTAAGGTCTCCTTCCCCCATACATGATCAGCACAAAAAACTGCAGTTGCTTTCGACAAAGAGGCTGTCACCGAATGCTTCGCGCGGAAGCCCCTGGCTTCAGACGCCTTTAGGCATGGGGGGGTTGACTGCCGGGCGCGGTTCGTAATCAGTCCGTCTTGTGCCGTGCTATGGCATTTCTCGTGGCCTCCAAAGCCGCATATACCCCCTCTTTGTCCAGGTTCGCCAGATACATGAAGACGATATCTACGATTACCAGCGCGCAGATTCTCGAGGCTGTCGCCGCCACGCGAACTTTCGGTTCTACGGCACTGATGCAAAGACAAATGTCAGCCAGGCGGCTCAGTGGCGTGTTACCGAATCGGGTGAGCGCGATAATTCTGGCTCCACTGGCTTTGGCGACCTCTGCGACTTCAATGATGTCCGTGGTAGTTCCCGAATAAGACACGGCAATAAGAACGTCTTCTTCATGAATCTGTGCCGCCAGCGTGGCCCCCTGGTGAAAATCGTGAGCTGCGCTCACGGGCAGGCCAATGCGCATTAGTTTTTGCGCGATATCATCAGCGACGACTCCCGAGGCTCCGACACCTATCGTCACCGTCTGTCTTGCGGTTCGCAGGGCCTCCGCAATCGCTTTAACATCAGCTTCACGTAGGAGACGGAGCGTATTCTGAATCGACTGAATGTTGCTGTCCTCTACGGAATGCAGGATGCTGCCAAAGGAGTAGTCGTCGGACAGCTCTGTGTATTGTGCCTGGGGATTGGCCTGCAGATCGCTCGCCACCCGCAGCTTGAAGTCTTGATAGCCTTCAAAGCCGAGAGACTTCCACAAGCGAACGACAGCCGCGGGGCTGCTCTGGCTGGCCCGAGACAGGTCCTGTACCGCCATGTTCACGAATTCGGCCGGATGCTGCAGAACGTAGCGGGCAATCTTGGCCTCTGACTCAGGCAGCCCGTTGAACGATTCCCTCAGTCTCACGAGCCCTCCGCCAGGCATATATAACACGGGCAACACCTGCTTTCTGCTGGAATCTGTAGAATCTAGTGAACTCGTTCAACGAAAGTTAAACATCACGATAGTCTCCAGTGACGATAGTCTCCAGTGACGATAGTCTCCAGTGGAGACTATCGCCGAAGCCGCACGCTATCACAGGCTGACCCCACGGCTGAGGATGACTATCGCCGAAGCCGCACGCTATCACAGGCTGACCCCACGGCTGAGGATGACTATCGCCGTAGGCACCGGGCGTGAAATTATGCTTTTGTGCCGAACAGCCCGGCACAAGTCCGCTCCGGCAAGCGCCTCGACTTATGAGCCGCATGTATCGATCAGCCTGCACAGAGCCAAGGGCACAAGCGGCACAAGCTCCGCTCATAAGCCCTTTCTCAGTTGGGGACATCGGCAAAGGAAACTCCCAGGCCGGTGCCGCCGGGAAACATGAGTTTACCGTCGCGATATTCGGGGCCGCCTCTGGCTTGTTGGCTGCCAAGAAAATATGCGGCGTCCAGGTCTTTATAGCGGCTGTCAAAGGCCGCTGACAAGGCTGCGGCCGCGGTGACGGAAGCCGGTCCTTCCATCATACTGCCTACCATCCAGTCAAGGCCGGCTTCTTTGATGGTCTCAATCATCTTGATGGCAGGATAGAGGCCGCCGGTTTTCATAAGTTTCAAATTAATAATGTTCGCCGCCTGAAGATAGAGGACGTGGTTCAAGTCGTAGGCATCGAATATGCTCTCGTCCGCGGCAATAGGAAGAACGCTGTGCCGGGTCACCTCACGCAGGCCCAGTAAATCTTTCCTGTAGACGGGCTGCTCGACAAACTCCACTCCAAGCGCGGCCAACTTGTCAATGGTTTCAAGACTTTCCTTGACACTCCAAGCTTGGTTGGCATCCACGCGCAAAACCATCTCCGTCCCCAGCGCCTCGCGGATTCGTTGGACACGCTCTATGTCCCGATCGTCACGGCCCCCGAGCTTTATTTTCAGGGAGCTGAATCCCGCCCTGACCCACTCTAATGCTTGCTTTTCCATCGCCGATGGTGTATTCAGGCTGACGGTTACGTCCGTTTCCAGTTCGGATAAGTCGCGCCGGTTGAGATACTGTGCCAACGATACCGCCCGACGCTTGGCGCAAAGGTCATGGAGTGCAATGTCGACGGCCGCTTTGGCGCCGTTGTTCAGGACAACGGACTTCTGAATAGCCTCGAAAACCGTGATTTCGTCCTCGAGATCGAGATCGGGCGCTTGAATAGCCGGCAAGACAAAGTCCGAAAGCGCAGCTGTGATAGATTGAGTGGTCTCACCCGTTATTTTTGCCGTCGGCGACGCTGAACCTACACCCAGAATCCCATCGTCAGTCCCTATGATAACACGGATATCCGTCACAGAATAGGCCGAGCGCAGAGACGTGTGAAAAGGCGTGCTGAGCGGGAGTTCCACGACCTCGATGGCAGTTTGAATTATGCGGCTCATTTTTATAACCTCCGGATAACGCAATTCTAGCGGCCGCTTCATCGGCCGATCGCCCAAGTGATTGCAAGGGAGTCGTTCCTTTAAGAATCAAGGGATCGTTCCACTGAGAATCGAGGGATCGTTCCTCCAAGAATTGAGGGATCGTTCCTCTAAGAATCGAGGGATCGTTCCTCTAAGAACTAGATTTTGCGCTCGCGATTTGCGGCGGCGCCCTCTACAGTGTTGTTCGCTTCGCCCAAGGCAATTCGGAGTATACCGTCTGCGTCCGCGAGTTTGGCTTCGGCCGTGGATTTGTCAACACCTGTTTTGGCCATGAGAATGGCGGTCTTTACGTGATCATTCGCTTGTTTCAGGACGCGTTCCGCCGTCGGGAGATCGACATCCGCCGTCGTCATGACCATGTGCCTGGCTCTCTTCAGCAGCTTCCTGTTGGTGACTTTCAAATCCACCATCAGGTTGTGATAGACCTTGCCAAGCCGGAACATACTTGCCGTACTCAGCATGTTGACTATCAGCTTCTCCGCTGTTCCCGCCTTGAGACGCGTGGAGCCGCTCAGCACCTCGGGCCCCGTTGAAACCTCAATCGGCACGTCGGCATACTGACTGGCGGCCGCGTGAGGGTTACAGCTCACCGCCACCGTACCGCTTCCGACCATCTTGGCGTACTTGAGCCCCCCAACGACATAGGGTGTCCGTCCGCTCGCCGTCAGGCCCACCACCACGTCGTCCGCGCAGAGGTGAACCTGCTCAAGGTCAGCCCGCGCCGTAATCGCCTCATCTTCAGCCTGTTCCACAGCGTCAAACATGGCCCGGCGTCCGCCCGCTATAAGGCCAATGACCTGATCGGGAGAAGTGCGAAAGGTCGGCGGACACTCTGCCGCATCCAAGACCCCGATTCGGCCACTGGTTCCGGCACCGATATAGATTAATCTTCCCCCGCACTTAAGATGAGTGACAATGAGATCTACGGCACATTCTACCGCAGGCAGGGCCTGCGAGACAGCCAAGGGAACCGTAAGGTCTGCCTCGTTCATTATGTGGAGCAGATCCCTGGTCGTACTGATGTCCAGGTCAGCGTACCTCGGATCCGATTGCTCAGTTTGTAATTCCCAAATAGATTCCATGTCAACCCACTTCCTAATTCAATTCTCGCTGGTTGCTGCTCGCACCGAGCACTCCACTGTTTTTTTCCGCAAGGATTGCCACCCCCTGCCAATTATTCGAAGAGCGTTTTTTTACTGAGCATTTTTGCGCTCAGCATTTTTCCTCATAGAACGAAAATTCATATCTAATAACATGATATTATTTTTCATGTATTTTTGCAATACTACGAAATAAAACATCAGGGAATCACCGGCAGAATGATGGCTGACGGGTGTTCCGCATCGTGATAGATGGTCTGGAAGGCGGCCTCTATCCGTTCACTTAAGCCCAACGGCTCGCCAGTATTCTGGTTGCGATCATACTTAGGAAACGCACTGGAAGCCACGTGGACGCAGATACGATGCCCCGGTAGAAACACATGCGCCGTGTTCCAGCAGTTGATTTCATAGCAGCGAATACTGTCCGGTTCCACAAGTTCGGGAGCATCCATACCCTTGGAAAAACGAACTCTGATCATTCCGTCACACAAGCGCTGGGTATAACCATCCGGCCACACGTCATGCAGCTGCACCATAAAATCGGTGTCCGGAGCGGATGTAGATGCATAGAGACAAGCTTTGACAGGGCCTGTGACCTCCAGTTCCTGCGTCAGCGGCTCACCGGTGTAGACGAGAACATCGTCTCGCCTATGGATTGCGCTATAGTCGTCCGGACCTCCGATTTGTAAGGATGTAGGTTCCGTGAGGAACGGGACCGGACGCCAGGGATTGTAAACATAACTGTCTCCTTTCTCCGCCTCAGGTTCCGCCAAGGAAAGAGTCCCGTCCCCGAAGCGGCTGTTGGCGTTTCCGCGGCTGTGCAGATACACAGAGGTGTAAACGGTACGAGCCAGGGGCCATTCGGCCTCTTCACGCCACCGATTTTTCCCCATGATAAAGATGGATATAGGGTGTTCCTCGTCAACCCCATTTCTTTGACCTTTCAGCCAACGGTCAAAAAAGCGCAGCTCCCGGCTCCGCAGATCCATCAAGGCTGCTTGCCCGAAATCAAGGTCTCCCATTCGAGTCGAGGTATTGACATTATGCCCCCACGGTCCCATGATCAACCGCTGCGACTTTCTGGCACTTTCACTCGGTGCCTGATGGGTCATACCGGAGAAGTTTAAAGGAGTACCGATTTGCTCGTCATCATACCAGCCCGAGATATGCAGGACAGGCAGGTCGATTTCACGAAACCGGTCCTGATAGCAGGTTGCGCGCCACCAGTCGTCCAGTTGACAGTGATGGAACAGTTCCCGCCACAAAGGCATCTCCCTGCCTGATGCCTCATCCATAGTGACAAGAGGCAAGTGCGCATAGACCTGTTCCCAAGGCACCCGGTTAATGTTTTGCGGCACCCTGTCAGCTACGAGAAACTGCCAGCAAAGGTGCATGGGACCGGGAACGCCTGTCGGCCACTCCACGAACGGATCCGACGGCGATACGATGGGGACCATTGCTCTTAAGTGAGATGGGTGGGTCAAGGCGGTCAACCACTGGATTTTCCCGAGATAGCTTGCGCCAAGTGTCCCGACATTTCCGTCACACCAGGACTGCGCTGCCGCCCACTCAATCGTATCGTAACCGTCAAGGCCCTCGCCCCGATATGGCACAAAGGTCCCTTCACTGTCTCCGCGGCCGCGCACGTCGACTACGAGTAGGCCATAACCGCGGGCGGCAAACCAAAGCCCCTGCTCAACGTTCGGATCAGTACTCCGGCCGTACGGGGTTCGCATAACAATGACCGGCACCGCCTGTTCCGTATCGGGCAGATACAGATCCGCAGCCACTCGGATTCCGTCCCGCATGGTTATTCGCATTCCCCAGCGGTTTTTTACCTTGAACATCGCATCATATCCTTTCTCGTAATAGGTCTGGTCAGTGACTCCGATTCTTGAAAGCCGTTCGGTTCACAAGGCGGCGCGCCCGTAGTACCGCACCTGCGGAAGGGCGTTCGGCAAGCCTGTTTAATTCCGCCCGGGGAAACACTGTCTGAAGTGAAACCGCCAGATAATCACGAAGCACCGCCGAGAGGGTCAACAAGCTTCCGGAGAGCACCACGCGATTCGAAACATCATCATGCAGCCGGTTCCGTACGGACTCCACCATGCGAGCAAGACTCCTGGCGCTGCTCTTTACGATGCTCAGCGCGACCTCGTCATAAGGGGCCGCCCCCAGGACATATCTGGCAAAAGAAGCAACGGCTCCAATCGGATGGACAGAGTCGTAGATTTTGGCAATGAGATCTGAGGGCTGACGGAGATCAAAAGTTTCGCAGGCAAGATGCCATAACTCTGTCTTTTCCCCCCGGCCTTCGACGTACTGGACAGCGGCCATTAAGCCCTGCCGTCCCATGTCGAAGCCGCTCCCCTCGTCACCCAATAGACTTCCATATCCGCCGGCGCGAGCCGTATTTCCCCCCGGCTCTCCCCAACGGCAATACTTCCGGTACCGGCAATCAGCACAATACCCGATTTACCTTGTGTCCCGGCACTGAGTGCCGCGAAGGCATCGTTTGTCACTTCTACGACAGCTTGAGGATATTCTTCCTGAAAAAGCGTATGCAATGTCTGAACTTGCGCGGGGCGGTCGACACCTGCCATGCATATCGACAGTCCCCGAATTTGTTCCTGAGCGCCGCTCAACTTCTCGATCCCCTGGCTTATAAGCGAGGTTACCACTGCAACCGCGTTCTCGGTTCCTACCGTATTCGGGTTAGTTGCGGCACCCACAGACAAGGCGGTACGCTGTGATTCGCCGTCAACAATCATCACTTCTGTTTTGCTTCCTCCGCCATCGACACCGATGTACAGAACCATACTTATCACCTCTATGCAAAAGGGTGCACAACTGAACGATACGGGCGCACAACTGAAGAGTTTCCATGGCGCTTCCACACCAACCCCGCGTGCGCCGACTTACTCAGCCGGATTAACGGACTAACATCGGAACTTTTGTGTCATTGGTTTATATTCCGTAATCTTGTCAAATGGCTACCCATGATTTTTAACGGCTGGACTAACCTACAGATTATACTACCGCGACCCATCGGGCCCCGTCAACATGTTGTTCCAAGGTTTAGGCTACTTCGCCGAAAATTTCTTTCAGGGCGGACCCTCTGCTTCTCAGCCTCTCTCTCGACCCCCATGCCATTATCTTATCTGTATCTTACCTAAACAGAGTGAACTCGATGGATGAAACCGGTTCGTCCTGCGGCGAACAGTCCGCTCCGCCGGGCCGTTAGAGTTCCGGCCCGCGCCGCGAAACAGTTGGGGGAGTGTTTCAGCTAAGGCTGCAAATTGATCAAGGCTGCGGCAACGAGGTTATGAACACGCCCCCGCAAGCGGACAATGGTTTTGTTTTCGCGGCCATAGTGGACGTCGTTCGTCAAGAGAACGGACCAAAGCTTCGAGACGGGATCGAAAGCCAGACTAGTACCGGTGAATCCGGTATGACCGACCGTCGTATCCGGCCACAAATCCCCTGTATGGTCGTGAGCGTCACCCCGGCACACCCATCCCAGAGCACGGCGACCGTCCAGGTGAGAGGTGTAACACTTAAGCGCCGCTTTGCGAACCGCTTCGGACAGTACCGGGTTTTCTTTGCTCAACCACATTTGAAGATATGCCACCATGTCTGATAAAGGCGCGAACAAACCTGCGTGACCGGAAACGCCACCCATGGTGTACGCATTTTCGTCATGCACTATGCCGACTTTTACACCGATATCGGGAAACTCCTCCGTCGCGGCTATCTGTCCGTATCGCTCCGGCGGCGGGCAGTAAGTGGTTTGCGCCATACCCAGAGGACGAAAAATGCGGTCTTGGGCGTACCTGTCAATGCGCTGACCGGTCACGGCCTCCACCACTTGTGCCAGCAGGATAAAGCCAATGTCGCTGTAGACCACTCTTGTCTCAGGTGGGACCTGCGGCGACTCAGCCAGGATGAGAGCCAACACTTCAGCCCGTGACGATGCCGATTCGTAGTACTTTCGACCCGAAACCAACCCAGAAGTATGTGTCAGTAAGTGCCGGACGGTGATTTCTGCTTTCTCGCCTTGCCCAAACTGGGGAAGGAAAAGCCCAATGGGATCGTTTAAGCGGATGAGACCGCTGTCTATCAGCTGCAATATGCTCGGCAAGGTCGCCGTGACTTTCGTGAGAGAGGCAAGATCGAAGATCGTATCCCGACGCATGGGCCGGCATTGCCCCTTGCGATTCTCGGCGTAGCCAACAACGTTTTCGTGAACCACCTCCGCACCGATGCCAACCGCATAAGCGGCCCCGGGTAAACGTGAAGCCTCGACTTCGCCTTCGAGAAAATCGTCCAGCTGTTTTAACTTCGCTAGGTTAAAGTCCATGACCCACCCTCCTTCCTAGTTTTTATAAATCTCGAACTGTCTGACTTCTCGATTGAAAGCCCCCAACTGTTCGGCAGACTCCATCAGGTAAGCCAGCGCGCGGCCCTGTTGGATAAACTCCCGCAGTTGGGACCCGCCGGCAAGCAAATCAATAAACGGACGACCCGGTCCGTCATTGTTCAGGAACTCAAAGCAACCGATATCATGAAGGTCGACGACCAGTACGTCTAGGTCCTCCAACATCTCGGGAGTCGGCTTCTTGTTCGGACCATACAAGCTGATTGCGGGCAGACCCGTCGCCTCGTCCACACTCGTATCCACCCTCTCCCCTTCCTGGGCACAGTTCTTTACGCCATGCTCGGGGCCGAAAAGCTTGCTCAGCCGCCATCCCGCGGACTCCTCCAAGATACGTTTTGCCGGCTGGAAGCCGGCATGCGTCACTGCGTAGTTCGCAACAAGACCGACCCTTTTTCCGTAAAGCAAATCCGCCCTCTTGCTGAGTAATTCCTCAATTCCCAATCGAACCATCATGCCCTCGCCTCTCTCGGCATTGGGCCAAAATCAGTGAGGGTGTTCACAATGACCCAAGCCGATCTTATCAGAAAGGCTTGCTTTGAGCAAGTTGTGGCGGCGCACTCGCCTCGGGACGCCTTGATGAATGCTAAAATAAGATGATCGGCAGCTGCGGCAAGATACTCCTGGTCCATATTTTCAATTTCTCCTCGGTCGCAGAGTTCAGCCACTCTGGGATCGATCGGCATTTTGCCCAGAACCTCCGTTCCCAGCTCAGCCGCAATCGTTTCAATATGACTTTCCCCAAACATCTTTCGTTATCTCATTACTCCCGACTCATTACACCCCACTTAAACTATTTCGTCTTCTGACTTTTCATCCTTTCCGGTTCCTGTTATTGGCATATGCTGCTAACGATTTTAGTCCCGTTTCGGACGTATGTCAATAACGTCAAAAATAATTTCCCCGCTTCGAGAATGGTCTTGAAAGACATTCTCGCCCTTAGGTCTCTATTAATTTCTAAATCAACGGATAGGAGGAGACCCTGTGCCGTTTCATTTGGTCCACTATGAAAACTAGTCATTGACAAAAACATGACACGCCAAGATCTACGAACCGCCTTAAACCTATCACCGTCGTGTTTGCTAAGATAAGTAAGGGGGAGTATACTTCACTTGAAGTTACTACATCGTCTCTGTGTTTTCCTAAACTGCCAACCGGGGGACCTATTGGAGTATGTACCAAAAGGGAGGATTCTAATGGAGCGGAAGTTTAATGTTGTCCTAAGCTGGGATGAAGAAGCTCAGGTTTACGTTGTAACGGTTCCAGTTTTGCCTGGTTGTGTTACTCAAGGCAAGGATAGGGAAGAAGCCCTAGAGCGTGCCGCAGAAGCTATTCAGGTCACTCTGGAGGGATTAGCCGCCACGGGACGACCAATTCCCAACGGAGCGGGAGAAGCCTTAATCAGCGAGGTTGTGGTATCTGCATGACTCGTATGCCAAGGGTGTCCGGAAAAGATGTTCTAGTAGCCCTAAAACGGGCTGGATTTACAGAGATCCGAGCTGTGGGTAGCCACCGGTACCTCAGCCACAAGGATGACCCTGCGCGTTGGGCGACAGTGGCTTATCATGGCAAGGAAACATTATCTCTGCAGGTTCTGTCAACGATTCTACAAACGGCAAAACTTTCCATAGATGAATTCATAGAGCTTCTTTGACCGTTGTGACGGCTTTGACCATCGCTAATCCCTACATCAAAACAAAGGGCCATAAGCAGATCAAAAAGGCGACTTCGGAAAGCTCCGAGCCGCCTCTTTTTCTCTGTAATTTAAATCTACTGAAGTTTCGCACCCTGCAAAGCCGCCTAAATCATGGGCAAAAACACCCTCGTGAGGCAAGTGAACTCGTTCAGCTTAAGCTGAACATCGGGACTGCGGTGGGGGAGTCTACCCCCACCGAAACGGGGTACGTAGGACCCACTCCCACTTGTAGAAGTGGGAGTCTTACGCTTTGGATAAAATCCGCATGAACACTGGGTTTCAAAAATAAAAAGGCCCGAAAGCCTTAGTATGCTTGGTGCCGAAGGCCGGGGTCGAACCGGCACGGTCGTAAAACCATCGGTTTTTGAGACCGACGCGTCTGCCAATTCCGCCACTTCGGCAACAGGTGACTCTGATATATTATCATTACTCCAAAGCTTCGTCAAGGCTTATTTCCGTTTTTTCATCCGCTTGACCCGGGTCAGCTGGGTTAGCCGGGTTAACCGGGTCAGCCCGGCTAGCAGGCCCGGCCCCACTTTCCCGGCTCCCGTTCTCAACTTCCGTTCGAAAAACACCGATCGCCCTCAGCTTTTCATAGCGTTCTTGCCGCAAAGCTTCAGGGCTCTCAGCCCTAAGGCGGAAGAGATGCTTGGCCAGAATCTTCGCCAGCTCTTCCGCGGTGCGCCTCGGATCCCGATGCGCTCCGCCCAAAGGCTCCCGGACAATTTCGTCGGCCACGCCGTATTTCAAGCAATCGACAGCCGTAAATTTGAGGGCCCCCGCGGCTTCCCGCGCTTTCGTCGAGTCCTTCCAGAGAATGGAGGCACAGCTTTCGGGCGAGATCACGGAATAAAAAGCGTACTCGAGCATCAAGACGACATTGCCGACTCCCAGAGCCAAAGCCCCGCCGCTCCCTCCTTCACCCAGGACTGTGGCCACGATGGGTACTTTTGCCTCTGACATCATGAGCAGACACCGGGCAATCGCTTCGCCCTGCCCCCGTTCTTCAGCTGCCAAATCGCAGGCGGCCCCCGGCGTATCAATAAAGGTCAAAATCGGCCGGCCAAACTTCTCCGCTTGTTCCATGAGGCGCAAGGCCTTGCGATATCCCTCTGGATGAGGCATGCCAAAATTGCGCTGCAGATTTTCTTTGGTATCTTTCCCTTTGCAATGGGCGACGACAGTAACCGGGACCCCCTTGAACCGCGCCAGTCCCCCCACAATGGCCCGGTCGTCGGCATAAAGCCGGTCTCCGCGCAGTTCGATGAAGTCCTCGAATAGCCAGGGAATATATTCATAGAAATTCGGTCGTTCCGGGTGACGGGCGATCTGTACCTTCTGCCAAGCGTCCAACTGGCCGTAGATTCTGCGTTTCAGCACGTTAGACTTGTGCTCCAGCGTCTGAATCTCCGTGGACAGATCAATCCCTTTTTCAGCCGAAAACTTCCGCAGCTCAGTGATTTTCTGTTCCAATTCCAACAGGGGTTTTTCAAACTCCAACAGTTGAGTCATAAATGGCCCCTTCCTGATGATAACGCAATAAGTTAGCCAGGACGGCGCGCATCCGACTGCGCTCGACCACTAAATCAATCTGACCGTGATCCTGATTGAATTCCGCCGTTTGCGCACCCCGGGGTAACTCCTGCCGAATGGTCTGTTTGATAACCCGCGGACCCGTGAACCCGATCAAAGCCCCGGGTTCCGCTATCATGATATCGCCCACGGAAGCGTAACTTGCGGTCACTCCCCCAAAAGTCGGATCGGTAAGCACAGAAATGTAAAGGAGCCGTGCTTCTGCCAGCCTCGCCAGAGCCGCGCAGGTCTTGGCCATTTGATAGAGGGAAAGAATACCCTCCTGCATGCGCGCGCCTCCTGAAGTGGAAAAGATTATCACCGGAAGACGCAGGGCAATCGCCCGCTCAACGGCACGGCTGATGCGCTCGCCCACCACGGAACCCATGCTGCCCATCATAAAGAAGCCTTCATTAAAAGCTAACACCACCGGCAGGCCCTCGATCAAGGCTCTGCCGGTGAGAACGCCCTCGGGCAGATGCGTTTTGGCCTGAGCCCCATCGATCTTCTCGGAGTAACCGGGAAATTCCAAAGGGTCCACCGTCCGCAGT
Organism: Acididesulfobacillus acetoxydans; assembly: GCF_902729405.1. Classification (GTDB taxonomy): domain Bacteria; phylum Bacillota; class Desulfitobacteriia; order Desulfitobacteriales; family Desulfitobacteriaceae; genus Acididesulfobacillus; species Acididesulfobacillus acetoxydans. The sequence continues at coordinate 3,196,152 of NZ_LR746496.1, forward strand.
TCCGCATCCCATTCCTCAAAGCCGGCCTCGTCCGCAATTAATGCCAGCCGCTCTCGGGCCGATATGCGGAAATGATAGCGGCAAGTAGTACAAACCCGTCCGTTTTTCTCCAAGTCTTTGTTAAAGAGAACTTCCCCGCACTTCGGGCACTTCACCCAAAGCCCGTCGGGAAGTTCTTTGCGGAGTTGCGCACCCTCTTGCCCATGTTCCGCCGGCAGCCGGTGCGGAGCGGGCACAGAGTTAAGCGTGACATATTTTGGCTTGCGAAATATGTCTTTGAACATACTTAATTCCCCATGGCACCGGTAATGATTTCATGGGCTTCTTCCGCTTCCGACTCGGGTACCAGTATCTCGACGGAAGCGTGATCACCGAGATGAGAGGAACCCACCTGCCGCAGCTGCACCAACATACCCTCGTCCGCAAGAACTTTCTTGTATTTCTCGGCGATCGCTTTGTTGGGAGCAATATAAATTACCGTCCACATCTGATTGAAAACCTCCTTGTAAAAGAGAAACATACCCTTGTGCCGAGGATATGTTTAGCCCGTGCTGATTTCTCCATGTTTCGTGTAGACAATGGCATGACCGCGAATCTTCATTGCCGAAGTATTTTCGGTAAACTGGGCAATCCAGAGCTCCCCTTTATCAAGCTTCTCGGAATGATGAAATTTTGTATCTTTGCCACGAGTCAGTCCGACAATCGTGACCCCATTTTCCATGGCCTTGACCACAATGTAGTCACCGCTCGAATCGTCGGGTTCAGCCATATTGAACACCTCGCCCTTGCTATATTCCACCGTGGGACCCCGCCCTCATCGTATTTCGCACCTAATTCCCTCTCCGACATCCCTCTTTAAACCATCCTGCCCACCCAAAAACCGCGTCTTACAGAATCGGGCAGACATAAATTACCTGCCCTCACACCCGGCAGGGTCAAGTTGTCTTGATAGCTCATAATACCATACCCTGGAATAATGTGCAAGAAAGCCGTTGGTCCGATTTGGCCTGATTCATCCGATTCAACCCGGCGCCGGCCGTTCCCGCGCATATTTTTCGATGAGAGCTTTTTCCACAACCGGCGGCACCAGGTCGGAAACAGCGCCGTTCAGACTGGCCGCCCATTTGATGGCACTGGAACTGATAAAAGAAAAATCGCTCTTGGTCATGAGGAACACGGTTTCTATATCCGGTGCCAACTTTTTGTTCATCAACGCTAACTGAAACTCATATTCGAAATCGGACATCGCTCTCAGGCCGCGAATAATGGCCACCGCTCCGCAGCGATGCGCAAATTCGACGGTCAATCCGTCGAAGGAGACCACCGTGACTGTGGGCATACCCGCCGTCACCTGATACAACAACTCCACTCGTTCTTTCAGAGTGAAAAGCGGAGATTTGTTGCTGTCAGACGCCACCGCGATTATGACGCGGTCGAAGACACTGATCGCCCTTTGCAGAATATCCAAATGTCCGTTTGTCACCGGGTCAAATGTTCCCGGGTAAATCGCCACTCGTACCAAATTAATCTCCTTTGCCCCTCTGCTTTTCTATCCCATGGCCCCGAAAATCCCCCGCCCCATCTAGCGCGCTTTCCAAGCGACATTCCCTTCGCCAAGGAGGTCTATAAGGTAACGCGTCAGATCGTTTTCGCGGCCGACCCAGTACTCCCTTTCCCCTTCCACTAATTTGCGCCGGTCCGCGAAGAAAAAATACACGGGATGAGGGCCTCTAAACCTCCTCAGGATTGGCAAAACCATTTGCAAGAGCGGACTTGTCTCCTCAGGCAACTGAATATAGAGTCTCTCCCGCCGGACCTCAGTTCCTCGCGGCGTCCCAACCCCCTGCTTGGAATCCGGGCTCAGCCGGGTTTCTGATCTTACCCGGGTTTCTGATCTTGACCCGGTTTCTGATCTTGACCCGGTTTCTGATCTTGACCCGGTTTCTGATCTTGACCCGGTTTGCGATTGTCGCAAGCTTTCGGCTCCCTGGGGTGCGCTTCCCTCCCGAATGCCGATTCCTGGCCTGATGCCGGGTTCCTCTCGCATCCCGGCTGCCTCTCGGACCCCGGCTTCCTCTCGCCTCCCCCCTCCTCTCGGTTCCCCCCGAGTCCCGGCCCTTCCCCAGCCCGGGCGGGGAACATACTTTTCCAGCGTCATAATCTGCTCGGCGAACACTCGCTTATCCTCATCCTGTATTACGTATCGTCCTTCCACCACGATCGCCTGGTCGTCACCCAACCCCTGCAATTGGGGATACACTCTGGGAAAGACTAGAACGGGAATAGAAGCGCTTAAGTCTTCCAGGACGAAACTGGCCATCAGTTCCCCCTTTTTGGTCACATTTTGCTTCAGTTCGGTCAAAAGTCCGCTTAGAGTTACCCTCCCTTCTTCTGCGCTTTCCAGACAGGTCAAAATATCTGACGTTCTAATGGCCGCCATGCGGTCGTTTACATCTGAGAGGGGGTGTCCGCTGAGGTAAAGGCCGAGATATTCTTTCTCCATAGCCAGGATCTCCCGCCGGGCAAAGTCCGGTATCTCCGGCAAAGGAACTTCTTCTGCTGTACTGTCCCCAAAATCGAAAAATGAGATTTGCCCGGATTCCCGGTCCTTTTGCCGCCGGTGCGCCAGCTCTAAAACCCCATCCAAGGCCGCCAGCCCTTGAGCGCGGCCACAGAGGGATTGGAAGGCCCCGGCCCGAATCAGACTTTCTAAGACCCGTTTGTTAAGAACCCTGCCGTCGACCCGCAAACAGAAATCCGCCAAAGAACGGAAAGGTCCCGCCTCCCGCGCTTCCAAGACCTTATCCACCACATTGAGTCCGACGTTGCGCACAGCTGCCAAGCCGAAACGAATCGCCCGCTCTTCCAAGGAGAAGCCTGTCCGGCTGAACTGTACATCGGGAGGCAGCACTTGAATCCCGTTGGCGCGCGCATCCTGTATATAGAAGGACACTTTTTCCGGAGACCCCATAACCGAGCTCAAGAGGGCCGCCATAAACTCCAAGGGATAGTGGGCTTTTAGATAAGCCGTCTGATAAGAAATGACGGCATAAGCCGTGGCATGTCCCTTGTTAAAACCATACTCAGCAAACTTGGCCATCAAGTCGAAGATCTCTTCCGCTTCCCGGCGATTTAGCCCCAGCCGCAAAGCTCCGGGAATCACCCAGCCTCCGGCCGCATCCTGAAGACCGTCAATAAAGTGGTGCCGCTCCTCCTCCATGATTTCTTTTTTCTTTTTCCCCATCGCCCTGCGCAGCAGATCCGCGCGTCCCAGCGAGTACCCGGCCAGGTCCCGGGCAATCTGCATCACCTGTTCCTGATAGACGATAATGCCATAGGTCGATTTGAGAATTGGTTCCAGTTGGGGGTGAAGGTAACTGGTCTTTCCCCCATGCTTGCGCCGGATAAACTCCGGTATTTGTTCCATGGGTCCCGGCCGGTAAAGAGCCTGAACGGCAATGATATCCTCAAAACAAGACGGCTTCAGTTCTTTCAGGAGGGTCCTCATACCGCTGCTTTCAAATTGAAAAATCCCTGTGGTGTTCCCGGAGGAGAGGAGACGGTAGGTTTCTTCGTCGTTCAAGGCCAGGTGTTCCAAGTCCAGTTCAATTCCCCGCGTCTCCTTAATCCGCCGGACACTTTCCTGCAGGACCGTCAGGTTGCGCAAGCCCAGAAAATCCATTTTCAGAAGACCGATTTCCTCCACCGTCTTCATGGGAAACTGAGTCATGAGGAGGCCGTCCGGCATTTTTTGCAAGGGCAGGTAGTTAGTAAGGGACTCCTTGGCTATTACGACCCCTGCGGCATGGGTTGAAGCGTGCCGGGGCATGCCTTCCAAAGCCCGGGCCAATTCCATCAGCCGGTGCACATCCTCATCCTCAGCCGCCATCCGGCTCAAGTCGGGCGAAAGGACCAAGGCTCTTTCCAGAGTCATGCCCGGATCGGTAGGAATAGCTTTGGCCACTCTGTCCACTTTTCCCAACGACAGTCCTAAAACGCGCCCCACATCCCGTACGGCCGCTTTCGCCCCCAGCGTGCCGAAGGTGATGATTTGACAGACCTTGTCGGCGCCGTACTTTTCGGTTACATAGCGGATCACGCGCTCCCGCCCGTCCGGGTCGAAATCAATATCGATATCCGGCATGCTCACGCGTTCGGGATTGAGAAACCGTTCGAAAAGTAATTCATGTTGCAGGGGCTCCACCGCCGTAATCCCCAGCAGGTAAGCGACCATGCTGGCCGCCGCCGAACCCCGTCCGGGTCCCACAGCCACTCCCTGACTCCGGGCATAACGGCAAAAGTCCGCGACGATGAGAAAATAGCCGGAAAAACCCGTCTGTTCGATCACCCCTAACTCATACTCCAAGCGTTCGCGTTCCTCCCCGGACCCCCGGGGATAAAAACGGGTAAAAGCCTCATGGCACTCTTCCCTCAAATAGCTGTTCAGGTCATACCCCTCAGGCACTTGAAAGTCCGGCAAATAGTGCTCCCCAAACCGGAAATCCACTTGACAACGTTCGGCAATCTTCAGCGTATTCTCCAGAAGTTCCGAGTGTTCGCCAAAGAGAAGGCTCATTTCCCGGCCCGACTTTAAAAACATTTCTTGGCTGGAAAAAGTCAGCCGTGCCGTATCCGCCAGGGTCTTCCCCGTTTGGATACACACCAAAGCGTCTTGAACAAAGGCATCCTCGCGTTCCACATAATGCACATCATTCGTAGCCACCACGGGAATGCCCGTCTTTTCATGGATCTCCCAGAGTCCCCTGTTGACCTTGCGCTGATCGCTCAGGCCGTGGTCGTGAAACTCCAGGAAGAAATTACCGCGGCCGAAGATCCCTTCATATTCCAGGGCCGCCCGGTACGCGGCCTCCGGTCGGTCCTGCAGGATCTCCTCGGCGATCTCTCCCGCCAGGCAGGCACTCAGCCCGATCAGCCCCCGGGCGTGCTCCCGCAAAAGGTCCTTGTCCACCCGCGGTTTATAGTAGAATCCTTCAATAAAAGCCAAAGACACCAAGCGCACCAAATTGCGATACCCCTGTTCGTTCTCCGCCAAGAGCACTAAATGATTATTGCGCTCATCCCGTCCGGGGGTCCTATCGGTCCGCCGGAAAGGAGCAACATACACCTCACAGCCGATAATCGGCTTGATTCCCGCTTTCCGGCAGGCTTTGTAAAAATCAATGACTCCGTACATGGCACCGTGGTCGGTGACAGCCAGGGCAGGCATACCCAAATCCTTGGCCCGGGCCGCCACCTTGTCAATGCGGGCGGCCCCGTCCAACAAACTGTATTCCGTATGGACATGGAGGTGAACGAATTCATTCACACTTTTCACCCTCCGCTCAATCTCCGTTCCTCCTAACTATCCCATAATTTACCCCGGCATGCAAGCGCGATCAACCCATACAAAGGCCAAAGGTTTCCCTTAGGCAGACCTGTACACAGTCCCCCCTATTCTTTGTCTCATGAGCGCTTCCGTGGCGGCCCGCTCCTCCGGGAAACCGACTCTCTCGGAGAGCTCAATCCCCCGAAGAGCGAAATCGCGCAGCGGCATACTTCCCCGGGGCGGCTGACTTCGGCGGAACCGCTCTTACCCGAGCCGTAAACCTCTCCGACCCGACTGCATCCTTACTCGATCAGCCGATAAACTCTCAGGCCAGTTTTTTGTCCCCGATGCGGGCAGTCATCAGCCCCTTAGCCAATAGAGTTCCTTCCCCGTTTACCACTTCAATTTCAATATTGCAATGTTTCTTGGCCACCAGGAGGAGCTTTCCTGAAATCCGGATTTGGGTCCCGACTTCCACCGGCTGCAGTTGATAAAGGGTGAAGTTTTCCGTAATCGCGTCCAGGCGGTATTGTTTGCGCAGGGCTATGTAGCCGACCATATTCATCACTGTCACGAGAACCCCGCAACTCATAGAGCCGAATTCGTTCACCATAAAGCGGGTAATCTCACCTTCAATTGTCAGGTGATTCTGATCCTCCACATAACGAAAGCCGCTTAGAATCAAGTTATCGACCGTCTCCCCGAACTGCGGCTGTTTCTGCACCTGTTGATAGGCCTCTATCACATCCTGCAGACTGAGGATCCCGACCAGTTTTCCCCGTTCGACCACAACCGCTATTTCCCAACCTTCCCAGACCATGATCCGGGAAATGTGCGTGACCGAATCATCCCGCCCGACACAAAAAGGTTTGGCATTCATCACTTCCGTCACCGGGGTTGCCCACTCAGCCCCCGCCACTTCCACCGCCGTGATCAAGCCGATGACTTCCATCTCCTCATTCACTACCGGAAAGCGGCTGTGTCCGGTTTGGGACGAAAGTTGATGCCAGTCCCCCACCGTCATTTCATCGGTGACATAAATGACATCCCCGACCATGACGTCTTCTACAAGAATAAGTTCTTTCTCAATGAGACGGTCGTAAAGGGCGCGGTTGATCATGGTCGTCACAGCGAAGGTATCATAGGGAGACTGGATGACGACCAGCCCTTTTGCACGGGCCAGTTCCAAAATGTCCTCTTCCGGTTCCAAACCTCCCGTGATCAGGAGGGATGCTCCGTATTCCAAAGTCAATTTCTGCGCATCGTGGCGATTGCCCACAATACACAAGGAATCTTCCTCCAGATAGCGCTTCATGGCCTCCAGTTCCATGGCCGCGATCAGAAACTTATTGGGCGACTGGTTCAGGCGTTCGGCTCCGCAAGAGACAATCCCTTCCACGATCTGAGAGACCTCGTGCAGGGTCAGATCCTCGATCTGGCGCTCTTTCACTCCTTCGATGCGAATCGTACCGACTTTGGGAATGGAGCGCACAAACCCTTTGGTCTCCGCCTCTTTGATCGCCCGGTAAGCCGTACCCTCGCTGACATCCAGCTCTTTTGCGATAAAACGCACAGAAACCTTGCTGCCAATACCCAAGTTTTCAATAAAGCTCAAAATCTGCTGATGCTTTGTTTGGCTCAAAAGTAACGCTCCCCACCATATTTTATGGATTCGGGCCCGGCCGGGCGGACGGATCCAGCTTCTGGCCGGCCCCGCTCCCCAGCCGCTCGCCTGACCGTATTATATCACACTCGACAGAATTCCACACTTGACAGGATCTTGCCCCCATCCGCTCAGCCATTACACGGTTCTTTTAACCTCTGTTGTCATGGCGGCGCCGCTGAGCCATGAGTCCGCCGATTCTTCCCGCCTCCTTGGCGCTCAGGGAATCCCAGCCCTTCGACTGGGCCTGTTCCAATAGCCCCAGTTCGGCGGCGATCTCCATCTTGAGTGGTTCCAAGGGGTCAATTCTTTTCAAGCGCGGCTTTTTCTCTTTCATCGGTTGGCACCTCCGTGGTAGCTCTGAATATCTTTTTCAAAGAATGGGCAAACGGGTTCATGTTCACCCAAGCGGTATTCCAAACGGCAGCGGCCGTCTATGGCATAAAGGCATCCGGCTTGGCATAATTTCCGCGTCATGTCTTCATCTCCTCAGCTAAAGTCTTGCCTATTTGCGAAAAAATTATCCCGCCGGATGAATCCAGCGGGATAACAAGGCAATTTCGCAAAATGACCCCATGTTTAGCAATTTCCCATGCAGAGCGAATCGATCTTTTCGCAGAGCGGTCAAGACTTTTACCTCTCGGAGAACTGGGCGGCACGGGGGGCGACAATGTCCGCGCAGCCAAAGGCCGGAGGCTGGGGTTAGGGGTTAGGGGTTAGCGGTTAAGGGTTAGGGGTTAGGGGTTAGGAGTCAGGAGTAAAATCAGACGTACCTGCGCAAGACCTCCCAGAACTCAGGGTAGCTTAGGTCGAGGTCCCAAATGGCCACTCCCGCCAACCCCCTGTCCTGCGCGAGGTCCAACTTTTCCCCGGTGCTTCTGGGATCCTCGAAATATACCGTATGCCTGACCCCCGTCGTCTCGTAGGTAAAATAAGTGCTGTGCTGCTGGGCATCCCAATGCAGGGGCGCTCTATACCGACCGGCGATCTCGAGTGCCCGCCGATAGCTCAGGGCCCGCGCCCCGCCCCTTTCCGACCAATCGTAGCCGTAAAGTCCCAAGCCGAGGAATATTTTATCTGCCGGCATATTCTCCAAAGCGTAATCTACGACCGCCGTCACCCAGGGCAGCGAGGCCACCGATCCCGGCGGGCTTCCGGGCCAATGCTCCTCATAAGCCATAACAATCACCGCGTTCATGTTCTGACTGATCGAAGTGTAGTCAAAAACGCCTGACCACGCCTTTTGCGGCTCATCAGAAGTCTTAGCCGGCACATTGAGGGTTACCGCCAACTTCTCACGCTGGAATCTTTGACCCCAATCGTTGAGGAAACGGGTAAACAGCGCTCTGTCCTCGGAACGAGCCCTTTCCAAGTCCAGGTTGACCCCGTAGCAGTGCATGCTTAGGACACTGTTGCGAATATTCTGCCAAACTAGATCCGAAAACGCAGAATCTCGCATTAGCCGGCTGAGCACAGGGACGGAAAACTGCCCTTGTCTCCCAATATTGCTGAAAACAGGCAATACTTTCACACCCATATGGTGTGCCTCCTGGATCAAAACTGGGCTTACTCTCCCGTTTAACTGCCCGTTACTCTCTATTCCGATTTGGAACACCGCTAAGTAAGTCAAAAGGCTGCCATAACGCTCCAAATACCCAAATCCTCCCGCCCGCTCATCAAGGCCGTTGTAAAAAGCCAAAGCTTTCAATGCCACGGCGCTCCCCCCTTCCGCCTTATGATATGCGGAAGTAAAGCAAACGGGCACAACCCAAAAAAGCACAAGCGACAAGAGCCCAACCCAGGCACGGACCGCGAAAACCTCAAGCGTCAAGTATATTCTCTAGATCCCGGGATTTTGGCCCCTAGTTAACCCCATGGCCGGCATCTCTGTCCGACCGCAAACCCCTGATGCCCCGGCAACGTTTACAAGCCTAAGTCTCAACGCAAGCGACCGCTCAGGCAGGTCATTTCGAATGCCGGCGGCTAAACGCCAACAGCACGGCGGTTCGCCGGAACAAGATCACCAAGAGAAGGGCAAAATCCGCTACGAGCAAGGCAGCCGCCCAAACCCAGTACCCGGTCGCCCCCAGGACAGCCGTCAGGCCAAAGCAGGCACTGATTCCATACATGAGCAGCACCGCTTGCCGCTGCGTAAGTCCCGCGTCCAAGAGGCGGTGGTGCAAGTGCCCGCGATCGGCGGAGGCAATGGGAGAGCCCCGCAGTTTGCGCCGGACGATAGCAAACGTGAGATCGGCCAAAGGCATACCCAAAACCAGGAGAGGAAAGACCAAACCCAGGATCGTTGCGGTCTTCAAGAGCCCGGCAATCGAGATCCCGCCGATCATGTAGCCCATGAACATACTGCCGGAATCTCCCATGAAGACCCGAGCCGGGTGAAAATTAAAGAAGAGGAAACCCAAAGCGGCTCCGGCCAAAGCCAAAGTCCAGTGGGCGGCCGGAACCTGATGTATGCGGCTGGCCGACCAAAAGAGCAAGAGCGCCGCTTCGAAACAGATGCCCGCAGCCAAGCCGTCCAAACCGTCCGAGATATTCACGGTGTTCACAAGACCCACGACCCAAAAGACCACCAGCACCAAGCCCAAGCCACCCAGGCTCAGGCTGCGGACCAAGGGCAGGGAAATCTGGTCCATGGAAAAACCGAAAAAAAGGAGAATGGCCGCGGCCGCAATCTGCCAGATAAGTTTCACCAGCGGCCTCATGCCTCGCACATCATCCCAAATTCCGACGGCCAAAATGAGACTGCTGCCCAGAAAGAGCCCTGACAGCGTCTGATCCCATTTTTGAGTCACTGCCGCCGTCAACCAAAAAGCCACATAGATGGCCACGCCCCCCAGGCGGGGAATGGGGTGCTTGTGCACCCGGCGCGCGCCCGGATAATCAATGGCCCCCCATCTTTTCGCCAGGAGGATGGATAAAGGTGTGGCAACTACCGCCAAGAACAAAGCCAGGGCAAAAGTCAGCCAATAAGACATACCGCTCTCCTTAAAGTATCATCTTCAAGTTTCATTAAACTATGGTGGTTTTCCTTGAAGTATTATTCCTTGTGGTCCCGCAGCATGGTCTGCTGCCGCAAATCCAGGCAGGCACAGGAGAATTCCGGCGGGATCCGAGTCACGGCCCGGAGCAAAGTCCGGCCGGCCCACTTCGCTTCATTATAAAAGATGTCCGCCAGTTCCTCATGTTTCCAATCTTCGACGATTCCCTCAGCGAAATTGACCACGAGTTGAATCGAGGCATAGTGAGCCCCGATCTCCCGCGCCAAATACACCTCAGGGCACAAAGACTGCCCGACGACATCGGCTCCTAATTGTTTCAGCATCCGTACCTCGGCCGGGCTCTCAAAATGCCTGCCATCCGTACAGGCGTACACCCCACGGCGAAACACATAACCCGGAGGAGTGTTTTCCCTGATGCCGGCATAAAGTGCGTCAGACAAGTCCGGACAAATCGGCTGGCGCATAGTCAAAAGGTAAGGCAGCCCCAAGGAAACGTCTTTGCGTAATGAGAAATCCAGGTAATCATCCGGGAGCACAATATCCCTAGGCTTCAGGAGATGGTTGACGGCACCGACTCCCCCCTCGGTCAAGACATAACGCACACCACTCCCGTGAAAAACCCAAAAGATCTGCCTTGAGGCGTCGGCCCGGCTCACTCCTTCCCTCCACCCGTGCATACGGCAGGTGAGAATCTCTTTGCCCGCATAGCTGAAATGAACAAACTCCGGCGAGTCTCCGAAAGGCGTGGGAATGACCAGCTTCTCGGCTTTCATCTCGACCCCCGGCTCCTTTAAATCTTCGGGAAAAGAAATGGCATTCGTACTTGAACCCGCAATGATCCCCACATCAATTCTTGGCAGCACCGTTAAAACCCCCCTGTTCACCAAGAGCACACCCGCCACAATCCCGGTGCGAAAACCGCACAAAATCGACCCCAGCCGCAACCCGGCCTGTCAAAATTTCCATAGAGAGCCCTCCGCACCCCGACTGCGGGCGTCGCCCCAAACCAAAACTCCGAACCAAACCAAAAGCTTCGCACTGCACCCGGACTGCAGGCTTCGCACTTAACCCCGACTCCGCACCGGAGCCTGAGTATTCCGCCCGCCTATTCCAGCCCCGGAAAACCCCACTGCCGCAAGGCCTCGTAGACCACCACGGCCACCGAATTGGCAAGATTAAGCGAGCGTGCTCCGTGAATCATCGGCAGTCTCATCACCGTCTCCGGATAGCGGGCCAGGATTTCCGGGGCCAACCCCTTCGTTTCTTTTCCGAATAACAAATAGCTTCCGGGTTCAAAATGCATCTCGGAATAGGCCTGCTTCGCTTTGGTTGTAGCCAGATAACGGCGACCCGACGGATTCTCTTGTTCAAATTCGGCAAAGTCTTCATATACGTGAACATCAAGCAAATGCCAATAATCAAGCCCGGCTCTTTTTAATTGCCGGTCACTGATGCTGAAACCCAACGGTTTAACCAGATGAAGCGACGCGCCCGTCGCGGCACAGAGCCTGGCAACATTTCCCGTGTTGGGTGGAATTTCCGGTTCCACCATCACCACATGCAAGGCCTTCGTCAAAATATCCCCTCACTATCAAATTGTCTGTCCCTATTATAACCTGAAAATGAGGGGAAACCCAAATAATTGTGCCGACACCAGGCGATATTTTGCCGGTGCCCGTGGATATTCGCCTCTTTTTTTGCTAGAGTAGAAGGGTCACCGGCCGTACCCCCACCCCGAATAAGATCCCGAATTCGTTCTTTCCGTTGGCCGGAAGCGCCAGACCCAGAAGATCAGACGGGACACTCTTGTTCTATCACAGGTACCTATGCTATTATGTTGTTATGCAAGACGCATATCCTGCTTAAATTTCAAAAGGAGGGCTAACCATGCTTTCAGAACCGGACCGGCGCCTGCTCAAACTGTTGGAACAGGATTGCCGTTTGACGCCACAAGAGCTCTCCATTCAGACGGGCCTAAGTGTGGAACATATTACGACCCGCATTCACGAATGGGAAAAAGAGAAGGTCATTGTCCAATACCGTCCTTTAATCAATTGGGATCGCACCGGGGATGAAAAAGTCTCCGCCCTCATCGATGTCAAAGTCCTGCCCCAACGCGGATTCGGTTTTGACAAGATCGCCCGGCGCCTGCAAAAATTCGCCGAGATTAAAGCAGTTTATCTCATATCCGGCGGATACGACCTCTCTCTCCTCATTGAGGGCCGTACCATGCAGGAAGTGGCGCTCTTTGTCGCGGAAAAACTTGCCCCTCTCGAACATATACAGAGCACGGCTACCCATTTTGTCCTGCGCCGCTATAAGCAGGATGGGGTTGAACTCACCGGGGGAGACGAGACGCCTCAACGTCTCATGGTTTCACCGTGAGACACTATCTCAACTCTACCGTAGCGAACCTGCCGCCTTCCGGCATCCGTAAGTTTTTCGACCTCGTCGCCACCATGGAGGGTATTATCTCCCTGGGTGTCGGGGAACCGGATTTTGTCACTCCCTGGACGGTTCGGGAAAGCGGGATCTTCTCCTTGGAGCAAGGGCAGACCATGTATACCAGTAATGCCGGTCTTCTTGAACTCAGGCAGGAGTTGACCCAGCATTTGGCCAAAACTCAGGGGATGCTCTACAATCCCGAAACGGAAATTCTCGTGACGGTGGGCGCCAGCGAAGCGGTGGACCTAGCCATGCGCGCCCTGCTCTCACCCGGGGACATCGTGCTGGTTCCCGACCCTTCCTATGTCTCCTACGGTCCCTGTGCTATCTTGGCAGGAGCCGGTGTTCGCTATGTCCCTACCCGGGCCGATCAGGATTTTCGTTTGCGGGTCGAGGATTTGCAGCGGGTCTATTCACCAGAGGCCAAACTTCTCGTCCTATCTTACCCCAACAATCCCACGGGAGCGATCATGACCCGGGAGGATCTCTTGCCCATCGCCCAATTCGCGGCCGAACATGACCTCTTGATCCTCTCCGATGAGATCTACTCGGATCTCACTTACCAAGGGACCCATACCGCCTTCGCCGCTCTTCCCGGCATGCGCGACCGGACCTTGCATCTAAGCGGCTTCTCCAAATCCTACGCCATGACGGGTTGGCGCATCGGCTATGCGGCCGGTCAGTCCGACCTAATTCAAGCCATGACGCGCATTCACCAATACACCATCCTTTGCGCTCCGATCACGGCCCAGGTAGCCGCCATTGAAGCTTTACGCGCAGCCGAACAAGCTAAACGGGAGATGGTGGAAACCTATGACCACCGGCGGCGGCTCATGGTACACGGTCTGCGGGAGATGGGCTTATCCTGTTTTGAGCCTCTCGGCGCCTTCTATGTTTTCCCGGACATCACGGCAACCCGCCTCTCGGCGGAAGATTTTGCCGAGCAACTCCTGCGCGAGGAAAAAGTCGCCGTCGTACCCGGAACGGCTTTCGGACCATCCGGGGAGGGACACGTCCGTTGCTCCTACGCTTATTCGACCGAACAATTGGAAGAAGCCCTGGAGCGGATTTCCCGTTTCGTCAAGCGCCGGCTCTAGCGGCACCCGCACAGTTCCTTTTCTTCGGGCTGCCTGTCCCTGTGCCATACTCTTTCGGCTTGGGTTCTTCAAATTTCCTCTTTCGTCAACGTAAGCAGCAGCACATTGATCCGCACCAGCCGGCGCCGAGATGCTTTGAGCAGGACTTCCCCGTCAGTCGTTGTCCCCGGCTGCGAACTCAGAGGCGCCATAGGCTTCGATCAGCGGCGGGACGGCCCCGCCCTGCTTCCGCTCCGCCAGCCAATGCCGAAGACGTTTGTCTTGGGCATTTTTTAAAGCCAAGAAAGCATTTCTCTGCAATATCCCTTTACCGCGCCAGCCCGCGGCCGTCCAGCCAAACTTCTCCCGGAAAGCGGGCTTTGTCAGGAGAAGGGTTTGGAAGAGATCAACGCCTCGGAACAAGAGAGCAGCCGCAACCGGGTTCGGCCGAAGGCCGGCATCCCGCGCCGCATTCTCTTGAGCGCCGACACCCCCCACGGAATCCGGTTTGATGCTCACATTGCGCGCAACATCTCCGGCGGCGCCGGCATCCCGGGTTGGCTCCCGGTGAGCGCCGAGGTCCGGTACCGGCTCCGGTTGCATGCCGCGACCCTCTACGGCGCAGCGCCGGATCCCGACAGCCCGCGCAGCCTCCTTTAGGGAGCCGACGTCCTCAGCGGGGTCTCCCTGAGCGGCATCCCCTGCCTGAGCCCCTGCCGCCCGCCTTCGCTCCGTTTGGATCTCTTCGTACAAGCTTGCCTCCTGCCGCAAACGCAGCCTGTTGTGCGGGCAGACCTCTTGGCAAGTGTCACAGCCAAAAATCCTGTTTCCCAGCAGAGAAGCCTCTCGGCCGGAGAGAACCTCCTTGGTCTGGGTCAAGTAAGACAGGCAGCGGTCTGCGCGGAAATCTGGCTGCCCCAGAATTTGGGCGGGGCAAGCTTCCAGGCACAAACCGCACTCCCCGCATCCAGCAGGCACGGGCGTATTCGGTGCCAGTTCACGATCCAGAAGGAGGAGTGCCAAAGCCAGAAAAGAACCAACCCCCGGGACAATCAACTGCTGATTGCGCCCGATCCAACCGACTCCCGCCTGCACAGCCCAAAATCTCTCCACCAAAGGCCCGGTATCCACCTGTTGCCGGATTTCCCGGCCGGGCCAGCCGGCGGCCCGCAGCAATTGTTCCAAAGCGGCCAATTTCTTTCTTAGGACAGCGTGGTAGTCCTCACCGACAGCCGAACGGGCGATCACCCCTTCCCCCTGTAACGGGGGCAAGGACAATGGGAAAGGATAAGCCAACACCATGACTGTCCGGCACTCCGGCCAAACCTCCCGCGGGTCCGTGCGCTGCCGCAGGGACGCCCGGACGAAAGGCGTGACGAGTCCCAGCCGTTCCCTGCGCAACAGGACCCCCTCCAGGTCCGCCCGCCGCTCTGCCTTGGCAAAGCCTACCCGGACAAATCCCAGCTCCCGCGCCCGCTCGGCCATACACTCTTTCCAGTCCGGTCCGTCGTCCTCGCGGACACCCATCTGACCTACCTCCCTCGCCGGCACCCATCGGGTCCGTCTTCCCCGCAGACACCCATCAGCTTCGCCCTCCTGCCCCCATTCATCTGTGGCGGCCTCTGAATTTCCTCCACTCTTTGACCAGCCAAGCCTCATCTTCGAGGGGAAACCCTTCAGCGAGCGCAACCTCAGAGCGGATGAATTCCCGGAAACGGCCTATTTCCTCCCCAGCCAAACCATAATGGCGGGCAAACGCCAGGAACGGCTCCCAGTCCAGTCGGGCCAGGCGGTCTGCGAGGTCCTCGCTTGCTCTCCGGATCTCCTCACAGATCCGTTCCAACCGTGCGCTGTCTTCCGGCACCCTTGCTTTGCCGCCGAAAAAATCCGCCCGCCAGAGGGCGAGCAGGTTTTCCAGGCGCTCCGGATCAAATCTGCGCCCATTCCAACCATAACGCCAAGCAAATCTTTTGGCTTTATCCCGCAGGCTCCCCGGGCTTTTTTCCCCGCGTAATTCAGCCAAAAAAGCCAGGGTTCCGGCCATATGATTTTCGACGAGAAAGAGAAGCTCCCGTTCTCCGCCCCGACGGGGCTCATTGAGAAACATGGACCAAACGTAACGGGGCAAAAGGGTCTTCACGATCCTGGCGCTTTCCCGCTCATGTCCGAGGAAATGCCTCTTGCCGTCCGGCACCCAGGCAAAACCGGAAAAGCCGCTTGGCGGTCCCATCCGTTTGACCTGAATGCACTCGGGGTGATGGTCCAAGCGCGCCCCGCGCACTTCCGCGGCTTTTCCCTGCCAACGCTCCCCTCCTGTGCCCAGAAGTTTAAATCCTTCTATCCTCCACTCGCCGGCGACTCGTTCGACCTTGCCCCCGACTCGGCATTCCCGGCTGGCCGTATCCCATTTTCCCAAATCATGCCACAGGGCGGCCAAGCGTAACAAGAGCCGAGGAGGGGTATTCTTCACCACCTCGAGCGTGTGCTCCCAGGCATCCTTAGTGTGGTAACGATTCTGCTCCAGCCCCTGCAGACGGGCCAATTCCGGCAGATAGGCCTGCCAATAACCGAGATCGGCGAGCATGAGCAAACCCTCCGTCACCTTGTCCAGAACGAGAATGCGGGCCAATTCCGCCGTAACCCGCTCGGGTGCCGTTTCGCCCAATTGGGGCAAAGCCCTTACGGCGGCACGCCAAGTCCCGGGCTCAACCCGGAAACCGTACTGCACCGCCAGGCGAACCAAGCGCAGAACCCGGATGGGATCTTCCCCAAACCGGTCTTCGGCTCTCCCGCACGCGCGCAGCAACCCTAAGCGCAGGTCGGACAAACCCTCTAACGGATCGACAAGTTCCCATGTTCCCACCCTGACATAGAGAGCATTTAGGGTAAAGTCACGCTGCAAGGCATCCTCTTCCAGGTCCCCGGCCGCCTCTCCGATATCCAGCCGCTCCTGACCGTCAAACAGGGTCACCGTCGGTTTTCTCTGCCCCAAACGGTGGGGAAAATAACCCCACTCCCGCAACCGTTCTTCTACGGCTGCGACCGGAAGGGCAATGACTGCGTCGAGGTCTTTGCTGGGGTGGCCGAGGCAATCGTCACGCACGGCGCCGCCCACGATATGTACCGGAGTCAGTTCATCTAAACGCTGTAAGACTGTCTGCTGAAAAGGGGTGCCGAACACGGCCATTCCTCCATGCCCGAAGATTTGCTCTCCTCTGCCCGCCGGCTTCCTCCACCTCAATGGAGAACGTCAATTTTCGGCCCGCTCCGAATCACCCAGGGACTCTTCGGGCCCCATTCCCCGTCAAGATCGGAATAGACCGGCCGGTCGGTCGCCAACCGCACCTCCGCTGTTTGGAAGAGGATTAAACGCTCGCTGGCCATCCTCTCTCCCGTGAGCAGCCCCAGAAAAAGCCGGAGCGTTTCCGGCCAGCCGCTCTGGCGAATGATGACCAGGTCCAAGAAGCCATCGGTCAAAGACGCCCCGGGCACAAGCTTGCGCAGACCGCCCACGGACATGCCGTTTAAAGCCAGCATTAAAAGAACTTCTTCCTCATAATGTTGCCCCCGGTGGGTAAATTCAATGCGAAACGGCCGGAAAGAGGGCAGGGTTTCCAACCCTCTCAAATAGTAGGCGAGCTGCCCCAGGGCATTTTTGACCCGGATGTCGACGGTTGGGGAAACATCGGTCAGCAAGCCGGCACTTGCCACATTGACAAAATAGCGGTCATTGATCACTCCGACATCCATTTCCAGAATTCGCCCTTTGGCAATCACCTGACAGGCCTCGGGGATCTTCTTGGGTAAATTCAGGGAATAAGCCAAATCGTTGGCCGTACCCACCGGCAGGATCCCGAGCCGCGGCCGCTTCCCGGGAGGCAGCTTCATCAAGCCATTGACCGCTCGGTGGATAGAGCCGTCCCCGCCGGCAATCACCAGCGTGTCCACCTCGGAACATTCCGCGGCGACGGCCTCCAGGTCCTGAGGAGAACCGGTCCTGTGAATCAAAACCTCGTAGCCGCTATCCTGGAAAATCCGGATGACAGTATCAAATTGGTAATTGAATTTTCGACGGCCCGCATAGGGATTATAGACCAGGCAAAGCCGCTTCCTGTTCAGACCCTTCACTATGAGACTCTCACCTTCCATGAGCTCACTTTTTCCTGTCCTTGCGGGAACGCTGAGACAGCGGCCGGCCCTGCCGCTTGGCCACCCGCGCCTTCAGGAAACGAACTATGAGGAAGAACGCCAGGAGGAAAAAGGCGGCGACAATGGCTGATCCCAGGTAAACGAGCAGATGGGGAAAGCCCAAGCCCGGCCCGGGAAGTTCCGGCGAGGTCAAACCAAAGATCAACCCGGCCATGACAAAGAGAAGCGCTTCCGCCATTAACCCGTGCAGAATCCCAATCCAAAGCTGAAGGGAACTCAACTTTTTCCGGAAAGCCTTGTACCAAAACAGGCTGACCGTAACCAGAGCCGTCAGCAGAAATACAGCCGTCCCCCCCAGGCCGAAGGCCAGCGTGAAATCAATATCCGCTCCCACGCCCCATAAAAATCCTGCCAAGAGTATGGCAATCCACTTCGAAGCCACGCCATTCCTCCTCCCGGAGTCAGTAACCTTTGCTCAAATCGATCCGGTTTATCATTCGCCCGAAGTCGGGATAGACGCTCAGATTCTTGAGAAAGATCGCAAAAGTTCTCTGATTGTAATGGGGTGAGCGCCCGCCGATGTGGGGCGTCACTACCACGTTGGCCATAGTCCAGAACGGGCTCTCGGCCGGCAAAGGCTCCTGCCTGAACACATCGAGAGCGGCGGCCCCTACCCGGCCCTCCCGCAGAGCGGCCAAGAGGGCCGGTTCGTCCACGACCGGTCCCCGAGCCACATTAATAAAATAAGCACCCTTTTTCATGGCCTTAAACCGTTGAGCATTGAAGAAACCCGCCGTGGCCGGAGTGAGAGGCAGGAGAACAACCACCACATCGCTCATAGCCAAAAAATCCCCCAAAGCCGCCAAATTCCCCACTCGGTCATAGGCCGGATGACTGACACCGCTGTGGGAAATACCCAAAACCGTCATGCCGAAAACCCGGCACTTCTCGGCGACCGCTGCGCCGATGCGCCCCGCCCCGACAATACAGACGGTCTTGGCATAGAGTTCCTCCAGCTTCAGGGCAGAGTCCCAAACCTTTTTTTCCTGCTGCCGCATGTAAACCTGAGCCCGGCGAAAAAGCGTGAGCATGCTCCACATGATGTGCTCCGTCATTTGAATCTGATGCGCCCCCCGGGCGTTGGTCAGGGTAATTCCCCGTTCCGCCAGCGCCGGCAGCGGATAATTATCCACTCCGGCCGACATGGCCTGAATCCAACGCAACCGGGGCAAGCGGGTGAGATTCTCCGCCGTAACTTCCGGTCCGAAGGTCACAAGAATCTCCGCCTTTTCATCCACTGCATTCAGCTCTTGGACATAGATATATTCGGCATCTTTGACAATGTTCCGGACTTCTGCTCGCCGCTCCTCTTTGATCGGCAGCGTACTTAAAATTCTCAACTTGTTCTCCACCCCTCTCCGCGAACCAAACCTTTCTCGGCGAGTAAACCTTATTATAACCATTATAACCGAAACGCAAAAGATGTCCTCATCCTCAAAAAAAGCTGGGCAAAACCAAAATATCGGCTACGGATTATGATTTGAGATTCTCCGGGTTAAGTCCCTCCAGCTCTTTCAGCACAAAGCGCCCGTCCTTGCGCACCAGAACATCGTCGAAGTAAATCTCGCCCCCGCCGTACTCGGGGCGCTGGATACAAACGAGGTCCCAGTGAATGGCGGATTTATTGCCGTTGTCACAATCATCATAACAGGACCCCGGCGTGAAATGAAAGCTCCCGTCGATTTTTTCATCAAATAGCGTATCTTTCATAGGCGTCTGGATATAGGGATTGACCCCCAGCGCGAATTCTCCCACATAACGGGCGCCTTCATCCGTATTAAACACCGCTTCCACTCGCTCAGTGTCATTAGCCGTCGCCCGCATGATCTTGCCCTTTTCAAAGTGGAGGACGATGTTTTCATAGGTGAACCCTTGGAAAACGGCCGGCGTGTTGTACGAGATGACGCCATTGACAGACTCTTTCACCGGCGCCGAGAAAATCTCGCCGTCCGGAATATTCAAATGCCCGTCACATTTTATCGCCGGCAAGCCTTTAATGGAAAAGGAAAGATCCGTCCCCGGCCCGACGAGGCGCACCCGGTCCGTACGTTCCATCAGCTCCTTCAACGGATCCATGGCCTTGGACATCAAGCTGTAGTCCAGGTTGCAAACATCAAAGTAAAAATTCTCGAACCCTTCAATACTCATATTCGAGAGCTGTGCCATGGAGGCATTGGGGTAACGCAGAACGCACCAGTGAGTCCGCGGCACTCTTTGATCTAGATGAACCGGTTTGGAATAATAGGATTGGTAAATTTTCAGCTTTTCACTGGGAACATCCGCCCATTCATTGACATTTTCTCCCGAGCGCACCCCGATATAAGCCTGCATCTCTTTCATCCGGGCCAAATCCCAACGGGTCATCGCTTGGGCCTGCTCCACTGTCAATCCTTTTAATATTTCGCGTGTTAGAGTATGATCACTGATGGAGAGAAAAGGAACCCCTCCCGCCTGGTAGGCCGAGCGTATCAAGGCTTGAGCCAAGGGGAGCTCCAAGCCGATGACTTCAATCAAAATCTTGTCCCCGGGCTGTAGCCTGACCGCATAATTGATCAGGGTATCCGCCAGTTTTTCCACACGTGGGTCTTTCATGTAAGAGCACCTTCCTTCCTAATTTAACGACCGAACTCCCTGCGACCGGTTCCCCGGCCATCCTCATACTGGAACCTTACCGCCAAGTGCCTCCGGCTGAACCTTCCCTCCAAGGCCCTCCGCTAAAACCAGGTCTCCAAGTTCCTCAGGCCGGAACCCTCTCAAGGGTACTTCAAGATATTCTTCATGAAACGTAATTTTCCTCTTTCCGCTTAACTTTATGTACGATAATAGTAGCATTTCCCGCTGATCACACTCTTCTCCAAGGCTTTCGCCTTGGCCAGGTAAGACAGGAAGGCCCCCGCGGTCGCGAATGTCATCTGGTATTGGGCAATATCCGGATCCAGCGCCGCCGAAACAATGATCTGCTCGGTGACCTCCTCCCGGGTCAAGGGCTGATCACACCACTTCTGGATCTTCATCAAGTACTCGTCGATGCGAGCCTTGTTCTGGGCACACAGCGTTTGGATCGACGAATAAACCTGAGAAGCGTGGGACAAGACCACCGCACTAACCTCTTGCGCGCTTAAGCGTTCAAGCGTCTGCAACTGTTGTTCGACATCCAGGAGAAAAGGAAAGCCGTATTTCGCCATGATCTCTTCGCTGAACAGACTGTCTCCGGCAAAGAGCACCCCGTCCCCGGTCAGCACTCCGATTTGGTCATATGTGTGCCCCGGCAAAGGAATAATGCGATAGCGTTTGTCCCCAAACTCCACCTCTCCTTCCGGTACGGTTCCCTCCAAAGCCAGAACCGGTCCTTTGTGGAAACGCCCTTCCAACTCCCGCAAGGGACTGGCGCCGAAGAGGGCTCTGCTTTCCAGAAGGTTATTCGTCAGATAGATAGCCTCCCCCGCACTGGCGTAGCGTTCAAGTCCTGTGTATTGCTCCTTGAGGAATTTCACCGCTCCGAAATGATCCGGGTGAGCATGCGTGAGGAGCACATATTTGGCTTTCAAGTGTTCTGCTTCCAAAGCCTGGGCCACCGCCCGGCCCGCCGCGCTGTCGATGCCGGCGTCTATGAGCAAAACCATTCCGTTCTTATACCGGACCACGCCCACGTTGGTCGCTCCCGGACAATAATAAGTATGTCCGTTAATTTTCTCCAAAGTGCCCATGTTACCTCCGTCCAAGGCTGTGCTTGCAATTTGCCGTATTCCTTTCTCCGGCACTCGCATTTTATCTAAGGCTGTATCCACCCGGATATTGTGGCACTGGACATATTATAGCACCGGAGGGAGCCCTGTCCAGCCGGGGGCAATATGCAAACTGGGATCGGGTGAAAACACATGCTCAGATGGGCACCGGGATATTGAACCCCTCCACAAGGGCCGGATGGCGGGGCTTTTGGGAAGCAACGGCTGCTCTTGCTTATCTGTAGACATTGAGTCTCGTTACATTGGATCTGATCACAATGAATCCAGTCACGGCGTGGTATAATAATTACCGAGGTGAGTCGTGTGGTGAAGCCAGAAGTTTCGAATCCTGGCTGCAGCTTGCCGGAAAGTGCGACACTGGACGACACCTGCGAGGTGACCCATGCTAAATGAGACTTCACACAATAAGTGGAAATACACTCTCCAGCCCGAAGATGAAGGCAAAAAATACGAAGAGATCTTGAAGCGCCGCCTGCACTTTTCACGGCACCTTCTACAAGGATTGAAACAGGGTGAGCGCGCCTGGGTCGACGGCCGTTTCACCTTCCTCAGTACGCGCGGCCACAGCGGTGAGACCCTCAGCCTCGCCCTTCAAGCCGAAGAAGTCGCCAATATCGAAGCGGAGCCCCTGCCGCTGCACATCGTTTATGAGGATGACTACCTCCTGGCAGTCAATAAACCTTGGGGCCAGGTTGTCCACCCGACCCCCCGTTATCCGCGCAGCACTCTCGGCAACGCCGTCGCCTGGCATTGGCAGTCCCAGGGCCAAGAGCATGTTTTTCGCCCCATCCATCGCATTGATCGTAATACCTCCGGCCTGGTCCTCATTGCTAAGAACCGGTTTGCCCACCAGCAGCTGGCTTGGCAATTAGAGCACGGCTGGGTGCAAAAGCGCTACATAGGCTTTATCAGCGGCCAAATCACTGAGAACAGCGGTCAAATCGACGGCCCCCTCAGACTTGTCCCGGGCAGCTTCATTCTGCGCCAAGTACATCCGCAAGGTCAAAAGGCCCTCACTTTCTTCCGGGTGCTCCGCCGCTATCCCGCCGCCACCCTGCTCGAATTCGACTTGAAGACTGGACGCACCCACCAAATCCGCGTCCACTGCCAGTCTATGGGCCATCCCCTGCTCGGGGACGACCTCTACGGCGGAGATACAGCTCTCATCGGACGCCAAGCCCTCCATTCTTTCTCGTACAGTTTCAGACACCCCGCCTACGGCCGCATCCTCACCCTGCGGGCTCCCTGGCCTGCCGACCTCCTGGATCTGACGCGTGCACTCGCCCTTTAGGCCGCTCATTCCGGGGCAGCCGCGTCCGTCGACCTGCCGAGCCTTACCCACCCCCTTCGAGGCGACGGTTTACCGAAAACTTTCATACTCATAGTCCTTTCTTTGGCCGGTTATAACCGCGCCCACCGTAGGGCTGCAACCGCTCCAGCCACTTCGCTTCAAGTTTCTTCAATTCTTCTTTCTTGTCAAAATAGCCCTCTTCCTTTTCCTTCAACACCTCCAACACCTCAAATACAAAGGCTTTCTCCCCATACAAGTTCCAGTCCTGCTGAAGCTCTTTGCAGGTGTGCCCTCCTCCCTCTAATTGCATAACTTTCCCGTTGATAGTCTTGAGATTGGGAGTGGCTACCACGAACATCTTTCCGTTCTTGGTGTTTCTTATTTGATAGACACCGGCTTCGGTCTTCATTTCCTTGTACTGCGCTTTCAGTTCCCCTCTTTGGTCCACTTTCTCATCTTCTCTTTCCTTCGCTTCGTTTTTCCGGTCCGCACCTTCGTCTTTTTGCAAGCCCACACCCCTCTCCCCTGCTTCATCTTCCCCCGTGTCGCCTAGAAACCCCTGGTCTTCAGTCTCTTCACTCTTTCCCGCCGCATCCCCTTCTCCACCCTCTGATGCGCCCATCCGGCCTGCGGCGCCATCCTCTTCCTCCGTTCCCCGCGCGCTTTCTTTCAGCCAATAACGGCTGCCGTCAGGAAGCCTCTTCATAAATCCATACTCAATCATAGAGCGGCGCAAAGCCACGTAGTCCACATAGACACTTTTTAGAATCTCGTTAACTTCCTTTTCGCTATAAAATCTGCCCTCCGCAAAACGCTGGGCAATCTGCCGCAATACCGCCAGTTTGCTTTTTTCCTTCATATGCAGCGTCTGCAACGGGCCGTTTAAGCCATGAGGAAAATACTTTTTGAGGATCCTCTCGTTTTCTGGGTCGGAAAGGAGGTGCCGGCCATCGATCATTGTCCCGCTTGCCGACGGAGGGATAAGTGCGGTGGGCTTGCTTTTCTTAGCCTTTAATAATTCCATCAAAGTCAGGAACAAGCGGGCCTGGCGTTCTTTCTCCTTGAGAACGAAACGGTGGTTGCGGATGGTGGCTGTGCTGCCGATTTGCATATCCCGTTTGATTTCTTCGTCACTCTTGCCCAGATAAAAGAGCCTGAGAAGCTTGTTCTGATGCTCGGTCAGACCGGTAAATCTCTTGTCCAAATGAATGAGAAACTCAAACATTGAACCGTGGGTTTCCTCGATATGAATGCGTATATATCGTTGTGCTTCATAGAGAACACTCCCGTGCTCATAAACGACCCCCTTCTCAATGCTCCTGCCGCAAGCCAGGCATCTGTAACCATCCGGCTCTTCGCAGTAACCGTTTTTGAGTTCCGCCAGCGACGCCCGTTCCAAGCGTTCACCGAGATCTGCGTGTTCCGTGTCTAAACACTTCCTTATTTAGTATGCTTATGTCCAAACACATCTTAATATTGTTTGCTCTATGTGTCAACAAAAAAGAACCGGATTCACTTCGAACCCGGTTCCGATAGCCGCACCCGGATGATACGTTTGACGCCCACTCACTTAAACCCCGGTGTAACCGGCACCTCCATCTTCCACGGTCCTCTGACCCAGACAATTACAGAATCCACCGCCACGGTCAGCCGAGAATCCCTAGACTCTTTGGGAACCGGTATTTCAAACCACTCCATGCTTCCTGACGGGCTCATCCTGCTGGCCCAGGAACTCAGTTCCTTTCCATTAACGCTGATGTGCGCCAAGCCCAGGCTGCTTATCGTAGCCCCATCAACAGAATTTGAGTGAACATAGAATCTTAACCAAGTACCGTCTTGGCTTACTATTTCCTCTTTGACAAGCTGGGAATCACTAAAGCAACTTCTCTGATATTGGCCGGCAAAACCGTGTACCCAGCCCAGAGATTCTCGCAAGCCCCCGTGCCGGCCCCTGCCTGACCAATAGGCCCGCCCCTATATGGATAGCGCCTTCCTGCCGAATCAACCAGATAGGAGCTCCGCATATCCGGAAGGCCCCCTTGGACATAGGCCATCACTGAAGTTCCCTTGCGGTCAGCCAATACCCCGTTGATGTCTATTTTTACCCCTGCCCTTTCCGCCCGGACCGGATAAACAGCGACCAGGTTAACCTTATCGGTGGAGTGCAGGCCAAACCCCGGAATATACGAAAGCATGCTGTTCACGGCCGCTATAACGTTATTGGGACCCGTGCTCAAGATAACCAACAAAATTGCAGCCGCCGCGGCAGTTACATACCACCATTTGACGTAATGCCGTTTTTTCAATGCTTCACAGCGCTCGCGGCCCAACTCACATAGGTCGTTTCCCGGCTCGCTGCATACCCTCCGCAGGGTGCGTTCCTTAATTCTTTCCACCCTCGCCGGGTCGGGATCAACAGAAAGGTTCTCCGTTACCTCCATGAGGTCATCAATGTCATCCGGGACCCGCAAACGTTGCAGTACCTTTTCAATATCCATTTGACTCTCGTCCATTTCCCCTCATCTCCCATCGGTTTCCTCCGTGCTAAATCGATTATCCGTTGGATGCCGAAAAAACGTCCGGTTAAACCATCCTTCCAGACCCTTCTTGTTGACTTCTTCAAAAAAGAAAACTCCTCCTGGCAGCAAAACCCGCGCAATTTCTCTTATGGCTCGTTGCCAATCCTCCACATGATGCAAGATCGCAATGTCAAATGCGACATCAACAGAGCCATTGCGTTCATCAATATCCGTGACATCCCCCATTGACAGCAGAAGTTTTCCCGGAATATATCGGGACAATCTCCTGTAAGCCAAATCAACCATCTTCTTGTCAATATCAAAAGCGTGTACTTCCTTCACGTCATAGTGCTTTAGCAATGCTTCCGTCCATATACCGCTTCCGCATCCCACTTCGAGAATCTTTTTCTGCTCGAGACTACCGGCGGTTAAGCCGACCTTGCCGAACCTTATTTTCTTAAGATAGTATTCTACTGAGGACGTACGCAGCGGTTGATTCATGAAGAACCTTTCCAGACTATTGAGTATCATGCGAAGACACCCCTCCTCTGGCTTATGGCTTGAAAGTCATTGTCCTCACTTAGCCAACCTCAAGTTTCTGAATAGCATAGGGAAAATCCGTGTAAACGTTGCACCTATTTCACCTCTTGCACTTCGGCTCAGCGACCATAATTGTCTCACACGATTCTCAGCAAATTCTAAGAAGTCCCGCCTATAATGGATGGCGTATTCCCAAAGGGCCGCACGAGCGGCACAATGAACCGCATGAACGTGACGAAGGAGAAAAACAATGCATAACCAAACGACGACCGAACCTAATGCTGAGGCAAATAATCAAGCAAAAATCCGTTCGGTAATTTTGTCCGCCTTAACTGACATCTGCGGCACGGCAGAAGTCGCAGACAACCTTCAGCTCGACCTTTTTGCCCATGGCCTCCTTGATTCCTTCGGTCTGGTCGAGCTCATGCTGACCATCCATGAACAATTGGGCTTAGAGATTGCACCCACCGAAGTGGAGCGGGAAACGTGGTCGACCCCGGAAAAAATCATCGGCTATCTGGAAGGGAAAGCCAGATGATCCGCCGGCGCTTGGCACCTCTGGGCCTGGCCCTCGGGCTCTTTTTCCTTACCATTCTGGCAGTCGGACCCCTTACCCGCTGGTGGGTCAGCCGCTCGCTCAAACCCGGGATGATCGAAACCGCGAGCGAGAACCTTATTCCTTCGCTTTTCCAGGGAACCCTTTTACAAAGTATAGCCTTAAAGGACCCGGCCATAGTGCCCATGTACGGGTCCTCCGAGTTTAATCACGGAGGCCCTTACAATCCCACCAAGCTATTTGCCGGTAGGCCGACCGGCTGGACCCCTTACCTGGTAGGGCACGCGGGCTCCCTGGATCTGATCCAGGCCCTCTATGCCGGAGCTCAGGATTTGAAAGGCAAAAAGATCGTCCTTTCTCTCTCGGCCCAGTGGTTCCACCCGGGGGGAATCGCCCAAAATACGTTCGCCGCCAATTTCTCCGTCTTACAAGCCTACCAGATGCTTTTTAACCCTGCGTTAACTGTCCAAACCAAGGAAGCTCTGGCTCAACGCCTGATTCAATTTAATGAAGTCAAGCACTCTTATCCGGTACTGGAGGGACTGCTCAAATATTACGACCGTCCCGACCCCATTTCCCGTCTGATGGAAGCCTTGTATTGGCCCGCCGCCAGGGTTGAACTGGCGTCTTTGGAAATTCAGGACGCGAGTAAAACCCTTCAGGTTCTCCACCACCTACCGGCAAAAGAAATCGCTAAAAATGCCCAAGATCCGTCTTGGAAGACCTTACCCCCTTGGTCTCAAATGCTCAAAAAGGCAACGGCAGACGTGGCCAAGGTGGAAACCAACAACCCTTTTGGCATCAACAATAATTTCTTTAAAGGTAAAGTCAAAAACCTGCAGAAGTTCAAAAACTCTGCGCGGAAAGGGCGTTTCTATCCCTCTCCCGAATATGCTGATCTCAACCTCTTAATGCGGGTACTGAAAAACGAAGGGGCAGACCCCGTTTTTTTGATTCAGCCGGTCAATGGCCCTTGGTATGACTTCACCGGATTTCCCAAATGGCAGCGGCAGAAGTATGACGAGCAGGTCCGCGCTCTGGCGCACCGCTACGGCTTTGCCTTGGCGGATTTTACCAACCACGCCTATGACAAATATTTCATGGATGATCCGTCTCATCCCAGTGAGAAAGGATGGGTTGAATTCAATGAAGCATTGGATCGCTTCGTTCATCAAAAACCCTAAGACGGTTTGGGTGACCCGGGTCATTTATTACTACCTGATCCTGATGGGGCTCTTTATCCTCTATCTGGTGGGAAAACAGCACACCCCGCCGCCGTTTATCTACAATGGCTTCTAAAAGGAATAATTACGGAAACCAGACCGTTCGCCGCGAACGTTTCAGTGGAGCACCCGGCGAACGCAGAAGCCGAAGTTAGGCTTGCATACTACCGATTTTTGTGCTTTCCGATGTGCACATAAAGACGAGGGAAGTGAAAAAATGCTTTTACAGCAAATCGAGCACTGGGCGGAAGAGACACCGCAGCATCCGGCCCACAGGCACCGAGAGCAGTCTCTGACCTATGCGGAACTCAACGCTTACTCTGATGCCTTGGCCGTATGGCTGCGGGAGAGGGTCGCTCGTGATTATCACAGTGATCACAATAAGCACAAGCGTCTTCCCGTCGTCATCTATGGCCATAAAGAAAGTGAGATGCCCGTTCTTTTCCTGGCCAGCGTCAAAGCCGGTCATCCCTATATCCCCATAGATACATCCGTTCCCCCCGAACGTTTGCGCAAAATCCTGGAGACCTCCCAAGCCGCGGCCGTACTCTCCCCCCAAGTGCTCCCCGCAGCGGTGAAAAGGAGCGGTTTCCTGTGGCAAGAGCAAATTCACCTGGGTGATCTCCACTCTTTGGCACCCCTTGGAACCCACCGCAAGCCCGAATGGCAGATTGGCCCCGACGATGTCTGGTATATCATCTTCACCTCCGGCAGTACCGGTGAACCCAAAGGCGTGCAAATCACACGGCGCGCTTTGGAGAGTTTTGTCACTTGGGTCAACCGCCAGTACTGCCCCCGCCGGGGGGAAGAGGTCTTCCTCAATCAAGCCCCTTTCTCTTTCGATTTGTCCGTCATGGACCTGTACATGTCCTTGAGCAACGGAGGAACGCTCTGGAGCGTGGACCGGGAGCAAATCGCGAATGCCAGGGAATTGTTCCGGTCTTTAGCAGAAGCACACCTGAGCTATTGGGTGTCGACACCCTCCTTTGCCGAAATGTGTCTTCTGGATCCGGGCTTTGCCTCGGCACTCCTCCCCGATCTGCGGTATTTTCTCTTCTGCGGCGAAGTCCTGCCGAACGACGTGGCCTCCCGCCTCTTGGCACGTTTCCCCCAGGCTCGGGTCATTAACCTTTACGGTCCCACAGAAGGCACCGTCGCCGTATCCGGGGTTGATATCAGTGCGGAAATGGCCGAAAACTCCGAACCACTCCCTGTGGGTGAACATTCCCCGGGTTGCCGGATTTATATCTGTAACTCGGACGAACTCGACACCAACAATCAAAGTCACCTCGAGACGGACAACTGCAACCGCCTTGAAGCAGGCAACCTGAGCTGTCTTGAAACAAACAATGGGGGCCGTCTTGAAACGGACAGCGGGAGCCGCCTCGAAACGAACAACGAGCAACGTCTCGAAACAGTTTCGCTGCTCAAACCTCTCCCTGCAGGAGAAAAAGGGGAAATCGTCATTGTCGGTCCCAACGTCAGTATCGGCTATCTCAACCATCCCGAACTGACAAGACAAGCTTTCTTTGCCTGGAGAGAGGAGGGCGGCACCCAGCGGGCCTACCGCACCGGGGACATCGGCTGCCAGCGCGACGGGCGGTTATTTTACCTGGGTCGGAGGGATTTCCAGATCAAGTTGCACGGATACCGGATCGAGTTGGGAGAAATCGAGGAACAGTTGCGCAAATTGCCCGGGGTCGAAAATGCGATCGTGCTCCCGCTGGAGCGGCGGGGCAAAACTGCGGCCCTGCAAGCTTTCGTCAAGCTCTGCGCTGATATTACCGTCTTGTCGGCGGCGAAGCCCCGCGAGACGACAGAACCCCGCCAGACGACAGAACCCCGCGAGACGACAGAACCCCACGGACAAAACTACTCGTTCGATTTGGGACAACACTTGCGAAAACAGTTAAGCCGGGTCCTGCCCGCCTACATGCTGCCGCAGCGCTACATCTTCATCCGCAACATCCCTCTGACGGCCAACGGCAAAGTGGACCGCAGAGCACTGCTAGGAGGCCACTATGATCCCGTATGACAGCTTTTCCTTCTTCTTATGGCTTCTCATTCCCATTCTTCCCGCCATCGTCTTGGGCCTCAGCCAAGCTTCTCCCAGAACGCGCTCCCTTTGGATTATGCACGTATCCGTCGGCATGCTCTATTTAATTCTGCGCCCCCTCACTTATTTTACTCAGGCCGTCGTTTATTTTGTCTTCGAGTACGCCCTGGTCCGCACTTATCTGTACTACCGTCAATCGGAACGCCACCGGAACAAGGCTTATGTCTTTTATCTGGCCGTAGTCCTCAGCCTCTTGCCGCTCCTACTGGTCAAGTTTGTCCCCCTGCTGGGACTCAATCACTATGTGCAGAGTCTCCTGGGAAGTCCTGCCACCACAGCCCTGGCCGGACACGCGCAACAACACGCTCAGGCCGCTCACTCGGTCCGAGGCTTCTCACCGTCACTCCCCGCCTCGTCGGCTCCCTCCGGCTATCAATCATTCCCGGAGGTCCAGTCTCTGCCGGCAGTTGTCCGGTCTCTGCCGGCAGTTCACACCTTGCCCGGCACTCATGTCGTTTCAGTCGCTCAGGGTCTATCCGGCCCACAGGCACTGTCAGGCTTCCCGGCTCTCTCAGGCTCCCACGCCTTTTCTAGCTCTCAGGCTTTGTCGGGACCCTCAGCTTCAGCCGGAGCTCACGCTTTCTCAGGTTCTCACGTTCCGTCAAGCTCCCCAAGCTTCCCGGCAGCCACTCCTTCCAACCAGGGCCAGATGAAACCTATCTGGGACTCCCTGCTGGGATTTTTGGGAATTTCCTACGTCACCTTTCGCATCGTAGGTACAGTGATTGAAATCCGGGACGGCCTGATTAAAGAAGTCAACCTGGGAGACTTCATCAGCTTCGTCCTCTTTTTCCCCACCTTGGCTTCCGGCCCTATCGATCGCTACCGCCGCTTTCTCTCCGATCTGAGAAAAACTCTGACCCGGCAAGAATATACCGGGTACATGGTGGAGGGCCTGGAGTACATTTTCCGCGGCTTTCTCTATAAGTTCATCATCGCTTATCTGATCAACCGCTATGCTCTCGCTCCCCTGACTCATGCCCACGCTTTCTGGCCCACGGTCAAATACATGTATGCTTACAGCGCTTACCTCTTCTTCGATTTTGCCGGCTACAGCGTCTTTGCCATCGGTGTCAGCCGCTTTTTCGGAATTAAGTCCCCCGAAAACTTCAAAGCCCCCTTCTGGGCCAAAAACATCAAAGACTTCTGGCAGCGCTGGCATATTTCCCTTTCCATGTGGTTCAGGGATTACATCTACATGCGTTTTGTCCTGACCAGTGCCAAAAAGAAATGGCTGACTAACCGCTACATGGCCTCGGCCGCCGGCTACCTCCTCCTTTTCCTCCTCATGGGGATTTGGCACGGCACCGAATGGCATTACATCATCTACGGGCTCTACATGGCGATCCTGATGATCGGTTTCGAATTCCTGGAACGGGCCAACAAAAAGAAACATTTCTGGGGACAAAGCAAAGCCTGGGATATGCTGGCCCGGATTTGTACGCTCCAACTGACCTGTTTCGGCCTGCTCATTTTTTCCGGGCACCTGTTCTAGTACGGCCTCGTCACCGCTGAACACTCCTCTTGCCTCCGGGGCGGGAAAAGATCACGTCGGTCATAGTCAGGCGGGGAGCACAGAAAAGCCCTTTGACTTCTTCCTGAAAGCGCTCGGAAGAAACCCTGGGATCATGGGTCCCGTACACCACGCTGACCATGGGGTAGGCTTCCTCAATCACGTCCACGTACATCTTGACAAAAGGACAAAGCGATACCATGCAGAAGGTAAGATGAATGGCGTCGACATTCATCTCCGCCAAGGCTCTGACCTTGTGGAGTATTTTCTCCGGTGCCCGCACCGTCGGACAACCGGCGCAATTTACGATGCCAATCAACTCCAATTTTTCATCCTTCGGATAACGGCTGAATTCTCCCTGGCGTTTGCGCAAATCGCGCATACATAAACCAAACGCACAATCATATTCCTGGGTCACGTTCGAACAACCCAGGATACCGATTCTCCTGGCCACATAAGTCCCTCCCTTGAAGCTCTCCGCAACTAATGCAAAGACTTAATTTGGACCTGGCACTGCTTTCGGCCGGAATTCATCTTTGCCCTCGGCTCCGGCTGCTTCAGGCTGAGCCAAACTAACCATTAGCGCAGGCCTTTGTGAAGCTGGGATCGGGTGCCAAACGATTCCGGCGCTTAGGCGCGACTAGTCAAACTCGGGAAGATTGTATTGGGCAAGTTTCCGGTACAAGACCGAGCGGTGAATACCCAAGGCCCTGGCCGCTTGCATCTTGTTGCCCTTAGCAGCGTAAAGGGCATTGAGAATCATCTTCTTTTCCGCCTCATACAGGCATTCTTTTAAGGTATTCGAACACTCCTCACGCTTGGTCAGCCCCGCCCCCCGCAGCAATTGGGCTGGGAGATCCCTCACATCAATATAGTCGTCCGTACATAAATTGAGCATCCTCTCCAGGACGTTGCCCAACTCTCGGACATTGCCCGGCCAGTGATACGCTTTCAAAACCCCCATGGCCTCGGGGGAAATACCCCTAATCCCCGTCCCCAATTCCCTGTTCAATTTGGCGATCAAGTGGTTGGCCAAGAGTTCAACATCATCGGACCGTTCTCTCAGAGGCGGCAGTTCCAGGGAGATGACGTTCAGCCGGTAAAACAGGTCGGACCTAAACTTCTTTTCCTTGACCAGCTGCTGCAGATCCCGGTTAGAAGCGGCGATAATGCGCACGTCGACAGGAACAGGCTGTGTCCCGCCTACCCGTTCGACTTCTTTGTCTTGTATGACCCTCAACAGTTTGGCCTGCATAGCCAGGCTCATATCGGAGGCTTCATCGAGGAGGATCGTCCCTTTATTCGCCAGTTCAAATTTTCCCGGTTTGCCCCCTTTTCGCGCTCCGGTGAAAGCACCGTCACTGTACCCGAAGAGCTCGCTCTCCAGCAGCTGTTCCGGAACGGCAGCACAGTTAATTTTGATAAACGGACCTTTGCGGCGCGGACCGGAATTATGAATAGCGCTGGCAAATATTTCCTTGCCCGTACCGCTTTCCCCCATAATCAAGACGGTGGATGAGGATGGGGCCGCGCGAACCGCCAAATTCTTAGCTTCCATCAGAGCCGCACTGGTACCGATAATATCAGCGAAGGTGTAATCCGAGACGTGGACTTTTCTGAGTTCTTCCTTATAATATTCGAGGTCATTTTCCAGTTGGATCATTTTCTTGGCAAAGACGCGGGCAATGGCCATATCTTTAAAAAGGGTCTTACCAATCGCGCCGATAATTTTGCCGTCCTTCTTAATCGGCACGCGCATCATGATGAATTCCCGCTCCCCCACCTTCCAGAGTTCCGCAAATTGCGGATTACCCGTCTGCACCGTTTCCGGCAGCTGCGAATGGGGCGTGATCTCAAGGATGTGTCTCCCAATGACTTCTTCCAAACTGCACCCCACCACATCGAGATAAAACTGGTTCATCATGACCACATGGCAATGCTCATCGACCACAACCAACCCCTCATGGGGATTCTCGACGACCGCTTCCAGAGTGGCTTTCAGTTTTTGCGTGGTATGCAGTTCCTCGCTGACACTTTCCAAATCCGTGACATCCTGGAATACAGACACCGCACCAATCACTTGGTTGCGCCAAACGATTGGCGTCCGGTTACTGATCAAAATCTTGTCACCCAGTGTTTCTTTGTCCGACAAAAGGGGGACACCGCTTTGAGCAACGGTGAATAAGGCGGAGTCGGGCACCAGGCGGAAAATATGCTGACCCAGAAATTCTTCCGCCCGGCAATTGAAGATCCGCTCGGCGGCCGGATTCAAAAAAACGATTCCGCCCTCCACGTCGATCACGATGACGCCATTGTGAACAGACTCCAACACCTTACGAAAGATCTCGGTCAATTCACCCTGCCACACCGAATCACCCAAAGAGACTCCCCCCTCCGTTCCGCTCCCTGGCAGCAAATTTCCGGACTCTACAATATTTGCACCAACGTCTGCAGCACTTTTTCCATGATCACGGTGTTGAGCCTGGCATCCACCATCTCGGGTTTAAACATGAGCATGAGTTCCTGACCCAATTTCAGTCTGTCCGACGGGTAGAAATTGGTATCCACAGGGATAGCGCCTAGGTTAAGGAAGAAATGTTTGCGTGCATCCAACCCCTCCCGGGTTTGGCTCACTTCCAGCAGCATTCCCTCGATTTCCGGATGGTTCTTCTCCAAGAAAGAGACGATTTTGTGGTAGAAGAAACTGCCAATCCCCCGGTTGCGGTATTCCGGCAGGATGCAGATATGCTCCAAATAGGCCAGGCAGGCTCTGTGCATCCAGTAAAAACAGGCTACCCCGATCACTGTATCCTTTTCCATCGCCATAAAGATATAATATTGGTTGGGAACCATCTTGCCATTATCTAAAACCTTTTGAGTCATTTCCTGTTGCTCGGAGGCGGAGTATTCAAAGACAGTGCGCAGGACCCGCATGCCTTCTTGAAAATAACGGTCCTGAGGGCTTTTGCTCTGAACAAACCGGATATTATCCGCGTCCACCTCTCTGACGTTGCCAAGCCCGTCCCTGATCACGATCTCCTTGTGCTTAATCAGAGCCAGGTCACCCGTATCGACGCCCGCCGCATTCGCCTCGTCCGTATCGATATGAAATTCTGTCATGCCGGCACTAACCAAGCGCACGAGGACATCGTTGTAGGAAACCGTTTTTTCTCCTTTGATCAGGATGTCCACCTGGTCCCGGTCTGCCAGCCCCAGACTCTTCGCCTCCTGAGCCAACAGATGGATATGGGCCTTGGCAATCATGCAACCTTCTTCCAGAATGAGCATCCCTTCCGGGCCCACCAACACGCACCCCGGGGTTCCCTGCAAGTCACCGGAATTCCGGTAAGGGGCGTCAATACCCACCGTAAAAGTGTCGGTCCGCGATAATTCCACTTGAGTTTGGGCCCGAGCCGGTCCTATAATCCTAACCTTTTGCAACACCCCTTTGGGGCCGACGACGGTAACAGTCTCCTTGCAAGCAAATTGGCCGGCCTGACCCAACTCCCGCAAAACCTTCAAGTGATAGCCTTGGCCAAAAAGCTCTTCTACGTGCTGCTGACTTAGGTGAACGTGGGCTCTGGAAATACCGATCGTGACCAGCCATTTGTTGTTGTCCATTTTCAAATCATAGGTTGGCAGCTGATAGAGAGATACACTCATTTTCTTCCACTCCTTTTTATCCTCTTCATTGGCGAAGCCTGAAGTGACTTGCAGGGAAGCGAGGCCGGGTTCACTAACGAGCGCCGGCGAAGTTAGGCACACCGACGAGCACACTTAGTGATCCCGGTTCCGCGCCGTCGACCTCAGACACTTCTCATTAAATCAAAGTAGTAGCAAGAATCGTGCCAACCGCATGAATTTTCTGCCTAACCTGTCTATGGGTTTGGCAAAATGCCTATCTGCAAGGGGCCAGCCGTGCACCTCCTCTTTTCCGCCCGTACCCGGTACAAGCCGGAAATTAGCCATACTGTCCTTAATTGCGACACACAAACCGTCTCGGAAGCGGCCCTTCCCGTTTGGCAAGCGCCGTTTCATAAACCGTCGTTGAAAAGCGACACCGTCGTTCAGTCACAACACCAGAGGACTGAATCTCCCCCTGGCTAAAGCCGGCTAACTCCAGGAGCATGCGGCTAAGCCTCTTGGTCACTGAGCACTTACTTTATTTTTGATAAAATAATGGGTTATGTGTGGATTACTCGTTTTCCGTGACTGGATTTCGAACTGTTTGAGGGACGATATAAGGGGAGTGAGCTTTGAGTGCCCATAGTTCCTGGTATCAAAATCCGGATAACGTTTGTTGAGCCTTTTTCCGACTTCACCCAAAAAAGCCCAGCCATCTTCGTCTGAACTCTCCGTTACGATAACTTTTATCGATTCTATCAGTTCTTCCATATTTGCCATACCTTCTTTGGGTACATCCTGCTTTTCCGGCCTCTCACTGACATGCAATTTCCCGGCATTGGTTGGGATTACCCCTAAAACTTCAAGGTATTTGAACTTTTCACAAGCCGCTATGAAAGGCGCGGGCGTTTTCTTTTCGCCCATGCCAATCACATACATTCCGGCCTCTCTTAAGCGGGCAGCCAGCTTTGTGAAATCACTGTCACTCGAAACAATGCAAAAACCATCCACGTTATTCGAATAGAGGATATCCATTGCGTCAATTATTAAGGCCGCGTCTGTCGCGTTTTTACCTGTTGTATAACTATATTGCTGAATTGGGGTAATAGAGTAATTAAGCAGCACCGCTTTCCATGATACCATTTGCGGCTTGGTCCAATCTCCATAGATTCGTTTATAGGTAGGTACCCCATGGTTCGCAATTTCATCAAATATATGCTTTATATATTTGTCCGATACGTTATCCGCGTCAATTAAAACTGCGATTTTCTTGTCATTTTCCACATGTCAGCCCCCTTATATTAATATCCGACTATATTATTGCCCAAATTAATACCAATAGCGCTTCTCCATGGTTTTCCACTGAGAAATTTGTCAGCATTCGACCGGCAAACCTCACAAGGACCGCTGGATCTCATGCTCACCTATTAGCATTCTACATCTCTTAAGGTATTTCCTCCCGGCGCAGAAAATATTACGACCTAACCCGGACAAGCCGGAAGCAAACAGGATTTTGTAAGCCCATGTCGAAGAAGCGAGGTACACACCCGGGGCTCGTTCAAGATTATTTCGAAATACCACCTTAACTGAGCATTGAACGAGCGTTCCGCTGCGGCTCAAACGCAAAGAAAAATTGAACGAGCGTTTGTTTTACGTTCCTTACCTGCTGTTGCATAACGGCTTGACTTTGCGGTATAATATGGGCAAAGAGAACGCGAGATACTAGCATATCCCGCGCTCCCAGTACAACGAGCCGCAGTTTAGGCGGCCTATAGGTGGACTCGGGAAGCGAAAGTAGCCTCCATTGTCAAGCTGGATGGGCTACTTTCGCTTTTCCATTAAGTCCTTCGCGACTTTGAGTATGAACAGCACTAATGTCGCAAAGGAAATTGCAAACATTAGCGCATGATATACGCTCATCGCCAGCACGCCCTGTCCTCTCAAGTTACCTTGGAAGATGAGGGGCACCATCCAGGGGAAAAGCCGCCCACCCTGCACCTATTTCGCTGTACTCGTCCCTATTTTACCATCTTTAGCCCTATTCTGCCAATAAAAAGCGTCCTTCTCACACTATTGCGTCGAGAAGACGCTTTCCGCGCTTCGTCAAGGACTCGTTGCTGCTCGACGAATTGAAAGTGTTCGCTGGCATGAACACGAGATTGCCGTTGCTCCACTGGACCTTCAGCTTGCAGTCACCGAGCAACGAGGCCTTACCGATCGAGCAATGAAGATTCTCGCCCATACAGCGACGAAGTAAGTATCGAAATAATAAACAGCGCAGTGCTGTACAAAAAGGCACGCTATGGGTTGATAGAACTCTCGATAGTAGTGACCGCGTCGAAAAGGGGAAAAGGTATACAACGGTAAGGAAGAGACACAGAAATTTGCCCAGAGTCGGAAGGGGAATGAGAATCAATATGACAAAATCAACAAAGCTTTGGCTTGTTATAGTGTGGTGACGCACTGTATTTGGCGGTTAGCGAACAACTGCCAAAGTCGGCGATTTCAGTTGGATGAAGTTGCCACTTCCTGTATCTGAAGGTTACGCCATAAGATGCCGAGAACTGACGGAGAAGATGATCAGAATGTCAGTCTGTCTGTCGTCGGTGTCCCTAGAGGCCCTTGTCTGGAGGATGCACTCCTGAAAGCGGTTATCAAGTTTCAGATTCCCCAGATCTTTTATGTCGATAATGCCAAGATTTTCCGTTCCCAACACTTGAAGCGCATCGCGGCGGAACTGGGTTTTTGCGTAAAACACACCCGGGTTAGGCAGCCGCAAGGACGCGGGCGCATTGAACGCTGGTTTAGGACCGTTGCTGAAAAATTCGAGCCCCTACTTAAAGAACAAATTGAATCCGGCAAAGTAACGACCCTAGCCGAGGTGAACACTTTCCTCACCGCTTGGATAGAGAGACGCTACCACGACCGTCGGCATTCTACGTTGAAGATGAGCCCCCGAGAGGCTTTAGTTGCGGCAAAGGCCAAGTACCTGGATAGGTCCCGGCCCGTGGATCCGGCCACACTGCAGGAAGCTTTTTTGTGGCGGGAAAAGCGTAAAGTCAATTCTCTGGGGGCCGTACAGATTTACAATAACCTGTATGAAGTGGATGAAGCTCTGCTCGGCAAGACCGTCGAGCTTCGTTTCAACCCCTACGACTTAAGGCGTATTCTCGTCTACCACGAAGGAATCTTCTGGGGTGAAGCCCACCCCTACCGGATGCAGAATTTTACGGAAAAGCGGGTCACGGAGCGCCAGACCGAGAGGCAAGTGGCCCTCGCCAACGCGATGCAGGCCATTGTACAGGAACACAAAGAGGAACTGAAAGCGCGTTGTGGCCTTTCTTTTGCCAAAGCTCTGGGGGTAAAAGAAGATGAATAACGCCTACTTCTCTTTTACGCGAGAGCCCTTCTCACGAGAGTTAGCTCCCAATGAGTCACCCCAGCAATGCCACTCCGCCTGCATATATCCCCTACGCGCTGTTTCCCTGGCCCTTACCCCAGCGGGCTTCGCCAGTATATGTTTATCCACCACGAGCCGAGTCAACCAGGGGAGTTTCACCCCTCACCATCAATAGTTAGATTGCCCTGAAAAAGTAGGTTTGCAAACCGTCCCTTGACCGACCCCCTGGGATCGGAATACATCAGTATGAATCCCCGGCATTGTAGAGGGGTATTCCTTGCCATTTCCTAATTCATGGCGGCCAATCTTCTTAAATTGTAGGTCAGTATGCCAAATCCCACCCAGATGCTAACTCCGCGGTGTCCTCTGAGCAGACTCCTCCCCAGGCCATATTTACGTTTCAAGATGCTAATGGTTCCTTCTCCACCAGCACGCCATGCTTGCAGACGTCGAAACCATCTTTGCCTTTCATGGGTTTGTCGCTTCTGAGTTTTCTTGCCCTTCTTTGGGATGGATATTCGTTTTATCCCCAGTTCGGTTAAAGCTGCTTCATTCTTACCACTGCTGTAACCACGGTCAGTGGCAACAGCGTAAGGGATCCGCCCAGTGTTTTCGATGTGGCGTCTCACGGTGCCCAAGAGCAAACTTTCATCGCTGGGGTTGCCTATATGGATTTTGTAATCCGTAACCAGACGGTCTTCATTCTCTGTGATTTCGGTCTTATAGCCAAATTCCGTCGGGCTCTTCAACTTGCCCTTCTGGATAGGCCTCGCGTCAGGATCATAGAGGCTAATTACCCGTTGCGGGATGTGTGTTTTTCCGCTGTTCACCTGAAGCGTTTGATTGACAATCTTGTCCGTGGTATGAATGAGCTTGTCCAATTTCTCGATCGTATTTTTTAGAGCTGGGCTTATTTGCTCGCCCCAAGTCTCTTCAACTTTATCCATTATCCGATGGGCATCGGAAATCGTCTCAATCGCTTTATCCACAAGCTTATCCGTGATGTTGCGAACCTCCTGTACCGCCTCATGGCTTCGCCGTTTCAAGGTCTTGCCGATTTCCAGTATCCGTTTTTTCGTTGAACGAAAACGATTCCTCATCTTAGGAACTGTGCCACTCACTTGATCGCAAAGGCGGTTCGCCTGTCGGGTTATGGTTTTTACTGCATCCGCCAGCAGATGGGCATCCGTTGGGTAGTGAACATTGGATTCGGTTACTGTAGTGTCCGTACGCAGCCGCCGGTTCCGTGTCATCTGTTCCTGACTCGCCTTAGTAACAAGTTTTTTGTTCAGATCCTCAATGATTTCGTCCCCGTATTTCTGGCTCAGCTTGATCAATGTCGTACTGTGCGGCACTAAGGCATCGAGATCAACGCGGCAGAACCGCCGCCATTTGATACTGTCACTGACTTCGCTAACAAGTGTTTCATAGCCAAATCCATAACAGAATTTGAGAAACATTAGACGGAGATAAGTTTCCACCGGAACAGTTGGTCGGCCAATACGAATATTCCAGTGAGAGAGAAAGGGCTCCATAAATCGCTCATCATCCAAGAGACGATCAACCGTCTTGAGTTCTGGGCTTAGTTCCAGCACTTCCTTCGGCAAAATGGAGTCCCAAATTGTAAGCTGTTCGTTGCGAAGTCGTAACATTTTTTGCCCCCCAAAAAAGGATTTTCATGTCCCTTTGGAGAACCACAGGAACGAGGAATTCTCTAAAGGGTGGTTGTGGAGTTTCGTTGTTTGGTCACTTCTAAATTTC
Organism: Acididesulfobacillus acetoxydans; assembly: GCF_902729405.1. GTDB lineage: Bacteria > Bacillota > Desulfitobacteriia > Desulfitobacteriales > Desulfitobacteriaceae > Acididesulfobacillus > Acididesulfobacillus acetoxydans. The sequence continues at coordinate 3,236,177 of NZ_LR746496.1, forward strand.
CACAAAATCCTAGTGAATTCCTTTTTGTTTCGAGGGATTTTTGCACAGAGTTTGCTTAGTTTTTCAGGGCAATCTATTTAGATATTTTAGCGTGAACATAATAGCCTTCTTTGTTATCTCTTCACATAAATGTGGTGGATTTTCTGGCTTAAACCCTTCAGGTCTTAGCTCTCTGCAATTCAAACTTCCAAACTCGTCTTCGAATCCTTTTGCAAAATCATTGCAGGTATTTACTATATCCTCACGTTCGACATGTCGAAGCTGGGATTATCCGCAAAACTAAAATAAGGCATAATCTGAAGTCCATTTCTTGTATTAATAATTTCCTTTGTTTGGGCAATTGTTCTCACTTCAAAGGGTTTGATATCAGTCCCAGGGTAAGTTGTTAAAGAAAATACTTCAAAAGGCCCAGCGAAATCCAACACCTCAACCTCGTTGAAAAGTAATATCCCGACTTTCCTCTGTTGCATGCTTATCCCCCTCTCTCAATCACACCAAAGAGCGAGTTTCTTTAACCCACCACTCCACCGCTCTCCGGGTAGAACGGCCACCTCCGGCGACTCCACTCCCACTGCAAATCCCCCGCACCGGTGTCTTCGGTACTTGACTGCCGAGTGGGATTTATCGGGGCGGCTTCTTGAACTTAGCAAGGCCCAACCAGCGGGTGATTTAGTATAAGCCGGAATACGGCCGGTATTGGGTTACGGGAGAATAAGAATTAGCTTAGCTTCTATTCGATTCGCAGAATCCCTCAATTTTCTTAAATAGATATGGCTGAATTAAAGGGTATGTTAAACTTTCAGGTATGTTATCAAATAGCCTAATTTCAGTTATTTCATAATCCGGTAATTCTCCAAGGGATTTTACATCAGCATAGAACAACTTTCCAAAGGTCACTGCTTCTCCTGTGTTAACTGAATAAAACGATACTGGGACAATACTGAAGTCCTCGGCTCCAGTTTCTTCAATTAATTCTCTTGACGCAGTAATATTTATATTTTCATTTTCTTCCCTATGTCCACCTGGGATTTCCCACGTACTTCTATTTTTATGCCTTACAAATATCCATTTTCCTTCATATCTCGCCATGATAACCGCGAATAGAAGTTGGCTATCATCTACTGTATTTAGCTCATAAAAATTCACCTTTAGCATAGTACCCATTCCCTCACTCTTTTAATTAGCTTAATGTGTAACAAAGAACCCCACCCCACGCCCGCCGCAATTTCGCCACCAGTTCCGGGTGGAAGGGCCACCTCCAGTGACCGCACCCCCATGCCAATTTCCTGCTCACGCCCCCAACGTTTCAGGGAAAAACAGTCACTCGCTCTTTCAAGCCTACGCTCACTCCCGCGTCAACGGAGGCGAGGAATCGGGCTCATCACCTAGCAAGCTAAACAAACTAATTCCCCTCTATGCTACGTCGGAATTTCAGCTGGTACGCAATGCCTCACGACAGAGTTACTAGGTCACATGACATAGAGTGGCTATCTCGTTGGCTCTTGTGATGACATTGACTCCCAATCACTCCGGAGCATCGAATAATGCAATTGATCGTATCTTCTCCCTCTAATCCAAAAATGTTCACGAAGCCGGCCATCAAGCGTAAATCCATTCCTCTCCAACAGCCTGGTTGAAGGCTCGTTGTTCGAAGCCGTGGTAGCATAAATCTTGTTTAGGTGATTCTCTTGCCCAAATACTCTCTCCAATAACAATCCCCTCATATTCTGACCTATCCCCTTGCCCCGCAGTTGGGCTGGTATGTAATATCCAAATTCGGCACTGTGGTTTCTTGGGTTAAAATCGAAAAGGGTGGTTCGTCCCAGTGGTCTACTTGGTGCTTGCTCCATTACCATTACAAAGATTTGCCGAACTTCCTGAGCAATGTCTTGCTTTAACTTTCCGATAAATTTGGACTCGCCTGGCAAAGCCTGCACGGGGCGGCATGTATATAGATCATAGTTTTGCTCATCTGACCTCCATTCATAAAGAACATGCATCTGACCACTGGATAATGGAAAAAGTCCACTTTTTCACCTGCCAAAATGACATTCAGATAGATTATACTTCGAAATCTCGAAATCAGATAGAGCCTATAAAGAAGTGATAATGCCAGTTGTATTTTTCAGTTCCCGATATTCTTCGTTAAATCTTTTACGTATGCCGCTACCATAAGTAATGCTATAGGTAAACAACAAACTGTCATAAATAATTTTTCCTTCAAAGGGCAGAAGAACCGTTTTCGAATATTTAGGCAAGACAAACGCAGGAAATATCTCCTCAATAGGACTGGCAATACCGATTACGCCATAAAGATTGTCGTTGCCCATGAAAACTGTAAACTTTTTCAGGTGTTTGTAAATCAAGAAATCGCCAACGATCCTCCCGCGCCAACTGGCAACCAGCGACAATTCTCGCTCAGACAAGCCCAATGGATTATCAGCGACTATCTGGTTAATAACCTCATCACTTTCCCAAAGCTTATCCCGGACCGGCATAATCTCGGTGGGATCGACATCTAAAGCGCCTGACGCTTTTTTCAGCCCGGGTACCAAATGGTATCTCTCATTGGTGAAATCAATCAGTTTAAAGAAAATTTTATAGAACAAGGCCACATCTTCCTGAGGCAGTTGCATTGCGAACATCTCCTACTCTTCGGTAAGTTCGGGATAACCCATCTTGATCAACACTATAACAAAAGAAGGTGCGCCCTGAAAGGAGGCGCCGGACAATACATAAGACTAAATGCAGTCTGTAGACTGCCATCCCAAAAATGGTCGCATCCCGCCGGTCGCTACGAAGGCCCCACTTTGCCCGAATCAGGCCGATAGATCACATGCTCCATGATCATAGCCGCCACCACCCCGACCACAAAACCGTTGCCGATAATCGGCCTCAGCAAAGCCGGGAAAGAATTTACCACCTGGACCGGCAAGAACGAGATAACCACGCAGAGCAAGGCCGGCATACCCATAACCAAACCGCTCTCAAACGAAAAATCCTCCGCGGAATGAAAGGCCATTTGCAAGGCGGCCGCCATCTGGGACGTCATGAGGTAAATCAAGATGCCGCCGATGACGACAGAGGGGATATAGCCCGTGAAACTGATCGCCCGGGGCAGGAACGCCAAGGCCACCAGGCCCAGACCCGCCGGCAGCAGAGTAAAGCGGGAGGCCACTCCGGTCGCAATGATCACCCCGGCGCTCACCGAAAAGTTGACCGAACCCACCACACCGAAGAGGCCGGACACGAAATTGACCAAACCGGTCACCGTTACTCCCCTGGTAATCCGCCCCTGCATATCCGTCGCCTGCAGCATCTCATTGATCGATTGAATCGATCCCACATCATTGACGGCTACCGCCAAAAAACAAATCAGGAAAGCAATCAGCACCCCCGGATCGAAGCTGGGATGCAAAGTGAAGCCCTGGAAAAAGCCGGCCACGAGATTCAACCCTGAGACGGCTGACCCATGGTACCGGGGGAAAAACAGCGCATAGAAAACACTGCCCCCGATAACCGCCCACACGATGAGCGTCGCCTTCCAGAGACCCCTCAAATAGCGGCCGGCGACAAATATAATCAATACAAAAACCAGACCGAAAAGCAAGTTGGCTGTCGGTGACCCCTTCCCATCCTCCGCCAGGAGCAAATGCAACATCGTCGGACCCAGGGAGATGGCGATCAACTGCAGAATGGCGGCAACAACCCGAGGCGTGAACAAACGCCGCAGGTGGCCGAAAAGGCCGGTTGCGCTCAACAGCGCCAGCAGCAAACCGCCAACTGCAATGCCTGTGTAAACCGAACTGACACTGCTGCCCTGACTGGCCGCAATGCCCACCATCAAGACTGTGGCCGGTCCGATCAGGACGGGAAGCCTATGGCCCCAGAGAACCTGAGCCAGCAGTGAAAGCCCCACCAGAAAAAAGAGTTTTTGCAGGTATGTTATCTGAACCAGCGGGTCCTTAAACTGCAGGGAGGCCACCACTTTACCGACGATCAAGGTCATCGGCACGATGATTGCCAGCCATTGTAACCCAAAGAGCAGGAGACGCGGCCAAGGGGGCCGATCATTTACCCCGTATTTAAACTCCAACTTATCAATCCCCTTATCTTCACAATGCTCTGAGTACTCCTCCGGGCACACCGCAGACAATAAAGAAAAGAGCGTGAACTATCCGCTCACCAAGCGTTCATACGACCATTCTCGTTTAGAGGGCAAGGCAAGACGGATTCCCGCAAAGAAGAATCCGTCTTTGCCACCTTGCACCTGAGAAGAGCCAACACTTGAGCGGGGAAAAGGGAAACCTTCCGGTCGCCGCCGAGCGCCGGATTTGGCCCCTGCAGCCAGCCGTCCGCAGCGACCGTGGCATTCCCCGTAATCAGAACCTTGCTCCGGTGTGACGCGGCAAAGCTCAGCACGAGCTTTGCTGCGTCACCTCCCTCTTTTTCCGATCTCTACTGTTTCCGCTCCCTACCGTTATTCCTGTCGGACAAGCCAATTATAGCCTATGAGCAAGCCATCTACAATCCCGGACAGGGACCTTACGATGATTCCGGCCATTAGAAAATTCGACTAGAGTTGATAGTTGAATGAGTTGGATTTCTGCTCCCTTTCTCCGGACACCTTTTCTAAAAGCACAAATCCACTCATGTCAGAGCCGCAGGCTCCCCACCAAACACCTCCTAACCTTCTTGACCCAATTCCATCCCTAAGAGCACAGATGGTATCCATACACCTTCTTTCCGCCAATTTGTCAACTATGATCTGTTTTCTCCATGGTTTTCTCCACGGCTTCTTTCAATGCCGCCGCGGATTTTAGGAACATTCCCTGTTCAAACGGGCTCATGCTGACTTGAAGCCTACGGTTAATCCCCTCTTTACCCAGCACAGAAGGCACACTGAGCGCGGTGCCCAAGTCACCATATTGATCATTTAGGTGCCCCGAAACGGTCAGGACTCTTTGTTCGTCCAGCAAGATAGATTGAAGAATATGTGCACTGCTTAACCCAATGCCGTAATAAGTGGCCCCTTTCCGGTTTATGATCTCATAAGCTGCCCTGCGCACTTCCGCAGTCACTTCTTCCTGCCAATTCTCAGTGCAGGCACCCGCACAATGGCTGCACATTAAGCCTAATGGGCTTCCCGCAATACTGGCCGAAGTGAAAAGAGGCACTTCCGAATCTCCATGCTCGCCCACAACATAAGCGTGAACACTCGTCGCGCTGATTCCACAGCGCCGGCTGAGCAAGTAGCGAAAACGCGCCGTATCCAGCACGGTTCCTGACCCAATCACCCGTTGCGGTGGAAACTGACCGTGCCGGACGGCAAGCGTAGTCAGCACGTCGACAGGATTGGTTACATTCAACTACCCCTGACTAAAGTCAGAGGATTGCGGCTTTCCTCCACCGGGTCCGGCCCAGTATCATTGGAATCCACATCAGGGACGGTTGAAACGCGCCCCGTAATCGTCCGGCCCTGCCGGGCGACCAACGTTCTAAGCCTTACATTACGTCCGCCTACCAAGTCAGCATGCAACGTATAACCGCAAGCTTCGCAGGTGAAGAGCAGTCCCTTTCCTGGCCGGTTGTTCTTGCTCGTATGCTCGCAACGGGGGCATCCTTGGCTTGTATAATGGGCATCCTGGCGGGTAGCGTACCCTCCGTACAGCGATGACTTATAGAGTATTTTGCTATGGAGATCAGCAAACGCCCATTGCTCCGCTTGGCGGCGTTCCTCTGTGTCTTTACGCTTCGTATTGATCTTTACCCGTATATGAGTTAAGTCTTCAATTCCCACCAGAACCTGGGGTTGGGCGATCTTGCGGCTTAGCCGGTGGTTCACATCGGAGGTTAACCGTCTCTCTCGCCTGCTTAAAGCCGCTAACCGGCGTTTAGCTGAACGAGTGCCTTTCTCCTGGAGCCGCTTTCTTAGCCGCTGCAAGTGCCGTTTCTTATGATGGATAGGCGAACCCTTGACAAAGATTGGCTTTTCACCGGTACCAACCACCGCCAGGTAGCGCATCCCGACATCAACACCCTGCACTTGAGTCATATCGTTTAAGTCAACGCTTTGCTCACGTGTGATCGGGACGATCAGATATAATGCCTTGCGTCTTTTATCATACCAGAGCTTGGCAGTGCCAATTTTCCACTCGCCCGAACGCAACCGCTCAACGTGAGGAGTCCACCCCTCATAAGCAACGCGAACTCGGCCTTCCAATGTATTGACCGAGGCCGTTTGGTTCTTGCCGAACGAATAATCCCTGCCGTAGACTATTTCAGTCGTGCGCGATTTGAATTCGGGAGCTTTCTCCAAACCGTGGTAGTATTTCTTGGTGTACCCAAGTTTGCGATGCTCGGCGTTTTGTTTTATTTTTGTCCACTCTCCTTGGTAAGTGGACGCGACTCTGCGAATCGCCGATTGAGCCAACTGAGACGGAAGATTATACCGGATACGCAATTCTCTGTAGAGCAGATCGTTTAACTTTCGCTTATTAGCGCGCTTGTCAAGCTGGGTAAAAGCGTATCGACTAACATAGTTCATCGCATCCCTGTAGGAGTCCATCGTGCGGAGTAGCAGTGCTTTTTGTTCGTAGTTTGCGGAAAGTTTCAGTTTTATAGACAACGTGAGACTGTCTTTAACTACATAGGGTTCATTCATTATTTCACCCCCTTCCACCCCTTCCTAAATTATACAAAACAATGGTTGAAGATGTAAAGGGGCGGCCTTTCCCCTCCTGAATGAATTCAGAAGTATCCAGGCCGCGACGGTCATGAAAAGAATGGCATCCTTTTCGTATTTTTCGATCTCGCTCAAAATCGAATGGAGAATCTCAGCGTTTTTCTGGGCAAGTTCCAGCCTGGTCTGTCCCGGTGCTTGATTCGCTCCTGCCGTTATCACAATAACTTCGGCCCCGCTACACTCCTCATACCCTCCTGCCCGAACTTCTACCGGCGAAACGAAAGGAAGTCCATGGCTTAAGTCCATAACTTCTCCTTCCGCTTTCTTCCGGTTGATATCCACCATGATCAATTCCGTACACAATCCCCGGATCATAGCAGCATAGGCAATACTCGCCCCCACAAATCCGCTTCCGATGATGACGACTTTACTGTCATGGATGCTCAAACCAACCACCTGCTCTTTCTCCACTAGAATGCCCACAGAAGAAAGCCGTTTATGCGATAGAGACTCACAGCCCGGATAATCTTGCCAATGCCAGCGGTCTGCTCGTAGTGCTGCAACGAGAGACCGTTTTTCTTTGCCTTACCTCTGTTCACTCAAACCCCTGCCGCACTCCAGGCAGGTGCTTGACTTCACTGCTTCTTGATCTCAACCAAAATCTGACTGGCGTTAAAGATCGAAGAATAGGCCCCACTGAACACCCCAATCAGCATGGCCAAAGCGAAGATCTTCGTGGATGCGCCGCCCAGAATATAGACGGAGAACAGGGCAATGAGTACCGTGATGACGGTGTCATTGATGAAGTAACCGAAAATGGTCAGAATGGCCGCCACGAAGGTCGCGTCAACCTGCCATTGAAACAGGGAAAAAATGCCCAGCGCAACCAGAACGTCGTGCACGAGGGCAATAATTCCCGAAATGGCATAGCTGAATTGGAAACGAATTGTGCCCAATCAAAAGGGAATGTAAATTATTTTGTGTAAATGGAATCTTTGCTCAAACGATTTTTGGGTTAGAATATAGCTGGCTCTTGCCAATCTGGGAGGGCAGGGCTCTGCTGGAGAGCAACCTGAGCGCCCAGCTGGTTTCTGCCGGAGGAAATGGGAACTGTCTGTTCGAGGTTTCCCTTTCCAACTCCATTTCCTCACGGGCAGAACCAAGGCGATAAACTCCAGGGGCGAAGCCCCTGACTAGAGGGCACCGCTGAGCCGGTCCCCATATTGTATCGCAAACTGTGAGATACATTCTGCCCAATTTTGAACGGGCATAGTCCATTTCTTCGTGATTTCCATGGTTGCCAGGTAAACGATTTTTCGTAGGGCATCATCCGTGGGAAAAGCCGTTTTCGTTTTCGTGATTTTCCGCAGTTGTCGGTGATAGGCTTCCACTGTATTGGTTGTATAAATCAGCCGGCGGATTTCTCGGGGGAAAGCAAAGTAAGTGGTGAGCTCCAGCCAGTTGTTTTCCCAGGAACGAATTACCAATGGAAATTTCTTACCCCATTTTTCTTTGAACATTTCGAAAGCAAATTCGGCTTCATCCAAAGTCGCCGCTTGGTAAACCTGTTTTAAGTCAGCCATCACCGGCTTTCGATCTTTGAAGGAAATATACTTCATGGAGTTGCGAATCTGATGAATCACGCACAGTTGAATCGATGTTCGGGGAAAAACGCTGTTTATGGCCTCTGAGAAGCCTGTCAGCCCGTCTTTGCTGGCAATTAGGATGTCTTCTACGCCCCGATTCTTTAAGTCGTTGCAGACACTGAGCCAGAAGCTGGCACTTTCACTTTCGCCAATCCAGATTCCGAGAATATCTTTACGGCCTTGTACATCCAGGCCCAAAACAGAGTAAGCGGCTTTGGTGACAATCCGATTATCTTTGCGAACCTTGAAGTGAATCGCGTCCAGAAAGACGATGGGATAGATACGCTCAAGGGGTCTGCATTGCCATTCTGTGACGAGTGGCATGACCTTGTCCGTGATTTTACTGACCAACTCGGCTGAGACATCAATGCCGTAGATATCGCGCATATGGGCTTCAATATCCCGGGTCGACATGCCTTTGGCATACATCGCGATAATCTGTTGTTCGAGTTCACTGGCGTTTTTCTCGTACTTCTTGATGATGTGTGGTTCAAACTCGCCGTTGCGATCCCGGGGAATCGCCAGTTCTGTTTCACCCATACGTGTTTGAATGGTCTTTCTCGAATATCCATTGCGACTGTTGCCTGAATTGTTGCCCTCAACACTGTGTTTTTCATAACCAAGATGGTCGCTCATCTCGGTTTCCAGAATCTCCTGCAGGGTGCGTCTGAAGAGGTCTTTGAGCGTGTTGTGGACGTCTTCGACGGTCTTACAGTCCTTGGCGACTTCACGGGCTAACCGGTCTTTAACATCTTGCATAAATGATCAACTCCTTATTGGTAGTTTTAACCATTTACACAAAACTTCATACGTCCTCAATCAAAATTAAAAATCATACCCTCTGAACTCCCCGTAGATATCGCCCGTACGTCCGTTTGTCCGTAGATGTTATCGATGATCACCACTAACACCACTCTATTCTTAACCCGCATAAAGTATTTCTCAAACACCAAGGTCCCAATCCAAATTCCCTTGCCCAAGTCATGAGCTTCTTCATGGACCAAATCAGGGAAATACTTACCTTAAAATTGCTAATGCTCATTCTTCTCGCTCCTTTATCTAACAATTGAAACCGTGATTCCCAACGCTTTCATCATATACATATACGTTATGGCCCAACGCCTGCTTACGAAAAAGTAAAGATATTCTCACAAAATGGTTAATGTGTCGAAGAATGCTCCTCCTCATATTGTTTTAAGGCGTTCAGCATGGTGCCGCGCACGGTGATCGACAGGTTTCTTATGATTTTCTCCGGCTTCTCCTTCATACCCTTCTGCATCCACTGGATGAGAAGACCCACAAAAGACACGGTGTAGAAATTGGCCAGGAAGTCCTTGTACGTCTCATCCACCTTCATCTCACCTGCCAGGGTGATCACCACGTGTTTGACTAAGCCGTAGACAACCGAATAGAGAAAATTCTCCAGGTGATCGCGTCCCAAGGAATAGAACGTGCAAAGGCATATTTCTTTGTTATTTTGTATGTACAGAAATATATTGAGAAAGCCCTCTTGCCAGGTATTGCAATCATCGTGGGTTTGCAGCTGGGCAATGGCTTCTTCTTGGTAGATCCAGCCCAACAGTTCGTAAACATCATGAAAATGATAATAAAAGGTACGGCGGTTTAAATGGCATTCATCCACAATTTCTTGAACCGTAATTTTATTGAGCGATTTTGTCGTCATAAGGCGTTTTAACGCTTCCGCCAATACTTTTTTCGTCATCTCTGTCATCACGGAATGAGCCATACCGCTCCCCCCTTGCGATCTTCCCTAGTTTTTCACGGCCTTGTCCCCTTTGCTCCTCCTTCTACCGTCCTTGTCTTTCCCTGCCGGGCCAAAACCGTTGCACACTTTGTATCTTTTGTGACGACATTACGCAAACTCAAACTATTGACCATTTCATCCAGCTTCTTCGCAGGCTAAGATAGTTGCAGAACGTAAAAACTCCAAAGAACAAGAAAGGTAGGGTGGCATATGGGCAGCTATCAACACATCAACCCCTTAAAAGAAACCGGAAGCGAAAACAAAAGAGCCTATCTGATCGGAGGCGGGATCGCGTCTCTGGCCGCGGCAGCGTATCTTATTCGTGACGGGCATATGGATGGAAATAACATTACGATTCTGGAAGAAACCCCGGTCTTGGGCGGCGCCATGGATGGAGCCGGAGATGCCGAACACGGCTACATCATACGCGGGGGCAGGGAACTGGAAGAGCACTATGAATGCGCCTGGGATCTGTTCAGTTTCATTCCTTCGCTCAATAACCCTGAAAGAACCGTCCTCGATGAATTCCGCGAGCTGAACCTGGCGGAGCCCAACGAGTCCAACAACCGTTTAACTCACCAATGCGGTCAAAAAGCGGACTTTTCCCATCTGGGACTATCCAACGCGCATGTTAAACAAATCACGGCTCTGATCCTGGCCACGGAGGAGAGTCTTGGCTCCACGACGGTTGAGGAATTCTTCGACCCGTCTTTCCTGGAAACCAACCTGTGGTGTTTCTGGCGTTCCATGTTCGCCTTCGAAAACTGGCACAGCGTGGTGGAAATGAAGCGGTATATGGAACGCTTCATGCACATGCTGCCGGGTATGAACCAACTTAAAGGAATTCTGCACACCCAGTACAACCAGTATGATGCCCTGATTCTTCCCTTACTCACCTGGTTGAAAGATAAGAACGTGAACTTTGATCTTGGCGCCCAGGTCACGGACCTGGATATTCAGCTTAGCGGCGGAACAAAGACGGTAACCGGGATCCATATCCTGCGCCGGAGTAAGCCCGACAAGATCGGGGTTGACGAAAACACACTGGTGTTCGTCACCAATGGCTCGATGACCGAAAACTCCACCCTGGGTAGTATGCACAAACCCGCCGTTTTGAACCGGGACACCACCCGTCCGGGCTGCTGGACCCTTTGGAAGAAGATCGCGGCCAAAGACCCGTCCTTTGGCCATCCCGAGGTATTCTGCGGTGACATTGATAAGACCAAGTGGGAATCCTTCACCCTGACCTTCAAAACCCCTCTGATGAACCAATTCCTCAAGGAATTTACGGGCAACGATCCCCTCAGCGGAGGCCCTGCTACCGGGGGAGTGGTCACCATCAAAGACTCGAACTGGCTCATGAGTTGGACCTGCTCCAAGCAGCCCCATTTCATCAACCAACCAAAGGATGTCTTAGTCTTATGGGCCTATGGCTTGTTCCCGGACAATGTCGGCAATTTTGTCAAGAAGAAAATGTCCGATTGCACCGGTGAGGAACTGGCCACAGAACTACTATATCACATGGGACTCCGGGACAAAATCCCCGAAATATTAAAGGATGCCAACGTCATCCCGTGCATGATGCCTTATATCACCAGCCAATTCATGCCCCGGGTCAAGGGCGACCGCCCGGACGTCGTTCCCGCGGGCAGCACTAACCTAGCCTTTCTCGGTCAGTTTGCCGAAGTTCCCGACGATTGTGTTTTCACGGTGGAATACTCGGTCAGGACCGCCATGATGGCTGTGTATCAATTGCTGGGTTTGGAAAAAGAGGTGATTCCGGTTTATCCCTCGAAATATGACATCCGTGTCCTGGCCGCCGCGGCCAAAACTTTGACCGACGGACGCCCCCTTCCCGGCCAGAGTATTGTTCGTAAACTTCTCAAGGACACAACCCTGGAAGGTCTGGTGTGAGAGCGCCCTGGACTGTCTTGGACTGCCCTAGAGTGCCTTGGACTGCCTTGGTCTTGTCCTTGCCAACCCGGGGTAAAATAGGATAAGTTATCAGCAGCTTTAAAGTTTTTTAAGGAATTTTTATCAAGGGTTTAAAGGGATTTTAAATCTGCCCGCTATAATGACCTCGAAACCAAAAGAAGGAGGTCATTAAATGAATAAGCTCAAATTGTTGTACGATGTGGTTACGACCCTGAAAGAAAAGGAAAGCGTCAATGGGTCCCTGGTCCTGGAAGGGAAAAAAGATCAAGTCCGCTTCCTGAGCCTCCGCAATGACTTCCAGAAAAACTTCGCCGTCGGGGAAGTCAAAGCGAAGATCAGCGCGGAGCTCGACATGGAAGGGAAAAAGGTCAAACACGAAACCAGCCTTGAGTTCAATTCCGCAGACCAGGCGGCGGGAATGCACCGGCACTGGGGAAGGCACATGCACCATCATTTCGGACCCGGAATGATCGATGGCGAAGGAATTGGGCATCCGGGAATCAAGCACAAACTGACGGCGCTCGCTTCCTTCCTAAACCTGCTCGACACGATGCAGGTCAGTGAACGAGAGGACAAGACATGGCTTACGCTCAATTTGGGCGAATTTCTGACCCAGTTTAAAACCATGCATGCCGGAATGCCTCAAGGACCGGAGCACGAACTTCATATTCCCCTGCCCTTCAGGGAATTTGCGGCCATGGAAAAGCCCGCTGCGGAGCTCACTCTGCAAGTCAACAAGAAGAAAGAAGTTGAGCAGATAACCTTTAAGGTGGAAGGAAAAACGGAGGGCGAGCTCGGGGCCGCCAAAGGCCTGAGTCTTCAGGGAGAGCTGCAGTTTGCCTGGTAAGAAACAGACAGGCTCGCTTGCCAGGTGAGAAACAGACAGGCTCGTTTGCCCGCTAGAGAGTCATCAAGACAGAGTCTACCCAGCGATACGAGGGGCGCTGAACATTCCGGGTGAATTTCGCGCCCCCGCTTGTATCGCTTGTCTTATTCGACCAATTGCTCCACAGGACTCTCCTTATACTCCAACGGAGTCATTGGAACACCGGCTGAGCCCCCAAGCAGCGAGGACTCAAGAAAACTCCCGCAGGCGCGGGGATTGCTCACGTGAGCGATTGGTTCAATCAGGGTTGAGGGAAGTTCCCCTATTTTCTTTATTTCTTCTTAACTTAGGGCGATTACCTTCTGGCGTAACAAAAAAGGGCAGCGGGTGTGTGACTAATGCAAGGAAAATTCGCAGAAAATGTGAAAGAATACTTCAGAGGGCTGTGGAACAAGCGGAAGACGAAATCCGCCGACGGCTCTCCGACCAAACCGAGGGAAGCTTCTTTGCTGCGGGAGAAGTATTTCCGTGAAATCCGCGAGCTGCGCCGGAGACAGGCGGAGGAACGCCATAAACAACACCGCAAATTCCACGAGGAATTCGCCCGCCTGCACGGAGGGCACCGAAGAATTCATCACCCTGAGGAGTTCAGGCGGCTGCACCGTTCGTTGAGATTTTTACGCCCGCTCGCTCTGATTTTGAATCTGGCGATTTTGTACATTCTCTTCCGCTGGGTCGGGATTCGGGCCATCGGCATCGTTTTTGCCTTTTTGATCGTGGCCAAGGAGGTGGCGCAGCTCGTCTTTTTCGGGCGCCTGGAAAAAAGGGTCTTTCAACCGGTCAGCCGGCTTAAAACAGGATTTGCCGAGATAGCCCGCGGCAATTATCACGTTTCCCTGGAGCCCGGTATTGAGGACGAGTTTTTAGGGGAATTAATTCACTCATTCAATAACATGGCAGCCAAACTGAGCGAAAGTCAAAGGATCAATTCCGAGTATGAAGAGAACAGGAAGACGTTGGTGGCGAATATCTCCCATGATCTCAAAACCCCGATAACCTCCATCCAGGGGTATCTGGAAATGATCCTGGAGGGGCATGTCAGCGAGCCGGAAAAACTCAAACGCTATTTGCGCACGATTTATAATAACTCGACCTATATGAACAAGCTCATTGATGATTTGTTTTTGTTTTCCAAGCTGGATTTGGCTAAAATGGACCTAAACTATGATATCCTTAAGATACGCCCCTTCATGAGTGACTTGATGGCTGAATTTGAGTTTGAATTGCTGGACAGGCATCATGAGTTTACCTATAGGGATCAGATGAAGGAGACGCCATCCGTTAGGATTGACGGCAAGAGGGTGCAGCAAGCCATTCGGAATATTATCGGCAACGCTGTGAAATACGGCCCGGCCGACCTGCGCGTCGATACGGATTTGTACGCAGAGGGGAACTTTGTCTGCCTCAGCATCAGAGACAACGGCCCGGGCATACCGGAGGAGAAACTCCCCTATATTTTTGACCGGTTTTACCGGATTGATCCCGAACGCTCCAAGGACCTCATGAGCACAGGGCTCGGTTTGGCCATCGCCAGGGAACTGATTGAAGCGCAGGAGGGCGAAGTGGTGGCTTCCAGTCCGGCGGAAGGCGGCACCTGCTTCACGATCAAGCTGCCGATCGCCGGCAACGCAGTTAATAGCGACCAAAAGACCAGTGAGCCCGCGGGAGCGGCTGCAGGCCGACGGGACAGCGCGGTAAACAGCGACGAGGAAAACGGAGACGAAGTATGAAAAACGTCTTGATCATAGAAGACGACCTTAATATCGCTGAGATGGAGCGGGATTATCTTCAGCTGAACGGCTATAAGGTGGAGATCAGCCAAGAAGGAGTAGCGGGTTTGAAGAAAGCCCTCTCCGGCATTTACGATATCCTCATTGTCGATCTGATGCTCCCGCAAAAAGACGGATTTGAAATCATTAAAGAGGTCCGGAAAAAGCTGGAGATCCCGGTCATTGTTGTTTCCGCCCGCAGTGAGGATATTGATAAGATCAGGGGCCTGGATTCCGGGGCCGACGACTACCTGACAAAACCGTTCAGTCCGGCTGAACTCATGGCCAGGATCAAATCCCATTTGACGCGGTATGAACGCCTCACCGGTAAAGCAACGGCTGCGGAGGTCATCAATCGCGGCGGATTAGAAATCAACACCGCCTCTCATCAAGTCTATGTCAATGGCAAAGAGGTCTCCTTCACGACCAAGGAATATGAACTCTTACTCTTTTTTGCTGCCAATCCGAACATCGTTTTCACAAAAGAGCACCTTTTCAATACGATCTGGGGAGAGGATTGCTATGGAGACCCGGCGACCGTGGCGGTTCACGTTCAGAAGGTAAGAAAAAAGATTGAAAGGGATTCCGCTAATCCCGCTTATATCGAGACCATCTGGGGAACGGGTTATCGCTTCAACGCTTAGACCGGCCGGAGGGGACGAGTTGAGCCGGATTATCCCCGGCTTGGCTTTCCGTAACTTTCGCCGAGGTGCAACCGCTGACCGACAGGAAACCAAACGCCAGACAAAGAAGCGAAACCATCCTCTTCATAGCTAAACCCTCCCGACTTCTCCTGTTCCCTCACGTTTTCTCCTGTTACCTCCTACTTTATCCTGTTTTCTCCTGTTTTCTCTTCTCCTGCCTTCTCCTTCTTCTCCTACCTTCCTCGACTTTGTCCTGCTTTAAATACTCCTTCAGGCTGCCGACACTTACTTTTATTATATATGTTGTAGCCCAACGCAGGCTTACAAAAAATCAAAGATATTCTTACAAAATAGTTAAGGAATTGAGGCTGAAAAAATGCTGAAAAAGACCATGAAAGCCCTTGTTTATCGCGGACCAAACCGCTACGGCCTTGAGGACGTACCGACACCTCAAATCACGGATCAAAACGATGCCATAGGCAGGGTGACGCTGGCAGCCATTTGCACCAGTGACATTCACCTGGTAAGAGGCCATATACCAAATGTTTCAGTTCCGAAAACCGTGGGTCACGAGTTTTGTGCGGAGATCGTTGAAATAGGCTCGTCTGTAAAACGCCTTAAGCCAGGTACACGCTGCGTTGTTCGCCCGGCGGCCTCTTGTGGGACATGCAAAATGTGCCAAAGCGGTATGCCGGCCCTATGTGAAAAGTATGGGATCTTCGGCCTTGGCCAACTCGAAGGTGCTCAGGCGGAATATGTTCTTATTCCCCAAGCAGACAGGGTCTGTGATCCCATCCCTCCGGGTCTCAAAGAAGAGGATGTTATTCTGGTCCCAGATATGCTGGCAACAGGCTGGTTCGGAGTCAAAAATGCCGAAGTAAACAGTGAAAAAACGATAGCGGTCGTTGGCGTCGGACCCGTCGGGATGTCGGCTTGCCTGATCGCCAAAACAATTTTTGGCGCTAAAAAAGTCATCGCTATTGATGTGCTGTCAGAGAGATTGGATATTCTGCTTAAAAATCACGTTGTTGATATTGTCATTAATTCGGGCAGCCAAAACGTTAGCCGGATCATTCAGGACATCACCAATGGAGTGGGGGTGGATGCTGCAATAGAATCAGGCGGGATTGAATCGACTTTTGAACTGGCAGCCGAAATAACCAAAATGGGTGGCATTGTCTCCACCGTCGCGGTATTCTCCAAACCCCTAATGATTCCCATGGAAAAAATGTTCGCAAAGAACCTTACCGTTAAAATGGGCGTTCACAGGGGCGAAGGCATCTCAGACATGATCGGGAAGATTCAGGAGGGTCAACTCGACGCGCGTTTTATGCTCACTCACAAGAAGCCACTTAATGATGTATTGGAAGGCTATGATATTTTCGGACACCAGAAGGATGGCTGTGTCAAATGGGTGATAACCCCCTATCAAACTAACAGCGGTACTTGAACTGCAGCGGTACTTTTTGTCCGTGCCATTATGGTAATAATCTACCCAGTAATGGGCATCACGGCTTTCCTTCCTGGGCAGGCTCGCCTTTGGTAGACTCATATGAAAACCGAAGTAATCCATCCCATCTACCCCAACCGTGGCCAGCACTTGTTGTTCCTCTTCTGAAAGTCTTATTGGGATAATTCTCCCATCTGCACTGGCGGCTGGAACCCCGTTACTTGAACATCCCGACAGAAGCAGGACCGCCGTAGCCAATACAATAATGGCGGCCGACAACGGGAACTCCTTCCTCTTTGGCATCATCGGCACCCCATCCTTCGTCGCTTTTGTACGCATAACCGGACCCTGAGACTCCCGTTGAAGGATCCGCCGTGAGTTTCTCTTGTCAAAACAGTAATCAAGGTAGTTACATTGTTTTATAAAGCGCCAAGGCCCTTGCTTCCAACTCTTTGATGAAGCTGTCTTTACCGTCCATATAGGACTCGATGTCATCCGGAAAACGTTCCGCCAGCAATCTTTTCAAGGCCCCGTACTCCCTGGCGGCATCCTCATGCGCACGCAGAAAATCCCGAAAGGCAAGATGTCTCACGATGTCCTCGCTTCCCTCTTGAAAAATATGGACATGATGTGTCCGGGCATCGCCGCCTTTCCGAAAAAACCGGCGCCGCGAAATCCCAAACTCCCCCATGGGTTCGTATCCCAATTCGATCATTTTGTCGTTGAACCGGTCAACAGCTTCAATATCGCGGACCACCGGCATCATGTCAATAATTGGCTTGGCCATAATCCCCGGCACGGAGGTGCTTCCGATGTGGTACAGGGCTATGAGCTCTTCACCCAGCACTCCTCGGATTAGATTCGCTTCTGCCTCAAACATCCTCGGCCAGCGGGGGTCATACTCTACGACCACTACCTTCAACTTGCGATCCTTCCTTTACGTTATCTTATCCTCTCACGGGTATTCATCCTATCACGGATATTCTACGCCGATCTAAATAATCCTTCTTGCAACCCACCGGCTCGCGGAAACTTTCCCAACACCGCTGCCTGCCCCAATAGAGCGCTAAAGGCGCAGGGAGTATTCAAGCGGTCATCACAAGGGCTTCTCTGCTCTATCAAAAAGAACATTTATAAAGTTTGCCTTAAACGGGGCAAAGGGCGTGGTTTTTCTCATAGCCAAGCCAATATAGTCCGCTACAAAAAAATGATCCAAGGAAATGAACTGCAAATTTCGGTTCAATCCAATGGCCAGCAGTCCCGGCAGGCAGTGGTAATTAAGTCATCGCCACAAATCGGCACAGACCACCGCTGGCAAGGAAAACCAACCACACGTGCCTTGGCCCTTACCCAAGTTCAACCAAAAAACTATATCCATGCTTCCTGAAACCTAACCGTTCGTAAAAAGCATGGGCTCCCTCCCGGGCAAGATTGCTTGACAAGGCAACCTTATAACAGCCTTGCTTTCGGCAATAACTGAGCGCATACTCCATCATCAAGCGGCCTATCCCCTTGCCCCGGTATCCCGTACCGACGACCACATCTTCCAAGAGCCCTGACGGTTTTCCGGCATGAGCGAGGTTGTCCATAACCGCCAAGGCAAACGTACCGACAATGTCACTGTTGATCTCCGCCACATAAACCTTGTAGTCTGGGTACAGCTCCATCTTCGCTAAGATCCTCTCGGCCTGCTCCAGTGGCAAAACCTCATTCCTGTTTAAATCCAACTGACGGTATAAGCCGAGGACATCTCCAAGATCCGCCCGCAAGGCCTGTCTAATGCCTAACCCCTCCACCCCTAGTTGAGACGCCATGGCCTGAACTTCCCACCTCTCCTCTCTTCTTACCCCGAAAACTCCCATAAAGCGCCGGCATCCTAGAGACAGCCAGCAGCTCTGCAGGCACGCTCGTTTTCACCGAATGCTTCGCGCGGAAGCCCCTGGCTTCAGACCGCCTTTAGGCATGGGGTGGTTGACCCGAAAATCGGTCCGTATGTAAACCGGCTTGGGCTCCGGCTCCTCCCTTTAAGGATACTGGAAAAGCATTTCAACAAGTCGGCACCCCAGGTCTCGCCGGATGAACTCAAGTACCTCCATGTCCGCATCAGGTCCGGTCTGAACTACAGTCATTCATTTGACCTCCGACAAGGTATGCCCCTAGGAGTGGGTTAGTAAAACTACATCGCTGTCCAATTGCCGATACATCTCTCTTTTCTCTCTCGAGGCCAACGGCATAAGCAGTCGCCATAACCAAGCTAAGGGCATCTCGCGGTGCAGACGTCTGGCTTCCAGGCCCATTGAACGTGTTTCGGCTACCTTCCATCCGTACGGGGCAAAGAAATCCGGCCCTTCTTCAGGGGCAAACTGCATCTTAGCGTCTCCGGCTTCCGTAGCCTTGCTCCACCCCGCTTGAGCAAGCCATCGCGAAAGGGCCGCAGTCATTAGGTCCATGAGCCACCAGGTAAAGTTGGCTTGCTCGTGAAGACTCTTGGCCAAAGCCTCCACATCCTCCCTGGACAGCCAGGCCAGGAGTCCTTCACTCAAAACCAGCACTCCCGCGTTCCTGGCATTGACTTCCGCGAATAGTGTCTGTGCCCCCACGGCATCCGCTAGATTCAGACTAACCGACTGAAGTTTACAAACCGGTTTCACACCCGCCAGCTTCTCTTCTTTGTAGGCAAGAATACCCGGCAGATCAACCTCTATCCAGTTAAACGATGCGGGAAGAGGCAAACGGTAGGGCCGGGTGTCTAATCCAGCGCCCAAATTAAGAACGGCATCCACCTTTTCTTCTCCAATCAGTTGAAGGATCATTTCGTCCAGAAGACAAGTGCGCACAGTCATTGACCAAGCACTATTTTTACCATAGGGAATGGTACGGGCGATCTCCTCCCCTCGTTCGCCCGCCAAGACTCCTGCATATGGGTCATGGAAAAGGGCATCACGCCGCCTGGTCTCCACGGCTCGGTAATATGCCACCCAGAGGGCTGTCTCAGAAACATTTTTAATATTAGGCCCTTCCCCGGCCGGATCACTAATACCAACATCGTCCTTTGTCACCGTTGCAATCATTCCCTTCGATGGTTTTCATCCCGCCCTCTCCTTTTGCCCCGCCCTTTCCTTAGTGGCCTTTGAAGGTATTTGACATACCCTTCTGATTTCCTTCAAGACCCACAGTTGTTTTTCTAAAAGAAGCAGCCCCGCAATATAGGCACCGAACTGGAGAAAGCGTTGAACAGTCCGCTCTTACCGTTCTTCAAGTTGTTCCGGCTCCTGCCGTTGATATTATGGTGATGATGCCGTGGGTGCCGTCTACCCGGATGGTTTGCCCATCCTTGATTTTGCGGGTTGCATCGTCAACCCCCACCACAGCCGGAATGCCGTATTCCCGGGCTACTACCGCCCCGTGGGTCATGAGCCCGCCCACTTCGGTCACCAGCCCCGCAAGCAGGGGAAATAAAGACGTCCAGGCCGGGTCGGTGTAAGGCGCCACCAAGATGTCCCCTTTCTCCAGATTGGCATTATCCAGCCTAAGCACGACCCGGGCCCGGCCTTCTACTATACCGATGGAAACAGGACTTCCGGCCAGGGCACCGGCAGGAACTCTCCTTCCTTGTTTAGCCGTAATGATTTCCCCTTCACTGGTCATGGCCCTGGGTGGGGTAAGCCTGCCGTCGTGTCGGAATTTTTCCTGCCGCCGGCTGATGAGGTCATGGTCCGGTTGTGATCTCTGAAGCAACTGCTTAATTTCCTCCAGGGACAGCCAATAGATATCCTCCGGCAGTCTGAGAGCTCCGGCCTCCACCAGACGGTCTGCCTCTTGCAGTATGGCCTGCTTGATTAAATCCAAAACCAGATACACAAACGTGATTTTCTTGGTCATCTGCCTCAGGGATGGGGTATAAAGTAGTGATTGGCCGGCTCTGGACAATATAAAATGTATCATCAGCCAAACACCATTCGATGTCCTGGGGGCAGCCGAAACGTTCTTCAATCTTCCTGCCCATGTGCTCAAGCCGCAAAATCTGCTCATCCGTCAACACTTGCCTATCCTGCCGCTCAGGCGGGATCTCTTGTTCTTTCGTACCACCGTCTTTTAATGCATATGAAGCCCACTTCTTGGTGGATATCCTCTTATCGATTATCTTGCCGTTACGCACTTTATAGATGTCAGCATTCACCCGGCCGGAGACCAAGGCCTCACCCAGTCCGAAGCTGGCATCAATGGATAACACCTTCCTATTAGAAGTGACGGGATCGGCAGTAAACACAATTCCTGCCGTCTGCGGGAAGACCATCTTCTGAACAACCACAGACAGGTGGACTTTACGGTGGTCGAAGGCGTTTTGAAGGCGGTAAGTTACTGCCCTCTCGGCAAACAGAGACGCCCAGCACTTGCTGATATGCTTTAGGATCGCCTCTTTTCCGATAATGTTCAAATACGTATCTTGCTGGCCTGCGAAGGAGGCCGTCGGCAGATCCTCTGCCGTTGCACTGGATCGTACAGCATAGGCATTTTCTTCTCCAAGCCTGGAGAGGAAGCGGGTTATCTCTTCATTTATGTCTTGGGGGATTTCCAGCCCTTCAATGACCCTGCGAATCTCTCCGCTAAGTTCACCGATTTTATCCCGGTCTTCCACCCTGAGAAACGATAACTGATCAAGCAATCCGTCAATCGCTGACGTTTCCCCCAGGATTCTTTTAAAAGCCCCAGTAGTAATACAAAAGCCATCCGGTACGCGTATGCCTTCAATCCCGGCAAGTTCCCCCAGGTTGGCACCTTTACCCCCAACAATCATGGATTTTGTTTTATCAATATCCTGAAAACCAAGCACATAGGAATTCATATGTTCTCGACAAACTGCAAAAGTTCAATGGAAACAGAAAATAGGGCTCCCTTCCAGATAACGGTTTTAAAATTAACGCGAGTTATAAACGGAAGACCGAACCCAAATGGTAGCAACAGTAAAACATTTCCCGTTCCCTGAACTGAACTCAAATAACCAAGTGTTAGTTCACGAAAGGGTATATAGTTCAAGCCAGTTTTCCAGTTAATCCGTCATATACCATCGTATCGTGATGTTCATGCCCACTCAAACAAAGCAAGGCTTTGTCGTACTGTTGCTTTCCCTGATAATCGGAAAAGTCCCAAGCGACTTTCGCCGGCCCCGTCGTTGGAGCAGCGGTATGGACCTTCAACCCCATAAGGCTCAGATAGTAGGTCTTTCCAGAGTCATTACTGAACATTCCTTTGGGATCCGATGGCTTGTGTTCTGGTGCTGGATTGGTTTGAGCAGGCCCTTCCGTATCCATGACCTGAGCCTTCGGATTTTTTACATCCGCCATGCCCGACCCCTGGTTACCTGGTACTTTGCTACTTTCTCCGGAAATCACTGGAGCAAAGTTACAAGCCGTTAAAATCAGCATTCCGCTCATAACAAATATAATAAGGAATATTCTTCTCATGCTGTCCCCCTTCTCTATTAAGGTGAGGAAGAACGAGATACGCCCTTCCCCGCCGGTCCTAATGTAATTACGAATTTGGAACGTAGACAACTTCCGGACATACGGCTATACCTAAATCCTTATACCACTTGTTAATGATTTCTGTATACGTCATTCCGTTCTGGGCATCAAGATAACTACCGTTAGACCCCGCAGCCCAAGCCAGTCTCAACCTGATTCAACAGGATTTTACCGCTTCCATACCCAATCAAAAGTGGTTGGGCGATATTACAGAAATTCTTACTCGAAATCTATTTTAAGTGTCGCTCAAAAACCAGCCAAGAACAAGCTCTAATACCGGGCAATATAAAAACGAGTGGAAGTAAGTTCCAACGGCTTGAAAAAACGATAAGCCCAATAGTACAACAACAGATTCATGACGTTCAGTATACTTCTCGGCGTGATTGCCCTCTTTAAAGCCACTGATTTTTAATCACTGGCTTTTTCTGTATCTAGGAACATCATAAATCTCTACAAATTGTCCGATGCCGCGGCAAAGACCATCATACATAAAGCCCTCATTTAGATTAGGTCCTTTAGTGTGAAAAGGCTTCCGAAAATGATTAAATATATCGCCATCTGGCGTTCCATTCTTACTATTTTTTCTTCACTGATCGGCATCCTTTCTTTAACCCACTTTATATACCACTTTTGGTAAGATAAGTACAAAAGTAATAAGCCTCCTCCGATAGGCCATAATCCCAAAGTCCACCACATAATCAAGAATAACACCTCAGTTCAACCTAAGAAGAATGAACACCGCTCAATTATCCAGGAATGCCTGGGCTGATTCCAGGGAAACCCATGGCCGCCAGTGGTATCGAACAAAGTTTCCGACGGGCCAAAAAGAAAGCTCAAATAGACTTTTGCCATCCTGACTCACCCCCTGACATTCAAAGGTATTCCCATTTTATGTCGAGGATAACTGTAGGTGTTTCGTAACGACAAAAGTTTTGCTGTTGACCAATTCTACAATTTGGTTGGAAATCCTGCAATCTAGCCAGGGCCAACAAAAATAAACGAGCGTTCATTTTGACGCACTCACTTGCAGGGGAACCATTCACTGGCTTATCTTATCATACTCTTCCAGCATGGTTTGCAGCCTCTCATACCGGGCCACCAGCGGGTCCATTCTCTCCTGGGCTTGTGCTTTGGTTAATCTCAGGCACATTAGTCTCTTCTGGTGGACCCGCAGGAGTTCTCGGTTGATGTCAAGCAGTTGTCGCAGGGTTTGGTGTTCCTCGTCCTCGTCCGTGTTCATAGCATCCCTCCTGTCTTGCGTGTTACTTTAACGGCTGAGGTGTGGCAAAGAAATGGAGTGGGAACGGCAAGCAACTTTCTTTTCCTATCTGTTATATCAAAATCATCCATCCCTGGGGGCTAAGCAATACCTTGCTGCATCGAAACCGCTAGAAATGATAATTTATACCACTTGACAGCGAGACTTCACTGGTGTAATCTTGGCTTAGACGACATTTGTAAGAAGGAGGCACTTTTAGATGAGCGCGGTCCTTTCATCTCTTGCTGACGAACTTTGTCAAGGATGAATACTTGTCTCCCCAAGAAATCGAAGATCTGAGAAACCTGCTGGATGCAAGGCTGGCGTAGGGGAAGGGATGTGACAGCAGATGGGTTTAGCAGGTCTCTTTCGTGGCGTTGTTTCTTTATCGCTCATGGGCAGCCTTTTAGCCCTGGGGATCTTGTTCATCCAGCGGCTGTTCCGGCAGAAGCTCAGTACCCATTGGCATTACGCCCTTTGGTTTGTGCTGATTTTGCGGTTACTCATCCCCTGGACACCGCCCAGTTCATTCAGTGCATTTAATCCCTGGTTGCCCCTGCAGCAAACCCTACATTTTCGACCCTACCCTCCTCATCCTCACCCCACACAAATCTCGCACCCACACTACCGCCCCCCCACACGACCCAACCTCTGCCGGGAAGTAGTCCTCGCTCAGCCCACTCCGCCGGGAACCTCCCCAGCCCAGCCCCGACCGGTCAAACATTCGGGCAAAACTTCGGCACAGCCGCTCTTGTCTGGTTGGCTGGAGTTTTGGGTTGCGCTACATTTTCTTACACGAACTGAGCCATCTAAAAAGACGAGACCACTGGGTCAATGCCGGGGTTACGTTGGTACAAGTCATCTATTGGTTTAATCCGCTCATCGGGTACACGCTCCGGCACATGAAGCAGGATTGTGAAATGGCCTGTGACGCCACGGCCCTGGCTTCCGTCAGGCCGGAAGAACATAAGCAATATGGGCAGACGGTTATCCGTCTTTTGCAACTCCTATCTGAACCTCATTGGGCTCTGGGAACGATTGGTTTCGCCAATAAATTTAACAAGAGGATAATTATCATGATTTTGACTTTCAAAAAAGCAACCGTGAAGTGGACGGTCGCAGCCCTGGCTTTGACCTTGGTCGTGGGGTGTTCGAGCCTGAACAATCCTATTGCCTCAACGGTCAGCGCCCCAGGCCAAACCGCTAATGCCGCGACTCATCTGACCAAGACTACAAGCGCCAATCACACACAGTCACCGGGCCTAACCCCGCCAACAGCAAACCCTGCAACCAGTAACCACACAAAATCACCATACATAACCGCATCTGTATCAAATTCCGCGACTCCTAATTCTCAGGCCGGAACTCCGAATCCACAAAGGAGTATTGAAACCCCACACGGGGTGGTATGGAACCCCAGTCCATCAATGAATAGCAACGGCTCGCCTGTACCTTCGCTTCTTACTCCGTTTTCTTTGTATCTAAGCCCGAAAAACACCAGACAATTACAGACATCGTCTGCTGAGAAGATTCTCACTCTACCGTTGACAGAAAATACTCCGGTAGGTCAATTCTGCGTTTACCTCAGTAATTACTTTTACAGTGACAATTGGATCGTTTATTCCATATATCTCATGAAGCCGAGGATGGCTCAGCCCTATATCAGCCAATTGCGTGCAGTAAATTTAGATAACAAAAGGGATGTGTTGATCACAGACTTTCACGATGCAGGTGGAAATTTCTTCGCTGTAGGTTCGGACAATAACTTGATTTTATTCTCACAAAAGTCTCCAGGCCCTGGTGTGACCTATCTCAAGCAGGTAAATATGTTTAATCTTGACAACGGTCAAAAAGAGCCGGTTGACACAAAGGAGCTGAAAGTAATCCCTGAGAAAAGTATTTTAGAATACCCAAAAGATGGTCAGACACTGACTTTTCAATTGCAATTAAGTTCTAGCATATACGCATTTGATTCAACTACCCCTGACTAAAGTCAGAGGATTGCGGCTTTCCTCCACCGGGTCCGGCCCAGTATCATTGGAATCCACATCAGGGACGGTTGAAACGCGCCCCGTAATCGTCCGGTCCTGCCGGGCAACCAACGTTCTAAGCCTTACATTACGTCCGCCTACCAAGTCAGCATGCAGCGTATAACCGCAAGCTTCGCAGGTGAAGAGCAGTCCCTTTCCTGGCCGGTTGTTCTTGCTCGTATGCTCGCAACGGGGGCATGCTTGGCTTGTATAATGGGCATCCTAGCGGGTAGCGTACCCTCCGTACAGCGATGACTTATAGAGCGCATAGCGACATCAACACCCTGCACTAGAGTCATATCGTTTAAGTCAACGCCTTGCTCACGTGTGATCGGGACGATCAGATATAACGCCTTGCGTCTTTTATCATACCAGAGCTTGGCAGTGCCAATTTTCCACTCGCCCGAACGCAAGCGCTCAACGTGAGGAGTCCACCCCTCATAAGCAACGCGAACTCGGCCTTCCAAATGTATTGACCGAGGCCGTTTGGTTCTTGCCGAACGAATAATCCCTGCCGTAGACCATTTCAGTCGTGCGCGATTTGAATTCGGGAGCTTTCTCCAAACCGTGGTAATATTTCTTGGTGTACCCAAGTTTGCGATGCTCGGCGTTTTGTTTTATTTTTGTCCACTCTCCTTGGTAAGTGGACGCGACTCTGCGAATCGCCGATTGAGCCAACTGAGACGGAAGATTATACCGGATACGCAATTCTCTGTAGAGCAGATCGTTTAACTTTCGCTTATTAGCGCGCTTGTCAAGCTGGGTAAAAGCGTATCGACTAACATAGTTCATCGCATCCCTGTAGGAGTCCATCGTGCGGAGTAGCAGTGCTTTTTGTTCGTAGTTTGCGGAAAGGTTTAGTTTTATAGACAACGTGAGACTGTCTTTAACTACATAGGGTTCATTCAGTATTTCACCCCCTTCCACCCCTTCCTAAATTATACAAAACAATGGTTGAAGATGTAAAGGGGCGGCCTTTCCCCTCCTCAATGAATTCAGAAGTATCCAATCCCCATCCATGAGATTTTAAGGCCAAAAGTTCACCCCGCGGATTGCACAAATCGTTCGACGGCTTTCGCGTTTCGCGGGTTTTTATCCCTGACAGGCGGACGCACAACTTCGGTCCAAAATGGCCCGAGGTAAATTTATTTTTTTCTGTTGATATCTTTTGAAAAATAGCATATACTGTTGGTAGGAAAGTAGGAAAGTAGGACGTTTCATGCTGGGAGTTGATAGAGTATGTTAGCCGAATTTCGGGCCAAATCACAAATCACCATACCCAAAGAGCTTGTGGATAAATTGGGCCTCTCCGAAGGCGACAAAATGGAGATTTACGAGCGGGACGGTATGATTTGCATCGTGCCGGTGGCCGTGTATCCCAAGAAATATCTGAATGAGCTTCGGGAAGAAATTAAAGAAACAAAAGCGAAAATTGCCTCTGGTGAACAGCCCGTTTTTGATAATGTGGATGCGCTGTTCGCAAAGCTGGAGGGAAACTGATGGCGTACCGATTTACCTTCACCCGTCGTTTCCAGAAGCATTTCAAATCGCTGACCGAACAAGAAAAGAAGCAGCTTATGAACAAGCTGGAGCTACTGTCAGAGAATCCGATGCATCCTTCCTTGCGGTCTAAGCGCATTCAAGGGGCTGAGGATTTATTCGAGTGCAGCGTCAACATGGATATTCGTATCGTCTGGTATTACGAGGGTGACACCATGATTATCCTTGTTGACGTTGGGCATCACGATATACTAAAGCAGTTTTAGTATCTTGCGGTGCGCATGACTTTACCTTTAAACGTTTGCCCTTGGATACTCTGGATTTCAATCCCATTGTCTCGAGCGGCCGGCACCTGTTTACTGACAACATTGTTTTGGGTATTCACGCCCAACGCGCTGTGACCGTCCAGAATACGCTTGAGTTCATCAATTTCAGTCTCTGAGCGTTCATCCTCTGCCAAGACGTTCATCAAAAGGAGATTAAGAGAACCGTCATAGACCTTTTTGAAAAACAATCTTCGCTCTTCTCTTCTGTATTCTTCTCGGGTCAACATGGGTCTGCAAACAGGGGAGATGAACTTTTTTCAATGGCAATTGCAAATGTTTACGACAGCCCCGGCTGCTTTAAAATTCCAAAGGCAAATAGCCGTCATCGGCGCCAATATAGAAGACTAAGTCCATCATCTTTTCCCGAACCTTGGTGGCCGGTAGATTGTCTTAAGTCGAATTTAGCGAGACGACTGGCTGCGGCAAGCAAAAAGCGGCAGTGCCATTGAGGTTCAGAGCTCCTATGCTATCCATGAGAGAAACTCAGGGTGCGAATACAAAGATTACCTGAGCGCAAGCTAAACCCCGCATTTTGCCGATGGGAGGCTCAATTTGCCCACATCTGCCAAATTGCCACAGATGACAAACGATACGCTCAGGTCTATAATATTCATCATACTAACTGATTGGGCAACGACGCCGTGCAGATGCGAATATCGCAACTTGCGGCGTTTTTTTCTTTCCCTATCAGTATCAGAAGTGCAACCCCGGCTTCCCCTGCGCGAAGCCCGGCGCTCACCCCGTTTCCTTATATTCCAGCGGAAGGAGGATGGCTCTCAAGTGCGATCGATCCCGGTGGAATCTGACAACAAATTCTCTCTCGAACGGGCTGCCTTGCTCTTGGCTTTAACCGAAACCCGGCAGGAGGAAAATGACTTAAGAGAACATTACACCGTTCAGGAGAGAATCACCTGTGGCGTTACCGAAACCGGCGGAACGGTTGCCGCTTTACAGCATACGGGAAAACTGACAAATTCTGTGCTCTCAACCGGCCTTAACACCGGAGTGATCCACAAAGACGCCAAACAGATCCACGCGTTGGTACACGCGGCTTTGGAAGCCAGCAACAGCATTTTTATTCATACCAACGGCAATGCCAGTTTTGCCCTGAAAATCGGTTTGACCACCGACGGAGACTGGCTGGCCGTGGCCATCTTCGGTCGTTCCTCCCTGCACCCTCTCTCCGAGCATTGCCGGGTAGGATTGGGCTACATGCATCTCTGAGCGAAGGCTCAGCCGGAAACAGGATTCGTCCAAGGGGAGATTCCTATCCCCCTGTCCCCGGACACCACGGGAGCGAACCCCATACCCAATGAATGTAGCTTCATCAGAGGATGAAAGTGCCCTCGAAGCCTGTAAGCACCGATAGACGTAGAAGCTTTCGTGCTTCGGACTTCGATTTTCCGAGGAGAAGTTTGTCAGCAGGGCAGCAGCCACCTTCAATCCTTACCGCGAGACAAGAGCCGGAGTGAATAACCGATGTCTGACCGGACCTTGAAAGAAGCAAAATGCTATTCGGGATTGGGACACAGAGAATACAGAGGAATGACAAAATAGATAGACAGAGATAGACAGAGATCGGCAGAGAATAGAGAAAGAGAAAGAGACAGAAACAGAGGAAGAAACAGAGAAACGAACCGGCCTTCACAAACCTCAAAACAGTAACAAGTTATCACTTGCGACTTATAGCTGAGACGGGCACCTGAGAACCTCAGGAGCGTCAGAGAGTAAAGAGAGAGCCCTTAAACCTTTTGTTTAGGGGCTCTCTTTGTCTTTTGCCCCGGTTGTCTTCCCATGGTCATTGGACGAGTTCACTCAGACAGATTGAGGGGAGGCCGAATTTAAGGAGGTGATGTGGAGAAGTGCCAAAGCGCACGAACAAGTTGTCGGCGCAAGAAGGTACCAAGAAGGGACACAGCCCGGAAGTACACTAACGGGAGAAGGCAGGAGGTAAAGAAAATGAAAATGATCAGAGCGATTATCCGTCCGGAAAAAGCGGACACCGTCGCTGAAGCTTTAGCCGCGAACGGGCTCCCCTCCCTGACGAAAGCGCACGTTTTCGGACGGGGAAGAACCAAAGGTATCCGCATAGGGGATGTGGTCTATGATGAGTTTCCCAAAATCCTGCTCCTCATGGTGGTGGAGGATGAGCAGGTGGATCAGGCGGTAGGCATCATCAACACCACCGCGCGCACAGGAACCATGGGAGACGGCAAGATCTTTATCTCCCCGGTGGAAGAAACCTATACCATCAGCAGTGGAAGTAAAGGGTTATAGGGAAAGTCGGAAGCGCCACGAGAAGGCGGGACCGAGCGGAACAACGTGCGACCGGGCGGGATAACGCGAGACCGCAGGGCAATGCGGCGGCAAAACAAAGAACACCCCGCGCAAAGACCTTTTCCCGCGAAAGGCTAAACCAGACCAACCCAAATGACCGTCAGAGAGGAGTGCCGAAAATAGATTATGAAAGAAATCATGGCTTTTGTGCGCCGGCATCAGGTGCCGGCCACCAAAAAGGCCCTGGAGGACGCCAACTTCCCGGCCCTGACGATTCAAAGTGTGGAAGGGCGGGGAAAACAGGGCGGGATCGGCGGTTGGGCTGCCGAAGTCGATCCGGAACTCAATCGGGTCCTCACAGCGGAAACGGCCGCTGAGGCCCGCATCAACTGGATTCCCAAAAGGATGTTGACTTTGGCAGTGCAAGACGAAGAAGTGCAAAAGGCAGTACAAATCATCATCAGCGCCAACCAGACGGGGCATATGGGCGACGGCAAAATCTTTGTCTGTTCGCTGGCAGACACGCTCCGAGTGCGCACGGGCGAAAACGGCCCGGCGGCAGTGACTTGATGGAACAGGTTCGTCGGCTCCGTTGCCGGCGGAAACCGGGGCCGGCAAAACGAGAATAGCACAAAGGGTATAGCACAACGAAACCGGACCGTCGGCACATCACCGGTGGATAGGGATTAAATAACAGACAGGAAAGCGCAGAGGAGATGTTATCATGCGGCAAGTAGCCATTTACGGTAAAGGCGGGATCGGAAAATCAACCACCACTCAGAATACCGTGGCGGCTCTGGCGGAAATGGGCAAAAAAGTGACGATCGTAGGTTGTGACCCCAAAGCGGACTCCACCCGCTTAATCCTGCACAGCAAAGCTCAAACCACAGTCATGGACCTAGCCCGGGAAAGGGGTTCTGTCGAAGAACTGGAACTGCATGAGGTTCTGGTGGAAGGGTACGCCGGGATTCGCTGTGCCGAGTCCGGCGGTCCGGAACCGGGCGTGGGCTGTGCCGGGCGGGGTGTGATCACCGCCATCAATTTCCTGGAGGAAAACGGCGCTTATACAACGGATACGGATTATGTGTTTTACGACGTTCTGGGAGACCTGGTCTGCGGCGGCTTTGCCATGCCGATCCGGGAAAACAAGGCCCAGGAAATCTATATTGTGACCTCCGGTGAAATGATGGCCATGTATGCGGCCAATAACATTGCCAAAGGGATTCTTAAATATGCCCTGACCGGAAGCGTACGTTTGGGCGGACTCATTTGCAACAGCCGCAAGGTGGATAAAGAGTATGAACTGATTGAAGAATTGGCTAAGCGCCTGAATACGCAAATGATTCACTTCCTGCCCCGGGACAACCAGGTGCAGCGGGCCGAAGTGCGCAAGATGACCGTCATCGAATACAGTCCCGATCATCCGCAGGCGGACGAGTACCGGGCCCTGGCTCGCAAGATGGACCAGAACACCTCTCTTAATATTCCCAGCCCCATGACAATGGATGAATTGGAAAACCTGCTCATGGCTTACGGCATCATGGAAGAATAGGTCGTATGCACTTCCGGATCAATACCTTTCCACACCCCTAGCGAATTGAAAGGACTGGGTGATAGTCATGGAAGACACGGGACCCGGCTCGGCGGCACGCCTTCAGCTCAGCCAAAAAGCCGTGGAAGAAGTTTTAAAACTCTATCCGGAAAAAGCCCGTAAGAACCGGAGCACTCATTTGACGGTCAAGGACGGGAACTGCCCCGAGTGCACCCTCAAATCCAATGTCAAATCCGATAACCGACGCGGCCCATCTGATTCACGGTCCCATTGCCTGTGCCGGCAATTCCTGGGATAACCGGGGAGCCCTCTCCACCGGCTCCCAACTTTACCGGCGCGGCTTTACCACAGATTTAGGTGAAAACGATGTCGTCTACGGGGGAGAAGAAAAACTCTATCAGGCCATCCTTGAGATCTCCGCCAAACATCGACCCCAGGCGATTTTCGTCTACAGTACCTGTGTCTCCGCTCTCATCGGGGATGATTTAGCCGGAGTCTGTGCCCGGGCCCAGAAAAAAGTCTCCCTTCCCGTCATCCCAGTCGATGCTCCAGGCTTCCTGGGGGACAAGAACATCGGCAACCGCATTGCCGGTGAGACGCTTTGGCAGCGAGTGATTGGCAGCAAGAACGCGGGCGCCCCGAAAATACCCCGTTCCATTAATTTAATCGGAGAATACAACATCGCCGGGGACCTAGGCGGGATCCTGCCGGATCTAACGAAGCTGGGCATTAAGCTGCAGACGGCGATTACCGGAGATGCCCGTTATGCCGATTTGACTCAAGCCCACCGGGCCGCTCTCAATGTCCTGGTCTGCTCGAAAAGTCTGACAAATCTGGCCTGTTCTTTGCAACAGCAGTGGCAAACTCCTTATATTGAAGCCTCCTTTTACGGCATTGAGGACACCTCCCAGGCCTTGCGCAACATCGCGCGGGGTTTGGGTGACCGGGGATTGTCGGGCCGGACTGAGGAATATATCCGCCGCCAAGAGAAAGAAACCCGGCAGGCGATCGCCCCTTACCGGGAGCGCCTGCAAGGCAAAAGAGCCGTTCTGTTTACGGGAGGGGTGAAAACATGGTCCATGGTTTCCGCTTTGACCGAACTCGGAATTACCATTCTGGCCGGAGGGACGCAGAATTCCACACCTGCGGATTTCGAACGCATGAAGGCCCGGCTGGATCCGGCAGCCCGGATTATCGAGGACACCAGCGCCGTCGGATTTTTGACTCTGATCCGCGAGAAGAAGCCGGATTTGCTGGTCGCCGGAGGCAAAATCAAGTACTTGGCCCATAAAATGCGCTTACCGTTCCTGGATATCAACCATGGACGGAAACGTCCTTATGCCGGGTATCCGGGCATGATAACCCTGGCGGAAGCGATAGCCAGAACAGTTTTCAGCCCGGTCTGGGATCTCAGCCGCCGGCCCTATCCCCCCGCCCGCGGCGGCGAAGGAGGAAATGAAAATGTCGTATGAAGCACAACGCCACCTTGAATGCCACCCGGAATATCGTCCGGAAAGCCACCCCAGGGGCGAGCGCACCGAACGCCATTATCAGGGAAACCCGCAAAAAAACAGCCCCTCCCTGGGAGCGACTCTGGCCTTTCTGGGCATGAACGGCATGCTGGCCCTCCTGCACGGCTCCCAAGGCTGTTCCACTTTCATCCGCCTGCAACTCTCCCGGCATTTCAAAGAACCCATCCCTCTGAACTCCACCGCTATGACTGAGGAAAATCTGGTCTTTGGCGGCTGGGAACAGCTTCAGAAAGGAATCACCCAAGCCGTGGAAAAATTCCACCCGGAAATTGTCGGTGTCATGAGTTCAGGTCTCAGTGAAACCATGGGTGAAGACATGGCCGCCGCCCTGCGGACTTGGCGCAGAGACCGGCCGGAACTGGCCGGAGTACCGGTTGTGACTGTCAGTACCCCGGACTATATAGGATCCATGCAAGAGGGCTATCGCCTGGCGGTGACCGCTCTGCTCGCTTCTCTCCGGCCGAAAGAGCCGGAGAAAGGAACGGGGACGGAAAGGGTGGAGACGGAAAGCCCGGCAAGTGAACTCGTTCAACTAAAGTTGAATGAACCTACCCCGGAAATCAGAGACCAGGGATGCCGGAAGTCAGAGATCAGAGGCCAGAGTAAATGTACTTTTAGGTCAGAGCCCGGAAACCAGAGTGAATGTACTCTTACCTCCGCCTTTTCCCGGAAAACTGCCCTTGTCCCAGACGTAATCCTTCTACCCGGCTGTCACCTGACACCCGCCGACGTGGAGGAGTTGAAAGAAACCGTATCTCTTTTTGGCCTGCAACCACTCGTCCTGCCGGATTTGTCCACATCCTTGGACGGTCACCTGGAATCTGAACCCAGCGCTGTCGTCCAGGGAGGAACCACGCTCTCCCATCTGAAACGCCTGCCCCAAGCCGTGGCTGTTTTTTCCTTCGGCTTGAGCCTGGTTCAACCGGGAGATTATCTCCGGGACACTTATGGAGTTCCTCATTACCCCATCCCTTCCCTGACAGGTTTAGAGGCTACCGATCGCTTCTTGCTGGCCCTGGCCTCTTTCAGCGGTCAACCGGTGCCGGAACCGTTGTTGCGGCAAAGAAGCCGCCTGCTCGATACCATGGCAGATTATCACGACCGGCTGGCCGGCCTGCGCGTGGCCCTGGCTTTAGAATCGGACCTGTTATATTCTCTGAGTTTAGCCTTGGCCGAAACCGGGGCCGAGATCTCCCTGGCCTTGGCAGCCACTCCTGAGGGGAGAAAGAATTTCCCGGCCACAATCCCCTTCCGGGTAGGAGATTTAGAGGACCTGGAAGACTTGGATAACTTGGGGGAATTGGCGCATCCTGCCACGCCCGGAAAATCCTTTAATCTGATCATTGCCAATTCCAACGGACGTCAGGCGGCAAAAATCTTGCAATGCCCCCACCTGCGGGCCGGATTGCCGGTCTTCGACCGCGCCGGCTACCCTCAAAAACTCTGGACCGGGTACCGGGGCAGTCAAAATTTCCTTTTCGATGTTCTAAACACTATGTCTGGATAGGAGGAATGTATCATGATTAGGGTTGCTTTTTGCAGTCAAAGCGGACAGTATGTCGATGCTCATTTTGCCTCCTGCCCTTATCTTTTCATTTATGAGATAGGCCCTCAGGGCAGCAGGCAGTTGGAACAAATCAGCTTTTCCGGGACGGAACAGGGAGAAGACGATCGGGTGGCCAGGCGCCTGCAAGCTTTGCGAGGTTGTTCTTTTCTCTATTGCGGCCAAATTGGGGGTCCGGCGGCGGCCCGCTTAGTACAGAACGGTATCTATCCCCTTAAAGTTGAAGCGCACACAACGATCGCTGCAGCGGGGGACCGTCTGGAAAAGCTTTTGCAAACCAACCCGCCTCCCTGGCTGAAGAAGCAGATGCTCCGGGAACCCGTGGTCGCGCGGGAAACGTACACCGACGTCGGGGAAGATGTAATGCTCAAAATCCCATAATTTACGATTGAAGGAGGCTCCGCACATGGCTAGTCATTGTCTGGAAACCGGAAACAGAATTTACACCGCTACGCCCGAGCCAACGGAGCATCCTTGTTTTTCCCCGGACGGACACGGTCGAGCCGGGCGGATTCACCTGGCGGTAGCAGCGGAATGCAATATCTCCTGCAACTACTGTGTGCGCAAATATGATTGTGCGAATGAGTCCCGCCCCGGAGTGACCAGCAAGCTTATCGGGGCTGAGGAAGCCATACGGGTAGTACAGGAAGCAAAACTCTCTTCCCTGGGAGCCTATCTGCACGTGGCCGGAATTGCCGGCCCCGGTGAGCCGCTCGCCAACCCGGAAACCTTTGCTACCCTGGCACTGCTCAAAGACAAGTTTCCGGAAATGAAACGCTGTCTGAGCAGCAACGGTCTGTTGTTGCCGGAAAAATTGCCGGAACTCCTGGCCTTGGGACTTTCCCATATTACTGTGACTCTCAATACGCTGGACACGCCTTCGGCCCTACAGATCTACGGTTATGTACGCTGGCAGGGACAGACCCTGATCGGGCGGCCGGCAGTCACAATGCTTCTGGAGAATCAGCTGCTGGGAATCGAACAAGCAGTCCGGGCCGGGCTCCACGTCAAAGTCAACACCGTGGTAATTCCCGGAATCAATGACACCCGGCTCACGGTCCTGGCCCGGGAGATCAAGCAAAGAGGGGTGGAAATTCATAACCTGCTCCCCCTTATCCCTCAGGGAAAGTTTGCCTTGCGCCCGGCGCCCCGTCCCGCCGATATGCACCATTACCGCCAAGAATTGGGCCGCGTTCTTCCCCAGATGAGCCACTGCCGGCAATGCCAGGCCGATGCCATCGGCCTAGTGTGATAAAAACTATGGTATGAGACTAAGCTGGGCAGGTGAAAGTGATGAATGACAATATCATACTCTGTGACACAACTTTACGGGACGGAGAGCAGACTCCGGGGGTGGCCTTTACCTATGCGGAAAGGGAAATGATCGCCCGGGCTCTAACGGACGCCGGTATCGATGAGTTGGAAGTAGGTGTTCCGGCCCTGGGAACGGATGAGGTAGACGTTATCCGACAACTGGTCTCCCTGCGCTTGCCCGTACGCATGCTCACTTGGAACCGGGCGGTGAAAGCCGATCTGGAAGCCAGTTTCCGCAGCGGCTGCGCCGGGGTGTCCATTTCCGTTCCGGTCTCGGAACAGCAGATGAGCCGCAAATTGAAAAAAAGCCCGGCCTGGGTGCTGGAACAGATGGGACAATGCGTTTTACGGGCCAAACAAGATGCGGATTACGTCTGTGTGGGCTTGGAGGATGCCAGCCGGGCTTCGGCGGATTTTCTGCTGAAGGTTTGCCGGGAGGCGGAACAACTGGGAGTTAATAGAATCCGACTGGCCGATACCCTGGGCATCCTGACGCCTCTGGAACTCGCCCACCGCTTGAGCGGTCTGCCGTCAGAACTCAGCGTTCCTCTGGAGTTTCATGCTCACAATGATCTGGGCCTGGCCACAGCCAATGCCGTAACCGCAGTTCAATGCGGATTCCGCGCCGTCAGTGTCACGGTGGGCGGCTTGGGAGAAAGGGCCGGAAACGCCGCTCTGGAAGAAGTGGCTGTCATCTTAAAACAGATGTTACAAAAGAAGGTCCGCTTCAATCTCCGTCGCTTGGGAACCATCTGTTTCATGCTCAGCCTGGCGACTCACAGGGAAATTCAAAGAAATAAACCCATTTCCGGACAAGACGTTTTCACGCATACCTCTTCCCTGCTCATTGACGGCATAAAGAAAGACCCCGCCAATTACGAACCTTTTCCTCCGGAAAAGGTATCACGCCGGCATTCCCTGGCTCTCGGCAAATATTCAGGGGTTAAAACTCTAAACCGGTTGCTGGAGCAAAACGGCATCTTTTTGAATAACGAACAAATCGACGAGACGATCAAAAAGGTCAGGGCCCTGAGTACGCGTTTCAAAAGGCCCCTACGATCACAGGAAATTATCGAGAATTGTTGCCGGGCCAGGCACTGAAAGTCTGATTCACTCAAGGGAATACGGCAGACAACGATCTTTGCGGATCCCAACCATGTTGTTCAGGTGAAGTCCAGAAGAGCTAACCGGCGCTCTATGCGCCCGGACCTGCCCCAGTGTCAGGATAGTGTATCCCTATTTAGGCATGACCACAAAACCCGTCGCAACATAGCGCTCCTGAAAAATATCGCACGGACGGTTAATCACTTTTCCCTGATAAACCATTTCCGCGGAAGACCCGCCGTCTAGGTTGACGGCATTAATCGCGTGGTATTCCAGAAAGACGTTCATCAAATCGCGCCCAGTCGCTCCCCAACTCCAACCCGGCTCGCGCCCGTCAATAACGACGAAGATAATCGTTCCATCCGCTGTCTGCCCAATTCCCGTCCTGGGGGCAATACCGATACCGCCATCTCCCTCGATAACCGGTGTCCCATTCTTGATCAGAGTCGGACCATAGAAAGTCACGGCTTCTTGAATGTGCTTGGCGACCAGTTCGTCCGCCGACATGGGGGCTATGATCAATTTTCCCTGGCTGTCAATGCCAATCACTTGGTGCACAACGGCCTTTCCGGCACTGTTATAGACGAGCTTACCGTCGTGGACGGTCAGCCCTTCGGGAAAAGACCCGTTCCCTTTACCATTCGGATCATTGAAACCGCCGGCGTTGATTCCGGCAAGCGCCCCGGTTTGCTTGACGAAACTCGTTATCCGTTCTCCCGCTACTCCCGGCTGATTGGTCATGACAGCTTTGACCCGTTTCGGATCTTTAATCAGCATGACCTTCCCTTTGAAAGAATGACCTTGGATGTTCTGGATTTCAATGCCGCTATTCGGGTCGGTCGCCACCTGCTCCCTGACCACGTGACTTTGGGTGTTCACTCCCAAACTGTCGTACTCACGTGTTATCTCATCAATTTGAGCCTGGGACAGAAAAGCCCGCACCACCTGCGGGTGGCGGGACAGCGCAATTGAACCCACTGTCATGACCTTCAGGGCTTGAAAAGGACCATAAAAAACGATGAGGGGTGCCAGTAAGGCAGCAAAGACAATATTGAAACCCACAAAACTCATGAACCTTTTCCCGCTGAATCTTACCCTGCGTTTCATTTTCGGCCCTGTCCTCCTGCACAAAAGACTCCACATACTCCGCTTTTCCAGCCCTAAGCTCCTGATCTTCCCATGTTAAATGCCACATCCCTCGTACATAAATATTGGATATCGTTGTCAGTCACGCTACCACTCCTTCAAGGGGTGGCTTCATTTTGCCCTATAAGGGCATGTTACTGGCTACGCCTGCGCCTGAAGGCGTGGTTTCGCAAGCCATTGTCGCTTGCTACCCCTATAGGGGTCTTATGATTGCTTCTTACCTATCTTCGGTTTGATCTGCTTCAAGCTGATTCTTGATGTACCTTTTGATCTCTTCCTCATTCCGTCCGACCGTATTGACGTTTGACAGAACACCTCTTCGTTCAAAATGCCGATTGCCCTTTTGCTTATACTCTGGGTGCTAATCAAAAATCATTAATATTAATGCGCTTTTCCCTTTTAAGTACCCCATAAATTCGGAAACACTCAGCGTAGGCGGGATCTTTACATATTGATGCACTTGATCTTACACTAGATTGAAACATCTTTATACTCGCCTGGTTTTTGATGATCTCTCAGATATCGGCTCTCAGTTCCCCGTCCATCTCTTTTCGTCTGTATTTCGGAAGGAACATTATGTGATACGTGCAGTCCCACTTCGTATGTGATAAACTTGAATTATCCATTTTGATGCCCTCCTCTACTACTGATTTTGACTTGCGAAACCTTAGTCGCTAGAGCAGAGGAGAGCTACATTATCATGTTCCCCGTTACTTTCTATTCTGGTCTCCCACGCATAGCGTGGGACTTAAGCTCAAATTAGAAAGTGTAAGGTGGAACCTCCAAATAGGTCGCTGATCCATACTCATAACTGCCATCATATGCCTGGAATTCACACCAATTACCGGAACCATCAGAAGAGCTAACGGTTGTAATTGCATCCCCAGTCTGTCCGTAATCTATGCCAAATTTAATTGGGTAGTTTAGTCCAGGGCCGGTACGGGTATTTAAGTACGGATCCGCCGTGCACTTAACCTCCCCAGAATAGCCTACCCATGGCTGTTGCGGCGACACAAACTGTGGATTCGTTTTCCCTTGAGTTGATAATTTATTATGCGATGATACTTGAGTATTAGTAGTTGATGCAAGAGATGTAGAAGTGGAAGCGAACATCAAGCAAATAGCCAAAGCTGTAGATATAGCCAGTAGGCGCCTAACATTCATTGTGAATCCCCCTCTCAACGTACTCACTGATTCAGTCACTAATTCAGTGAGATCACTCCTTCGGATTTGGCATGGTCGCAGCTAATGAATCTTTAGACAAATCGCTAAGCGAAGTTTCTGTTTCTCCTTCCTAATTAATTAGTGTTCAGTGCGGAAATTCAAATACTTAGGGGATGAGTATAATGGAACGGAACCCTCCTCCCTTCCTTAAAATCTCCCTTCACAAACACCCCCAGTAGGTGTAGTATTGTGTAGTATTAACTTACCTACTATTTGTGTAGGGGCCAGCGCCTCCAGATCATTTGCTACTTTTCGGGTGTAAATGGTCTGGAGGCGTCCCTATTTAATTGGCATCAGCCAACTAAACACCAGTATTATGGGTTCGGGAGCGCCTTTATTGCGTATATTCCAAATGTATGGAAGCACAGAACACATCTACTTCCCTTAGCTTGCTTTTCCCGCCTGCGGCATCACGACAAAGGCGGTGGGCACACGGCGTTCCCCAAAAATATCCCACAGGTGGTTAATCACTTTTCCCTGATAAACCATTTCCGTGGAGGACCCGCCGTCTAAGTTGACAGCATTAATCGCGTGGTATTCCAGAAAGACGTTCATCAAATCGCGCCCAGTCGCTCCCCAACTCCAAGTCGGCTGGCGCCCGTCAATAACGACGAAGATAATCGTTCCATCCGCGGTCTGCCCAATTCCCGTCCTGGGGGCAATACCGATACCGCCATCTCCCTCGATAACCGGTGTCCCATTCTTGATCAGAGTCGGACCATAGAAAGTCACGGCTTCTTGAATGTGCTTGGCGACCAGTTCGTCCGCCGACATGGGGGCTATGATCAATTTTCCCTGGCTGTCAATGCCAATGACTTGGTGCACAACGGCCTTTCCGGCACTGTTATAGACGAGCTTACCGTCGTGGACGGTCAGCCCTTCGGGAAAAGACCCGTTCCCTTTACCGTTCGGATCATTGAAACCGCCGGCGTTGATTCCGGCAAGCGCCCCGGTTTGCTTGACGAAGCTCGTTATCCGTTCTCCCGCTACTCCCGGCTGATTGGTCATGACAGCTTTGACCCGTTTCGGATCTTTGATCAGCATGACTTCACCTTTAAACGTTTGCCCTTGGATACTCTGGATTCTAATCCCATTGTTCGGAGCGGCCGGCACCTGTTTACTGACAACATTGTTTTGGGTGTTCACGCCCAATGCGCTGTGACCGTCCTTGCCGGAACCCGAACCGGAGTCTGCGCCGGCTGACTTGAGATTGGCACCCTGGGCCTGACTTGTGTGCAAAGACTCTGCGGAGCTATTGGGAGCCCTTGTCAACAGGATGACACCCAGAACCATTAGCAGGGCCACTCCCAGTGCAACTCGCATTGCGGAACCTTTCTTGAAAGAAGAGATCATGATAATTCTCCTTTTCATTCTCGATGGTTTTCCCAGGATACCCATGCCTCCCGGAAAACCCTGAGGCTTAGCGATCTGCAGCAGATGAATCATTGTATAGCCATAATGGGAACGTTCCGTGGGATCCAGATGGGATAGCACCCGTGCATCACACGCCATCTCGATATCCTGGCGCATGAGGTAGAAAGCGTACCAAACCAGGGGATCGAACCAATAGATCCCTTTTAAGAAGACCATAAGCCCGTTAACCAGAAAATCCCTTTGCCTATAATGCACCAACTCGTGCAGGAAGATATGCTTCAACTCATGCGGATTTATTTGGTCCGGGAGTCCGGCGGGGAGCAAGAGAGTGGGCCTGAGGAAGCCGAAAAGCACAGGCATCCGAACCAGGGGACTGATGCGCAGACGAATATCGGCCTTAAGATTGAGAATGCGCTTGGATCGCTCAAGCAGCTCTCTTTCGAATTCTTGAGGTTCCCGAGCGGTTTTCTCGACTCTCAGAAACAAACGCCCGTTCACGAATATAACATAGAGCCCAAAAAGCATTGCCCCTGCCAGCCACACAAGCAAAGCGGACAGAGCCATCTGGCCGGCGTCTACGGGCCGCCCCATGGTTTGCGCCATGGTATGTCCTCGGCTGTCACCTGGCCTAGCAACGGCTTCTCCCTGGCCTTTCCCTCCGGTTTGACCTGATCGGGAGAGAGGGTCGGTCAGTCCCTGACCCGAAACGGCGACCCGGGGCTGAGTGATGCCTGAGGCAGGAACGGCTGCCGCCCCGATCTTCTCCGTGAAGTTCTTTCCTGTTGGAGCCAGAAGATATGTTTTTGCAAGCACATCTCCGAACGCCGGTACAATATTCAGCACGCTGAGAGAACTTGCGGGGGCAAGCGGGATGGCTAAGCGTACCAGGAGAAGAAACCAGATCCAATAATGCCAGGAAGGCGGCATCTGACTCTTAAAGAGCCATTTCAGCCCCAAAATAATCGGCACGATGAGACAAGCCATTAGTGAAGAATACAATACCCAGTGAAAAGGC
Organism: Acididesulfobacillus acetoxydans; assembly: GCF_902729405.1. Lineage (GTDB taxonomy): Bacteria > Bacillota > Desulfitobacteriia > Desulfitobacteriales > Desulfitobacteriaceae > Acididesulfobacillus > Acididesulfobacillus acetoxydans. The sequence continues at coordinate 3,277,698 of NZ_LR746496.1, forward strand.
GTCATCAGAAGGTCCAACACGCTACCCTTCCTTCACTCTCTACTCTTCCTTCACTCTCTACTCTTCCGTCACTCTACTCTTCCGTTACTCTACTCTTCCGTTACTCTACTCTTCCGTTACTCTACTCTTCCGTTACTCTACTCTTCCGGTATTCTATCCCTCCTTATTCCCGCCTTTTTCCAGAATACGCTTGAGTTCGTCGATTTCAGTCTCTGAAAGTTCGTCCTCTGCCAAGATGTTCATCAGAAGGAGATTGAGAGAACCGTCATAGACCTTTTCGAGAAACGACCTTCGCTCTTCTCTTCTGTATTCTTCCCGGGTCAACATGGGCCTGCACACAAAAGGAGATGAACTTTTGTCAATGGCAATTGCTTTCTTGCTGACCAGCCTGCTGATAAGCGTGTAGACCGTGGTCGGCTTCCAACCCGTGCTTGAGCGCAAGATCTCGACGACTTCCATGGCTGTGATGGGAGCTTTTTCCCACAGTACGTTCATGACCTGCCATTCCGCATCCGAAATTCTCGAAGTTTTATTCAAGGCACATCACCTCTACATATTTAGAATACGGGGTTATTCTACACCAATAGAAATCGACTTGTCAACACGGAGTTGCCGGGGTTCTTGCGCAACGGGGTTATGTCCATGTAGTCGCTCAGTGTTAGTTTGCCTCCCTGTTTCCTCTCGGAACAAGCAGGGAAAACGATCTGCCTTCGTGCCGCCCCAGAAATGTTTCCGCTCAGCCTTCACAGGAGAGATGGCGAACGCAGTTTCTTCCCTCTTTTTTCGCTTGGTATAATAAATCGTCGACCCGTCGGAGTAAAGAATCGCTTGTATCCGAAAGGCAAAATTCCGCGACACCAAAGCTGGCGGTTACCGAGCCTACGCCTTCGAACGGCAAGTGGGACAATCTTTCTCTTAAGTCCTCCGCCACCGTTAGAGCTGACTGAACCGTCGTATCCGCCAGCAAAACCATAAATTCTTCCCCACCCCACCGGGCTAAAGAATCTACCTTGCGAATCCTCTCTTGCACCATGGTCACGGTACCACAAAGCACACGGTCTCCAGCCTCATGGCCATAGGTATCATTGATTCTCTTAAAATGATCAATATCGAACATAGTTAGGGAGAAAGGAATGCCACTTCTGTTCTTGCGCTCAATTTCCCGCTTGATAACTTCGACAAAATAACGCCGATTGTACGCCCGGGTCAAAGGGTCCGTCACCGACATCCGGCGCAATTCTTCTTCCATTTTTCTCTTTTCCGTGATGTCGCGCAAAATGGAGACCGCGTGCCAACCATGACTTTGGGGCAAAGCGCTGAGAGACATCTCAATGATGATTTCCCGCCCTTCTTTCGGCCAAGCCTCAAGTTCCGTGATTCTATTCACAAAATTTCCCCGCCCAGTTCTTTGAAAGCGGGCAAATCCCTCGTTGTGGGCTGTACGATGGCGTTCCGGGATAATCCTCTCTATGTGCGCGCCGAGCATCTCGGCTTCCGAATAGCCTAACAATCGTTCAGCCGATGGGTTCCAGAAAATAACATGGTCTTGCTCATTAAGCATGATAATGGCTTCCTGAGCCGCCATGGTAATGTTGCGAAGCCTGGCTTCACTCTCCCTCAATTCCGCCTCCATTTTCTTCTGTTCAGTAACATCGAAAATAATGGAGTAAAGCAACTCTTGACTCTGAATCCGCATCGGATAAGAAAAGACCTCCACATTGCGGACTTCCCCGGTGGCTTTCCGGTGCGAAAAAACAAAAGAACTAAATTTCCCGTCAACCGCCAGCTGCAGATATTTTGCCAATTCCACCTGAGGTAAGGCACTTAGAGCATAGATCGTCATCTCCCGCATTTTTTCCGGGGGATAGTCATAAAATTGGCAGGCCGCACGATTGGCCTCCAAAATACGCCCGCTGTGCGGCTGGATGAGCAGCATCATCGCGCCGTGATTGAAGAACATGGTCTTAAATTTCTCGGCACTTTCTTTTAATTCTTTGTGTGCTTCGGATAAAGCCAGCGCCATTTTAATGGAAGAAAGCAGGACAAATTCCCCTGAGTCCTTGACGACATAACCATAATAAGCGATCGTATGCACTCTTTCCAATATGGACCGCCCCGTACATGCCGAAAGAAAAACAATGGGCAGATCTTTCACGCGCAGGATTTCTTCCGCCACTTGGATACCATCCAGGCCTCCCTCAAGTTCGACATCGATCAGTGCCAGGTCGATTGTTTCGTCAAGCGCTATCTGGGTGAGTCCCTCTGCGCCCGTCCGTGCCGTAATAACTTCATAGCCCGCATTCCGTAGCAATTTTTCTTCGACTTTCGCTTGGAACCTGCTATCTTCCAGTAACAGGATTTTCTTGCCCCCAGGATCAATCATACTCGGTCCCCCTACCCCATCCAAATGCCTGTCCATCTTCGATATTGACCACGCTTGGTACTCACGCTTGGGTCCTGGGACCTTCGTCCAAGAATCCCTATGGTAATATTCTGTGGGCTTCCGCCGAATTCCTTCCTATTATAATTCCCTTTATGAATGTTGCATGAATTTTAAGCAACGGACTCATACTAAAGCCTGGAACTTAAAGCAGCTCTCAAGGGAAACGGCATGGAGAGGTGAGTAGTATGGCAATAGGTATCTTCAAATCCACAGTCCGTTGGGATCGGCACGGACTTCAATGCACGGGGGACATCCGGGGCAAGAAATTCGTCATTGACGAGCCGGAAGAACTGGGTGGCACTGATCAGGGGCCCAATCCGGTCGAATATGTGTTGGGGGCTTTAGGTGGATGCCTAAACATTCTCATCACTTCCTTCGCCCCGAAATATCAAGTAGAAATCGACGATGTCACGGTTTACGTCGAAGGAGATTTAGATCCCGATGGTTTTACGGGCAAAAACCCGGCTGTGCGGCCTGGTTTTCAGCAAATCCGTTATAAGATAACGATTGACTCCCCATCTCCGGAAGCCAATATCCAGAAATTGCTGCAACATGTCGAAACCGTCTGTCCGGTAAAAGATACACTGAGCGGGGTGCCTGTACTACAAATATTGAATGAACAGGCATAAGGAGCGAATAGGGACAATCTCCCGGGACAATCTTCGGAGACCCACTGATCAGGCGGCAACGTGTTCCTACCGTGTCCGCGAAGGCGCGATACAGGGGTCCACGCATCAGGAACCGGATTGTGGCGGCAATATGGGGGAAGAAATCCCAAACTCCCCCATGGGTTCGTAACCCAATTCGGTCATTTCGCCGTTCAATTGGTCGACGGCATCCATATCGCGCACCACCGCCATCATACCGATAACCGGCTTGACCATAATTCCCGGCACGGAAGAAAAAGAACCGAGAACCCATAAAGCCGCAGACCCGCAGAAAAAATTCAGGAAACTCTGCAAAGAGGCTTTCCTTAGAATGCAAAGACTGATATGCTATTCTTGGTATTCGGTTCAGTGCCGACATTGCCAAGTTGATGTGCGAAAGGATCTACGGGAGTTGAGTTTAGACAAAGCAAATCCGACCGCCTTACCGACTAAAATGGGGCGGCCCAAAGCCATCCTTTTCTTAGTCATCACAGCCACCCTTTGGAGTTCGGGCGGACTCTTAATCAAATCAGTCCACGCCAACCCTCTGGCCATAGCCGGGGTAAGAAGCGCCATTGCGGCGGTCCTCATGCTCCTGGTGCTGGGAAAACCGAAAATCACCGGGTCTTGGGCGCAAATCGGCGGATCTGTATCCTATGCCGCCACCGTCATCTTATTTGTTGCCGCCACCAAATACACCACAGCCGCCAATGCTATCTTACTGCAATACACCGCGCCGATTTACATCGCCTTTTTGGGGACATGGCTTCTGCATGAGAAGACAAAGCCCTCTGACTGGCTCACTATCATCATCGTGATCATCGGCATGGTCCTCTTTTTTCTCGACCACCTTAGTACCAAAGGAATCTTCGGCAATACCCTGGGGGTCCTAAGCGGAATCAGTTTTGCTTTCCTTCACATCTTTATGCGCATGCAAAAAGACGGTTCCCCTTGGGAATCGGCTTTCCTGGGAAACATTCTGACCGCCGTCGTCGGCCTCCCCTTTCTGTTTCAATCCTGGCCCAACGCTACCGGCTGGTTCTACCTGTCCATCCTGGGAACCGTGCAGCTCGGCGTGTCCTACATTCTCTATGCCAAAGCCATTAAGCATGCCACCGCTCTGGAAGCGGTCCTGATTCTAATCCTGGAACCCATTCTCAACCCGGTCTGGGTGTTTCTCTTTTTAGGCGAGGCACCCGGTCCTTGGGCCTTAGTCGGGGGTATCATTGTGCTCGCGGCCATCACCCTCAGGAACGTCCTGGCCGCCTTACCCACTCTGTCCTCCTCTCCTTCCCCGACCTCTAAAGGAGGTTAGCCTAAGCCGAACAAGGAACACGCACCCCGGCTGCGGACACTCAGCGAACACCAGTATATGTTCCGACACGACAGCGGTAAGCAAGTCAACGCCTTGCAAAGTCCAGCGTTAATCCTGTCAGCCGCTGAAATTCCTCCCGGATCAAGGCCTCGCTGCCCGGCGGTTCCGACACATAAGCCACAACCTGACTTTCTCGCGGCAGGAAAGCCAGGTTTTTTCTCAAAACCACGCCATACTTTTCCATTAAACGTTTGCCCATGTTCAAAACCTCATGCTGATTCACGGACTGGCTGATTCTAATCGGCCGGTGAATCTCATTTTCCAGTTGTTCGATCCGGTCTTTATAGCGCTCACCGACGGCAGGAGAGGCGAAAGAGAGCTCGACATATGATTCGGGACCTTGCGATTTAAGACTCTTTTTGAAAATTCGATCCGGTATGCCGGCCAGTGCATCCTCTATATAGCGTAGGGCCAGGTTTTGTTCCATGGGAGGACTCCCCGCCTCAGCCGGGCTTGCGGTCTTTTTCCCCTCGCTCGCTGTGCCGCCTCTTTTTTCCAAAATCAAACGCATACCGGATTGCGCGGCAAAAGTCCGCACAATTTCCCCAGACCGCTCCGGATCGCACAAAAGCTTCACCTTAAAGGCATCGCTCAGTGGTAGGTAAGAAATCTTCTCAATCTTGTCTTCCTCCCGCCCAAAAAGTTGGCGAATGTAAGCCTGTGCTTCCATTTGATTGCATTCGGCATTCGTTTCCACTTTCCAGCCGGTGGCCTGTTCAAATTCCGCGATCTTCTCTGCCAGTTGGCGGGCTTGGGCCGGAAACACGAAACTGAGCAAAGCGATTTTTTCCCCAAAGCGCGCGCCTTTTTTATAAAGACCCATCGCCGGAGGAAAATACTCGTCCACCAGCGCCAGCATAGTGTTGACCTCCATCTCGGCAGGGGCCTCTTCCGCCTCCACTTCCTCCGCCCTGCGGACATGAAAGATAAAGGGCCTTCTCGCTTCAGCTTCAAAATAGCGTGAATGATTCACGTGCGAGGAAATCTGTTGAACTTCATCCGGAGCAAAATCCCGGCGTCCACTCCAAATATAGCCCAGTTCTTCCACCGTAAATCCACGTTTGCTTTGGGCCGACTCCCTGATAAACGCCCACAAAACAAGCATATCCTCTTCCGTCAACCAAGCCGTGTGGGAAAGAGTCGGCAGATCCTCCTTGAAACTCTGCTTTCTGGGTACCCGAAGGGAGAGTTCATACTCCTCGCCGTTTCTCGGCGCGAACACCCGACCGCGTAATTCTCTTTGCACGTCTTGAGCCAATTTGGCGGTTACTTCCGAGTTCCCGTGCACGAAAAAAGCGTTCCTGGGCGCCAAAGCTTGCACCAGGGACTGAATCTCGGTTCTGTCGGCATGAGCGGAAAGGCCGTATTTGGCGATACCGCACTTCAGGGGAATGGTCACATCCCCTAATTTCAACACCCGTTCCTCCGCTTTGGCGTCCGCCAAGGCCAGGAGTTGCTGCCCCGGTGATTCCTCGTCCTGATAGCCCGTGAGGGCGATGAAGTTCCCTTCGTCAGCCGCCAGCCGGGCCGCGTACCATTGGCTCGGCCCCCCGCTCAGCATTCCGGAACTTGAGACGATGCAGCAAGGTTCGGCCGCAGAGACAATCTCTTCGCGCTGAGCCTGCCTCCCTGTCACAGCGGTCACGTTCCGGTCATAGAAGATCTCATTGCCCTTGAGGATGCGTTGGGCCAGCCGATGATTGAGGTAGTTCGGATTTTGTTCATAGACCCGGCAAATGTCTTTAACCATGCCGTCCACATAGATCTTGCAGGCCGGAAGCTCCCCCTTGTTGATCGCACGTTTAAGGATGAGGAGTACTTCCTGGGCCCTACCCAGCGCGAAAGCCGGGATCAAGATTTTCTTCCCGGAGGCCAGCACTTCCTTAACCTTCGCGACCAATCTCTCTTCTTCGATCGTACGGTTGGCGTGCAGCCTGTCGCCGTAAGTTGATTCAAATACCGCCACATCCGGCCTTAGCTTAGGTATGGAGGCTCCTTCCACGGTCCTTTGCGGGTTGACCGAAAAGTCCCCGCTGTAAAAAAAAGCCCCTTCTTCACTCGACACATAAACGGACACTGCGCCGGCGATGTGCCCCGCATTGTAAAATGTGACCGCGATATTTTCCCCCAAGGGTCGAAAAGTGTAGCCCGGTGAAAAACAGACTGCCCGGTCCAGCGCATCTTTTACCTGTGCCTCCGCAAAAACGGGAATCTCCTGTTCCCGGCTCTCCATGATTTTCAGACTGTCAAAAAGTAAGACCCTCATCAACTCTTTGGTGGCATGGGTCATGAAAATGCGGGCTTGGGGGAACTCATGGCTAAGCACCGGCAGGCTCCCGATATGATCCATGTGGGCATGGCTGATAAAAATAGCATCGACACTTCCACTTTCCTGGATCATGCGCAGATCCGGCAACAAATCCCTATTTTGACCCATGCGGATTCCGACATCAAAAACGAGATTTCGCCCCGCAATTTGTAAAAGCAGACAACTCGCGCCGACCTCCGCCGCTCCGCCACTAAACATAAGCCTCATAACCGGTTTGCGAGGATACCCCCCAACATTTTAAGCAAAATGCTTCAGAAATGACTGAAGGTTCCCCTACCCCCCTTTCGTTCGGGTATTTTTTTCCCTCAATTTTGGTCGTTGAACAGCCGCATTTTATTTGAACGAGTTCACTGATCTCGCCCCCGAGCGCCCGCTACTTCTCCAGACTAGACAATTTTTGGGCGAAGGGAATATCTGCCGCAGCAAAATCATACCGTTCCAGTTCACGGCCCGTGACCCACTCCAGGCGGCTGTGCACACGCAGGGAGAAGTCACCGGCAATCCAACGGCAGTAAAAAGCCTTGAGCCTGATCGTCCCGCTGTCATACTCATAGCTGCTCTGGCCAAAAAAACTCAGGACCTCTATGTCCACATTAAGCTCCTCTTTGATTTCACGCTTGAGACACTCTTCCGGCGTCTCTCCCGCTTCGATCTTTCCGCCCGGAAATTCCCATTTGCCGGCCAAGTTTTCGCCGGGAGCCCTCTGAGTGATGAGGACCCTGCCATCCCGAACGATGATGGCCGCCGTAACTTCTTTCATGATAGCTTCACCGCCACAATCCCCCGCAAGGCCGGGCCAGGACCTGACCCTGTAGCTTTCGCCTTTCTCTTGCCAGAAAGGTTTGACTAAAGGCTCTTTAGGATGTCATGGTGCCCTACGGCACGCAATACAATTGTATCACTTGTCCGTTCAAATATTATCCTAATATCCGTATTTGCATATGCTTCAATAAACACAGTGTCCTCAATCTTGTGCGTGTGCAAAGATGGATGCCCCGGGTTTTCGGAAAGGTAACGGAGGGCTTTTAAAACTTGTCTTTGCTCCCTTGGCGATAGCAAGAGAAAGTCCGCGTCAAACGGTTTGGTTCTTATTATTATTGGCATGGACAAGTTCCTCCAGGTCTTTAATAGCCTCATCCATGTTGCTAAATGTTTTATATTCTCCATTTTCCAGGGCTTCTTGGCTTCGCTTCATCTTTTCTTGCCATTCTTTAGTCCAAAAGTATTTTTGATTCTTATCTACCCAATCAACCGGCCTTAAAAAAATGCCACCATCTTTCTCCTCTATTATGAGATGATCTCCCTCATGTAAATTAAGGTCCTTGGCAATCTGGGCTAAACTGACAATCATCCTTTTCTGTATTTGTTGAACAATGGCCATTGTTTTCCACCCACCTTTCAGTCTCGCTGCATATACAGCTTAGCACATTCCGCTCAATCGATCAACTCCACTCAACATAATTCGAGGTGGGGTTCGACCACAGGCTGACCCTCGTCCAGCTTGCCTTTCTTGCAATTTATCTTAATTATTGGGAGACCCTTCAGTAAAAGGTTTAGGCAGTCTGCGATACCTATAACCCATGATACCTCCGATCAACGTAAAACGTATTCCGGCGGTTGGAGAGGAATCTTTCAATAGATTGTAATGCATCAGCGTTTCTTTATAGGCATAGCTGTTACTCTGCTCAATGGTTGTCAATTGCTGTTTAAGCCGGTCTAACTCGTTGTTTCGGCCCTTAGTATACACGTTGGCACTCTCTATAGAACCGCTCAGACCACCAATGCGCTGTCCTGTCAATCTTAACTGTGCAGATCCCCCGCCGCTGTCAGAGCTCCAATAGCTCTGGCCGTTCGATGAGCAAGAAAACCAAAGTAACGACATACAAGATTTTCCGGCTGAAGATCTACAATATGAAGGACCGTTGACCCAGACGAAAATTCGGATGGCCCAAAAACATGAATTTTTCGGGCGAGCAGAGGCTATACGGCGATACCCGGGAGTACTATGCTTGGCTTAAACCTTGTAAAGCTCGTTCTTTAAAAGTTCTTTCATTCCTCCGCCTCCCTGTCAAAATAGTAGAGATACATATCCTCGAATCCCGGTTCAACGGAAAGGGCCTCCGGCAAGGGCTTGTGGTCGGAAATGATCCTCGCTTCCATCATTCCGCTCTCCCTTCTCCGGGTGCTGATCTGTCGGCACCTTTTCACCGCCTCTCATATAGGACAACGAAGTAAACCGGGAAAAAGATCAAGCGAGTTCAATCTGCAAAAGAATAGATAACGCAACAAGAAAAACTCTCCCGCCTATGGACGGCAGGAGAGCTCTTATGATTCTCAAAGAACGTATTTCGCCATCAAGTCCGGACCGGGGAGGGCCGAACGCCCGTCTCCGGCCCCTCCGGCCGCGGTTCAACGACCCGTCAGGGCATCCAGAGCCAAGTTTAAGCGCAGGACGTTGACCCGCGGTTCGCCCAGAAAGCCGAACTGTCTTCGTTCCGTGTAGCGGTTGACCAAAGTCTGAACTTTGGCCACGCTTAAGTTCCTGGCCTTTGCTACCCTAGCTACCTGAATCCGGGCCGCCGCCGGAGTAATGTCCGGATCCAGCCCGCTGGCCGAAGCGGTGATCAGGTCGGAGGGAACAGGGGCGTTCGCCGCCAGTCCGTTTTCCCGGCGCACCTCGGCCGCCCGCTGTCCAGCCTCTGCCAGCAGGGTCTTATTCGTCGGCCCCAAGTTTGAACCGCCGGAGCTCGTTGCGTCATAACCCGTCTTGCCGGCAGCCGAAGGCCGGCCGTGGAAATAGCCCGGAGCCGTAAAGTCCTGCCCGATCAGGGCCGAACCCACCGGCTTCCCGTCTTTATACAGCAGCGAACCATTAGCCTGGTGCGGAAAAATGAGCTGATCCAAGCCCGTCACCACCAGCGGATAAGCAATTCCCGTGATGAGAGTCATAATCAAGAGGAGCACAAAGGCTCTGCCCGCTGTTCTCAACATCGAATTTGTCACCCTTTCCCCTAGGCAAAATAGCATCTTGTTCCCGTGAACTGCAAACTGCCGCCTTGGCGCCCGCTTTCTCAAACGCGGCTTCGCCCCAAATCTCGTACGGACCCAAGAGACCAAGATCCGCCGCGCTCCCAACGCCTGTTTCCATCTCTGCCCCGGCCCCGTGCCCGCGGCTGCCTATGCCCGGGACATGGTAGTCGTTGACACCCGAAACCCCTCGTTAGCTCAAATGGAAAGCGGAGAGAATCAGGTCAATGAGCTTGATACCGATAAAGGGAGCAACGATTCCCCCTAAGCCGTAGATCAAAAGATTGCGCCGCAGAATGATATTGGCACCCAGCGGCCGATATTTAACCCCGCGCAGGGCCAGGGGCACCAAGGCGATAATGATCAAGGCGTTGAAGATGACGGCCGAAAGAATAGCACTTTGCGGCGTGGCCAGCCTCATGATATTCAAAACCTTTAATTCCGGATAGGTGACCATAAACATAGCCGGGATGATGGCAAAATACTTGGCGACGTCATTGGCAATGCTGAAAGTGGTGAGCGAACCCCGGGTCATGAGAAGCTGTTTGCCGATCTCAACGATCTCCAGCAGTTTGGTCGGGTTGCTGTCGAGGTCCACCATATTGCCCGCTTCTTTAGCTGCTTGGGTGCCACTGTTCATCGCCACTCCTACGTCGGACTGCGCCAGGGCCGGGGCATCATTCGTGCCGTCTCCCGTCATGGCCACCAAGTTCCCTTTGCTCTGATAATCCCGGATTAAGGTCAGTTTCGTCTCCGGGGTCGCTTCCGCCAGGAAGTCGTCCACCCCGGCCTCCGCGGCGATGGCCGCCGCCGTCAGGGGATTGTCTCCCGTGATCATCACGGTCTTGATGCCCATCCGGCGCAGCTGGGCGAACCTCTCCTTGATGCCGCCCTTGACCACATCCTTGAGATAAACTACTCCCAGAGCCCGATCACCCTCGGCCACCACCAGAGGGGTGCCGCCTTTCTTGGCAATGTCTTCCACAGCCTTTAAAACCTCCGGCGACATGTCCTTGCCCTTTTCCCCCAAATACTTTTGGATGGAATCCATGGCTCCTTTACGGATTTCCCGGCCCTGCAGGTCGACCCCGCTCATGCGGGTGTGGGCGCTGAAAGGAACGAAATGCGCGCCCAAACTGCTGAGGTCCCGTTCGCGCAGGTTATACTTTTCTTTAGCCAGAATGACGATGCTGCGCCCCTCCGGCGTTTCATCGGCCAGAGAAGATAATTGAGCCGCGTCGGCGAACTCCTCCGGCGTCACACCCGGCGCCGGCACAAATTCCGTGGCCATCCTGTTGCCCAGGGTAATGGTGCCTGTTTTGTCCAGAAGCAGTACGCCGACATCCCCCGCCGCTTCCACCGCGCGCCCGGACATGGCCAGGACGTTGCGCTTGAGCAGGCGATCCATGCCGGCGATGCCGATAGCGCTGAGCAAGCCCCCGATGGTCGTCGGAATCAGACATACCAGCAAGGCGGCCAGAACGGGAATAGATACCGGAACTCCGGTATAGATGGCATAAGGTTCCAATGTGGCCACGGCCAACAGGAAGATAATGGTCAAGCCGAGCAGGAGAATGGTCAAAGCGATCTCATTCGGGGTCTTCTGGCGCTTGGCTCCTTCCACCAGGCCAATCATCCGGTCGAGAAAAGTTTCGCCCGGGTTGGCTGTAATCTGCACCTTGATCCAGTCTGAGAGCACTCGCGTTCCCCCGGTCACCGCGCTGCGGTCACCGCCGGACTCCCGGATCACAGGCGCGGATTCCCCGGTGATGGCACTCTCGTCCACGGATGCGACACCTTCCACAACCTCACCGTCACCGGGAATGAAATCCCCCGCCTCCACCAGGACGATATCGCCCTTGCGCAACAGGGAGGCAGAAATCTCTTCCCTTGTTTCCCCCACCAGTTTTTTCGCAATCGTTTCACTCCGTGTCTTGCGCAGGGCGTCCGCCTGGGCTTTGCCCCGTCCCTCGGCCAACGCCTCGGCGAAATTGGCGAACAAGACCGTGATCCAGAGCCAGAAAGCGATCTGCCCGTCAAACCCCACGCTCTTGATTGCGCCGCTGCCGGCATCACGCAGGGTAAAGTAGGTGGTTACCACCGCTAATACTTCCACCACAAACATAACCGGATTTTTCCATAAAACCCGGGGATCCAATTTCACAAACGATTCCTTAACAGCCTCCAAGAACATGGCCTTGTCCAGACCCGACTTTTTGCTCATCGCCTAAAACCTCCCTCAAAAGGCCTTACCGGCCCACATTAATAGCTGTTCGACGATCGGACCCAAAGCCAGGGCCGGGAAGAAAGTCAAGGCTCCCACGATCAAAACCACCCCGGAGAGCAGCCCGGAAAACAACCCCCCCGTCGTCTGGAAAGTTCCCGCGCTCACCGGCGCTATTTTCTTTTTTGCCATACTGCCGGCAATGGCAAGAAGCGGCAGGATCACTCCAAAACGGCCGACAAACATCACCAAAGCCAAGGACAAGTTCCAGAAATAGGTGTTGGCATTGAGTCCCGCGAAGGCACTGCCGTTGTTAGCCGAGCCCGAGGCAAAGGCATAAAGCATTTCACTCAGGCCGTGGGGACCCGGATTCGCGAGCGAGGATGTACCCGCCGGCAGGATGGAAGCGAGAGCGCTTCCCAAGAGGATACAGGCGGATGGGATGAGCACGGCCAGCACGGCCATTTTCATTTCAAAGCCCTCAATCTTTTTGCCCAGGTATTCGGGAGTGCGGCCCACCATCAAACCGACGATGAATACCGTCAAAATAACAAAGGTCAGCAAGCTGTAAAGACCGGCTCCCACACCGCCAAACACCACTTCGCCCAGCATCATCTGCAGCATGGGCGCCAGTCCGCCCAGAGGAGTCAAACTGTCGTGCATGGCATTGACCGCCCCGCAGGAAGTCGCGGTGGTCACCGTAGCAAAGAGGGCGGAGTTGGCCACCCCAAACCTCACTTCCTTTCCTTCCATGGCAGAAGCCCCGGTGATCCCGATTTTGCCGATCAGCGGATTACCCGCTATCTCCGAGCCGTAAGTAAGGGCCAGCATAAGAATGAACAAGATCAAGGCGGCGCCAAAAATCACTCTTCCCTGCCTGACGTCTTTAACCATGTGACCGAAAGTGAAAGTCAAGCCCACGGGAATCAGCAAAATGAAGAGCATCTCCAACAGATTGCTGAACGGAGTCGGGTTTTCGAACGGGTGAGCCGAGTTGGCATTGAAAAATCCGCCGCCGTTGGTGCCGAACAACTTGATAGCCTCCTGGGAAGCCACCGGTCCCAAGGCCAAAGTTTGGCTTGGTCCTTGCAGAGTGTGGACCGTCAGATAGGGAGATAAAGTTTGAATGACTCCTTGCGAACTCAGCAGCAAAGCCCCCAGCAGAGATAAAGGCAGCAAGATGCGCAGGGTGGAACGGGTCAAATCGACCCAAAAGTTCCCGATCGCTTGGGCCTGCCTTCGGGTGAGTCCCCGGATCAGGGCCACCGCGACCGCGATTCCGGTAGCTGCCGATGCGAAATTATGAACCGTGAATCCCGCCATCTGGGTGAAATAGCTCATGGTCGATTCCGGAGAATAGGCCTGCCAGTTCGTATTGGTGACAAAACTGACGGCAGTATTCAGAGCTAGATCCCACCTCATGGCCCCCAGTTTCTCGGGATTGAAGGGCAGGTGCCCCTGCAGCATTTCCAGGATAAAGAGCGTCACGATACCCAAAATGTTAAAAACAATAAGTGCCCCCGCGTACTGCCGCCAGTTCATGTCCTCTTCAGGGTTTATGCCGCACACCCTGTAGATAAGCTTCTCCAATGGCCCCATCACCTTGTCGAGGAAGGTCTTCTCCCCTTGCAAGACTTTGGCCATGTAACGTCCCAGCGGGATGGCTAAAACGACGAGTATGACGAGGTAAAACCCCATCTGGGCCAAATCATTGATTTTCATCACAGTTCCTCCGCTTTCAACAGGGTGTAGGCCAAATAGATTAAGAGAGCCAAAGCTACAATGCCGCCTAAAATCATGTCTCCCACAGATTTCACCCCTCTAAAAGTCATTACCACCCTTTCAGGGGGTGGCTTGGGGACTCTTGCCAAATAGGACAGTTATTTACTCATTTTAGTTTGCCCCCCTGTTTGGCGATTATTCGGGCCCGGGCGCAACCGAAATCTAAAAGTCCGGGGGTTTCCCTTGTAGAACCGGAGTTTCCTGATCTTGATCTTATCAGACAAAGCATACTCTTTCACCGCCACATCCCCATCTTCTTGCGGAGCCGTGCGGCTGTAGACCCCCTCCAGGAAATCTATAAATTTATCCAGGAGTGTCCTTTTTCGGAAATAAGCCTCGATTCTTTCCGTGACCATAAAAATCACCAGCAAAGAGACACCAAGGACGACTCCCTCCAACACATCCCTAAACATTCTTGATCCTCCCCTATGGTTCTAACCTCCCGGGCTGTTTCAGTTTTTCCTTCTTCCATTTTGTAAAGCGTTTCTATTATAGGCTTTTCCGGCATCAAATTAGCGTAAATAGACATCCGGGGCCTATAAAAATAGCGTAAAAATATCCCGCGTGCCTAAGGACACCTACTGACTCCGCACCCGGACTCCCGGCAACAAAAACAAAAATAGGAAGCGGTTGAATCAAAATCGGCAATCTTTTCACCGGCACACAACCGCTCCAGACAGGACGCAAAAAATAACGGCGCCGTCCCGGCGCCGCAACATATGCCCAAGTTGACACTGCGTTTTTAGATAACATCTCCACCCGTATGGCTGCTCCCCCTCGTGGGACTCAGCTTCGGGCGGATCTCTTAACCCATCACCGGCCGGTGTGTTCACACGCTTGACCCGGCTGTTCGACCACGCCGTTGCGACCGGCTCCATGGCTTAAGTGATAGGGCACCGAGGCCACGACCATATTTTTGCTCAACGTCAGATAGGACTTGAGCAAGAGACCGGATTGGTTGTGAAGCAAATACTGCCACCAGGTCGCTGTAAAGAATTCCGGGATCAAAACCATGATCAGTTCCTTCGGCGCTGCCGACTTTTCAATCTCGTCGAAATAACCCCGCAGAGGCACCATCAGGCTGCGATAGGGACTGGGGATGACCTCCATGGGAATATCCGGGTAATAATGTTCCCACTGTCCCTTAATTTTCCCCACTTTCTCTTCGTTAATGGCCACATGAACGGCCCTGATATCCTTGCTCAGGGATTTTGCATATTCGATCGTATTGACGACAACCTTGGTAAACCCCGCGACCGGTACAATAATCTTGATGTGCTCAGGGTGCACGCAGGTGATCGGGTCGCTGACCCGCAGCTGGCGCGCAATGTCTACATAGTGCATGTGAATTTTTGACAACATCCAGACAATAAGAGGGATGACCACGATCACAAGCCAGGCCCCATAAATGAATTTCGTGACGGAAATAACGATGAGAGCCGTCCCGCTGAACAAGGCGCCCAGCCCGTTGATAGCCGCCTGTTTTCTCCAGTGAGCGTCCTTCTTGACCCACCAGTGTTTGACCATCCCCGTCTGCGACAGGGTAAAGGCGAGAAAGACTCCTACCGCATAAAGAGGGATTAAGTTATGTGTGTCCCCATGGAAAACGATGAGCAGAAGTGCCGACAAAGCCGATAAAGTGATGATTCCGTTGGAAAAGACCAGTTTGTCTCCCCTTAAGCCGAAGGAACGGGGAAGGTAGCCGTCCCGGGCGAGCAGACTTGCCACCATGGGAAAATCGCTGAAACTGGTGTTGGCCGCCATAACCAAAATCAGGGCCGTACTTCCCTGCACTAGGTAGTAAAACCAGCCGCGCCCCACGAGCAAGGTAGCGATTTGCGAGATGACGGTCTGGTCCGAACTCGGAGTAACGCGCAAAATTTGAGCCAAGTAAGTAACTCCGCCGAATTGGAAAACAATGATTAGGCTCATAATCGTTAAAGTAATGGCCGCGTTTCTCGAACGGGGTTC
Organism: Acididesulfobacillus acetoxydans; assembly: GCF_902729405.1. Taxonomy (GTDB): domain Bacteria; phylum Bacillota; class Desulfitobacteriia; order Desulfitobacteriales; family Desulfitobacteriaceae; genus Acididesulfobacillus; species Acididesulfobacillus acetoxydans. Next base: position 3,293,496 of record NZ_LR746496.1, read on the forward strand.
CTTAAAGTTCGGCACACCGTTACTGATAGCCTCCACGCCGGTTAACGCGGAACAACCGCTGGAAAACGCCCGCATCAAAACCCAAAGAGTGATGGCAGTGGCCGGAGTCGAACCCAGGATGGGATTGACCGGAGCGGGAGGGATAGGCAGGCCGAGAGCATGTTTATAAATCCCTACTCCGATCAGGGTAAGCAAAGAGACGATAAAAACGTAGGTCGGCAGGGCAAAAACCGCAGCCGATTCTTTGAGTCCCCTCAGGTTGCCAATCGTCAAGATTAAAAGAAAGAATAAACACAACTCCACCGGGTAGGGTAACAAGACGGGAAACGCCGACGTGATGGCCGCCACTCCGGACGCAATGCTGACGGAAACGGTCAGGATGTAATCAATAACCAGCGCCGTACCCGCCACCAGACCCGGGATTTGTCCCAAATTGTCCTTAGCCACGATGTAAGAGCCGCCGCCGTTGGGGTAGGCAAAAATCGTTTGGCGGTAAGATACCGTTAAAGTGAGCAAGAGCAGCAAGATGGCCCCGGTTATGGGCAGGGAGTAAGACAGGGCAAAAGCTCCCAAGGGGGCTGTAACCCAGAGAATTTCTTCGGCGGCATAAGCCACGGAAGAGAGAGCATCCGATGAATAGACGGCCAAGGCCTTAAACTTGGTCAGCCGTTGATGAACAAGAACCTTGTTTTCTAGCGGGGGACCAATGAGAAATCTTTTAAGCAGGCGAACCATCTTCCCTATTCCTTTCTCTTACGAAGACTAGACGTCGGTCATTGAAGCGATACCAGCCACCGGTGTCAGACATTTACGGCTTTTTTACCTTTTATCTTTGCCCCCTCGTCAAATTATTGCTCTTCAAAAACAGCCCAATTATAGCCCCTTTCCTGCCCTACCCTGTGTAAAAAAAGGCGTATAAACCGTAAAAATTCCGTAAAAATCACGTCCTATGTCCGTTAGGCTTTACGTAAATTAGAGAAATCATCCGTCGCTTCGCACATTAGGCTATCCTGCTGCTTTCGTTCACTTAAGCGGGCTTGGACTCCAAATCGAAACGTGGTATAATCTGATGGAGGTGATAATAAATGTTGACGACATTTGGTTTCTTAGATCCCCCAGAATTGGTTATCATACTTGTTATTGCCCTTGTTATTTTCGGCCCCGGGAAACTGCCTGAACTCGGTAAATCTTTAGGCAAGGGCATTAGCGAGTTTAAAGCGGCTACCAACGGCGAACCGGAAAAAAAGAAAGAAGCCGTGGGTGAACCGGACAAAAAAGACGAACCCAAAAACGGTTAGGTTTTGGGTTCGTCCCCCGCATCCATGTGTATCATTTCTATCGTTCACTGCTTTACTTCAACGAATACGCCGGTCAGGGAGATCGTCTCTTTGACTGGCATTTTATTTTACTTGCAGGGTCTGTCAGTTAAGCTAGCGTGTCTGCATTTGATACAGAACACCAAGTGGTAACGCAATGCGCAGACATAAGCGAGTCCATGCCTAATTTCCAAGCGAATTTTCCCCTACTCATGTTATAGCATATGACACAGAGCAACCCATCTAGAAATTCGGTTTTTGGGCTGCTATTTGCATGGTAAATGCAGGGCGGCAAGAGCGCCCTAACTCATGACTGAAGTCACGAGTGTGCGGACGCTGTCCCTCAAGGCAGGTGCAGAACTTGCACCGGAAGATCGGCTCCGAAGATAATGCCATAATACCCTTTGCCGATACAAGTCCCGGTCGTGCCGTTGCCAAGCTCCCCGTCTTTGCCGTCCCCCCAGGCCCAAACATGATTCGACGAGTCGAGGGCATATCCGGTTGAGTTTCCGCCGGCAATCGCTGCGATTTGAGTAAGGTTGAGAACCCGAACGGGGTTAGAGGTAACGGCGTTCAATCCGGCCTCACCATTGCCGAGTTCACCGGATGTTCCATCGCCGGAAGCCCACACCCGGCCCTTCGTGTCCAAGGCATAACTGGTAAAAGTTCCGCCCACCACTTCCCGCACGTCCGTAGGACTTAAGACCCGAACGGGAACGGCAGAAGGATCGGTTCGCGAGCCGTTGAACAGCGAGCCGTCGGCATTGCCCCAGGCCCAAAGCTGTCCGGACGAGGTGAGGGCACAGGCCGTTCCCAACCCGCCGGTAAAAATCCGCCTGACCTGGGTCAGGTTTGAAACCCGAACGGGGGTGGTCGCTCCGTAATTGACATTCTTGTGGGAGTCGATTCCGATCGGATTTCCGGTGGAACCGTTGCCAAGCTCGCAGTTTCTTCCGTCTCCCCAGGCCCAGACACCTCCGGACGCATCGAGGGCATAACCGTTCACCCCGCTGGCCGCGATGGCGACAATATGAGGTAAATTGGCCACTTGGACCGGAACGGCCGCCCCGTAAACCTCACCGCCGGACTCATCTTTGCCGATAGGCGCTCCGGTTGTACCGTTGCCGAGCTCCCCGTTTTCCCCGTCTCCCCAAGCCCACACGTGCCCGGATTCGTCGAGGGCGTAGCCGGTCGCTTCGCCGGCGGCCACAGTCACAATGTGGGCCAGCTGGGAAACCCGAACCGGGGTGGCTTGCCGCTTGGTCAGACTGCCATTGCCAAGCTCTCCATCAAGTCCGTCCCCCCAGGCCCAGACATGACCGGACGAGTCAAGCGCATACCCCGTAGACTCCCCCGCCGCGATTTCCGTGATATGCGAGAGCTTGGCAACCTGTACGGGCACCGCCTGAACTTTTCTGACCGAACCGTTGCCAAGTTGCCCGTGTTCTCCCCCACCCCACGCCCAAACGTGACCCGAACTGCTGAGGTAATAGGCGGTCACCCCTCCGGCAGCGATCGCCGGCTGCTGTTTCTTGATCGGCGCTCCCATAGCTCCCTGCCCCCTGATGAGAAGGAATATGATCAGAAGAGCACCGACACCCACACAGCCAATAAGGCCGGCGGCCCAATACAGCTGCTTTTTCTTCCCGCAGGTTTTCCCTGTGGCTGCTTTGTCGCCGTTCCCTATGGCAGCTTTGTCGCCGTTCCCTGCGGCAGCTTTACTGTCGTTCCCTGTGGCAGCTTTACCGTCGTTCCCTGTGGCAGCTTTACCGTCGTTCCCTGTGGCAGCTTTACTTTCGGCCGTTTTCTTTCCGGCCGTCTTCTTTTCGGCAAGCAGCTTTTTGCTAACCGGCCGTTCGGCAGCCGGCTCTTCGGGAACCGGCCTTTCTGTAATTTCCTTCTCAACTGTTTTTGCGCCGGAAATTTTCCTCCCAGCTGCTTCCTTTTTGAAGATTCCCTTTCCGCCAGTCTGACACGGCAAATGCATCACCCGCTTCTATCTCAACCTTTTTTCCCGCCTTCGGATTCGCAAGGTTCCCCCGCATTTTCCCAATAGGTAATTAGGCAAATTTCCTATAGTCCCGCAGGTTCTGTCTTATAGCTTAGGTTCTGCATGATTGCTGTCCCCTCAGCTTCGACCAGGTCCCGCCAAGTTTTAGCCACGCCCGGTGAACCCCGGTACAACTGGCCTCCCCACCTTCCGGCTCAGTCTGCTATCTGTTAGACCCGCTGCCCTTCCCGGCCGCGTGGTCGGCAAAGTAAGCCGCAATGCCGTTGGCTATCCCCGTGGCCGCTTCCGTCTGCCATTTCGCCGTCTCCATGGCGCTCGCGGTGTCGGGGTTTGTCATAAAGCCCAATTCCACCAAAGTCGAAGGCAGATCATTAAGGCGTAAGACTTCGTACGGCTGTGCTTGTAAGCCGAAGACGGATTGCCCCGTGCCTGCAGCCACCGAATCGGCTACATCTGCGGCCAAATCCTTGCTCAGAGGCCAATTTTTAACCGCCATAGGATTAATGGTGTCTCCCACGTGATTTGTATAAGGGGCAACGCCGTTTTCAAAATAAGTTCCCAACACACCGGTAACGGCAGGATTGCTAACCCAGTTACAGTGGACACAGACAAAGATATTGGCTCCAGACTTGTTTGAGATAGCCGCCCGTTCAGCCAAGCCGACGTAAGTATCCGTTGTCCGCGTCATGATGACATGGATGCCCCGTGACCTTAAGATGTCCTTAAGCCTTAAGGAAACGGCTAGCGTGATCGCTTTTTCGTCCAACTTATCCTTGTCGGGGCGAATGTCTGAGTTGGCATCTACCTTGTACGGAACCTGTGCCCCCGGGTCTTTGCCTCCGTGACCCGGATCGATCACGACCGTGTACCCTGAGGGATGGGCGGGAACGGAACCGCTGCCGGACGGTATATTTCCGGGGCCGGCGCCCGGGGACACACCACCCGGGGCAGGTGTCGGAGGTACCGGAGAAGGGTTTTCCTGAGGAGGTGCCTTCCCGGATACTTTGTCCGGTCCGCTTGGGCTTTGGGCCGGCGGCTGAAAATAGCTGAGGAAAAAAGTCCGGGCGTCGGTCATATCCGCCCCGGTAAGAGAAAACAGACCGCGCGAAATTAGTTGTTGCTCTGCCGTATCCAGCGCTGCCAACTGCGCCTGGGAATACCCCGGCAACCCTTCGACGAGAATCTCCTTGAAAGGAAAATTCACTTTTTGCAAGAAGTGAATTAATTCCCCCGGGATCCCTTGCCCCAAAACATAATCCAACCCCACGAAGTAAAAGAGGACAAAAAACCCCGTGGTCACGACCCCAACCCAAATCCTGAACAGCCTCTTTTTTGTGCCCAGAAGCGCGTTACTCGACAATAACCTGTCCTCCTTTCTCCTAACAAATATGAAGCTGGGGTCTGTTCTAGAACTCCAATCCTTCAAGGAAAGGCAAGTTTTTAGCCGCGGTGAGCGATGGTTTTTTGGCTGGGTGAAGTTTTCCGGCATTGCGAATTGACATATTCCTTTTACCATTCTATAATAATAATTACTTTAATGTCTGAAACGTCAGTCAGGCATTCTCAGGTACACAACCACGGACAAGAATAAGGAGGGGTTCACGATGGCTGTCTGCGCTAAATGCGGTCAAGAAGTTTCAGATGACGACCTCTACGAAGACCATGGACTGCTGGTTTGTGACGACTGCAAGGTGAACGGGACAAGACCTATTTCTAAGCCGTGCGGAGGTGAAAGCTAAGCATCCTGCAACTGGGGCGTAACGCAAATTTGAGTCCGCCCGCAACTTATCTGGATTCACGTTCTGCTTATCTGTGTCCACGTTCTGCTTATCTGTGTCCACGCATAACTTGTTTAGGTCCGCCGCAACTGTAATCTTACTCAAGCATTGACGAGAAAGGTCCCGGGGACTCACGCTTCCCCGGGACCTTTTTGCTCTTATGAGACTGACTTGTCTCGCCCGTTCATAGGGCCGTTCTTCATGTCCGCTGTCCCGCGGCGTCTTCGGGACGCCGCGTTACCTCTCTGCCGTTCAAAGCGCCATTGTGGCTCTCTGCCGGTCATAGTACCGTTCTTCCTCATGGGCGTTCACAGTGCCGCTCTGCTTTTAAGCCTAACACCCTTTGCCTCTTGGTCAGTTGTTCACCAAACTGTTCTGCCTTTCGCCCTTTTCGTTTACGGCACCGTTCAAACTATCTGTTCTGTATTCTACTTCTTTGCCGCCTGCTTCTTGGAAAGGAACTTGTAAGCCCCGCTTACCATTGCCCCCAGGCATCCCCCGAGCAGGGCAGTCTCAAGTTGCACGAGACCCATGCCGACTGCAAAAACGGGAGCTGCGGCCGCCGGTATAACCGCCAGTTTGATCAGCACCATTGCCATAGTAAAAAGGAAGCCCGCCTTCAGGAGTGCCGCCGCCAGCAAGGTCGCCAAAAAATAGACTCTCTTCCCCACGTACAAGTATTTAAAGGCAAATACCAGGATTGCATTCCCAATCCATATGAATGGGATCATGTAAAGCAAGACAAATTGAAACGGCCCAAAGAGATACGTCCCCAGCAAGGCGGCCAAACTGGGGAGGATCACGAGCGAAGCCACTTCGCCCCAACCCTTCATCGTGACGGCCGTCATAATAAGCACGAAATTGACCACAGACCCCACTAACAACTGTGGGTGCTGTAACAATAAGGGTATGGAGACGCCCAACAGGGCCAGAAAGAGATACTGGAAAACCTCAGCGGCCTTAGTCGTATCGTACATTCTCTTGTTCACAAGAGTGTCAGCCTGCCGTCCTACTCCACTCATTTCATTGTCCACCCCTCCCATCCGTTTACTTCATTGTATTCCAATCCTCTTCAGGTATTCTTTGCTTAGCGGTTGCCGTGATCACCAAAAGCTCAGCTGCTGGTAACGATTAGCTTCATAATATTGATTGAGCAGCTGATCGAGTTCTTGACTCATTCGGATAACTTTGGGATCCTTGAAACCCCTTTCTCCGCCAGATTTATTGAGTTTTCTGCGGAGTCTCTCGATTCTTCGCTGAAGAATGCTTTCCATCTCGATTCCTCCCCAACTCTCGCCTTTTTTACACATTTTACCTCAGAGGGGCAGGGTATGCAAGCGCTTTAACCTCGTAATTATTCTAAAGCGGTACCCGGGATCAACTCGGCACGATTCGAAACCGATTCTGCATCGTTTGGGACCGGTCCGGAACGATTTTGCCCAACTGCCCGCACAAACCATTGCTCAACCCCGCCACAACCGTTATAATGAATCATACCCCCGTGGGGTAACTAGATGCTTAAGGCGGAGGAGTAAAGACATGAAAATAGCTTTTGTCAATCCCAGTAAATGCGACGCCTCACCCGTGTGCCCTTCCCGGCGCTCCTGCCCGGTGAAAGCCATCACTCAGGAGAAAACAGGATTCTTGCGGCGCGGTCCCGCCAAAGTCGATACCGCTCTTTGCACGGGTTGCGGCACCTGTATCAAAATGTGCCCGCACGGAGCGATCTCCTTTAAACAAGGCGCCAAAAAGCCCAAGTAACCCGGCGCCGCGGGAGGACGCATAATCTTCCCACTCTGAAAACGTTCTGATTATTGAGAGGACTCCGCCAATGAGACGCCGGATCCGGGCAGGTGATCCATTCCGAATCCGGTACCCCACACCGAACCGAACCGCCTGTGAAACCTCCTTGGAATCTGCCTCACGAACCCCCCGAAACGTCCGCTTTACGTTCGTATTAGTAAAGAGGGGGTATGCGGAGGAGTATCCGGGTTGAGACGCCCATACCTGCCCAATCTGGGTCGGTACGCCGTTGCCTTCCCGGTCGAAGCCGAGGGACCTATAGAGTGAGGTGCAATTGTCTTCCGACAAGTAGGCACGATTCCCGAAAGGTCAATATCTGCGATAAACTAATTAAAACACGTGTCTTAATATAACGTGAGAAAATAACCAGCTCCGCGTTATCGGAAAGATTCTAGGTAGGGTGTAGTAAAGTGGGGAAAATCTTTGGTGGCCGTTATGAGATCAGAGATAAGATTGGCGCAGGCGGAATGGCTATTGTCTACAGAGCTGAAGATTTATTGCTTAACCGAATCGTCACTGTCAAAGTGCTGAGGGAGCAATTTGCCGCGGACGAGGAATTTATCACGCGTTTCCGGCTTGAGGCCCAGGCCGCGGCCGGCTTATCACATCCCAACATTGTCTCGATTTATGACGTAGGCCATGAGGGCGAAACCGAATACATTGTGATGGAGTATGTACAGGGACACAACCTGAAGGAGATTATCCGGGAGCATGCTCCTCTTTCTCCCGGACGCTCCCTTTACCTCGTAAGGCAAATCGCGCGTGCCATAGGCCATGTCCATGAACACCACGTCATTCACCGGGACATAAAACCACACAATATCCTGGTAACTGCCGACGACTGGGCCAGGGTCACCGACTTCGGCATTGCCCAAACGGCGGAGGCCACCACCTTAACCCATACGGGGAACATTGTCGGATCAGTCCATTATCTTTCCCCTGAACAGGCACGAGGTGAGCCGAGCGGTGAACAATCCGACCTTTATTCACTGGGAATCATTCTTTACGAACTTGTCACAGGCAAACTTCCGTATGACGGCGAGACACCGATTGCCGTTGCCTTGAAACATGTGCGGGAACACCCGGAATCCCCGCGTCAACTCAATCCGCAAGTAAGCCCTTCTCTGGAAGCCATTATTATGCGGGCCATTGCCAAAGACCCCGAGCAGCGCTATCCTTCCGCCCAAGCCTTCTTGGCGGATCTTGACAAGATTGAAGCCGAGCAGTCTGTGGCGGGGCCAAACAATTTAGGGAACGGCTTCGAGAACGGCGATATTGAGAAGACCCAGATACACCAAGGCCCCACCGCCGGCATGATGACCGGTGGCGGCAATGGCAATCCTCCGGCGGCTCCGGCCCGATTGGCTCATGCCGGCAATGCTTTGGCGGCCCGAGTCAGAAAAACTGTCCTCAGACGCAGGTTCTGGGTTGGGCTGGGCGCGGCTGCAGCCGTCTTTTTGGCGGCCTTGTTTTGGTTGCACAGTTATGCGAGCGCCGAAGAAGTAACGGTACCGGCAGTTACCGGTCAGACCGTCACAGAGGCGGCAGCCATATTGGGTCAAAGCCATCTCCGGCTGGCCCGCGAGATCAACCGTGAAAACAGTAACGAGGTCGCAAAAAACCTTATTATTCAGCAGGAACCTGCGGAAAAATCTCTAATAAAGACGGGTGGGGATGTCCGGATTTGGGTGAGCAATGGTCCGGCGAACCTGACCATGCCCGATGTTAAGGACCAAGACCCGCCGCTCAGCAAAGACGCCGCGCTCGCCCTGATCAAGGGTGTCGGCTTCATTAACGCTCCCCTTTTTACTTATGTTCCAAGCCCTCTTGTCCCCAGCGGCGCTGTGATTGACCAGAACCCCGCTCCGGACACCCCCTGGCCGGCGAACGGGAAGATCCGGATCACCCTAAGCTCAGGACTGCCTGCGCTTTCGATGCCGGATGTGATCGGCATGTCTTCAGAAGAGGCTGAATCCGCACTTACCGGCACCCCTTACAACCTGGCGGTGGTGATCGCCGTTAAGGATTCCCCGACTTATCCCCGTGGCGCGGTGATGAGCACCGATCCCAACCCCGGAAATCCCGTAGAGCAGGGAACCACGGCCACGGTTATAGTTTCGAGCGGCTCGGAGCCCGAACCGCCTGGCAGTATACCATCTGACGCTCATGGCCACAAAAAAGGCCCCAAACCTTGATCAAGAAAGGCCGTGGCTAAAGCGGCACTCACATTACACAAGACACCGCCTTAGTGAGACTATGGGCGGTGTCTCTTTGGTCGGCCAGACCTTTGCCGGTGATGGCCCCCATGCGGGCACTCATTTCTTGCACCACGATCAAGGCCAATGTCATCGGGATGAACACCCACAGAAGCTTAAACCCGAAATGAGCACCGGCGACTGAATAGGTTGTGATTCCACCCGCATCGTTATTCATCCATAACTCCAAGTCTCCCCTTGTCAATAGCTAAAAAGCCGCCCCACAAGAAAGGCCGACTTTTCGCGTCTTGATCAATTTAATACCTGTTAACCCATTAGCGTCTCTCGACATTTCTGGGCAGTGGCGTGTGGTCTATGCAGAAGCCTCACCTAACGAAGAATCTTCAGTTCCCCCTTAAGTTATCACCAGATTTGCGGCCTGTCAAGCGTTTTAGCCGTCTTTTCGGCGATTTAGTCCCAAAGAGTGCATTTATCCTGAATTAGATCGGGGAAAGGCCGTTTCGCTAAGCCTCACGAAATCGTATCCTCCCAGCCCCGAAGCGGCACGACCTTACCTAAGCATCAGGATGATGTGCACAAGCATTATGCTGATACGCATGATCGTGGCTGTGGTGGTTTTACCTGCTCCACGATAAATGGTAAAATGACTGGGGATGCTTCGTCAGAAAGAGGTGCCTAACCTTTGAAAGCCATCGCACTGGGTATCTTAGCCTCATTCTTTTTCGCCTTTACTTTTGTGCTCAATCGAGCCATGAATCTTGCCGGGGGCAGTTGGATCTGGAGTGCTGCCTTGAGATATCTGTTCATGCTACCGCCCCTCTGGATCATCGTTGCCGCACGGAGGAATCTCAAAGACCTTTTCTCCGCCATGCGAGCCAGGCCCCTATCGTGGTTGGGCTGGAGCACCGTGGGTTTCGGCCTGTTTTACGCCCCCCTCTGTTTTGCGGCTTCTTATGGCCCCGCTTGGCTGGTGGCCGGCATGTGGCAGATGACCATTGTGGCTGGTTCTCTTCTTTACGGCCACCAATACGACCCGGGGCGATATGCACAAACTGGCAGCCGTGGAAGCGACGCAATCCGGAGAGCTCATTTTTTCATTATTGGGGGAAGTCTTTCTTCTGCACGGGAATTATCCTTCGGCACTCTCTGGTGCCGGCATCGCCCTTATCGTGTTGGGTATGATTGGGCACAGCCTCGCCTCACACAAGACGAAAAAACGAACTTCAGTGGCCGACCCGGTGTCTGGAACATTCAGCGACAAGCTTTCATAGTTTTATGATAGCCTCAAGCAAGCAACAAGAAAGGGGGTATTGTTATGGTGACAACCGCGACATCTCTTCCATCACCTGCCGGAAACCCAGAAGACCTGTCATAGTCTTTGGAAAACCCGCAGTCGGAGCCACCAGCAGAATCGCATGCTCAATCTCTTCCGGCGTACAGCCGCTCTTGAGTGCCTTTAAAATATGCGTTCTCAAAGCATAGGGGTATTGGCAGCCCGTGGATAAGGCCACTTTAATGAGCCAGCATATCTTCTGGTCGAGCGGTCCGCCTTCTTCATGTACTAACTGACCATATGTTTCATAAGCTTGATATATGTCTTCGTGCCGTTCCATGAAATACTTTAGATTCTTTTCGATCACGTCGGCATTGTCAAAGTAGTCCTTCATGGCTATTCTCCCTCGACCCAATATAACCTCTGCAAACTGTTACGCTCTTGCATTTTTGTGCTTTGATTCTTTCCCTAACCTGCTGCCGGGTTCCCCCATTTCAGTTCTTCCACTTACTCTTCCCGCAGGATGAAAAAATATTCCTGATCCAAAATACACATTCAGCCACTTTATGAAAGCCACACCATCCCGGGCGCCTCCACAAGCCGGCGAAGAAAGGGCTATTTGTTCGAGGGCGGAATGCACTGGCTGACAGGTTCGTCACCAAAAACCTCCCTTAACAAGCTTCGGCGTGAAGTGGGCGCTTTGAATGATACCGTCAATGTCTATAACCACTATCCCTTTTTAGCCTTTGAATATCCTCAAATCCTGCGGATATCATATCTCCGGTTACGCCGACGTCACCATGCCGGGCTCGGACGGGCTGGCTTTTCTAAGCCGCCATTCAGATCGGCAAAGGCACTGTTGGGAAAATGCGATGGAAGGGGCCGGACAGCGATTACAATCCCTTGAGGCTGAACCATCTCTAATTGGTTTAGTACGGACGAATACCCTAAAAGCGCTCCAGCCTGTCCCTTTCGACTTCTTCAATGAGCCATTCATTGTCTCCGTATCTGATAAAGTAACGTCCATCCCGCTCGATCAGGTTTTTGCATAACTCACAATAGGAAGCACGCGACAACTTGGTGTCATACTGCCAGAATAATGAGATGTAGGGGATATTCTCTTTCATGACAATACAACCCAAGGGCAGGGGGAGTTTCCTGCCGTCATAGAGCTGTATCATGGGCTGACCAACCTGTTCGCTTACCGATTGGACAAAAAAAGGAGCGTCCTCCACACTGACAGGGTATAATTGATTCCGCCAGTTGATTTGATATTTGCCATAATCGTCTTTTGTAAGATGGGACGCAAATAACTTTATAATTTCCTCATTGACCATCTCCACCCCGTCGGCATACCATATCCCATTCTTATCAATATGAACTTCGGGTCCGCTAAAATCACCCATGATATGTCCCCCTCCCCCTTCATGCGGCACCCCTGTCAATCAGTCACTAGCGCGTGCTCAAATAGCGGTCAAAGGCTCAATGTCCCTTAACTTCATACAACCCTGATGCCTACGCGCCACTACATACATAATTTTACCCCAGAGAGTTACGTCTTACAATCCTTGCTTGGCGGCCAAGGGTTACCACTCGACCCCACTCCATTCCATACCCTGGCCGCTTTTACATCCAGATATTCCTAGAACACGGTATCTTACTTTTGGCCAAACCGAGGCTCATTATGAATCATAAATTCGCGGTAATCCGTGTGTTGTACCCAGTCCAGCTCTTGGCGCCGATTCTCACCGGTTTCAATAAAGGCAAAGGCAAAGAGCCCATACTCGCGATAATCAAGCTTGCGAAGAGCCAAGACTTTGCTAAAACGCGAGGCGAAGCCCTCATAATCGATACCAGTCATTTCTTCCTGCCGTTGCTCCTTGGGAACGTCCCCTACGACGATGCTATAGACCTTGCCTTCCTTACCGTCTAGGCACTCTGACCAATTTGGTTCCTTGTCCTGCCAAAAGTATTCGTAAACATTGATCCCATAAGCATAAGAGGCGATGTCGGTCGTGCACCAGCCGGCAAAGCGCATCGGGTTAAACTCAATCGGATAGATTTCTCCCGTTGGCGTCACACGCACTTCGATGTGCAGGGGCAAGTTTTCAAGGGGTGTGAGTTCACCGATCCGATCCAGGAAGTGTTGAAAGCGAGTCAGGTTGCCTTGAATGATCCCTTTCGAGGTGTAATAGAGACGGTCACGGACATCCGCGGCGGTGGCAAACTCATGCTGCAGGATGTTGAGAATTACAGGTCGGCCCGAGGCATTAAAATAGGCGTCGATGGCATATTCCTCACCTTGCACATACCTCTCAATGAGAAACTTCCGGAAATTAACCACTTCCGCCGGATACTGCCGGCGCACTCTCTTGATAAGACCGTCGATTTCGTCAATTGCTCCCGCCCACTCTTGGGAGTTGCTGATCTTAAATACCCCCAAGCTTAAGAAACCGGTGACCGGCTTGAGGATCAAGGGCAAAGGCAGCGCATTGATGTCGAGCCCCGCAAGTTCTTCAGCAAGTACAACATTGTACCAGAAATCAGGGTACAGGGGCTTAAGCAAATCGCGAAATTTCGCTTTATCTTTGAACAAATCGAGCCGGCCCGGCAGCCGGCTGAACCCCAGGTGTGCATGAATCCAAGGGATGGCATCTTCGGAATTTATGTATAGGGGGAATTCCGTCCCCCGTTCGAACGCTTGGATGAACGTCTTTTCGTCACGCAGTTGCCGATCAGATACTCCCAACCTCCTGGCGGTACTGTTGTCCAAAACTGCGACTCCCAGGTCACGCACCGTCTGCAGCAAAAAATCAGAAACATACGGTTTTTCTAAAATAATCATAGGTTTCCCCTTCCAAAACTCCTGGTTAGCAATTTATTGTCGAATAAAGCAGAAAGACCTGTTGCCAGTCGATACAGTCTAACCCTTCTTTATAAGTAAAGATGATTTTCACCCCCGTATCAACCTCGTGGATCCGTTCATTATTTCGTCCGCGGCCGGGTGGAACCTGGCCTTGTCGCTGCCGGCCTTTGCCGCACTCCTGGCCGGATTGTTGATTTGGACCTTGCCTGAAACCAAAGGACGTGATCTATCCGCCGTCAAGTAAACAGGCAGGGGACCCCTGCCGGAGAATTTTTGCGATGGTGGTAATAGCTCCCTCCGGAATGGGGTCGCCCTCGTCAGAAACGTGCCCTATTTGGCCAGACTTCCAAAATCATTTGGCGGCCAGTACTTGAACATAGCCCTTCCTACAACATTTTTTGCCGGTAAAACACCCCATATATGGCTGTCTAGGCTGTCATTGCGATTGTCCCCCAAGACAAAATATGAATCAGCCGGAACCTTGATCGGGCCATAATCGTAATCTGGTTTTGCCATTTCATATGGCTCATTTAAGGCCTTGCCATTGACAAACACCTTGCCGTCTTTAATTTGCACAGTATCTCCCGGCAAACCAATGACTCTCTTAATCCAAAGGTCGCCGGTAGGGTTATTAACGTCCTTGGGTGGATGGAAAACTATAACATCTTGTCGATTAATTCCCGAGAATTTGTAAGCGATTTTATCCACCATTACCCTATCCTGCAACTGAATTGTCGGCAACATCGAGCCTGACGGAATCGTCATTGCTTCTACTACTGTACTGCGAAGGCCCCAGGACAATACGAAAGCAAAGACTAGGATCTGCACCAACTCAAAAACTGCTTTTTTAGTACTGCTGTGTTGAGTCAAGACCTTTGTCCTCCTTTGTCACCATTAATCCCATAGTTAATGCTCTCATCATACCATATTCCTGAGATGATTGCACTGAGAGGCAATGTACTGTGGACCCCCGCTTGGCGAGGTTTGACCGCTGTCCACCTAACCCACAAGCCCCTCACGAGCATCCGTACCAACTCATATAAAATCTTACCCATCTTACCCAGAGGTATCTCGACAGCAGGGAAATCCGCGTCTATACTATTGATTATAAATTCAATGAATAGGGGTTCAATCATTTGGGCATTCGTGAGAGACAAAAAGAAAAACGGCGGGAAGAAATTCTGGCAGCCGGGCTTGATTTGTTCATTCGCAAGGGATATGCCGCCACAAAAATAAACGATATTGCTGAACGTGTCGGCATGAGTACGGGTCTTCTATTCCACTACTTCGAATCTAAGGAAAAGCTGTATGAAGCGCTGATAGTCCTCGGCATTTCAGTGCCAATGAGTGTCATGGCTCCCACTGAAAGGGAACCCCTAGAGTTTTTTCGGGTTACCGCAGAACAGATTTTTCACTACATCCGAACCGAGCCGTTTGTCGCGAAAATGTTTGTCCTAATGAGCCAGGCGTTCTATAACGAAGCGGCGCCGCCTAGTATTAAAGAATTGTTAATGGGTTTTGACATCTACACGCCGACAACTTTGCTTATTCAAAAAGGTCAGGCCAATGGTACAATCCGGCAGGGTAATTCTCACGCACTGGCAATCGCCTATTGGTGCGCCATTCAGGGTATTGCGGAACAGATGGCACTAAACCCTGATGTTCCCTGTCCTAAAGCGACTGGATCGTTGATATCATAAGGAGGAACTCTTAATGAAGAAAGGGTTATTAACAATGTCTATTGCCTAGCAAACTTAAACTTCCCTTCTAACTCCTTGGGTACCCCCATCCCCTCAGAAAGCTTTAAGCCAACAGCCCGCTTCTTGGGGTCATCAACCGTATACATGACGTTGATCTCAAGCCCATCCTCATAAAAAACGTAGGCCATTTTGATATTTTCTACTTGAAAGCGCGACGTTTCCAAAGGCTTGGTCGCAAACTCAATACCACGTTCTTTCTTCAAAATCTGGTTTACATAATCTAGGGTCTCCGGGCTTTCCCCGGCTGGTACAACCGTAAATTCATGCTTGTATTTGTTCATAAAGTAACGGGCTTCATGAGCACGTAAACCCGCCAGCGCCTCTGCTACAGGGGAAGACTCTAAACCAACCGTAGACACATTTTTAAAATCTACGATGTATGACATTTCGGTCCCTCCCTTTATTGTGGTCATAAAAGCCAAGTTGTGATTTCAGAAACACTGGGATATTCCGGTCTTGGCGGGAGATTCAAGGCAGGATAACCAATCGCACAACCATCCATTTTGTACTCGCCAACGGGCAGGTTAACAAGTTTACAGAAATCCGAATTATCGCCCATCTGTCCTGTGATCGACACAAGCTGAAATCCCAAGCCGAGTTCAGTAGCCTTGAGCCACATGTTTTGCATACAATGAGCGATAGACTGCATCTGAGCTTCCGGTATACCTTTGGGTTCGGCGACGACAATGTAATAAGGGGCTGAGCCGATACCCAGTGGCCCTTGCTTCATCGTCATTTCTAACCTTCCCAAGAAGTTCTTGGCCTTCACACCGAACTCCGGGACTGCGTCACTCTGCCTGGAAAGTTCTTCAAATGCTTTCTGTGCTTGTTTCTGGACCACGTCCGCTAATTTCAAAAGCACCGAGTTACCGCGGGACACCACAACAAATCTTCTGGCGTATCTGTTTGAACTGCTGGCCGCAGCGAATGGGGCAAGCAGTCCGGCCTCAATCACCGATTCAATCAGACCTTTGGAAGGAATCTCATCCGAAAAATGACGGGTTGAACGCCGTTCCCTAATCACTTGATCTAAAACCGACATAAAGTAACCCCCCTACATGATATTTCAGAAGCCTATCTCTAGCATTGCCCCTTAATAGCATTCTACGCGCCGCGTTGTTTTCCTTCCGTGGAAACGGGCCAGGCTTTATTAGGAAAAGTAAGCACATCGTTTCTTCCGCCCTGAATTCCCAGGCCGGGTTATTCCCGGGTGGGCCGTAGAGTGGCTTACCTGCGTCTTCAAAGGGCGGACTATTTCTTATACATCCACACCTGAAAGCCAATGCCGCCCTTTTTGATTTCGTGGCCGGCGAAATCCGTGTCGGCGATCAGTGCCTCCAGTTCTTCGCCCGTATAGGCGCCGCTGCGCAGAACAGTCTGAAACGACAGCTTGACAAACCAGCGGTCAAAACCTTTTATGCCGGTTCTTTCTATTTCCTGTTCGATATCCTCTTTCGTGCAATTGCGATTCATGTCAATAATGAGCGCGGTTCCGCCGGGCTTGAGGACGCGATACATTTCCTGCATAGCCGTCAACGGCTTGCTGAAATTCTTAAAGGCGGCAGAACAAATAACGAAATCAAAGGTCCCGTCCCGTAACGGCAACGCGGAGGCGTTACCTTGTCTGAAATCGACCCCCACACCCTTGTCCCCGGCGTTTTGCTTCTCGATTTCCACAAAATCCGCTGAGTTCCACACCCGTAACGGAAAACCCCCGCGAAGCCAGTTCGATTGACAAGTAACCCGGCCCGGGAGCAATTTCCAAAATCTCTCCCCCGGCGGGCGCTGCTTGGCTGACGAGGTCGGCCATATAGCCCATTTCCGCAAGACGTGACTTACGGGTGTTCTTATCGTACCACTTTGCCATTAGACCGGTAATGGCGAGATCCTTTTTGCGGCGACCCTTCTTCATGAAAGACATTGGCCTGACTCCCTTCTCTTGCCGCGTTGACTTCCAAACCGTTCCGAGATAATATAATATCGCTAACACTGTTAGCCTAATGCTGTTAAGTATACGGTCTAACGGTGTTAGTGTCAAGGGCGTCTGAGACTTCTTGGGGTGATAAAATGGCGATTTCTAAGGAAACGATTGTGGAAGCTTCCGTAAAGATATTAAATCGTAACGGAATTGAAGGACTATCCATGCGGGCTATTGCAAAAGAATTAAATATCAAAGCGGCTTCGCTCTATTGGCACTTCAGCGGGAAACTTGATTTGTACGGGGCAATTGCAGAATATCTCTGTTCACGCTATGAAATGCCGGAGGAATCGGATGACCCTAAAGACTATTTGATTGCCAGCTATAGAGCATACCGCACCATGCTTCTCTCGACCAGGGATTCCGTCCCTGTCTTGGAAAATTCGATTCCCTACACACCGCGCAGAATGGAAATTATCCGCGCCATTTCCAAGGCGCTTTTAAAAATGGGCGTCAAGGAGCAAACCCTGACCACTATTGCAAATCTCTTAAACAATTATGTCCTCTCTTTCGTGGCGGACGAATGCCGCTTCAAGAATACGCCTCCGGATAAACTGCACGAAATCGATAAAATGCTATGTCCGCAAGATAAGTTGTTTCTCAGCATCCCAAGCGATTTCGACGAACAATTTATATATGGCTTGCAGGTGCTTTTTGCGGGGCTGGAAGCGTTGAAAAATCGCGAATAAACATCTTTAATTTGTACAGTATCTCCCGTCAAACCCATGACTCTCTCATTGCACTGAGCTGTGATCCGCCGCAGCCAGCCTAATCGTCCTCGCAACGCCTCTCCGTGCAGAGATCGTCCATCCAGCCCTCATCGTAGACCGAACCACAGTCTTTGTAAGGCACGGCACGTGGTTTGCCCATTTTATAAAGTTTGCAAGACTAAAGCCTTGGAAAGGCCGCTTGGCTATTTTGGTACTTTCGACATGGTCAAACAAGAGATCCTAGATACGATAGATGGAGACCGAGACCCATCTTTGTCAGTCAATTCCTGTGTCATTTCCTGTTGACATATCATCCTTACTCTGTTATACTTTAAAAGCTCGTTAGTTAAATGTGGATATACGAAAACCTTCTGATTGCCTAAGGCTATGGGAAGTTTTAAGTCCCACACCTGCGGGTAGAAAATTTAGGAGGTTTTTTAAATGTTTGAAGACAAAATCCTTACTTGCAGAGACTGTGGTGAAGAATTTACTTTTTCCGCATCAGAACAAGAATTCTTCGCTGAAAAAGGATTCACCAATGAACCCGGTCGCTGCCCTTCCTGTCGTGCCGCAAGAAAGCAACAAAGCCGTGGCAATAGTGGAGGATATAGTCGCCAACAACGTGAAATGTTCCCGGCTGTTTGCGCCGAGTGTGGAAAGGAAACCATGGTACCTTTCCAACCAACTGGTGACAAGCCCGTCTATTGCAGTGACTGCTTCCGGTCACGTCGCAATAATTGGTAAATCACTTTAAAAAGGACTTCCCAAGCTTTCCGAGCTTGGGAAGTCCTTTTGTCTTAAAAGCCATTTCGTGCGTGATGAGCAACATGGTCATGTTTCCCTCGGTCGCAATCTCTTTGAGCACACCCAGCACTTCACCGACCATCTCCGGATCGAGGGCGGAGGGCTTGACCGTCATGCCATTCGAGCACCTGCTCCTTTTCGCCTTGCAAATAGTCTTTTATTGCTTTTTGGACACTCTCCGACAGCCCGGTTTCCAAGTAAGTTTTTATGTTTGGTTTCCCGGCGGCTGTGTTTTCTTCCGGCTCTGTTTCCAGTGCCAACAGTTCCTCAATGGATAGACCAAGTGTTTTGGACAGTTTGGAAAGCGTTCCTGCGCCACATCGGTGCAAATGGGTTTTCCCTGAATAAATATCCGCGAGAGTTGCGCGTTACCTTTCACGTTGCAACAGCACTACAACTTCTGTATGCCTGGTCCACGGAAACATGTCAACCGGCTGGACCAAGCTCACTTGGTACCCGCCCCGGACGAGTCGGGACAGATCGCGAGCTAAGGTTCCGGGATCACAAGAGACATAAATAATCTTGCCGGGGCGGCAGCGCAGGATGTGATCAATGACGTCAGCGGTGACTCCGGCCCGAGGCGGATCCATAATGACTACGTCCGGCTTTCGAGGCAGCCTGGGAAGGTTCTTTTCTACTTTGCCCCCAAGGAAGTGCACATGTCCAAAGCCATTCAAATCGGCATTTCTCCGCGCATCTTCGACCGCGAAGGGGTTCTCCTCAATTCCATATACCTCGTGGGCGCCGCCGGCAACTATCAGCGACAAAGTACCGACCCCTGAATATAGGTCCCAAACGCACTCCTTCCCCCTCAGGTCTGCAAACTGCCGGACCAACGAATAGAGCTTTTCTGCCATGCTG
Source organism: Acididesulfobacillus acetoxydans (assembly GCF_902729405.1). Taxonomy (GTDB): domain Bacteria; phylum Bacillota; class Desulfitobacteriia; order Desulfitobacteriales; family Desulfitobacteriaceae; genus Acididesulfobacillus; species Acididesulfobacillus acetoxydans. The sequence goes on from NZ_LR746496.1 coordinate 3,312,872, forward strand.
TAATTAACCTGAAGAAAAGCCAAGGGAGAAACTTTAAAGTCAACTCCCAGGAAAGAAACCTCCATCATCTCCTGCCCCCAGAGAAGGAGCGGTGTATCCGCCGCCCGCACCGCCCAGGCACTTCCTACCTCCGGAATGAACGTCCTTGTCACTGCGAAATCTGAGTCCCTCCCTGAGATGGAGTTCTTGATCAACAAAAGCCCGTCTCCCGCACGTGACTCCCTCAGAATAATGTCTTCTATCCCCGGGAAACCGCCGATAACCCCGGATACCGTGTGAATCCAGGCATTCATGCGCTCACTGAGAAGGAGACAGTCGTGAAAAGGGACCGTAACGTGACTCCGGTTTTGATAATACCCCAGAACCGCCAGTGGCCCATTCCCTTGCGGCCCTCTCCCTTGCTGCGCAATTTCGCATCGCTCGTTCACTCCACCCGGAACATAGGCCTTGCCGCGGTGCAAAGTGACTTTATTGCGATAGCGCCAAGGAAAATCCATACCAAGAACGGGTTCCACCCGTACACGAACTTTCCCCACCCTTTCCAAGGCATCTTGGACCCAGAGATTTTTCCACAATAAGGTTTCTGCATAGTTCATATGCTGCAATTGGCACCCGCCACACACTCGAAACACCGGGCAAGGTGGGTCTTGGCGAACTGCTGCAGGTTGTATCAGCTTCACCAGCTTACCCCGTTGAAAACGCTTTTTCCGTTCTTCGATATGGACAAGGCCGGTTTCGCCTCGAAGCAGTCCTGGAACAAAAGTGACCAGGCCCCGGACATAGCCTACCCCGGCACCGTCGGAAGCTAAGCGAACACATTCCACTGAACACGCTTTTTGGGTTTCAACCCGAGTTTGTCTCTCGTTGCTTTCTTGAATTCGTCTTTGAGCTTTTTCCCGGTCCTCCCCCTGAGCCCCTCCTTGACTTTCCACTCGAATAGAAGCTCCGGTTTCGTCCCGAGCCGCTTCTTGTTGTGTTTCTTTTCGAGCTTCTGCTCGAGTTTCGGCTCGAATCCCCGCCTGAGTGTTGGGGCGGGTTTCTTCCCGAATGTGTTCTCGAATGTCTTCCCGTGAACTTTCGTAAGTTCCTTCCAGAATTCCATCGCCGGCCCCTATATCGCTCCCATAGCGAAAGCCTTCTTCGGTTTGTGCGTGAGTTCTTCCGTAGGTCTGTCCTTGAGTTCTCGGGTGAGCTTCTTCCTGAGTTCTTTGCTGAGTTCTTTCCTGAGACTTCTCCTGAGTTCTTTCCTGTGTTTCTTCCTGACTCTCTTCTCCAGTTTCTCTCATATATGAACAGCGCAGCCTTTCTTTCAAATTACCGCCATTACCGCCCAAGTCACTATAATAACCGCGAATTCGCCGGCCCCAGACCCCAGAGGAGCCGAAGGTACACTTATTCCCGCCAAAGTATAGCGGCGATTCCATCTGCCGGCGTCACACGCTGATTACCACACATGTCGTCACGAGACGTATAGGGTTCCATTTTGATCTGCAAAGACATGCGCCGCTGATTAACATATGTCGTCACGAGACAGAGAAAAGTTAGTACATATCGTTGCTAACACTGTTGCCAATTGCCGCGTATGCCTTACTCAAGATATGCTAACCTTTATATGATCAGCACATAGGCCCAACCTTTATACGATCGGCGAAGCCCTCTTTCCCTGTTAACGCACTTTGTTACCGCACTTTGAAGCCCGGCTCAAGCGGCCTGCTTACCGAAGCACAAGTGTTCTAGCGCTGCAGCCACAGTGCAAGCGCCATTAAGATATTCCAGGTGCCGTGGGCCAAAATAGACGGCCACAGGCTTTCCGTCTTTTCGAAAAGCCAGACCAGGACCAGGCCGCCGAGAAAAAGGGGCAAAAAACGCACCAGATCCAAATGCAGCACAGCAAACAACGCCGCGGTAAATATCATCGCTTGGCCCCGGCCATAATCTTGGCGCAAGGGAGGATAAAACAACCCGCGGAATATCGTTTCCTCTTTCAGGGGAGCGATAATTCCCCCCAATAAGAGAAGCAGATAAAACTCCCAGGGATACTTTGCGCTTTGCGCGGCGACCGCAAAGCTCTGCGGCACCGGAGTTCCGGCCCAGCGTGTGAGAATAGTCCCTATCAGACCGATAATGAGAAAGAGGAGGACTCCCACAACTAAACCCCAGAGGACATAGGCCGCCTTGGGCCGGACAAACCCCAGATCGCGCAAGGGCCGATGCAAACGCCGGAAAAGGAAAACCAGGGCTCCGGCATAGAGAACCCCGTCCATGATGTCGACGGCGGCAAAATGCACGATCCCCGCCACAGCCGTCAGGTCTTGGGGAGTGTTCAACAAACCGAGAGGCCATTCAATCAGACTAACTACGGCGATGAGCATTAGGGCCTGCCAAAGATTCCATGAGGGACGGCGCAGAGGCAGCCGCTCCTTATCACTTGCCGTCTCAAAGCTCTTTTCTTTCACAATAATCGCGGCCCGGCCGCTTCCGGCTTCGCCGGGACTGCAAAGGCCGTGTCCTCCTTTCGGCATCCCGGTCAGCCAACACTCTTGAACTGGCCAAAGAACCACCCCTTCCCATCCTGACGCCCTTCTCTTACCGCTTTTGGCTGTTGCGCCAGATTCCCATCTTCTCAGCCTCTTGAATCAACTCATCCCGGAAGTCGGGATGCGCAATGCCAATCAAGGCCTCGGCGCGCTGCCAGCTCGCCAGTCCCTTCAGATTAACCTTGCCGTACTCTGTCACAATATACTGTACACTCGCCCTCGTATCGGTGATGACGGCTCCGTAAGTCATGAGGGGCTTGATTCTCGACCGTGTCTGACCTGCCTTGTCGCGATAGGCAGCCGGCAAGCAAATGAAACTCTTGCCGTTCTTGGACAGGTAAGCGGCCTCCACAAAATCCAACTGCCCCCCCGAACCGGAGACCATGTTCGGTCCGAGAGTCTCTGAGCAAACCTGACCGGCCAAGTCCACTTCCAGTGCACTGTTGATCGAAACGACCCGCTCGTTCCGCGAAGCCACACAGGGGTGGTTCACGTAATCCACCGGGTAGGCCGCCAGGACAGGGTTATCCTTCATAAAATCATACAACCGTTGGGAACCCGCCGCAAATGAGAATGTCACCCGTCCCCTGTCGATCTGTTTGCGTCTGCCGTTAACCCGGCCCGCCTCCACCATATCGGCAAAGGCATCCACAAGCATCTCGCTATGTACCCCGAGGTCACGCAGGTCAGACTGGGCAATCATTTTTCCCAAGGCATTGGGCATGCCCCCGATACCCAACTGCACGCAGGCTCCGTCCTCAATATCCGGAAGTATTTGTCCGGCAATCTGCCGGTCAATATCGCTTACCGGCGGAGTCGGCAGCACAGGCAGACCCAGGTGACCTCCTTCGACAATATAGTCCACCTGGGAAATGTGAACGACATGGTCATACCCGCCCTGAACCTGAGGCATGTCTTCGTTAACTTCCACGATCACAGTCTGCGCTTTCTCAGCCGCAGCCGCAAAATGCGAAATCGTCACGCCGAAATTAAAATAACCGTGCCGATCCATGGGTGCCACTTGAATCATCGCCACGTCTGTGCGCAGGTTTTCCCGTATGTAACGCGGAACCTGGGAATACTTAATGGGAATGTAGTAAGCTTGGCCTTTCTGTCCGTATTGGCGTTCAAGACCGCTGTAGTGCCAGCTGTTCCATAAGAAGTGGCGAGCTTCGGGGTCACTTTCCAAAATGGCGAGGGGAGCGGTCAAAACCGCACCTCTCAGCTTCACATCCGTCAGTTCGTCCCGACGTCTGGCTAGGGCCTCATCCAGAAGTTTGGGCATACTGGCGGCCCAGCCAAATTCGATCCAATCGCCGCTCTTCACCGCCTTGACGGCCGTGTCTGCCGACACGCATTTCCTCCGGTATTCGCCAGAGAACATAACACAACTCCTTTCTTTCCGACACACCTTTCACATCAGGCTGATCCAAAGTTTTGTAACCGGAAACCGCAGAACCCAGTGCGGCTAAACCGACGACCGCAGACCGTAGAACCATGCTGCTTATGGATCACTGGACCGCAGCGCTTACCTGCCACAGAGCCGGCATCCACCGACCTGTACGGCGGCACGTCTCTGAAGTTCGTAGATTTAGCAGACTTTGCACCCTAATCTCTAGCAACCGCAGAACCGTAAAGCAGTCTGAGAACCATGCATTATCGTTGAGCCACCATATCTTCGAAAATGTAAACCAGTTCCTTGTCAAACAAAGAGCGTTTCATATCAACCGCCATGGCCCTGACCCTCTTCAGGAGTTCCTCCGCCTCTTCATCGCTGATCTCTTTGCCGTATTCGCTGAATTTCGCTTTGATAGCTGCGGTACCTGAATGTTTGCCGATTACGATCTGGCGTTCGAGGCCCACATCTTCAGGCTTGAACACCTCATAAGTCAACGGATTTTTCAAGGCGCCGTCCGCGTGAATTCCCGACTCATGCGCAAACATATTGGTCCCTACGATCGCCTTCCACACAGGCAGCTGCCGGCCGGAAGCACGGGCAACGTATTCCGACACCTCCCTGAATCGGGTCGTCGCAAAATTCAAGTCAGCCTCCCAAAGAACCTTAAGAGCCATCACCACTTCCTCCAGAGCGGCGTTTCCGGCGCGTTCCCCCAAGCCGTTCACAGTCACTCCCACATGGCTGGCCCCCGCCTTGACCCCGGCCAGAGCATTGGCAGTGGCCATGCCGAAATCATTATGGGTATGCATTTCCACATCAATCCCGACCCGTTCGATCAAAGTTTTAATCCTCTCATAGGTCGTGAACGGATCATTAATTCCTACCGTGTCACAGTAACGGATGCGATCTGCCCCGGCTCTTTTGGCCTCGCGAGCAAATTCAACCAGGAAATCCATCTCTGTTCGGGATGCGTCTTCCGCATTCACCGAAATGTAGACTCCCTGGCCTTTGGCAAATTCCGTCGCCTTGACCATACGCTCCAAGACGGCTCCGCGCGTGGTCATAAGCTTATGCTCAATGTGAATATCCGAAGTGGAAATGGAGATAGCGACCGCATCCACGCCGCAGGCCAAAGAGCTCTCAATATCACTGATAACCGCCCGGTTCCACCCCATAATGCTGGCCTTCAAACCCATATTGACGATGTCCCGGATGGCTCGCTGTTCATCTCCACCCATGACAGGGATGCCCGCCTCAATCTGATCTACCCCAAGTTCATCCAAAAGGCGGGCGATGCGTAATTTTTCCTGGTTAGAAAATACAACACCGGCCGTTTGCTCTCCATCCCGTAAAGTCGTATCCACGATCTTTAAATCTTGACTCACTTGAACTTCCCCTTTCCTGACCGGCGCTATTAACGGTGAGAGAACCCGTCTTGGATCTCCTTCGCCGGCCCCTCCTTGCCAAAGCCCCTTAGAGAGACGCACTGCAGCCTGTCCTATCCCATCCTATTCCCGGCTGCCCGACGGCATATTCTCAACCGGTTTCCCGCATTGCCTTGACTCCCGCCACCGCTCTGGGCGGCAGGAAACTCTATAGCAAGGTTTTAAGAATTGGAACCTTGTAGAAGCCAGGCTCAAACCGGCGCCGGCTTCACTCTCTGCAAAGGTCCTTACAACAGGATTCTTGGCTCGGCCTTATCTGACTCCCTCCCTGAAGGACTTCGCGGGACCTCCGCCGGATCCGCTGGCTTAACTTATCTCATTTGTTCCTATAGACTTTAATACTAGCACAAAGCCCTGTCGGTTTGAACAGGACTTTATCACTTATACAGTATACTTGAACAAATTTTCCCCTGTATATTAGTACAGTCCGTTGAATCGTCGCGAGCGTCAGGATATCTGCGTCAAGTCATTTTCTCCCTGAGCAGGCGGTTTACCAATCCGGGATTACCCTGACCTTTAGTAGCCTTCATCACCCGGCCCACCAGAAATCCGATGGCCTTTTCCTTACCCGCCCGGAAATCCTCCACTGACTGCGGATGGGCAGCCAGTACTTCGTCCACAATTCGGAGCAAGGTTCCCTCATCACTGATCTGGGCCAGGTTCTTTTCCTTGACGATGAGAGACGGATCTTTACCCGTGAGATACATCTCCTCAAGAACATTTTTGCCAATCTTGCCGCTGATTACCCCTTGGTCGATCAAGCCCATGAGTTCGGCGAACTGTTCAGGTGAAAGGCGGGATTCGGCTGCACTCTGCTGGTTCGCATTCAGTAAACGCAGAAAATCGCCGGTAACCCAATTGACCAAAACCTTGGCTTGATCAAAGCGGATAAGCGCCCGGTCAAAGAAATCTGCCAGAGGTTTGGCTGCAACCAAGACGCCGGCATCATATTCCGACAGGCCCAGTTCTAGGTAGCGCAACCGCCGCTCGGCGGGAAGTTCCGGCAAGGTGGTTCTGATCCTCTCCACCCAATCCCGGCCAATGACGAGGGGGACCAAATCCGGTTCCGGAAAATACCGATAATCGTGCGCTTCCTCTTTGGTACGCAAGGCCAAGGTAATCCCTTTGCCCTCGTCCCAAGTCCGTGTTTCCTGAATAACCTGTCCGCCGCCATTCAGCACTTGGGCTTGACGTTCTGTTTCGTATTCAAGGCAACGGCGTACCGAGCTGAAGGAGTTCAGATTCTTGGTTTCCGTCCGGATGCCAAACCCGTCGGCACCCAGCCGCCTGAGCGAGACGTTGATGTCGAAACGCACTGAGCCTTGCTCCATCCGGCAATCGGAAACCTCCGTGTACTGGAGGATTTGCACCAATTGCTCCAAATAGGCCAGCACCTCCGGAACAGAGCGCATATCCGGTTCTGAAACGATTTCCAGCAAGGGAACCCCGGTCCGGTTATAATCGACGTATGATTCATCCGAACTCATAATCGTTTCCCCGCTGTGAACCAGTTTACCGGCGTCTTCTTCCATATGAGCTCGCGTGATTCCGATTTTTTTAACTCTCTCCTCCGTTTCGATCGTCACCCAACCCTTAGTACAGATCGGCAAATCATATTGCGAAGTTTGGTAGTTCTTGGGCAAGTCCGGATAATAGTAATTTTTCCTGTCAAACTTGGAAAACTCCGCGATTTCGCAGTTCAGTGCCAACCCCGCCTTAATGGCCAAGTTGACGACCTCCCGGTTCAAAACCGGCAGAACCCCGGGCATACCCAGACAAACCGGACAGACATGGGTATTCTGTTCTCCGCCGAATTCCGTGCTGCAGCCACAAAAGATCTTTGTTTTCGTTGCCAGCTCCACATGCGTCTCAACGCCGCAGACCATCTCATATCTATCTTGCCAAGCCATCGGCTCTCACCTCCACCCCCAAATCGGGTTTCGCTTTGTGGAATTCCGTGTTTTGTTCGAAGGTGTAGGCCACCCGGTAAAGCGTTCCTTCGTCAAATGCCTTACCCATTAAATGCAGGCCGACAGGCAGCACCCCGGCAAAGCCGGCCGGAAGCGTGATGGCTGGAATGCCGGCTAGATTGACAGGCACCGTACACACGTCCGACAAATACATCGCCAGGGGGTCGGACGATTTTTCTCCGAACTTGAAAGCCGGCGTGGGGGCAACGGGAGAAAGGAGGACATCGTATTCGGCGAACGCCCGATCAAAGTCTCCTTTGATCAAAGTCCGTACTTTTTGGGCTTTGAGGTAATAAGCATCATAATAACCGGAACTGAGCGCATAAGTACCCAGCATGATCCGGCGCTTGACTTCCGGCCCGAATCCTTCCGCCCTGGTTTTGGAAACCATGTCGACAATGTCTTCGGCCCCCCCCCCTCGGTAGCCAAAACCGACTCCGTCATAGCGAGCGAGATTCGAACTGCACTCCGCGGTCGCGATGAGGTAATAGGCAGGGATGGCGTACTCGGTGTGGGGCAGGGAACATTCGTCCACTTGCGCTCCCAAGTCCTGAAGAATCCCCACTGCTTTACGGATGACCTCCGCCACCCTGGGATCCGTGCCGTCACCAAGGTATTCGCGCGGGATACCAATGCGCAAGCCTTGAATGTCGTCGACCAGGAACTGGGTATAATCAGGTTTGCCGTAATTCACCGAGGTGGAATCCTTGGCATCATAGCCGGCGATACAGTTCATGACCAGGGCATTATCCCGGACATCCTTACTGACGGGTCCGATCTGATCGAGGGAAGATGCGTAGGCGATCAACCCATAGCGCGATACCGCCCCATAGGTGGGTTTCAAACCGACGACCCCGCAGAAAGCAGCCGGCTGGCGAATAGAGCCTCCCGTGTCGGAACCGAGGGAATAGGCTGCTTCATCTGCGGCCACCGCTGCGGCGGGTCCTCCGGAGGAGCCACCAGGCACGCAGGCAAGGTCCCAGGGATTCCGGGTGAACCGGAAATGGGAATTCTCAGTCGAGGAGCCCATGGCAAACTCATCCATATTCAGTTTACCCAGACAAATCGTCCCCGCCTTTCTTAACCGCTCCGTAACGGTCGCCTCGAAAGGGGGAACAAAATTCTCCAACATTTTCGAAGAACAGGTCGTTCTCATGCCCTTGGTGCAAATGTTATCTTTCAACCCCATCGGGATTCCCTCCAGGGAACCCGGAGTCTCCCCCCTGGCAATTCTTGCGTCGACCTGTCCGGCCTGTTTCAGAGCTAGGTCTTCACTTACAGAGACATAAGCCGAGACTTTCTCCTCCACCGCCCGGATACGTTCAATGAAAGCCTTGGTCAGTTCCACGGCGCTAACTTCTTTAGCTACCAAAAGATCATGCATTTCAACCGCCGTCTTGGCCGTGATATCCATCACCCGCACTCCTTCCGCCTCACGAGACCTTGTCACCGGGTTCCCAAGCCTCAGACGATCCTGGGAACGCGGAAGAAGCCGTTCTCCGCATCCGGCGCGTTCATCAGGGCTTTCTCCTGTTCCAAGGAGGGTCGTACCACATCTTCCCGCAGCACATTGTGCAAAGGAAGGACATGGGCCGTAGGACTAACCCCGTCGGTATTCAACTGCTCAAGAACTGCCGCATATTCCAAAATGGAGTTGAGCTGCTCCGTGAACATTTCAATCTCCGGTTCCGTAAGCTCCAAGCGGGCCAATAAAGCCACATGTTCAACGTCCGACCGTGAAATTTTCACCCTTTCGCCACCCCTTTTGCCTTCAACCGCCATCAACCACTCATTTGCGCTCCCGCGCATCACATTTGTGCCGAATTACTTCTCTAATATATCAAATCAGGCAAGGTACGGCAAGTTCGAGCCGTCTCCGGCACACTCGCTCACCGGACCGCCCCCCGGATCATCCGTCGTTGAGGTGCCGTTAGCTCCCGCCGGGTCCCGTTATACCCTAGGGATGCCGCAGGCCCGGCTGCGCCCACATTCAAGCGTTCCGGCGGATTAACGCATCCGGCCCAGTGCGGGGAAACTCCAGCCTTCCCGGGAACCGCAGACATTCCGCCCTATGACACGTTGTGCCCATGACGGGGGATTGGCTCTGTTACGGAGGATTCGCTCCCCGCGCAGAATCCGAAGGCAGCAGGCAGGGCCCACGGTGAAACCGCCGGTTGCCTTGCGCGGCGAATCCGATGGGACTCTCTTACGAGCCAGCGGGTTGTGCCGCCTCTGAGGGCGCTGTTTCCTTGGCCCTTCCGGCCAACCACCGGGAAAATTCGTCTTCATCCATGACGGGGATACCGAGCGCCCTGGCCTGCTCCAGCTTGGACCCTGCCTTCTCTCCGGCTACCACCAGACTCGTTTTCTTGCTGACGCTTCCTGCCGCTCTTGCGCCCATCTCTTCGATCAAGGCTTCGATTCCGCGGCGATCCCAGCGCTTGAGGCTGCCCGTGACAACAATCGTCTGACCTGCGAGGAGCGGCTGCCGGCTGCCCGTGTCTGAAGTTGTTTTTACGCCGGCTAGCCGAAGTTTGGTCAGAAACTCACCGGTACTCTCTAAGGTGAAAAACTGCCTGATGCTTCTGGCCATCACCGGACCGATATCCGGAATCTCTTGCAGTTCTTCCTGGGTGGCGCCTTCCAGCCGTTCCAGAGAAGTAAAGGTCTGAGCCAGCACCCGGCCGGCCTTCGCGCCCACGTGGTGAATTCCCAAGGCGAACAGGAGAGGCGCTAACCCGCGTTCTTTGCTTTTTTCAATGGCCTGAAGCAAATTCTCCGCCGACTTGCGGCCCATGCGTTCCAACTCCAAAAGCTGTTCAAACTTCAGGGTGAAGAGGTCAGCGGCGTCCTTGATCAGACCCGTCTCCAGCAACTGCGCCACCAAAGCCGGCCCCAGGCCGTCGACATTCATCGCGTCCCGGGAAACAAAGTGAATCACCGCCTCCCGCTGCCTCGCCGGGCAACGGATACTGGTGCAACGGTAAGCCACCTCTCCCTCCTCCCGGCTGACCGGACCGCCGCAGGCCGGGCAGGTGCCGGGCATCACGAACTCGCGCTCAGCACCTGACCTCTTTTCGGCCAGGACTGTGACCACTTCCGGAATGACATCCCCCGCCTTCTGAAGTAAGACATGATCCCCAATCCGGATGTCTTTCTCCCCAATATAATCCGCATTGTGCAAAGTCGCCTTACTCACGGTCGAACCCGCCACTGCCACGGGCGTCAGGCAAGCGGTGGGCGTCAGTACCCCCGTGCGCCCGACCCTAACCACGATATCCTCCACTACACTTTCCACTTGCTCAGCCGGAAACTTAAAGGCGATAGCCCAACGGGGGCTCTTGGAAGTAAAGCCAAGGTTTCTCTGCTGGTCCAGGCTATTGACCTTGATGACCAACCCGTCAATGTCATAGGCGAGCTGATGTCTCCGTTCCGCCATCTCCCCGCAGTAGCGGACGACTCCCTCAATATCCCGAAAAATGCGGAACTCCGGATTGACGGAAAAACCGAGCCTCTGCAAATACGCCAAGACTCCGCTCTGAGTCTCAACCTGCCCGACCCCTTCTCCCAGCATCTGGTATGCGAAAAAGCCCAGTTTGCGTTGGGCGGTGACGGCCGAATTTAATTGTCTCAAAGAACCCGCGGCCGCGTTCCGGGGATTCGCAAAGGTGGTTTGTCCCTCCTCCTCGCGCTCCTGATTCAATCTGAGAAATGAGGCTTTGGGCATATAACCTTCCCCACGCACATCCAGACGCAGGATCTTTTCCGGCAAGCGCAGGGGAAGAGAAGAAATCGTCTTAACGTTAGCCGTGATGTCTTCGCCGACTTCTCCGTCCCCGCGCGTCGCTCCCCTGAGCAAAAGCCCATTTTCATAGGATATGGCCACTGTTAACCCGTCAATTTTCAGTTCCACAACATATTCCGCATCCGGGGCCACGGACCGCACCCGCCGGTCGAACTCGCGCAAGTCCCCCGCGTCGAAGGCATTGTCCAGGCTAAGCAGAGGTTCGACATGCCTCACCTTGTTGAACTCCTTAGCCACATGGCCCCCCACGCGCTGGCTGGGGGAATCCGGCGTCACGAGTTCCGGATACTTGCGCTCCCACTCCAGCAATTCACCCATTAAAGAGTCATATTCGGCATCGGTCAGAGTCGGTCGATCCAGTCCGTAGTAATTCCTATTCGCCTCTTCTATCTGCCGGCGCAGGAAGGAAATCCGTTCACCCTCGCGCTTTCGCCCTCCATCTTGTCCAGGTTTTGTCCCCCTGTTCCCTGCCGTCGCCTGCTCCGAGCTTCCGTCTGGCTTTCTCTCCTTTTTTCGTCCCTCCTTGGTCGGTTCTTCATCCATACGAATCCCTCCTCGCGAGGATAATTTGGTCATCCCTGAGAATCGCAGCCAAAAACGCGAATAACTTAGTCATCCTCTCTGCACCTGACCTAAAACCGAGTCAGTTTGGCATATTCGGAAATTAGTTGTTTGAGCTGTCCGCTAAAGGCCACCGTGAGGATGGCGGAGGCCCCCTCTCCTTTGACGCTCACGATAATCCCCCTGCCGAATTTCTCATGCTCCACCTTGTCTCCGACATGATACGTTTCACTTTTGCCGGTTGCCAGGGGAGTCCCTGCGGAGGCAAGTGAACCATCGTCCCGGTTCTTGCTGCGGCCGTGTCCGCTTGTCCCAGCGAAACCCCCGCCCCGAACGGCGCCGCCCATGCGTCCCTGCCGCCGGGGCGGAGGATCGATTGGGTCCCGATCCAGCATTAACTCGGGGGGAACCTCACTGAAAAATCTTGAAGGCAAATTGCTTTGAATGTGCCCATAGAGCAGCCGCCGGCTGGCGCAGCAGAGGTATATTTTTTCCTTGGCCCGGGTCAGAGCCACGTAGCAAAGCCGGCGTTCCTCTTCCAGTGCCGCTTCCGCCAGCAAAGAATGGGAACTGGGGAAAATGCCCTCCTCCATACCCACCAGAAAAACCACCGGGAACTCCAGCCCTTTGGCCGAATGCATGGTCATCAAAACGACACCGTCGTCACCTTCGTTCAACTGGTCAATATCAGCCACCAAAGCTACCTGCTCCAGAAAGCCGCCCACCCCCGCGGAGAAATCGTCAATCACGAGTGCGGGCCCGTCCTCTTCCTCGGCAGGGAAGTCGCCCCCAGCCTCGGGTATAGGGCGGTCTTCTGCCCCCGCCGAGGCAGTATCTCCCGTTCCCGAAACGATCCGGTCCTCTCCCCCGGTCAGGAAGGTACCCCCAGCCTGGGTTCCAGGGCGGTCTTCTGCCCCCGGCCCGAGCCGGTCTTCCGCCTCCGCTAAGGAACCGGACGCCGTTCCCGCTGCCGGCCGGTTTCCTTCTTCGGCGGCCTGTTCGTCTCTTTCCTCGGGTATTTTGGCATCATATTCGGCGGTAACTGAGAGGAATTCCTGCAGGTTCTCCACCCTGGCTTGGGCTTCCGGCGTGTTGTCAGCCTTGAGCATGGTCCAATAATCGGTCTTGTCCAGGATCTCCTCAACCAGATCCGTGATTTTCCCCTCCAGGCTCTGTTCTCGCAGTTCTTCCAAGAGCCTGCTAAGACTCAGGAGAGCCTCACGGGCCTGGGGCCGCAAGCCGGGAATGTACTCGGCTTCCCTTAGCGCGGCCAGCATGTCCAAGCCCTGCTCTTCCGCATAGAGCAGTACCTTCGCCAGTACGCTCTCACCTAAACCCCGTTTCGGCACATTGAGAATCCTGCTGAAACTCACCCGGTCCGCCGGGTTGTGCAAAACCCTCAGATAGGCGAGAATATCTTTAATCTCCATCCGTTCGTAGAATTTCATACCCGAAACGACCCGGTAAGGAATTCCCTCCCGCAAGAGGTACTCCTCCAAAATACGGGATTGGGCATTGGAGCGGTAGAGCACGGCAAAATCCTTATTCGGACGGCCCTCCCGGTCTTTCAAGCGCCGGATCCTCTCCGCCACGTAGCGTGCCTCATCCCGTTCATCCTCCGCCGCATAATGAATTAGCAGGTCCCCGGACAGATTCTCCGTCCAGAGAGACTTGGCTTTGCGGTCCAGGTTATGCCGAACCACGGCATTCGCCGCCTGCAAAATGTGTTTCGTGGAGCGGTAGTTCTGCTCCAGCTTGAGGACCACGGCTTCCGGGTAATCCCGCTCGAAAGCGAGGATATTCTGGACATCGGCCCCTCTCCAGCCATACACAGCCTGATCGTCGTCTCCCACCACACAGAGGTTGCGATAGCGGGCCGCCAGCAGGTTGACCAAAGTATACTGGGCATGATTGGTGTCCTGGTATTCATCCACCAAAATATAGCGAAACCTGTCGCGGTAATAGTCCAGAACGGTCGGATTTTGGCGGAAGAGCTCAACTGTGAGCATGATAATATCATCAAAATCCAAGGCATTATTAGCCATAAGTTTCTTCTGATAAAGTCTGTAGGCTTTGGCCGCCATCTCTTCAAAATACTCGGCCGCCTGCCCCTCCGCGTCCTGCACTTGGCAGAGCCTGTTTTTCCAATCGCTGATTTTGGCTGAAATGCCTCGAGCCGGGAATTTCTTCTCGTCCAGGTCCAATTCCTTAAGGCAGGACTTCAATACGGACAGCTGGTCCCCAGTATCGTAGATAACAAAACTGCGCGCGTATCCGGACAAATGATCGATTTCCCGCCGCAGAATACGGACACAGGCGGAGTGAAAAGTAGATACCCAAAGGCCAGCCCCTGCGCTTCCCAACAATGTCTCCACCCGTTGTCTCATTTCCTTAGCCGCCTTGTTAGTGAACGTAATGGCCAAAATACTCCAAGGGGCAACACCCCGGGCAACGAGATGGGCGATGCGATAAGTTAAGACGCGGGTTTTCCCCGATCCTGCCCCAGCCAGGATCAGCAAAGGTCCGTCCCGATGCTCGACCGCCTCCCGCTGGACCGGATTCAAATCCGCCAAACTATACATTGTAAACCACTCACCTCGCTCCCAATAACATTAGCCCCGGCATCCTGGATGCTCTGCGCGAATCGATAATTTCGCATCATGTTCTTGATCTTCAGGTGTTCCATGGCGCTCCTAATCACAATAGCCTTTTTGCCGCAGCTTTTCCGTATGCTCCTCCAGGACCCCGGCCAAATCGATTCCGTACTGCTCTTCGAGGACAAACATCATCGTCACAGCTGTTTGGGCCACATCCATCAGCTCACGGGCCACCAACTGCATAGCCTCTTTCTCCTCGATCTTTGGCCTTTCGCCGCTCAGCCCCCGGAACTTCCCAATCGCTTGGGCCAGCTCACCCGACTCCTCCATGATCTTCAGGGCCGTGCTCTCCAGGGAGGGACTTAAGCGATTCAGGCGGGGAAGTGTAACTGTTTTCGATACCCGTGCCCACTTTACGCTTTCCATACCATATCCTCCTCGTTCTTGGGAGTTTATCAACACTCCGCAGAACACTGCGACTTTCTGGGTCGGAAGTGAACTCGTTCAACTGACGAAGCCGCCTATCCCAAAACGACACTTCGCGGCGAAGGCGTCATTGTCCGGTGGACAATGACGGCCGAAGGCTGAGTCTCCCCCCTACGAAGCAACGGGGGAACCACTCCCACTTGTAGAAGTGGGAGTCTCCCCTCCCGGAACACCGGCAACGGCGCCCTAGCCAAAGACCGCGATCACGTAATCATCCAGCACGACCGCAACCAGCAAAGCGCCTCTCCGCGACCGGGTTTCAATCTTGAGGCTCTCGACCGGGATCCGGGTCTGCGCCCCACTCCTTTGCAGCACGGTCAAAACGGCTGCCGGGCCTACCGGCAGGGCGGCCGCCAACAACCCGGTCTTTTCCAGTTCCACCCGGGCAGCCGTGACTCCTTTGCCGCCCGGTTTCTGTCGTTTGAACTCCTCAATGGGTGTGCGTTTGAGCCAACCCCGTTCACTCACCGTTATGAGATCCGCCGCCGCATCTGTCACGGGCAGGGCGGCCACCACCGAGTCTCCCGGAGCCAGGTTAACCCCCCGCACCCCTTTGGACTTGCGGCCCATGGCCCTAATGTCAGCCTCCGTCAAACGCAAGGCCTGTCCTTGAGCCGTGAGCAAGATCAGATCCTGCTCCTCCGGGCTGATCCAGGCTGTAACGAGAGTATCGTCCGGTTTCAATGTCATACCTTCTGCAGTCCTCAGATTGGCAAAGTCTGCAGCCGGGCTTTTCATAATTTGTCCCAGCCGGGTGACAAAGACGACATGGCCCCCCGCCGCTTCCGGCAGAGGCCGGCAAGCCGCGATTTCTTCTCCTTCGGGGAGGGAAACAACTGCCGAGAGCGTTTTCCCTTTTACCCTGCCGGACGTTTCGGGAACCAACTTCGCGGCTAAACTGTACACTTTCCCGCTCACACCGAAGAATAACAGCTGATCCTTATCTGTACAACGCACTTTGTGTCGAAGAATATCCCCGTCTTTGTATTGAAATATGTCTGTGTCTTTGTACCGAAGTGCATCCCCCTCTTTGTATCCGAACCTATCTTCGCCCTTGTGTTCAAACATATCCCCGCCTTGGCCTGCCGGATCTCCCATCTTGCCGCGTCCGTTTTTCCCCGGCAGCCGGGCTTTGATGAATCCCTTGCCGGTCAGCAAGACCTCCAACGGCCTCGCCGGCCCCGCGGGAACGGTCTGAGGCTTCCCTTGGTCCCCGCCGTCCAGGATAACGGTTCTCCGCTCGTCTCCGTACTTATCTGCTGTCTCCTTCAGTTCTTTCTTAATGATACCATAAACTTTCCTCTCATCGGCTAAAATCTCTTGCAAGGCAACGACAGTTTTTTGAATCTTGTCATACTCACGCTCTATCCCAAGCAATTCCAGATGAGTTAGGTGCTGGAGTTTCATATCCAAGACTGCCTGGGCCTGCAGTTCGGAGAACGCGAAGCGGAGAACCAAAGCTGCCTTGGCTAAGGCCGGAGTCTTGGCCGCCCGGATCTCTGAAATCACCTGATCAAGATTTTGAATCGCTTTGACCAGCCCCTCCAGGATGTGCGCTCTCTCTTTCGCCCTCTTCAGGTCATACGTGACCCGGTTCACGACAACTTCCCGGCGATGCTCAATGTAAGCGGCATTGATTTCTTTTAAGTTCATGACTTTCGGGGTACCGTCGGCCGCAATCACCAGGTTAATGATGCTAAAGGATTCCTGCAGCTGCGTGTACTTGTAAAGCCGCTCGAGAATCTTCTCCGGATCGCTGTCTTTGCGGCATTCCACCACCAGGCGCATCCCTTCGCGGTCCGACTCGTCACGGACATCCGCGATTCCCTCGATCTTATCCGCGGTTAGAGTTTCAATCTTAGCGGCCAGATTCGCCTTATTGACCTGATAAGGAATTTCCGTAATGACTATAAGGCTTTTGCCGTTTTTCCCGGGTTGAATCGACGCCTTGCCGCGCAGGATGATTTTGCCCCGCCCTGTTTCGCAGGCTTGGCGGATGCCCTCTCTTCCCAAGATAAATCCCCCTGTGGGAAAATCAGGCCCAGGCACCCAGTTCATCAGCTCCGCCGGCGTAATTTCCGGCCGGTCGATTTGGTGAATGATTCCGTTCACCGCCTCGCCCAAGTTATGAGGCGGCATGTTGGTGGAAAGTCCCACAGCGATTCCCCCGGCACCGTTGACCAGGACGTTAGGCAAAGGGCTGGATAAAACCACGGGTTCCTTGAGACGGTTGTCGTAGTTTGGCCGAAAACTGACAGTGTCCTTCTCCAGGTCTTGGCACATCAGTCTGGCCAAAGGGGTCATGCGTATCTCCGTGTAGCGCATAGCCGCAGCCGGATCCCCGTCCACCGAACCGAAATTTCCGTGCCCATCAACAAAAGGATAGCGGGAAGCCCAGGGTTGGGCCATGCGCACGGCCGCTTCATAGATGGCGCTGTCGCCGTGGGGGTGATAGGCCCCCATACAATGCCCAACCAAACGGGCAGATTTCGAGTAGGGCTTATCCGGATACATACCGAGCTCGTTCATGGAGTAAATAATACGCCGGTGCACCGGCTTGAGGCCATCCCGCACATCCGGAATGGCCCGGTGCAGGATAACAAATTTTGAATAGCCCATATAAGCCTCAGGCAGTACCTCTTCCAAAGGCCTTTGACTGATGTTTTCTTCCAAGACGCTCATGTTTTTCCTCCGTTTGCGCGGGACGACTCACTCACCCCGGCCGGGGGTCCCGGCAATCCCGCTCCGACTTGGGCCGCCTTCCGGCTCCATTCGTCCTCCGGCTTGGGCCGCCCTCCGGCTTCGTTCGCCCCCTCCGGCTTGGTCTTTTTCAGATATCCTCTTGCGTGAAGACAATATGCTCCATGAGAAATTCCCGCCGAGGTTCCACTGCCGGACCCATGCAGATATTGAGTTTTCTCTCGGCAGCCACCGCATCGTCAATCGTCACTTGAATCATTTTACGGTTAGCCGGATTCAGCGTGGTTTCCCACAACTGCTCGGGGTTCATCTCCCCTAAGCCTTTATACCTCTGCACCTGGGCTTTACGGCCCAGGTGCTTGAGCGCTTCTTTCAGCTCAGAATCATCGTAGGCATAACGAACGCCGCTGCCCTTTTGCACCTTGTATAAAGGGGACTGGGCAATATAGATGCGGTTGTCTAAAATGAGCGGGCGCATATAGCGATAGAAGAAAGTCAGGAGGAGGGTGCGGATATGGGCTCCGTCCAGGTCGGAATCCGTCATGATGCAAACCCGGGCATAATTGCATTTCTCCAAATCAAATTCCTTCCCCAACCCCGCGCCGATGGCCGTAATCATCGAGCGTATTTCTTCATTTTCCAGCACCTTGTCCAGCTTCGCGCGGAAAGTATTGATGACCTTGCCCCGAAGGGGGAGAATCGCCTGAAAACGGCGGTCGCGGCCGGACTTGGCCGAACCCCCGGCCGAATCCCCCTCGACCAGAAAGAGTTCATTTTTTAACTTGTCTTTTTCGGAGCAGGCCGCCAGTTTCCCTCCCAGGGCTTTTGCCTCCGCGTCCTTTTTCATGCGTTTGAGCTCTTTGGCCCGTTTGGAGGCGATGCGAACCTGGGCCGTGCGCCAGGACTTGCTGATGACTTCTTTGGCTACATTGGGGTACTGCTCAAAAAAACCGTTCAAACCCTCGTTGGCCAGAGACTGGACAATGCCTTCCACTTCCGTATTTGAAAGCCTAGTCTTGGTTTGCCCTTCAAACTGCGGTTCCCGTACTTTGACTGAGAGTACGCAAACCAGCCCGTCACGCAAATCGTCTCCGATTAAACTCTCATCCTTGTTTTTCAGCAGGCCCGCTTTTTTGCCGTAATTATTAAAAACCCGGGTCAAGGCGGTCCTCAACCCGCTTTCATGCGTCCCCCCCTCTACGGTGGCGATATTGTTGCAGAACGAATAAAATGTTTCCGTATCCGCATCATTATACTGGATGGCACATTCAGCCTGAACGCCGTCCTTTTCTCCCCGAAAATAGATCGGCCGTTTATGCAGAGGTTCATTACCCCCCTCCGCACTGATCTGATCGACAAACCCTACCAACCCGGTCCGAGCGCAGTAACTCTCGGCACGTTCTCCCCCACGCCTATCGAGAAAATCGATCACTAAGCCGGCATTGAGATACGCCAACTCCTGCAGCCGGCTTTGCAGAATTTCCGCTTTTAAAACCTGTTCTTTAAAAATTGCCCAGTCCGGCCGGAAAGTCACCTTGGTCCCAGTCCCCTTCACCCTGTGCTCGACGACTTTGAGCTCGGAGACAAGTTTCCCCCCGTCGGCATACTCGAGCCGGAAACGCTTGCCCTCCCGTTTTATCTCAAGCAGCAAGAATTCTGATAAAGCATTGACGACACTGGCGCCTACCCCGTGCAACCCACCGGAGACTTTATAGGATTCCCCGCCGAACTTGCCTCCGGCATGCAGAACCTCGTAAGCCACCCTGGCGGCCGGGATCCCCATTTTGGGATGGATGTCCACGGGAATGCCGCGGCCGTTGTCCTCCACCGTCAGTGAGTTATCCGGGTTTAGCGTCACCCGAATCCGGCTACAATGCCCTGACTCCACTTCATCGATTGCATTGTCAATGATTTCCCAGGCCAGATGGTGCAATCCCCGGGAATTTGTGGCCCCTATGTACATACCCGGGCGTTTTCGCACCGCTTCCAACCCGTCCAGGATTTGAATGTCTTCCGCATTATATCCTGCCAAGACCGCCTTGCCCCCTTCCCCGGCTTCCGGACGACCGGCCCCGTGCTGACTTTCAGGTCACGGGCCCCATGGGGTTTAGCCGGATCCAGCCGTTTCTTTATTTTACCACATTGTGGACCTTTTTGGAACATATGTTTCAGCCGAGAGCAGAAAAACGTCAAAATCCCGCGTCTATCCTTGCGCTTTCCGGCGCTTTTGGGTCGACGGGGTCCTGCGACCGAGGGGATACCCGCGGTCAAGGCCGCATAAATGGCACTAGGGCGAGCAGCCTGCACTGCCCGCCCACCCATAATAGGGTATAGATCACAATATTACCGCTCTTCAACTACCCCTGACTAAAGTCAGAGGATTGCGGCTTTCCTCCACCGGGTCCGGCCCAGTATCATTGGAATCCACATCAGGGACGGTTGAAACGCGCCCCGTAATCGTCCGGTCCTGCCGGGCGACCAACGTTCTAAGCCTTACATTACGTCCGCCTACCAAGTCAGCATGCAGCGTATAACCGCAAGCTTCGCAGGTGAAGAGCAGTCCCTTTCCCGGCCGGTTGTTCTTGCTCGTATGCTCGCAACGGGGGCATGCTTGGCTTGTATAATGGGCATCCTGGCGGGTAGCGTACCCTCCGTACAGCGATGACTTATCGAGCGCATACCGACATCAACACCCTGCACTTGAGTCATATCGTTTAAGTCAACGCTTTGCTCACGTGTGATCGGGACGATCAGATATAACGCCTTGCGTCTTTTATCATACCAGAGCTTGGCAGTGCCAATTTTCCACTCGCCCGAACGCAAGCGCTCAACGTGAGGAGTCCACCCCTCATAAGCAACGCGAACTTGGCCTTCCAATGTATTGACCGCGGCCGTTTGGTTCTTGCCGAACGAATAATCCCTGCCGTAGACCATTTCAGTCGTGCGCGATTTGAATTCGGGAGCTTTCTCCAAACCGTGGTAATATTTCTTGGTGTACCCAAGTTCGCGATGCTCGGCGTTTTGTTTTATTTTTGTCCACTCTCCTTGGTAAGTGGACGCGACTCTGCGAATCGCCGATTGAGCCAACTGAGACCTTACCGTTTTCGGATGATCAAGCTCCGTCCTTACCGTGTTGATGGGGTATGGAGAGTGCTTCACTTCCTGCGCTGCCTCAATTCGCAGGCGACTTCCTCAAGTGCGACACCCCGTTCTTCCAGCATCACCAGCAGGTGATAAAGTAGATCGCTCACTTCGTAGCGGATCTCGGCCGGAGCCTGATTCTTGGCGGCAATGATCACCTCGGCGCTTTCTTCCCCAACCTTCTTCAGGATCTTGTCAAGACCCTGGTTGAAAAGGTACGTCGTGTAGGCTCCCTCCGGCCTTTGCTCGCGGCGCGACCGGATAACCTCCGCCAAATCCCGGAGCACTTTACCCAGGTCAGGTTCGGGCCTTCTCTCCGGCTGCCCGACCTTGGCAAACCCAGCGGTCTCCGTCCTGTAGTGAAAACAGGAAAAGTAATTTTCGTGGCAGGCCATGCCGCTTTGCTCGACCGTCAGGAGGAGAGCGTCCTGGTCGCAGTCAAAGCGCAGGTCGAGGATCTTTTGCGTGTGTCCGGACGTTTCTCCCTTTCGCCATAAAGTTTGCCTGCTTCTGCTGTAGTACCAGGCACGCCCCTCCTCCAGGGTGAGTCTGAGCGCTGTTTCATTCATGTAAGCCAGCATCAAAACTTCCCGGGTTTCCACATCCTGCACAACAGCCGGGATAAGCCCGTCCGCGTTCCAACGTATTCCCGCCGGAACCTGAAGTCGGTTGAGCTGTGTGTTCGCTTGATCTTTTTCCACGCTAACCTCCATTTCGCCGCTGCTGCGGACAACTAAAATACTGACATCCTCGCACGGCTAAAGCCTGGCTAAAGCCGCGGGCCCCACGGAGCTGGGGTAAAAACGGTTTTCTAATTCGCAGCTGCCCGCAAGCTTCACTAAGCCGCTTGCGTAGTGAAAAGTGCACCTTCCGGCCGGGATTCGCTCTTACCTTTCGGACGCTGTCAGCCGCCGCACCGGGATACCCTTCGCCGCCAAGAAATCCTTGGCCTGGGCAATGCTAAATTCCCTGTAGTGGAAAATCGAAGCCGCCAACACAGCGTCGGCTTCACCCTCTGTCAGCCCCTGCGCCAAATGCTCCAGATTCCCGACCCCGCCGCTCGCGATTACCGGCAGGGAAACAGCTTCACTTACCGCGCGCGTCAATTCCAAATCATATCCGGCCTTAGTGCCGTCCCGATCCATCGAAGTCAAAAGGATTTCTCCGGCTCCCAGGCTCTCCGCTTCCCGAGCCCAGTTCAAGGCGTCTTTGCCCGTGGGCGTACGCCCGCCGTGAATATAGACCTCCCAGCGGCCGGGCCGAGTTTGGCGGGCATCAATCGCCACGACCATGCACTGGCTTCCGAAAGCCAGCGCACCTTCTTCGATCAGGTGCGGGTTCTGCACCGCGGCGGTATTAAGCGAAACCTTGTCCGCTCCGGCCCGCAAGACCTCGCGCACATCTTCCAGGCTGCGCAACCCCCCTCCTAGGGTAAAAGGGATAAATACTTCTTCCGCCGTGCGCCTCACCATGTTTATCATCGTTTTCCTCCCTTCATGGGAAGCCGAAATATCCAGAAAGACCAGTTCATCCGCACCTTCCCTGTCATAAAAAGCGGCCAGTTCAACGGGGTCCCCGGCATCGCGCAAGTGAACAAAGTTCGTCCCTTTCACAACCCGCCCTCCGTGAACGTCCAGACACGGAATAATTCTCTTGCTTAGCATGGTTCAAATCCCCCCCATTCCGTGCAACCCCCCGCGCTTGTTACGGCGTACCGGCCTCCTCGGTACTCCTGAGTGGCCAGACCCGCATAGCCGCCGCACTCCCGTTTCTCCCCGCGGCCCCCGCGGTTTTGTTTGCATCCCCAGTATCTGGTTTGCGTCCCCAGAATCTGGTTTGCGTCCCCAGGATCTGGTTTGCGTCCCCGCAGTTTAGTTTATATCCCCGGGGCCCAGCGGGCAGCCTCTCGCATCTGAAGTCTCGCCTTTTCGGGGCGGGCCCGGTCTTAAACCCTCAGTGCCTCCAAAGCCTCTCTCAAGGTGAAATTTCCCGCATAAAGAGCTTTGCCGATAATCGCTCCTTCGATCCCCGCTCCCCTGGCCTCTTCTTGAGCCAGGCACCGTAAATCTTCCAGCCGGGATATGCCCCCCGAGGCGATGACTCTTAAGCCCGTCGTTTGGGCCAACTGTACCGTGTTCCTAATGTTAGGACCTTGGAGCATTCCGTCCCGGGAAATATCGGTAAAGACGATTCGCTTCACACCCAGGCTTTTCATGTCCAGCCCTAATTGCACAGCCTGAACAGCGGTGTTTTCCGCCCAGCCCTTGACCGCGACCCGCCCCTCCCTGGCATCGATCCCGACCAGGATGCTTTCCCCATACCGACGTACGGCTTCCTCGACCAGGCCGCGATCCGTGACCGCCGCCGTACCCAGAATCACCCGTTTCACCCCCAGCTCCACGAGTTCCCCAATCCGGGCTAAGCTGCGAATTCCCCCGCCCACTTGTACTTGCAGGGGGACCGCCCGGACAATTTCCCGAATTGCCGCATCGTTCACCGGCTCGCCGGCGAACGCGCCGTCGAGATCGACCACATGCAGATGCGTGGCCCCCTGCCGGGCAAATTCCTCAGCCACCTCTGCCGGGTGCTCGTCATAAATCGTCGCCGCTTCCATTCGTCCCTGCAGAAGCCTGACAACCTTACCCTCTTTAAGATCAATTGCCGGAAAGATGAACACTTTTTTCCACTCTCCTGCCGAAATTCTCCAATATCTTCAGCCCCCAGCGGCTGGACTTCTCCGGATGGAATTGGGTTCCCCAGATGTTGCCGCGCCCCACCAGCGCCGGGAAAGCAACTCCGTATTCAGAGCGGCCCACGACCACCGATTCGTCCGGCGTCGAAACGTAAAAGGAATGAACGAAATAAAACCATGACTCCGCCGGGATTCCTTGAACCAAGTTATTGTCCCGTTCCCAGTGCACCGTATTCCAGCCCATGTGCGGTATCTTGCGCCCCGGCGGGAACTTCACCACCCGTCCCGGCAACAGACCCAAACCTTCGTGTGCCCCGTGTTCCTCTCCGAGCTCAAAAAGCACCTGCATCCCTAAGCAAATCCCCAAGAAAGGGGCTCCCGAGCGGGCATAATTCACCAGGGGTTCGACCCAGCCCAATTGCCGGAGCGCAGCCATCGCGTCCGCAAAAGCCCCGACTCCGGGCAAGATCAGCCCCCCGACCCTGGGCAGGGCGGCGGGGTCAGTAAGAATCTCCGCTTCAAAGCCGGTCGCGGCCAGAGCTTTCTCCACACTGCGCAAATTTCCCCGCCCGTAGTCAATAATCCCAATCATAACGACACCCTCCAACCTCACCGACCTTACCAGCCTTATCAACCTTGAACCTTGCCGCTATATCAACCTTACCGGGTTTGCTAACCTTACCAGCTTTACCAACTTCACCAACCTTACCGGCTATCGGGCCGGCCCTAAAGGACCCCTTTGGTCGAGAAAACTCCGGCATCCTCCGAGCTCTTGCGCACCGCCTGCCGGAGAACCCTTCCTACCCCTTTAAAAACAGCCTCCAAAATATGATGGCTGTTTTTTCCGGATAAAAGCCGGATGTGCAGGGTCAGGCCCGCTTGAACCAAGGCGCGGAAGAATTCCTCCGCCATTTCCGTCGGAAATCCCCCCACAGCGGCAGAGGGACAATTGACATCCCATACAAGATAAGGGCGGTTGGAAATGTCCAGAGCCACTTGCACCAGGCTCTCGTCCATGGGCAGGAGTGCCTCGCCAAAGCGTTCAAGCCCGCGCTTATCCGACAATGCCGCCCTCAACGCCTGCGCTAGGACGATCCCGCAATCCTCGATCGTGTGGTGGGGATCCACTTCAAGGTCACCCTCGGCCTCCAGTTGCAAATCAATGCCGGCGAAACGACTCCAGGCCGTCAACATGTGATCGAAAAAACCAATCCCTGTCCGCACCTCGGCTTCACCCCTGCCGTCCAAATCCAGTTTGACCTTGATGTATGTCTCTTTCGTCCGGCGCTCCAAGCTGACCCGGCGTCGTACTTCTGCCGCTTTTCGCGGCTCCCCGGCCTCGTCGTCCTCCCCCGGGTTCCCTCCCCGGCCTCGTCCGGGTCCCGCCCCGAACTCCTCTCCCGAACCGCCTTCGAGCTCCTCTCCTGAACCTTCTCCATCATTTTGGGATAGGCGGCTTCGGCGAAACTCTCCGCTGGAGACTTTCGTCACCGAAGACTCGATGTTCAGCTTAGGCTGAACGAGTTCACTTTCGGGCACCTCCCCGGAATCTCCCGCCGGCATCTTCTCAAGGGCTCCCCCGGGATCACCCTCCGCCAACTTCCCGGGAGTTTGAGAAAAATCCTCAGTCATACGTCGGCTCATGTTCTTCCGCCCTTTCTTCCGGTATTCCCGGGCCTTCACTTTCGCCCCACCTGCGCCGCAGAGCGGAAAACCGTCACAAATCTATTACCCGGCCCTCACTTTGACATCGTTTCCCGTACAGCCCGCAGAAACTGTTTATTCTCTTCCGGCAGCCCGCTGCTCATGCGCAGACTCGGGCCCAGCACGGGAATATCCCCTAAATTGCGTACCTGAAAGCCGTACGACGCCAAATCCTCCGCCAGCCGTACCGTATCCGCGCACTGAAACAAGACAAAATTGGCCGCTGTCGGGTAGACCCGAACTCCTGGTATCTCATTTAATTCCCGGTAGATTCTCCCTATTTCCTCCCGAATCATAGCAACTTGCTTTCTGTATTCCGCCTCGTAACGGAGGGCAATCACACCCGCTTTCTGGGTAAAGGCATTGACGTTGAAAGGCTGGCGCGCCCGGTTTACCAGGTCGATGATCCCGTCCTGGCCCAAAAGGTAACCCAGGCGCAAGCCGGCCAAACCAAAGGCCTTGGAAAAGGTGCGCATGATGAGGAGGTTCGGATACCGGGAGATCGCACCGACCATGCTGGCACCGGAAAATTCCGCGTAAGCCTCGTCGACCACAACCACTTTTCCCGATTCGCGAACAATCTCCAGAATGTCCTCCTCGGCAAACCGGGAACCGGTGGGATTGTTGGGATTGCAGAGAATAATCACATGAACGGCGGGAGCTGCCGCAGCTTGGATAATTCCCTCCACGTCCAGATGCAAACCGTCCCGCAGGGGAACCTCCTCCACCTTGGTGCCCGTGACCCGGGCAGCCGCCTCGTACATGACGAAAGTGGGCGGATGCAGCACAACCGCTCGCCCCTCTCCGCCAAAAACCGTAAAGACCAACTGAATAAGTTCATCCGAGCCGTTTCCAGGCAAAATTCCCCTCTCGCTGACTCCGGTGTATCGGACCAAAGCCCGCTTCAGCTCTTGAGCTTCTCCGTCCGGATAACGGTTTAAGGATAGCTCCGCGCTCAGGAGTTCTTCCCGCATACCTTCCGGCCAAGGGAAAGGATTTTCATTGGCATCCAGTTTAACGGCACGGAGATAGGGTTTGCCGGCATAAGGTTTTAGAGAAAGGATCTCCGTGCGGGCTAAAGCGGCCGCTTCTTTCAAACCGAAACTCTTATTCATCCGTGCGCCGGGCCCTCCTCACCGGACCGCGGCTTCTCCCTCCTCATTCTTTGATATCCGCTCGTACCTCGGGCATCGCCGCGACCTTCCTCGGGCTCTCCTTTGCCCGCCTCGTGCCCTCTCACCTCCACCGCTCTGGCGTGAGCTTCCAGTCCTTCCGTCCTGGCCAGGCGGACGATGTGTTCAGCATCTCGGGCCAAAGCCTGCTCGGAGTACTGAATCACGCTTGTCTTTTTCGTAAATGTATCCACATTGAGCGGAGAGTAAAAGCGGGCTGTACCGCCGGTCGGCAAAATGTGGTTCGGTCCGGCCAGATAATCCCCCACCGGTTCGGGCGAAAACCGCCCCAAGAAGACGGCCCCGGCATTGCGTACCCTCCCCAGCCACTGCTGCGGGTCCTTCACTACCAGTTCGAAGTGTTCCGGCGCTATCCGGTTAGCCAGGTCCATTCCTTCCGCCAAATCGCGCACCCATATAGCCGCCCCGTGATTTTCCCAGGCGCAGCGGGCGATCTCCGCCCGGGGAAGCGTGCTCAACTGCCGCTCAACTTCCCGGACCGTCTCTTCCAGTAAGGTGCGGTCCGGAGAAACGAGAATGGCTGACGCCAACCTGTCATGCTCGGCCTGGGAAAGCAGGTCCGCCGCCAATTCCCGCTCCCGCGCGCTTTCATCCGCCAAGATTAAAATCTCGCTCGGCCCCGCCAGCATGTCAATGTCCACTTGGCCGAACACTTGCTTTTTGGCCAAGGTCACATAGATGTTACCGGGACCGGTAATCTTCTCCACCGGGGCTACAGTTGCCGTGCCGTAAGCCAAAGCCGCCACGGCCTGCGCCCCTCCCACTTTGTAAATTTCCCGGACACCCGCTTCCCCGGCCGCCGCCAGAACCTCTGGCAACAGGCTGCCATCCGGCCGGGGAGGGCTGACCATAACGACTTCTTGGACACCGGCAACCAGAGCCGGCAAGGCATTCATCAGCACCGAGGAAGGGTAAGCGGCCGTTCCGCCGGGCACATAGATTCCCACCCGCCTTAGAGGCCGGATCAGCTGCCCCAGGATACTCCCGTCTTCCTCCGGCTCAAACCAGGAAACCCGTTTCTGTCTTTCGTGAAAACGCGTGATATTTCTCTTGGCCACCCGCAAAGCCGTCAAGAATTCCCCCGAAACAGACGCGCAGGCCTCCTCAATTTCTTCCTCTCGGACTTTCAAACCGCTCTGCCGCAAGTCCACTCCGTCCAACTCCATTGTCAGCCTGAAGAGTGCCTCATCCCCTTCCAGCCTGACTCTCCCGAGAATTTCCGCCACCCGGGACTCCAGGGCAGCCTCGTCTCCGTACGATTTGCGAATTAGCCGTTCCAAATTCGCCTCAGCCAGTTTTTCAATCTTCATGCCTTTCTCCTCGAATAGTATTTTTGAAACCGGCAGACAGCTCGTAATACCGGCAGTACCGGTTACGGGGTGATAAAGCAGAACAAATAGGCCAGACTTTCAGAAAGTAAATTGCCGCAACCTTTATACTCTTTCTCCTTTGCCGCCGGGTAAGTCGGACAGACGAGCGGCCGTTCCCCGCTGCACCTGCTCCCGCAGGGCGTCCGCCAGGTTCTGAATCCGCTCATACTTCATGCGGAGGGACACCCGGTTGGCCACCATCCGAGTAGTCGCCTCCAGAATGGGAGCCACTTCTGCCAGCTTGTTCTGGCGTAAAGTGGCGCCGGTGGACACGATGTCGACGATCATTTCGGCCAGACCCACCCGCGGGGCCAGTTCAATATTACCGTGAAGCTTGATGGGGGTAACCTGCATGCCCAAGTCGCTAAAAAACGTCTGAGCCACCCTGGGAAACTTCGTCGCAACCCGCTGATGGTTTAACACGGACAGGTCATACCCTCCGTCGGCCAAGCGGGGAGGCGTTTTACCGGCTGGCATCGCCACTACAAAACGACAAAAACCATATCTTAAGTCCAGAAGCTCGGCTACATCCTTATTTTCTTCCAGCAGAGTATCTTTACCGACAAAGCCCACATCGGCGGCACCGTATTCCACATAAGTCGGAATATCCGTCGGTCGGCAAATGATGACTTGAGCCTCCCCCTCGGGAATCTCAAACAAAAGTTTACGCGAATCCTCCCTAACTTCATCACAGTCCAACCCCACTCCGCTCAGGAGGGCCAAAGACTCCGGCAGAAGCTTTCCTTTAGGAAGGGCGATCGTCAGCAAATTGCGTTTCACATCCTTTTCTCTCCTCAAACCCTCAATCTGTTCGCCCGCTTTCATCCTCATCCCCCACACCTTAGTCCGCGGCCCCCGCGCGCTTTTATTCGCGGCTCAGCGCAGCCGAACCGCATTTCCTGCGGCCGGTCCATACTATCGCGGTCTGATCCGCCTCCCCGGGGCTTAGCTCGCAGCCCTTCTGTTTAGTCCGCCTCCCCGAGTCCGAGCTCGCAGTCCTTCGCGCGGATCCTCCATTTTCGCTTTAGTCCGTTAACGCGCTAATATGATAGCGCGGTAGTACACTGATATTATAGCAAATGGTTCATTTCTTTGGCAAGCGTCCGCAGCAAAAAAGAAAAGGATTTTCCTCCTGTTCAGAAAATCCCTTGGTCCGCCGACCCTGACCCAATGTTCGCCGCCCGATCTTGGCCCGGTGTTTGCTGCCGGATCCTGCGGCTTAGTCTCCCATCTCGATGCCCAAACTTCGCGCCGCCAACAAGACCGGGTCCGTCAGGGGCACCTGTTTCAACTTGTCCACTGCGTCAGACAAGGCTACGCGCACGATATCCCTGCCCTGCAAAGCGACCATCGTGCCAAAAGCCCCCTCGCGCAGCGCCTCCACGGCCGCAGTCCCGTATCGGGTCGCGAGCAGCCGGTCATACGCGACCGGTGAACCTCCCCGCTGCAGGTGTCCGAGGACCGTAACCCTGTTTTCCATTCCGGTGAGTGTGGCCAGATCCCGGGCCACTTTGGCTCCGATCCCCCCCAGTTTCAACGGGTCTGGCCGTCCGCTCACCCTGCTTTCCACCACCATCTCTCCCCCTAAGGGCTTGGCGCCCTCGGCCACAACCACGATGCTGAACTTTTTCCCTTGCCGGGCCCGCCTTTTCACCGCTTCCGCCACCCGCTCAAGGTCATAAGGGATCTCGGGGATGAGGATGACATCCGCTCCTCCGGCCACACCGGCATAAAGGGCAATCCAACCGGCATACCGCCCCATGACTTCCAAGATCATGACCCGGTGATGGGATTCGGCCGTGGAATGAAGTTTGTCCAGTGCTTCCTGGGCCGTGGTCACGGCGGTTTGGAAACCAAAGGTCTGGTCCGTAGCCATCAGGTCATTGTCAATCGTCTTCGGTATGCCGATAACCTGTAAACCAAGTTCAGCAAACTCCAAGGCGATCTTCAGGCTCCCGTCCCCGCCGATGGCAATCAAGGCCTCGGCCCCTGCCACCTCCAGATTGCGCAAAACATCCCGGGAGCGATCCACCGGCTCCGCCTTGTCGCCGCCTCCGCCCGCGTAAGCAAAGGGATTATCCCGGTTCGTCGTGCCCAAAATCGTTCCCCCGCGCGGCAGGATCCCCGAGACATCCCCGAAGCCGAGAGGCACGAAATCTCCTTCTATCGCTCCGCGGAACCCGTCCTTCACCCCCACGACTTCAATCCCATACCGGTCGGCCGCTTTAACAACCGCCCTCAAGACCGCGTTGAGGCCGGGACAATCACCGCCCCCCGTGAGCACCGCAATCTTACGCATACAGCCGCCACCTTTCCCAAAATTGCCCTTAAACTTTCTCCACCAGAGCGATACCCTTTTTCTCCGCCAGGTTCCCCGCCTCAGTGCGAGTCACCGGACCCAGAGCCATCTCCACCCGTTTGCCTTGCCCTCTCAGTTCCAGACAACGGCGAATCACTTTGGGAACATCGCGGCCGAAAACCAAAATATCGGCCTCTCCGCTCTCCCACACCGGAAACAGGCCCAACAAACTGCCCAAATGGATCGCAAATCCTGTGGCCGGTTGGTTGTAGCCGAAGTCGGCATACAGTGAATCGTATCGTCCCCCCTCGGCCACCGGAAATCCCACGCCCGGAACATATCCTTCGAATATCACTCCGGTATAATAGGAAAACCCTCGCAGAATTCCCAGATCGAGCGCGACAGGCCGCTGGACCCCAAAATCCCGCAGGTAACGGTAAACCTGCCTCAGTCCCTCCGTCGCCGCCCGAATCCCCGAGTCCTCGCTCCAGCCCAGTACTTCATCCAGAATTTCCTCTCCTCCATGCAGATGAGGCAGTTTGAGGAGAATGTCCTGAGTTCTTTCCGGTAAATCGTTTTGCAGGACCAAGCTTTCAATTCCAACCATATCTTTCCGCGCCAGCTTCTCTTCGATACCCTCCCTCAGTCCGGGCGGAAGGGCGAGGTCCCGCATTAGTCCGGCAAAAATGCCCATGTGGCCGAGATTGAACTGAAAATCCTTGATATCCAGCTGCTCAAGGCTCTTGATGGCCAGGGCAACCACTTCCGCGTCCGCAATGATTTCGGCAGACCCAACCAATTCCACTCCCACCTGGCGAAATTCGCGAAAATGAGGCGTGGAATTCCGGAAGACATCCGCACCGTAACATAGGCGCAGCGGCGGTTGGGAAGCCCGCAGCCGCGTACTGACCAAGCGGGCAATAGAGGGAGTAAATTCGGGACGCAAGGCCAAAATCCGCCCTTGCCGATCAAAGAACTTGTACAGTTGGTCTTCCCGGTCGACATCAGGCTGCACACAGGCCGCATATTCCAAAGCCGGCGTCTGAATTCTCCGGTAGGCCCAGCGGCTGAACAAATCAAGAGTTTGTCTTTCTAAGTGCTCAAGCAGAGCCATTTCATCTGGCAGAAGATCATGCATCCCCATCGGAACGCGCAACCCCAGAGCAGAACGTTGCAATACTAACACTCCCCCAACGATGATTAAGGCTAGTTAAGGAACTTCTTTTTCTTCCCGCTCAGCCAACCGGTCAAGAATCAATTGATACCCATCAGCGCCGAAGTAGAGGCAGCGCTTGACACGGCTGATCGTCGCTGTGCTTGCCCCCGTGTGTTCGGCGATTTCCGCGTAGGTCACGTTTTCGCGCAGGAGCTTCGCCACTTCCAGGCGTTGAGCCAGCGCTTTAATCTCGGCGATCGTGGCTATGTCCTCGAAAAACCGGTAGCACTCTTCCCTGTCTTGAAGGAGCAAAATTGCATCAAACAGCGCATCATTCAAGTGATCTCTTAGTCTTTCATCTGTGGCCATCCCTTATTCCCCCCCGCCGTTGCTACCTTTCCCCCTTTAATTTATTAAAGCGGAAGAGTTCTGTCAAGTCACGCTGAGAGCGAACGCGGCTTCTTTGGCTTTTTCCCTGACCACAGTCGGCTCCGAGTAATCTGCCGCCAAACGTTCCAAATGAACCAGTGCCCGCCGGTCCCCTAAGCCGGCTAAAGCCTGCGCCGCCGCCTTTTTCACCCCGGGCACTTCATCCTCCAGGCATTCAATCAGCCTGGGAACAGCGTCTTTGCGGCCCAAATTGCCGAGTGCCTCACAGGCTCCGGCCCGAATCAGGCTGTCCTGCTCGGCGGTCGCCCCCAGCACGAACTCCCAGGCCGCCGGTACCCGGCCGCAAGCCTCTATCACGCACAAGTCGATCCTCCGGCTGACCCGCTTGTACAGGCCGGTTAAGAGTTGAAATGCCTCTTCCCCGCCGGCTTCCCGAGCCACCCAGTCGACGATCTGCGCCAGCACTTCCGGGTTCTGGGCCAGCAGAATTCTTTGGGCTTGTTCCATATCCCGATATTTTAAGCTTTCCCGCAGGCGTTCCGTCACCCTGGGCAAAATAAACCCGGCCAAAGCCTTGGCGCTTTTCTCACTCAAGCAAAGCTTGCCTGATTTGTTCCGTTGAATCCAATACACAGAAATGAGGCCGTGCAAAATATCGGGAAAGAAGTGGACTATCCCGTCACCGCGTCCGTCCGGACGCCGGGCCATTTCACCCAGGGCGGCAATGAAGGCGGATTCGGTCCATTCGCTCTCGTGTTCATGAAGGATTTCCAAAAGGGTCACCAGATCGGACACTTGCAGGGGGAGATTCAGTTCTTGGATGACCTGCTCCATGATCAGCCGCTCCTGAAAGAGAGGCTCCCCTGACAAGGCGCTGAGAAATTGGTACAAGAAGCTCAATTGTGCAAAGCCGTATTCCCCCAACTCCTCATTTTCCAGGCATTCCAATAAGCCAAGGCCGCGACCCGCCACGAACTTCTGCAATTTTCTTAACCGCAAAAGCAAAAGATCCAGATAATCCAACGGATACCCCGTACGTTCGGCAATGTCGGGCAGAGACTCCCCGCTAACCCAAAGGCGAAAAATCCGCCGCCAAGGCTCCCTTACATCTGACACTTGCACCCGGTCGACGAGACCCTCGACCGCCCGGATCAGGTCCCGGGCCAAGGGCTCGGCCGCCGCCGCCGGGTAAGCAAACTGTGTCCTCAATTTCCATGCGACAATCTCCGCAAAAGTCTGATTTTGCAGCAGATCCGCGTTCAACCGGAGGCAGTACAAGAGGTCCGGCACGATCGTTTCATGAACGTATTGGAGCGCCAGCGGACTGCGCGGGCCTCCCCACTCCTCCAGAAAAATTCTTGCCAGCCTCCGCTCCAACTCCCCGGTTTTCTCGTCGGTCCATTCCGGCCGGTTCAACTCTAACACCTGCGTTCACCTTTCTCCCGTCGGGTTCTAGCCAAGCAGCTCCTCAAGGGCAAATTCTCCTGCTTTCACCCAAAGAAGTTCGACACATCCTCAAAGTTTCCTGCCCCGACCCCCTTGCACTTCGCAACATGCCCTCCCGTCGCCGCCTGCCAGTGCTTGCGGCGACGTCTTGCGGCGGTGCTTTTCGCGACACCCGCAGCGCCTTTGCCGCGCCTTAGGGGCACTGCCACCTCCCGCTATCTCTCAGGTGCAGACAAACCCGGTTCCGTACCTCGGGGGATTTGCCGCACAGCCCCTTACGCTTCCTCTCAAGCCTCCGGGTCTTCCTATCTTCGCCCCCGCCGCCGAAATTATACCCCGCCAACACTGAAAGAGCCGGCGGCTCACGCTCGCTTGACACTGCGAACACAAGTCCCGGCTCCAAAGGTCGTCAGACCCGAATCCCTCTCTCAAACCGCTGACACTCGGCCGAGTCTCCAGAAAGAGTTGACCATTCGGCGTGTCCTCGGCGAGGATTCTCAGAACATGGCAGCAAAATATCCTCTCTGCTCCCTTGAACTTTGGCTATTCGACATTTTCCCTGCGAGAAGAATGGCCCCGAAGGTTTTACTGTCTTCCTGTTAACTCCCGCACATGTTGGGCAACTTGTTCGGGATCGACGTGCTTGCGGGCCACACCGCTCTCCATGGCGGCTTTCGCCACGGCCGCCGCCACAGTCGGGCCGACCCGGGGGTCAAAGGCTTTGGGCATAACGTAATCCCGCTCAAGTTCGGCATCTGAAACAAGTCCTGCAATCGCATAAGCGGCGGCGATCTTCATCTCCTCATTGATCCCGGTGGCTTCCGTATCTAAAGCCCCACGGAAAATTCCCGGGAAGGCCGTCACATTATTAACTTGATTGGGGTAATCGGAACGCCCGGTACCGACGACGGCGGCGCCCGCTTCGTTAGCTAATTCCGGCAGGATCTCCGGATTGGGGTTGGCCATGGCAAAGATAATCGGGTCTTTGGCCATGGACTTCACCATGTCCTGAGTGACCGCATTCGCCACCGATACCCCGATAAAGATATCGGCGCCTTTCAACGCCTCGGCTAAGTCGCCCTTCACCATCTCACGATTCGTGTGCCGGGCGATTTCTTCTTTATATTTATTCATGCCGCTCGTACGGCCTTCGTAAATGGCACCTTTGCTGTCGCACATGATCACGTTTTGGACACCCATGTTCATGAGAAGGTTGATAATGGCCGTACCTGCCGCCCCGGCCCCGCTGGTGACTACTTTGACATTTTTCAATTCCTTGTGTACAAGCTTGAGCGAGTTGATAAGCCCTGCCATGACTACAACCGCGGTCCCATGCTGGTCGTCATGGAAGACGGGGATGTCCATCTCGGCTTTAAGCCGCCTTTCAATTTCAAAGCAGGTGGGAGCGGAGATATCCTCCAGATTGATACCCCCGAATGTGGGTGCCAGCAGTTTTACCGTCTCCACGACCTTGTCCACATCCTTGGTATCCAAACAGATGGGGAAAGCGTCCACTCCGGCAAAAGATTTGAAAAGAACCGCTTTGCCTTCCATAACCGGCATCGCCGCATAAGCCCCGATATCACCTAAGCCCAAGACCGCGGTACCGTTGGACACGACGGCCACCATGTTGGCGCGATTGGTATACGTGCTGATGAGGTCCCGGTTTTTGGCTATTTCTTTGCAGGGTTCCGCGACTCCGGGGGAATAGGCGAGACTCAAGTCACGGGAATCGCGCACCGGCACTTTACTCTCCACGGAAATTTTACCTCGATGGTCGGCATGGAGTTTCAAAGCATCTTCGCGCAATGACATAAGGGCATCGTCCTTTCTCAAAATAGATTTTGCCGGGCGGAACTCCTGGACCCAACTCTGACCGGGCGGAGGGCCGGGCTGATTTATGGTCTGTTCTTAACGGTCTCCCACCGTTATCTTATCAAAAAGATATTCCCGCGTGTGGCCATTCTGAATTCTATATATTGTATATTGTGTACCCGTGCCTTCAGCGTTTTGCCTTGGCATCGATTTCGGCCTGGGCCGCCAGGATATCCTGGGCATTCAAATAAACCGGAGTATCGACCATTTTCCCCAGGTAGGAAACTGCGGCTTTCCCTTGGGCAATGCCTTCTTCTTCAAAAACCTTGACGACTCCCTTAGCCCATTCCACATCCGCAGGATCGGGAGCATAGAGTTTGTTGGCAAGTTCCACTTGTCCGGGGTGGATGATCATCCTGCCCTCATAGCCCATTTGGCGACCCTGAACCACGCTTTTCTTAAAAGCTTCCATGTCCTTAAAATCGACGAAAGGAGCGTCGATGGCCACAATTCCGGCCATACGGGCGGCCACCGCCATATGGGCCCGGGCGTACTGCTGCTCAACCGCCTCGGAGGTCAGTTTGACCCGCATATCGCGGCAATAATCAACGGCGCCGAAGATGGCATTGACATTGCGCTTGCTGGCCAGACAGCACTCAGCCGCGTTGATGATCCCCTTGGCAGTTTCCAAGAGCATGGAAATCTTGACACTGCCTACCTGCAGACCCCGGCGGCGCTCCAGCTCCTCCAGTTTCCAGTCCAGGCGCTTAACGTCGTCCGCGCACCCGGTTTTAGCCAAGGTGACCCCGCTGAGGCCTTCATTCACGATCGCTTCCAAGTCGTCATTGGTCATCTCTGTTTCCCAGTTATTGATCCGCACATAGACCTGGGCCCCGGCCGAGCCGGCAAATTTCAGATTCTCGCGCACGAGCTGACGGGCCGTTTCCTTCTCCGCCGGCGGCACGGAATCCTCAAGGTCGAGCGTAATGATGTCGGCGGGTATTTCGGGCGCCTTGCTGATCATCTTAGGGTTGTTTCCGGGAATGTACATGATAGAACGCATAACGGTCATGGTCTTCTACCTCCTAAATTTTTTCTGAATTCGCTTGAATGCTTTCTCCCGAATTCTTTTGCCTGCTTTCTCTGATTGTTTCCGGGAACCCGGCTGACTAATTCCCTCTCTTTAAAGGTACGCCTCTTGGAAGGTCTACCTCTTGGCGGCCTTACACTTTCGGCTCCGGCACTCTCCGCACTCACAAACTATAAAACATCCGCTCTGAAAACTCAATGTCCGAGTTTTTCCCGTAAAATCACAGGAATGTCGGTCGGCGTCTCGGCAATAAAACCACCCGCCCGGCGCACCGCTTCGATCTTGCTTTTGGCAGAACCGCGCCCGCGCTCCACGATATTAGAAGCGTGCGAGAAGCGCTGCCCTTCCGGCGCCCAAGCCCCGGCCACATAGATGACAAAGGGCTTGGTAAATTTTCCGTCCGCAATGACTTCGGCACATTCTTCCTCCTGGGAGCCGCCAATTTCGGCATAGACGGCGACGCCTTCCGTCTCGGGGTCTTCTTGGAAGAGAGGAAGCAGATCCGCCATGGAAGTTCCCAAGACCGGCTCAGTCCCGGTATGAATAACGGTGCTAACTCCGAACCCGCCTTCTCTCAATACCCAGGGAATGGTCCCGGACTGGCCGCCGCTGCGGGAAAAAACACCGATGCTTCCCCGCTGAAAGAATTGGCTGGCCCACTCCATGTTCCCTCCCAACCAGCCGACCACCGCCTCCCCGGGAGTGATGATTCCGATCGAACCCGGCCCGATGACGCGCGAGCCTTTGCTGCGGGCGTAAGCGATCATTTCCATAATATCATGGATAGGCGTGCCTTCCACACATGGGACAATGTTTTTTACCCCGGCATCGGCTGCCTCCATCACGGCCGTTTTCAAAACCCGACCGGGGACAAAAATGACGCTGAAATCGATCTCGCCTTCCGCCCGCACGATCTCTTTGACCGTATTGAAAACCCTCACCCCGTGAACCTCGGTTCCGGCCTTACCCGGGCTGGTACCCCCAACCAGGCGGGTTCCGTATTCTTTCATATATGTGGTCCGCACTGATCCTTCACGGCCGGTAATCCCCTGGACTATCACTTTGGTGTTTTTGTCAATCAGAATGCCCATTCTAATCCCTCGTTCACCAATTTTTTATTCATAAATTTCTCGCTCACTAATTCGTCATTCACTGATCCCTCATTTACTTATTCCTCATTCACTGATCCCTTATTTGAATTTCGCTTTCTCCGACTCACGGCATCGACTGCCTTCGTCTTCTCCCCCCCTTTGGTTAGGCACGTTTGCGCAAATATTCCCCAAGCCCCTCCACCGCAACATCGATCCGAATCGCGTCCCGGCCGTAGAACTTACAGGCAAACTCACAGGCTAAACACTCCGTTCCCAACCGGATCACTTCTTCTTGCGTGCGGTGCCCGACCGAGGCCCGGCCGGCGTCATCAAGGCCCAATAACCCACGGGCGTACTTCTTACAGGCGTCGACACAGGCCTTGGTTTGGCATTCGTCGCATTTATCTGTATCAATCGTCACCTTGAGACTCTTTTCCGCAAATTCCGGCATTAAGTTCCCCTCCTTTCTTTAGGCTTTTTGTTTCTTTCCGGGCCTTCCCGAGTCCTTTGCCTCTTGTACCTCAGCCCTTCCCGAGTTTTTTGCTCCCTTCGCCGGGTTTCTCCGAGTCTGTGGCCCTCGTCGCCGGGCTCGATCTGATTCTTTCACCTCTTTTGCAGGATTGGTCTGCCTGCTCGGATTTCTTTGAGTTTCCGCCCGGATTCGTCTACTTTGGCCCTACTTTCCTTGGGCTTCTTTTTCCGCCCGGTACTCCCTCGTCAGGGCCAAAAGCCTCTCCCCGATAAATTTCGTATCTGTGACATGTTCTTTGCCGTAAATCTCAATTCGCCTTCCGGGACCGTCCGGCGTCATGAGGTCCGCCAGGCCCTTCTTCAGAATCTCCTGGGACTCCGCCTCGCGGTTGCCGCACAAGAGCAATACACAGGGCAAACCCGGTTTTTGCGTCGGCAAGACCTCCCTGAGAACTTTGACCAGGGCATGGGCATGGTGCCACTGTTCCTGATTGGCCATCATGAAGCCGCCCAAAAGGTACCCTTCAATATTGGGTTGGGAGAGAACCGCTTTCGCCACCCGGTAGATCTTCGAACCAACCGGATTGCCGCTGGTGTCGGCGTAGTTAGCCGGTTTCAGACCCACCTGGTTCAAGGCGTCCAAACCCATCATGGCAGAACCCCCGCCGATGGGATGGTAACCGATGTACCCGGGGCTCACTTCGTCAAAACCCATATTCATCAGGAAACCCGTACCTCTGGCGTCCGTCTCCTCAATACTCCAGCCGATAAAGTCCAGTTCCGTGGGATCCCCCGGCAAATCGCGGGCAATCCGGATCCCAAATTCCGGGTGGCGGCCGACCGCGCTGTTGTCTATCTCCATTTTGCAATCCGCGCAGACTAAATCACCGCTGCCCGTCTGGACGAAAGGGTTAATTTCAAGCGTCTGGCAGTCGTATCTCTTATAGGCCTCGGACAATTTCGTCAAGAAAGCGGCAAACTTGCCGAGATCCGCCGCCGGAATCCCAGCCCGGGCACAGAGGTCCACCGCCTCGTAAACCCGCAGCCCGTAAATCGGATCGACGTTGACTTTATAGATGAGTTCCTCGGGAACGCTTTCGATATCCATCCCCCCTTCGCGACTGAACATGAGCATCGGTGAGCGGGCCTCCCTCCCGCCATTCACGACAAACGAGCAATAATACTCATTCTTGATATCCAGCTTTTCCTCCACCAGCACTTGACGGATCGGAAGCCCCTTCACAGTTCTTGCCAAGATCTCCCCGGCCGCCGCCTCAGCTTCCTCGGCCGCAGACACCAATTTGACAATACCCGCTTTGCCGCGGCCGCCGGCCTGTACCTGCCCCTTAACCGCCACCGGCCCGCCCAATTCCGCCGCTGCTCTTCCCGCTTCTTCCGCGGTGGATGCCGCGCGGCCCTTGGGAACCGGAATACCGGCTTTCCTAAGCCAAGCCTTCCCCTCATGCTCTAAAAACTTTGCCATCTTTATCCCCTTCCCTCTATGGAATTGACTTGGGCTTGAGACCAAATTTGCCCCAACAGCCCCGCATGACAGGGGGGGCGTCATGGGCGCTGCCGGCGCACACTTGGGTTTTCCCCTTTAGTTTGCCCTGAGCCCCGGTGTTCATGTAAAGAGTTTTCAGGGTAGGCGCACCTGACCTTGCTCCACCGATATCTGTCGTCTCAGGCAGAATCATGGTGTTTCTCAGGCAAGTCCGGCGCGGCTGCCCCCGCTCTGCTCGGAGCATCTTCGCTGCCTGATTGCTTCGGAGCTTCTTTCTCATTTCCTTGTTTCACTATTTGCAACCGCGTTTCATTTATATGACAATATTATCTCCTTTTCAAGCCCGTAAGTCAACAGTTCAACTAACTTTTTTCTGTGCCGCCGGATCCTGCCACCCGTCGGAGCGCCGCTTTGGTGATATCCGAAGTATATCGCGCGTCAAACTTACCCAATGAGAGCAAGTATCGAGTAAGCAAACTTACCGCATTAGCCAGCCCGCCAAGCCGTACAACAACGCGCAGGCGGCGGCGACCATCAGACCGTAGCGCAGTTTCTTGTTGGCATAATCGATGACGGGAATCTTCATAACAGTGGCCATGGCCACCGTGTTATCGCTCAAGGGTGAAGCAAAGCCGCCAAAGGTACCGCTTGCCAACACCGCCCCCGCCATTAAAGGCAGGGAAACATGGGCAGCCGCGGCCAAGGAAAATCCTAAGGGCAGCAAAATGCCCCAGGTACCGAAACTCGAACCGATCACGTAAGAGAGCAGGCAGCCGATAACAAAAAAGGCCGGAGTAACAAAGGCCGCCGGTACCCAATGCCCCACCGTCTGCTCCGTATAAGCGGCAAAGCCCAGGCGGGTGGAAACAGCCGACACTGCCCAAACCAATACCAGCAGAAGGTTCACGGCCATCATCTCGTTCCCCCCTTGAAGAAAACCAAAGAGAATCCGGTTGATGCTGTGCTTCTGCAGGGCGTACCAGACAAAGGAGAATATCAGAGTGGTCAAAAGTGCCTCCAACATGGCTTTCGCGGCGTCAGCCCGGATAAATGCCGCCAGTACACCGGGCGCGCGCAGGTGTCCGTCCCACCAGGTGAAGAAGAGGGTGAAACCCAGCAGCAGGGCGAGCGGCACCAATAGATTAAGCGCGTTGGGCGGAACTTTCTGCGCCACCAGCTCTACCGGGTCAGGATAGGCCTCTGTCTGCTTCCGATCTGCCCGCTTGCCTCCCCGCTCACTTTTGGTCGGCCTCCCCTTCCCCTCAGCCCGTCCTCCTTTTCTCCCCCCTAGAGGAAGGGCCAGCTCCTGAGATGTCTCCGCATGAACCAATTTGGCCGCGCCCAAAGCCCTGAGATAAGCACTGGACGTCAGCCGCTCTCCCTCCCGGGCCTTGGCGGACCTGCCAAAGGAATAAAACAAGGAGAAGGCCAGCATGCCCAAAGAAAAAAAGTTAAAAGGGATACTCAACAAAAACATTTGATAGGGTGACGCGGCGATGCCCTGGTGACGGCCCACCGTACCCAGAAGGCCCAGGATATACCCAATAAAAACCGTACCCAGCGGCATGATGGCACAGAGCGGGGTCGAAGTAGCATCAACCACCAAGGCCACTTTCTCGGCCGACACGTTCAGCCGGGAAAAGATCTGTTTCATTACCGGGCCCACGGTGATGATCCGGAAATCCGGCGCCATAAAAGTCACCAAGGAAGAGAGCCAAGTGATAACAAAAGCTCCCCGGGCCGTCCGAATCCGGGTTTCCAGGAACTCGGCAAAGCCGCTGACTCCTCCGGTAATGCGCACCAAACCGACAAAAGCGCCAAAACCGTACATGAACAAAATAAGCCTGGCGTTGTCCGGCAGCACAAGTTCTTTCATGATATATTGCAAAGATGTATCAATGCCACCCAACGGTGTGGAATTCAGCATATACCCCCCAACCAGCAAACCCGCGAGCAGCCCGGGCAAGACCTGGCGGGTGAGCAGAGCCAACGGGATTACAACCAGGAACGGCACTAAAGACCAAAAGGTCCCGTACACCGAAATGCCCCCTTTGCGCCACAATGTGGACTGCTGCCGCACAACCGCGGCCGCGCAATCTTCCTTGATCATTGTGCGCAGGAAAGCCAATTATTATTTCAGCCCCGGGGCAGATGATCTTAGAACATCAGCCCTAGGGCAGATATTCCCGGAAAACCAACGGCTAAAATTGGCCAAAGTCGCTTCGCAGTGAAGCATAAGCAGAGTTAGCTTAGCCATGCAAGGCATAAAATGACACATGACTTCAATTATCTATCGCGTCTTCCGCGGTCACCTCTTCCGTGGCCGTCTTTTGGACTAAGACGGGTAATAGACTGTAACCTTGTCGACTGTCTGAGAGGGCAAAACCAGCTCATTTCCCGTTCCCAAGCTTCTCGCTGCGGCCAGGGCGGACATGAGCTGCCCCGGCGGAAAAGCGACTTCCACCCGGTTGACCCCGGCGGCGTCTCCCTGCCAACGTGTATTAAACCCCGCCTCGCGCAATTGGTCTGCCGCGGCTTGGGCACCGTAAACATCCACTCTCACTGCCTGGGGAATGGGCAGGGGAGGCAGTCCGGTCGAAGCCCCGACCGAGCCGTACTTTTCTAGTTTTTTGCTAATCTCCCTTGGGTCCAGCACATCATAGTAGGCACCGGACAGGTATCCTTCCCGGTTCACACCGTCCAGCGGTACGCCGGCGATATCCATCGAGTCTTTGACCGAACCGAGCCGTACCTGCTCAATCTTCGAACCGGATACTTCCAGCCCCAGGCCGAGCAGCATAGGAGTAGGAACGTTCGTCACCACATCATGCTGCCACGCTTCGTGCAGTTTCCGTATTTCCGAAAGACTAACCCCCTCTGTCAGCAGCTTCTGTTTAAGCAGGTTGAGTACCTGCAATTCCGCCTCCTGCCTTTGAAAATCATCCGTCCGGTAATTGTTTCCGGCGGCATTTTGACGGACACGAATAAAAGCCAGGGCCTCCTGGCCGTTCAAGGTCTGTAAACCCGGGTAAAAATCGGCCTGACTGTGCTCGGGATCATAAAGCCGCTGCGGAATATTCACTTTTATCCCGCCAACCGCATTGATGGCGTCTTCAAAACCCTTAAAGTCTGTGGCGATATAATCCTTAATTTTCAAACCCGTGAGTTCCGAAACCCTTTTCATGGCCTCAGCGGGCCCCTGCTCCGGACTCTGCCGCAGACCCAATTCAAAGGACGATTTAATTTTCGGAATGGGCTCCTGCCAGTTGGGCATAGCAACCAGCGTATCGCGGGGAATAGAAATCAGGCTGACCACATGGGCATCCGGATCGATGTGAGCCACAATCAAGATATCCGCCTGTCCGCCGGCACTGCCCAGAGACAAAGGATTCGCCGCATCCCTGGCATTATTTCCGATCAAAAGCACATTGACCGGCCCTTTCTGCCCGCTAACCGTGCGCGTAATCGCCTGCCCCACACTGGCCTGCACCTGTTTGATACCGGTTTTACAACTTTTGACCAATTCCTGCGGATATTTTAAACCGATCACTGCCAGAAGAATGACGACCAGCACGGGCAGAAGTCTTTGCAAAACTCTGTAATATTTGTTCAGTTCATTCACACCTCACCCAAGCAAAATTATGGCGATGACAGGGCCTTGTCACCTTTATAGCATAGGACATTTTTCGGCGATTTATTCGTACCTGCGAAAGATTATCTTGTCCTCGGGCCGCTGCTTAAAAACGTCGTTGACATATGACCAAAACTCACTAGAATAGTAGGTGGCATATGCCATATATGATCATCTGCTCAGGCGGAATCTTCCTAAAACACACTGCCTGCACAATGGCAATGCGGAGTTTCGTGAAGTTTTCACTTTTTCTCAGTCGGATAAATTTCATAGCTAGGGAGGATCACCATGAGAGAACGCAAAATTATCATCATCGGCGGGGTAGCCGGTGGAGCGAGCGCAGCGGCGCGTTTACGCCGGCTGGATGAAAAAGCCGAGATTATCATGCTGGAGCGGGGTGGGTACATTTCCTTTGCCAACTGTGGGCTTCCTTATTACATTGGCCAAGTGATCCCGGAAAGAGATTCCCTTCTGGTTCAAACTCCGGATCAGATGAAAGCGCGCTTCAACCTCGATGTGCGCATTCACAGTGAAGTGCGGAAAATCGAACCTCGGGAGCAGTGGATAGAAGTTAAAGGCCCGGATGGCGGGATTTACCGGGAAACCTATGACGAGCTGATCCTTTCGCCGGGGGCCGGTCCACTCCGCCCGCCTATCCCCGGACTCTCAGAGCTGCCTTCTTTCAGCGTGCGCAACATGGAGGACATCGACAGCATTTATAACTATATCAACACGCACAAGCCCAAAAAGGGGGTAGTCGTGGGAGGCGGCTTCGTCGGCCTGGAAATGGCGGAAAACCTCTTCCGCCTTGGCATTCGGGTAACCCTGGTAGAAAAACAGCCTCAGGTGCTTCCTCCCCTGGACTACGAAATGGCTGCCATCGTACACGAGCATATCCGAGAGAAAGGCATGGAACTTATCTTGGGGGACGGGTTAAAAAGCTGCACCAAGAAAGGGAACAGCGGAGAAGCCCTCCTGCTCAGCGGCCGCAAAA
The DNA here is from genome assembly GCF_902729405.1 of Acididesulfobacillus acetoxydans. GTDB lineage: Bacteria > Bacillota > Desulfitobacteriia > Desulfitobacteriales > Desulfitobacteriaceae > Acididesulfobacillus > Acididesulfobacillus acetoxydans. Next base: position 3,356,359 of record NZ_LR746496.1, read on the forward strand.
TCCAAACGGATTTTCTCGTTCTCGCCTTGGGAGTTAAGCCTGAGGTGAACCTGGCCAAAGCGGCGGGTCTCGAGATCGGCCGTTTGGGCGGAATCCGCGTCAACGAGAAATTTCAAACGTCCACTCCCCACATCTACGCCATCGGGGACGCGATCGAGGTCCGGGATTTTGTCACTGGGCAGCCGACCCTGATTCCACTGGCCGGCCCGGCCAACAAACAGGGACGCATGCTTGCGGATATTCTATGCGGTCAAACCCGCGCTTATAACGGTACCCAAGGGACGGCAATTGTACAGATTTTTGATTTGGCAGCCGCGACCACCGGCTCCAACGAAAAGACCCTGGTCCAAGCAGGGCTGCCCTATCAAGTTTCTTACACTCACCCCGCCTCATCCGCCACCTATTATCCGGGAGCACAACCCCTTCATATTAAGCTGCTCTTTCATCCGCAGACCGGCAAGCTCTATGGGGGACAGGTCGTCGGGCAGACCGGAGTCGACAAAAGAATCGACGATTTGGCGGCCGCAATCCGGCACGGGGACACGGTATCCGACTTGGCCCTTCAGGAGTATGCTTACGCTCCGCCTTTCTCTTCTGCCAAGGACCCGATTAATCTTGCCGGCTATGTGGCAGACAACATCGTTCAAGGAAACCTGAAAGTAATCCACTGGCAGGAGATAGACCGGCTGAACCAAACCTCCGCCTGGATCCTCGATGTCTGCACCCCGGAAGAGTATGCCGAAGGCCACATCCAAGAGGCCGTAAATATCCCCGCAGATGAACTGCGCGGGCGTTTGTCGGAGATCCCCAAAGACAAAGAAATTGTCATCTATTGCAAAGTGGGACTGCGGGGTTATGTGGCCTACCGGATGCTGACCCAGCACGGTTTTACCAGGGTGCGCAGCCTGAGCGGCGGCTGGCTCACCTATGCGCCGGTCGCCCGGGAAAACGCCTTACGCTTGGCCTGCACGGCCCGTTGACCAAGACAGATCCGGTTTCGCTTAATTAAGCTGAGTCGCCATCGGAAACTGTGCCGCTACAGCGGCCAACCGTTGGCAGCGGCGAGATCAGGCGAAGAGGCTCGCCAGCCGAGCCTCTTCGCCCCCCTAAAAAGACAGCGCCGAACCTGAGAAATATTTCCCACACCGGCGACCCGAAAGGGTCGCTTCTGTGTTTCCCTGCATTTATCTGACAATGTAATTGCCGAATTTGTAGTCGCTTAGAACCGCGTTTCTTTTTTCGATTTACGCTTATCTGACAACGCAATCACCTGATCTCCCCCTCCGTTTAAAGTGATGCCTGCCAGAAAAGCCGCCGAAGGCATATAAATTTGATGCGCGCCTCCCTTCCCATACCTGTTGATAAGTGCTATTCTACCTGTTGCAAAGGAGGAATACCCTTGGACAATCTGATCAAAAAAATCCTGGCATTCAGGGACGCCAGGAATTGGTCACAGTATCATAAGCCGAAAGATCTGGCCATTTCCGTAGCCCTGGAGGCCGGCGAGCTGCTGGAAAACTTCCAATGGCGAACAAATGAAGAGGCGGTGACCGAGAAGTTTGACAACATCAAAGACGAGCTTGCGGACGTTTTCATCTATCTGTTCTTACTCTCAGACCGCCTGGGGATAGATGTTAAAGCAGCCATCGAAGACAAACTCGTTCAAAACGAACTCAAATACCCCTTGCGCAAGGCCTACGGCTCGCGCAAAAAGTACGATGAGTTGTAAGCGGCGGCGGAACGAACCCTGTTGAGGCCGAGGCCCGACAACGCTAGGGGGGGTGTGACTTGCATAAACGTTGGAACGAATACTGTTGACGCCAAGGCCCGATTGGCTTACGATAGGTCTGGTTAATTCCCGTTGACTGCCGGTTGCTTTCGATCGTGTTCACCTATTGGGTCGATGGAGGGATAGGTTATGCCGGATGATCAGCCGCGAAAACACATATACGGAAATCCCCGCCTCAGGCAAGTTCTCATAGGCTTAGTTACTCTCTGTATCGTTATTGCGCTGCCGATTCTGCTTTACCCGCAGCGCACGGCGATTGAACCCTTGCAGCCTCGTCCGGGGAGTCATGGACCCTCGCCCGGACAGCGCTCCGAATCGTTGACGCAGCTGGGTTCCACGTTAAAATCCGGCGGGCCCGTGCAGGTAATCTACAACCTTCCCGGCAAAGAACGGGTTGTATACATCACAATGGACGACGGTTGGTTCCCTAATGAAGACATAGTAAAGTTAATGCGGGAATATCGCATACCCGTTACCACCTTTTTGATAGAACAGGCCGCCCGAGAGCATGCGGCTTTTTGGCACGAATTCGTCAGTGCCGGCGGGCGGATCGAAGACCACACCTTCAGTCATCCTTTCCTGACGCACTTGCCTCCGGCCGCAGAAGAGAGCCAGATCGCCCGGCCCTTGGCGTATTTTCGACAGTTTGGTCCGGTGCCGGATGAACTCCGGCCACCCTATGGGGATTTCAATTCCACGGTTGAACAGGCTGCTCGCGAGGCCGGAATCAAATATATTGTCATGTGGGACGCCGAAATGGAACAGTCTAAACTGACGACCGTCCACAAGCAAGGACTGCAACCGGGAGACATCATCCTTTTGCACTGGGTGCCCGGTGTGGACCGGGAAATGCTACAACTCCTGAACATTATCCGCGCAAAAAATCTGGGGATAGCAGACTTAAGTCAAACACTCGCGGGAGGTTCTCCCCCTATATGCCGGTTGACGTCTCCCGTCCCGGTTCCGGCAACATCAACACACCAAACAGTCCCCGAGGCGGCCTATCGCGGAACGCAAATGCGGCAAAAGAGCAAAGGGGCTTAAAACTTTTCCGCAGACGTACGCCACGCGAGCAACGATCAGTGAACGCATTCAGCTAAAGCTGAACATCACGATAGTGTCCTGTGCAAAACATTTAAGGTTCTTTCGACTCTTTGAAAGTCAATGAAACGGCTCTCTCTGAGGATTTCTTTGCCCTCATACATCATCAGAACCGTAGGCACTGTAAAAACCAACATTTGCCCGGCGATTTCCGGGTGCTCGTCGATATTGATTTTCGCAACCTTAATCAATTGGGGACTTACCCGGATCATTAACTTGGGAAAAACGGCCCGGCAGACATTGCAGCTTTGGGAAGTAAAATAAAGGACCAAAGCCTCCTCCTGAGCCAGAAGCCGGCGGAGTTGTTCTTCCGACCGAATAAGAATATCTGCTTCTGCGTTCACGGTTTTTATCTCCTGTAGTCTTCTAAATCGCCATTTTCAAAGGCAGGCAAGTAATTTCTCAATATCACGCTCTTGTGTGGCCCAGCTTGTGGCAAAACGAACCACGGTGTGATTGGAATCAAGATTCTCCCAAAAGCCAAAAGAGACGTTCTTGGCTAATCGCTCCATTTCTTTATTCTCTAATACGACAAACTGCTGATTGGTAGGGGACTCAAAGTAAAGGCGATAACCCTTCTCCATAAAGCCCTCCTTCAGTTTCTTAGCCATGTCGATGGCGTGTTTAGAAATTTGCTTGTATAAATCATCCGTAAACAAGGTATCGAACTGTATCCCCAACAAACGACCCTTAGCCAAAAGTGCGCCGTGTTGCTTAATGATCGTGAAGAAATGAGGAATCAAATTCGGTCTTGTGATTACAACCGCTTCTCCAAACAGAGCACCTACTTTGGTCCCGCCAATATAGAAAACTTCACAGTTGTCCGCTATTACTTCCAATGTCACATCCGTGTCCTCTGCCATCAATCCATACCCCAAACGGGCGCCGTCCAAGAAAAGCGGCATTCCATGTCTTTTACATACCGCACTGAGCCGTTTCAATTCCGTTTTTGTATATAATGTCCCATATTCGGTTGGATGAGAAACGTATACCAACCCCGGTTTCACCATGTGCTCATTGTTGGCATCGCAGTTGAAGGTGTTAATATAGGTCTCGACTGCCTCCGCACTTATCTTTCCGTAGGTGTGCGGGAGTGCTAAGACTTTATGGCCACCGGCTTCGATGGCTCCGGCTTCGTGCACATTAATATGACCCGAGTCCGCGGCCAGAACGCCCTCATACGATGAAAGCAAAGAATCGATTACAGTAGCGTTCGTCTGAGTTCCGCCTACCATAAAATGTATTTCCGCCTGCGGACAATTACATGCTTTACGGATCTTTTCTCTGGCGCTCTGAGAATACTTGTCTAATCCATAACCGGGTGCTTTCTCCATATTGGTCTCCAGTAAACGCTGCAAAATTAAGGGATGGGCACCCTCCAGATAATCACTTTCAAAATATTGCATGATTAATTTCCCCTATCAAAAAACATATACCATAAAAACCTGAACACTCGCAAAAGGATAAGTACACCCTCCATCTTGGCCCCAACAGCCGCAAGGCCTTGAAAACAAGCAACCTCCCCAACAGTTTCAGCTTTAGCCCCTGATGCTAAAGTTTTTCTGCCAAAACCATATGCTCAAGTTTTGCCGCGGCAAGTTTACGGCCCGTCGGCTTGATATAGCGCTCGGACATCTGGCTGTAGTCAAGATCTTCAATAAGCTTGTAACCGTAAGCGGACAAAAAAGCATCTACTTTATCAGGGTTCATGCCATAAATAAAAAGATTGTTTTTTACAAAGCGCTTGTAACCACTTTCCCAGCCAAAGAGATTTTTGCCGTCTATGAAATCTTGATGGATATACGTAAATGTAATTAAGCTGCCGGCCTTGGCTTGAGAGAGAAACGAGAAAATGGAATCAATGCCATCTTTTGTGAGATATTGACTGACTGCTTCCCAGATGAAAAATGCCTTTTTGCCTGGGTCAAAACCGTTTTTTACCAATATGTCCATAATATTTTCCCTGTCAAAATCAATCGGGACAAGCTTAATGTTTGAAGGGATTTGCTTTAAGGCGCGGGTAAAAGCTGCTAGCTTTGCCTCAATGTTTTGCTGTTGATCCAATTCCCAAGCGGGTAAATGTTGTATCCCGCTTAATCTGTACAGGCGCGTATCAAGGCCCGCACCCAAATTAACAACCTGTTGTACCTGATCAATTGAATCAAGCAGCTTTTCATCTATATAGCGCTTTCTGCACAGTAACCCGCCCCACATACCGGGAGCAGCCTTCTTTTCGGAAGCACTGATCACTGATTTCATAAAGGGCTTCATCATTGTTATAAAGAACTTCATGCCGGTCGGCTGTATTTTGTACGATAATTCGTCGACCAAGATACGTTCCCCGATAGGAAGATTCTGCTCAAGCGCCGATAATATTGTCGGCTCCGAGCCGGTTTTGGCGGCCTCTTTAGACATAGCTAAGAAACCTCCTTCCTTAATGACGCAAATCTGGCATTTTTCACTTGCGATTGTCACCGGTTTTTTCAGCTTTTCAATTATAATTATTAATTTTTCCCAGCTACAAATAAACCATTCATAGTGTTCGCTTTCTGACCCTTGATTGGCAAAGCTGCCGAGAGCCCGAACCGTTCTTTCCGCTTCCCCGGCCACTTCCAGACTCTTGGGCGCTGACTCCCAGACGCAACAACGCTCATACGGCCCGCGACATTGTATAATAAGGTCGATAAGGTTGTCAAGACAATTTTTGGGGCTTGGGGACTGGTGAAGGCACGCTTATTTTGACATTGCGAGCTCATGCCCTTCGGGCACGAGCTCGCAAATCCTGCATACGGGCAACACCAGCGAAGTTGTGACTTCGCTGGTGTTGCCCCGCGTATCTAATTTACACCGATTCGAGACTCTCAGCGTTTACGAAGCATACCGCGCGAACACGTGCACCGCCGTTCCCGCATCCGGCGCGTAACCGTCCGCGCCAATCTCTGTGGCGTATTTCTCGGACACTGGGGCGCCACCCACCAGCACTTTCACCTGGGAACGCAATCCCTCTTGCTCCAACAAACCGAGCACCGTCTTCATCGAACCCATGGTCGTGCTCAAGAGAGCAGAGAGTCCGATCGCCGCAGGCTTTTGCTCCTTCACCGCCTTGAGAAACTTCTCCGGCGCGACGTCTACCCCCAGGTCGACCACATCCCAGCCCGCCCCTTGGAGCATCGTTCCCACCAGGTTTTTTCCGATATCGTGAAGATCTCCCTTCACCGTTCCGATGACCACTTTACCCAGGTACTTCCGTCCCGCTTGCAGGATCAGCGGCTCGAGAATTTTAAGGCCCGCTTTCATTGCCCGGGCCGCTATCAACATTTCCGGCACGAAGATCTGGCCTTCTCTGAATCTTTCCCCCACCACATTCATGGCGCTGACCAATATTCCCTGTATAATGTCGTCAACCGCGAGTCCGGCCGCGAGCATCTCCTCCACACCCCATGCCGTCCCGGCTGCGTCCCCTTTGATGATCAAATCTTTGATTTCGTTTGCTCGCATGTCAAATCATCCGCCTTTGCATTTTTGGGTTTCTATAACGAAGAAAAGTAGCTACACGGCTCAAGTCGTTGTGGAGTGTCACTGTGCGCTTCTCTAAATTGCCGAGTTCGGCCAGTTCAATGATCTTCATCGTCTGCCTGGCTTCTCCGGATTTTACGGCCAACTCGGAGCCCCTGGCGATAGCCTCGGCGGCATTTCCGTAAAATGCCTGGAAGCATCTCGGCAGGGTCTCAAGGAGACACACAACATGCATGTGGTTGATCTCGCGCATCGAGCCTTCCCCATTTGTGCCCTTGGCTCGACACCCCAGGCGCCATCCGGCGCCGGGCCTTGCCCCGCGCGCAAGAGGTCCTCCTGCGGATCGAAGCCGCCTTTAACGAATGAGCCTAAACCTTGTCGGCCCGGATCAATAGCGGGGATAGTCGCGCAAGGCCTCGGCGATCGCTTTCAGATTCTCATGCGGAGTCGAGAGGGGAATCTCGCAGCCTGCCATGATCAAGGTATTGGCATCCCCCGCGTCCAAACACTTCCAGACTGCTTCCCGGATACGGGCCGGCGTTCCTTGCTGCACCACGGCCACGGGATCAAAATTGCCGCAGGCAGCCGCATATCCCCGGTAAGTTTCACAGGCCAGCTTGAAGTTCACTTTCCAATCCACATCAATGATATCCGCCCCGCTCAGTTTCATCAAGTTTAAGATCGCCGTCGTGTTCCCGCAGATATGGAGTCTGGCCAAAGCCCCAGCCTCATGCACGGCGGCAATTAGGCGCTGCTCGTAAGGCAGAGCGAAAGCCCCGAAAAGATCCGGACCGAGTAAGGAGGCGGCGGCATCCCCCATTCCTATGAGGTCCGCGCCGGCCTTGATTTGAGCCACCGCCGAGCGAATCTCCGCCTCCAGGCAGATTTCCAGCAACTGATGCAGCTTCTCTGGGTGATCGTAGACATCCAACATGATCTCATTCATCCCGCGCAGGTCGACGGCCTCGGCAAAAGGCGCCTCCACCCAACCCATGATCGGATATTCGGATCCGGCTTCCCTTTTGTATAACTCAATGCCTTGGATGCGGTCTTGCATGCGGGTTGAGCGGTAAGGGTCAAAGATCTGCAGTTTTGGCAGATCCTCATAACTTTTTAAAAGATTATCCGAACAGAGGGGAATATCATCCTCCGGAAACTCCACCTTGCCCCCAAAATCGAAAACTTCGCGAAACGGGTCGGAAATAGCCCCGAGGATGTCTAAGTCAAAATCTTTGGCTACTCGCAGGTTGGACTCTACCAGAACCTTATAGTCCAAGTAGAACTGAGATTGCGGTTTGCCGATATAAAGCGGGGCAAACGCCATAATAAGATTGCAGTTCGGAGCTCTGTCCACGGGCTTGCCGGCCAGTCGTCTCGTGAGTCTTTCCTTTGAGTTCATCTCTTTCTCCTCCACCCTTCCTTGACCACTTCGAGCTTACGCTGCGCGCTTGCGGCTGGCAATGTCAACCCAGACCGCAAACAAGAGGATCAACCCCTTAGCCGCATATTGTAAAGAAGCATCTGCATTCATGAGACTTAAACCATTGTCGATGCTGGCCATGACCAAAGCCCCGATAATGGCGCCGTAGACACTTCCTTCCCCTCCCATCGTACTGGCGCCGCCGATGATAGCCGCGGCGATGGCGTCCAGTTCAAACAGGTTTCCCGCGGAAGCGCCGGCGGCGTTCAAACGGGCCGTGAAAATGATACCGGAAACGGCTGTCAGAGCACCCATAATGATGAACAGGAGCATGGTCGTCCGCCGGATGTTGATGCCGGAGAAGCGGGCCGCTTCCTTGTTGCCCCCAATGGCGTAGATGTGCCGGCCGAAAACTGTCTTCTCAGCAACAAAGTTAAACAACACGGTTAAGGCCATGAGAATCAAAACCGCGTAAGGGATCCCCATATAGTCCGTCATAATGCCAAACACGAAGGCTATCACCAACGAGGTGACCGCCAGGCGCAGCCCGAACAATTTTCTGTCGGGAACTTCAAAACCATACTTGACTCTGTTTTTCCGCAACCGGATTTGCCAGAAGACATAAAGACCAATTACCGCCAGCCCCAGCAGGGCACTCGAATCATTGATCGGTGACGTGCTGATCAGCTTCGGCAAATATCCCTGGCCGATTTCCTTGAAGGAATGATTCATCGGACTGATCGTCGCCCCGCCCGTGACCCTAATGACCAGGCCGCGGAACACCATCATCCCCGCCAACGTGACAATAAAGGCTGAAACTCCCCTGTAAGCGATCCAATACCCCTGCCAGATACCCACCAAGATACCTGCAGCCAGGGTAATGATGATCACCGGAACGGTACCCATGTTCATGTTGACCTGGAGATAACCCGCAATTGCGCCCATCAATCCCACCAGGGAGCCGACCGACAAATCGATGTGTCCGGCCACGATTACTAAGACCATGCCCACCGCCAAAACGGCAACGCTGACTGACTGCAGAAACAAGTTGGACAGGTTACGCGGCTCAATAAACATGCCACTGGTCAAATACGTGAATACCAGCCAGATACCAACCAACAATACGACCATGGTGTACTCGCGCATGTTGGTGCGCAAAGATTGCAGCACGGCCGTTACAAAGGGATCCCCTGCCGTGTTGCGCCCAGTTTCGCGCTGGACCCCCGTCTCCTTTCGTTTATCCACGCTTCATGCCTCCTGTCGCATAGGACATAATCTTCTCCTGGGTGGCTTCGGACGCCGCCATCTCCGCCACTATCCTACCCTCGTGCATCACGATGATCCGGTCGCTCATGCCCAGTATCTCGGGCAGTTCGGAGGAGATCATAATAATGCTGACTCTTTGTTTAACAAGATCGTTCATAATATGGTAAATCTCGTATTTTGCCCCCACATCGATACCCCGGGTAGGCTCGTCCATGATGAGGACTTTAGGGTTTGTCATCAGCCACTTGGACAGGACAACCTTCTGCTGATTTCCTCCGCTCAGGTTCTGCACTCTTTGTTCCAGAGTGGGAGTTTTGATGCGCAGGGAAGAGACAAAGTGATTGCTGTGCCGGATCACTTCATTTTGATTGATTACCTTCAGCTTGGTCACAGACTCGTAGCTTGCCAGCATGACGTTGTTTTTTATATCCATCATCAACACGAGACCATTATTCTTGCGGTCCTCCGAAACGTAGCCCAAGCCAGACTTGATGGCCTCGCGGGGTGTTCCCGGCTTTAGTTTCTTCCCGTCAAGAAAGATCTCGCCGCTAATCCCTCGTCCGTAAGTTCCAAAAATGCTCGTGGCCAGCTCGGTGCGCCCGGCGCCCATCAGCCCCGCCACTCCCAATATCTCGCCTTGTCTCGCCTCAAAACTGATGCCCCTAAGGGCAACTTTGTCCGGGACATCCGGATCGTGAACGGTTAAATCTTTGACTTTGAGTATTACCGGACCCGGGACATGCTCCCGGCGCGGAAAGCGCTGGGTCAACTCCCGCCCCACCATCAAGGAAATGATTTTGTTCTCACTCATATTTTCTGCCGATTCGGTAGCTATGGTTCTGCCGTCACGCAGAACAGTAATCGTATCGGCAATCTGCAGCACTTCGCTCAATTTATGGGAAATATAAATGCAGGTAACCCCTTTCTTCTTGAGCTCCAGCACGATCTGAAGCAGGTTGGCGCTTTCGGTTTCCGTCAGTGCGGCTGTCGGCTCGTCCAGAATCAAAATCTCAGCATTCTTGGAAATCGCTTTGGCTATTTCTACCAACTGCTGCTGCCCAATCCCCAGATTTTTCACCTTGGTGCTTGGGTTGAGCTCCAGGCGAACCTCCCGCAGGGCTCTTTTCGTTAACTCGTAGGTGTTGTTCCAGTCGACAATACCCCTCCGTGCAATTTCGTTGCCCAAGAAGATATTTTCGCTGACTGTCATCTGCTTTACCAAAGTCAGCTCCTGAAATATGATAGCCATGCCAGTCTTCTCACTGTCTTTTAAACTACGAAAAGACTGCTCCGCTCCCCTGATGAATATCCGGCCCTCATACTCGCCGGCTGGGTACATCCCGCTGAGTATTTTCATCAGAGTGGATTTTCCCGCCCCGTTTTCTCCCACCAGAGCGTGTACCTCACCCCATTTCACCCTCAGGTTAACATCTTCCAGGGCTTTCACCCCGGCAAACTCTTTCTTAATGCCCACCATTTCCAGCACATAGTCACTCTGGATGCGATCCATCGTTTCACCCCCCGTTCAGACGGGGAAGAGGGACACAGCATCCGCCATCCCCCTTCCCTTGCCGGAACTTTTCCTGTCCATGACTCGGAGCACTTTCTTGCGGTTTCGTAATTCGGCGGGACTTTTCCATCCTTGCCCATTACCTAACGATCATCTTTTACTCATCTTTTACTCTTCATCCGGCGATCATTTCGTGCCCACCGCCTGCCCGCAATCTACTTCTTGTAAACATCCGCTTTTTTGAGATAGCCGCTGTCAATGAGAACCTTGTCCAAGTTCGATTTCTCGACCACGACCGGTGAAAGTAAAACCGAAGGTACTTCGATTTTGCCGTTGTTAATCGTACCGTTCGTCGCGGGAGCTTTTCCTTCAACCATTTTGAGGGCTGCGTCCATAGCCGCTTGGTCTTCAACCCGCGTGTCTTTAAAGACGGTCATAGATTGGGTCCCCGCTAGGATCCTTTGGGCTCCTGAGAGGGTCGCATCTTGACCGGTGACGACCACTTTGCCTGCTAAGCCCTGAGCCGCCAACGCCTGAATGGCGGCCCCAGCCGTATCGTCATTGGGAGCCAAAATCCCCTGAACATTGTTTTTAGCCAAGGTCAGTGCATTTTCCACGATCTTCATCGCGTTGTCCGGCTGCCATCCCTGAATCGCCTGATCCGCTACGATGTGGATATCTCCTTTGTCAACCAGCGGTTGGATATACTTCATAGCCCCTTTCTTGAAAAGCAAAGCATTGTTATCCGTGGGATCGCCAGACATGACAATATAGTTCCCTTTTGGGGCATGCTGGGTTAAATACTTCCCTTGTAGTTCACCCACCTTCTCGTTATCAAAGGAAACGTACAAGTCATCGTCGGCGCCCGTGATGAGGCGGTCAAAAGAGATCACTTTGATTTTAGCAGCGTGGGCTTGCTGAACGATGGCCGCTGCGGCCTGAGCATCATTAGGCGCTACAATGAGTACTTTAACGCCTTGGTTGATCAGACTTTCGCACTGAGACAGTTGTTGCCCCGAGTCATCGTTCGCGACCTGAACCCTGAGATCAATCCCCATCTTTTTCGCGTCCGAAATCATCTGATTCTTGTCCAGAACCCAGACGGCCGTGCTTTGTGTAGGTAAAGACAACCCGATTACCGGCTTAGGACCCGAGGATTTACCGGAATTACCGGAATTGCCTGAAGACTGGGCCTGGCCGCAACCGGACAAAGCCAACAGAATCAGTGCCACGAGGGCCAGCCCCGCCCCCCACTTTCTCAACCCTTTTTTCATTAAACCGTTCCCCCTTTTTCCTTCGTGTTTTTCACAGGTCTTACGAGATCTTCTTTGGTCTCCGAGTGCGCTGAGGCATCACCTCCTTCCGTGCTCGTGCACAGTTCGTCGCCCAAAAAACTCCTAGTTCCGTGGCAACCCCCCCTCACCGTTGAGCATCTCGATTAGAACGACTTCCGGCCGGCTGAGAACATAAGGATGCTTCGGCTTCAAGCCGGCCTGGAGGTAGTCAAAGAGAATCCGAATGGGCTGGTACCCCTGCTGAAAAGAATTCTGAGTGATACAGGCGGTAACGACATTATTCTTCAGTAGACGGCTGACCTCCTCATTCACGTCAAACCCGATGAGCTTAATTTTCCCTTCCCGGTGTTGATCGACGATGGCCGCCCCCACAGCCGCAGTGCAGGAATTGGTCACGAAGATTCCCCTCAAATCCGGATGATCGCGGATGATTCTCCCCGTCAGCTCGTAGCATCTTCCGCTGTCGTCCGCGTTCTCCCAAGTCCCCACCGTGGTCATGTTCTCTTGGCCCATGCGGCCCACGACCTCCAGGAATCCTTTCCTTCTCGCCTCCGTGTCCTGGGTGCTCAGGAACCCGGTCAGGACGCCCACCTCTCCCGCGCCGTCCAGGAACTTGTACATGAGTTCACCCGCCACGCGGCCGCCTAGATACCCATCCAGCCCTACATAACAAAGCCTCTTGCTGTCGGGAACATCCGTGTTAAAAGTCACCGTCGGGATCCCGGCTTCACTGGCATTATCGATGAGCGCACGGACGAGATGCGGGTCCGTCGGGGTAATGGCTATGCCCGCCACCCCGTCATTCAAGGCGTCCTCCAGCAGCGCCCTTTCCCTGAAACCGTCACGGATCTCAGAAAAATAGAATTTTATCTCAACTCCGAAATCCGCCAGTTCCCCGGCCGCAGTTTCGGTTCCCAGGATCACCTGACCCCAGAAACTCATGGGCGTCCTCGGCACGATGAAGCCAATCGTATAGCGGTCTTTCTTGACCAGAGCCCTGGCGATCCGGTCCGGCTGATAATCCAGACGCTGCACAGCATCCAGGATCAAAGCTTCTGTCTCCGGATTGACCCCCCCGCGTTTATGCAAAACCCGGTCGACCGTGCCCCGGGAAACATTTAGCTTTTCCGCAATATCCTTGATCGTAACCCTTTTCATCGTCGTTACCTTTTTCATAGAAAACCTCGCCATCGTTTAGTATATCGGAAGGTATCAACCCGGGGGAGAAAAACTGTAACTTCGGCCACTTGCAGAAACGTAGCCGAAAGCCAAAGGTGCCGTCTTCCGTGCTCGTGCACGGCCTTTACAGAATATATTCGCGGCCCAACCTGAAATTCCTTCTTGCCTTTGCGAATTTTCGCGATTTTTTCAGATCTTTTATCCCGCTTCTCGTAAGCCACTATGTCGGTGGCGATAACCTTTTGCGTAGTTCGAACCTTGGCGTGCCCGCTTCCTAACTGATCATTTCGGCGGGAGAGGGAATACGACCGTACATCAAAAAAACTCCACACAAATTCCGCACATCATACGACGCATCGTGGGAGATCCAATTCTACTTTGACATTGGCTACGGCCGCTTCCCGGACATAGAGAGCGTGAGATTTCATTGTATTTGTTGTGCAAGTCGGAACTTGGCTGAATACGCGGCATAAAACTTCGCCCCTTTCCGCATTTTGGTATCTCGATATTATAACGACTATACACAAATATCGATATGCGTACAGTAGGAGTTTTTTACCAATCGGCGGACGAATGGCTAAGCCTGATAACGCTTTGTGAACGCGTTCCCGGACAGATCCTTCTTGCTTGGCGAGGAATTTCACAGAATCACGGTTTAATGTCAGCTGGCAAATTGAGCTCATGCAAGGCTGCTTTAGTCTGAGCGCCCCGGCTGTTCAGGCAAAACCAGATCTCTTTTTTCCAAGGCCTGCATGGCCGGCCCTTCCAGGACCTCACCGTCCAAGCCAAAGCGCGAACCATGGCAGGGGCAATCCCAGGAGCTTTCGGCGTTATTCCATCGCAGCTCACAGCCGAGGTGGGTGCAGGTCGTATCTACGGCATGAACCTGCCGTTGTGCGTCTATATAAACTCCGGTTTTTTCCCCATCTACGTTCGCCAAGACCGCTTCTCCGGGTTGCAGGTGGATTGCCCCCTGTCCCGGCAGGAGTTTCCCTGCGATTAAATTAAAAGCGACATCAGCGTTTTGGGCAACAAATTGCATAGCAGCGGGAGCCGTAAACCGCGGCGGACGATAAACGTCTTCCCAGGGGGACTCACCTTTGACAATCAGGTCGCGCAAAAGAAGTCCGGCGACCGTCCCCCCAGTCATGCCCCATTTGCGGAAGCCAGTGGCCAGGTAAATGTCGGGATGCCCCGCTGTCATCCGTCCGATATAGGGCACATCATCAAGCGTCGAGACATCCTGCGTTGACCAACGCCAGGAAAACTCTTCCACAGGGAAAAGTTCTTGTGCAAAAGTCATAAGGTTGTAATAGTGTTCGGCCAAATCCTGGCCGTGGCCGGTTTTGTGCTTTTCGCCGACGACGAGAACCCTTTCTCCGTCAGCCGTCGGCAGAGCGCGCAGCGAACGCGCCGGTTGTTCCGCATTTATGTACATCCCACCAGGAAAGGGCACTGCGATCTTGGCCGCAACGGCATAGGCCCGTTCGGTATAGAGGCGGGTAAAGTAAAGGCCTGGGAAGTTATGGCAAGGGTAGTGGGTCGCGAGAATGACCATCGGAGCCGTAACTTTCTTTTGATTTACGGTCAGCAAAGTATACGGACCATCCCCTTGAATGTCGACGACTTTGGAGTTCTCAAAAAGGAAACCGCCTTTTTCCCTGATTATGGCCGCGAGGGCCAGCAGATACTTGCGCGGGTGAAACTGTGCTTGCGCATCGAAACGTAGGGCGGCTTTAACCGGTAAGGGCAATGGGATCTCCGTTTGATAAAAGGCCTTAATCCCTAACGCGGCAGCCACCTCTTGCTCCTGCTCTATTTTGGGAATAAGCGTTTCCTCGAGCGTATAAATATAGGCTGCTTGACGGCTAAAATCACATTCAATCTTGTTTTCTTCGATCAATTGTGTGACGAAACGAATCGCTTCTTCGTTGGCTTCCGCATACTGCCGGGCTTTTTCTTCCCCCATTTGGTTTCTTATCTGCGCATAAATCAGCCCATGCTGAGAAGTCAGCTTGGCAGTGGTGTGTGCCGTCGTCCCCCTCACTATCCTATCCGCATCCAGAACGACGACGTTCAGGCCCTCGTTCACTAAGAGGTAGGCGGCCGTAATTCCTGCTATCCCTCCGCCGACCACGGCGACATCGGCCTTCCTATCTTCGTCTAACGATGGGTAATCCGTCGACGGCGTGGAAATTAGCCAAAATGATTCAGGCCGTTTTGCCATAAACTCATCTGCAAGACCGCGTTTTTCCATCTATTCATCCGACCTTTTTCGCTTGATCGGTAAAAGAATGCCCGCAGTTTTCAAGTTCTATGCAAGGCTGTGTAAAGGGATACGACGGGTCAGGTAGAGCGGCAACGACTGGGGCGGGTATTTCAGCGCCGACTCATTGGGAGTAAACGCAAGAACCGGCATGTGGCTTTGACCGGTTTTGCGACGGGCCGCCATTCCTCGCTAACTGTTCCCCTAGTTCTTATCTATTTCATCCCTACAGAATACAACAATATCACGAGCATAATTCAGTGCTTTACGTGACAGTTCCTTGCTCGGCATCCCTTCAGGAGTTATTCCTACGATAGCATCAGGATAACGGGTAGGGGCATAATACTGGTTGAGCGTGGCCATTTGAACCATGAAGCCAGAAAAGGAAGAGTCTATCTTTTTACACAAATTAATGAGTTCTACCAAGTTATGAGTTCTTGGGGAAGAAACCTTGTTATGTATCAACTATAAAGCCCCCTAACCGAACTTGAGCCATAGCCCCTTATAGGGTACACTGAAGATGTGGAGGGGGATATGGTGAAGCGTAATCGATACTCAAAAGAATTTAAGACCGAGGTTCTTCGAGAGGTACGGGAGGTCGGCAACGCGGTTCCCGTAGCCAAAAAACATGGGATAAGCGTTGGGCTAATCTACCGTTGGGGAAAGCAGAGTGAGCACAAGGCGTGGGGACAGGCTTCGGACGAGGCAAAGAAGATAGCGGAGTACCTTCCGTCACCCAAGGAATTTCGCGAGCTCGAGGAGGAAAACGGAAGGCTCAAATCGATTCTTGGAGAAAAGGACCTTGAGATCGCAATTTATCAGGATCTTCTAAAAAACCGCCAGCCCGGCTTTCCGAAAAAATAGAGGTTGCTGAGCAATGGATTGACCGGGGATATGCAGTAGCTCATGTGCTCAGAATTGTTGGTGTCAGCGAAGCAACGTACTACAACCGAAGGAAATCGGAACAGGTACCTAAGCAGGAGCGTGAAAACAAGGGGGGACGCCCACGTCCAGGTTATTGCCGAACCCAAGAGGGCAAGCTAATCAGTGACGAAGAGATCAAAGAATGGCTTCTGGAACTTGTGGCCGGAGAGGAGGCTGCGTATGGCTACCGAAAGCTCACCTTAAGCTTAAGAAGGCAAAGGAATCTGGTTATCAGCTTTAAAAAAGGCTATCGGCTCTGCAAAGAGCTGGATATTCTGGAGGCGGCTAAGCGTTTACGAGTCAAGCATCCCCGCCGGATCGCAAGAAATCGAGAGATAACCGCACCGAATCAACTCTGGGAAATGGACATCAAGTACGGATACATCCGCGGAGAAGACCGATTCTTCTTTCTCATGGGCATTCTTGACGTGTATGACCGCAGTCTGGTCGATTACCATATTGGTTTAAGCTGCGAAGGAAAACACGCCGCCCAGACCTTGGAAAGAGCTCTCTGGCGTCGGCGAATATTTGGAAGCTCAAATGAGCCCGTGATCCGGACAGATAATGGGCCGCAGTTTATTAGTCATATCTTTGAGACCGCTTGTGAAAGTTGGGGTGTAGAGCACGAGAGAATTCCGCCGAAGACACCGAACAAGAACGCTCACATCGAATCGTTTCACTCCAACCTAGAACGGGAATGCCTCTCAAAACATGAATTTGGCAGTTACGCCGAAGCGTATGAGGTAATCGTTAACTATCTTGACTTCTACAACAAACGCCGTTATCACGACAGCCTTTACGACCTGTCGCCTGAAGAATTCCAAGAAAAGCTCAGCAAAGGAGAAATCAAACGCTTTGTGGTGAAAGTTTAAGTGTGCTGATGTGCAGCAGAGGGCAGATTCCATCTGCGGATAAACCCTTGACAACCGCTTGACTGCGCACAACGGCTGGAGGACTTCAATGTCAAGGGCGGGCGTAAGCCCGGCAAAGCGGACCCTTTACATTGAGAGGCCGGAAGTTGTAAACTCGGCCAAGCGGTTGTCAAGTGAGCTTATGCTAAGCCTTCTTGGACAAAATCATAAAACTATGAAATCACGAGAATAAGGGAGTAAGGCTCTAAAATTAGGGGGTTGCCCCGTCAAGAAGCCCTTTAGGGACTTTTCTGCAGCTTGTTGCGCATGAAAACAGGCCATGTTGTATTTGTTCTCTCTAAGAAGAATTTCACCACCATCTAGGTCATCCAGTGCGAATTCCAGCCAGTTGTTAGTGGACACTGTAGATCACCTTCCCTTTTTCTAGTACTTCTTTTTCAAAAAACAATCGACCTTTTATTACTTCAAATTCATCCGGGGTATAAACTAGAATATCGGTTCCAACGTTAGGCATGGTCAAGAGGACAACTTCTTCAAGCCTTTCATAAAAGTTTTTATCCGACTCTTTCACAACGATGAGGTCGATATCGCTAAAAGCGTGAACGTGGCCGTTCACTAGTGAACCGAAGAGAATTATCTTTTCGGGATGGTAGCTGTTAACGAGAACATCCAAGATACGAGATAGCTCCTGGTTCAGTTCCTCAAGTCTGTTCAAAAGTAGTCACTCCTTCCCGCATGGGACATTTGCTTGACTATTTCCCCCT
Organism: Acididesulfobacillus acetoxydans; assembly: GCF_902729405.1. Lineage (GTDB taxonomy): Bacteria > Bacillota > Desulfitobacteriia > Desulfitobacteriales > Desulfitobacteriaceae > Acididesulfobacillus > Acididesulfobacillus acetoxydans. The sequence continues at coordinate 3,374,261 of NZ_LR746496.1, forward strand.
CGCATGGATGGGGAAATTTTTGGGACTATGTTTCGCCCCCCCTATCCCCTTTTCCCGAACCCCTCCAGGACAATTTCTCCACAGCTCGTGCCTTTTCCTTCTCAGTCGGCTTCGTGTATACCTTATGACAAGCTTGTCACAAAATCTATTATGGTAAGCAAGTCATTATGGAAAGCAAAGATCAAAACACGTTGACTCTGTAGGATTTACCGTTGCCTTTCTTGTCATAACAATCGATACTTTTAGCAGATATCCCTCGTGCAGGGGAAGACAAGAGAAACGCTGTCAATGCCTCTACCTATGGATGTTGGTTGGGCTCCATTGTGGCGAATGCCTGCTTCACCAGCACCAGATAAAATAAATAGAAGCGGGCTTTCTTCAAACCCGCTTCCCATAAGGGCTATTTGGTGGAGGTAAGCGGGATCGAACCGCTGGCCTCTAGAGTGCGATTCTAGCGTGTTTGGTTTCTTCTATTCTCGTATAAACCCTGCAAGCCTTGTGTAGTAAGGGTTCTAGGTTCCCTAGAATGATTCTATTTTCCTTCTTTTACCGTCTAGTTGTGGTCATTTTCATCCCAATTGTGGTCAAAATTGTGGTCAACCTCCTTCAGGTAGAGGCCAAGTTTGCATGGGTAGAGGCTACTCGTTTATGAGGCTCGCCAACTTGTCAACGGCCCGCTTTTTATCCTCCAGTGTGGAATGAACGTAAGTTCCCAGCGTCGTCCGAATGTCTGCGTGTCCCAGTAATTCCTGCAAGTTTTTCGGGTTCTCCCTGGCCTGCGCAAGCATCGTTCCGAAGGTGTGCCTCAGAGTGTGAACTCGAATATCGTTACGCAGTTCCGCTTTTTCCAGAATTATTTTCAATTTTCGCAAGAACCACCGCGGGTCTACGGGCTTCCCATACCCGTTATCGAAAATATAACTATCTTCCGAGTGTTTTTGCCCCAACGCCAATTTCTGCTCAATCTGAGCGGCCCTGTGCGCCTTTAGGAGGGAGACAATTTCATTCGGCAATGGGATGTCCCGCACTCCAGCCTTGGTCTTAGGGGGTGACTCCACGATTTGAGTGCCCTTTCCTCCCGGCTTGCCAATTCGACCAATTGAGCGTTCAACATGAAGAACTCCGTCATTAAGGTTAGCATTTTTCCACCGCAAGGCTAGCAACTCGCCTTTTCTCAACCCTGTGTGCAAGTCAAGGACAAACATTGGATAGAAGGGATCGCCCTTGGCGGCCTTTAGAAATTTCTGTAACTCTTCTTGGTTAAACGGCTTTACCTCCCTAGCCTCCACCCTAGGCCTCTTGATCTGCTTTGAACTATCCGGGTTGTAAAGAATATGCTTTTCCTCTACCGCGTAGTCAAGGCAGCCACGAATGAGCAAATGCATCAAATTGATTGCGCTGCCGGATAGCCTTCCGGTTTTTTTATTGTAAAAATCCTGCAGCGTGTCAGTGTTCAATTTTTGAAGCTCAATACCCCCTAGCTCGGGCTTAATGTGGTTTTTGACATGTGAATGATAAAGCGAGTAAGTAGATTCCCTGATATTGGGTTTTACGTATCGATCAAGCCAAGCGGATAGGTAGTCCCCAAACAAAACTTTCTTGGGTTCCACATAAGTTCCCGTCCGCGTGGCCGTCAGATATTCGTCTCGCTTCGCCCTAGCCTCTGCCTGCGAGTGTCCGTAGAAGGTTTTGAATTTTTGTTTTCCTGTAAGGGGGTCGATCTCTGTTGGCACCCTTGCTTCCCAGCGTCCATCTGACCGCTCACGCAACATGCCTTCGCCGTTGGCTCTTTTCCTTGATTTCTTACTCATGGCTTACCCCTTTCCCGTCCTCCACAATGCCCCACAAGGCCCCTAGTGACTATCAGGGGCCTCATCAGGAATGTACTCCAATAGATCCCCCGGCTGACAGTCAAGCGTTTTGCAGATCTCGTTCAGGTGGTCAACCTCCAGTCGTTGAGTCGTTTCGTGATAGAGCTTTGAAACCGTACCAGGCCGAATGCCCGTTTTCATGGTCAAGGCTCTTTGTGTCATCTTGTGTTTGCCCAATAAGTCAGACAGCTTAATCTTAATCAAGTGAACACCTCCTTCTCTTGTTATTATACCATACATGAAATTTATTATGCAAATACTCTTGATATGGCACCTCTAAAGTATTATACTCGAAAGCAAGCAAGATTAGACAACTTATTTTAAAACACACCAGGATTAGTTATTTATTCCTAATTTTCACTAACCGGCTCAAGTTTGAGCGAGTTCTCCGATTTGAAATCGGGAAACCTTGCGAAACAGAAAACAAAGGAGGAAATCACATGAACGCTGCATCGGAACTTAAAGACACTTCAAGGGGCTTTCTCCCGGATCTTGGTGCTCCAATGGAAGCCGTCGTTACACAGTTTGTCAACGAAAGAGCGGGTGAAATTGCCGGTCGCGAGGCAACGAAAGATCCTAAATTTCGTGAGGTTCAGGCCAGGACCTCAGAGCTCTCGAAGAAGGTGCTATCCGCTGTAGGCAAGGAATTATACTTTGAATTTGAAAAATCCTCCGCCTACGAAAGGGTGCTGCTTGAAAACCACGTTTACAGGCAAGGCTTCATGGACGGTATGAAGTTCGTCATGGCAATGTCAGCCGAGTAACACCTTGCGGAACGGAAAGGCCGGGGATAGCCCCCGGTCTTTTGCTAATGTCAACAATACTGACGGCAGTTTCCTTGCGGAAAGGACTCAGGAAATTCTCCGACAAATCCGACCTGCCAACTGGGTTTTACTCAAAAATGAGTAAAAGTCTTCGCTCCGTTGCCTTAAGGGGACAGCAGTTGCGTATACCCCGTTGGGATTTCACAAGGTTTTTTTTCGGATTCATCAGGGGGCATGACAGAATTGACACTATTGACAGAATCACCCCCACTCTCCAATTGTGTCAATTTAGTCAATTGTGTCATGAGCCACAAGGGGGTAACTGTTGCGTACACCCCCCTAAGTCAAACTTAGCCAGCCCCTTTCAGTTATCCTCGACAGTGATGACGTAAGCCTGGATTACGTCACACTAATTTGACACGTGGGGTGAACTCGGGTTTGTGGATGTGACATCCATAAACTCAACCCTCTAGGAGCCTTCAGGAGCGTCTGCCGCTCCTTGACAGGGCAACTATAGGGGAAACCGCTTTGCGTGGCTCTACGGTGCTCGTAGTGCCCTTAGAGGACATACTATCTGCCAGCATCAAGTCAACACCTCCAAGCAGTCTTGAGCCGTGACTGTGGCGGACACGTTCACCTCAACTCGCCGCTCAGGAGTTGCGCTTTTTGCGAAGGAGTAGTGGGGTTCACCCTTGCGCCACCTCCGGAATATCTTGGCTGCCTCCTCCCGCTCAATCGTTTTCCACAAGCGCTTGCCCGGCCTGTAGCGCAGGACATAAGTCTTGTCGGGGTAAAGGTGGACCTCCAAGAGCTTGCTATCGCTAGCAACGGTTAGAATAGCGGCTTCTGCCCGCAGTTTGTCATCCACTCCCTCAAAGGTGGAAATGTGAACTGGCTCAAAGCTGAGCTCTTGACCCCCTAATTCAAGGATTCGCTCTCTAAGCCGTCTGTTTTCCTCTGTGAGCCTGCTAACCGTTAGCATAAGCTCTTCTATCGTTGGCTTGGGTTCAGGCTCAGGAAAGGGCAATTCCTTGCCTATGTGAGCGGAGTTCATCTTGCCTCCGGCACGCCAGAAGGCCTGCCAATACTGATTTCCTTGAGGGGTCTCCTTTAAGCAAAAGATTGCATTCGGGGGGATGACCCGGCCCCTGTAGGAATAAGGTTCGCCAAGGTGGAATGTCCGAACTGTTTTCCACGCGCCCATGAGATCACTCCTTGCTATCTGTTAGCAGGAGTATACCACGCGGGTGAGACCGTTTCAATCGTTCCCGCTCAAGAACCGTGTCTTCTACGGCTGATGACCAAGAACTCCCGAAGGCAGCGACCCCCTTATGCCGATAAAACCGCGTCTGGTCATCAATACGGCGTTCCCACAGAAGGCGGATCATGTAGTCATTACGGATCCTGCGCAGGGCTTCACGCGCCCTGGAACGCGCTTCCCTTACAGAGATCCGGTGTCGTTCCGCTATAGCCGGAAGGCTCAAGTTGAGTACATACCGCTCCTTGAAGATTTCCCCGTTGAGCGGGCTCAATATCTTCACCCGGTCTAAGACAGTCCCAGCCTCTTCGCGCTGCGCCATCTTGTCAATCAGGTCATCATAAAGCCGCAATGTGCTATCGTCCGGCAGCGAATCGGATAAAGTTAACTCATCGTCAGGCTTGAGCGGCTGATCCAGAGACACTGCGCCTGCAATGAGATCTCTTTTTCCGTGGCTTCGGATCCCAAGGACCTCCCTGGCCGCGTTTTTGAAGTGATTGGTCAGGTAGGTGGTAAATGAAAAGCCGGAGGTGGGATCAAAGTCCGCAACCGCCTTCATCGTTGCGATAAAGCCGGCTTGTTCAAAATCACTGAGCTCCAGGAGAGAACTTCCGTCCCGTGGCAAACATCGAAAACTCAGCTTGACAATTAACTTACGGACCTGCCCCCATAAGGTAGGGATGAGATCTTTCTCGGCCGCCTGGATTCGCTCAGCTAGTTCCTCGTTGGTCATCCGGTCACTCCCTCCGCGTTTCAAGTGGTGATGCTCCCTTTATATCTGTATTCTCTGCTACGTGATCTCTGTAAGTAGTCTCTGGTATTGCTTTTCTGTTTTGTGTGGTTTGATTTTCTAAAACAGAATATCCATTTTCTAAAACAGAAAATGGGGAAACATCGGCCTTGTAGCCCTCTAACGTGGCTCCCTTTATATCTGGATAATTTCTGTCCGTAGGTTGTGGGGTAGTTTCTGTTATAGATTCGTTGATTTCGCAGTTTTCTTTTGTTGATTTCGCAAATTCGTTTTGTTGAAATTCAAATAACCGATGAATAAGGGCTTCGCGCACTGAGCCGACAACTGGGCTGAGCGGAATTCTCCGCTGAGTAAAGGCCAAAGTTGACCTTAAGCAATACCTAGGGTCACGCGGCAGGGATGAAGAAATCAACGGATCCAAAATTGGGTTGGTCGACAAGGGGGGCCGGTATGGGTGGTCTTTTTGCGGTCTTTTTTTTTGGTTCTTCTGTGGTTACTGAATCCCCGAAGAGCCTGCCCCCCCCGCGGGCTGAGGGTGGTCTTTTTGTGGTCTTTTTTTTTTGCGTGGCCAGTGGTCTTTTTGTGGTCTTTTTGCCGTGTCAAAAATGAAAAGTCAAAAATGGCATCAAACCCTTATGCAGCAACGCTTTCGAGGATCGGCCTAAACGCCAGTTTATAAGTAATGTTTTCGGGTCCTTGCTCAAGTAGACATTTGGGGGCACCCCCTTTAAGAGATCGAAGTAAGGGCTTTCGATAAAGAAATCTTGAGAACGGAATTCTCCGTTTTCCAAAAATTAGGGTTCGTCTCTTTAGAAAAATCTGTAAAAAAATTTTAGGATGTCAAAATTGATCGCGATATATCGGCAGGCAATGTTTGATAGGGGGAGGGGGTTTTACCCCGATCGGCATGTCGAAGGGGGAGGGGTACGGGGGTATGGTAGGCCATGAGCACAAAGAAAAGGCACCCTGTCTGTCAGAGTGCCTTCGCCATATTCTATTTCCCTTGAGGTAAACCGTTGCCTTCCGCTTCGCAGTCTTTCACCAGCTTGTAAAACGTGTTTCGCTTTAAGCCCAGAAGCTCCATTGCCTTGGTGCCCGTTAGCTCCCGGGTCTTGTACTTTCCGTATACCTCTGCCCAGTTAGCGGGATAGTCTATCTCTTTTCTACCCAAGTATTTACCCTCCCTTTTTGCGATCGCAATGCCTTCCCGCTGCCGCTCTAACATGTTCGTCCGCTCGAATTCATTGATAGCGCCGATCATGGTCAGCATGAGCTTGCCCGTTGGCGTGCTACTATCGACATTCTCCTTGCTGCTCACCAGGTGTATACCCTTGGTTTGCAGCTGCTCAACTATGTTCAGCAAATCCTTTGTGCTTCGAGCTAGGCGGTCAAAGCTGTGCACGTGAATCACATCACCTTCCCGCGCGAAATCAACCATAGCCTTGAGCATTGGCCTGTTTGCATCCTTACCGGAAGCCTTTTCGACGAACCATTTCTCGATACCGTATCTCTTGAGCCCCTCAAGCTGCCGCGCTTCATTTTGTTCGATAGTGCTAACTCTTGCGTATCCAATATTCATTTCAGCGTCCCCCTTGACCTAAACTCCTTATCTCTATTTTAAACACTAGTTTGTTTAGAGTCAAGGGTTTCTGAAAACAATTGTTTATTTATTTCATATTCAATTTTAGATAAACAGGTTTTGGGGGTGGTATGGCTGTTTGATATAGGCATGGGCTAAACAAACACTTCTTCATTCGCTTTCGGTTTCTTCACCGTTGCCCCCGGCTGCCTTTTGCGCCTGAGCATCCCTCAATTGCCGAAGAGTTTGGTACTCGCCTGCCACGGGTTGTGTAACCCTCTGGGCAACTGAAATGTCATTCCGGACTCGATCCTGATATTTTTCGGGTTTCGCTCCCTTTAGGAGAAAAATTAACAACGTGTCGCTAAATTCCTGTACTACACCACACTGCTTGCCTTGATAAAATACGGGTTTCTCCACGCCCGTAAGGGCTCTGCGCCGCGCCTCCTTCTCCAACGCGTCTATGGCCTTTTCCTCAGCCTCTGCGAACTGCTTTGCGTATTCCGGATCTTCCGCCATCCACTCATAGTGGGTTGACCGCCCAACCCCGGCTACGAGTGCCGCCTGAGTAATGTTTCCGCATTCCGAGTAAACCTGTAGGAATTGTTGCCTTTTTAATCGTCTTCCCACGTCCGTCAGTTCGAGTTTCGTTGTCATCTTCAAACACTCCTTCGCTAACTGCTAGCTTTGCCCTCTAAGGCCTCCAGGAGCCTCTCTGAGCCCCTTTGGTCTAGCCCCTAGGCAATCATACCAGGTCCATGGGTTTACCCCCTAAAACTGCCTCTCCTGAAGCACTCCAGGACCCTAGAGAGCGAATCAATGACCGTCACCGGAGTACACTCACCTCTCTTTACCTGGGCATACGTCTGGGCATACGCCTGGGCGTGGGGATGCTAGTACGTTGCCTATTCCAATGCCCCCTTAAGCCCTAATTTGTTTCCGCATTCCCCCTTCCCCGCCATTACTTTTTCTTCCCTCACTGTGATGTCCTCGTGGCGCGGACTGTCGCCAATTGTTTCATCGAATAAATCGGGGGTCCCCTCATAAAAGAAGAGACCCCTTACCCAAGGGCTCCCTTACTTTGCCGCCAAAACCAGGCAAATAAAAACGATGTCAAGACCAAGCATCGCCAGTGTCGACACTTGCAGCCAATGTTCGCGAAAACTTTTCAGCACGAACTCCCACCTCCCTTTTTACGCACGTACCAAGCCTGAACGTGGTACCTGCCATGTTGAATCAAGACCTGACGGCCCTGCTTTTATCGCCGCCGCCAACTTGTGAATACTCTGGTCGTCCAATGTGGTGTGCGTCTTGATCACGCTGTTGACCGCTCCCGCAACTGTGCTCCCATAGTTTGGATCCGCAGCATAGCCTTCTCTGTGCAGGAGGTCAAAGACATCCCGCGCACTGGCTCCGCTCATGGCCGCGTTTCGAGCTCCGGTGTATCGAGAACTGTTGATCGTATTGGAATAGGCCCGCACAAACTCATTCAAAGACCCAAACCCTGCGTATTTGCTATCCGGTCCTGCACTCAGCCCCCCGAAGGGCTTGATTCCTGCAAAGTTCAGGTTCTGTCTCGCGGCAGCTGATGTTCCCCATCCGCTTTCTTCTCCCCATTGTCCCAGAATGTAGCTTGCGGGAAGTCCTGTCCTCTGGGAAGCTTGCTGCGCATAGGGGCTCATCTTTGACACGAAATCTTTGCTGCTCCCGCTCAGGGACATTCCTGAGCCGCCTGAATCGCGGTACATCAGTTGCTGTAGGCCACCACCCATGCCCCCGCCAGGCGTGCGCATCCAACTAAAGGCATTGTTCGCGCCCGAAAAGCTCATCATGGTCTGCACAATACCCGGCGAATACTGCGCTCCCCCAGGTGTGACGAAAGACGTTGGGCCGATAACGCCGCCTCTAAGTTCAGCATCGTGAAGAGCGCTGTTTGCAGGAGGGGTGGCACCTCCTCCAATGACCCCACCCCGTTTTTCAGCGTTATATAGATCACTTTTTGAAGGAGCACTCTGTTTGCTTGGCTTTGTGGCATTTCCCACAATTTTGTTTGCGATGTCTGCGATATGCCCGCCTGCCGTGTTGAGCGTCTTTTGAATCTCCGCCACAATGGATTCAAGCTTTTCCGAAGTCGTTAGGGGTTTGTAGTTTGAGCTCAAAATATCCTGTGCCAGCATTTTCTTTTGATCTGCCAAGGATGCGCTTCTGAGAGCTTTTTGCTGCGTAAGACCAAGTCTACCGCCCCCGGCTTCCCACTGCTTTTCCACGGCTTGGAGTTGCCCCGCTGAATGGGCGCTGTTTAGCTGTCCCAGCAGCCCCAGCTTGCCCATGTCGATGTTTTTCATCTGTCCCGATGTAATGCCCAGGTTATTTTTAAGCCCCGCTACGCCCGGACCTCCGGGTCCAAAGAGGGAAAGCATTGCTCCGGATTGGGGCATGGAAAGTCCATACATCTGCTGCAAGGCGTACTCTTCAACCCCCGCCGCTTGGTTGCCGGGCGCATAGCCGCTCTTCGCATTGCCGAGCTTAGGAGTCCCCCAAGTCCTTACACTTTCCCCGATTACCGCCTCAAGGGACGTTTTGCCGTTAGGGAGAACATAATTGGGCCCCATTTCTTTTGCGTGTAGATATTGCCAATAATTGCTAACCCCAGAGTTGGCAAAAGCCTCATAATTGACGAGTTGCCCCGCACCACCCATACCGGGGTTCGCGATCCCGCTACTCAAGCTGCCGAGGATTGAGGCACTCCCCGCTCCTTGCATAGACCGTGGCAGGTTCGCATTCATGGCGGTCATAATCCCCAGTAAGGTGCTGGGATTGCTCGTAACGCTCGTGGATTGAATGGCTTGTGTTGCGCTCAGGACCGCCTGCATAAGCTCCGACATACGACCGCTCATGCCGCTCTGAGACGCACTGTTCGCCAAGCTCCACCCGAATTGGCCCATATTCATCGCGGAGCCCGGACCCGTTGTAATGCCCAGCTGCGCGGCCCCTGCAAAGCCCTGAGACGCAGCGCTGCTTGAGATCCCATAAGCACGGGAGAACCCCGCGACCTGGCTCACTTTAGTTCCCATTTGCCCCAAAGCTAAGCTGCCATAGGCGGGGCCTAGGGCATTCGCAATGGCCGCACTCTGTGAAGCCGCATAACCAAAAGCTGCCCCCGCACCGAGGACCGTATTCTGTAGCTTACTTAATCCGTCGTGTGTCGCGAGAATCTGTTTCGTGAGTCCGCTGAGGGCATCCGCTGACTTCATATAGCTGGAAACGGAGGCAACGCCCAGCCCAATCGCCGCTGTGGCTATGCCGCCAAGGGCCAGACCGCCAATACCCATGCCGCCGACAGCGGCTCCCAAAGCCGCGCCAATGCCCCTAGAAGGGAGTACGGCCTTCATGGCATTGCCCATGGCGCCGCCGCCGTTATTGCTTGGACGAGGTGGGATAGGAGGCGGTGGGGGAGGCGTAGGCACTGGGACCATATTGGATTCTGCGGCATAACTTTCGTGGAAATTCTGAGGAGCTCTTTCGTCTCCGCCTACCCATGCCCGGTTATACTCATGCCATGTATTGTACATTTCGCTGCCGGGGGGCAAGTTCTTCCCGGCTGACAAGAAGAAATCCTTGTAGTATTCGGGTGTGTATTTTTCCTTGTTGCGGTATTGATTCAACACGGATTGCGGTGTGGGAATTGTCCCAGGCTTAGGCACAAACTTTTGAGGCTTGGGTACTCGCCCGTTGCTAACAGAAGTGCCGGCGCTTGAGCCACCACCCATCATTGCGTTGACAATGGGCATGTTTTGCTCCATCCACTCTCCTACCTCAACCCCCGAGGGCTGGGAAGGAGCCGTAGGCCGGGTCCCTGATTTCCCTATAATCGCTTGTGCGCCAGTAGTGGAATTCACGAGACGCTCCTGAATTTCCCGGATACGCTGTTTTGCCCTTTCGGTAAACGTCTGAGGAGTTGCCCCTGGGGTCCCGCCCCCGCTAGGAGAAGGGATACCTTGCTTAGCAATCTCCTGGGCCAAGTTGCGGATTTCAATGAGCCCCTGCTTAACCGCGTTGACACCGGATAGGTCCGCCGATGTTTGCAAGTGGATATTGCTGTCAGGCATCGAGTCGCCCTCCCCTCATTTCAACCTCCACGGCTGCGGCCGCTTGTTGTGAATTCAACATCATGGCATCCAGCGAAAGGTAGGTGTCCGACAGCGGAACCCCAAGTAAATCCCCCCCGCGCATCGCAAATTCAAGCGCTTCGTTCAGGGTAGAAAATTCTTGAGAAATTGCCGGAGTGCCTTCCCGGGTGATGGTCACGATGTACGCGCCCTGTAAGGCCCTCACGGAAATGAAACTTGGCCCTTCCGTACTAACCATTTAAAACAACTCCTTTTTAGGTATTAATGTTCGCTATCAGCTAGCTCTCATAGCATTTCTCGTTGCGGTCGGCCCCCTCCCTAGATTCGCCGTACAAGCTTCTGGATCGCTTACTCTATAGCGTTTTCGAGCACCTATCTCTGTGCCCCGGTATAATCCTACCCCCTGGGCAAGATAGGGTTCGTTTGTGCCTGCCTACGAAGCAGTGAAACGCTTCCTAATCGCTGCCTTTTCTTCCGGACTCAAGTTCGACTCGTGATAGGGCTTTACACCTAACCTGATAGCATTCCGCGAAGGCTTCACGATGACATCATATGAATCTATCTCGAAGTACCAGCCGGCTGTCTCTCCGCCGCCCTCCGTTGTCTTTAAAGGCACCAGGCCGCCTTTGATTAACTTGTCTGCCACCCTTCGGGACGCGGTGTATAGCTCAGCCACGCGATCTTCCTCATCAAAGCGGATAACTGTCTCTCGTTCTGCCGGTGTCAACAAAATGACCACTCCTCCCAAAATTTCAGTGTTTTACAAAAACCTGCCTAGTGCGCGCAACCTCCCGCTCATGCCGTGAGAATGCCTTGCCCCGTCTCAGGGCCGTTGCCCATAAGTCGGGACGCCCCCTTAGAAGCTCCATGAACTCAGACTCTGTCATCGCCAGTCGTTGTTTCGGCAGCTTAATCTCGATCATCGGATGACCACCTTCTCCCCATAAAAGCCGGGCGAATACCGTAGCTCAAAATCCCCCCGCAGGATGTCTGCCGTGCCGATTGAACCGTCTGGACGCTGTTCCCAATCAATCTCAAAGATCATGAGCCTGGCAAAAATCTCCGAGTGCATTCGCTCTAACACCTCCAGCTGCCAAGCATGATCCTTCACCTCTTCCAGCGAAGCGGTTTCTTGCCACTTACGCGCAGCTTGAATTCGCCGCCGAATGTCACTCAACGCGGCTAGCCAAATTGCAGACTCCAACTCAGAACCCCCTCCGCTGCCCTAATTCATAAAGGCCCATGCCTGACTGAATGTCTCCATCGCCGCATCGCAAACCCCTCTGCTGCGCAGATAGCCCAGAATGACGGACTCGTCTATGGCCCTTCCAGGGAAACGGGCATCACTTTTTACATCTCTGGCCAAATCCCCAACCGCGCCATCTGACTTCGCGTAATTTGAAACAATCCACTCCCGGAAATACTTAAGCTTCAAAATCAACACCCCCTTCCGACTTAATGCGCACTTAATGCGCAGGGTACGCAAGACCGCAAAGCCTTACTACAGGCCTTTTTGCGCTTAATACGCTTTTTGCGCAGATCGTTTCTTACAAACCCCAGGTTGCACGGGAAACAGGTCACACTCCGGCCAAAAAACACAATGGCCCACCTCTAAGCACTCAGAACGGGCATTCTGCCTAGATAATATTTCGAGTAAAATAATATTTGTATTCCGTACTATTTGAGAGTTGAGTTCTCCTATAGGGAGAGACCCCCTGTGTGACTCCATCTGTATTTTTCCCTCACTACTCCATAGCCAGGTCCCCCTCTCCTCAACCTGGCGAATAACTCTCTGTGCTGTCTCCATACCCTCCTTACGGGGGATTGACTTTGCTACGTCAAAAATGTTCATCCAGCTTGAATCCCTCCATTCGCTCATCTAGCGTCGTGCCGTGGACCCCTAACTCATTCAAAATCGCATTGATTTCCGCAAGGATTTTTTGAAATTCAGGCATCCACCTTTGAGCTTCCTCATCCGTTCGCTTTGGATCATCTAGCCACTGCTCACCCTTTATCTCACGCGCTAGGAGTTCGTTATATCGCCGCTTCAATTCAAACAGCCTTGCCGCGTTGTAAACCTTCACTGGGCTCTTACCACGAGGGGGAATGTTTTTAGCCAGATCAAGGACACCCAATCATGACACCTCCTAGAAAAAACTAAATATAATCTGCGCAAAAAGCGTATTTGGCGCAAAAAGGCTCTGGGAGCGGGTTTCAGCTGCGCATTAAGTCGCGCATTAAGTGCGCATTAAGTCGGTACCCATTGCCCGCGATACTTTTTGCGCATTAATGCGCACGCCCGAATAACCCGCAAACCCGCGTGGGAGGCCTTATTGCGCTTTTTGCGCTTTTTGCGCAACTGATTTCCAAGTTTTCACCGGCCTGCCGGTCGTCCTCCTGGTTTCTTCCAGCGCGACCCTTCCTTGAGCCAGCAACGTTTTCAATGCGCCAGCAATTTTTCCGCTTGACGTGTGCTTTTGGAAATTGATGTAAACTTCCGTTTGTGTTTTTGGGCCCTCCTGTAGGAGGTCGAGAATCTTTTGTTGTAGACCATCCTCCGCCCGCTCACCGAAGACGAACCTTGCCGACTGGCTGCAATACTCCCAAAGTGCCGTAGCTGCCAGCAAGTGCTCTCGCTGAATCACGTCGGATTGATCCAGCAAAGCGTAAATCAACGCCAAACGCATGACCTGCGCTTCGCTCCGGGCGGTTACGGCCCCGAGAAGGCCACTCGCTCCCTGCGCCAGCTCCGAATAGACGATCTGCCACATGTGCTGGGAGTCCTCATCTCGCTTTACCTCGTGGGTGTTTCGGGCTGACACAACGGCTGACCGGACTCGCTCTGCCAAGTCACGAAGTATGTCGTCCTCTAGAGGGCAAGCGTCCGGAAGTAACTTTGACCGTCGGACGCACACCCATAAAAATCGATTAGAAAAACCATTGAAGTTTTCAGTCTCGCTTAATGTCCTTGTCAGTTCGTCGCGCGTGATGTGCCCAACGACGGAAACGTGTGCGCCCGTTGCCCTCGCAGGGGAATTCTTGGTCAACACCTGCAACGTCTCCCCGTCCCATGCCCGACGTACTACGGGGGAGAGCGTGTTTCCCTGACGACTCATGACCTTGAGCATACTGGCGAATTCACCCTCAATAACAAGGATTCGCTTGTCAGAGACGCCGGGATCTGTGATTACATCTTGGTAGTCAATGACAACCCCCTTTTCCTTACGGGGTTGTTGCTCGATAATGGGATCGCGGACAGCCCAGATTAGCCCCTCCCCTGTGGACAGACCCGAGGGGGTTTTGTATTTTGCCCATTCCGGCTCAATCTTGGCAAATAGATCGCGAACCCATCCCCACGATGATCCTTTTCGACCTTTAGCGGATTCGCCAACCAAAACGGCGAACAGGTTCGTGTAGTGTTTGTCTGCGCCAGCTTGGAAATATGGACCCCGACCAACAATGTTTCCGAACCCAATCAAGAAATTCACAAGGAGCGCCGCCTTGTCACTTTCAGAATGAGGCAAGATGTTCGCCACAACTTCTCCCGCTAACCCATGTAGTGCCTCCCGCGGCAGAACCGGCCACTCCGGAATAAGGGGAAAGGCCGACTCGCAAACCCTTTCCGCTACCTCACGCGCTTCCTGCTCCTGTCTTGCTTTTACCAGTTCCTGCGCCTTCGCTAAGTTTTCAATAAGTCCCATAAGTTCCACCACCATCCAGAAGGATAAAAATTTTGCCATCGTCTTCCGTGATAATGGCATCAATCAGGTGTTCTAAGTTAATTAACAATTCCATCGTTTCATCGTCCACTGTTTCAGGCTTAATCATCTGCAAAAGGTTGTCGCGCATGTCGCAGGCCATCCGGAAGAGCGAATCTACACCCTGCTTCCACGCGCGTTCCAGCTCTCGCCGCTCCTGCCGCTCCCGAATCTCAGCCCGTTGCTCTCGGCTCAAGGGTTTGTCCCGCTCGACCGCAAGGCCGAAGTCTGAGGCAATCAGCCGGGCGGCTTCAAGGGCCGTCAGTCCGTAGAGCTTAGCGACGAAGTCAACCCCATCCCCGCTTGTTCCGCAGCCAAAACAGTGGAAACGATCCCCTTTAAAGGATAACGAAGGGTTTTTGTCCTCGTGGAATGGGCAGACCACCCAGAGCTTCCCGGCCCGAAGCGTGAGTGGGTTCGGGGAATAGCGTTTAAAGATTTCCCTAAGAGGAATCTCGCGGATAAGCTTGAAAACATCTTGATTTCCTGATATGATTCCCATATAGGAATTACTCAAATTGTCACCTCGATTCTCCCCCGGCCTGCGCAGCCGGGGTTTTTGTTTTTATAGGAAACCCGAATCAGCAGGCGATAGTGTCTTTTTGACCTTGCCTTTCAAGCCATGCAACGAATGCCTTTTTGGCCACCAAATGTTTTTTGCCAATTTTGAAGCCAGGGAAATCCGCTCTCTTAAAGAGCTCATAACCTGTCGCCAATTGACTATTTAATATTCGAGCGATTTCGCGGGGCCCAAGTATATCAGGTGCATTTTCGATAAGAAGTGGATTTTTTGCAGTAATCATAAATGTAAAATACCTCCTCTTGAGTTTACATCCCTTTTTTACTTCAACTGTCTCTTCCGTGTCGTTTCCGGCGCGCTCGCTTGCTGGCTCACTTCATCCTACTTTAATCGACGGAATTGCACCGTCCCTCGTGGCCTCGTCAAGGTCTTGGCTCGCGTATCCTTCGGTCACAGTGACGTTATGTTGTTTTCAAAGAGCGAGTTGTCAAGGAACGGTTGTTGCTGAATTTGCCTTGTTTTTTCTCGTTTGATATCGTATAATTAAAGAATAATATAGGGGGTGTACAGGGGTGTACAATGTAGACATAGAGACACGACCAAAATTGCGACCATCCAAACTAAAACTTACCCCACGCAATAATGTAGAATTTTGGTTGGAGTGGGACCCTTCCCCTGGGGGGAAATTTATCCCCCAAGGAGAATTACTTCAGTTCGAGAAAGATTTTCGGATACTCATAAAAGCTGCCAGTTTGTTGCAATACCCTCCGTCTCGCGCTAAAGAGTTTTTGCAAGGGAATGAATACGACCTGTTCCAAAAAGTAAATGGCAATGGCCTCAATAACCCGGAAAGCCCGCTACTGCATTTTTGGGAACGGTACGGGCCACCCTTTCAGGTAAAAGGAAACCGCATGCCCCTCAGTTCCCTAATTGGGACAGCCCAATGGGTTCAGGAAATTTTAGACATTTACCAACGCATAACCGCACCGGAACGAGCAATGCCGCCAGCCGTTGGATTATTACGGGATGATTTCATGGCAACAGCCTTCGCCTATGAAGCAGAACACCGGGATAAAATTCCTAAGTATTGGATCAAGGTGTATACCGCTTTCTTCACTGAAATGCCCCAAACCCAATGGATACCCTCTGATAAGTTCCCCCGTCCAAGAGTAAAAGGTTCTGAAGAGTATTGGTCAAAACTCCCTTTTGTGCTACCTCATCCCCCTTGTGAAATGCGAACCCCATCGAGGGAGGATCTTAAAGAATGGCAACGCAAGAACCTAATTTTTAACATTACCCATTATTTGTCAAAGCAAAGGGTGTCTTTCACTGTGGGGAAATCGCTTCAACTCAAAGGGTATTTGACCGATCTTTTGTCTTGCTTTCTTTTAAACACACTGGAAACAATAGAGGGATTGAAACCCAAAAGACTTTGTGAGTGTGGTTGTGGTGAATCGGTGTATGGTTCAGGAAAATTTGTTAACCGCAGGCACTACGAGAAAGCAAGAGATTCTCGCCCTGATAGAAAAATAAAGTCTGGGCTCCGTACTAAGAAAATTAGGTTGGAGATTACTGAACAGCAACATAGGGAGCTGTGTAAGGAGGTAGATGATCTATTTAAGAATAATAATTCTGAGCAGTACATCCGAGAGAAGATCGAATTACAGTTGAGAGACATAAAAAGAGCCGGGAAATAACTCCCGGCTTTCGCCTTGCCCTGTCTATTCCTTTTTGAGCTCGTCCCCGTTGTGGTCAAATTTAGTGGTCAAAATGCTTCATATGTAAAATAAAGGAAGCGGGCTTTCTTCAAACCCGCTTCCCATAAGGGCTATTTGGTGGAGGTAAGCGGGATCGAACCGCTGGCCTCTAGAGTGCGATTCTAGCGCTCTCCCAGCTGAGCTATACCCCCAAACAAAATCTATTATAACGCAACTCACGAGAATTGCAAGACCCAATCCGGTTCTAACTCCCCCAACTTGATCGTAGACATTAGTGGGGGGGATCTCATGAAAAACACACCACTCGACCCGGAAGTTTTCTATGTCCAGAAACTCTATTACTTTTTCTTTCTTATCACTTTGTCCTTCATGACTGGGCTGATCTGCGGCTGGCGTTTTGGCTGGAAGGCAGGGGTTTTGGCTTTCTTAGTTGGTCTTGTCCTTTCTTATCTGGCCATGCTGTTCAAGAAATCTTTCGCGCTGCCGGACAGGAAGATCGTCGCCAAGCGTATGGCCAAGGAAATCTCCCAGGCTGCCAGCCCTTTGGTGATCGCCCGCTTCGCCAGTCAACTTTACTATTACCTAAAAGAAAAGGACAGAGCGATCTCCTTGCTGGAACAATTTTTGCCCAGTTCCGATCCCTTGGTCTGTGCCACCCTGGCGGAGATTCATCTCAGGGAGGGAAAAAGCCGCAAAGCCCTGTCGGTCCTGCACGACAACCCTTATGCCCTGGCCAATCCGCTGTTACTCGCCACCCAAGCTCACATCCTGCGTCAGAACGGCAAGACTGCGGAAGCTGTCAAACTTTATGAACGTTCTCTCCGCCTGGCGAAAGGCGCCGGATTTCCGCACAACGGCGCCCATAGACTGACTCAGGCTCTCTTGACAATAAGTTATACGGCGAGTATTCATCACGCCCTGGCCGACTGCTTCCTGGAACTGAAAGATACCGCCGCAGCCAAAAAGCATTATCGAGCCGGAAACCGCCTCTTGGTCGATATTTCCCTCTGGCGTTCCTCAAAGCCCAGGTTATCGCGCCTTTCCGCGAAATCCTTTACAAAATCCAGCTAATCCCCTATTCTTTTCTCTATTTTCCCCGTTCTAAGTTCCCTATTCCAACAAAATTCATTGCGTCTTTCCATTATAATGTGACTAAGCTATTTCATCCGCTAAGATCGGACAAACACCCGAAAATATAGACGAGATAAAAGACATACAAGTAATATGGAGAATACAGGAAACACAAGTAACACAAACACAAGCAGCACAGGAAATACAACAGATACAAGAAATACAAGAAATACAAAAGATACAAGAAATACTAGAGACACAAGAGACACAAGAGACACAAGAGACACAAGAGACACAAGAGACACAAGAGACACAAGAGACACAAGAGACACAAGAGGTACGGAGTACACTAGGAATAAAAGAGATATAGGATCGGAGGTATGCCAAATGCTGCCAAACAATGATGAGGCCTTGCGTTTTTTGCGTGAATTCGAGGTTTCCTCCCGAGACTACCTGAAGGAAAAAGGAGTCGGCGAGCGGGAAATAGCCAATGCGCAGCTCGACATGCAGTGGAATCTGCTGCACACGATCCTGCAGCAGCATCCTTTGCCGGTGCGCCGCCGCCAAGCGGGTCCCCGACGACCCGCGTCCAGGAAAGCCCGGGCCACAATTGCCTGATTTTTTCCGGCGTTCAAAAGGCAAAGCGTAAATATTTCTCCCAAGCTTGTATCACTGTTAAAGCCGTGGCCAGCGGTTCTTCATAATTCCAACCCTTGGCATAAATTCCTCGGTAAGACGGTCTAAATGACCCGGCAGGCTGTTGCTCCCCTATCAGCCGTTCTACCCCTTTACCCAAGGCCTCTTTTTCGCCCCGTTTCCCCGGGTAACCGACGGCCGACAGACCCAAAGCGGTCTCCGCCACGGATGAACCCCAGGATCCGTCCGGGTTCTGCGCCGCCCAGAGAAAATCCTGCGCCTTGCGGCGGGCCAGAAGTATCTTGCGCGCTCCTGTCCAATTTTGCCAGTTGAATCTCCATTTTCCTAAAAGCTCGGCCAGTTGCGCCGTTCCGTAAATCGGACCCTCGAACCAGACGGAATCAAGAGCTCCGCTGGTTTTCTGTTTTGTCAGGAGCCACTCCAACCCCCGGACCATGGTTTGATACGCGTCGCGGCTGCGATGCCGCCCAAGGGCTTCAAGAATATGAAGAGTCACATCCGTGCTCCGGATGTAGACCGGAAAGCCGCACTCCAAATCCGGCGGTTTTCCCCTGAAAGAGGGAAAAGTGCCCCAACTCCCATCCCGGTTCTGCAGGCGTTTGAGAAGTTCCACTCCCTTGCGGCTTTCCGGCGAAGCGGATAGGCCAAGCAAAGCCACCGCCGTATCATCCAAGTCCGGTTGGGTATAAGGTGAAGTACTGCCATAACTGCCGTCGGCATATTGCCCGCTTTTAAGCCGCCGCTCCGCTTGCGCCAGGAGTTCTGCCTCTTCTCGGTCGCGTCCCCCCATGATGTTCAAAGCCCAGCCTACCGACCAGTTTTGCAGATGATCGAAAGCCGGCCAACTCCCATCCCCATACTGCTTGCGCACGAGCCACTCTCCCGCCTTCCCGACTTTGTCACCGGCAAAGCGCCAGCGTACCAACGCCAGGAGGGCCAGGCTCGTTGCCACAACATCCTCTGACCAAGAGCCGTCGCCCATCTGAAAATCCACTAAATACTCAGCGGCAGGGCGGATGCCCTGGCTTTCGTTCGAGGCCAGGAGGGCGGCGGCGACAACGACCGGCCGCCCGTAAGCGGGGAGTTTCCTCAACACGGCTTCGCGCAGGATCCCGGGTAAGGCTATTTCCTCCGGGGTTGGACCTTCCAGCCCGGGTACGACTTTTTGACCCAGGGAGAGAATCATTTCTGAAAACTGCCGGGCCCGGCTGAGGAGCACCACTCGGCTGAGCCAACCCCCTTGGCCGCTTTGAGTCACAGCCTGAACCAGGCGGGAAATTTCCGGGTCAGGGGAATCCCCCGGATATTTTCCCCATCCCTGACCTTGCCGCTGTTGCCTGAGCCAGGTTATACCCCGTTTCTCCGCTCCCCCGAAATCCCGGCCTACGGTCAGCAGGGCCAAGACGGCAAGAGCCGTCGCCCCCGGGCTCGCCGAAACCCCATGAGCCTCGTCCAACTTTCCTGACAGGATCTGGCGCATACCGGTGAATACGAACTGCCGGGCCTGGGCCACGGCCTTTTCCACTTCTCTTTTCTCGACCATGCGGACCTCCCCACCGTTAACACAACTTCCATATTTATACTATGGTTTATGTTAAGGTGGGGCACAAAGTGTCACCGAGTCTTACGGGACCGGAACCCCGAACCTCCCTATGGCGGCTGAAGCCAGGGGCATACGGCTAAGCCTCTTGGTCATGATCCCGGACGCACGTGGCGGCGAATCTCATCCCGGGCCAGAGCGTCACAGCGATTGTTAAAGGCATTGTCGGCATGGCCTTTGACCTTGAGCCACTCAACTTCATGCCTCTGGGCCTGAGCCAGCAGGTCCCGCCAAAGATCCGAATTCTCCACTGGCTTTTTCTTAGAATTGAGCCAGCCGTTTCTAAGCCAACCGGCAAACCAATTTTGGCGAAAAGCATTGATCAGGTAAGCGCTGTCGCTGTAAAGCCGCACCCGGCATGGTCTCTTCAGCGTTCCCAGCGCCTGACACGCCGCCGTCAGTTCCATCCTCTGATTGGTCGTCGCCGCCTCATATCCTGACAGTTCTTTCTCCCGCCCCTCATAGAGCAGAATGGCGCCCCAGCCTCCGGGACCGGGATTTCCGGAACAGGCGCCGTCGGTATAGATTTCCACCGTCGTCAGCATGGCCACTCACCCTTCGTCTACACCAGCGGCTCACTCATCATCCGCCCCATTTTTTTCCTCCGCCGCCACATCCGTTGTCCTGCGGACTGCGTCACTTTCCGTTTCTCCGAAATCATAGATGACGGCCACCTCATCACAGTTGGGGAACTTGACACAGTTAATACACTCTTTCCAAACCTTCTGGGGCATCTTCTCTTTATCGACGCGATGAAAGCCGCAGCGTTCAAAGAAAACCGGGCTGTAGGTCAAAGCAAAGACCTGGTCGCAGCCCAAAGCCTGGGCTTCCTCCGTTAAAGCGGCGACAAGGGTCTGCCCGACATGCTTTCCTTGTTCTTCCGGAGCTACGGCCAAAGCCCTAATCTCCGCCAGTTTTTCCCAAATAATGTGCAAGCCGCCGCAGCCCACAATTTTTCCATCCTCTTCCGCCAATAAAAAGTCCCGGACACTCTCGTAAAGTGTGTTCCGCGAACGTGGCAGCATGAGACCTTCCTCCGCAAAATGGTTGATCAGGGAGAGCATGTCCTCCACATCCTGAAGTCTGGCCTTGCGCAATTTCATCCGTTCAATTCCTTTCCCTTTTAGCCGTCAGCAAGTATTCACCGAGCGGGACGTATTTTCGCCGCCCCCGCTCCACCACACTTTCCATCAATGCAAACCCCCGCACCTCGTCGGTTCTAATCGGCACGTCCCTAACCCGTTGCGCGTCAAATCCCCGGATTCCCCCGCTGGCCAAAGTTATGTGAGGGCGATACGGCCGACCCTCAGGCGGATATCCTTGTTGGGCCAAGGCCCGATCCAGCCGGCGCTGCAGTTGCACCAGGCCGGTGCTCTGCACACCCGCCCACAAAATCCGGGGCCTTTGCAAATTGGGAAAGACCCCGAAACCCCCCAGCCGGACCGTAAAGGGCACGCCCGACTCCGCCGTCACCGCCAAAGCTTGTCCGATGCCCGCCACTGCTTGGGGGCTGACCTCCCCCAGGAACTTCAGAGTCAGGTGTAGATTGTCTCCGGCCCGCCAATACCCCTCGACGCCCTCATTGCGGAGAATTCGCTGCCAGGTAAGCAGTTCGCTCAGCGTTTCTTGGCTCCAATTGATCGCGACAAAGACTCTCATAGCTCATCCTCCGCATCGATTATATTTAGGGCGCCGTCCCCTTCGCGGCTCCAGGGCCTCCTACCGGCCAGGCCCTTTCCTTCGCCCTTTCCTTCGCCCTTTCCTTCGACATCTTCTCTCCTAATTCCTGCCTCACCCTTCAGGGAGACTGCAAAGTCATTCCATAAGCCGATCTATCCGACTTGACGCACCGTTTTAAGCCTGTCCGGCGAATAAATCCGACTTTGACGAGACTCTGCCCCACCCTTCCCATTCGTCTTCTTTCCGGGTTCGATCCGCTCGCTTTATTCTTGCACCTGGCCGGCTCTTTCTATGCCAAACCCTGTCTTGACTTTTGAGACCCCGGCGCCAAGAAAGGACTTGAAAAGTCTCCTCGCAGCCCAACCGCCCCCTACCGGGATTCAAGGAGAAAAACTTCCGCTCAAATTCTCCAGCCGTTCCTTCTGCCAGCCTTCGGGCAGGACCCAGATAGGAAACTGCTCGGGAGCCTTAAGCCAACAATGCCAACGACGCAAGTCCTGTTCCCATTCCGGCAAGGTCAGCCACTGGACGCGCCCGTCCCACTCCAACCGTCGCCCCTCATCATCCGTTACAGCGGACAGCAACGCGCTTTTCTCTAAAACAGCGGCGAGGATCAAACTTAGGCTCGCCTCTGACATCGGTCTCTCCAGCACCGGCAAGACGATGCTCATCTGTCCGTCGGCCGCAAAATAATGCCACTGCCCGAGCACGGTCACCCAGTTATGCCCCCGCTCCGCCGGAAGCCAAGGCCATTCCCAGGCCTTCCCCCAAAGCGTGGAGACGACCCCCGCGCTCTGGTACAGCCAAAAACCGAGCAGGTCCCGTGCTTTCAGCAGCCCGCGCTCCTCTAACCCCCTCAGCTGAATTATGATTTTATCGACCGACTGGCGGAATTCCCGGTTAAGATGGCCCGAAGCTTCGACCCAGCCCGCTTTCTGCCACAATCCCATCAACTCGGGATCCTTTTCCCATTTTGCTTTCGTCCCCAATTCAAACTTCTTTCCCCTGCGCACAATCTCGGCAATCTCCAGGTGACCCCACAGGAATGCGATCTGCTGGGCTTTCAACACGCAGCGGATCCCTTCGATCCCGGCAAAATAGTCCCGGACAACCTCCAACTGCTGGCGAGCCACCGGATTGAGCCCCTGCCCCCAGGTCCTCCAAGTGGGGCGCAGTTCACCCAGAGTGGGATAATCGCTCCCGCCTGTCCGTTGCTCCGGCACCAGATACAAACTGGGGGTCAGTCTCTCCCGCCAGTAAACCGCCCTGGCATTCAGCACTCCCCCGATTTTTCCCATCGCCTCCAGGAAGAACGGCGAAAAATCCGGCGCCACAAAGTAGATCACGGTTTTGGCCCCGTTACTCAAGCGATTTCCCCACATCACGCCGGCCAACAAGAGTTCCTCTTCCCGGGGAATGGCGGCACTGGCTACGATACCGACGCGCAAAGCCGTTTCTCCCGCTTGAAAATAGGCGAACTTGTTCGGCAGATGCCAAGCCTTCTTTTTCTCTGACGGGCACTCCTGCCAGTTCCTCGCTACAAAAAGATCCGCGTGCTCGTCCCACGTTTGACCCCAGTCACTGTTCACAGGCATCCTCCCCCAGCGTTATTCATATACATGTTTACGCTTCCGGGAAAGGCAAAATACCTATAAATACCAAAAAGACCCCGAAAATCGAGGTCTTCCCGGCCGGGGCAAAGATTATGGCGCACCAAGAATTGTGGTGCCGGCGAGGCCTTTGCCGGCGCCACAGCGACCCCGCCGCCCAGCCCCGACCCGTTAAACAGTGGCAGGGCCGGTTCGCCTTACTTAAACAGCTGCCCCGCATAGACGACGAAACAACGCAGGGCCAGGCCCCCGATCACGACCAGGCTGCAGGAGGGCAACACTAAGTTCTTATGCCGGGAAACTCCGTAGAGCGAAAGCAGCAGAGGCAATATCAAACCAATCATCACAACACCCAGCCAGAACAAGGCCGCTAAGTTCCCGCTGAAAAACACGGCCCGCACAGAAGCGTAGAGAACCGCCACGAGCAGTATTTCGATCACAATGAGAACTATGTCTATTTTCTTGTACACGGTCAAATCGTCACACGTGCCCGCTCCGAGCAAGGTTGCCGCCAGTCCGGTGGAGAGAGCGGAAACCAGGAACAAAAAAGGCAGGAAAGGCACTCCGGCTATTCCCGGCAGGTGAGTGCTCCAGAAGACATTGGTAGAGACCGCCGACAGCAAAAAGCCGGTGTATGTCGCGGTGCCCAAGGCAAACAGCGCGCCCAAGAAGGCAACTATACCGCGTCCTCCCACTGTCCCGGCGGCCTTAGTTGCGGCCGTCTCGTTCGCAGCCCTGCCCACTCTGACTTGAACCTTGCTGCCAACCTTGACGGAGGTCCAAACCAGATAGGCGTACAGCAAAGAGAGGACGGTGAAGATCGAGATGATAAATACCCCGATAGACATGACAGAGCCGAAATTAACGTTGAAAATAAGTTTCCAAAAACTCAACGGACGGCCCAAATCGAAGACCAAAAGTCCCAGCCCAACGATGATTGCCACCGGCGCGAGGAAAGCTCCGGAACGAATGACTCTCGCTTGGCCGTTCTTCTTAAATAAATCGGTCAGAGAGGCCGTCAAGAAAGCTCCTCCGGCAATGCCTGCCAAGAAAAGATAAACGGCAATCAGCCAGCCCCAAATCACCGGGTTCGCGGCACCGGCACCCCAAGTTATATCCATCGCTATTTCACTCCTTCGTAGTCATAATGAACACTGGGCCGGGTGCCAAACTGCGCTTTGCGGACCTCGGTCCGGTGTGTGGCCATGTAGCGGGCCACTTCGCTTTGCGGGTCATTGGCGTCGCCAAACAGCAAAGCCCCCCCGACACAGGTGGTGACACAAGCCGGCTTTTCCCCCTTCGTGAGGCGGGTATCATAACAGAACGTGCACTTATCGGCCGTACCCGTGTTCTTGTTGATAAAGCGGGCATCATAGGGGCAGGCGGTCATGCAATACTTGCAGCCGACGCATTTGTGGCTGTCTATCAAAACCAGACCGTCTTTGTTGTAGTGGGAAGCCGTGGTCGGGCAGACCTTGACACAGGGTGCGTCTTGGCACATTTGGCAGGCCTGTTTTTCAAAGAACACTTTAACATTGGGATAAGTCCCGCTGGGTCCGATAGCCGGGGACTTCGTGCGATACTGCCCGTCCGGAACTTTGTTTTCGAATTTGCAAGCCACCGTACAAGCTTGGCAGCCCAGGCACTTCTTCAGCTGTATAACCATGGCGTAGTGTTTCGCCACTCCATTCACCCTCTTTTACTTGAAGTTTGGAATCAAGCCTTGCGAACTTTGACAAAGGTCATAGAGGTAATTGAGTTGCCCACAGAACCCAATTGATCAGGAATCAGTTTGTTGTCGTTAATCCCTTTGCCAAAGGCACGCGTGAGTTGGGGAGAAATCTGGCCAAAGCCATGGTAGCAGAAAACAGTATCCGGCCTGATGCCTTCCGTGACGTTGGCCGTCCCCTTATGCTCGTACTTGCCGGCCGAAATGATCAGCGTATCCCCCGTCTTAATGCCAAGCTTAGCCGCGCTTTGCGCGTTGATCCACAACGTATTCTCCGACATCAGCTCATGCAGTACCGGCACATTGTGCGTTCCGACGTTGGTGTGCACCGCAACCTTTCCTTCAATAAGGCGAAATTCTCCTTCACCCGGCTGGGGATACGGAACGTAGACCGGCACTCCGGCCCCCGTTGCTTCCTGGACAGCATCCGAGAAAATCTCGATCTTTTTGCTCTTCGTTGCCAGCAGAGTCAGAGGCGCCTTGGCATCACCGGACCTGACGTAAAAGGGTTTCATGCCGGCCGGCGTCCAGAGACCCTTCTCGGCAAAAACTTTCCGCGAGATCCCGGTCGGAGCGAGTTGACGTTCCACATAATCATCGATGTCTTTGTAGGGAAAATATTGACCATAGCCCATCTTTTCCCCCAGTTCCTTATAAATCTGCCAGGCCGGCTTAGTGTCCGCATAGACCGGGTCGACAGCCTGCTGACGCAGGACATATTTGGGAGTGAGGCCGGACATATCAAAAACTTGCTCTGTCCGTTCCAAATACGTGCATTCGGGCAGAACGACGTCGGAATTGTAAGCAGTGTCCGACATATAAACATCACAGGTCACGAGAAGGTCCAGTTTCTTAATAGCCGCCAATGTCTTCTCTGTATCTCCGATACTCATGACCGGATTGAAGCGATGCACCAGCCAAGCTTTGATCGGATAAGGTTTTCCCGTCAGGATCGTCTCGGTAATCTGACCGACCGCTCCGTCCGCGATAGGCGTTAGCTGGCGGGGCGTACCTTTCTCCCCCGTCCCATCGATTCTTCCTTTTTTCGGTTTCGGGAAGGGCGGCACTTTGACCGGCCCCAGTTTTTTCGCATAGGCGGCCATGGCCGGAACTTTTTTCAGAGTACCCGCGTCTTTGACCTGGTAATAACCCCCGGGAACCTCGAAATTGCCCAGCATCATATTCACGATCATGATCGCGCGGCGCAACTGAAAATCATCTGCGGTAAACGTCGTCCGCCAGCCGTACTCAATCAGGGAATGCGGCTTGGCTTGGGCTAATTCCCGCGCCACCCGAATAATCGTATCCTGAGAAATGCCGGTCTCTTCGGCCGCCCAAGCCGGAGTCTTGTCTTGCACCTGGGCCGCCCACTTATCAAAGCCAACCGTATATTGCTTGATAAATTCTTCGTCATATAACTTCTCGTCGATGAGCACATTGGCCAGCGCCATAATAAAGGCCAGATCAGTTGCTCCTTTGACAGGAAGCCATTCCCCTTTCGCAGCCAGGACACTGAACCGGGGATCTAAAACGACCATTTTGGTCCCTTGACTCAGCGCTTTGGCTACGGCTCTGGTCTGGGCGACATGAATTCCTTCAAAGAAGTTCCTGCCTACTACCAGGAGATATTTGGTATTGGCGTAATCGGCATTGATGGCCGCCGTACCAAAAGTAGTGTTTAAGCCGATAATCCGGGCCATCGGACAGGTCGCTTCGTGTGAGAACAGGTTCGGACTCCCGATGGCCTTACCGATCGTCTGAAAAAATACGTCATATGGCCCTATGTGACTGGTCTGAGCCACCGCTTCACCGCCGTATTGCTCCTGCACGGCTTTCAATTTCTGGGCAATATACGTATAGGCTTCATCCCAAGAAACTTCCTTGAACTTCCCGCTCCCCCGCTCTCCCGTGCGAATCATGGGTTTCTTGATCCTCTCCGGATCGTACAGTAAAGACGGTCCGGAGTTGCCCCTGGCGCAAATGACCCCGCCAAAGGCCGAATCGTTCGGGTTGCCGTCAATTTTGACCACTTTCCCGTTTTCGACTTTTACTGCAATCGGGCATTGGTTACGGCACATTTCACAAGAGGAATACACGGTTTTGCGGGAAACCGGCGCGGCGGCCGCAGCCCGGCGCGGGTTCAGGGCAGCAGTGGCAGCACCCAAACCGCTCAAAGCCACTAAGGTTCCCCCGGTTCCGTACAGGGCCCCTTTCAGGAATTGCCTGCGTTGCATATGGTTCTTGCCCCCTCAAAAATAAAATAACGCTAAAGAGTTCACAATTTCAGTCATAAAGTCGCAGTCATAAAGTCACGGCCAATATTTCGCCGGAGGTGACTGCCCAAATGTTCCCAAGTAAAGCCTGAGTCAATAAGCCTTGCTCAAGCAAAAGGCACTCGGTAAAATCGAATAACCCCTATTGGTAAGGGAAAGTATTCCTATTCACGAGCCTGCCCCGACTCCTCCCGGTTCCCGGATTGCGGCGACCTTCTTAATAACGGTCGGACCTTCTTAATAACCGCCCCCTTGGCAACATCAACACTGACCCAATTGCCAAGACGCTAAGAGCTCCGCGGCCTGGCTGTAAACCGGCCGCTCGGATGCTCGGATCTTCGGCAAAATCGCCCGGAGAAAAGGACGCAAGTGACTTTTCCGGAAACTCCCAACCGCATCCCAGGAACCCCTTCCAGCCAAGCGGGCGAGAAACTCCAATTCTACACCCAGATGGTCCGGCAATTCTCTTTGGTCACTCCTGAGCCCGTAACCCAGAGAGAGGTAAAACTTCCTCACCTCTTCCGCTTCGCACCCCAAAACCAGACCGTCCCGGTCTAAGTACACTGAAGCATAGGGCGGGGCCTCTACGCGGCCCGTTTCGAAGAGTGGAATATATTCTTTCCAGAGGGCATTTTCACGCACTTCTCCAGCCGGAAAAGCCCGGCAGAACTCGCGCAATTCGCTGAAGACTTTTTCCGAAGACGATATTTCCTGCGCCCAAAGGTCGATCAATTCCTCCAAATGCCGGGCGATGTCCGGCCGTGGCCGTTGAAAAATCCCGGCAAAGGAAAGATATAGTTCCTCCGCTGTTTCCTGTTCCACCCGAGACACCCCCTACCCAAATTTGATACGCTTTCGGCGGCGCTCAACCCGTGTGACCTGCAGCTTTGATCCTGTCTTTGACCCAGTCTTTGATCCTTCTGCCCCCTTTCACCATTATCTAACAATATTCGACATTGCTGGTCAGAGATAGATTAGGGATAGATTAGGGATGGATTAGAGAATGTTATCTCAAGTATAAGGTTCGATACTATACCGCCCTTTTCCTCTGCTGTGTTTATTTGAAATGTTTATCTTACTATAACTTATGTTTATGGATCGGATCATAGGTCTCCCTATGCGTTGCCATTTGCCGTTGTGCGCCTTACAATAACATTAGGTTTCTTTTGCTTTTTGCCTTTGCTTTAAGGTGGGTGTTGACGTGGATAACTTCCAATTAGAGATTTTTTGCGCGGTTACTCGCTTACGAAGTTTTTCCAAAGCGGCTAAGATGCTGCACATGAGTCAACCGGCCGTGAGTACACACATCAAAAACCTCGAAGAATACTATCGAGGTCAGCTTTTTGAGAGAACACCCCACGGCGTCTGTTTGACAAAAGCCGGGGAAACCTTTTATGCCTATGCGCAACGCATCATGGATTTGCAAAACGAGATGGAAACGGAACTGGAAAAAGTACTTTTACGGGAGAATAACCAACTGGTAGTGGGAGCCAGCACATCCATCGGCAACGTGGCATTGCCCTGCAGCATTTACTTCTTCAAAGAACGCTATCCTGAATTGACCGTTCGCTTGGACATAGCCAACTCTGTGGAGATTATCCGCAAACTGTACGCGGACGAGGTAGACATTGGGGTGTTGGAAGGAGATGTGGTCATACCGGAACTGGCAGCCATCCCGGTGACAAGTGACGAACTCGTCCTCATCCTGCCCGCAGATCATCCTTGTCGGGGTGAAAGCCTGAGCCTGGAAGAGTTTCTTCAACTACCCCTGATTCTGCGTGAGGAAGGATCCGGCTCACGAAGAATACTGGCGAACGTCTTAGAACTTCAGGGGCATTCACTCCCCGAACTGAATGTCGTGACAGAAATGGGCAGCATCGACGCCATCAAAAACGCAGTGGCCGCGGGACTGGGATCGGCCGTGGTGCCCCGGCTCAGCGTGCGTAAAGAATCGGAAGCCCATACTCTGCGGGTGTTGACTGTCTCCGGCCTGCCCATGTCCCTCACTTACTATGTCGTCTATCCCGTGCACAAATCTTTGTCGACCGCGGCCAAACGTTTCCTCAGTTTTGTCAC
Source organism: Acididesulfobacillus acetoxydans (assembly GCF_902729405.1). GTDB lineage: Bacteria > Bacillota > Desulfitobacteriia > Desulfitobacteriales > Desulfitobacteriaceae > Acididesulfobacillus > Acididesulfobacillus acetoxydans. The sequence goes on from NZ_LR746496.1 coordinate 3,403,306, forward strand.
CGACGCGGATAAGAACTTCCTGTGCTGAACTTGGATTCAGAACTTCTTTTACCAATCCTTCGGCGACAACTTCCTTAACCAAGCCTGAGCGGCAGCTTCCTTCACTAAACCTTAGGAATCCGTATCTTAGCCCAAGCCGATTCTTCAGGCACTAAGGTGCTCCATTCGCCAAGCCCCCCGCCCAATTTCTGATGACCGTCAGGGTTTCCCCCAAAGGCAAGGCCCGCCTGAGATGCCCGTCCCTCCCCACCATCGTTTCCGCCAGGAAGATGGCATTCCAGATACTTTCAGCCGTCGTTTCCGCCACCGCCTGGTAATACCCGTCCAGTTCCCAATCTGAGACGCTCTCGCACTCCGACAAAGAGGCGGTGCTCACCAGCAAAGCAAAATCCCCGCTGCCGGGACGCGAAAGTGAACCCGTACGGGCCTGCCCCAAAACCGTACGCTCAGCCAGCTTTTCCAACTGCCGGCTGGAAAGAGGAGCATCGGTGATCCCGATGCTGATGAGAGAACCCGGCACGTACGAGCCGCTCGCCTCGGCCGGAAGCAACCTTCCGACAGGCACCCCGTTAACAAGTAAATCCTCCTGCAGGCCGAAATTTGCCAAAACCAGCATGCCCAAGACAAACCTTCTCCCGTTCTTCCCCGTGATCAGCCGGGAGGCACTGCCGATCCCTCCCTTCAGTTGGAAGCAGGACATACCCACTCCCGCACCCACATTCCCCTGCGCCACCGGCCCGGCGGCCGCCCTCTTTATGGCCAGGACGGCATCCCAGGGTTTCACGTGCCGGCCACGAATATCGTTCAGATAGGAATCGTCACACTCAAACACCACAATATCCGGTGTCCGGGCATTATTACCGATCTTGGCGTTTTGCCGCAAGAGATAGTCAATCACTCCGTTCGCCACATCGTTGACACTCAACGTATTCGTGAGCAGGATCGGAGCATTGATGAGCCCCGTTTCCCGTATGTATGGAACCCCTATGGACTTGCCGAACCCATTAAAGACGAAAACCGCAGCCCGGCAAGGCCGGCGGTACAGATTGCCAGAGTGCGGAAGAACGGCGGTGACCCCCGTGCGCACAGGCCCTTGTCCGGGTACCAGCGGGCCCTGGCCGCGAATGAGGGAAACATGCCCGACCGTAACTCCCGGCACGTCGGTCAGGTCATTGAGCTTTCCCGCCGGCAGAGCGCCGAGCCACAAGCCGAGCGCGCGCGGGCTCAGCCGTCCCGCTGCCCCGGATGCCCCAGCCAAGCTATTCCCCCGGCATTCGGGTTGACGCAACACAAAAATCACCCCCCTCAACCCTATGGGGAAGAGAGGGGCCTTAGAACCCTGAGCCAAACGTCAAGAACAGGCTTTGGCCAGCTTGCTCAGGAGGGAAATAAACATAAGCGCCAGTGGATAAGCCCGCTCCTGGCTGCTGTAAAAGCGTTCGTAACTGGGTTGGGCAAAGAGCATCTCAACCTCATCGCGTAAATATTTAGCCACAACCTGCAATTCGATCAGCTTATCGACTTTGGCCGCCACACCCATTTCGCCCGGCTCAATTCCCCTTTGTCTCAGGAGAAACGCAGTCACATCCTCGATCCCCTTTTGAGCGGCTTGAAGAAATCGAACGTTTTCTCCGGACAAAAGGAGACTGTACGCTGCCTGGAGAGAGGACCGGATATCCTCAGGCAAAGCCCGGTTCATCGTCAAATGCTCCATCTTTTTTAAGCAGGGACAAGTTGCCCGGCAAACCGTGTTCACATCATCCCGGCTCATGGCCGGATCGATCAGCTGGCGGTGCGGCAGGCCATTTAAAGCCGCCAGGACCAATTCGTGCGCATCGGAGTCAGATTCTCCCCTGTACACCCAGCGTGTCTTGCCCAGTTTTTTCCGTCGGACTTCTTCGGGTGTGAGCTCGACCATGCCCGGACGCTCGGGTATCGGAACATTGAACTGAAGATGCCACCCTTTTTTCTGTCTAACCACCTTCAGTACCTTATCAGTACGGTGATAGAAAGCAATTCCGTCCCGCGTCGGGCAGCTGCTCAAGCGTTGGCCGATCCATTGATAGAGCAGCGCCACGTGTTCATCGAAGACCTGATCACTCATAGCCCCTTTTCCCCCTCCACCTGACTAAACACCTCGGGCCCTTCCGGGCTCCTCAGGAACCAAACGACGGTCCCCTTATGTCCGTTTCTTCGTCTGCTAACACTCCTGACACTCCGAAGAGCAGTTCGCATGACCCTTCGTATGACACTTCGTCTAACACTTCGTCTTTTAAACTGAAAATTCCTCCCTAACCTAGCGGGTATTTAATTTTTTAATGTATGCAAACAGATATCCTCCGATTGTCCCGGCCCGGTTAGCGGAATACCGCCAGCAGGATTACACCCAACCCCAAAATCAGGCGATAGCCCACGAAAATATTCAGGTTATTGTGCCTAAGGAACTTGAGAAAAAAGGAGATACTGAGAATCCCAACGACGAAAGAAGAAAGTACTCCCGCAATAAAGGGCAGGTTCAGAGCCGCCGGGGTCAGGTGGCGCAATTTGAGGATCCCCGCCCCCAAAATTATCGGAGTCGACATCAGGAAAGAAAAGCGCGCGGCAGCCTCCCGGCTGAGATGAAGCCAGCGGGCCGCGGCTATGGTACTCCCGGAACGCGAAACCCCCGGCAAAATGGCCAAGGCTTGTGATAACCCGATCCAGAGCGCATCCCCTATCGTCATCGTGTCCAAATTCCTGGCTTGACGTTTTTTGTCGGCAAGATAGAGGACAATACCCATGACAACAAGAAGCGCCCCGATTAAGGCGGGCGCACGGAAAACGGTCTCAGCTTTCTTTTCCAAAAGCACGCCAAATAATCCCCCCGGAATAGTAGCCACTACCAGATACCAAAAAAGGCGTTTTTCTTCCGAAGGCCTCCGGCGGAGGGCAGAGCGGATAAGGTTCAGCCAGTCATGCCAAAAATAAAGGACCACAGCCAACAGCGTCCCCATGTGTAAGGCAACATCGAAAGTTAAACCGGGAACCGGCCACCCTGCGAGCCAAGGAACCAAAATAAGATGTGCTGAGCTGGAAATAGGCAAGAATTCACCTAAACCCTGAACGATGCCGAGAACCACCGCTTGAAAAACCGTCACGTTTTCAACCTCCCACTCTTATGATTAGACCACGACTTTATACCACTATATCATAAGCGTTCAGGTTGAGAAACGAAAACGGTAAAACTCGCCGGCACTTTGCACCGGAGCACAGCGCTTTTCCGCCAAGCACAGCATTTTGCTTCAAAGCACAGTGCTTTTCTCATAAGCGCGGCACTTTGCTCCCAAGCTTAGCGCTTTTCTTCTAAGCCCGGCACCTCTCCTCCGCCAAGCCGTCCCAAAAGACACTGAGAGCCTGTCTCAATTCCTCTTTCAAGGTTCCGTCCCCGGTAACGTACCAACTCATAAAATGCTGGATCATAATACCTTCCAACATCTCCGCCAAAAACGCCGGGTCGTAATTCGGGCTTATTTCTCCTTCCCGTTGGCCGAGCGCCAGGATGCCCTGCAAGCCGTAGTGCAGCCCCATATCGAACTCCGCTCCTTCGCGGCTGCGAACCACTACCCAAGCGATTTCACGTTCGTCCGTCACGAAATCCGCCCAATAATCGAAGAGACTCTCCAGTTTGGCCCGGGTGGAAAGATCGGCCTTTTCGCGCCGGCTCTCCAGAATATCCCGGTAGGCCCGCCGGGAGAACTCCAAGATCACAGCCTCTTTGGAACCGAAATAATTGTAAAAAGTGCCTTTGCCTACGTCCGCCAACTCCGTGATCTGCTCGATCGAAGTCCGCTCCAATCCCTGCTTGCGAAATAACTGCATAGCCGCCGTGAATATCTTTTCCGAGGTCTCCTGTTTTTTCCTCTCGCGGCGTGACAAATCCGCCATTTGACCTTCCCCCTCGCGCAATCTTTCCTCCGGCCGGAACCAATTTCTGTTATATTTCGTTATCATCCAGAAATTTCCTGCCAGTGGGCGCAAGGTTGCATAAATTTTTCTCCGGAAAAACGCTTCAGGTCGAATGACGGGCTTCATAGCCCAGCTTCCAAACCAGCAGGGTCCGCCAAACCGCGCGTTCCAGCTGGGCCTCCGCCCGGCTCAAGGCTTCGCCCAGGCTAGTCGGGCCCTCCGCGATGCTCAGACACGCTTCTATGCCCGCCGCGGCCAGAAGGTTCGGGTCTCCTTCCACGGCCCCGGAGAGGACTAGGACCGGAACTCCGGCTTGGCGGGCATAAGCCGCCACTCCGGCCGGAACCTTACCAAACCCGGTTTGGAAATCCGTCTTGCCCTCCCCCGTCAGGACCAAGTCGGCTCCCGCCATTTTCTCCCGTGCCCCGGCCGCTTCCAAAACGATTTCGCTACCGGACCTCAGGCTTGCCCCTAGTAAGCCGACCAGGCCCGCACCCAGCCCTCCCGCGGCACCGCCGCCCGGGAGGCCGAGAAGGTCGCGCCCCTGTACCTGACCGAGCACACGTCCCCAGTTGGCCAAGGCTTGATCCAACTCCCGCACCATCTCCGCCGTGGCCCCTTTTTGCGGTCCATAGACCGCGCTCGCCCCCTGAGGCCCGCAAAGTGGATTTTGCACATCACAAGCCACTTCAAACTCAACATCCTGAACTCTGGGATGTAAATCGGCAAGTTCAATGCCGGTGAGGCGCGCCAACTCTGCGCCGCCCGGTCCCAGAGCCAAACCCCGGGCATCAAGCAATTTCGCGCCCAAAGCCTGCGCCATCCCCGCTCCGCCGTCATTGGTCGCGCTGCCGCCAATCCCAATCAGAATCTTCCCGACTCCCTTGTCCAGAGCGTCTTTAATTAATTCCCCCGTGCCCCGGGTCGTGGTGACGAGCGGATTTCTCTCTTCAGCCGTCAGCAATGGGAGCCCCGAAGCCGCGGCCATCTCAATGACCGCGGTCCGCCCTTGATCGAGAAGACCGTACACAGCCTCCACCGGACGACCCAGCGGGTCGGAAACCGTGAGCTTCACCTTCTCTCCGCCCGCCGCGGCCAGAACGGCGTCCACGGTCCCCTCTCCCCCATCTGCCATCGGGATTACTTCCACCCTGCCCTCCGGGAATACGCGTTTCACCCCGCGTTCCATGGCTCGGGCCGCTGACAGGGCACTCAGACAGCCCTTGTAAGAATCCGGAGCCACAACAATACGCACCGGAACTCCTCCCTCAATTTTGCCGGCTCAGGCGCAGCCCCATCCAGACCCCAATCAGGACGAAGATGACCAGGCTCAAAAAATCGACCCCGACCATACTCCAATCCTGCACCGCTATCCCGGCCAGATAGGTTAGAACATAAGTCAGCACATTGTAAACAAGGGCGGCCGTCAAGACCTCTCTGATTCCGCTTTTCTGCTCCACATATCCGGCCAGGAATCCGACCGGATAGAAGACGGCAAAGTTGAACGCCACTTGACTCAAATAAGTCTCCGCCGTAAAGACGCCGCTCCAAATAAAATACAAAAGAAAAAGGATAGCCCCGTAACGCCAAAAATTGAGCCGCATGCCGCCCTCCATCCGAGCTATCAGGAAACCCTCCCCCCAAGACCGATTCTCCCATACCCCAGGTGTGACCCTTATTCTCTACTCCGGGTTAACTCCCCATCGTTGTGCGGCATCCGTTCCGGTCTCACCTCGGCCCGCGGCACCCCTCTCATGGACCTCTGTCCCCGCGGCACCCCTCTCATGGACCTCTGTCCCCGCGGCACCCCTCTCATGGACCTCTGTCCCCGCGGCACCCTCTCATGGACCTCTGTCCCCGCGGCACCCTCTCGTGGACCTCTGTCCCCGCGGCACCCGTTCCGGTCTCCGGAGCCCAAGCGACTATGCTGGGGTTTTGAGGATCCGTCTCGGGGTGAGCCCTTAAGCCTGAGGCTATAGACGAGTGAATCCGGATATCACCCTCTCCGAAGCACGGCGGCCCCCAAACCTTAGAAGCTATAGTTGGGGGATTCTTTGGTAATCGTCACATCATGGGGATGGCTCTCCCTCAATCCCGCCGCCGTCATGCGGATAAATCTGGTCTTGGTACGCAAGGCTTCAATATTGGCGCTCCCACAATAACCCATGCCTGCTCTCAGCCCTCCGATCATTTGGTAGACCGTCTCGGCCAGGGGGCCTTTATAGGGAACCCTTCCCTCGATCCCCTCCGGAACCAGTTTCTGATCCTTTTCCTGGAAATAGCGATCCCGGCTGCCTTCTTTCATAGCCCCGATCGAGCCCATACCGCGATACACTTTAAAACTTCGCCCTTGATAGATTTCGATTTCACCCGGGCTTTCCTCGGTTCCGGCGAACAGGCTGCCGACCATAACCACCCCCGCGCCGGCCGCCAAAGCTTTGACGATATCGCCCGAGAACTTGATTCCCCCGTCGGCAATGACCGGAATTCCCTGCTTGTCCGCCTCCTGCGCACAATCCATGATCGCTGTGATCTGCGGCACGCCGATCCCCGCCACGACCCGGGTCGTACAGATGGACCCCGGCCCGATGCCCACCTTGACGGCATCGACTCCCGCCTGGATCAAATCCCGGGTCCCTTCGGCTGTAGCCACATTTCCGGCAATGATTTGCGCCCCCGGGAAATGGTGACGCATTTCCTTAACCGTCCTCAGAACCCCGACCGAATGGCCGTGGGCGGTGTCGACCACAAGAACATCGACTCCCGCCTTCAGCAAAGCCTCCGCTCTTTCTATGGTATCGTCGGTAACCCCCACGGCCGCCCCGACTCTCAGACGCCCCCGCTCATCCTTGGCTGAATTGGGGTACTGGCGCGCTTTCTCGATGTCTTTAATCGTAATCAGCCCTTTGAGGTCACCCTGGGCGTCAACAATCGGCAGTTTTTCGATTCTGTGTTTGCTCAGAAGTTCTTTTGCCTCCTCCAGAGTCGTGCCGACGGGAGCGATGACCAAATTATCTTTGGTCATAACCTCTTCAATCCGGCGCTGGTAATCTTTCTCAAAACGCAGGTCCCGGTTGGTCAGAATTCCCACAAATTTCATACCCACCGTAATCGGGATACCCGAAATCCGGTATCTGGCCATTAAGTTCAAGGCATCCTGAATTTTCTGTTCCGGATGGAGAAAAATGGGGTCCGTGATAATACCGTGCTCCGAGCGTTTCACCCGGTCCACTTCCAGTGCCTGCTCGTCAATACTCATGTTTTTGTGGATAATGCCGATGCCGCCCTCCCGCGCTATCGCAATAGCCATGCGGGCATCCGTCACTGTATCCATCCCCGCACTCATTAACGGGATATTCAATTTGATTTTCTGCGTGAGATAAGAGCTTACATCCACATCCCTCGGTAATACCTCGGACCTGGCGGGGACGAGTAAAACGTCATCAAATGTTAATCCTTCTCCAATAATGCGGCTCGACATGTCAGGCTCCTTTCCTAATCTCCCATTTTTCGATTTCTCATTAGTATAACAGATAACCGGCGCGCTTAATAGGTTATTTTAGACAATCTCCTCGAAAATTGTGCAGCTCTGCCGTCTCGCCTTCCCGGCCCGCTTGCGTTCCTGCCGGCCCTCGGGTAGAATCGTAAGTGGACAATCATCCGGGCAACAACCGATTCGGAGGGAGGGTACCCGCAGAGTGCGCGGCCGGAGCATCTTTTACCGCAGCGGACAATTCATCGATGTGCTTTGGGCCCGTTTCGGACGGGAGGACCTAAGCCGCGCGCGCCATTTCCTCCCCGCAACCGCCTACGCGCTTTTCTTGCGCCAGTCTCCCGCCGAACGGCGGCACTCTCTCAAAGTTGCCGCCATAATCGACAACCGGGGCCCGGCTCTGCCGCCCAATGAACGGAGGACCTTGCTCCAGGCCGCCTTGTTGCATGATTGCGGCAAATCTCTCTTCCCGCTCCGCCTCTGGCAGCGTGTTCTGGTCGTGTGCTGCCAAAAATCTCCTCAGGAGGTGCAAACCCGTCTCCTCCGGGGCCCCAAAGTCGTCTCCTCCCCTTTGCGCCTGGCTCAGCTCCATCCGGCCTGGGGCAGCCGGCTGGCCCATCAAGCCGGCTTGAACGACGAGGTCTGCCGCCTCATAGCTGAGCATCATCAGCCGCGCACCCCTCTTGGGCGCCTCCTGGCTGAGGCGGACGACCGCTGCTGAAACGAAAATACGGGCAAAAAAGCATGAAACCCCGCGAGACGGTTTCATGCTTTCTTTTGATTGAGTTCTATCCTTTCCTGCAGTTCCACAATCTGGCGATTTTTCGAGAACAACCATTTGGCGAACCGGCTGTTATCCCTCTGCAAGCGGACATTTTCTTTCTCCAGGTTATGGATGAGAGCGATTTTTTCCCGCTCCACTTTTTCCAGAAGGTTCATCAGAACCCTGCGGCTGACACGCAAATGCTCAACCCGCTGTTCCAACTCTTTGACACGCACTCTGAGCAGCGTAAGTTCTTCTTGCTCTTCCAAATCCCGTCGCACCCCCGGCATCATCGTATTTCCAATAATATTCTATGCCGGGGGAGAACGTTTTAACCCTTTTGCCCCAAAAACCGCCCGATTCGTTCGGTCGCTTCCCGCATCACAGATTCCTCTTGAACTAAAGCAACCCTGACATAGCCCTCCCCGTGAGTACCGAAGGCCACGCCGGGAACTACCAGCACTCCGGCCTCCCGCGCCAAGTCAACAGCAAAGCGGAACGAGTCCCCGCCCCCCGGCACCGGTGCCCACACGAACATCGAGGCCTGGGGAGCAGGTATCGTCCATCCCGCCCGGGCACAGCCTTCCAACCAAACATCCCGGCGCCGCTGGTAAGCCCGGCGGTTCTCCGCCACTGTCTCTTCCACCTCCGCCCGGCCGGCCAGAGCCTCGACCGCGGCCCGCAAGACAGGGGCGAACCCTCCGTAATCGATATTCGATTTGACCGCTGCCAGTGCCTCCACGGCTGGGGCGTTACCCACCGCAAAGCCCAGACGGGCTCCGGCAAAATTGTAGGTCTTGGACAGGGAATGAAACTCGATTCCCACCTCTTTGGCACCCTCGGCTTGCAGAAAACTGACCGGCCTGTACCCCTCAAAGGCAAGTTCCGAGTAAGCGGCATCGTGGCAAACGAGAATATGATATTGGCGGGCAAAGTCCACGACCCGTTGGAAGAAAGAGAGCGGCGCCACCCCTGCAGTCGGGTTGTTGGGATAATTCAGAAACAGGATCTTAGCCCGCCGGGCCGTCCCGGGATCCACTTCCTCCAGGTCCGGCAAGAAGTCGTTCTCCGCCCGCAGGGCCAGAGGTATCTTTACTCCGCCCGCCAGGAGCAAACCGGCCGTATAGATGGGGTAGCCGGGGTCCGGTATGAGCGCAGGGTCTCCCGGATCGATGTAAGCCCAAAACACGTGCGCCAATCCGTCCTGGGAACCCATTAAAGGCAGGACCTCCCGCTCGGGGTCCAGGTCGACACCGAAACGGCGCTTGTACCAGATCGCGCAGCTCTCCCTCAGTTCCGCACTTCCCCGGGTCAAAGTATACCCGTAGTTCCTTTCGTCAAGCGCAGCCCTGCTGAGAGCCTCCCGAACCGAGGGAGCCGGCGGCCGGTCCGGACTGCCGATCGTTAAGTTTATTAAATCCTTTCCTTGCTTGAGTAAATCCAAACGGAGCTCATCCAGGCGGGAAAAAACAGAAACTCCCAGCCCCTGCATTCTCTGCGCCAACATATAAACATTCCCCCTCAACAACCTAACTTTTCCGGCTCGAGCCGTTGACTGAGCGCCCATTCCTTGATTTGGCGCACGACCGCCATGGATACTCCCCAGCCTCCGAGTTTGGCGGCGGGCTTGCGTTTCTCCCCATGGAAATCCGAACCTCCGGTCATGATCAAGTTCAAGTCCAGGGCAATTTTGTATAAGGCCCTTTCCTCCGCCTCCCTGTGCTCGGAGTGATATACTTCCACTCCCTGCAGACCCGCCGTAACCCAAAAAGGAATCCTGCCGGCCAGCCCGCCGAGCCCCGGGTGTGCCAAAACAGCTACTCCGCCGGCTGCCCGGACGAGGCCGATTCCTTCTTCCGGAGTCAGCTTCGGGCGCGGAACATAAGCCGGAGCCCCCCGCCCGAGGTAGCGTTCAAACGCTTCCCCGATACTGCCGACGCAGCCGTGCGCGATCAGAACCTGCGCCACATGCGGACGTCCTACGGACTCCCCCGTGGCCACCCGAGAAATTTCCTCCGGCTCGATCTCGATGCCCAAAAGGGAAAGTCTTTCCAGTATCCTCCTGATTCTTCCTTCTCTGCCCAGGCGCAAACTCGCCAGGCGCTCCCTCAGGAGGGCAGAACCGCCGTCGGGTTGATAACCTAAAATGTGAACTTCCCGGCCCTGCCACTCCGTATTGAGCTCGATACCGCGCACGATCTCAACTCCGGTTTTTTCTCCGACCGTTTCCGCCTCTTCCCAGCCCGCTATCGTATCATGATCCGTAATACCAACCGCCCTGAGACCGATCCGGGCTGCCAGGCGAACGACATCCCCGGGGGTAAAAAGCCCGTCGGAAGCCGTCGTGTGGCAATGCAAATCCGCTTGAACTTCCGCCGCCACTCTACCTTCTCCTTTTCCCACCACTTTTTGTCCCGTTTTCCGCCTCGAAAACTCCTCGAAACCTCCTCGTAATTTCCGGCTCTCAGGATCTTTTGCCGCTTGCACCGCCGCAACAGTCCAACGGACTGTCCGGCAGCGCGCACGAAATCTCACAGGCGGAACCTGAGGGCAATAGGCAGCCGAATCCAAAGGCTATACCCCCGGCGGACCCGACCCGCATCAACCCTCGCGCCGCGCTTACTTTCAGTCTATCCTTTCTTATCTTAGCACATTCGACAATAACCGCTCAAAATTTTTCGCGTAGATCTGCCCGATCTCCTGGGAGGAAAATCCCGCCCGTTCCAAATCCTCCGCCAGGAGCGGCAGGGTACTCACATTTTCCAAACCGTCCGGGGTCTCCGCGATCCCGTCAAAATCCGAGCCGAGCCCGATCACGTCCACTCCGGCCACCTCGGCGATGTGTGAAATGTGCCGGACGACATCCCGGCGCTCCGCTCGCCCTGAATCCGACAGAAAGGCTGGGCAAAAATTCAGCCCAACCACTCCCTTGTTCCGGGCCAGTGCCTTCAACTGCCCGTCCGTCAAATTGCGGGGATGGTCGCAAAGCGCCCTGGCGCAGGAATGAGAGGCGACGATAGGAGCGGACGACAGTTCGAGAACATGCCAAAATCCTGCTTCGTTGAGGTGGGAAACGTCTACAATCATGCCCAACTCATTGAGCCGCCGAACCACTCTCTCGCCAAAATGCGATAAACGGCCTTGACTCCCCTGCTCTCCCACCCCGTCCCCAATCGCATTGCGCTGATTCCAGGTCAGGCCCAAAGCCCGCACCCCCAGCCGGTGGATGATGTCCAGCAGGAAGAGGCTCTCACCCAGGATTTCCCCGCCCTCCACACTCAATAACAGACCCGTTTTGCTTTCCGGCTCGATCCGTTTCAGGTCGTCCCTGCCTTGAATGAGAAACACCCTTTCCCCATTATCCGAGACAAAACGGTGCAACGCGGCAATCAGTTCCAAGCCGCGCATCGTCGCTCGCGCCGGTTTATACTCGCTTTCGATGAAGGCTGCCATGAACTGGACACCCACACGCCCCCGGCGGGCCCTTTCCAAATCCCACTGCCCTCCTTCCTGACCGCGCAGGCTCCGCCGCTCCGAAGAGTAATCACCTATGCTGTCACAATGGCCATCAATCACGTAAGGTTTATTCATGAAAAACGCCCCCCTATATGCTTGCCGCAGCAAATTCCGGCGGATGAAGAAACAGCCGTAGACCGCCCGCTCAGGCAGCACGCTGAAAAGGTTTTTCGGATAGGAATCGAAAAAGCCTGTTTGCTGGGCAAACAGGCCGGAAAGCTGCAATCAACGCGGTTCAACGATGAGCTTGATCGCTGTCCGTTCTTCTCCGTCAATCTGAATGTCCGTGAAGGCCGGGATGCAGATTAGGTCCACCCCGCTCGGAGCGACAAATCCCCGTGCAATGGCCACGGCTTTCACCGCTTGGTTGAGGGCTCCTGCTCCGATCGCTTGCAATTCCGCACCCCCTCGTTCGCGAAGTACTCCGGCCAGCGCACCGGCGACAGAATTCGGGCTTGACTTAGCTGAGACTTTTAAGACGTCCATAAACTACAACCTCCTGTTTGCTCATTGACATGTATTTCCACTTCGCCTCTGCTAGATATTCGCGACAAAATCAAAAAGTCCTTTATTCTCAGAGAATTTTCTGATTTTTCCTCGGGAATAGCTGCGCTCCTTTAGCCATCCGCCCTCAACATTCCGGTTCACTCACTCGGCAAAACGCTGCACCCTCTCGATCCGGCGTGCTTTTCCGGTCTCCTCGTCCAGATCCAGGAGGACGGCATTCAATTGCATGACCCCGCCGGCAATGTCGAACTTTGCCGGCAGCTGGGTCAGGAAGCGGTTGATGACGACCTCTTTCTTAACACCGAGGACGGAGTCCCGCGGGCCGGTCATACCCACATCCGTAATGTAGGCCGTGCCCTGGGGCAAAATGCGCTCATCGGCCGTTTGCACATGAGTATGAGTCCCCAACACCGCACTGACTTTGCCATCCAAAAACCAGCCTAAAGCAATTTTTTCCGAGGTAGCCTCGGCGTGGAAGTCAACCAGAATCAAAGGACTCTCCTGGCGCATCAGGTTAATCAAGCGAACCGCTCCGCTGAAGGGATCGTCCAGCGCTGGAAGATAGACCCGCCCCGAAAGATTGAGAATCCCAACTTTAAAGCCGTGCAGGCGCACAAATCCATACCCTTGTCCCGGGGCCCCGGCCGGATAGTTGGCAGGCCTCACCAACCTCGCCTCACGGTCGATGAAATCCATAATCTGCCTTTTGTCCCAGACGTGATTGCCCATGGTAAGGAAATCAATGCCTGCTCCGTAGAGCTCTTGGGCCACTTCCTTGGTCAAACCATTTCCACCCGCGGCGTTTTCGCCGTTGGCGACTGTGAATTCCACTTCGTATTGGTCTTTCACCGGTTTAAGCAAAGCCCTGATCGCTTGGCGCCCGGTTTTCCCGACAATGTCCCCTATGAACAATACGATCATGAACGATTCCCCTTCCGTAACCCAGCGGCTCCGTCTTTTCCTAAAAGCAACCGATTGGCAAGCACTGCAAGGTCTTTGAACGTGTCTGTGGGCCAGGCCTCCGGACGCGTAACACCGGCTAATTCTTGAAAACCAAAACCCGGCCTTCGTCGCGAACCGCAACCACGTTTTTATCGATTTCGTCATCCCGCATCTTGGCCAGCAGGCGTCCGATCAGCTCCTCCTGAAAAAGCAATTCGTCTTCCGGAATGGCTCCGTCCGCATCGTCGAGAACCAGCGCCTCCCCAAACTCACACCTGAGCAAATCGACGATCAGTCCCACCTCCGTCTGAGTCATACTCTCTACATCCCTAGTCACGGTAAGCGAATAAATATCCCCTTCGCAGCGGCTTTCCACCCCGCAGAGTGTCATAGCGCTGCCCTCCAGGCCATGAAAAGCCGCCAAAGCGAGCGGAAGTTTGTTCCTGAGTCCCTCCACTGCCTGTCCTTCCGCTCCCATGAGCAAAAAGGTAAATTTCAGAGCATGCTTCTCCTGCCAATAATATATAGAACCCACTTCAGCATAGCGCACCAAAATCGAAATGAGCAAACCGGCCCCTTCCGGCACCTGTCTGCCGTCCTTATACTGCAAGCTCAGCGCCGCCATCTGTTTCCCTCTCCTTTTTCCTCTCCTTCTGCGAATTATGTAAGGTATTCGGCATCAAGCGGCAAAGTCCTTCTGGCACGTTCTGACATTTACCCGGCCTGTTTTCAGAGCCGGGAGGCAGGCGCTGCCCCGCGGACGTAAAAACAGGCCCGCGGCCTGTTTTTACGTCTGTACTCCGCCGGCAGACTGCTATTTGGCATAATCCACCGCACGGGTTTCACGTATTACAACGACTTTAATCTGTCCGGGATATTCTAACTCTTCTTCGATGCGCTTGCTAATCTCCCTGGCAATCTTGGGAGCCAAGACATCGTCGATTTTGTCGGGCTTTACAATGATGCGAATCTCGCGGCCGGCTTGAATAGCGTAGGATTTCTCCACTCCCTCAAAGGTCTCGGCAATCTCCTCCAACTTTTCCAGCCGTTTAATGTAAGCTTCCAAAGTTTCCCGCCGGGCACCCGGCCTGGCGGCCGACACCGCGTCGGCAGCCGCCACCAGCACGGCCACGACCGTTTTCGGTTCCACGTCTCCGTGATGAGCTTCAATCGCGTGAATGACTTCCCAAGATTCTTTATACTTCTTGGCTACTTCAACCCCAATTTGGACATGAGTCCCTTCCGTGTCATGGTCAACCGCCTTGCCGATATCATGGAGCAGCCCGGCCCTCTTGGCCAGTTGGACATCCACTCCGAGTTCCGCCGCCATCAGACCCGCCAAGTAAGCGACCTCGACGGAATGTTTCAAAACGTTTTGCCCGTAACTGGTACGGAACTTCTGCCTGCCCAGCATGCGGACCAGTTCAGGATGCAAGCCATGCACCCCTGTGTCAAAGGTAGCCTGTTCTCCTTCTTCCCGGATGCGCTGTTCAACCTCTTTCTGGGCTTTCTCAACCATTTCCTCAATCCGCGCGGGATGGATGCGGCCGTCGATGATCAACTTCTCCAACGCTACCCTGGCCACTTCCCTGCGAATGGGGTCAAATCCCGAAAGAATTACCGCCTCGGGTGTATCGTCGATAATTAAATCGATGCCCGTCAGGGTCTCCAGAGTCCGAATATTCCTTCCTTCACGCCCTATGATCCGGCCTTTCATCTCATCATTTGGAAGGGCAACCACCGATACGGTCGTCTCGGCCACATGATCCGCCGCACAGCGTTGGATAGCCAGCGCAATAATGTTCTTCGCCCGTTTCTCCGCTTCTTCTTTGGCCTTACTTTCAATATCCTTAATCATAATAGCGGATTCATAACGCACTTCTTCTTCAACACTATGTAGAAGAATTTCCTTGGCTTCGTCCGATGTCAAGCCGGATATGCGTTCGAGCTCAGTCTGTTCCTTGGCGACCAAGTGGGACAGTTCCTCCCGCTGATGGTCAACCTCGGCTTCCTTGCGGTGCATGTTGTCTTCCTTACGTTCCAAAGACTCCATTTTGCGATCCAGCGTCTCTTCTTTTTGCAGTAAACGCCTTTCCAAACGCTGCAGTTCGTTACGCCGTTCCCGGATCTCTTTCTCAACCTCGTTGTGCATATGCATGGTTTCTTCTTTGGCTGCAACGACGGCTTCCCGCTTTTTGGCCTCGGCCTCCGTCTGGGCAATGCCCACAATCCGTTTGGCCTCTTCCTCAGCCGAACCGATGGCTTTCTCGGCTGTGACCTTGCGCATAAACCAACCTGCCGCCACCCCGAGCACCAAACCGACAAGCAATAGTACAATAGAAATAATGATCCCTATACTCTCCAAAATTTCACCTCCCGCCAATAAAACTAAAATAACAACAAAAAAGACTGGTTAACTCGACCAGTCCCCCCCAAAGCAACCTTTCAAAGATATCGGGCAAACCCAATTTCCTACAAACTCTCGCTCGCTAGTTAAAACCCCCAATTTTTAGCCTAACTACGCTGAAATCTATAAGAAAAACCTTTTAAAGGTTAGCATTTACCAGAGGAGCGGTCTCTAATAACATTTTAATTCGGTTTGTAAAAATTGTCAAGTGCCTTCACCACGACGTCCATCGGGAAACCCCTTTGCAAAAGCTTAGCCCCGATTCTTTGCCGCGGTGAAGCGGCTGCAAGCCCCGCTCCGAAGTGTGCCTCCCCGGGGCGCCTTCGGCGTTCGGCCTTCTTTTCCTCCTCTTCCCGCAGTTTGCGGACCTGTTCGATACACAACTCCAGTTCCAGCCCCTCGGCATAGACTTCGGCCAACACTTCGTCGATCACCGCCCTGTCCACCCCCCGCCGGCTGAGAGTCAGACGCAGGCGGGCCTGCGCCCAACCATCCCGCGCGCGGGCCTGACAGTAACCGAGAGCCAAACGGCGGTCATCCAGGTAACCCCATTCTTCCAAGCGCCGCAGGGCCCCCAGGCTTTCCTCGGAAGTATAGCCCTTGCCGTCAAGGCGCTCTTGGACCTCATGGCGCGTCAGGGCCCTGCGTGAGAGAGCGTCGAGCGCTGCCTCCAAAGCATCTTTTCGGGGGCCTCGGGCACAGGTTTCCTTGTTCTTGAAAGAGCCCGTCGCCGGTCACCTCCCTCACTCAAGCGGCACCCCAGTCATCAGTCAGGATTACACATCGATCGGCAGTCAGGATCACACCCCAACGTCAGTCTGCGTTATCCGGGTCCGCCTCCTCCTCTGCCGAAGCCGGAACCGCACTGCTGATGTTGCTTCGGATCCGTCCCTCTATTTCATTGGCAATTTCCGGGTGTTGACGCAGGAATTCCTTGACATTCTCTTTGCCCTGTCCCAACCTCTCTCCGTTGTAGGAATACCAGGCTCCCGACTTGTTGATAATCTCCATATCCGTGCCGACATCGACGATACTGCCCTCCCGGGAAATGCCCTGTCCGTACATGATATCGAAGTCCGCCATCCTGAAGGGAGGGGCCACTTTGTTTTTGACGACCTTGACCCGTGTGCGGCTGCCCACCATTTCCTGACCTTGCTTGAGCGTCTCCTGCCGGCGCACGTCCAGTCGGATCGTGGCGTAGAATTTTAAGGCGCGGCCGCCGGTGGTCGTCTCGGGATTACCGAACATCACTCCGACCTTTTCCCGGATCTGGTTAATAAAAATAACGCAGGTCCGGCTCTTGCTGATGGCCCCCGTCAGCTTGCGCAGCGCCTGGGACATCAGCCGCGCATGCAAACCGACATGGGAATCCCCCATTTCCCCTTCAATCTCGGCCCGCGGAACGAGGGCGGCCACCGAGTCGATCACAACCACGTCCACCGCTCCGCTCCGGACGAGGGCCTCGCAAATTTCCAGAGCCTGTTCGCCCGTGTCCGGTTGAGCCACCAGGAGATCGTCGATGTTTAGTCCGAGCGCCCGCGCGTAGACCGGATCCAAAGCATGTTCGGCATCGATAAAAGCGGCCACGCCCCCTGCCTTTTGTGCCTCCGCCGCAATATGCAGGGCCACGGTGGTTTTTCCCGAAGATTCGGGTCCGTAAATTTCCACCACCCTCCCCCGGGGCACTCCGCCCACGCCTAAAGCAATGTCCAGAGCCAGAGCACCGGTGGAGATCGTCTCAACCGCCATTTTCGCCGAAGCCTCGCCCAGTTTCATAATGGACCCTTTGCCAAACTGCTTTTCAATTTGGCCCAAGGCGATATCAAGGGCTTTCAGTTTGTCAGTTCCGGACATCCCATCCCTCCTCAGTTTTTCAAGACCATAAATACAAACATTTGTTCGATTATATTATAATTGAATTCATACTGCTTGTCAACCCACAATCGCTCGACAGAAAAAGCGTTACTTCGCCAACGTGCTCTCACTCTACTCCCGGAAATCGACATATCCGTCCTGAACTCGCCCAAACGTCCGCGACTCCACAGACGGACAACCCCTGCCTGTGTTGCTGCAGTACGTCCCTATCGTTGTTACCCATAGCAATCGTCCCCTCCCTGAACAGGAGGGGACTTCTCGCGAGTAAGGTTGAATCCGTTCCGTCTTTTCCGCCGGCCCGGCTCGGAGTATAAAGCGCAAAGAAAAGTCGGCTTCTGCAGAGATTGCTCCTTATCTGGCTTTAGCCGGTTCCACGTTCACCTTGCGCCCTTTGATCATATTTTGGTGCATACAGCCCAGAACTCTTTGCGCATATTCTTCCGGCACTTCAACAAAAGTGAACTTGTCGTAAATATTAATCATGCCGATGATGTTACCCGGAACCCCACTTTCCTCGGCAATCCAGCGCACAATATCCTGAGGCCTGATCTGCTGGACACGCCCGATGTTCATAAACAGGCGCACCATGCCGGCAGCGGCTCCGGTATTGCCAAAGGAGATTTCATCATCTTCCTCCCGCTGTTCCGCATCCGGACCTTCCACGGCATACTTGAGGGCCGCGGCCGCCACTTCCATCGAATCGTATTCCTCCAGCAAGGCCCCGGCAATGGAGCGGTAAGCACCCAAATGGTTTTTCTGGATCAATTTAATCAGCTGGTTTTTCAGGTTCTCGGCCTGCCTTTCACTGATGTCCGACAGGGAAGGCAGTTCCTGTCGGCGAATGCGAGTCTTGATCAACTGCTCTATCAACCGGAGCTGCCGGTATTCCTTCGGCGAAATCAAAGTGATCGCCTGACCTTTGCGCCCGGCCCTCCCGGTGCGCCCGATCCTGTGCACGTAGCCTTCCGGGTCCTGGGGAATATCGAAGTTGATGACGTGAGTCACCTTATCGATATCCAGACCTCGGGCCGCCACGTCCGTCGCTACCAGGAGTTCGGTCTTCCCGTCCCGGAAACGTTTCATCACCCGATCCCGCTGCTGTTGGCTCAAATCCCCGTGTAACGCCTCGGCAAAATAACCTCTCGCCTCCAGGGCCGCTACCAGTTCATCGACACCCCGCTTGGTCCGGCAAAAAATAATTCCCTGGCCGATATCTTCCGTATCGATGATGCGGCAGAGGGCGTCCACCTTGATCTTTTCCCGCGTCTCGTAGAATACCTGATCGATAAGCGGCACCGTCAATTCGTCCCGGCTGACCGTAATGGTGTGAGGTTCCCTCATGTAGCGTTGTGCCAAACGACGGATTTCCAGGGGCATCGTAGCCGAAAACAACATCAGCTGGCGATCCTCAGCCGAGACCTCTTTAAGAATGCTTTCGATATCCTCGATAAAGCCCATATCAAGCATCTCGTCCGCTTCATCCAGGACCACGGTCTTGACATAGGGCAGCCGCAGAGTACCGCGGTTCAAATGATCCAGCAAACGCCCCGGAGTGCCGACCACCACTTGGCAGCCGTAACGCAGGGCCCGGATCTGCCGATCGATAGACTGTCCGCCGTAGATAGGCAGGGGCTTAATGTGCCTGTACTTGCAGATTTTCGCGATTTCTTCCGACACCTGGACAGCCAGCTCCCGGGTCGGTGTCAGAACCAGGGCTTGCACCGCCTGAAATTTAGGATTCACTTTTTCCGTGATCGGAATTCCAAAGGCCGCCGTCTTACCCGTACCTGTCTGAGCTTGCCCAATCAGGTCCACCCCGTTTAAAGCCAGGGGCAGCGCTTCTTTCTGGATCGGAGACGGTTCTTCAAAACCCATCTCCGACAATGCCTGCAACACCTGTTTGCTAAGAGTAATCTCGCCAAAAGTTTGTAACCGTTCAACCATCATGAAACAAAGTTCTCCTTTCCGACTGGACCAAGCAGCCGGCGCACCCAGTCCAGGGCGGCCTGCACTGTCAACTGGCGTACGGATTCCCTTTCCCCATAGAACTGGAATCTCCTCGCTTGCACGCCTTCCCTGCTCGCTAAACCAATGTAAACCAATCCCACCGGTTTCTCCGGCGTTGCCCCGTCAGGCCCCGCGATTCCTGTGGTCGAGAGCGCCAGATCTGCATCTGTGCGCACACGGACGCCCTCTGCCATCTCCCTGGCCACCTCCTCGCTGACGGCCCCCACGGAGTCAAGGCTTTCTTGTTTGACCCCTAACAACCCTTCTTTAACCGCGTTGGCATAACTTACGACCCCGCCTAAATAGAACCCCGAACTGCCGGGTTCCCGCGTCAATGCCGCACCCAACAATCCGCCGGTGCACGATTCCGCCGTCGCGATCCTTAAGCCCCGTTCCTTAAGCAAACGCCCGACGATCCCGACCATCGTCTCCTCGTCCCGGGCAAACACTTTGTCTCCCAGAAGGGAGCGGATCTCCCGTTCAGCCCCGTCCAAAAGGGCCAAGGCCCGATCCTTCTGCGGAGAACGGGCTACCAAGCGAATGTGCATTTCCGCCCGCTTGGCCAGCAAAGCCAGGCCGGGATCAGACCGCTGCATCAAGTCACCCAGAACTTCTTCAATAGCGGACTCACCCATGCCGAACACTTTGAGAACCCGGACACGCATCCGCGCCGCGTCGCGGCCCAAACGCTTCTCCAGTTCGGGCCGAACGTGGTTCTCAAACATGGGTTGCATTTCAAAGGGCGGCCCGGGCAAGATGACAACCGTTTTCCCACCCTGCTCGATAACCGCACCAGGCGCGGTTCCGATGGGATTGGGCAGAATCTTGGCCCCGCGGGGAAAGTACGCTTGTTTCTCATTGCCCGCCGGCATCGGACCCCTGCGCTTGGCAAAAAATGCTTTGATCTGCTCCAAGCTCGCAGGATCCAATTCCAGCCCCAAACCCAAAACTTTCGCCACCAGTTCTTTCGTCAAGTCGTCCTTGGTAGGACCCAGACCTCCGGTGGTTACCAACAGATCACAACAACCCAGGGCCTTATGCAGAGCCGCCTCTACTCGCTCTGGGTTATCGCCCACTGTGATATGATAATCAACCTCAATGCCCAAAGAGGATAATTTTCCGGTGAGATAATGGGCGCTGGTGTTCAACGTCTGTCCGAGCAAAAGTTCCGTACCCGTCGCTAGGATCACAGCCTTCATACTATTGTATCACCCTCCGTTTAAGATGCAACTTACACCTCCTAGTTATTTCTCTCCGGACCAAAAGTTATTCTTTTCTGACCAAAGGTTATTCTCTTTGGACCGAAAACGCCGTCTAGGCCACATCGTGCAAATAGGCGCGTAAAGTTTCGCCGCTCAGCGTCTCCTCAGCCCGCAGAATTCCCGCGAGTTCCCGCAGCACCCCTCTGTGTTCACGAATAATCCGGCGCGTCTTGTCTTCCAAAACAGCGAAGATCTCCCGCGTAGCCTCGTGGCGCTTGTCCACACCCAGATTCTCCAGGTCCACCACTCCCAAGCTGGACATACCGGACATGAGCATTTTCTCGACCAGATTAAACGCCTGCCCGTAATCCCCGGCCGCCCCGGTGCTGCGGGAACCGAGGAGTTCCTCTTCGGACATGGCTCCGGCCAAGGCGACCATGATCTGCTCCTCCAGCATGGTCTGCGTATAGAGGTAGAGGTCGTCTTCCGGGTAGTGACGGACATAGCCGAGGGCATTTCCCCGGGAACGCACGGAGACCTGAGCGACCGAACGCGGCCTCACTATTTCGGCCAACAGAGCGTGACCGCTCTCGTGGATCGCTATCCTCTCCATCTCCTCCGCTGTCGGCTTGCGGTCCAATTGCTCGCCCAGCATGACCTTCTCCACCGCTTCGCGCAAGTGACTTTCCTTGACTTCCTTCTCTCCCGCACGCAAGGCAAAAACCGCCGCCTCGTTGGCCACGCTCTCCAGATGCGCGCCGGAAAAGCCGAACGTTTCCCGCGCGATTTTTTCCAGGTCAACTCCTGCGGCCAAGGGCTTATTCTTGGTATGAATCCTGAGAATCGCCAGCCGGCCTTCCTTATCGGGCAGATCGACTTTGACCATGCGATCAAAGCGCCCAGGGCGCACCAAAGCCTCGTCCAAAGCGTCTGCCCGGTTCGTGGCCCCGATCACCAGGATCTGGCTGCCCTGGTCGGTCCCCAGCCCGTCCATCTCCACCAAAAGCTGATTGAGTGTCTGGTCATACTCGTGGTGTGAGATATTGCTGCCCCGCTTAGCCCCCAAGATGTCCATTTCGTCTATGAAAATGATCGAGCTGGTTCTCTTTTCCTTTTTGGCTGTCTCGCGTGCCCGGCGGAACAAAGAGCGAACCCGTTCCGCCCCGACCCCGGCATACATTTCCACGAATTCACTGCCCGAGACCGCCAAGAAAGCGGAATTGGTGTACCTGGCCGCGGCTTTGGCCAAGAGCGTCTTACCTGTGCCGGGCGGCCCGGAAAGCAAAATGCCTTTGAGCGGGCGAATCCCCAAGGCCTTCATACGATCGGAATAAAGCAGGAAATCCAAGGCCTCCTGCAGTTCTTTCTTGGCCGCGTCCTGCCCCCCGATATCGTCAAAACCCACCGCCGTGGTAGAGACCAGAACCCCTTTCCCGCCGGTTTTTACCAGCTGCCTTTGGATGACGAAATGCCACACCAAATAGGCTCCGCCAATCACCACCACCAGGGGCAGCACATTATACCCCATTACCAGAAGATAGGCCGAAACCCCCGCAGCCGCTCCCAAACCCAAATCGAGTATCATGTGGATCCCCCCTTACTGACAGCCCGGGCCTCACTTGGCAAAAATTTTCCTTCTCCGTGCCGGTCCAGGACAGCGACCAATTGATGGGTCCCCTGAGTCAGTGTGAGATAAATTTCATTACTGTCCATCGTTAAGTTGACTTGCATTCCGGCATCTTTTCCCAAGGCGGCGACCTCTTGCGCCATGCGCACAAAATCCCCCCGCACGATTCCCTCCTGCAAAGCAAACTGCATCTGATTATATAACGCTTCCTGAGCCGGGGTCCGATTATCCAAATAGCGAATCGGCAGTTTCCCGGCAAGTTTGCTCAGCATCGCACTGGTTTGAGACAAATCGCTGACATTTTTGGTTGTTACATCGAACTCCTGCTGCCCTGAGGAATTCACCACTCCAACGGAAACAACGCCCGGAATCTGCTGGCTCTGGCGGATCAGGTTGGCGTCCACCCATTTCTCATTATAAAGCAAACGACCGCTCAGCAATAGGCCAAAGACCAGGAGCCCGACCAGGCTGATAATTTTTATCCTTTCTTTGGTCATCTCTTGCCCTCCGTTTCGACATACTGTACGTCATATTGACATTATAGCACGGAGTATAACAAGAACCGAACAAGAACATTTTCCCAAAACGCATATTTGCCAAAAAAAGAGAACCTCTCCGCAAGCGGAGCCAGTTCTTTTACCGGCACGTCTGACCCCCGTGCCGCCGCCGCGGCGCCGTCAAAAAACCCGAAAAAGCAGTTGAAAAGCTAGGGGGCTGCAAACGCGCGTCCTTTACTTGCGCAACAGGAGTCTGGCCTTGAGCAAATAATCAATCCCCGAGATAATCGTAAAAACGAGGGCAAGGTACAAGAAAGGCTGCCCTATCGGAATGTTCAGCAAAGAAAACGGCCAGTCATGCAGGAGAATCGCCGAAATGGCGATGACCTGGGTTACGGTCTTGATCTTTCCCAGCTTGCTCGCACTGATCACATGCCCGTCGGCGGCGGCGATGGCCCTTAGGCCGGTGACGGCAAACTCCCGCCCCAAAATGGTCCAGGCTATCCAGGCCGGGACCTCCCCCAGCTGCACCAGGGAAATCAAAGCGGCGGAGACCAAGAGCTTATCGGCCAGCGGGTCCATAAACTTGCCCAAAACCGTGACTTGATGCCGTTTACGCGCTATATAGCCATCAAGCCCGTCAGTCGCTGAGGCCAGAATAAAAATCACGGCCGCCACTACGTCCTGATGGGCAAAAAGAGTGTGCCCCTGCGGCACCTGCAAGAGCAGGAAGGCCATAAACACAGGGATTATGATGATGCGCGCCAAGGTCAAGCGATTGGGCAAATTCACAAAACAACCTCTCCCGTTAAATCATAGCTGTCCGCCTCCAGAACCTTCACGGCGACAAAATCACCCGGACAGAGACAGCGTGTCGTCTTATTTTCAACATAGACCTGTCCATCGATCTCGGGAGCATCTCCTTCCGTCCGCCCCAACCAGCGACCATCCGGCAGCAGCTCTTCCAGCAGGACTCGCAGCGTGCGCCCGACCCAACGTCCCTGCCGCCTGAGGGCGACTTCCTGCTGCAGGGCCATGACCCGGTCCCGGCGGGCCTCTGCGATCTCCGGCGGAACCTGATCGGAACGCCGGGCGGCCGTTGTACTCTCCTCCCGGGAGTAGGCAAATACCCCCAGACGATCGAACTCCGTCTCTTGCACAAAATGCAGAAGCTGCTCAAACTCTTCTTCGCTTTCACCCGGAAAACCGGTAATCAAAGTCGTGCGGATCCTTATGTCCGGCAAGGCCTGCCGCAGCTTGCCAATGAGCTCCTTTGACCCGGCACAGGTACCCCTCCGGTTCATTTCCCGCAGCACCTTGTCAGAGGCGTGCTGAAGCGGCAAATCGAGATAACGGCATACTTTGGCTTCCTGCCGCATGGTATCTATCAGCTCATCTGTCACCAGGTCCGGGTAGCAGTACATCAGCCGGATCCAGCGGATCCCCTCCACCCCGGCGATTTTGCGAATGAGTACCGGTAAACGCAGTTCACCGCAGAGATCCCAGCCATAGCGGGATGTATCTTGGGCAACCAGGATGACTTCCTTCACCCCTTCCGCCGCCAGACGGCGGACCTCCGCCAATACCGCTTCCTCAGTCCGGCTGCGATAGGGCCCTCGCACCTGCGGGATGACACAATATGTACAGGCGTTGTCACAGCCTTCGGCCACCTTCACATAGGCCCAATGGCGAGGCCCCGAACGTCTGCGCCCCACGTCTTCCGGGTAGCGGCAAACCGGCCTTCCCTCCCGGGGAAAAGGGCCTCTCGCGCGGCGCGCCTCGGCTACCCATTGCCTTACTTCCGCCACGCCCCCCGTGCCGAAGATCCCGTCAATTTCCGGGATCTCGTCCATCAGCTTTTCTTTGTAGCGCTGAGCCAGGCAACCGCAAGCCAGCAGAGTTTTGCACCGGCCCTCCTCCTTGTAACGCGCCATCTCCAAGATGGTATCGATCGACTCTTCCTTAGCCTGATCGATAAAGGTACAGGTATTGACAAGAATAACCTCCGCCTCCGCGGGCTGATCCGTCAGTTCATATTCCCCGCCCAGGATCCCGGCCATCACTTCACTGTCCACCTGGTTCTTGGGACAGCCCAAAGTCACAATCGCTGCTTTGACGGTCAAATTCTCGCACCTCGTAAGCTTCTTCCCGTATGATGGCTTTCCGTGAAGCCCTAAACACTTTACTCACACAGTATAAACCAATTTTTCCCCAAGTGTCAAAAAGTAAAAATTCAACCCCAGCCTCGGTGTTGTCTCAAAGCCGAAAACGTGGCAAAATAATATGGATATATCGGTACGCTGTCCAAAACCGCGCTTGAGAAAGGCACTATTGTCACGATGTTTTGCCTCTGAGCGTAACGAAAGGAAGGGTTACAATGTCGAATTTTCTGGAGCCGGTCGATGTCTGCGGCTGCGGGGATGAAGGATATTTGAGTATACGCACATTGCCCGTCGACTTAGCCCACGGGGTCGGCCAAATCCACCGCGTGCCTGTTTATCACTGCCGTTCCAACACCTGCCCCGAGTACACTGTTCCGGATGCAGTCGCCCGGCGCTTGGAAATCCTGGCGGAAGAAATGGAAGCCGAGCGCTCCCTGGAAAAAGAATTCAATTGGACCGATCCGGACCGCCGCAACCGGGACCGGGACCCCGGCGGTCGGAAGGACGCGCGGGAATCTCTTGTCCAGGCCTTTACCCTCAAATTCATCAGCCGTGAGTATGAGGATGCCCGCGTCGTCTTTGTCGCCCCCGGACAGAGCGTATTTCTGCAAAGCGTCCCCGACCCGACAGAGTTCTATCTCTTGCGCTACGAACCGGAAGAAGGCGCCGCGGACGCCAAGTTCTCCGTCTCCAAATTTTACGCAGATGATCCCATTCTCGACTTCGCCGCTTTCGCGGTCGGGGAACCGGACGGCGTCTTTTTGAAAGAACTGGCCCTGCTGGCCTTGGAAGAAGTCGAAGACGCCCTCCTGGATGAATTCGGCCCTGTCAAAGGGTGACGACCGCCGACGTTTACGGCTCGCCGTCTCCCGTTTTTGCCGGTTTTGCCGCTTTTACCGTTTTTGTCGGCTTTGGTGTTCGTGCTGTTCATGCCGTTTTGTGGTTTTATCAGGCACTTTCTGCCGTACCCGATCAGATCCACCCGCCCCGCCAGACGCAGGGCCTCCTCCACCAAAGAATAGTTGGCCGGATTGCGGTACTGGATTAAGGCCCTCTGCCTGGCCTTTTCCCGGACCCCTTTCGGCACATACACTTTTTCCATTGTGCGCGGATCCAGGCCGGTGTAATACATACATGTCGATAAAGTCCCGGGGGTCGGGATAAAGTCCTGGACCTGTTCCGGATTGACACCCAGATCCCGGACAAATTCCGCCAACTCCACCGCCTCTTGCCAACCGCTCCCCGGGTGGGAAGACATAAGATAGGGTACAAGATACTGCTTCTTGCCCAAACCCTCATTCACCTGTTTGAACTCCCGCATAAACTCGGCGTAAACCTCGGGACCCGGCTTGCCCATGCGCCTCAACACGGACGAGCTGACATGCTCGGGGGCTACTTTGAGCTGGCCGCTCACATGGTATTGACAAAGTTCGCGCAGAAAAGGGGTATTCTTATCGGCCAGCACCGCATCATAACGGATGCCCGAACGGACAAAGACCTTCTTCACACCCGGCAGGCTGCGCAGAGCCCGCAGGAGTTCCAAATATTCGCCGTGATCCAGGTCAATCCGATCGCAAGGGGAAGGAAAGAGGCACTGGCGCCGGGCACAGGCGCCCCTTTTCAATTGGCCCGGGCAAGCCGGTCGCCTGAAGTTGGCGGTCGGTCCGCCGACATCGTGAATATAGCCCTTGAAACGGGGATTTGCCGTCAACCTCTTTGCCTCGCGCACAATGGACCGGACGCTCCGGCTCTGGACGATGCGTCCCTGGTGAAAAGTCAGGGCGCAAAAAGAACAGGACCCGTAACAGCCCCGGGCGCTGACCAGACTGAACTCCACCTCTTGCAGCGCCGGCACCCCCTCCTGCCCGTATTGAGGATGATAAGTCCCAGTATAGGGGAGGGCGTAAATGTCGTCCATCTCACTCTGACTCAAGGGCTTCTGAGGCGGGTTTTGCCGGACCGCTTTGCGGTCCTGCCGATAAGGTTCAATCAAGGTCTTCCCCCGGAAAGGATCCTGCTGCCGGTACTGCTCCATAAAGGAATCCGCATAGCACCGTTTGGAAGCGGAAATATCCTCAAAAGAAGGCAGGACTAAGAGATCCCTGCGCTCAGGCCCGTTCCACTCCGAGGCCCGCTCCAAGACCGCGGTCCCCCTGAGGTCGAGAAGCTCACTAATCTCTTTCCCCGAATTCAACTCCCGGGCGATTTCCAAAATCGCGCGCTCCCCCATGCCGTAAACCAGGAGGTCTGCCTGACTGTCCAACAAGATCGAGCGTCGCACCTTGTTACTCCAGTAGTCGTAATGGGCAAAGCGCCGCAAGGAAGCCTCGATCCCGCCGATAATCACCGGCACTCCGGGTAACGCCTCCCGCACGCGGTTAGAGTAGACAATCGTCGCCCGGTCCGGCCGCCGCCCGCTCACCCCACCGGGGGAATAAGCGTCGTTTGAGCGCCTTTTTTGGGCCGCAGTGTAATGGTTTACCAGAGAATCGAGATTCCCTCCGGTGATCAGACAGGCCAAGCGGGGGCGCCCCATGCTGCGGAAAACCTCCAGATCCCTCCAGTCCGGTTGAGCCAGGACTCCGACCCGATAGCCATTGTTCTCCAAGCAACGCGAAATAATGGCCGCCCCAAAGCTGGGGTGGTCGACATAAGCGTCCCCGCTGACGAGGAGAAAATCGAGCTCTTCCCAGCCGCGCCCGTGCATGTCTTGGCGATTCACGGGCAAAAAGCGCGTTCTCTCCCGCGGGGACGTCTTTTCCTCTTTCGCTGCGCCCATCCCCTTCATCTTAGCGGTAGTTGACAAACTGCAGCTCAAGGCCCCAATCTTCTTGCTTAAGCAAAGCGATCACCGCTTGCAGGTCATCTTTATTCTTCCCGCTCACCCGAATTTGTTCCCCCTGAATGGAACTCGTAACCTTGATCTTACTGTCTTTGATCCGCTTGTTGATCTGTTTCGCTTTCTCAGGGGCAATGCCCTGGATCAACTTGACTTCCTGGCGCACCGTGTCACCGGCAGCTGCCTGCACCTTGCCGTACTCCAGAGCTTTCAGGGAAACTTGCCGTTTCACCAATTTCCCTTCCAAGATATCCACCACGTTGCGCAGTTTAAAATCATCATCCGAAATCAGCACCAGGCGATCTCCTTCCAGACTGAGCGACGATTTACTGTTCTTAAAATCAAAACGTTGTTCGATTTCCTTTTGGGCCTGATGGACGGCATTCGTCACCTCCTGCATGTCCACTTGAGAAACAATGTCAAACGAAGCATCCTTAGCCAAAATGCTATCCCCTTTCCCGGCCGGTTCTCAACCGTAGTGCGCTTTGTCAAAGATAATGCCGTTTACCACCTGCCCGCTGCCGCCCAGCGGGGGAACCGGTTTGCCATTGACCGTGATGGAAAGCCCGCCGGCATTGCCCACCGTCATTAGGTCAATTTTATCCGCGGCGGTGATTTCCTTGGTCGTACCCGCATGGAAGTACTGCTGAACGGGAGCCTGCCCGTCCACGTTGAATTCCATCCAGACGTCCTGGGTAAAAACCAGTTTGGCGGTCACGCCGCTCGTGGGGGTTGTGGCCGCGGACGTCGCAGTGGACGCGGAACCCGGCGCAGTTCCTCCTGCGGCCGTGCCGCCCGCCTGGGCCGTGCCGGACGGTTTGGCCTGAGACGTCGGCGGATTCGTCTTCTTAACAGGTTTCTGGGGTTGGGGCGGGCTGGGGAGAGAGCTCGGCGTATACCCCGAATTGGCGGACGGACCCGGGGTACGGGTCAACTGCGAAATCCCAATGACCGCAACGATGGCCAAAAGTGCCATCACACCCGCGACCGCCGGCCGGAACCACACCGGCCGCGACTTAAGCGGAGTCAGGGGACCTTCCAAGGCCGGAGGGGTCTGGGGCTGCACCGACATTTTATAAAGTCCTATTATTTCCTCCGGATCGAGGCCCAAATGGTTGGCATAGGTCCGCAAGAAACCTTTACTGTAAGCGGCTCCCGGTAGAATCGCATAGTTTTCTTCCTCAAGGGCTTGTAAATAACGCACCCGAATTTTCGTCGCCTCTTCGGCTTCCGGCAAAGTCCAGCCTTTGCTTTCCCTGGCTGTGCGCAAAATGTTCCCTTCGCCCGCCATGAAGCAGCCCTCCTCCCGTTAACTTAAGTCAAATGCGGAAAAGCTGGTCGGTACCTCTTCCATTCTAATCTCATCACCGGGGTTGTGACGAATTTCGATCACAGAGTCAAATTTCACCCGCAAACGCCCGTCGCGCAGAAAAACGTCCGGATGCTCAATGACCTTCGGCGTGGACATCGGCATCACTTTTTCCAGCAGGCGCCAGTGACTGTCGCCGCCGCGGGAAGTGCTCGTGATACCGTCTATCAAGAATACACACTCCTGGGCGTCTTCCAGCACCTCTGTCCTCAGGGTCTGGCGGATGATTGTGGATGAAAGCAGAACCCAGCGCTTATTGGCATAAACACAGGCCGCAATGGCAGCCTCCGTTTTCCCCACCCTGGGCATCCCCCTCATGCCGATAATTTGCTGGCCGCCTTCAATTAAAGTATCCCCCAAAAAGTCCACCAAAACACCCAATTCTTCACGGATGAAGCGATAAGTCGGGGGATCGCTGGAGGCAAGACTAAGGCGCTTGCCGTGTCTCAAAGCGACGCGGTCCAACAAATTGGGCTCTCTCAGGGCCGTAACCCGAATCTGATCCACTTCGGACAAAGCCTTAGCCAGAGCCTCCACTTTCCGCGGTGAAGAAGCATCCAGGAGGAATCCCCTTCTCGTCTCTCCGATGCCGGCAACCGTAAGAATGTTCATCTCCAACATCCCAAGCAACGTGGTCACGGCCCCCAGCAAGCCCGGCTTATTCTGCTCGATTTCATATTCCAGATAAAGAAAATCCCGACTCATCCAAGTATTTGCCAAGGTAGTCTTCAAACTCCTTTACAGCAGTGCCCGGATCGTTATAATCCAAATTCAGCGCATACCCACGACTGGGTTCACTGGGGTAGGCATACAGAGGATCATAATATTCTTCCAACAAAAAACGCGTAAAATCGGTTGGGTCACGCCGGAGTAGTTGTTCCAATTCATCTACTCTCTGGTTACCCAAGATTTTCCGTAAACGCTGCAATCCCTCATGGATCTGGGCGAGCGCTCCGGGCGCGCGGGTATATTCCTCCGTCAATCGTCGTATCCGGTTATCCAGGCGATCGCAGACCAAAATCCGGACTCCCCCCTGCATAGCCCTGTAGAAACTCATAGGCAAATTGATTGACCCGATCCGTTTACTCTCACATTCGACAATAACATATCCCCGGTCTTGAAACAAGCGCAAATTCTCATAAAAACGCGCCTCAAAATCCTTTTGACTGGGTGGAGCACCCAAGCCGACGCCCCCGAAGACCGAACCGCGGTTATGGGCCAAGCCTTCCAGATCCACGATCGGGTGTCCCGCCTCGCCCAGGCGAGACAAAAGATCCGTTTTGCCGACCCCGGTATTCCCGCACAAAACGAAGACGAGCAGGGAAAACTCCCGAGCGAAAAACTCAACCACCAAACGCCGGTAAGCTTTGTATCCTCCGCGCAGCCGGTAAACCGTAAGGCCCATCACGTCCAGCACTTGGGCCAACGCCTTGCTGCGCAAGCCACCCCGCCAGCAGAAAAGCACCAAAGGCCTCTCCCGAGCCAGTTGTCCGGCCTGGGCAACCAGGCGCGGAAGCTTGGGGCTGACCAGACGCAACCCCAATTCCCGCGCGGCTGCCGGTGAAACCCGGGTGTAAACTTTGCCCACTTCCTCCCGCTCCCGGTCATTCAACAAGGGCAGATTAACCGCTCCCGGGATCGTAGCGGCGGCAAATTCTCCTTCGGAACGGACATCTATTAAAGCCGGATCGGGTAAACCCGCCAGCTCCGTAACGCTCAGCTCGTGAATCATGCCTTTTCCTTTCAACTGGTATATATTCGCCGCAGTGCAGTCTAAATCCTGCCGGAAACATCTGGTTTTTCCTCCGGCTCACCCTCATCCGAGCCAAATTTCTGCGCAAATTGGCCCCGTGTCAAGAGAACCTCCCGTGCTTTCGAACCTTCATAGCCCCCGACCACGCCCTTTTCCTCCAAGAGGTCCATCAGGCGAGCCGCCCGGGTGTAACCGATCCTCAAGCGTCTTTGCAGCAGGGACACCGAGGCGTTGCCGCTCTCGATAAACAGTTCGGCGGCCTGATGAAACAGTTCGTCTCCCGGCTCTTCCGCTTTCGCACTCCCCAATTCCACGTTCGGAATCTCCTGATACTCGGGTTTTGCTTGGTTCTGCAGGAATCTGACGACATTTTCTACTTCCTTATCCGCCAGGAAGCAGCCCTGAACCCGCAAAGGCTTGCCCGCACCCATAGGATAGAAAAGCATATCCCCCCGGCCCAAGAGCTTTTCCGCCCCATTCATATCGATAATCGTACGCGAGTCCGTTTGCGAGGAGACGGCAAAAGCTATCCTGGACGGGATATTGGCTTTGATCAGTCCCGTAATGACATCCACCGAAGGCCTCTGAGTTGCCACAATCAGGTGAATGCCGGCTGCCCTGGCCATTTGCGCCAAACGGCAGATGGCATCCTCCACATCTCCGGGGGCGACCATCATCAGGTCGGACAGTTCGTCAATAATCACGACCACATAAGGAAGAGGCGGATGTTTGTCATCCGGTTCCTGTTGGCGCACATAATTATAGCGCACAATATCGCGCACCCCGTTGGCGGCAAAAAGTTCATAACGGGTTTCCATCTCCGTCACGATCCACTTGAGAGCGCCGGCGGCTTTGCGCGGATCCGTCACTACCGGAGCAATCAAATGCGGAATGCCGTTATAATTGGCCAACTCAACCATTTTCGGATCAACGAGCAGAAACTTAACCTCGTTGGGGCGGGCTTTAAATAAAATACTGTTGATCAAAGTATTGATGCAGACCGATTTACCCGAACCCGTGGCCCCGGCAATCAAAAGGTGCGGCATCTTCGTGAGATCCGCGACGACGGGCATCCCCGTGATATCCTTACCCAGAACCAGACTCAATTTGCTCAGCGCATCCTGAAAATCCGGAGCCTCCAGGACTTCTCGGAAATGAACCGTCGCAATTTCTTTGTTAGGAACTTCAATACCGACCACGGACTTGCCCGGCACGGGTGCTTCAATCCGCACGTCCGATGCCGCCAGGCTGAGCGCTATGTCATCCGCCAGGTTCGTAATTCTGCTCACTTTGATTCCCGGGGCGGGCTGGGCCTCATACCGGGTGATGGCCGGCCCTTGAGTCACATGTGTGACTTTAATCTTGACACCGAAACTGTCCAGAGTCTCCTCCAGGGTCTTGACGTTATCCGCCAGATCTTTGTTCAGCCGCGCGTTCTTCACCTTAATCGGTTGGTGCAAAAGAGCCGGCGATGGCAAGACATAGCCGGTGTCGCGCTCCGCCTGGCGGGAAATAGGCGTACCCGTCACTTTTCCCGGAGGCTTGATGCTTCCCTTGACCTTGGGGGATGCCGGTGCGGCGGGCAGCGTCCCCGCTGCCGGACCGCCGAGACCTTCCGCAACCGGTTGGGATTGCCCGAGAATCGGACTTTCCTCTGCCGCTTGTACTTCAGGCGTCCAGCCGCTGGTCCGGATCACCACCGGAGTCTCGGACAGAGCCGGTTTTTGCCCTCGGATTTCCGCACCGCCGGCCGTTTTTCCCGGCTTGCGTTTGGCGGAGACCAAAGTCTTCTCCCCCACCTGGACCGGAGAACTTTCCCCTTTCGGTTCGCTCCGCAAAACAAAGACAAAATCGCTCATCTGATTCTTGAGCCAATCCGCCCCTTCTTTGAACATTAAAGCGAGTTCACGCCCACCCTCAACCAGGGAATGATTCGTTACCAACAGGGCCCCCACCATCGCCCCGATGACCAGAACGATGTAACTTCCCGCGGTCCCGACCACCGTCTCCAGTGAGATGGCGACCAGGGCACCCAACAACCCGCCGCCATGTCCCCCTTTTCCCGCCTGCCACATCTCTGTCCTCGAAAACGTGGCCGCGCCGGGGATCTGCAACTGCAAAAAGCCTGCCAAGACCAGAAACAGAATAACTCCACCCACCACTCGCCAGTTCAAGGCGCGGGGGCGTTGATTCATAACTGCCAAACCCCAAATTCCGACCATGATCGGGATAAAAACCCGCCCTCCGCCGGCAAACATGGTCAGAGCCCTGCTGATTTGCGCCCCGACAATGCCATTGTGCCCCGAAAAGAGCGTCACCAACCCCAAGCAAGCCGCACCGACGATCAAGAGGCCCACCGCTTCGTTCCGTATAGATTCTTTTAACATCGCGCTTTTTTTGACACTTCGGTACCTGCGTTTTTTTGCCACCGGTCAAGCCTCCCAGTCCCGCACTCTCTCGCCCAACCCGGGCAGCCGCCTATACATTTCCACAAAACGAGTCTGATTTCCTTTAATCCTCTTCACAAAGATCAAAAAATGGTTACAATGAGCCCTATTGCCGGAAAGTACAGGGGATTTTCGCGGCAGCCGAAAAAAGCGGCTTACGCCGCTTTTCCTTTCGTGCCTGTGGTTTATCCTCATGCCTGTGGCTCATCCTCATGCCTTTGGCTTGTTATCCTCACTGCCTTCCGGAATCATGTCCAACAGGGCCTTATAAGCCTCTTTAAGGCCGCCCACCGCCTGAATCAATCCGGTATCGACGGCCTCTTGGCCGACTAAAACCGTTCCGATGTCCTGAGCCAGTTCTCCGGTTTTGAACATCAGGTGCCTCAAGCCCTCTTCGTCAATCTTGGAATGACTGCAGATAAAACGAACCACTCGCTCCTGCATTTTTTGCAGGTACTCGAATTGCTGATGGCCGTTGATGACCAGGCCGGTGTAACGAATCGGGTGCACTGTCATGGTCGCGGTCGGGGCGATGAAACTCTTTTGACAGCTCACGGCAATCGGAATACCGATACTGTGTCCCCCGCCCAGAACCAGGGAAACCGAAGGCTTGCTCAGGCTGCCAAGGAGTTCGGCGATAGCCAAGCCGGCCTCCACATCCCCTCCCGCCGTATTGAGAATAACCAGTGTACCCTCCACTTTCGGGTTCTGTTCCACCGCAAAAAGCTGCGGGATAATATGCTCATACTTGGTCGCTTTGGCTTGGGGCTGCAGGACCTGATGACCTTCGATCTGACCGACGATTGTCAAACAATAAATATTGCTCGTGCTTTCCGGCATCCGCAGTTCTCCCAACTGCTGAAGATTTTCCAGAGCAGGGTTTTGGGTCTCTTCCTCATTCGCCAGATTCTTGGGCAAAATCAACGACCTCCGCTTCTCCGACTTGCTCTCTTAGTATGGAAATTTCTCCAAAAATCATACCCTAAAGAACAAGGCGCGGGAACGAAGGCTCGTGAAAACGGAGTCAGCGAGAAAGTTACGCCGAACACTTGCCCACGCAAGCCCTCGTCAAGGATCAGACAGCCTCTCTTTTCTCAACCGGCAGCGGAGCCTGAGACCAGGAAGCGGTCTGCCACCATCCCCATTTGGCCGATGCTTTGGCTATAACCCAGTCTCCCAGTTTTACCGCCGCCACAGCCAGGAGAAGTCCGCCCATGACATCGATGACCCAATGGATCTCGAGATAGAGAGTGGAATAAATGACCGATAAACCGAAAACGGCCCAAACCCAACGGAAGAAGCGGTCTTTTTCCCTCCAGGCTATGAGAAGCATGGCAAAAGCGACAGAGGTATGCATAGAAGGGAAACAGTTCAACACGTCAACCGCGGCCTGAGCCGCCGATAAATGCCGGGCCATCCCGTCCGGGGCTCCCAGGACATACCAGACTTCGTTGGCATGGAAGGTCAAATAAAAAGGGAAAATCATAAAAAACTGCAAAACGTGGGCTGATAAGATATAGCTGACCATCTTGCGAGAGTCTTTGGCCAGGAAGGAACGGAACACCGGCACCAGCACGGGCAGGGTGAAACCGTTGGCGTAAATCCAGCGGAAGTAAGCGGTCAGCCAGGGGGTTTTAATCACCCTGAACATCCAACCGTTGTTCCAAGCCATCGTTTTGAACCAGGGATCAAGGTTTACCAAATGGGGTTTGGCCCCCAGCTGCCAGTACACCACGTCATTCCATATGGGCGGAAACCATTGCCACAAAATCAGGGGAAACAACAAAAGAGGAATCCCCCAGGGCAAGAACTTCCTCCACGTTACGGGCACCCTGTCATGGTCCAAACCCCAAAAGGCGACCGCCAGGAGGAGATATGCCATATGGCTGCCGCGCCAAGGATCGAAAATCAGATAAACC
Organism: Acididesulfobacillus acetoxydans; assembly: GCF_902729405.1. Taxonomy (GTDB): domain Bacteria; phylum Bacillota; class Desulfitobacteriia; order Desulfitobacteriales; family Desulfitobacteriaceae; genus Acididesulfobacillus; species Acididesulfobacillus acetoxydans. The sequence continues at coordinate 3,438,576 of NZ_LR746496.1, forward strand.
ACTATGGCCAGGGCCAGGACACGCAGAAAGTGCTTTCTAAACCAACTCCACAGCCTTTCAATAGATTCCGCTTCCATTTATTTCTCCTCTCTCGGCTTATTTCTCTGGTCGCAGCCGGAAAACACCGACTGTCTCTTGGCGCAACCTAATTTATGCCGGGATTCGGCTTAAGTATCGCTTTGAGGGAACTTCGCAGCTTGACCGACCAGCGGCACAGCGGATAAAGAATTACCAGGCCCATCAGCCAAATTCCCGCTCCCGCCCAAAGGGGGGTGCGGTTAAAATGATTGAAAAGAGCCGGAACGAGGGCATAAAGCCATAAATGTACGGCATAGAAAAATAACGGCGTCTTACCAAACTCATCCAAAACGGCCACCACTCTGCCCGGTTTAGGCAAACGGTTGAACAGGTAAAAAAGCAAGAACACCAGACCCAGGTAGAAGAGGAAATAATCCGGACTCGGAGGGTACTTGGAAAGAACGAAGAATTGGTCGGGTGACGAAGCTCGCAAGTAATCACCCAGTCCGGCCATACGCAGGATAAAGAACAGACCCAAGCTGATCAAACCGGACAATCCCCAGCGTTTTCCCTCATAGGCAAGACCCTTTTCCGGCTTATAAGTCCTGCCGTAAAGCCAGCCCAGGCATAGGGGCAAGAGCCAGGGTATGACCGGAAAATTATTGTTCAAAAGCAGTTGCGAGGAAAAAGGAACCGGCAGGACCAAAAGTGTGCGCAGGCCCTGTTCCAGCCAAGAGAGGCCGGAATACGCCCTGGCGAAATGCGGCAGCAGGCTTTCGCTCAAAAGGTAAAGGAACGCCGTAAAAGCCATCAGCTTCCAGGCCGATATATGCCGGCCCAAATCCAAAAAAATGAAACCGAGACCTATCGTGGAAAGGACGCTGAGGGAGAGAATAACTCCCACTGAAAATTCCAGGTCCCCGTTGACAAATGCCGGCAGGTTAAAGGCGGGGGAAGCCACAAGCACCTGTAAAACGATCAGGGCCAGCCCTCTCAGCCAGAGGTGTTTACTGATCTCCCAGCTTGACGCCCCCGTCTCTTCACGCCTCTTAACCGACAGGGCCAAAACATAACCCGCGATCAACAGAAACCCCGGCGCCGCCATACTGGCCATAATCATGGCAATCGAAGCCGGCAGGGACGGATTCCCCGCTCCCAAGAAAGACAGCGTGCCGTTTGTCACCAACGGCAACCCTTCATTGCTGACACGGCCGAAACTCCAAAAATATAGGGCATGATCGAGCGCCATGAACATCATGATTAAACCCCGCGTTCGGTCAACGAAAGAAAGCCTTGCATGGGACAAAAGTTACCACACTCTTTTCTCTGGAATTTTCTCTAGTATTTAGGGCACGTTCAGGATTATACTCCTAAATATTTAAGAAAAGCCAAGAAAAATGTGTACATTATGTCAAACTCAATTCCCGGCCCGGACACAGGCAGAGGTGACAAGCCACAGGCAACCGGACAGCAAGATACAACCGAACCCAAGAACGCGGGTATTTACACACCTTCACAGGCTGTGGGACTGTCCCCCAGCGTTAAGCACGGCATCCCTGATTTTCCGGAAATCTTCCCACACCGAACGACGCAAGCCGGGATTGCGCAAAACCGCCGCCGGATGGTATGTCGGCATAAACTGCACGCCTCCCCGCTCAAACCAGTGACCATGACTTTCACCCATTTTCAGCTCGGGATTCAGTATACCATGAGTCGCCGCCAAACCCAGCAAAACCATGAATTTCGGCCTCAGTATCGCAAACTGACGACGCAGCCATGGAAGGCAAGCCTGCATCTCCGGCATGACGGGGGTGCGGTTTCCCGGCGGCCGGCACTTGACGATATTTGTTATGTACACCTTTTCCCTGGGGAGATTTGCCGCTGTCAGGATTTTATCCAACAGCTGCCCGGCTTTTCCCACAAAAGGCCTGCCCAGCTCATCTTCGGTTTCTCCCGGTCCTTCACCGACAAACATAATTAAGGAAGCCGGGTTGCCCTCCCCGAAAACAACTCCCCGGCAGCCTTGCCGTAAAGCGCAATTATTGCAGGAGCCGGCTTCGTTCGCCAAAGCGGCGAGTGCGGCCGCCAACTCAGCCCTGTCTCTTTCCCCGGGCTCCATATGCCTCCCCCCTATCGACACGCCTCGACTCGGTCCGATTCTATCTTCCGCCAGTACCGCAATCGTGTTTTGTCCTTCGCCGATGCCGCATCCGTGGCTTACGCCGGTACCGTACCTTTGTCAGACTGTCCGAAGGCAGAAGTATTCACTCATGCGGTAGGGATATCATCCCGAAAGCTCCCTGTCATTCTACCACGTTCTTTCAGTTTTCGTCAAAGCAATGTCGGGCGGCCCTCAACACAAGTGGGGAAATTCTGACGGGAGTGAATCCCGTCAAAGCCGGCAGTGGCTGCCTCCCCCTGTTCTTACCCCTCTTAGGGTCGGCTTGTCCTGCGCGCAATGCCCCCTAGATCTTGCGCCTTTCGATGTAATGGGTGTGCAGAAGCATGTGGGCCTTCTCTCCGTAGGGCTCACCCAGGTATTTTTCGTAGAGGGTCCGTACCGCGGGGTTCTCATGCGATTTGCGCAGGGTCTTGTTCCGGTCTTCCCGATAAATCGCGGCGGCACGGGCTTTTAAGATCTCCATATTACCATGGTGGTAGGGCTGTCCGCCTCCCCCGATACATCCCCCGGGGCACGCCATAATCTCAATCGCGTCATACTCACTGTCCCCCGCCTGAATCTTTTCCAGGATTTTGCGGGCATTGCCCAACCCGTGCGTCACTGCCACCCGAAAATCGCGGCCTGCCATGTCGATCACCGCCTCTTTAATTCCCTCCATGCCGCGGAACTCTTCGAATTCGATTCTTGCCAAAGGACGACCGGTAATCCATTCATAGGCCGTACGCAAGGCCGCTTCGATCACTCCCCCCGTGGTCCCGAAAATAACCGCCGCGCCGGTGGATTCGCCTAAAGGTTGATCAAAATCCTCATCCGGCAAAGCTCCGAAATGAATACCCGCCTCCCGGATCATGCGAGCCAACTCGCGCGTGGTAATGACGATATCCACGTCAGGGGTCTTGGGATCCCGGCCCAATTCCGGCCTGGCCGCCTCGTATTTCTTGGCGACACAGGGCATGACGGAAACCACCGTGATCCGTTGGGGATCAATTCCCATCAAGTCGGCATAATATTTTTTTGCAATCACGCCGAACATTTCATGGGGCGACTTGCAGGTCGAAGGAATGTCGAGCAGGTCCGGGAACTGATGCTCAAAGAACTTGACCCAGGCCGGGCAGCAGCTGGTCAGAATCGGCAGGCGCCCGCCCTTTTTCAGGCGATCCATCAACTCGGTGGCTTCTTCAACGATGGTCAGGTCGGCGGCGAACTCCGTGTCGAAGACACGATCAAAGCCCAGCCGTTTCAAGGCCGCCACCATTTTTCCCGTGACAATGGCACCCGGCTCCAGCCCGAACCCTTCGCCCAGGGCCACGCGCACGGCCGGGGCCGTCTCCGCAATGACAAAGCGCTCCGGATCGTTCAGGGCTTTCCACACCTTGTCCACTTGGTCGAGTTCTGTCAAGGCACCCGTGGGACACACCGCCAGGCACTGGCCGCAAAAGGTACAGGATGTTTTGTGCTGAGGCAGGTCGAAAGCTGTTTTGACCACGGTTTCGAAACCCCGTCCCACCGCCGAGTATACCCCCACGGTCTGGACCTCGTTGCACATGGTCTCACAGCGGCGGCAGCGGATACATTTGTTCGGATCGCGGACGATCGCCTTGCTGGACTTGTCGATGGCGAAGCGCGACTCTTCTCCCTCATAGGTGATATTGCGCACCCCGAGGTCTGAGGCCAAAGCCTGCAAATCGCAATCCAGATTCTTGGAGCAGGTCAGGCAGGATTTCGGATGATCCGAAAGCAAGAGTTCCACCATCGTACGTCTGGCCTTGATGGCCCGAGGGGTATCTGTTTTAACCACCATGCCCGGCGTTACGGGAGTGGAACATGACGGGGCCAGCGTCCGGCGTCCTTCCACCTCCACCACACATACCCGGCAGGAAGCGATATGGTTGTTCAGTTTCATTTCATGCAGATTAAGATAGCATAACGTGGGTATATCGATATTAATCGTGCGCGCCGCGTCCAGGATCGTGGTTCCCTCCGGCACCGAGACCGGAATATCGTTGATCGTGAGCTCTACAGCCATCCCGTTCCCTTCCTCTCTTTATTTCCTGACAATCGCGTCGACCGGACACTTTGCTTGGCAGGTGCCGCAGCGGATGCAACGCTCTTGATCGATCACGTGCTGCTTTTTGGGGGAGCCGGCAATGCAGCTTACCGGACAGTTCTTGGCACAAACCGTGCAGCCAATACATTTTTCCGTAATCGTGTACCGGGCCAGAGCCTCACAGACCCCGGCCGGACAATGTCTTTCCACGATATGGGCCACATATTCATCCCGAAAATACTTCAGGGTCGAGAGCACCGGGTTGGGGGCACTCTGACCCAATCCGCAAAGAGAAGCATCTTTGATAATCCCCCCGAGTTCAGTGAGACGGTCTAAATCTTCAAGTTCTCCCTTACCCTCCGTGATTCGGCTGAGAATTTCGTGCAGGCGTTTGGTCCCCACCCTGCAAGCCGTGCAACGCCCGCAGGATTCATCGACTGTAAACTCCAGATAGAACTTAGCCACATTAACCATGCAGTCATCCTCGTCCAAAACGATCAACCCGCCCGAGCCCATCATGGAACCGATACCCAACAGGGACTCGTAATCAATCGGGGTATCCAGACACTGAGCCGGAATGCAGCCGCCTGAGGGCCCGCCCGTCTGGGCAGCTTTGAACCGCTTACCTTTTTTAACCCCTCCCCCGATATCAAAGATGATCTCCCGCAAAGTTGTCCCCATAGGGACCTCCACTAACCCAACATTGTTCACTTTCCCGGCCAGGGCAAAGACTTTCGTTCCTTTGCTCTTTTCCGTGCCAATCTCGGCGTACCAGTCCGCGCCGCGTTCAATTATAATCGGAACATTAGCCAGAGTTTCCACATTGTTCACACAAGTAGGCTTTCCCCAGAGGCCCTCTTGCGCGGGATACGGCGGCTTCACAGACGGTTCACCTCTGCCGCCTTCAATGGAGTGAATCAAGGCCGTCTCCTCACCGCAGACAAAGGCCCCCGCCCCATACTTAATCTCGATACCGAAGCAGAAATCGCTGCCCAGAATTCTCTCGCCCAACAGTCCGTAGCCTGTGGCCTGCCGGATGGCCGTCTGCAATCTGTGCACGGCCAGAGGATATTCGGCCCGGATATAGATAAAGCCGTGCGTGGCTCCCACCGCATACCCCGCCAGGGCCATACCCTCCAATACACTGTTGGGATCCCCTTCTAAGATGGAACGGTCCATAAAAGCGCCGGGGTCGCCTTCATCCGCATTGCAAATAATGTAACGCTGTCCTCCCTCCGCCCGGCTCATGAGTTCCCACTTCAACCCTGTGGAAAAACCGCCCCCGCCGCGCCCCCTCAGGCCGCTGGCCCGGATCTCTGCGATAACCTCACTTGGTTTCATCTGAAAGAGCGCTTTCGCCAGGGCTTGATAGCCACCCAAAGCAATATACTCCTTCACATCTTCCGGGGCTATCAGCCCGCAATGACGCAGTGCAATCCGTAATTGGCGGTGATAAAAGGGAAGGTTGCGCTCCAGCCTCTCACCATTGACCGGATTGACATAAAGCAGCCGTTCCAGATACCGCCCCTGTATGAGATGTTCTTCCACAATGGCCGGCACATCGTCCGGCGACACCTCGATGTAGAAAACATCGTCCGGATGAATTTCCATGATCGGTCCCTTCTCACAAAAGCCAAAACAGCCCGTCTTAACCACCCGGACGCGGTCTTGCATTTGGCGCGCCGCCAGTTCTTTTCTCATCCTGGCTATAATCTCTTCGCTGTCGGAGGCTTGACAACCGGTCCCCCCGCAGACCAAAACCGTCATTTCCCGCTTGGCCCGCTCCTCGGGGGCGGCGCCTCCGGCTCCTTCGGGCGCAGGCTCTTCTCTATCTTTATCCTTGTCCTTATCTTTATCCTGATCTTCAACCTCTTCCTTATTCTTCTCCCCGGCATTCTGAGGAACGGACTCCGTGTCCTCTACTCCGACACCCCCCGGAATAGACTCCGTTTTCTCCACCCCACTGCACTCCGGAATAGACTCTGCTTTCTCCGCCCCACTGTCCTCCGGAATAGACCCCATTTGTTGCTCCCACGGTTCGATCCGCGCCTGTGCGCGCACCTCGATTAACCTTTGAGACTCATCCCTCAACCGATTCAGAGCATCTGTTGTTTCGAGCCGCATTCGTTCTTTCTCTCCTTCGCCGCAACGGTGTTGCGCCCAGCCGCAGACCAGAGCTTTCGCTCGCCGACACTGCCGCTAACCATCGCTTTAAGGTAATCCGGCAGGACCGCTGAGCCTGCCCTCCAAATTATTCCGACCGGTCCGTTGAGCCAATCCCTTACGCTGCCCCGACAAGGACCCTGAACTTATTTCTCGCGGTATTCCCCTAAAATCTCCTTGACTTGACCGACCTCGACTTTTCCGTATACTTTACCGTCAATCACCAGCACGGGGGCTAAGCCGCAGGCCCCCACACATCGTAAAGACTCCAAGGTGAAAAGACCGTCTTCAGTGGTCTCCCCTGTTTTAATCCCCAGCTGTTTCTCAACTTCCAGCTGGATTTTGGCCGCGCCGCGAACAAAACAGGCCGTCCCGGTACAGACATTTACAACATGGCGTCCCCGCGCCTTCATTGTAAAGAAGGAATAAAAACTGACCACCCCATATACCTTTGCCGCCGGAATATCCAGAAGGTAGGCAATATGCATCTGGACCTCCTCCGGCAAAGAGCCGAAAATCTCTTGGGCGCGGTGTAAAATTGCGATAAGGTTTTCCTTTTTGTACGGCAGCGATGCCACAAACTCATCCAACAGCGCAAATTGCCGATTCACGCCCCCGTCTGGGATCTCGGCCTGCTGCGTCATCTGACCAGGTTCACTCTGACTCATCAACATCTCTCCAGTTCAGAAAAAATCCCCGTTAGTATGCCCCGATCCCGAGCAGTTTATCAGCATTTCCGGCGTTCTCCGCCGCCTAAGAGCACGCGGACCCGGGGCTGCAACATGAGATACTTCATCTGGTACTCCCTTGGATACTAATCGGATACTTCTTTGAAGATGTGTCCAACCCGGTTGCTTATGCGATTGCGCATTAAATTTTGACGGACTAAAATGTCCGCATTTTCGAGCCTTTTTGGGGCAAAACGGGCATTGACGAGCTGTGTTGGCCATTTGGGCCCCCTATTCGGGCATTATGCGGTAGCCAAGACAAGGTACTTCTCGAGACGCTTCTTGACATACGTAGAACATTCCCTACTGACGAATCCCCAGACGACTGATCTTGACGATGTTTATGACGTATCGCATAACTGAACGCCGCTAGGCCAATGGAAGCATGGGTACGTCCCAACCTCGTAGTTGTCCTGCTCCTTTATCCCCTCCTGCCCTGCTTAGCCCGAAAACCACCCGCCGACGTAAATGTCCGGTGGACACCTACACCAGAGGCTTCACCCGTGACGATACCTTCGGGCGGCAGGAGCGGTTTTCGGTTTTCGCATCAGCCCCGGAGGCCGAATCGGAAGTCTGAGGCCGGAGGTCGGCTCAGAAGTCCGAGGCCGGAGGTCAGATGTCGGAACTTGGACTCCGCTACGGCAAAAAGGACTACAAGTTTCCTTGTAGTCCTTTTCTTTACCTGGCAACGTCCTACTTTCCCAGGGGACTGCTCCCCAAGTATCATCAGCCCTGGAGGTCTTAACTTCCGAGTTCGGGATGGGATCGGGTGGAACCCCTCCGGTAAAGTCACCAGATCTTGAGATGAACTGACTTTTTCAAGCCATGCTCTCTCAAAACTGCACAGATTCTTCTCTTTACTGTCTTTTGGATTTCGCCTCAGATTCAGAGTTCGTTTGAGCCCCCTCTGAATCTCTTTACCTTTTTGTGGCCTTACCGATATTCTTCTTCCCTTCGGTTCTGACGTTCTTTTCGAACCCCGAACCTCGAATTTCCAATATCGCTTTTGGTCAAGCCCTCGACCGATTAGTACCCGTCAGCTTCACACCTCACGGCGCTTCCACATCGGGCCTATCAACCTGTTCATCTTTCAGGGGTCTTACCGAGCTTACGCTCGTGGGAAATCTCATCTTGAGGTCGGTTTCGCGCTTAGATGCTTTCAGCGCTTATCCGCTCCGGATATAGCTACCCAGCGGTGCCTCTGGCGAGACAACTGGTACACCAGGGATCCGTCCATCCCGGTCCTCTCGTACTAGGGACAGATCCTCTCAAATTTCCTGCGCCTGCGACGGATAGGGACCGAACTGTCTCACGACGTTCTGAACCCAGCTCACGTACCGCTTTAATGGGCGAACAGCCCAACCCTTGGGACCTACTACAGCCCCAGGATGCGATGAGCCGACATCGAGGTGCCAAACCTCCCCGTCGATATGGACTCTTGGGGGAGATAAGCCTGTTATCCCCAGGGTAGCTTTTATCCGTTGAGCGATGGCCCTTCCACTCGGAACCACCGGATCACTAAGCCCGACTTTCGTCCCTGCTCCACTTGTTTGTGTCGCAGTCAAGCTCCCTTCTGCCTTTACACTCTTCGCGCGATTTCCATCCGCGCTGAGGGAACCTTTGGGCGCCTCCGTTACACTTTGGGAGGCGACCGCCCCAGTCAAACTGCCCACCTGACACGGTCCTCATCCCCGCTTCAGGGGACTAAGTTAGAATTTCAGTACAAAAAGAGTGGTATCCCACCGGCGACTCCACCAAGGCTGGCGCCCTGGCTTCTTAGTCTCCCACCTATCCTGTACATTCTCTACCAAAATCCAATGTCAAGCTGCAGTAAAGCTCCATGGGGTCTTTCTGTCCTGTCGCAGGTAACCCGCATCTTCACGGGTATTACAATTTCGCCGAGTCCCTCGTTGAGACAGTGTCCAGATCGTTACGCCTTTCGTGCGGGTCAGAACTTACCTGACAAGGAATTTCGCTACCTTAGGACCGTTATAGTTACGGCCGCCGTTTACTGGGGCTTCAATTCAAAGCTTCGGGTCTCCCCTAACCTCTCCTCTTAACCTTCCAGCACCGGGCAGGCGTCAGCCCCTATACTTCTCCTTGCGGATTTGCAGGGACCTGTGTTTTTGTTAAACAGTCGCCTGGACCAATTCTCTGCGACTCCTATTCCTAGGAGTACCCCTTCTCCCGAAGTTACGGGGTCATTTTGCCGAGTTCCTTAACGAGGGTTTTCTCGCGCGCCTTAGGATTCTCTCCTTATCCACCTGTGTCGGTTTACGGTACGGGCACCGATTCGCTCACTAGAGGCTTTTCTTGACAGCCTGAACTCAGTCCCTTCGCTACTTGTTTTCGCTCCCCATCACCCCTCAGAATCTCGCAGGGCGGATTTGCCTGCCCTGCTTCCTCGAGGCTTGGACGTGCTCAACCAACGGCACGCTGGACCTGTCCTTCTGTGTCACCCCATCGCTCAATCGCTTACCGGTGGTACTGGACTCTCAACCAGTTGTCCATCACCTACGCTTTTCAGCCTCGGCTTAGGTCCCGACTTACCCTGGGCGGACGAGCCTTCCCCAGGAAACCTTGGATTTTCGGCGGGAGGGATTCTCACCCTCCTTTTCGCATACTCATACCGGCATTCTCTCTTCCAAGCTCTCCACCCTTCCTTCCGGAAGAACTTCGCTGACCTTGGAATGCTCCCCTACCCCAGGAACGGAATTATTAAACCCTTAGCTTTGCGCTTATCCTGCTCGCTTCAGCCCCTGAAGAACATTTGGGAATTTTGCTCTTATTGAAACTTGCCTTCTTAGCAGATGCAAAATTCCTGATGTAGGGCTCTTTTTCGGGCCCTCTCTCTAAAGACTTAATAATTCCGTTCCTAGCCATAGCTTCGGTGATACGCTTGAGCCCCGTTACATTTTCGGCGCAGAACCACTCGACCAGTGAGCTATTACGCACTCTTTAAATGGTGGCTGCTTCTGAGCCAACATCCTGGTTGTCTGAGCAATTCCACATCCTTTTCCACTAAGCGTATACTTAGGGACCTTAGCTGATGGTCTGGGCTGTTTCCCTTTCGACTATGAAGCTTATCCCCCACAGTCTGACTCCCAATCTAAACCTAACGGCATTCGGAGTTTGATAAGGTTCGGTAACCGGGTAAGGCCCCTAGCCTATTCAGTGCTCTACCGCCGTCAGTCATCGATTGAGGCTAGCCCTAAAGCTATTTCGGGGAGAACCAGCTATCTCCGTGTTCGATTGGCATTTCACCCCTACCCACAGATCATCCCCTGCCTTTTCAACGACAGTGAGTTCGGGCCTTCAGTGGGTTTTACCCCACCTTCACCCTGTCCATGGGTAGATCACACGGTTTCGGGTCTACAGCATGGAACTATTCGCCCTCTTCAGACTCGCTTTCGCTCCGGCTCCGGCTTTTCGCCTTAACCTCGCTCCATACCGTAACTCGCCGGTTCATTCTACAAAAGGCACGCCATCACTCGTAGTTCGTGGTTCGATGCACGTCGTTCGATTCTTTGTATTCCTTTGCGGTCTTGACCTAAGATACGACTCCGTCGTATCTCGGTTTATCGCTTTTTAGAAACACATTCATCGAACCACGAATCTCGAACCACGAACCACAAGCTCTGACTGCTTGTAAGCGTACGGTTTCAGGTTCTTTTTCACTCCCCTCCCGGGGTGCTTTTCACCTTTCCCTCACGGTACTCGTTCGCTATCGGTCGCTAAGGAGTATTTAGCCTTGGGAGGTGGTCCTCCCAGCTTCCCACGGGGTTTCTCGTGTCCCGCGGTACTCAGGATACCCTCACAGCCTTCGCCCCTTTCACTTACAGGGGTGTTACCTTCTTTGCCCGGACTTTCCAGTCCTGTTCAATTAGAAGCTCCGGCCTAATAGAGGGTCCTACAACCCCGATCTCGATGTTCGATATTCGATATTCGATGTTCGTTTGCATGTGCATCTATTTGGTCTTTAGAAAACTTTTTCTTGCTTCCTCAGGCTTTCAAGATTTACTTGCACTCGAACCACGAACTTCGAACCACGAACATCGAGATCGGTTTGGGCTCTTCCCCGTTCGCTCGCCGCTACTGAGGGAATCGATAATTCTTTCTCTTCCTCCGGGTACTTAGATGTTTCAGTTCCCCGGGTTGTCCTCTTTAGCCTATGGATTCAGCTAAAGATAACCGGATATGACTCCGGCTGGGTTGCCCCATTCGGGTATCCACGGATCGAGGCCTGCTTACGGCTCCCCGTGGCATTTCGCTGTTAACCGCGCCCTTCTTCGACTCTTAGCGCCTAGGCATCCACCGTACGCCCTTAGTAGCTTGACCAAAAATCCGCCACTTAAGGTTCTTTTGAAACTTTCGTTTCTTCGGTTGAATCCTTTGACAGTATTGAAAAACTCTGTGCAGTTTTCAAAGAACAGCTTTTGAGGTTCCAAGCCGGACTCTGCCTACCGGGTACCTGTCTTCGATCTTCGAATAGAAATACCCGATATACGCGGTCGGTTCTGCCACCGAATGTCAGATTAGCCATCACCTTCCGGTTTCCGGCTTCCGTTTTGGTGGAGGTAAGCGGGATCGAACCGCTGACCTCTTGAATGCCATTCAAGCGCTCTCCCAGCTGAGCTATACCCCCATAATTGAGAGGCCGGAATTTCGGTTATAACTTCTGACTTCCCACTTCTGACATGGTCCCTCAAAACTAAACAACAAGCTGCGAACAGTTTGGACAAACCGATCGGGGTCAACCCACTTATCCGCTTTTGCCAATGCCGACCCCAATTTTGAGCTTACGCTCATTGACCAGCGAACTCATTTCTCCGGCCCGCGGCTTTAACCCCGCTGCAGGATACAACAGTCCGTTATCGACCTGAGGATGTTTTAATCAAATGTTCGCTTCTCTGTGACTGCTGCGGTTTTTTCAACCCCGCAGTTCACAGTCCGCTCAAACCGTGATTAAGTTCTCCTTAGAAAGGAGGTGATCCAGCCGCACCTTCCGATACGGCTACCTTGTTACGACTTCACCCCAATCATCGGCCCCACCTTCGACGGCTAGCCCCCTTGCGGGTTACCTCACCGGCTTCGGGTGTTGCAGACTTTCGTGGTGTGACGGGCGGTGTGTACAAGGCCCGGGAACGTATTCACCGCAGTATGCTGACCTGCGATTACTAGCGATTCCGACTTCATGCTCTCGAGTTGCAGAGAACAATCCGAACTGAGACCGGCTTTCTCGGATTCGCTTCACCTCGCGGCTTCGCTTCCGTCTGTACCGGCCATTGTAGCACGTGTGTAGCCCAAGACATAAGGGGCATGATGATTTGACGTCATCCCCACCTTCCTCCGGTTTGTCACCGGCAGTCTCTCTAGAGTGCTCAAGCTTTACCTGTTAGCAACTAAAGATAGGGGTTGCGCTCGTTGCGGGACTTAACCCAACATCTCACGACACGAGCTGACGACAACCATGCACCACCTGTCTCTGCGCTCCCCGAAGGGCACCCCTTAGTTTCCTAAGGGTTCGCAGGATGTCAAGCCTTGGTAAGGTTCTTCGCGTTGCGTCGAATTAAACCACATGCTCCACCGCTTGTGCGGGCCCCCGTCAATTCCTTTGAGTTTCAACCTTGCGGCCGTACTCCCCAGGCGGAGTGCTTATTGTGTTAACTGCGGCACAGAGGGGGTCGATACCCTCTACACCTAGCACTCATCGTTTACGGCGTGGACTACCAGGGTATCTAATCCTGTTTGCTCCCCACGCTTTCGCGCCTCAGCGTCAGTTACAGTCCAGAAAGCCGCCTTCGCCACTGGTGTTCCTCCACATATCTACGCATTTCACCGCTACACGTGGAATTCCGCTTTCCTCTCCTGTCCTCAAGACGCCCAGTTTCCGATGCAACCCTGGGGTTGAGCCCCAGTCTTTCACACCGGACTTAAGCATCCGCCTACGCGCCCTTTACGCCCAATAATTCCGGACAACGCTCGCCCCCTACGTATTACCGCGGCTGCTGGCACGTAGTTAGCCGGGGCTTCCTCCTTGGGTACCGTCACTCGCCTACATTATTTACATAGACGCCGTTCGTCCCCAAAGACAGTACTTTACAACCCGAAGGCCTTCGTCATACACGCGGCGTTGCTCCGTCAGACTTTCGTCCATTGCGGAAGATTCCCCACTGCTGCCTCCCGTAGGAGTCTGGGCCGTGTCTCAGTCCCAGTGTGGCCGTTCACCCTCTCAGGCCGGCTACTGATCGTCGCCTTGGTAGGCCGTTACCCCACCAACTAGCTAATCAGACGCGGGTCCATCCATAAACGGCAGCATCTTCAGAGGCCGCCTTTCCTTCCCCAGAGATGTCCCTCGGAAAGATTATCCGGTATTAGCCCCCGTTTCCAGGAGTTGTCCCGGCCTTATGGGTAGGTTACCCACGCGTTACTCACCCGTCCGCCACTAAGATATCCTAAAGTAAACTTCAAAATATCTCCGTTCGACTTGCATGTGTTAGGCACGCCGCCAGCGTTCGTCCTGAGCCAGGATCAAACTCTCCGTAAAACTTTTATCTTGACTTCCCCTGTGCCTTCAACCGCCCGGATTGCTCCGGCCGCCTTCCCTCACAGAAAAAGCAGATTCCCTCTTACGAAAGCTCCTTGGCTCTCTTATAAGATTCTCTTGACGAGTCTCATTGGCTGTCCTTGTTGTTTAGTTTTCAAAGACCGGTTCGCCTTACGGCTTCGCGTCGTTACCCGCGACGGAATTGAATTCTAGCACCTTCGACATCATTTGTCAACTACTATTTTCTTCCGCCTTTTTTCAGCCTGTCCGGCTCGAGTTTTCCTCGCGACCGGAAGCTCTTGCCCCGCGACGCTTAAATATAATAGCACCGTGAGAAATTTTTGTCAACCACTATTTTTCTACTAGTATTTTTCCCTAAACGGACCTTTATGCATCATTGAACCGGGTTTCGCCGCAGTTCAGCGACATTTGCTATATTACCACTCTCATCGTCATTAAGTCAATAGCTATTTTCAAATTTCCGGGGAAATCTTTTGGCCATGTTCTTTACCCATATGCTGACTGTTCAGGCGTAGACCCCCAGACCGCAAAAGCTCAGCCCATAGAGCTGAAAACAACTCCTCTTCAGCCGTTGGGTTATCCCTTAACGGCATGCGGCTGTGCCAAGGTTGAGCGGATTTTGGGGGCAATACTTGCCCCCAAAATCCGCACTTTAACCACGAAAGCCCGGCTTCCGCCCTCAGTGCGCGGTGAAAGGGGAAGTCGAGACTCATTGGGGCGAGATTCACTCGATCTCCTGGATAATTGGCAGGATCATGGGACGGCGCCTGGTTTTTTCGTAAAAATGCCGACTCAGTGCGTCCCGAACCTGGCTTTTCAGGATGGCCCATTCAGTGATCTTGTTTTCTCTGCACCTCAGCATGGTCTGCCGAACCTTTTCCTTGGCCTCTTCCAGCATTGATTCCGATTCACGCACGTAGACAAAGCCGCGCGTTACAACATCAGGTCCCGCCAAGATGGCGCCCGTGCTCCGGCTCAAGGTCATGACGACAATCAAAATTCCATCTTGTGACAACTGCTTGCGGTCTCTCAAAACGATGTTGCCGACGTCTCCGACCCCCAGGCCGTCAATCAGCACTTTCCCGGCTGTAACCTTGCCGCCCAGGGAAGCCCCGCTGCGGGTAAACTCGACGATGCTCCCGTTCTCGGCAACAAAAATGTTCTCACGGGCCATTCCCAACTGCTCAGCCAATTCGGCGTGCTTAATGAGCATCCGATATTCCCCGTGAACCGGAATGAAGTAGCGCGGCCTCGTCATGTTAAGCATTAGTTTCAGCTCTTCCTGACTGCCGTGACCGGAGACATGCATGCCTGATATCGCCTCATAAATCACGTATGCCCCTTGTTTAAACAAGTGGTCTATGGTCCTGGCGACGGATTTCTCATTCCCCGGAATAGGGTTGGCAGAAATGATCACCGTGTCACCCGGTTGAATCTCGACCCGGCGATGATCATTCATAGCCATCCGCGTCAAAGCGGACATAGGTTCCCCCTGGCTTCCCGTCGTCAAGATACAGGCCCTGCTGCCGGGAAGACTGAGCACTTCCTCGATATCAACCAGCGTATCCTCGGGAATATCCAAATATCCTAACTCATTGGCGATCGTTACTACGTTCACCATGCTCCGCCCCACCACCGCGACTTTTCGGTTTGTCTTATAGGCGGCGGTAATCGCCTGCTGTATGCGATGCACATTCGACGCAAAGCTCGCTAAAATAATCCTTTCCTTGGCATTACGAAAAGCCTCGTCAAACGTTTGCCCTACGCGGCTTTCGGACATCGTGAAACCCGGGCGTTCGACATTCGTACTGTCAGACATCAAGCACAAGACACCTTTGTCTCCGAGTTCGGCAAACTTGTGAATGTCCAGCGTCTCGCCCGACACCGGAGTATGGTCCAGCTTGAAATCCCCCGTGTGGATGACCGTCCCCAAGGGTGTGTGGACCGCCAACCCGACAGCGTCCGGAATACTATGGTTGACCCGAATGAATTCCACTCGAAACACTCCGAGTTTGACCACATCCCGTGGCTGCACAACAGTCGCCTTAATGTTGTTTAAATTGCTCTCCTTGAGTTTGGATTGAATCAACCCCAGCGTCAACCGAGTCGCGAAGATCGGCACGTCCAGATCCCGCAGCAAATAGGGCAAAGCTCCGATATGGTCTTCATGACCATGTGTGACCAGGATACCCAGCAGGGACTCTTTATTCTCAATCACATAGGAATAGTCGGGTATGACGATATCAATCCCCAACATTTCATCTTCAGGAAAAGCCAGCCCGGCATCCACCAGCAACATCTGATTATCGTAGCGAATGACTGTCATGTTTTTCCCGATTTCCCCCAAGCCCCCTAGGGGGATAATTTGCAGTTTGTGTTCTCTTGGCAAATACAGACACCTCCGGTATTTTCTTACTCCTTTACTACAGACAATTGTTCTGCCACCCTAAGTGCAGGCTCCTATCGACGTCCCTTTTTCCTAAATCCGAACACGAACAAGAGCGAGTCCAGCCTGAGGATTGCTGCCTTGCTCCTCGGGGTTGAACTCCTCAAGCCTGACTAGACCCTGTTTGCCTTCTATACATTTAACTTTCCGAATTAGAAGCCAAAGACGTGAAAACATATCCGGACACAACGCCCCTGGTGTCCGGACGGCTTTCCAACAACATAGAGTTAAAACCGCACAACAACGTTAACGTAATTATACAACTAAGAATCATACCTGACAAGTAAGAATCATACCTGACAAGGCTAAAACCATCGCTATAGGCCCGGCGCACGGGCATAACTAGTCAGGCAGAGATCCCCCTGCCGCAACCGCGTGACCCATAAGGCATAACCCCACAATTTTTCGTATCTTCCGGCAGGAATCGGCCGCCTGTGCAGGGAATACAGATGAAGACCGGAATGAGCAGATTCGCCTGCGGTAAGCGCATCTCACCGGTGCAAGCGCGCGTAATCCGACAAAGACATATTGCTGGGCAAAAACACGGATTGCAGGGCCGGTGCGTGACCGGGTAAACGCATTTGTCCTCTCGAACCTACCCAGCCGCTAAGGGCGCCTGCTGCCGAAGGCCGGCCACTCGTCACTCCGGACATTGATTAAGGAGGGATTTCAGAAAATGCTGATGACTAAAGACGACCTCACACGGGATCAGGCACTTCTTCTCTTGACGGACCTTGCCAAACGTTGGTTGGCTCATGACGGCCTTTGGTTCCAAAGCATTGAAAAAGCGCGGGGCATGGATGAAGCGATATTCCATGATACCGAAGCCTGGCGCAAATTTACCGTGATTGAAGCAAATCGTATTAAGGAATTTATGGCGTTGCCGGAAAACGGAGGTCTGCAGGCCTTGGAACGGGCTCTCAACTTTCGCCTCTATGCTTTCATCAATCAGCAGGAAATCCTTCACCCCAACGAAAAGACTCTCATCCTGCACATGACAAACTGCCGCGTCCAATCAGCACGGCAGCGCAAAGGTCTTCCTGATTTTCCCTGCAAGCCCGTAGGCGAAGTTGAGTACTCCTTGTTCGCCTCCACCATTGATTCCAGAATCAAAACCCGCTGCCTGGCTTGTCCTCCCGACCCCCATCCCGCCGAATTTTTCTGCGGATGGGAATTCACGCTTGACGAATAACGTTGATGCCTCTTATAACATTCGGAACTCTGACCAGATCGATACATCCCTTCTCCGCCACGAACTCACCTCCCGCAAGTCGGCCGAAGAAGGGATGTACCTGCAAGCAGTCAGTCTGAGCCTCAAGAGACTGTCGGGCGCTCTAGTTTTCTTTGACCTCTTTCAGCAATTTAGCCAAGTATTCCCTTTCCCCTTCCGTCGCGTCCACTAACGGCAAGCGCAGCCCGCCGGCCTTAAAGCCGGACATATTCACAAGCGCCTTGATGGGCACCGGGTTAGTCGTAATGAAGATGCCCTTGAACATGGGATAAAGTTTCAGGTGCCATTGCAAGGCCGTCTTCACATCTCCTCGCTGCCAGGCATTAATCATCTCTTTCATTTCATCCCCAATGACGTGCGCGGCCACACTGACGACACCGCTTCCCCCTAAGGCCAGAAAAGGAAGCGTCAAGGAATCGTCCCCGCTGTAGATTTGAAAGTCGGGGGGAAGCAGACGTTTCAGTTCGCTCATCTGATCCGTGGAACCCGCCGCTTCTTTGAGAGCGACGATGTTGGGAATTTCCGCCAGTCTCTGTACGGTGGCCGGGAGCAAATTGGCCGACGTGCGTCCCGGCACATTGTAGAGCATGACCGGCAGATCTGTTGCCTGGGCGAGAGCTCGGAAATGGCGGAAGAGGCCGTCTTGCGAAGGTTTGTTGTAGTATGGGACCACAGCGAGAATTCCGTCCACCCCTGTCTCGGCGGCAAGTTTGGTCAGGCGGATACTCGCGTCCGTCGAGTTGGAGCCCGTACCGGCGATCACCGTTCTCCGTGTGCCCACTGCCTTTTTCACAACTCTAAACAGTTCCAGTTTCTCTTCAGCACTTAAAGTCGGTGATTCACCGGTAGTACCGCAGACAACGATTCCGTCAGAGCCGTGTTCCGTGAGGAAGAGCGCCAATCTTTTGGCCTCAGCGTAATCCACTTCCAGGGACTGGTTCATCGGCGTGACCATCGCGGTCAAAATCGGTCCGAAACCCATATACCTCATCCTTTCTCCATCGTGCGCTTTTAACCACCGCGTACTCTTAACCGCCGTGTTTCACCCATGTACTTTTGACCCCGGTGCTTCCCGGTTATCGCTAGTTCTCTGCCGCCTCTTCCCGAAAACCTTGCCAATATTCCGTTTCTGCCCGCACTTACGCCGCAAACTCCTCTGCCTTAGGCCCCCAAGCGGAACTTCTTGTGCAGTGCCTGCACCGCACTGACCATATTTTCCTGCCGGACAAGCACCCAAATGGTGGCATGAGAGTCAGCGGACTGCAAAATGTCGACACCGGCCTCGGAGAGAGCTTCCACCAGCTTGGCCATGACCCCGGGAACCCCGGCTATGCCCGCCCCGACTATCGACACTTTGGCACAGCCCCGGATGATCGACGGTTTGAATCCCATGTTCTGCAAAATCTCCGCTGCCTTATCCGCCACCTCGTCCCTAACCGTGTAAAGGACGCTCTCCGGCTGCACACTGATAAAGTCCACACTCACTTCTGCCAAAGCCATCGCTTTGAATATTTTTTTTTGTACACCACGTACATCTTCACTATCCTGCATCGCCAGCTTGATCTGCGTCACATTGGGGGTATGGGCTATCCCGGTGATGAGGCGATCCCCGGTGATGTCCGTCCCCGCGCTCATATCCGGCTGCAAACTCGAAACAAGAGTCCCGGGAGCATCGGAAAAAGTCGACTTGATTCGCAACGGTATGTTCCGCTGCATTGCGATCTCCACGGCCCGGGGATGGATCACTTTTGCTCCTTCATGAGCCAACTGAGTAATTTCCGTATAAGTAACAGTATCAAGGATCTGGGCATCTTCTACAATTCTTGGGTCGGCTGTCATGATTCCATCGACATCTGTGTAAATGTCGATGGCTTCGGCCTCCAGGGCGACGCCCAAGGCGGAAGCCGTGGTGTCGCTGCCGCCGCGTCCGAGAGTAGTGACCTGCCCCCCCTCTGAAACCCCCTGGAAACCGGTCACTACGACGATAACTCCGCGCTCCAAATATTCAAGAATCTTCTTCGGCTCGACCCGGATAATCCGCGCCTCGCCGAAATTGTCATTGGTGATGATGCCGGCCTGGCCACCTGTCAGCAGGACTGACTCAAAACCCATGCTTTGAAGAGTTGACACCATGACTGCCCCGGAAATGATCTCCCCGCAACTCATTAGCAAATCCAGTTCCCGCCTGGGGACATCAGGATACACTCCTCTTACCAGGTTCAGGAACGTATCGGTTGCATAAGGATCACCGGCGCGGCCGATGGCGGAAACGACCACAACCGGCACATATCCCTCGCTTACGGCTTCTGAGACTTTAACCGCCACCTGTTTTCTTCGTTCCGCTGTGGCAACGGAAGTCCCGCCGAATTTCTGGATCAAGATACGCAACTTAAAACTCCTCTCACCCCGCTCACTTCAGCAAAAGTTCCGCAATCTGCACGGCGTTGGTGGCGGCGCCTTTGCGGATTTGATCTCCTGCCAGCCATAGGTTAAAGCCCGCTTCGACTGTGAAATCTTCCCGGATCCGGCCGACGCTGACCTGGTCCGTATCCGCGCAATCCAGGGGCATAGGATACCGATCCCGGCCGGGGTCATCCACCACGACGATTCCCGGAGCCTTGCTTAGGGCGGCACGCACTTCTGCCACACTGACCTTCTTCTCAGTCTCCACATTCAACGCTTCGGAATGGCTGCGCAAGACAGGAACCCTCACCGTCGTAGCCGTTACCCGCATTCCAGGGGCGTGAAAAATTTTTTGGGTTTCCTTCACCATCTTCCACTCTTCTTTGGTATAATCCCCTTCTTGGAAAACATCAATACGGGGAATGAGATTAAAGGCAATTTGGTAAGGAAAGACCCGGCTCACTGAATCGGCTCCCTCTGCCCACGCTTTAAGCTGGTTTTCCAGTTCCTCGATTCCTTCCCTCCCGGCACCCGAAACCGCTTGATAAGTCGAGACCACGACCCGGCGTATACCAGCCAAATCGTAAATGGGTTTGAGCGCCACAACCATCAGGATAGTGGAACAATTCGGATTGGCAATAATCCCTTTGTGCCACCTGATATCTTCCGGATTGACCTCCGGTACCACAAGGGGAACGTCCGGATCCAGGCGGAAAGCGCTGCTGTTGTCGATGACCGTGGCACCGCCGGCGACAGCCGACCGGGCAAACTCCGTGCTGCTTGAACCCCCGGCGAAGAGTGCTATATCCATACCTTTAAAGCTGTCGTGAGTCGCCTCTTCAACCGTCATCTCCCGCCCCTGCCAGGAAATTCTTTTCCCCGCGGAACGTTTTGTCGCCAACAAGCGGAGTTCGTCAACAGGAAATCGGCGTTCTGTCAGGATCTTGAGAAACTCTTGTCCCACCGCGCCGGTGGCACCCACGATCACAACATTTGGCATTCTTCGTCCTCCTTAACTTTTCCGGGCAAAACCTTTTTGCTTAAAACCTTAACCGAGTGTGTCTTCTAAAGGTCCCCTGTACTCTGCTTCGGCGGGGGGAGTCTGAGCCTTTGGCCGTCATTGTCCACCGGAGTACGACGCCTTCGGCACAAAAGTATAATTTCTCGCCCTGTGCCTACGGCCTTAGTCATCCTCAGCCGTCGGGTCATCCTCTGATAACGTGCGGCTTCGACGTTAGTCTTCACCGGAGACTGACGCCTTTGGAGACTAACGCCACCGAAGTCATCCTCACCGCCCAAGTATTCTTTGAAAGCTTGCGGTTCGGTGATAGTGTCCTGTGGACACTATCACCGATGTTTAGCTTTAGCTAAACAAGTTCTCTCTGCTCTCTGAGCAGAGAGTTCATGCCTGTTTGTTTACGCCCGGTAATCCCAAAGAACAGGCTGCATTTGTTTGCCTTCGCAAGCCAGCAGAATAGCTTCGGGGATTTTACCCATATGGGCAACCAGGGAATTAGCCTTAGCCGTGGGATTATCTTGTCCAAAGGGAACAAAGTATACGTTTTTCGTTACCAGCAGCATGCCGATATTGCGGGCGTTTAGGCCCAGCCCGTCATTGGTGGAAATGGCAAGAACAAGAGGCCGTTGATTGCGCAAGTGCGCCTTGGCCGCCATCAGGACCGGTGAATCTATAATCCCGCCGGCCAACTTAGCCAAAGTATTTCCGGTGCAAGGGGCGATTACCAGGCAATCGAACATTTTACGCGGACCCACCGGTTCGGCATCCGGTATGGTGTGTATAGGGTCCTTGCGGCAGATTTCCCGGAACGCATTTTTCCACTCGGCCGCCTTGCCGAACCTCGTATCCATGCTGTCCACCGCATAGGAGATGATTGGGGTGACATCAGCTCCCCCATCAACCAGTGCCTGCATAACCCCCGTAATTTCATGCAAAGTACAATGCGAACCCGTCACGGCAAATCCAACCTTTAACCCGTCTAACTGCATCTTTTCGCACCTCCACTTTCTGTCAAACGGAAGTGTTCACTGTAGAAAGTTGGCGAAGCAGTTGCGGGTAAATCTGGGCCAGAATCTTACCGGCGGTTTTCGGTGCTACAATACCCGGCAGTCCCGGTGCGAGCAAAGCCTTGATGCCCAACAACTGAGCGTATTCAAAGTCTGTCCCGCCGGGAATGGATGCCAAATCAATGATCACCGCATCCTTTGACATCCGCTCCAAAAGCACCCTGTCCAGGACCGGAGCGGGCGCCGTGTTGAAAACGATCTCCGCTTCCCCTATTTTTTCCTCCAAATCGGAGAGATGCACCGGTCTCAAGCCCATCTCCGCCGCCCGTGCCAGGTCCGCCGGCTTGCGGGCAACTCCGGTAACATGAGCCCCAATCCCTTTGAGCATGCGCACGATAGTCCATCCCGTATGCCCCAAGCCGATCACAAAGCTCTCGCTGCCGTGCAGGGTAATCTTGGTGGCTTCCATCGCCATTTGCAGTGCGCCTTCCGCCGAAGGAATGGAGTTGAGAATAGCAAGATCGGTCAAGTTGGCCGTCTCCACGATGCGGATCCCCATCATGTCTGCCGCAGATTTTAAGGCTGGCCGCGCCCAGCCGATAAACAGCGGCACGCGCGAAGGGATTGCCTGTAACACCTCCTTATTCAAGACAATGGGAGTTTTCCCGTACTTGGCCTTCACCAGCCCACGTTCATCCGTGCCGAACATCGGAAAGAGCAAGGCATCCACCTGGGTAACCGCCTCGAGAAGTGAACTCACCACTGTCACGCCTTCGAGAGGTGCTGCTTTTTCCAGTCCGACCCCGACTATGTAGGCCCCCAGCTTCTGCAGTTCGGGAATAAGATAAATTTCTCGATCATCCCCCCCAACCACCGCTAACCTGATTCCTTTGAGAGCAAGACCCGCAACCATCCTTATGCCCCCTTTGAACAGTGTCCATTGACTACTAATGCAGTATATGAGGGCATACGGCGTACGGTTCCCCGGCCCAAATTCCTAATCGAGGAAATTCTCAAGTCCAATCGTGAGTTTTGTCGATTGATACGATTTACGGATAGCCAGCATCACACCAGGCATGTAGGTTTCCCTGCTGAAAGCGTCATGTCTGATCGTTAAAGCTTGTCCGGAACCCCCGAACAGGACTTGGTGGTGGGCAATGTATCCGGGCAAACGGACAGAATGAATGTGAATGCCGTCTATGTCCGCCCCACGTGCGCCCGGCAGTTTTTCGTATTCATTCGGATTGCCCTGGGCCATTTTAGCGCGGACTTCCCCAATCCATTCGGCAACCTTCAACGCGGTTCCCGAGGGAGCATCGAGCTTTTCATCATGGTGAAGTTCAATGATCTCCACATGAGGAAAAAACCTGGCGGCTTCCTTAGCAAAACGCAGCATCAAGATGGCGCCTAAGGCAAAATTCGGAGCGATAAAAGCCCCGACTTTCTCCCGGGCCACCAGTTCCCGGATCTTTCCGATTTCCGCTTCATCCAGACCGGTCGTGCCGATGACGGGAACCACTCCGGCGGCGATAGCCGTCTCGGCGTTTTTCAATACCGACTGCGGATTGGTGAAATCGACCAGGATATCCGCCCGAACCTCACGCAGAGATTCGGCAGTCAGCACCCCCAAAACATCGATTCCCAACGGGGAGTTTCCGGCAATATAGCCCACGTCCCTGCCCTGATGTTTCACATCCACAGCCCCGACCAGGGCCATATCTTCTTCACGCAAGAGGGCTCGAACCACTTCCTGACCCATTTTGCCGCCGGCCCCGGCGACCATGACACGGATTTTCTTCACTGGGACCCCCCCTGCATCGAATATCAAAAACCCCGCCGCTCTCTGGGCTTCGGGGTCCTGACTTAACCTTATTTTAGTCCAAGCGGGAAAGTCCTGTCAAATTGAATATTTGCGCGCCTTCTCGGATCTGTTGTGCGAATCCGCTGTGTTATGTAAATCTACGATGATAACTTCCGTTCCGACCTTCTTAATCGATCGCCAGGGAATGACCAGGATATCCCGGTCCCGGTCTCCCAAGAAGCCGGCAAAACCACCCTTTGATGTCAGAATAATGGCTTCAATGGAGCCACCCGGAGAAACGGCCAAGTCCGCGTCCCCAATCAACCCCAGTCTGGCCCCGTCATGAAGATTGATGATTTCTTTACCCGCCAGATCGCTTAAGAGCACTCGCTCCACCTCCCGCTCGTCCAATCGTCAGACTCCCACTTCTTTAAGTGTAAGTGGTTCCCCATACTTCACTGTGATCCCGTAATTTCTCAACGGTGTTTCCGTATGTGCAGCCAAGCTCTTACCAGAAAAGGCTGAACAATGGCCAAGATGAGGGAAACGAAGGCCAGAGGCTCCACGACAAACGTAGAACCACTCCACCAGTTTTCCGGGATCTGTAAGAAGGAAAACAGCAGTTCCAAGCCCAAATAAATCCCTCCGGCCGTCCCGACCAGCTGGGCCAGTCCCGTCGAGAGCGGCCCGGGTGTGGGAGCGGGCCGGGAACGCCACATCAGCAGGAACCTTCGTTCCCGTACGGAGGCGGCAATTCCCGCAATCAGCAGAATGAGCCCCAGCGTTTGCACCCTTTCATCCCTTCCTCTAGGGAAGTCTATGAAAGGAGCACCCAAGCTAGAACCGCCAGCTTTCTCCCGTCGTCAAATTCCCGTTGAGCCAAAACCCCCTGCACCGCGCGCCGTCACCGATAAGTCCTCTGCCAGTTCAAAGTCGGCCCGGGCCAGCGAGAGAAACAGAACCTGCGCGATCCGATCGCCGCTTTGCACTGTAAACGGTTCCCGGCCCAGATTGATGAGAGCGACCTGAACCTCTCCCCGGTAGTCAGAGTCGAGCACGCCCACTCCGTTCGCCAAAGTGATTCCGTACTCGGAAGCCAGCCCGCTCCGCGCGCACAGCAAAGCCACCGTCCCTGCGTCCGGAAGTTCAAAAGCGAGCCCGGTTGGAATGCGTGCGATTTCACCGGGTTTGATGACCGCATCCACCGCCAGACAGGCTCTCAGATCCACGCCCGCCGCACCCGGAGTCGCATAGGCAGGCAGATCTGGGCCGCAGCCGAGCCGGCGGATTTTAACCGTAATACGCTTCACTGTCATTCCCATCCCACTTTGGCAAATATCTCGGCCGGATCCACTTCGTGTCCCGTCCGGCCGATCATGGCCAAACTGACCTTGTCCTTTTGCCAAAGCCGTCCGATCACCCGCAGGACGTCGGCCAAAGTGACTTTTTCCAGCTTCTCCACGACCTCTTCCGGGGTGAGAACCCGGTTATATGTAAGCTCCGTCTTGCCCAGACGGCTCATGCGGCTGCTGACTGATTCCAGGCCCAAATAAAGCCCACCCTTAATCTGGGCTTTCGTCCGTTCCAGCTCTTCCGCGCTGATCCCTTGATGTTTCATGTTCAGGACTTCACTCAGAATGCATTCCACGACTTCGGAAGTATTATCCGGGCTGGTCCCGGCGTAGACCGCGAACAGCCCTGTATCCACATAGGTCGAATGATAGGAGTAAACGGAATAGGCCAAACCCCGCTGCTCCCTGATCCCTTGGAAAAGCCTGGAGCTGAGACCCCCTCCGAGCACGCTGTTAAACACCAGCATCGGGTAGATGTCCGGATCATCCTGTCCCAAGCCCGGAACTCCCAGAATCAAATGCATCTGTTCCGTGTCCTTGGCCACGAAACGCGCGACGGTCTGGCCTGCCGGGGTGCCTTCCAAAACCCGCCGGCCACCGCGTTTAAAGGTTCCGTAGAGACCGCTTAGCTTCCGCAGAACGGCGTCATGCTGAATATTGCCGGCGACGGCCACCACCAGATTATCCGGCGCATAGTGTTGAGAAAGGTACTGCAGGATCTTGTCCCTGTTTAAGGCCCGAATGCTCTCCTCCGTTCCCAAGATGGGCTTGCCCAAGGGATGGTCGTTCCAAACATACTCGGAAAAGAGATCGTGAATCAACTCGTCCGGAGAATCCTCATACATTTTGATCTCTTCAATTACGACCTTCTTCTCTTTTTCCAGTTCTTTGCCGTCAAACCGGGAATGGAAGAACATGTCGCTCAAGACATCGATAGCCAAATCCAGATCCTCATCCAACACCTTGGCATAAAAACAGGTATATTCTTTGGTTGTGAATGCGTTGAGCTGACCTCCGACTGCCTCCAGAGCCTCAGCTAAATCACGTGCGCTCCGCCGGGACGTTCCTTTAAAAAACATGTGCTCAATGAAGTGGGAAATTCCCTCAAATCCCTCCCGCTCATCGCGGGATCCCGCTCCCACCCACAAACCGATGGCGACCGACCGAACATGTTCGATCTCCTCCGTAATGACCCTGACACCGTTGGGCAAAACATCCTTATGGAACAATACCTTCACTCCTCCCTGCGACCTAGAATTCGCCGGCTTTATCCGGATTCCTGCCGGGCGGCCGGGAAAAAACCTCACCGGATCCTTCCCAGCCAATCCTTGCTAACCGCCCTTTCGCTCAGCAAGGGCACGCTCGTCAATTTTTGCTCCCCGGCCCACACCTCGCAGCGGCCGACTTCCTCCCCAGCCTGCAGGGGCAGCCGCGGCGGCCTGTCCCAAACCACCCTCGCGGACAGCCTGCCCGCAGCTTCCCGGCTAAGCGAAACCCGCACCGTATGCGCCACGAAAGCCGGCACTCCGGTTGTCCCCGGCAGAGGATAATCACCCATGATCTGACCGGCCCGAGCCAGGGTCGTGGTTTCTGTGCGCTCAAAACCCCACTCCAGAAGTTTTCTGGCATCCCCGAACCGGTCCGGAGCATTGAGAACCACCGCTACCAACCGCCTCCCCCCCTTGGTGGCGGAAGCCACGAGGCATTTGCCCGCCGCATTAGTCGTCCCCGTTTTGACGCCGTCGGCATAAGGATAGCTCCACAGCAGTTTGTTCGTATTGCGAAGATCCATGGAGACATCCGGCTGGAGAAAGTGGATCTCCGTCTCTTTGAGGCGTGTAATCGCAGCGAAGGCCGGAATCCGCAAACCGTAACGAGCCATCAAAGCCAAATCATAGGCGCTCGAATAGTGGTTTTTGTCGGGCAAACCGTTCGGGTTGGTAAAATGGGTGTCGGTCGCCCCTAATAACAGCGCCTTTTCGTTCATCAGCCTGACAAACTCTCCCTCACTGCCCGCGATTTGCTCCGCGATCGCCACACAGGCATCGTTGCCCGATTTCAACAGGGCTCCCGTGATCAATTCATACAGGGTGAGCTTTTCACCGGGATCTAAATGCAAAGTCGCCTCCCCAACCTGAGCCGCTTTCGCGCTGACGGTAACGATCTCCTCAGGCTTCCCCAGTTCTAGCCCCAAGATAGCCGTCATGATCTTGGTGGTGCTTGCCGGTGCCCGTCGTTTGTGCGCGTTCTTGGCATAGAGAACATCTCCGGTCTCCGCATCCATGAGCACAGCCGCATCGGCGCTGAGACGGAGGCTGTCCGCGGCCTGAGAGGAGACGGCAGGTTTTGGGGACGCACCCGGACGCTGCGGTGGGGAAACCCTCCGGGGCCCCTGGGAGGAAACCTGTCGGGATCCCTGCCGGGAAACCCTCTGGGATTCCTGGAGGGAGACCTGTCGGGATCCCTGCCGGGAAACCCTCTGGGATTCCTGGAGGGAGGCCTGTCGGGAACCCTGCCGAGAAACCCTCTGGGACTCCTGGAGGGAGGCCTGTCGGGAACCCTGCCGAGAAACCCTCTGGGACTCCTGACGAAGACTGGTCGGCGGGAACCCGCCCGCCGCTGCGGCGAAGGCCGAAGATGGCCCCACGGCCGTCAGAAAACCAATCAGGCAAAGAAAGACGCTGCCCACGGCCAACGTCCTCGTTGCTTTAAACATTCTACCACCTCACTCCCCTAATCTATGAGGTAGTATTTCCTTCCTTCTCGAATGTTATCAATTGGTCAATTGTTAAGAAACGGAAACCCTGCTGGGACAGCGCTTTGAGAATATCCGGCAAAGCCCTCAGCGTATTTTCTTTCGGGTGCATGAGTACAATAGCCCCGCGCTGATCGGGTTTTATCCCGAAGCGAACCGGCGGAGCGAGAATGCGGCCCGCAATAACCCCGGGAGTGGAACCGGAACGCCAATCCACCGTATCCAAAGTCCATAAAACTGTGCGGTAACCCAAAGCCTGGGCCGCCTTCAGCCCCGAACTTCCGCGTTCGCCGTATGGGGGAGCGTAATAGCGGGTTCGATAACCTATGAGTCCCTGGATGATACTCTCGGTTTTCTTGATCTCTTCCTCATTGGCCCCGACGGACAACCGGTCTGGATGGGGATGAGAATACCCGTGATTTTCAACTTCCTGACCGGCCTCGGCAATTTTCCGCACCAACTCGGGATGATTTTTGGCCCAGCGGCCGGTCACAAAAAATGTGGCCCTTGCTCCCGCGTTGCCCAACTCCGCCAGGATTTGCGGCAGGTATTCCTCCCCCCAGTCGACATTAAACGTCAAAGCGATCACCTTGGCCTCTGTCCGAACCTGTTCCAAAGGCTCCGGAACGTTCGCCGGAGCCACGACCACCCGGTCTGCCAGCCAACCCAGACACAACAGTGCAACCACGGCGGCGACGGCCAGGCCCCGCCTGGAGATGCGCCAAAAAATCATTCCCCTGCCTCCCTTGCCCCTTCTCTAAAATATGCGCCGGCAGGCAAAGGCAGACTGGGGAAATATTACTATTGAACTTTTTTCAGACCGGCCTGAGCCCCTTTGACATTCGGCAGAGCTTCCTTGCGTGAGAGGTTGAGACGGCCCTGCTTATCGATTCCCGTGGCTTTGACTAGGATTTCGTCCCCCAGTTTCACGACATCCTCCACTTTTTCGACCCGAGTGTGGGCGAGCTGAGAAATGTGCACCAGTCCTTCTTTCCCGCTGAGCCCCAAAACACCGGGGATAACCTCGACAAAAGCCCCAAAATCCATAATCCGTGTAACCTTGCCCTTGTAAGTCCGGCCCACCTCAACTTCCTGGGTTAACGCCTGGATGATTTGAAGAGCCTTCTCCCCGGCCCCGCCGTCAACTGCCGCAATAAAGACCCTGCCGTCGTCCTCAATGTCTATTTTGACTCCGGTTTCGTCGATAATCTTCTTGATCGTTTTCCCCCCCGGTCCGATGACATCGCGGATCTTATCCGGATGAATGCTGGCCGTTATGATCCTGGGTGCGAAAGGTGAGAGTTCCCCGCGGGGGCCGGAAAGTACCGCCAGCATCTTGTCGAGGATAAAGAGACGGCCTTTTTTGGCCTGAGTCAAGGCCTTGTCCAGGATCTCTCTCGATACTCCGGCTATTTTGATATCCATCTGCAGAGCGGTCACACCTTTAGCGGTCCCCGCCACTTTGAAATCCATGTCCCCATCATGGTCTTCCAGTCCTTGAATATCGGTCAAAATCGCTATATGCTCATCTTCCTTGATTAGGCCCATAGCCACCCCTGCCACCGGTGCCTTAATGGGAACTCCGGCGTCCATGAGGGATAAGGTGCTGCCGCAAACCGAGGCCATGGAACTGGAACCGTTTGATTCCAAAACTTCCGAGACCAGACGGATAGTATAGGGAAAAGTGGTTTCATCGGGAATTACAGGCAAGAGAGCCCGTTCCGCCAGCGCGCCGTGCCCGATTTCACGGCGTCCCGGTCCGCGCATGGGACGCGTTTCCCCCACGCTGAAAGGCGGAAAATTGTAGTGGTGCATATAGCGTTTGGACTCTTCCAGGCCCAGACCGTCGAGAATTTGTTCATCCCCCACCGCCCCCAGAGTGGCCACTGTGAGCACTTGCGTCTGCCCGCGCGTAAAAAGGCCGGTCCCATGCGCACGCGGCAGGAGCCCCACCTCCACGCTGATAGGCCGGATTTCGTCCAGAGCACGGCCATCCGGCCGAATATGCTCTACGGTAATCAGGCGGCGGACAATCTTGTGCACCATGTTTTCCAAAAGTGTCCGGATATCTTTTTCTTCTTCCGGATATTTCTCCAGAAAAAACGCCAAGGCCTCATCCTTAACCTTGTCGATCGCCGCCTCCCGGGCCTTTTTTTCTTCGACCCGGACAGCCTCTTCCATTTTAGCATAGGCGTATTCCCCGACCTCTTCAGTCAAGTCTCCCGGAATTCCTTCCGCCGGCACCGCCATTTTCTCCTTGGCCACCCCCCGGGCTAGGGCTTCCTGCCGGAACTCGCCGATAAAATGAGCCAAACGCCCAACCTCGCGATGCCCGAACATGATGGCCTCCAGCATCTTCTCTTCCGGAACCTCCTGGGCGCCCGCCTCCACCATCATAACCGCCTCTTCGGTCCCGGCCACGGTCAGGTGCATCAAACTCTTCTCAGCCTGCTTGACCGTCGGATTGAGGACAAACTCACCTTCGACCAGCCCCACCGTCACCGCGGCCACCGGCCCTTGAAAAGGAATATTCGATATGCTTAAAGCGGCCGAGGCGGCATTAATCGCCGTAACGTCCGTCGCACAATCCTGATCGACCGACATGACCATCGTAACTACTTGAACGTCATTCCGAAAGCCTTCCGGGAAAAGGGGACGAATCGGCCTGTCAATCAGGCGGGCCGACAGAATAGCCTTTTCACTGGGCCGCCCCTCCCGCTTGATGAATCCCCCGGGTATTTTACCCGCGGCATACAAGCGCTCCTCAAACTCAACAGTTAAAGGGAAAAAATCAATTCCGGCCCGCGGCTCCGAACTCCCGGTGGCAAAGGCTGACACCACAGTATCCCCATAGCGGACGAAAACCGCACCGCCCGCCTGTTTTCCGATCTTACCGGTTTCAAACGTCAAAATCCTGCCACCGACCTCAATGGACCTTTGCAAAACATCTTCTTGCACGAAAGGAACCTCCTTAATCTATTCCAACCATCTTTTAACCTGTTTCCACTTCGACACATTCTTATTATTTCCTGCATTTTGCCTAAAAAAACTAATCAGAACCGCATTATCGCTGATTTTGCTACGATATAAGCAAAAAAAGCGGTCTGAACCGCTCTTTCTGCCCTCATATGAAGCGCTCGTCGAAACAAGCGTGCGTACAACTGTCTGACCCAACTTCTGCCGACAACCTTTCGCCTCTCAATGACGGAGTCCCAGTTGATTGACAATATTGCGGTAGCGGTTGAAATCCAGTTCTTTCAAGTAGTTGAGCATAGCTCTTCTCTGCCCGACCATCTTAAGCAGACCTCGACGGGAATGGTGGTCTTTCTTGTGCAACTTAAAGTGCTCGGTCAGGTAGGCAATGCGCGCCGTCAGCAAAGCAATCTGAACTTCCGGAGACCCGGTGTCTCCTTCGTGTTGTTGGTATTTGGCGATGATTTCTTTTTTTTGTTCTGTGTCCAACATGGTTTACACCTCCGTAATTTGTAGTTCCCAAATGCCCAGCCGGGCGTCGGAGATTCGCTCAGCCGAGACAGTGGGCGTTTTTTATTAACCTGCATTATTCTAACATGGCACGCTTTCCTTTGTAAAGCTCAGCGGCTTGCGCCCTTTTCTCCGTCCGCCCAGCGCCGCGCTCGCCGCGCGTCTTGCGCCAACTGTTCTTTCAGTTCGGATATGTCCGCAAATTTCCGTTCGTCCCGGAGCCGCTCCAGGATGCTCACGCTCAGCTCCTTCCCGTAAAGATCCCCCTCAAAATCGATGAAGTGCACTTCGACAGTCGGGCTGTACTGGGCATGAAACGTAGGCTTCATCCCGATATTCATCATGCCGTAAACCGTCCTCCCCGTGAAAACAGTCCGCACGGCATAAACACCGCGTTTCGGCCACATCAGCCCGGGCGGCACCAGAAGGTTGGCTGTCGGAAAACCCAATTGGCGCCCTCTCTGTTCACCTGATACGACCTTTCCGCAGAGGCAGGGGCAGCGCCCGAGCATCTCCCGGGCCAGTGAAATGTCTCCCGCGCTCAAAGCCCGGCGAATGGCGCTGGATGAAATCACTTTTCCTTTGACCGCCTGGGCCTGCAAAACGCTGACTTTAAAGCCATAACGCTCCCCAAACAAGCTGAGATCGGCCGGCGTTCCCATCCCTTTGGACCCAAAAGAATAGTTAAAACCGACCATGATATGCCTTGTATTCAGAGACAGGACGATATCCCTGACAAACTGCTCGGGAGTCATCTCTGCCAGCTGCCTGGTAAAAGGAAGAAGATAAACGATACCGACTCCGACTTCGGCAAAAATCCTCAATCGTTCCTGTTGGGTGGTCAATAGCTTCAGTTCCCTTTCCGGAAAAAGAACCCGCCAGGGATGGGGATAAAAAACGAGCACGGCCAAGGGAATCCCCTGCCGCCGCGCCTCTGCCAACCCGCCGGCCAACAGGCGGCGATGCCCTTGATGCACGCCGTCGAAATTTCCCAAGGCCAGCACCGACGGTTCGGCCTTATCCGGTAAACCTTCAATAACCTGCACGAAGACGACCCTCCTAAGAAAAATCCGGCCAGCAAGCCTAACTCATGACTTTATGGGGATAGAGCATTCCGGATTTCCACCGGCCCACGCCGATGAACTCCCCCGCAGAAAAGACCTGAACCTCCGTTCCGTCCTCTTCAGCCGCGCCGTCCACCCACTGGGCGCCGGTCGCCAAACCATGGCGAAAAGCTTCGGCCCTGCTCTCGGGCAAGCGGACCGGCGGCAGTTGCAAGCCGGCCGGCGGAGCAAGCAAAAAGCCGGTATCTCCTCCCGCCAAGGCCGTTTCAATCTCCTCAAACGTCCAGCTTTCTGTAAGAGAAAACGGGCCGGAACGCAGGCGGAGCAAATAGGACATATGGGCGCCGCACCCTACCGCCTGCCCCAAATCGTGACAAAGGGTACGCACATAGGTGCCTTTAGTGCACTCAATATCCAAAATAGCCCTGGGAAATCTCCCGTCCGTCCAGCTGACTAAATCCAGCCGGTCCACTTGGATCATCCTGGCTTCTCTCTCCAGGACAATCCCCGCCCTCGCGTATTCGTATAAATGCTTGCCTTCCTTACGCAAGGCGGAATGCATTGGGGGAATCTGATTTATCTTTCCTCTGAACCGGGGCAGAATTCTTTCCAGATCTGCCCCAGAAAGCCGAGCCGGCCGCGTTTGCAGAATCTTTCCC
The DNA here is from genome assembly GCF_902729405.1 of Acididesulfobacillus acetoxydans. Lineage (GTDB taxonomy): Bacteria > Bacillota > Desulfitobacteriia > Desulfitobacteriales > Desulfitobacteriaceae > Acididesulfobacillus > Acididesulfobacillus acetoxydans. The sequence continues at coordinate 3,471,501 of NZ_LR746496.1, forward strand.
TGGGCATCCTGCGTATCCGTAACCAAACCGAAAGTAGCCTCTGCCCGATAATATTTTCCTTGAGCCGTAAAATATTCGGCTAGCCGGGTGGCTTTCCCCAGGCATATGGGTAAAACCCCTCCGACCGCAGGATCCAGTGTACCCGTATGTCCGGCTTTACGGACACCGAGGGCGCGTTTCACCCAGGCCACGGCCGCGGCCGAGGTCATACCGGGCGGCTTCAGAAGATTAATCACTCCGTCCAAGCTGCAAAGCCTCCCCAACCGCTTCCGTAATCCGTCTTTTGGCCTCCGCAACGGAAAGATTCATGCTGCAGCCGGCTGCCCTCTTGTGCCCTCCCCCGCCGAAACGGACGGCTATCTCATTGACATCCAGCCACAAGTTGGAACGCAAGCCCAGCTTGACCTTGCCTGGTTCCACTTCGCGGATTAGAACAGCGACTTCCACCCCTTGGATGCTGCGCGCCTGATTCACCAGGCCTTCGCTCAGGGAATCCTCTGCTCCGCAGGCGGCAAAATCCTCCCCGGTGAGCGTCATCAGCACAAATTTTCCTTCATAGGCCGGCTCCAGACTAGCCAAAGCCCTCTGCAGCAACCTCACTTGGGCCAGGGGTTTCTGATCGAAAACCTGATGATGGACGTATGTCAAATCCAGACCCGTTTCCAAAAGTTTGGCCGCGATCAGATGGGTCCGAACCGAAGTATTTCCATACTGAAAAGAACCCGTATCCGTAACCAAAGCGGTATATAAATTCATGGCGATATCGCGTCCCAGGGGCACACCGAGTTCCAGCACAACCTGATAAACCAGTTCTCCCGTGGCAGCCGCCTCCGGGTCGACAACATTCACCCCGGCAAAATGCCGGTTGGAAATATGGTGATCCAAACTTAAAAGGAGTGTATCCCCGGGCACTTGGTCCGGTTTAAGACCGGCCCTGGCCAAATCGGCACAATCTATGAGAAGGAGCGCCGGCGCCGTCTTGCCGGCCGGTGCCCTCCGAATCCTTGTTGCCCCCGGCAAGAACGTCAGGTTGTGCGGCAAGGGATCCGGGTTGTAAAATTCGACTTCTTTGCCCAGACTCTCCAGGGCCAGACCCAAGGCGAGCATCGAGCCGATACAGTCCCCGTCGGGAGATACATGGGAGAAAAGCGCCACTTTTGGCGCTTTCCCCAGTTCGTTCACCAATCTCAGCATTTCCTCACTCTTCATGGGAATCACCCGTGCCACTGTTTTGCACTTCCCGCAAGAGTTTGGCGATATGCGCACCGTGCTCAATGGATGGATCATATTTGAACACAATTTCCGGTGTCTGCCGTAAACGCACCCGTTTGCCAATTTCACTGCGTATATAGCCGGCAGCACGATTGAGAACCAAGAGAGAGGCTTTGGCATCTTCCGGACTGCCCAGGACACTGACGTAAACCTTAGCACGACTCAAGTCTTCCGCGGCATCAACGGCCGTAACCGTCACAAAGCCAAGGCGGGGGTCTTTCAACTGCTCGCGGATCAACTGGGATATTTCCTCTTTCAAAGTCTCAGCCAGCCGATTTGCCCGGTGTTTGGTCACAGGTCATCCCTCCACGGTCCATACTAAAGTTGACGTTTCACTTCTTCAAGGATGAACGCCTCTATAATATCTCCCTCTTTGATGTCATTAAAACGTTCAAGACCCAGTCCGCACTCATATCCTTCGCTGACCTCGCGCACATCGTCTTTAAAACGGCGCAGGGAATCAATATTGCCTTCATGGACGACCACTCCGTCCCGAATTACCCGAACTTTAAACGAACGGTTGATCTTGCCTTCTGTCACGAAGCAACCGGCCACACTCCCAACCTTGGGTACCTTAAAGATCTGGCGCACCTCAGCCTTACCTTGGACCGTCTCCTTGAAATCCGGATCCAAAAGTCCGCTCATAGCCGCCTTGACATCCTCGATTGCGTCATAGATAACCCGGTAAAGCCGCACATCCACTCCCTGCAGGTCCGCCGTGTCCTTTGTATTGGAATCCGGGCGCACATTAAAACCGATGATGATCGCATTGGAAGCAGCCGCCAGCATCACATCCGTCTCGGTAATGGCCCCAACTCCCCCATGAATCGGATTTACGCGTACTTCCGCGGTGGACAACCGCTCCAAGGATTGGCGCAGAGCCTCGACGGAACCCTGTACATCCGCTTTAATAATGATGTTGAGCTCTTTAACCTCACCTTCCTTAATACGGTCAAAGAGATCATCCAAACTCACCTTTACCGTTTGCTTAGCCTCTTCTGCCTTCCGTTCCGACACACGGGCGGTCGCAATCTGGCGAGCGAGCTTTTCGTCACTGACAATATCGAAGGTCTCACCCGCCATGGGCACCTCCGAAAGGCCTTGGACCTCAACCGGAGTGGAAGGTCCGGCCTTCTTAACCCGACGGCCTTTGTCGTCAATCATGGCCCGAATTTTCCCGAAGGCCGCGCCGGCCACCATGACATCCCCGACATTCAGCGTCCCCTTCGCCACAAGTACCGTGGCCACCGGCCCTTTGCCCTTGTCTAATTCCGCTTCAATCACGGTTCCGGCCGCCGGCCGATTGGGATTGGCCTGCAACTCCCGAACCTCTGCCACCAGCAAAATCATTTCCAGAAGTTGTCCCAAATTGGCTTTGGTTTTGGCTGATACGGGAACAGCGATGGTATCCCCGCCCCATTCTTCGACCACCAAACCATATTCGGTCAGTTCCTGTTTGACCTTGTCGGGGTTTGCGTTTTCCTTGTCAATCTTATTGATGGCTACGATAATAGGCACCTTGGCCGCCTTGGCATGGTTGATGGCCTCAATCGTCTGAGGCATGATTCCGTCATCGGCGGCAACCACCAGGACCGCGATATCTGTCACTTGGGCTCCTCTGGCCCGCATGGCCGTAAAAGCCTCATGGCCCGGCGTATCCAGAAAAGTGATCTTCTGCCCCTTAATCTCCACCTGGTAGGCCCCAATGTGCTGGGTTATGCCACCCGCCTCGGAGGCAATCACATTCGTCGTTCGAATGGCATCCAGAAGCGAAGTTTTCCCGTGGTCGACATGCCCCATCACCGTGACGACCGGCGGCCGTGGCTTCAGGGTTTCCGGCGGGTCGACGATTTCTTCTATCACGGTGAGAGGTTTTTCCACTTTGACCTCAACCGTTACGCCCATATCGTTAGCCACAATCGTTGCCGTTTCGGCATCCAATTCCTGGTTAATGGTCGCCATAACCCCGAGGTTCATCAGCTTCACTATCAATTCTCCCGCCTTACGGCTCATACGGGAAGCTAATTCTTGCACGGAAATCGATTCCGGAATCACTATGTGTTTCGGTGTCGTATCTTTAACTTCTTTCACCGGCGGCCTATTATTACGACGGTGCGGCCGGCGCAGTTCCTTTTCGTTGTCACGTCTTTTATCAAAAACCCGATCCGGGGTTTTCTTCTTCTCAGGCACCTGACGCTTAACCGGCTGCTCCGCCGTCGTGGCCGTGCCCGCTGCGGAGGAAGGACGAGTGGGGCGCCCGGTCCCGGGTCTGCCCGTATGGCCTTCCATTCCCGGACGCGACGGACGGCCCTCCATTCCCGGACGCGGCGGACGCCCTTCCATTCCCGGACGCGACGGACGCCCTTCCATTCCCGGACGCGGCGGACGCCCTTCCATTCCCGGACGCGGCGGACGCCCTTCCATTCCCGGACGCGGCGGACGCCCTTCCATTCCCGGACGCGGCGGACGCCCCTCCATTCCCGGACGCGGCGGACGCCCCTCCGTTCCCGGACGCGGCGGACGCCCTTCCATTCCCGGACGCGGCGGACGCCCTTCCATTCCCGGACGCGGCGGACGCCCTTCCATTCCCGGACGCGACGGACGGCCCTCCATTCCCGGACGCGGCGGACGCCCTTCCATTCCCGGACGCGGCGGACGCCCTTCCATTCCCGGACGCGGCGGACGCCCTTCCATTCCCGGACGCGGCGGACGCCCTTCCATTCCCGGACGCGGCGGACGCCCTTCCATTCCCGGACGCGACGGACGGCCCTCCATTCCCGGACGCGGCGGACGCCCTTCCATTCCCGGACGCGGCGGACGCCCTTCCATTCCCGGACGCGGCGGACGCCCTTCCATTCCCGGACGCGACGGACGCCCTTCCATTCCCGGACGCGGCGGACGCCCCTCCATTCCCGGACGCGGCGGACGCCCCTCCATTCCCGGACGCGGCGGACGCCCTTCCATTCCCGGACGCGGCGGGCGGCCCTCCATTCCCGGACGCGGCGGACGCCCTTCCATTCCCGGACGCGGCGGGCGGCCCTCCATTCCCGGACGCGGCGGACGGCTCCCGGGCTCCGAACGGACCGCGCCTCCCTGAACCCTGTCGTTCGGGGAACCCGGCAGCGCTGCCGCCGAGCTTATCGAACGGGCCTCGCCTCCGTTCGTCTCTTCGTCCGAGCCCGAAGCAACCTGTAAGGGGCCCTGCGCTATCTTTTCTTCCGCGTCCCGACCCGGTCTTGAAGACTGCTTGTTCTCCTGTGGGGCTGAATAGTGGGGCTCCGGCCGAACTCTATCCCTTTCTTTTTCCAGAGAACGAAGTTGTACGCGCAGACCGTCTGCGTCAGCCTTTTCCACTGTACTCAAATGATTTTTAACATCGACCCCCATGGCTTCCAATCTGGACATCACGTCTTTGCTGCTCAAGTTTAATTCCTTTGCCAATTCATGGACACGGACATTTGTCATAAAAAACTTCACCCCCACTTTTTCAGCACCGCGTTTCGCTCAAGCCGTCATCTCCTTGCCTCTAAGATCGCCCCGGCAAATCCTTGGTCCAATATCAAAACGGCCGCCCTCGGCGAGAGTCCTAAACACAGACCCAACTCCTCCTTATGGCCTGCAATCACGACCTCCAAATGACAATCACGAGCCCACTGCAGATACTTCTTCTGGGCCGCTGGAACATCTTCGGCCAAAAGGAGAAGATATCCCCTTCCCTTCTTGAGCATAGCCTCTACCTGCGCGTCCCCTGAGGCCACTTTTCCGGCCCTGCGGGCCAAACCCAACAAGGCCTTGACCTTTTCTGTCATTGGAACTCCAACTTCCCTTCCAGTTCGTTGAGAACCGCTTCAGGAACCGGAACGCCGAAAGCCTTTTCCAGGCGATGTCCCTTGGCCGCTTTTTTCAGGCATTCGGGATCGGGGCAAAGGTAGGCGCCGCGCCCGTTTCGTTTCCCTGTCGGATCGATTTCGACCCTGCCCTCCGGTGTTTTGACGATCCGAAGAAGTTCCCTCTTCGGTTTCATCTGCTGGCAACCCAAACACATGCGCATGGGGATTTTGCGGACTTTCATTCCATCACCCCTTAGCCTTCTTCTTGCCGCGGCGGCTCCCTCTCTCCTGTTCGGCGAAATACTTTTGCATCGCCCTGTCCCGTTCGCTCAGCTTCTCTTCTTTCGGCGGAACGGCCGGTCCCTCCTGGCCTGTCATCCCGCCTTCTGAGCGGTAATCTTCTTCCCCTTTTTTGGTTAATCCGTTGGAATTATCATATTCGGGTGAATTGATAAGGTCACCGGGCCGAACCGGATCGGTCGCTTCCCCCGTATGCCCGCCTACGGCGTACTCATCCTCGCCTTCGGCATCCTCGCCTTCGGCATCCTCGCCTTCGGCATACTCGTCCTCGGCATACTCGCCTTCGGCGTACTCGCCTTCGGCATACTCGCCTTCGGCATACTCGCCTTCGCCGTACTCGCCTTCGGCATACTCGCCTTCGGCATACTCGCCTTCGGCGTACTCGTCTTCGGCATACTCGCCTTCGGCGTACTCGTCCCCGGCATACTCACCTTCGGCATACTCACCTTCGGCATACTCGCCTTCGGCATACTCGCCTTCGGCATACTCGCCTTCGGCATACTCGCCTTCGCCGTACTCGCCTTCGGCGTACTCGTCCTCGGCATACTCGCCTTCGGCATACTCACCTTCGGCATACTCGTCCTCGGCATACTCACCTTCGGCATACTCACCTTCGGCATACTCGTCCTCGGCATACTCACCTTCGGCATACTCGCCTTCGGCATACTCACCTTCGGCATACTCGCCTTCGGCGTACTCGTCCTCGCCGTACTCGCCTTCGGCATATCCGTCGTGGTCCGCATAACCTTGATATATACCGTTCTCGGCAGTTTCGTCGTATTCCGCGGGCATGTCCTCCGTCTGGGTGGGAATCAACTCCTGAGCCGCCGCTTGAGACTCGCTCTTAATGTCAATTTTCCAACCCGTTAACTTAGCTGCCAAGCGAGCGTTCTGACCCTCTTTCCCAATAGCCAAAGACAACTGATAGTCGGGGACAACAACGAGCGCCACTTTCTCATTGGCTCTGGGATAGACGTCCGTCACCTTCGCAGGCGAAAGCGCATTGGCAACATAATCCCGCGGGTCTGCGGAATAGTTGACAATGTCGATTTTTTCGCCCTTCAGTTCAGTGACTATCGTTTGCACCCGGCTGCCCTTCGGCCCGACACAGGCTCCCACCGGATCCACGTTGGCGTCCCGTGAATAAACGGCTATCTTGGAACGCGCTCCGGCCTCGCGCGAAACGCCTTTGATTTCCACAACTCCGTCATGTATTTCCGGTACTTCCAACTCAAAAAGTCTCTTAATCAAGCCGGGGTGTGTACGGGAAAGAAGCACCTGGGGGCCTTTCGTGGTTTTCTTAACTTCTACCACAAAGGTCTTGATCCGCTCAAAAGGTCGGTATACTTCGCCCGGAATCTGTTCCTGAGCCATGAGAAGAGCCTCCACCTTGCCCAGGTCAATGACGACGCTTTTTTGTTCATAGCGCTGGACTACACCTGTGACAATATCGCCCTCCCGGTTGATGTATTCGTCGTAAATCATGCCCCGTTCCGCTTCCCGGATGCGCTGGACGACCACTTGTTTGGCAGTCTGGGCCGCAATCCGGCCAAACTGACGCGGCGTTACTTCGTTCTCTACGATGTCGTCCAATTGATAATTAGGATCCACCTTGTGAGCGTCTTCCAAGCTGATTTGGGTACGGGAGTCCTCCACTTGTTCCACCACCGTCTTACGGGCGAATACCTGAAATTCCCCGCTGACCCGGTCAATGCTCACCCTAACGTTCTGCAAAGAAGCAAAATTTTTCTTATATGCGGAGATCAACGCTGCCTCTATCGCTTCAAAAAGAACCTCTGCGGATATTCCCCGCTCTTTCTCCAGTTCATGAATCGCTTCGATGAACTCCATATTCATTCGCGTTTTCCCCCTTGTTCCGTCTGGAATCCCCCACCAATCAGAAGTCCACCAGCAAATGCGCCCGAGCGATCAGATCATACGGCAGCCTAATCTGTTCGCCCTGATACTCGAGAATGACTTCCTCCCCCTCCATACCTTCCAGGTAGCCGGAAAACTCACCGTAACCATGAACGTTTTCTCGAGTGAACACTTGGACAAGCTGACCGCGATAGCGCAGATAATCGTCCTTTTTCTTCAAGGGGCGCTCCAATCCGGGCGAAGACACTTCAAGCATGTAAGCCTGCGGGATCAGATCTGCCTCATCCAGGATATCTCCGACAGCACGGCTGATCTCCGAACAATCATCCAGATCCGCTCCGCCTTCCTTATCAATGTAGAGGCGCAAAAACCAGTGAATCCCCTCTTTTATGTATTCAACATCCACGAGTTCCAAGCCACGGGCGTGAACTACCGGCTCGACCAGGGAAGTCACCGCTTCGACCACGTTCTGCTGCATGCCACCGCTCCTTTACTAAGAACTTAACCCATAGTCTAACGAAACCTTTCCGGATTATACTTTAAGCAGGTCAGCCATGCTTTCCACCGGGACACAGAACAAATGAAAGAGTGGGCTAGAACCCACTCTTAACCAACCTTGCCAAATTACCGTATTTAATATAACATAACTTTCTCTGCTAGGCAACTCTTTGTCAGCCCTTCGTCCACTTTTTAGCAGAATTCTTTTGCTTAAGAGAACAAACTCAGCTGGTTCTCCTCCGGCAGGCCCTTCAAACAGCCCATTTGGCCTAAAACCTCAATGACCGCCGCAGATAGTTTGGCCAGTGAATGCAATTCCTCGACAGAAAGAATGCCTTGTGTATCACGCAGCCGCACTACATTCTGAGCGGCCGAGCTTCCCATGCCCTGAATGGCCGCGAACGGAGGGAGCAAGCCGGTAGGTGTCACTTTAAAGCGGGTTGCGTCCGATTCCCATAAATCCACCGGCCTCACGCACACCCCTCTGCTATACATTTCCACCACCAATTCTAAAATTGTCACTAAGTTCTTCTCCTTGGCCGTGGCTTCGTTCCCTCTGCCCTCGATTTCCTTAATTTTCGCCCGGCAGGCGTCCTTACCCCTCAGTATGAGCTCAAGATCGAACTCGTCGGCACGAACCGTAAAAAAAGTCGCGTAGAAGGCCTGAGGATAATACACCTTAAACCAAGCAATGCGAAAAGCCATGGTAACATAGGCTACGGCATGGGCCTTCGGAAACATATACTTGATTTTTTGGCAGGATTTGATATACCACTCCGGAACCTGGTGCTGCCTCATCTCTTCTATGTCTTCCGCCTTGAGTCCTTTCCCTTTGCGAACCCCCTCCATAATCTTAAAGGCCCGTCCCGGCTCCAACCCCCGGTAAATGAGATATACCATAATGTCATCGCGGCAGGCGATGATTTCGGAGATCGTCGCCGTTCCGGAGCGGACAAGATCCTGGGCATTCCCCAGCCAGACATCCGTGCCATGGGAAAGCCCCGAAATCCTGACCAGGTCCGAAAAGCTCTGGGGCCGCGTATCTTCAAGCATCTGCCGTACAAACTTGGTTCCGAATTCCGGGATACCGTAGGTCCCCGTATTGGAGCAAATCTCCTCGGCGCTCACCCCCAGAGCATCGGGCTGCCAAAACAAGGAGAGAGTCTTGGGATCGTCCAGGGGAATCGTTTTGGCGTTCACCCCCGTCAAGTCCTCCAGCATTTTGATCACAGTCGGATCGTCGTGCCCCAGAATATCAAGTTTCACCAGGCGGCCCGAGATCGAATGGTAATCGAAGTGAGTCGTCACGGTCTCCGATTTCGGATCATCGGCCGGCCTCTGCAAGGGGGTAAAGTCAAAAACATCACATTCTTTGGGTACGACCATCAAGCCTCCGGGGTGCTGCCCCGTCGTCCGCTTCACCCCGGTGCAGCCTTCCACCAGCCGCGCCATTTCTGCGGAGCGGACCTTCACTTGGCGCTCTTCCAGGTAATTCTTGACATAGCCGTAAGCCGTTTTATCCGCTATCGTCGCAATGGTCCCGGCGCGGAAGACATTATCCCGGCCAAAGAGCTCTTCCGTGAATTTGTGCGCCTTGGGCTGGTAATCACCGGAAAAATTCAAATCGATGTCCGGAACCTTATCCCCCTTAAAACCCAAAAAAGTCTCAAAAGGAATATCGTGCCCGTCTTTAGCCATCTTCCCCCCGCAACGCGGACAATCCTTATCCGCCAAATCCACACCCGAACCGGCACTCCCGTCCTCAACCCAGATGGAATGAAGACACTCTGGATTAAGACAACGATAGTGGGGGGGAAGGGGATTCACCTCTGTTATTCCGGTCAGGGTCGCCACCAAGGAAGAACCCACCGACCCTCTTGAACCGACCAAATAGCCATCCTCATTGGATTTCTTCACCAGAAGATGAGCAATCAGATAGAGCACAGAAAACCCATGCCCAATAATGGCGTTCAGTTCCTTCTCCAGGCGTTTTCGCACCACATCCGGCAAATCCCTGCCATATAACTCACGCGCCCTCTGCCAGGACATAGATTCTATTTTTTCCTCCGCTCCGGGAATCGTCGGCGAAAAGAGGTCATCGGGAAACGGCTTCAGGACTTCTACCTGGGCGGCCAAGTGTTGCGGTGCTCTAACCACGACCTCGAAAGCCTCCGTCTCGCCGAGATAAGAAAATTCCTCCAGCATTTCTTCGGTCGTCCGAAAGTACAGAGGAGCTTGATCATCCGCATCCTCAAAACCCTTGCCGGCCATCAGGATCCGGCGATACGCCTCGTCTTCCGGGTCAAGGAAATGGACATCACCTGTAGCCGCCACCGGCTTGTTCAGAGCCCTGCCCAGACGCAGGACCGTACGGTTGAGTTCCCGCAACCCTTCTTCATTCCGGACGAGACCGCTGCGCAACATGAAGGCGTTGTTCCCGCGCGGCTGAATCTCTAAATAATCATAAAAAGAAGCCACCTCGAGAAGTTTTTCCCAAGGTTCCTGCTTGAGAATGGCCTGAACCAGTTCTCCGGCCTCACAGGCGGAACCGATAATGAGACCGGTGCGATGCCGGGCCAGCACTGATTTGGGAATGCGCGGGCGGCGATGAAAATACTCCAGGTGAGAACACGTGATGAGCTTGTACAGGTTCTTGAGTCCGACTGCATCACGCACCAAGAGCACCATGTGGCGGCTCTTCATCTGCTGGGGTGGAGTACTCGGTTCGGAGATGTCATCAATGAGATAACCCTCCACTCCCAGGATTATTTTCACTCCGTATTTTTTCCCGGCCTCCACTGCTTCCGGAAAGGCCTGAACCACACCATGGTCCGTAATAGCCAGCGCGGCATGTCCCCAGAGACCCGCCCGGCGGATGAGGTCTTCTGCCGAAGAGATACCGTCCATGGCGGACATCCGGGTATGCAAATGAAGCTCCACCCGTTTTTCCGCGGCTTGATCGACCCTCACCATGGGGGACACTCTGACCATATCCTTGGGCATGAAGGTCAGTTCGCCGGAAAAACGGTCAAACTGAACCGGGCCGCCGGCTTTGATCCATTCACCGTCCCGCAAATCCAGAGGCGCGGCTTTTTCACCGCCAAACACCTTGGCCGACATGGAATCCGTCCTGTCCGTCAGATTAAACGTCGTCAGTTTGCGCCCGCTTTTCAATTGCCGCTGCTCCAGCGCAAATACCCGTCCTGTCAACACAACTCGGCGTTCCTCATCCACAATGCTCCTCAGCGGGACAGGTTCCTCTTCAATCTCTTTACCCAGAATGCAGTCCGACCTGGGGGGTGCTTTCTTTTCAGGAGCAGGCGCCATTAACCGTTCAAGGCATTCCTTTTCCGCCTGCTCTGTTAACCGGTCATAATCAGGCTCTTGCCGCCCCGGGTCGTATTCACACCGAATTCGGAGCCGAATCCCAAAAGTGTCAAAGAAATACTCTTCCACTTGGGCTTGCTTCAATTGAAAATATTCCACACCCAAAGCGTTGGGCGCAGGCAAGACCAGTGTCTCCCCCCGAATTTCATAGCCCGAACCCAGCCAACCCTTCATCGCCGGAAAACTTTCTCCCAACTCACGCACGATCCGCGGCCAGTTCCGGCTGCAAATCTGGGCCAACGCCTGATCTCCTTCGGGACACTCCAAATGCCATTCCATCCCAATCCCCGGTGCGTTCCCCTCCAAGACCTCTCTCAGGGGCCCTAATGAGCATTCGTCAACTTCGCAGGGTGAATAAAGATGGAAAATCCACTTTTTCTTCTCAGGGTATACCTCCACCCGTTTCAACGCCAGCAAGTCCAGGACGGGCCCCAGCCTCTCCCGCCAAGTGGGCATAAAGCGGGAGAGGAGCGGGACCTCCGCCAGCGGCATCAGCCTAGCCATTCGTTTTCCTCACTCTCCCACGCGTTTTTTCGAGGCCGGTGATGCACATGCCAAGCCTCTGATCCCTCTCTAGCTATATCAGCCGATTTTGGGGCCGATTTTTGGGGAATGTCTAATGTTCCAGGGCCTTCTGGACAATCCCTTGGACCTTTTGGGCCACCTCCGCCACCGGCACCAACTCTGTAGCCCCGGTTTTGCGCGCTCGGAGTTCGACCTGCCCTTGTGCCAAAGCCTTGCTGCCGACCGTAACCCGCAGGGGGTAACCCACAAGGTCGGCGTCTTTAAATTTAACTCCCGGGCGCTCATCCCGGTCGTCGATCACCACTTCGATCCCCATCCCGAGCATCTGCCAGTAAAGCTGCTCGGCTGTTTCCCCCACCTGCGCATCTTTGGCGCCGACCGGCACAATGATACAGTGGTAAGGTGCAATCGCAACCGGCCAAATAATCCCGTTTTCATCGTTATTTTGTTCGATGGCCGCGGCCGCCGTCCGGGTCACACCGATCCCGTAACACCCCATCACGCAAGGCTTCTCCTCGCCCGTCTCGTCAAGATAGGTCGCCTGCATGATTTTACTGTATTTTGTGCCCAAATTAAAGACCTGACCCACTTCAATGCCGCGAGCCGCTTCCAGCGGAGCACCGCACTTCGGACAGGCTTCTCCTTTCTCCACCATCCTCAGATCAAATACCTTATCCAACCGGAAATCCCGCTCCGGTACCGCGTTGAGATAGTGATAGTCGGCCTTGTTGGCGCCGCAGACGGTCTGACTCAGTAAGGGAACTTCCAAATCCGCCACGACCGTTAAATCGTCCGGAATACCCACCGGCCCCACAAAACCGGCCTCCGCTCCCAAAACCCGGCGGACTGTTTCCGGCCCCGCCAACTCCAGCCGGATGAAGCCCCCCAGCGCATTGTTGAGTTTGATTTCGTTGACTTCCCGGTCTCCCCGGACCAAAACCAGGAACACTTTCTCGTCACCTTGGTACAGCAGAGCTTTCAAGAGCCGGTGTTTCGGCAGGTTCAAGAAAGTACTGAGCGCTTCTATGGACTTCGCTCCCGGAGTGTGAACAAGTATCCGTTCCTCGCCCCCAGCCTCCGTCCTGACAGAACGGGGCAGGCACTCCGCTCGCTCGACATTGGCTGCGTAATCACACTTGGGGCAGAAAACTACGGCCGCCTCCCCGGAATCCGCCAAGACCATGAACTCGTGTGAACCCCCGGTTCCCCCGATAGCCCCCTGATCCGCTTCCACCGGACGAAACTTTAGACCGCAGCGTCTAAAGATACGGGCATAGGCATCATACATTTTGCGGTAGCTGACCATAGCCTCTCGTTCATCCCGATCAAAGGAATACAGGTCCTTCATGATAAATTCCCTGCCCCGCATCAAACCGAAACGCGGCCTGCGCTCATCCCTGTACTTATTTTGAATTTGGTAGAGGAGCAGCGGCAGCTGCTTGTAGGACCTGACCTCTGAGCGGATAAGTTCCGTGATCAGTTCCTCATGAGTCGGGCCCAAACAAAATTCACGTTCATGCCGGTCGCGCAGCCGGAACATTTCCGGCCCGTAAACCTCCCAGCGGCCGCTTTCCCGCCACAGTTCCGCCGGCTGGACAATGGGCAGAAGGACTTCCTGCCCGCCCTCGGCGTCCATCTCTTCGCGGACGATCTGTTCAATCTTCCTCAAAACCCTCAGTCCGAGGGGCAAATGCGTATAAATCCCGGCCGCCGCCTTGCGAATGTAACCCGCTCTCAACATCAGGCGATGACTGACAACCTCCGCCTCCGCGGGCACTTCCCGCAAAGTCGGATCGAAAAGTTGGCTTACGCGCATCGAATCATTCCTTTCTGTCTGTCTCTGCCGGCATTCCGCCGCCATCTCAGCTCTCTCTCTAACCCTGATCTCCTCTATCCAGCCTTAGCCCTTCATCGAAATTCGTTCACTATCCCGCCCCGCGGGAATCCTCCCCGTCCACAGCCGACCCTTCGCCCGGCCGGTTAACCCCCGGTCTTACCCAGATAAGCCTCAATCTCCCGCCAAAGAGCCGGCAAAAGCTCCTCTTCCGGTAAGCTGGCAATGATTTGCCCTTTACGGAACAACAGACCCTTCCCTTTGCCGCCGGCAATGCCGAAATCGGCTTCCCTGGCTTCACCGGGCCCATTGACCGCACAACCCATGACCGCTACTTTCAAAGGCTTGTCCAGGGGCGGCAAATGCGTAAGCCGCTCTTCCACCCGCGCGGCCAAAGCCGCCAGGTCAACCTGCGTTCGTCCGCAGGTCGGACAGCTGATCAGTTCCACTCCCTGCCGGCGTAAACCCAAAACCTGCAGGATCTGTAAGGCAACAGGGATTTCCTGCACCGGATCCCCGGTGAGGGATACCCGAATGGTATCGCCAATCCCTTCAGCCAGCAGAGCGCCGATTCCTACCGCCGATTTGACCACACCGGACTTTACTGTCCCGGCCTCCGTGACACCCACATGCAGCGGATAATTTACGGTCTCCGCCATCTTCCGATAAGCGGCAAGCATCAAGGGCACCTGTGACGCCTTAAGGGAGATCTTGATCTCCTCATAGCCCAGCTCTTCCAGAAGGTGCACATGCCCCAAAGCGCTTTCCACCATGCCTTCGGCCGTCGGCCCCCCGCAGCGGTCGAGGATTTCCCTCTCCAACGAGCCGGCATTCACCCCGATGCGTACCGGGACCCGCCTCTCTTGGGCTGCGCGGATCACTTCTTTCACCTTCCAAGGGGCCCCGATATTCCCCGGGTTCAGGCGCAGGCCGTGAACACCTTCCGCCAGAGCCCGGATGGCCAAACGGTAGTCAAAATGCACGTCCGCGATGACCGGCAGCGGACTCCGTCTGACAATACGCCCCAAAGCCGCGGCCGCTGCTTCATCCGGAACGGCCACCCTGACGACTTCGCAGCCCGAGTCGGCCAGCGCTCTGATCTGGTCCAGAGTTTTCTCCGGATCACGCGTATCCGTATTTGTCATGGACTGTATCACGACCGGGGCCCCCCCGCCGATGGTAACTTTGCCGACGTGCACGGCCCGTCTAAGCCTACGCAAAATCAAGCCCTCCAAAATTCAGAGTGGGTCACCATGGTGCCCGGGCGCGCCTTCGGAGCAGGAAAAGGCGGCCCGACTGCCGCTGAGCAAACCCTTTGTGCATTCACCTGAAAACCGCGGTCCAAAAGTTACAAAGAGTTTTCGGAGCAGGCCCTGCCGCCTTATCCGCCCTTGACAAATAACTGCAGAATATCGTGGTAAGTCACGGCTAACATAACGAGCACGAGTAAGACGAAACCGACAAAATGAATCAGGTTTTCCCGCTCCGGATTGAGCGGTTTACCGCGCAGCCCCTCGACAGCCAGGAAAACAAGCCTGCTCCCATCCAAGGCCGGAATCGGAAACAAATTGAGCAGCCCCAGCTGGATGCTCAAGACTCCGGTCAGCCCCAGAAGATTGGCCAAACCCTCTTTGGCCCCCTGGCCGATGGCTTGGGCGATGGCCACCGGCCCCCCCACTTGCGCGGGTATCTTACCGGTTATCATTTCAACAATGGCCACCAAGATGAACTTCGTAAACTCGACCGTTCGCTCCCAACCCAACCCGACCGCCTGGAAAATGGACAGGCGCCGGTAGACAATTTCCGGGGCGATTCCGATGAGGCCGTAGCCTGTCTGCGGATCTTTCTCGGTCCTCACCTTGATAGTCCGGGTTTTGCCGCCTCGCTCCAGGGTAATGAGCAAATTCTGATTCGGCAGGGCATGAATAACATCGGTCAGCCTGTTCCAGTCCGGTGTCGCTTCGCCGTCAACGGCGACAATCCGGTCGCCGGGAACAATCCCGGCCTTCTCCGCCGCCTTTCCTTGAACCAGGGAACCCACCGCGTTTCCCTGGGCCTGCGCCGGCAGCCCCAGGTAAGCAAAGACCCCCACAAACAAGAGCATCGCCAGGACAAAATTCATAATCGGCCCGGCCGCGATCACCGCCATGCGTTGCCAGACTCTCTTGTTCATGAAGCTCCGCTTGTCGTCGGCCGGCGCAATTTGCGGCTCGCCCGTCTCGTCCGGTTCCGGATCCATGCCGTAGAGCCTGACAAAACCTCCCAGGGGAATGAGCCGCCAAGCGTAGAGCGTTTCCTTCCCCTGATGCCACAAGAGTTTCGGCCCAAAACCGAAACTGAACTCCAATACCTTAATTCCGGTCATGCGGGCAATCATGAAGTGCCCGAATTCGTGAATCATCACCATCGAGCCGAAAACGAAAATCACAGCTAAGGCTGTTACCATGGTTACCCCCTCCTGCACAAGTCCTGAGCCAGACTCCGCGCCCAGAGATCCGCTTCCAATATCGTTGCCAAATCTCCTTCCTCCGACACCTCGTGTTTGGCACAGACTTCCCCGGCAATTTCCGTGATCCGGGCATAGGGAATCACCCGGTTCAGAAAGGATTCCACCGCCACTTCATTGGCTGCGTTAAGGACCGCCGGCAGGGTGCCTCCCCTTTTCCCCACCCGGTAAGCCAGCTCAAGCGCGGGGAACCTCTCCCTGTCGGGCTCAAAAAAGCTCAAAGTCTGTCCCCGCAAATTCAAGCGTCGGAAGGAATTGGGCCAGCGTCCGGGATAGCTGAAAGCGTACTGAATCGGCAAACGCATATCCGCCCGGCCCAACTGAGCCAGGACGGAACCGTCCCGGTACTCCACCAGCGAGTGCACGATACTTTGAGGATGAATCAAAACCTCAATCTTTTCGTAAGGCATGGCGAAAAGATGGTGGGCTTCAATGACCTCCAGTCCTTTATTCATCAGGGTAGCGGAGTCCACCGTTATTTTTGCGCCCATCTTCCAATTGGGGTGTTGCAAAGCCCGCTCGGGCGTAATCCCCGCCAGTTCTTCCTCCGGCACGTTCCAAAACGGTCCGCCGGAAGCCGTGAGGATCAGCTTGGCGACACTCTCCCTCTCCTCTTCCAGGCACTGGAAAATGGCGGAATGTTCGCTGTCCACAGGCACAACGGGGCAACCCGCGCGTTTGGCCGCGGCCATAACCAGATCACCGGCCACAACCAAAGTTTCCTTATTGGCTAAGGCGACCGCCTTTCCCGCTTGCAAGGCAGCCAAGGTAGGCTCCAAACCGATGCGCCCGCTGAGCGCATTAAGTACAGTATCGGCCGGACCGGCCTGCACCGCGCGCAAGAGTCCCGGCATACCCTGGTCCACGGCAACCGGCAGGTCCCGCACCCGTTCCCGCAATTCTCGGGCCGCCTCTTCTTCCATCATGACCGCCAGCGCCGGACGGAAAGCCCGCACCTGCTCCTCCATGCGCCGCACATTGCCGGCTGCGGTCAAAGCGTAAACCGTCAGCTTGTCCGGGTTTTCCCCCACAACCTCAAGAGCCTGCCGCCCAATCGACCCTGTAGAACCCAAAATGGCGAGTGTCTTCAAGATAATCTCCCTTCGCTTATTTTAGAACTCCGGTTTTCCGCAAAGCGCCGTAAAAGATAACGAGCGTTGGACCGAGGATTAAGCCGATACCTCCGAACAATTGCAGACCGACATACATGGAGACCAACGTCGGCAGGGGGTCGAGGCCCAGGTTCTTGGACATGATCTTCGGTTCCAGGAACTGCCTCAGAACCACCGTAATCACCCACATAGCCAGGACTTTCAACCCGGTGCTGAGCGAACCCCACAACAGCAGGGCGACGATCCAGGGGATGAACAACATCCCGGTCCCGACCACCGGAACCAAGTCCAGGATTCCCGCCAAAACCCCCAAGAGCACCGCGTAGCGGTTACCGATGATGGCGAGCCCCAGCATAGTGGTTACGGCCGTCACGGAAACCAGCATGATCTCCGCCCGGAGAAAGCCGATCAAAGCGCTGCCCAAATTTTGGCTCACGGCCTGGGCACTCTGATGCCAGCGTTTGGGGAAGAGCCCGGCCAAAAAACGCTTAACCCGCGGAAAGCTGGCGCTGGTCAAAAGGGTCGCCACCACCGAGACCACCATAATGATGAAAACCCCCGGCAGGGCGGCCAAAAAGCCCAAAAGCGCCAGACTTCCCGACTTGGCCCAATCTTGCATTGAGCGTACCAGGCTTGCCGTCGAGGAATAGAGAGCATTTTGCACTTGGGGATTGACTTTAACGAAGCGTTCGACCGAATCGATCTGTCTGTTGACGATATCCAGAACATAAGAATAGCTGGGCACCGAGTTTGCCAGTTCACTCAATTCGGTGTAAAGGCGGGCCACCAGCAGGAAGACAAAAAGGGCGATGACCGCCAAGCCCGCGACCAAGGTCAACAGGGAAGCGTAGGGCCTGCGAATGCGCAAAGTGCGCATGATGGCCAGCACCACCGGCTCCAGCAAAAAAGCGAGCACAAGCGCCAACAAAAACGGCAGAAAAGCAACCAGCAGTTTCTGCAGAACAGCTCCGAAGACAGGCAGAAAATCCCGGACGAAGTAAGTAAACAGCCGGATGGCGAACAGCAGAGCCGTTATAATCACCAAGCGGTTAAGATTTGTCCACAACGGGTGCCGTGAATCCATATCGGTATCCCCTTACTGCAGGCAACTAACCAAATAATACACCAGAGGCAAGACAAATACAAAACTGTCAAAGCGATCGAGAAAACCCCCGTGGCCGGGAATCGTTCGGCCGGAGTCCTTGACGCCGGCAGCCCGTTTGAGGGCCGACTCGAAAAGGTCGCCTATCTGGGCGCCGATACCCACCGAGAGCGCCAGCCCTAAGAGAAAACCCGCCGGCACCCCCGCCAGCCAAGGTCTCAAAGCGAAGCCGGCTCCCAAGCTGAACAAAAGCCCCCCGACTGAGCCTTCAACTGTTTTGTTCGGGCTCACGGCCGGGGCCAGAGGATGCCGTCCAAGCACTTTCCCTATAAGGTATGCGCCCGTGTCGCTCGCCCAGACCAGAAAGAAAGTGACAAATGTCCACTTTATCCCCCATGGTTCCGGGAGACCCCGCAGGAGTAAAAGATAGGACATAAGCCCCGCCGTGTACGTCACCGCCAGCAAATTGTAAAGGGCCTCCGCCAGGTTTGTTTTCGGGTAGTTAAGAGCGAATCTCCCCCCGGCCACCAGCAAAGAGAATACGAACCCGGGTCCCAGGCCAGCCCTGCCGTACAGGAACACCCCCAGCAACCAAAGCATGACTTCCAGCGCATCCGCCTTGAACCAAGCCCGGTGGCCCAAACGCTCTCCGATGCGCATAAACTCGTGTAAAGCAAAGAGGCTGATGGTGAGCGCCAAAACGAGCGTATAAGCCCCCCCAAGATAGGTTAGTCCTAAAAGGAGCGCAGCCCCAATCACGGCGCTGACTGTACGTCTTCCCATGGGTCACCTCTCGTTCACTCGTTCGCCAGTCCGCCGAAGCGGCGGTTACGCCGCTGATAAGCTCGGATGGCCTGCAGAAGGGCTTCTTCGTCAAAGTCCGGCCAATAATCCCGGACAACGACCATCTCCGTATAAGCACACTGCCACAATAAGAAGTTGCTCAGCCGCATCTCCCCCGAAGTACGAATGAGCAAGTCCGGATCCGGTATTCCGGCCGTATACAAGTAGCGATCAACTACATTTTCGTCAATTTCAGCGGGCTTAAGGCGGCCTCCCTGCACATCCCTGCAGATACCTTGCACCGCCCCCACCAGTTCGGCCCGTCCCCCATAGTTTAAGGCCAGATTCAGCACCAACCCGCGATTACTTTTTGTCTGTTCAAAGGCCCGCGCCAGCTCTGTCCGCGCTTCCGCCGGCAAATGCTCAATCTGTCCCACAGCCCGGATCACGACATCGTTTTCATCGAGTTCCCGTAGTTCCCGCCTCAAATACTCTGTTAACAAATTCATGAGAATCCCGACTTCTTCCTTTGGGCGCCGCCAATTCTCAGTCGAAAAGGCGTAAACCGTCAAGTATTCAACTCCCAGGCCGGAGCAGGCTTTCACGACTCCCCGCAAGGCCTCCACTCCTGCTTTGTGTCCGAGTGATCTGGGGAGTCCCCTCCGGATCGCCCAGCGCCCGTTGCCATCCATAATAATGGCGATGTGGCGGGGTATGCGTCCGCGGTCTATTTGGGCTGAGCTCACTTCTTTATTTCGTTTCCAGGGACCAGACCACATTCCGCCACCCCCAAACCCTGTTCTTGCAATATTACCCGCCGCCGTCGGCCCGGCCTGCCGCCCGCGTGCCGGCTCGCCCTCGTCCGTATCTCTTAGCCTAAAGTCTCGAACCCCCCCGGCAGGCGCCAAAGGAGTCCGTCAATCCGCAAAACCGGGCGCACCGTCTTCTGCCCTGTCTTCGGCAGTGCGGGCCACGACAAACTCCAGCCCCTGTTTCCTGCGCACCCGAACAACCCTAACCGCCCCGGCGGGCAAAATCCGTCCCCGGGGCCCGGTCCGCTGCACCGTGTACTCCAGTCCCAGGCTTTCCAGCTCCGCCTTTACCTCATCCCAAAGACACGCCAGCCAGCGCTCCTCGTTCATACTTCCAGGATCTCTTTTTCTTTCAAATCCAGAATGTGGTCAATCTCTTTGACAAACTTATCCGTCATTTTCTGCAAGTCGTCCTGGGCCCTCTTCAGCTCGTCTTCCGTAGCTTTATGATCCTTCTCCAACTTCTTCATATGGTCGTTGGCATCCCTACGCACGTTGCGCACGGCTACGCGGGACTCTTCAGCCTTTTTCTTCAAACTCTTGACGATTTCGCTGCGTTTTTCAGCCGTAAGCTGAGGGATAATGAGACGGATAACCACGCCGTCACTCGAAGGATTCAGACCGAGATCGGATTTCAAGATCGCCTTTTCAATCGACGGAAGCGTGGTTTTGTCCCAGGGCTGAATGGCTAATACCCTGGACTCGGGAACCGAAAGATTAGCCAACTGTTTAACCGGGGTGGGCGTACCGTAATAATCGACCATCACTCTGTCCAAAAGGGCCGGATTGGCCCGCCCGGCGCGCACACTCCCATACTCCCTGCGCAAGGCCTCCACCCCTTTGCGCATTCTCTCTTCCGAATCCTTGAGTACATCTTCAATCATTCGTTGTCCCTCCCCACATAGGTCCCAATCGGCTGACCGATTATGACTTTCCTAATATTGCCTTTTTCGGTCAGGTTAAAGACAATCATCGGTATGTGATTGTCCATACACAGGGATGTCGCCGTAGAATCCATGACCCCAAGTCCTTGACTCAGAACATCCAAATACGACAGGTGCTCAAAGCGTTTGGCCCGCGGGTTTTTCAGCGGATCGGAATCGTAGACACCGTCGACCTGTTTGGCCATCAGGATGACCTCTGCCTCAATCTCCGCGGCCCGTAAAGCTGCCGTCGTATCAGTGGAAAAGTAAGGATTCCCCGTACCGGCCGCAAAAATCACGACCCGCCCTTTTTCCATGTGACGAATCGCCCGCCGGCGGATATAGGGCTCCGCGACCTGCCGCATTTCAATGGCAGACAGGACTCGGGTATCGGCACCGGCTTTTTCCAGGGCATCCTGAAGCGCCAGGGCGTTCATCACCGTGGCCAACATTCCCATATAGTCGGCTGTTGCCCTTTCCATTCCCTGGGAGCTGCCGGCAATTCCCCGCCAGATATTTCCCCCTCCGACCACCAAAGCCACGTCGACTCCCATTTGGCGGACTTCAGTCACCTGTTCGGCCACGGAGACCAGCATATCATGGGCAATGCCAAAACCTTGGCTGCCGGCCAGAGCCTCCCCGCTCAGTTTCAGGACAATCCGGCGGTAACGCACTTCGTCCATCGGATACCTCCATATAAATTATTTCTACATCCAATCGGAAAAGTCCTCTTCGGCCCGCCAAGAAACATACCGGACCTGTTAAGGAAAAAGAGAACACCCTGGTGTTCTCTGAAGAATGAGACTCAGCGATTCATTTCTTTCATGACTTCAGAGGCAAAATCATCTTGACGCTTGGCCAGTCCCTCACCCAGTTCATAACGACTGAAACGGCGAATCACGACGCGCTCCCCTATCTTCGAGGTCTTTTCCAGCACCAGATCCTTGACCGTCACGTCGGGATCTTTGATGAAAGGCTGCTCCAGCAGGCAAATTTCTTTATAGAATTTCTCGATTCGTCCTTCCACCATCTTTTCGATAATTTTCTCCGGTTTCCCTTCATTCAAGGCCTGAGCCCTGAAAATATCTTTGTTGTGCTGCAGGACCTCCGCGGGAACATCTTCCCTGCTGACGTATTGCGGATTTGCCGCCGCGATCTGCATAGCGACATCCCGGACAAAGGAGCGAAATTCCTCCCCCCGGGCCACAAAATCCGTCTCACAGTTAACCTCCACCAAGACGCCGATCCTGCCCCCTCCGTGAATATATGACTCCACCAAACCTTCGGCTGCAATCCTGCCTTCCTTTTTGGCAGCGGCAGCCAGGCCTTTCACCCGCAAATAATCGATAGCCTTGTCCATATCCCCCGCGCATTCCGAGAGGGCTCTTTTGCAATCCATCATACCGGCCCCGGTTCTTTCCCGAAGCTCTTTCACCATACCCGCACTGATCACAGACATATTCAAACCTCCAGACCGTTCTTTTTGCCCCAGTTCTCTTTACCTCATGAAAAAGGCAGGATGGCAGGGGCAATACGAAAACCGTCCCCTCTTCACCCTGCCCGCTTTTACCCGAACATCACTCGGCAGCCGCTTCTGTATTCTCGGACGCTTCCTCCGCTTCATCCAAGCTGCCCTGCTGTCCTTCGAGAATTGCGTCAGCCATTTTCGAAGTGAGCAATTTCACGGCCCGGATGGCGTCGTCATTGGCCGGGATAATCACGTCGATCTCATCCGGATCGCAATTCGTATCCACGATCCCCACGATCGGAATGTCCAACCGGCGTGCCTCGGCGACCGCAATCCTTTCTTTGCGCGGGTCGATCACGAAAAGGGCGCTGGGCAGTTTTTTCATGTTCTTAATTCCACCCAGGAAACGTTCCAGCTTGCCCATCTCGTGGCGCAGGTTGGCCACTTCTTTCTTCGGCAGGACATCGAAGACCCCCTCCGACTCCATGCGCTCCAGGGCGTGCAGACGCTCAACCCGCTTTTGAATGGTCTGGAAGTTGGTAAGCATGCCTCCCAGCCATCTCTCGTTGACATAGTACATGCCGCAACGCTCGGCTTCCTCACGTACGGACTCCTGTGCCTGTTTCTTGGTCCCGACAAAAAGCATAGTCCCGCCCTCGGCCGCCAAATCGCGGACGAAATTATAAGCTTCGTCCACCTTCTTGACTGTCTTCTGCAGATCAATGATATAAATACCATTGCGCTCCGTGAAGATGTAGCGTGCCATCTTAGGGTTCCAGCGACGCGTTTGATGACCGAAGTGAACACCGGCTTCCAGTAATTGTTTCATGGAAATAACAGCCATTGTGTTGCACCTCCTCTCTTTGTTTTTCCTCCGCAGGTTCATCCCGAGGCGCCCCCCGGAAACCCGAGGACCGGCACCCCAATCCCTCTGCGTGTGTCGTTATGTCACACTGCGAATAGAATATCACACCCTACCCCGCAATGCAACATGCAGGCGGGTTCTTCAAGCAACTCGGACGGGATCCGTATGCGCTTGCCCGTCCGGCAGCTATTTTCCTGCTCTGTCGGCTGCACTTTTGCGGCATGGGAGTCTGCCCCTGAATAGTCACGAAAAGGTTCGGATCTCCGCCCTAGCCGCGCTTGGTATACTTCTCCAGTTCGTCGAGCAGATAATCGTTCAATACCCGGATGTAAGTCCCTTTCATGCCTAAGGATTTGGACTCGATTACCCCGGCTGATTCAAACTTGCGCAGGGCGTTGACGATGACCGACCTCGTGATCCCCACCCGGTCGGCAATTTTGCTCGCCACCAGCAAACCGTCCCCGCCTCCTAATTCGGCAAAGATGTGCTCCACCGCTTCCAGTTCGGAATAGGAAAGCGTACCCACGGCAATTTGCACCGCCGCTTTTTTACGTGCTTCTTCTTCGGCCCGTTCCGCCTTGACCCTTAGGATCTCCATACCCACCACGGTCGCGCCGTATTCGGCCAAGACCAAATCCCCGTCCGTAAACTCCTGGTCAAACTTGGCGAGCACTAAAGTGCCCACCCGTTCGCCGCCGCCCATGATCGGAACGACTGTCGTGATCTTATTGCTGAATTGGCAGCGTTCCTTATAATTGAAGACACAACCGTTGGCCACCTGAGTCGAATTGGCCGTAGTTTCCGTGATCTTCATCAATCCTTCATTATAGACCTCGGGAAACCGTTCCGAATGGACGACAATATCTTCCATAGTTCCGCAGGCGAAATCCTGCATAAAACTGTAACCGAGGATTTTGCCCCGCCTGCCTACGATGTAACAATTTGCCTCGACAGCCTGCCTCAACACCTTGGCCATCTCCTCAAAATCGACCGGATGGCCGGCAGCCCGCTGTATAAGCCTATTTATAGTCCTGGTTTTTTCTAACAAGGTTCGCACGGAAATTTCCTCCTTTTTTCGTTCCCAACAAAAGTTCCTTCAAGAATTGGACTGTTCCGTTTTCCGGAGAAGGCCCCCTCGGAACCAAACATTCCGCTTCCCGGGGACTGTCCTTTTGAAATGAAAATCACTTTACAAGATGTAGCGGGAAAGATCTTGGTTGCGGGCGACATCGCCCAGCCGGTGCTGAACATACTCCCGGTTAACCGTGACCGTATAATCTTCCGGAAGCTCGGACGCTTCAAAAGACAATTCCTCTAAAACTTTCTCCACGATAGTATGCAGGCGGCGAGCTCCGATATTTTCAGTGCTGGAATTCACCTGAAAGGCCACCCCCGCTATTTCCTCTATAGCATTCTCGCTAAATTCAACCCTTATTCCTTCCGTTTCCAATAAGGCGGCGTACTGCTTAATCAGGGATGATTGTGGCTCAGTCAGGATGCGCCTGAAATCCTCAACACTCAGCGACTCCAGTTCCACCCGGATGGGGAACCGTCCCTGCAACTCCGGAATCAAGTCCGAGGGTTTGCTGACATGAAAAGCCCCGGCCGCAATAAAAAGCATATGGTCCGTCTTCACCGGCCCGTATTTCGTGTTGACCGTGGACCCTTCGACGATGGGTAAAATATCCCGCTGCACTCCTCCGCGGGAAACGTCGGGGCCGGAGGCTTCCCGCCCGGCAATCTTATCGATCTCGTCCAGGAAGACGATCCCTTCCTGTTCGGCCCGCCGGATGGCCTCCTGCACCGCGGCATCCTGATCGATCAGGTTTTGGGCCTCTTCCTGGATCAGAATTTTGCGTGCCTCCCGCACCGTCACTTTCCGTTTCTTCCGTTTCTTGGGCAGCATACCGGCCATCATATCCTGGAGGTTGATCCCTATCTCCAGGCCGCTCCCGCCCAACATGTCTGTAAGGGGTGTGCTTTCTTCCACTTCGATCTCGATTTCGCGCTCTTCGAGCTCTCCCCGGCGCAATTGTTCGGCAGCCCGTTCCCGTCCTCTTTCAACTTCCGCCGAAGGTTTGGCCTCTTCCTGAGGTGGATTCTGCCCTCCGAATAAAGCCTGAAAAGGATTGAAGTTCGTGTTTTCGCTCTGCTTGCCGGGGACCAGCAAGGCGGTCAGGCGCTTCTCGGCATTCACGGCCGCCTGGGCCTCCACTTGGCCCATGCGCTCGGCCTTGACCATGCGCAGCGAGCTCTCCGCTAAGTCCCGGACGATCGACTCCACATCCCGGCCGACATAACCCACTTCCGTAAATTTGGTCGCTTCAACCTTAATGAACGGCGCCCGCACGAGCTTGGCCAAGCGCCGCGCTATCTCCGTCTTGCCTACCCCTGTCGGCCCAATCATGAGGATGTTCTTCGGCAGAATCTCGTCCCTCAGCTCTTCCGTCAGCTTCTGGCGGCGGTAACGATTGCGCAGGGCGATAGCCACGGCCCGTTTGGCTTGTTTTTGACCGACAATATACCGATCAAGCTCTTTAACAATCTCCCGGGGTGTTAACTGTTCCATTCTTAGAGTTCCTCCATCGTTATCCGGTCATTGGTATAAACACAAATGGACGCGGCGATTTGCATCGCTTCCGTCACCAGCTTTCCCGCCGGCAAATCCGTATGCTTGGCCAGGGCCCGGGCAGCGGCCAGAGCATAGTTTCCGCCGGAACCAATGGCCATGATTCCGTCATCCGGTTCAATCACTTCTCCCGAACCGGATATGAGCAGCAGGTTTTGGCGGTCGGCAACCAGGAGCAGGGCCTCCAAATTCTTCAGCATTTTATCCGTGCGCCACTCCTTGGCCAATTCCACAGCACTGCGTTGCAAGTTCCCGTGGTATTCTTCCAGCTTTTGCTCGAACTTTTCGAAAAGCGTGAACGCATCAGCCACAGAACCGGCAAATCCCGCAATCACCTGACCGTGAAACAAGCGCCGCACCTTGCGGGCCCCATGCTTCATCACTGTGGCCTGGCCGAATGTGACCTGGCCGTCCCCCGCCATCGCCACCTGCTCACCTTTTTTCACCGCTACAATCGTCGTGGCATGAAACACCGGCAATCCTCCTTACAACGCACAAGTTTACTTGGAAATCCGCCCTGAGTCAAGAGTAATTGTAGTCAATTAACGTCTTTTTGCGAAAATTTCACAGAGTTTTAACATAGCGCCCCAAAATCCGGCGGAAACCGTCCCCAAAATCAGAGTAAGGAGTCTCCGCACTGCGGCGCGTTCACGCCGGCTCACCGTACAGCACCGTCCGCCGACACCGGCTAGGCCTTGGCTCTGGGATGGGTACCCCTGTAGACCTCTTTTAAACGTTCTCTGGTCAAGTGCGTGTAGATCTGAGTTGAAGATAATTTCTCGTGCCCCAGAAGTTCCTGGACACTTCTCAGGTCGGCGCCCCCGTCCAGCAGGTGGGTGGCGAAGGTATGCCTGAGCATATGCGGGTGAACATGGCATTCCAGAGCGGCCTTCTCCACCAGGTTGTCGAGAATCCGCCGCACCGAGCGGGCAGATAATCTGGCGCCCCGGTTGTTGAGCAGAAGCGCCTCCTCCCGGTCATGGCGGGCCGAGGTATAACGGTTGACCGCCCCCCGGCAAGGAGCGGTCATAGGGATAACCCTTTCTTTGCTTCCTTTCCCCTTCACCCGGACCAGGCCCGCTTCACAATCCACATCCTGCCGGTCCAAGCCCACTAACTCACTGACTCTCAGCCCGGAACCGTATAACATCTCCAAAAGAACCTGATTCCTGAGCCCCAGCACCGTGTCTTGCACCGGCGAGCGCATTAGTTTTTCCACTTGCTCCGCATAGAGAAAATCCGGCAATTTCCGTCCTAATTTCGGACTGGCCACTCTTCTGACCGGATTAACCGTGACGATCCCTTCGCGGCAAAGAAACTTAAAGAACGTACGCAAAGCCGCCAATTTGCGGGCGATGCTTTTCCGGGCCAGCCCCTTCTCGGCCAGCAGCCCGAAGAAGGCCCTGATCGTCCTGAGGTCCACCCGCGCGACCTCAAGTTCTTCCGGCTCAACCCCCAGACGGTCAGCCGCAAAGGAAAGAAACTGGTTCAAATCGGTCTGGTAAGCGGCGATGGTCCGGCCGGCGCGGTTCAAAGAAACCTGCTGCCCGTAAAAAAGCGACAGAGCCTCATCCCAGGTCATCCCGCTCACCTGCCCTCAGACCGCTCTCCGCCAAAAAAACATTTAACGCCTCCAAAGCGCGGGCGGAGAGCCTGGCGTTTTTTTCTCGTTTCCCTTTGATTCGTTCCGGCAAGGGCGGCAGCAAACCGAAATTGACGTTCATCGGCTGAAAGTCCTGACTGGGGGAGCCCTCTAAATGCCGGGCCAATCCGCCCAAGGCCGTTTCGGCCGGAAAAGTCAGGGTCGGTTGTCCAGCCAAACGGCGCCAGGCGTTTAACCCTGCTGTGAGCCCGCTGGCCGCTGATTCGATATACCCTTCCACCCCGGTCATCTGCCCGGCGAAGAAAATCCGCTCGTCCCGGCGCAGGCTGAAGTCCGCCCTCAGAACCTTGGGGGCGTTGAGAAACGTATTGCGATGCATCACCCCATAGCGCACAAATTCCGCCTGCTCCAGTCCCGGGATCAAACGGAACACCCGCTTTTGTTCCGGCCATTTCAAATGGGTTTGAAAACCGACCAGATTAAATAATGTCCCGGCCAGGTTTTCTTTGCGCAGCTGAACCACGGCAAAAGGCTGCCGTCCTGTGTGCGGGTCGATCAAACCGACCGGCTTCAACGGACCGAAAGCCAAGGTCTGAGGGCCCCGGGCAGCCATCACTTCCACGGGCATACAACCTTCAAACACCCTGCCCTGTTCAAAACCCGGTACAATCGCCGTCTCCGCCCCGACCAATTCCCGGCAAAAGCGCTCATAGTCCGACTTGTCCAGGGGACAGTTGACATAATCCGCCTCTCCTTTGTCATAGCGGGAGGCCCAAAAAGCCTTATCAAAATCAATCGACTCCAAAGTTACGATGGGTGCCGCCGCGTCGAAAAAAGACAGCGCATTTTCGCCGGTGATACGGGCGATATCCTCGGCCAAAGGACCGGCAGTCAGCGGACCGCTGGCCACCACAACCACACCTGCCGCCGGTATTTTCGCGATCTCCCGGCGTACGATCCTGACCCGCGGCTGTCCTTGCAACCCAGCCGTCACTTCCCGGGCAAAGCCCTCGCGGTCCACTGCCAAAGCTCCTCCCGCCGGGACCCGGTGCTTATCGGCCGCCCGCATGATTAACGAATCTAAACGGCGCATTTCCTCTTTCAGGAGGCCGGCTGCATTCTCCAGTCCCGCAGCCCGTAAAGAATTGCTGCAAACCAGCTCGGCCAGATCCCCGGTATGGTGAGCGGGGGTCTGCCGGAGCGGGCGCATTTCATAGATGACGACCTCCACCCCGTGCCGTGCCAACTGCCAGGCCGCCTCAGAACCGGCCAGCCCTCCCCCGATGATCTCAACTTGCATACCCTGCTCTCCCAATTCTCCAAGTCAATTGGCATTTTCCATTTCCTGCACGACCTTGGCATAACGGCACTCCGGATTTGTGCAGACATAGCGCTTCTGACGCCGGGAAGTCTTAACGACCATGAGTTGGCCGCATTCCGGACAGGGTTCCGGCGCCGGCAGGTCCCAAGTCACAAAATCGCAGTCCGGGTAGCCGCTGCACCCGTAAAATTTACGCCCTTTTTTCGAACGCCGGACCACCAGCGCTTTCCCACAGCGCGGACAGTGGGCTCCGGTCTCTTCTAAGAGGGCTTTCGTGTTCTTGCACTCCGGGAACCCCGGACAAGCGAGAAATTTGCCGTAACGCCCCATGCGTACGACCATTCTGCGGCCGCAGTGTTCACAAACTTCATCGGTCACCTGTTCTTCGAGTTGGACTTTGCCGATTTTTTCCTCCGCTTCCTCCAGGGTCCGGGCAAATGGGGCGTAGAAAGCATCGATCACTTGCCGCCAAGAGACTTCTCCTTCTTCAACATCATCCAGCTGTTCTTCAAACTTGGCGGTAAATTCGATGTTGACGATGTCCGTGAAAAACTCTTTCAGAAGATTGAGCACGATCTCGCCCAATTCCGTGGGGGAAAGGTGTTTCCCTTCCTTCACGACATAACCGCGGGTCTGAATCGTCTCGATCGTGGGAGCATACGTACTCGGCCGCCCGATGCCCTCTTCCTCCATTTTCCGCACCAAAGTCGCTTCCGTGTAGCGCGGGGGCGGTTCGGTAAAATGCTGCTTTTCCTCCAAACGAGCCAAGGCGACCGTTTCCCCCGACACGACCGGAACCGCCAGGGCGCCCTCGTCTTCGTCAGTTTTATCTTCTTCATCCCGGCTTTCCTGATAAACCGCCAAGTAGCCTGGAAAACGCACTGTCGAGGTATTGGCTCGAAAAAGATAGCTGCCTGCCGCTACATCGACCGTCAAAGTATCCAACAGAGCCGCACTCATCTGGCTGGCCAGGAAACGTTCCCAGACCAAACGGTAGAGGCGCAGTTGATCCCTGCTCAAAAATTCCTTCATTTGTTCAGGCGTTCTCAGCACGGAGGTGGGGCGAATGGCTTCATGCGCTTCCTGAGCCCGCCCTTTAGTCACAAACCGGCGGGCTTCCGGTGGATAGTACTCCGACCCGTGTTCGGCCAGGATATAGGCTTTCGCTTCCTCCTGAGCCGCCTCCGCAATGCGCACGGAATCCGTCCTCATATAAGTGATGAGCCCGTCACTCCCTTGGGCCCCCAATTCGATTCCCTCATACAGCTGCTGGGCGATCAACATCGTCTTCTTAGGGGAGAAATTCAGTTTGCGGTACGCTTCCTGCTGCAGGCTGCTGGTCGTAAACGGAGGCGCCGGCTGCTTCTTCTTCTCCCTCTTGCGTACGTCCGTCACCTGAAAGAAAAGAGCTTTCAACTCCGCCAGGACCGCGTCCATCTCTTCTTTGGACTTGATTTCGAGTTTTTCGCCGGACTTCTTGATCAGTTTAGCGGAAAAAGTCCCGCCCTTAGCCTCTAAAAAGGCGGTCAAAGTCCAATACTCCTCCGGAACGAAAGCGCGGATATCCTCTTCCCGATCACCCACTAAACGCACCGCCACTGATTGAACCCGGCCGGCACTAAGCCCCTTTTTCACTTTTCTCCAGAGCAACGGACTCAGCTGATAGCCGACCAGGCGGTCAAGCACCCGACGCGCCTGTTGGGCTTCCACTTTATGCAGGTCAATCGCCCGCACATGTTTCAAAGACGTCTGAATCGCCTGTTTCGTGATTTCGTGAAACTCAATGCGGCATTTTTCATCCAAATTGAGCCCCAAAAGGTGCCCCAGATGCCAGGCGATGGCTTCGCCTTCCCGGTCCGGGTCGGAGGCCAGAAGCACTCGGTCGGCATTTTTGGCCGCGGTTCGCAATTCTTTAATGAGTCCTCCCTTGCCGCGAATCGCAATGTACTTCGGCGCGAAGCCATGCTCGATGTCTACTCCGAGCTGACTCTTGGGAAGATCACGCAGATGGCCCATCGATGCTTTAACGGTATAACGGCTTCCCAGGAATTTGCCGATGGACTTTGCTTTGGCGGGAGACTCAACAATGACCAAAGTCTTGGACATGCTTCACCTCAAAATCCTTTTGCTTGCATTCTTTTTTGACTAAGCATTATCTTAACGTCTTTTTGTCCGGCTGTCTAGATTTTCCGGGCCAGAACGTAAAGCTGTCCCGGAAGCTGCTCGATAACCCCCGCCAGCTGAAGCTCCAAGAGGAGGAGCGGCAGTTCCTGCACCGCCATCTTCACCCTGCAGGCCAGTTGGTCAATGTGAATGGGCAAATCACTCATCTGCTCCAGGATTTCTGCCTGAGCAGGGTCGACAGCCCCACCAGGACCGCGCCCCTTAGAGCAGCCCCGGCCAAGAGCACCCCTGCCTTCTTCCCTCCCGGCGGCTGAGACATGCGGAGCCCCTCTGCCCTTGGCATCTCCGGGTTCATCGATGTTCAACTCTAGCTGAACGAGTGCACTCTGCCGGTTCGCCGCTGACTTCCCGGGGGCTGAGCCGCAACAGGCGGCTTCCCGCCGGGCAGCGAACTGCGGCCCGCGCCCGGGTTCCCTGCCGGCCCCCCCGCCTTTTTGCCAAACGGGGATTTCCGCCCAGATATCGTCGACTTCATCTACTATTCTTGCCCCTTGTCTCAGCAAATGATTCGTCCCTTTGCTCATTTCACTGAAAATGGGACCGGGAAGAGCGAAAACCTCCCGTCC
This sequence comes from Acididesulfobacillus acetoxydans, assembly GCF_902729405.1. GTDB lineage: Bacteria > Bacillota > Desulfitobacteriia > Desulfitobacteriales > Desulfitobacteriaceae > Acididesulfobacillus > Acididesulfobacillus acetoxydans. The sequence goes on from NZ_LR746496.1 coordinate 3,502,899, forward strand.
CTGTTCCAAGGCAAAATCCGCCGTTATAAGGGCCCCGCTTTTGGCCGCCGCTTCAATCACTACGACCCCCCTGCAGGCGCCGCTGATAAGGCGGTTGCGGGCGGGAAAATGCCCGCCGTCGGGAGGGGTTCCCGGGGTAAACTCACTGACGAGGGCCCCTTTTTCCAGGACCGCTTCCGCCAGTTTCCGGTTTTCCGGCGGGTAGATCGTATCCAGGCCATTCCCCAAAAAAGCCCAGGTCACACCGTCGGCGGCCAGGGCCCCTTTGTGAGCAGAGGTATCAATTCCCCTCGCCAGACCGCTGACAATGACGATCCCGCGTTCCGCCACTTTGCGCGCCAAAAATTCGGCGGCGGCTTTACCGTAAGGAGTCCCGCGCCGCGAGCCCACGATGGCTAAACCCTCCTGTCCTTCGGACAAATGTCCTTTGAAATAGAGGAGGGGCGGGGCATCCGCCAGTTCGGCCAGAAGTTTCGGGTAACTCCTCTCCGCGGGCGCGACCAGCCGGATCCCGGCCCGGTCCAGTTCCTCCGCCACCCGTTCGGGTAAGATCTTTTTTCTTAAATCCAGCATCTCACTGACCCAAGCGGCCTTCCAGTCCGTGAAGGCCCGGGCAGGCGCCTGCCAAGCCGCCTCCGCACTGCCAAAGACGGCAATCAGCTGTCTCAGCCGCCGGCTGCCCAAACCGGGGACCGCCCGCAGCGCCGCCCTGAACCTTTTTTCTCTCTCTAGATTCTCCATAAGGCCCCCCACCTTTTCAGCCCTTCCCGGCTTCGGTCTTCTCACTTCTCTTTTGCGGGGACCTTTTCCTGCTTCATATCCTGTCGAAATGGCAATCCTTAGGTAAAATAATGTAGCAAGAGACTGAAGTCACTCTTATCTTCCATAACCTGACTCAAATCTCCTACCTGCGCCATCCTCTCTTTCATGTTGCGCAGAGTGAAATCCTCCGTGCGCACGCCCGTTATGACTTCCTCCCAGCAAAGAGGCGCGGACACCGTAGCCAAAGGCGTCGGACGCACACTGTAGGTTCCCGCCATCGTCCGGCCCCGCCCGTTTTGCAGATAATCCAGATAGACTTTTCCTTCCCGCTTCTTCACGCTGCGCTCCAGCGTACAGTCCGCCGGACGTTGCCCGGCCAGAAAACGGCATACACCCTGTATGCCCCTCTGGACTTCCGCGTAAGTGTAGTGCGGAGCAAGAGGAAGAAGAATGTGGATGCCCGCGGCACCGGAGGTCTTGACGAGAAACTTCAGCTTTAGCTCCAGCAAGATCTCCCCCAGCCAGCGGGCCACTCGCAGAGCCTCTAAGCTGCCGGAGGGCGGGTCGGGATCCAAGTCAAACACCGCCCACTCCGGGTAATCCGGGCGCTCCCTCGTAGAAGCCCAGGCGTGAATTTCAACGCAGCCCAGATTAATGAGATAAATCAGGGTCGCGAGCCGGTCACAGATGACATAGGTCAAGCCCTGCCGGGAATGAGGATCCCGAAAACGCTCCACCCAAGACGGGGCCTGGGCCGGACACTCTTTCTGATAAAAGGAAGCACCCCCGATCCCCTCGGGATAGCGCACCATCGTAAACGGGCTTTTCGCAATTTGGGGCAGAATGTAGGGGGCCATTTCCGTGTAATACTGAATGAGTTCCCCTTTACTGATTCCACATTCAGGGAAATACACCTTTTCCAGGTTGGTCAGGGTTAAGGTTTGCCCGGCCACGCGGACGGAAACCTCCTGTCTGCTAGGGTTCGATTTGGGCATGACGCAACTTCCCTCCGGGGGTCCATTCCAGAAAGCGCACCTTGACCCGCCACTCAGGCCTCAGCCAGATCATCTCGGTATCCCGCTCCCTGCCCGGGCCTTCCCCTGTGAACGGGCTTACTTTCACTTGCTCGACGCGCTCCCTGCCCAAGGACTCTTGCAGGCGTTCCAAACCGCCGGATACACTGCAGACATAGACAAAATCCTCTCCCACCGGCCGCCCCAGGCATACTGCCTTAATCGTTTCCCCTTTTAGCTTAATCCCGCCTACCAGAAACTCACCTTTTTGCCAGTGTTTAATTTTCTGCCAGGCCCGATCCTTGCCCGGGCGGTACGGACTCGAGTATTCTTTGGCCACAATTCCCTCCAGGCCCATTTCCCCTGTGGCCGACCAAAGCTTATTCCCGTCGCTGAAGCTTTCGATCACTTGAGTGTGCGGCCCGGGGAGGGCAATCTCGGTCAGAAATTCCAGCCGTTCCTGCAGGGACCGCGCACGGAGATCTTCCCCCTGCCAAAATAACAGGTCAAAAATCACGTACTCCACCGTCTGCCCGGACGTTTGGGGAAATTGCCCGAGACCGCTGCGCACACGCTTAAGCAGGGAGGGAAAATCCGGCTTCCCCCCCTGCAGACAAACGACCTCCCCGTCAATAATGCTCCCCGGCTTCAGCCATCCCAGACCGGCAGGGAGTTCCGGAAACCACGCCTGGCCGGACCGGCCGCTTTTGGTCTGAAAGACTATTCCCTCCGGCCCATGATAGGCCAGCCAACGGAACCCGTCCCATTTCACTTGGTAAAGATAGTTACCCACGGGTAAGCTCGGTACCGATTGTGGCTCCATGGGTTGAAGCGGAAACTGCACCGTCCGAAAAACGTCCTTCGCCAAGCCGTCAAGCCCCCTTTGCTTTGACTGCCCGCTTGCGCGGCTTCAGTCCGGAGGGGACGGGCTCTTCCGGGCCAGGCGGCTCCTTTGTCCGCGCACCGCCCGCAGCCGTGCCCGTCGTTGCCGGCGCCTTTGTCCGCGCACCTCGCGCAGCCGCACCCGTCGTTGCCGGCGCCTCGGTGTTCGCGTTTTCGCTCGCGTCCGCCCTCGCCTTCGCACTTTCGTCCGCCCTGCCGCTGACATCCGTGTTTACTTGCCGGTTAACGCTCGCCTCTTCTCGATTTGATAAAGACCGATCCTCCGGCGGCTCTTCGTTTTCCTCTGCTCCTTCGGCATCGCTTTCTCTCGCTCCGTCTTTCTTCTCCTCGGCTCTGGCGATGCTGGCCCTGAGGGCTTCCATCAAATCCAGAACCTGGCCCCCTCTGGGAGCGGTTGGTACTCGCAAGGATTCTCCTTTCACTTTCTGCTCGATCATCTCGGCCAGCTTATCCCGCATCCCGTCCCGATATTTTCCGGGCTCAAACGGTTTCGCCAGCTGTTCGACCAACTGCCTGGCCAGCATGAGTTCGGTTTCTGTCGGCTGAATCTCCTGCCACGGCCTCTCCATACGCCGAATTTCATCCGCGTAAAACATCGTCTCCAAAACCAGGCCCTCTTCAAAAACGCGTAAACACGCCAGGTACTGCTTGGATCGCAGCGTCAGATGTGCCAGCGCCACCTTCCCGCTTTCCAGCATGGCCAGGCAGAGCAGGCGGTAAGCCTTGGCGGCCGTATCCTCCGGAGAAAGGTAATATGACTTCTGGTAATAAACCGGATCGATCTCCTTCAAGTCCACAAAGTCCAAAATATCAATGGAGCGGGCCGACGGCTCCTGCACGGAAGCCAATTCCTCGTCCGTCAGAATCACATAGCGATCCTTTTCATATTCATACCCTTTGACCAGGTCCCGGTTCTCAACCTCCGTTTTGCAGCGCGGGCACTGTTTGACATAGCGGATGCGCCCCTGACAGGCATTGTGCAGGTAGTGAAATTGAAACTCTTTGGACTCTGTCGCCGCCTGCATTTTGACCGGAACGTTGACCAAACCAAAGCTGATGGAGCCCTTCCACAGCGTGTGCATATCAATTCCCTCCTCACCCCTTAGTGTGAGCAGGGAATCTCTTTTCCATGTAAAAACAGATCCCGGTAAGATCAGATCCCGGTAAGATTCAGATCTCGGTAAGATTCAGATCCCGGTAAAAACAGATCCCGCCGCCGGCCGTTCAGCCGCCTTTGGACATTTTCTGAAGAGTGGCCGCGACAAAACCCGCCATCACCGCGTAATCTTCTGCAGGGAGAATCCGGGCAGCCGAGGCATCAAAAAGGATATTTCCGTTGGGGGGAAATTCATCGTCTCCGCCCCAAATAACCAAGGTGACCGGGATATGCGGAAACACGGGAATGGTTACCGCCGCATCCCCGTGGGCAGCGACCCTCCCTCCCAACCTGAGTCCGACCTCCGACAGCGCTTGCGGCCTTTCGCCGAAGGCCTGAACCAGCGGCCGGATAGCGCGGTTGCTGAAAGGTTGAATGTAAATACTCCCCCCCGGAATTTCCTTGTAGGAAATCAGCCGGCCCTGCTCTTGCACCGGTCCGCTCCTGCTCAAATAATGCAAGATAAGGATCCGGGCAAAGACGGGCAGGTCCCCCTCAGGAGTCGGCTCAGGGGAAAATCTTCCACTCGGGTGTTCCACTTCACTCTTATACCCCAAAAAATCCACCTCTATCCGGTTATCCGCCACGGGATAACCGGAATACTTGCGGATTTGCTCCAAAGAGGCAGCTCCGAATTGAGCCAAGGCGCTCTCCAGGGCAGCATTATAATTCATCATGACTCACACCTCCCGCATCCCGGTAAGCAGCCTGTAATTGCAAGGCATCCTCTTCCAGATTAGGACTTTCACAAATAGCCAGCCCCTCGACTCCGAAGACGCGCAAGGCCCGCATCAATTCCCGGTAGTTGAAATCCGAATTCCTGAGCACAAGGTGGCGTTTCTCACCTTTCAATCCGTACTCAATACCGGAAATGTGAAAGTGGGCCCGTTTGACCCAAGAATCACCGAGTGCCTCCGCCGTAAAGTCCAAGATTCGGCTGAATTCGTCATAACTATTGAGCCTGCCGTTTGACCTGGCGTGCAGATGGCTGAAATCGATGCAGGGCAAGACGCCCGGAATCGTTTGGGCCAGGTGCACAGTCTCCTCCAGATCCCCATACTGGCTCGGTTTTCCCGTAGTTTCCGGCCGCAGCAGCACTGAATTCCCTTCCGCCGTCAATGCCTCCCTGACCGAACTCAGCTCTTGCACAATCCGTTTGAACACTATCTCCGGGGAATCCCCGTGATAGAAAGCGGGGTGAAAAACAACCGCCTCGATCCCGGCCATCCGAGCCACTCGGGCCGTATGAAGAAGACGCTCCCGGCTCGCCGCGACTTTCTCCGCTTCACGCGAATTGAAATTGATCCAGTAGGGCCCATGGCAGCTCAGGCGAATTCCTGTGTCTTCCGACAGTTGCTTGATTTGCCCAGCTTTCTCCTCACCCATACGCACCCCCTGGACGAATTCCAACTCCAGTGCGCCCAGACCGAGTTCCTGAATTTTCCGGATTCCTCCTTGGCTCGAACGGTCCGTTGCCGACAACGGTACCCCCGCCGTGCCAAATAATAGTGGCAAGCGACTCACTCCCCCCGCACCGCTATTCTTTCGGAGCACCAGACCGCGCCTATCTTTAAGCAGCGGCAGATGGCTCCCCTCTTTATGATACACTGTTTGACAGAAAAAAGCTGTAAGATACATATTCGACTTCGAACGAGCAACACTATAAAGGCCGGGTCCGAAACAAAACAAGCGGAAAAGCACGCTCCGGCGGAAGGAGGAGGACAAAGATGGCCAGACGCAACAAAAACACCATGTCGCCGGCCCTAAAACAGGAAATCGCCCGTGAACTGGGCTTTGCCGACACGGTGCAAAAAGAGGGATTCGGCGCAGTTTCGGCTCGGAACTGCGGCAACATGGTCAAGGCTGCCATCCAAATCGCTGAACGTAACCTAATGCGCTGAGCAATAGGCTGCGCTGATATGCGGTGCCGTCACTGATTTGGTCATTTCAAGACGCGACGGCCACCTCGGTAAGCCTTCACCCAGTAGGGATCTGCGAGAGGCTGAATTTCGACCTGCCGCCGGGTCGCGGACACGAATTCTCCCCCGCCCAGATATATTCCCACATGGCTGGCCCCGGGACCGCCCGTGCTAAAAAAGACCAGATCACCCGGAATTAGGCACGAGCGCGCCACGCCGACCCCTTCCCGAAACTGCTCGTAAGTTGTCCGCGCTAAATGGATACCCACAAAGGCGAAAGCTTTCTGGGTGAAAGCAGAACAGTCAATTCCCGTCCGGCTCTCTCCTCCCCAAGCGTAGGGAACTCCCAGCCAGGTGAGCGCGTGCTGTATTAAAAGAGCACGCGCTTTTTCCCGCAACCGCGGAGTCGTTGCCGCCGGACCCTCGGTGCTGACGTGAGCAGCCGAATCAGTGTCGGGGACGGCGCTGCGACCCGCACCGGCAGTTCCGGCTGCTGTTCCCTTGGCGGGGGGTATGACTTTTGGCGGCGTCGGTCCCGCCAACTCCTGCTCCGGCTCCTGCCTTTGCTCAGCGCGCCAGACCCCCGACACCGCTCCCGTCAGGTCAGAGGGATGCCAGACCCCATTCGCCGCATCGTGGCCTGCCTGCGCGACGCCGCCAGAAATCCCTCCCGCCGGGTTGTCCGGAATACCCCACCGGGGACATTGCCTTTCTCCGCCGGCAGTTAGTTCCGGCAGCGGAAGCATAACAACCCCCGCCAACAAGAGCAGGGCCAGACCGATAGAATAAGAAGGCACGGTTTTGTGGAGTGGCAGCGCCGCCTGCATACTTTTCCCTTCTTCTAGACAAAAATCCACCTTTAGACAGAACTCCACTACTTTTCTATGCCTGCAGGCTTTCTTTTAGCACCTCTCTCAACCTTCGGCCGCCAACACCCGCCCCGGGGCCGGCTCGGCTCTGTTGGACGTCAGAGGCTGGCCCAGACCGACAAAAAAGCGGCCGGCGACCGCAGGGGGCGCCTTCTTCCGGGCCGTCCCACGGCACCCCCGGTTTTTCCGTATCTTGCGACTGCCACAGCTTCCCCCTGTCCCGCGGTATTCGCGGCTTCTCCGTATCCCACGGTACCCAGACCTTAGTGAAAATTCACCTCGATATTCCGGGCCGAAGGATGCTTATCTTTAAGGAAAGAGAGTTCCAGCAACCCGTTTCTGTAGCTGGCGTGAGCCCCATCCGTTTTCACTCTCGCCGGAAGTGTGATAGTCCGGGAAAAGTGGCCGTAGTAACGCTCGGAACGCCTGGAAACCCGGCCTTCCTCCTGGGCCGTACCCCGCTTGACCTCACCCTGAATCGTCAGCTGGTCTTCATCGAGCTGGATGTTTAAATCCTCTTTATTCTCGATGCCTGGGATCTCCGCGGTCACAATGACGGCATCCGACGTTTCTTCCACATCCACACGGTAGGTCCATTCGGACCAATTTTCTCTGCCCCCGTTCCGGTAGCGATCCAGATCATTCCAGATCGGTTCAAACAAGCGGAATGGGTCATACGGAATCAATGCCATAGTTTTATCACCCCGTTCGGAATTTTTTCAGGAACTAGTATGCCCGCTCCGAAACGGAATTATTAACTCTCATGTGACTAAAGTCAGAGGATTCCCCGTTGCTTACGGCATTTCGCCAGGGCTACCCTTTACCGGCGTGCCGGTTCCCCTCCTCAGTACGGGCATCTTTTGGCTGTATTTTTCGGACCGAAGCGTGGGCCAAGCCGATAGAACCTTCCAGATAATCAACAAACTGCCGCGCGGTTCGCCCCGAGCGCCCGTTGTGCATCATTTCCCAACGCAAAGCCATCCTCTCCAGCTCACCGTCCTCAACGGTCAACCCACGCCGCCGCGCTAAGCCCCGCGCTATTTGCAAATACCCCTTTTGATCCGGCGCTGAAAAGGTAATGGTAAGACCAAAACGGTCCGCCAGAGACAGTTTCTCGTCCACACTGTCGCGGGCATGAACCTCATCTCCCTGACGGTCCGTGAAATTTTCCTTGACTAAGTGGCGCCGGTTCGAAGTTGCGTAAATCAAGACATTCCCGGGCTCTGCCGTCAGTCCGCCTTCCAAAACCGTCTTCAGGTTTTTGTATCCGAGTTCGGTGTCATCGAAAGACAGATCATCGACGAAAAGAATGAATTTTTGCGGACTCCCCCAGAGAGAGTGAACCACATCCGGCAGATCCTCAAGGGCGCTTTTGCTCAATTCCACCAAGCGCAAACCTTCGGCCCGGTAAGTATTAAGCAGAGCCTTGACCGCCGACGACTTGCCGGTACCGCGATTGCCGTAGAGAAGCACATTGTTGGCCCGAAACCCGGCCAGGAAGTGCTCCGTATTTTCTGCCAGGATACTCAGTTCCCGTTCCAGGCCAAAGAGCTGTGTCCGCTGAACGCAGTCCGGGTTAACAATCCCCTTTAAGCGATGCCCCTCCCAGCGAAACGCAAGGTAACGGCTGAGGATACCATACCCGTTCTCGAAATGATAGCCGGCCAAAAAATCAACCATTTCCTCAACGCTGCCCGAACCCGTCAGATACGCCTCCGTTTCCAGGCACCCTTCATCCCACCGCCCGTTCGCATTCCCTCGTTCGTTCGCATCCTCTCGTCCGTTCGCGCCTTCTCTTCCGTTTGCGCCTTCTCTTCCGTTTGCATCCCCTTCCGCTTTCCCTGCTCTCCTCAATCCCCCGCCATACGCCCCGTCTCCCTGCCCCCTGCACTCCTGCTGCGTCTGGCGCCCCTCCTTCTTCTGCGACAGGTTCCCGCCGCTCCCAAGGGACAGACCCTCGTCCCACTCCGGCCAAAGCATGGGCGGATCACAGAGGGCGTATTCACCCGGCACTTGCTCATTCCACAATTCCTCGATCCCTTCTTTAACCCGACGGGCGCTGAAGGCAACCAGAGCCCGGCAGATTTCCAAGTCCCGCGTGGCCGATGTTCTTAGCGTAGGATTCAATCCGGAAGCACCCGCGGCAGCGGCGGTTTTGCTGAACAAATTTTCGTCTTCCATGATCAAGTTTGCTAAATGAGCCGGCCAGCCCAACTCCAGCGCCAAGCCGCAAACGTCATAATAACACCTGTGAATAAGGTCAAAGTCGCTTTCTTCCAAGGCAGCCGCCCGAAATAGTTGCCCGAACGCCTCGATCAACGGATCCTCCTTGAGGGTCCTGTAGACCACCGGTTCCTCCAGCGAAAAGCAGAGCCTTTTAAATTCCGCCCGAACTCTTTGAGTCGTCATATTTTTCTCCTCCCGAATGTCCCCATAGCTGAAGCCAGTGGCGTGGTGGCCAAGTTTTTGGGTCAATTTCTCGTTTTCACGTGTGTATCTAAACACTACGTGAAACACCACTTCTATATTATAACAAGAATCCATGAGGTTTTGGAGGTTCACATTGAGTATCCTGCCAAAAACCTGATTGGCAGCGGCATGCCGAAATGAGCGATCGGTTGGAGAGCTCGGAGCAGACACCGGTTTACCCTTGTCCTAAGGGAAACTTCTTCTTCCCGTCAGGGGGAGAAAAAGCGGCCCCCGTGCCGCGCACAGAAACCGCTCCTTCAAGGTCTTTTGCCATATATTCTTGTTGTTATTGTTATGCCCTCCGCCGGGAACACTTTGCCTTTATCCCGTTACACACCCCGGCTTAGTCGCATTTTTACTAAAACTACTGTTGTTGCAATGCTGCCTGATAGTTGTAGGCGTGCTTCTTGTTGTCGGGGTGATGGAAGAGCAGAACGCCCAAGACCGCCGTCAGGTTAAGCACAACCACCAAAGCAAAAGCACCTGCGAAAGAACCGGTCAGCTGGATGATCCAGCCGGTCAAGGTGGAAGCAATGAGGCCGGCAACGGCGAAAAAGAAATCCATAATGCCCATAGCCGTACCAGTACGCTGCTTGATCATGTCGACGTTGATGGCGTAAAACGTGGAATTGGAAGCCATACCAAAGCCGACCGCCAGAGAGATGCAAATCAGCGCCAGCATTAAGGAGTGATAGAAAATGATCGGTGCCAGGCTGGCCGCCGCCAACAGTTGAGTGATCCAGATCGGGTAAGAACGTGCGTAACGAAGACTTCCCGTATTTCTGTAAATCCGATCTGAGAGGTGACCCACACTGAAGAGCATGATCGAAGCCAAAGCCCAGGGCAAGACTGAGAACCAGCCTACTTGGCTGAGATCCAAATGGTAAGACTTGCTCAAGAAAGTCGGCAGCCAACCCATGAAGAAGAAGAGATTATAGCCAAAGACGAAGAAGGCCCAGTCGTTGGAAAGCAAGGTGGGATTGGTCAGCAAAAACTTCCACATACCAGGCATTGCGGCATGGCTGGTGCGCCGAATCTCCTTGTCGCTGATCCCGCGCCTCACCTGAGCGGTCTCACGAATCCGCTTGAGTTCAGCATCATTGACCCGGTTCGAATTCTCGGGGAAATCACGGTATAACCCGTACCACACTGGAATCCAGATGAAGCCCAAAACCCCCAAGATGATAAACATTCCCTGCCAGCCGAAGAAGGTCGCCAGAGCAGCGACAATGGGGCCGCCCAGCATCAAAGCCAGCGGCACCGCCACGAGAGCATTGCCCAAAGCAACCGCCCGTTCGTTACTCGGGAGCCAGTCTCCCACCACCCGGTTCAAAGCCGGAAAGTTCGGCCCTTCGGCCACGCCCAGCATCATCCGCACCGTAAACAGCATCGCTAAACCGGTGGCGAAAGCCGTAGAAAAAATACTCAGGGACCAAACCAAAGCGGCGAAGACCCAAACCTTACGGGCTCCCCATTTATCTACCATCAGTCCCCCGAAGAAGACCAAAATGGCGTAGCCGATATTAAAGGCCCCCAGCGTTAATCCTATATCTTCGGAATTCATGTGGAACTGTTTGCTCAACAGCGGCATCGCAAAGGCAATGGCCGAGCGATCCACATAATTTATGACCGTAATCAAAAAGACCAGACCAATAATTAGCCAGCGAAATTTCGTTTCTTTCATCCGGATCATCTCCTCCTGCTATTATGACGTTTCCCTGATTTAAACTATAACCTCTGCCCAGCGACCTCCTTTCCCTCGGCCTAATCAACAAAGAATCACAAGACGGAAGTGCGATGAGTAGACCGCCCTCAATGTCCGCCCGCCTCAAGATCCCTACTTAATTGGTTGACTTGGCCTCTTTAAACAAAGGCGGCCGAGTGCTGATGGATATTGATATAGCAAGTAGTAGCAAAATTCGTGCCAAACATCCGGAGAAACGGTAATTCTGAAAATATTGAAGTAATCCGCCATTCAGGCACTTTGTACTTATACGTTTATTCACATATGTCTTCCTCCTTTTGGCCCGTGGCTATTCTCTTTGCAGGCCCGCCCCCTTACCTGCCCACTTTTTTCTCACCTTTCTGAGAAATTGCCTACTTTTTAGGCAGTTCGCTCTGAAAAAAAAGAGAAGCTTGCTTGCTTCTCCTGTACGCAACTCCGGATTTTTCACCAAGGACTATTTAGCCGCAGGGTGTATAGTAGGGTGTACACATTCAGGGTATGCCGCGTTTCCGGTGGCTCCGGCTCCTGTCTCATTTCTGCGTTTGTTGTAATAGTACAACGCCAGGTCGGCCGAGACCATAATTAGGTTCAGTATATAGAGGTACAAAACATAATCATAACTGAAGAACAGCTTGTGCAAAATACCGGCAATATATCCCAAGATAAGAATTCCCAAGAAGGCCGGGCTTTTTCCGGCCGTCGACCGCGACTTGTACGACTGATAGATCGAGAACGGCCAGGCGGCTCCAAAACATATCAACATGATTGCTTCCAAAAAACTCATCTTACCCAACTCCTCGCATTTTTGCCGAACCCTATTATACAACATTTTCGTAGCGTGGCTTCATTTATAAACAAAGAAGTAAAATATTTAAGAATCACGCAATAAGCTCTTATACGCACTTTCACAAAAGCGTTTTTTTTTAACTCGCCACTCCTTTTTTAACCCGCTCCTTTTTTAACCCGAAACGTCTCTTTTAACCCGAAACGCCTTTTTTAACCCGAAACGTCTCTTTTCTCCGCCGGCTGAGCCTTCCCCGAGTGACGGGCCCCACGGGTCTCCCCCCACTGCTCTGGGCGAAAAAACATTCCCCTTTCCCCGTTTAGGCATTGATCAAGCGGGGTTTATGCGTTATCCTTGCATTGGCGATGTCCACCCGCAATTTTGAAAGGAGTGTTTAGCCCATGTATGCCACAGTAAATCAGGCGGATTGTATCGGTTGCGGTTCCTGTGAAGCCGTTTGCCCCGAGGTTTTTCGGATGAATGATCAGGGGCTGGCCGAAGCCTACACAAATCCGGTTCCGCCCGAAGCCGAGGAGTCCGCTAAAGAAGCGGCACAAATGTGCCCTGGCGAAGCCATCGTACTGGAGTAGAAAACCGCTCCTCATCAGCTCTGGCTTCTTAATTTCCGGACCGACCCCGAGTTCACTGCCCTGTGGTCTCCGGCCACAACCAGACCTGGCCTTGACTCGACATATCAGAGATTTTTGACTCGATCTATCAGGGATTTGGCAATGTCCAAATCCCTGATTTCTCTTTGAATACGATGGGCTTTAATACTCAATTATTCCGTCGGCATCATTAAAAACGACCTGCCATTCCGGTTAAACACCCGGCGAACAACTTGATCGTTTTGGTCTGCCATTCCGCTGTCAAATGAATATACGAAAATGATCGCCCCAGGGAGAAACCTTGGGGATTGACCTGCTTCAGGGTGTTCAAAGAAAGTTCCTTCCGGACGGTCCAATTGGAAAGAACCGAAATTCCCAGTCCCGCCTCGACCGATTGCTTAATAATTTGAATACTGCCCAATTCCAGGATATGGGTCGGAGAAATGGCGAGATCTTTGAGAGCCTTCTCTGCCACCCTTCTGGTTCCGGATCCTTCCTCCCGCAAAAGCCAGGTCTGGGTCGCCAGTTCCTCTGCCAGCGGTGCCGTCCCGGCATAAAAATTGTTGTTTGAGGCCGCGATGACAATAACTTCATCCCGGGCAAAAGGAACCACCGTCAAATTTTCGCTGCCGGCCAGGTCGGTTTCGATAATCCCGATGTCCGCTTCATGGTTTCGCACTTGGCGGACCACTTCATCGCTGTTTACGATATTGACCACGAAGGAAATCTTGGGATAGGATTGCTGAAATTGTCGGAGAACATACGGCAAGATGTATTCGCCAAAGGTATAACTGGCGCTAACCACGATACTGCCGGTATCACCGCCGAGTACTTCATCGACCAAACGTTTCATTTCATTATAATGCTCAAGGATCCGGAGGGCCTCATGGAAAACAATTTCGCCCGCTTTCGTAGTATTGACAGAGCGTTTGCCCCGTTCCAGCAAGCTGGCGTCAAATTCGGCTTCCAGGCTCTGAATATGCTGGGTCACCGCCGGCTGGGTTATATGCAGAGCGGCGGCGGCTCGTGAGAAGCTCTGCTCCTGTACCACCTTGACAAAAGAAAGGAGACGGTGGTCCAAATTCATCACCCGCTTTCTGAAAGTACGCGCAGCATGACATCTTTGAGGGCCAACCTCCTGCCGTGCAGCATCATCATTGGAGACCGCAAACGGAGGCACTTCAGCAAATAACTAGCCCTTATCTATTTCATAAACATAAACGATTTTACTTATAGTATTGTAAGCCTTATCCTACAACTAGTCAAATAACCGGAAGGTCATTAAACATCATCATTGTTTGGAGGAATGATTTATGTTAGGAGCTCAACTTAAAACAGGACGTCGTCAAATTGACAGACGTCCGTCTCTCTCGCGTCAGTTCGGCACTAATTGGTTCACCGTGGTCATGGGAATCGGCATCGTCGCCGCCCTGAGCTACGCCTCGCCCATTGCCCTGCCCGGACGGTATATGATTGGCAAAGCCCTTTTTCTCCTTGTCAGCGGAGTCTTTCTTGTCGCCCTCGCTTTATGGGTACGGCGATGGTTTCACCATACTGATGAGGCTTTAAAAGACTTTTCCGACCCTAATAAAGCCCTCTTCTACGGCGCCTTAGCCATGGGTATCAACGTGGTGGGCAACGATTTTCTCATCATCGGCACACATCTGCTCTCCCCAGCCACTGCCATTCTGATGAGCAAAGTCATTTGGCTGTGCGGTGTTGCGGTTTCTCTCTTTACTATTATTACAGTACCCTATCTGCTCTTTGTCACCCACCAGGTTTCTCTTGAAGATACCCATGCCAGCTGGCTCATCCCGATCGTTCCTCCCATTGTCGCGGCAGCCACCGGGACCAACCTCATCCCCTATTGGAACTCGCCGGCCCAGCAGTTTTTCTTCACCATTCTCATTTTAGCCATGTTCGGTATGACTTTCTTTCTCTTCATCATGGTCAGCAGCCTCTACTATTCGCGGCTGGTTTATAAAGGCAAAATCGGCGGCGGTTTTGTTCCCAGTGTCTGGATCGAGATAGGCCCTATCGGCATGTCCATGACTGTCTTCAGCAACCTTCCTTTTGTCACCCAATCCCTTTTTGGCGCTTGGAGCAGCGGGTTTCACGCTCTGGGGATTGCTTTTGCCATTGCCATGTGGGGAGTCGGCATCTGGTGGATCGTTATTGCCAGTCTCTACTCCCTTCTGCACCTCACTGACAAGGACAGCACCATCCCTTACAGCCTGGGCTGGTGGAGCTACGTTTTTCCGCTGGGAAGCTTTACGACCGGAACCTATGCCTTGAACCGTCTTGTCGGGCACTCGTTCTTTGCCGTCGCCGGATTGATTCAATTCCTTGTCCTGGCGGGATTCTTCTCCCTGGTCGCCATCAAGACCCTCATTGGCATTTGGAATGGATCCCTGTTGCCTTGGCGTTCCTCACATCTTCGTCTCTCTCAGCAGAAAGTCTGACCCACGTTGACGGCATAACCCTGCCTTCATGGGCCAAGTGCCTCTGACATAGGTCGTTACTCTGGCCGCCTTGCCCAACTAAATCGTACTCACCCTTTACCCGCCATAAACAACATCTATCTCCGCCTTGACCTATACCGTTGCTTTCCCTTCCGGCACCCCTCCGATATTGCGCACTGACTATTCAGGCATGGATCCCTATGCCGCAAAAATGTTACCCGCCAGGGCTGAAAACAGTTGCCGGGCTTCTCCGGCTCGCAGCAGCGAATCATGCAGCGGCAGCGGAATCCCCTATTGTGACGAATCTTTCGGCCCTTGAATAGTCGGATTGCCCTAGCCAGTTGCTAAAAATGCCGGCGGCACTCCGTGTCACCTCGTACCTTCCGATACGGTCCTGTGTTATACTGATTGAAAAACGTTCAGGATAACACGGGCCCGAAAGGAGTGCCGAAAATGCCCAATGACAAGATTATGACCATACCCCAAGAACTCTTAATTCTTGGGGCAGCCGTAAAAACCGGAATAGTCGAGGCTCTGCGCACAAACACCACCTATACCGCCCTGGCAGAGAAATTAAACCTGAATCCGCGCGCCGTTTGGGTAGTGGTGGAAGCTTTGGCCGCTCTCGGCTACGTGGTCAAAGAGGGGGAAACCGTAAGTCTCTCTGCCCAGGCCCGCGACATGCTCTATAACCAGGAGTCGCCCGATTTTCTCGGCTTTTCCTTCATGCATCGCTACAATCTGATCCGCTCCTGGGTCCATTTGCCGGAGGTTCTGGTGAACGGGCAGCCCGTGCCGCGGGATCAGGATCCGGAAAACACCCGCTATTTCATGGAAGGTATGGGCCGGGGAGCCCGGAACGCCGCCCCGGCAATAGCGGACTTTCTCCTTGGCAAAACGGCCGGAGGAGCGCGGGTCCTCGACATCGGCGGCGGCCCGCTGATTTACGGCGCCGCGTTTGCGGCCAAGGGAGCGCAAGTAACCGTGCTGGACCTGCCGCCCGTAGTGGAGTTGATGGGAGAAAGAGCCGAAAAGGCAGGCATCACCATGATTTCGGGAGATTTTAACCGGGGCTTGCCCGCCGGTCCCTTCGATTTAGCCTTCCTCGGAAACATTTGTCACATCTTCGGCGAAGCGGAAAACGCAGAACTGTTCCGCAAGGTGGGTCAAGCGTTGCGCAGCGGCGGGGAAATCGCCGTTATCGACACCGTACGCGGAACCAAATCTTCTGCCGCTGTTTTTGGCGTAAATATGTTAGTCAATACCGTCAACGGCGGGACCTGGACCTTCGAGCAGTATAACGCTTGGCTTGGCACAGCTGGTTTTACCCATGTGACTCTCGACGAAGTAGCCGACCGGCAAGTAATCAGAGCGGTTAAACCCTGATGCCGTCAAACCCTGGATACCGTCCAGCCTTGATAAAGTATCCTTTTTTGGGGGCGGGCAGAGCTATTTTGTCCGCGTGACCTATTCGTCCAACATATCTGCCGCTCAACATAAACGAAATCTGAGCCGGTGCTTCCCAACTTGGCGACGCACCGGCTCGCGTATCTGCACCAATGCCGCTCTCTATGCCCTGCGCCAACACTTCTTTGCGCCGGGAAAACTGCTGAGTTTCAACAAACTCCACCATACAGTGTAAAACAAATGAGAACTACCGTTTAATCCAAGCCGGAGCAAGCCAGCAGACCTTAAAGAGTGCGCACGAAGCCATGAAATCCTTCCTGGCACTCGGCAGAAAAGCGGCGTTAGGGCAATATCCACCGGATAAAGTCAAGATCCCCAAGTATCTGCCCAAGGACGGCTACTCTCAACTTCTTTGTTCGACCCATGCGATCACTGTTCACGATGGCTATTTTCAGGCGCCAATGTCCAATCTGTTCATGAAAGAACATCTAGATTGAAGACGACTAGTTTGGGCTCCGTCATTTCCTGAATGGCATATTTTGGACCTTCCCGACCGTTCCCGCTTTCCTTAACGCCGCCGTAAGGAGTTTGATCAGCCCTGTAGACAGAAGTATCGTTGACAATGACTCCGCCGACTTCCAACTCGCGGGCCGCCTTATTGGCAATTTCAATTGAGGATGTAAAAACACCGGCTTGGAGGCCGTATTTGGAAGCATTAGTCATTTTAACCGCTTCGTCAAAATCGTCGTACGGAATCACACTGACTACGGGAGCGAAGACCTCTTCACAGACGACCTTCATCTCAGGTTCAACGTTGGTCAAAATGGTCGGCTCAAACAGAGCACCCCGGCGCTTGCCGCCGCTCACCAGAGTCGCGCCCCCTGCCAAAGCGGCCTTGACCCAAGTTTCAGCCCTGATCGCTTCCGCTTCGCTAATCATGGGGCCCAGGTCCGTGTCCGCGTCCAGTGGATTACCGAGGACGAGTTCGCGGGTTTTGGCGGCCAGCATCTCCGTGAAACGTTCGTAAATGTCCCTGTGCACCAGCAGGCGCTGGATCGAAATACAGACTTGGCCGGCATTGACAAAGGGCATACGGCTGCACGCTGCCGCCGCTTTCTCCAAATCCGCATCCTTGTGCACAATAGTGACCGAGTTTGAACCGAGTTCCATGGTCGCTTTCCGTAAGCCCACGGTCGCCATGATCCTCTTTCCGACTTTCGCGGACCCTGTGAAAGAGTAGAAAGCGATTCTCTCATCCCGCAAAAGCAAGTCGCCGACTTCATTGCCGCCGCCGACCACCAAATTGAGATACCCCGGGGGGAGTCCCGCTTCTTCCAGGATGCGGCAAATGTTTATTCCGGAAATCGGGGTGGCGGAGGAAGGCTTGAAGACCACCGTATTGCCGGCAGCCAGGGCCGGAGCCACTTTATGACAAGCAAGATTTAAAGGAAAGTTGAAGGGACTGATAGCACAGACCACCCCGATGGGAACCCGAACAGTATAAGCCAGTCTGTTTTCGGCCCCCGGAGCAGCTTCAACCGGAATCATCTCGCCTGTGATGCGTTTGGCTTCCTCCGCCGCGATCTGCAACACCTGGGCGGCCCGAAGGACCTCGGTTTTAGCGTCTTTTAAGACTTTTCCCGCCTCCCGGGTTATGGTCAGCGCGAGTTCGTCAACTCTCTCCGCCAGCAAAGCCGAACCCTTGGCCAAAATCTCGTACCGCCGGTAAGGCGGAAGCGGAGACTGGCGAAACGCTTCCAGCGCCGCCGATACAGCGGCATCCACCTCGGCCTCCCCCGATACGGATACCCTGGCAAAGACTTCGCCGCTGAATTTGTCCACCACATCCAATTTGTTCTCAGTTTCCAGCCATCGACCGTTAATATAGATGGGATAACTCTCTAACACCGGATTGCCCCCTCACACGCTATACTTAGACTTTACGATTGCCCGCCGCGGCCGGTGGGGTTTCCACAGGGGTTGACGCCAGGACCTCTCCCGGCCGGCAACGCCCGCGCTTCAGCGAGCGACTTGCCGCCCCCGCGCTTTCTCGACCTTATCCAGGGCAGATTCCAGAATGTCCAACCCTTGATCCAGCTTCTCATCCGTGATCACCAGCGGCATCAGCATCCGAACTACATTGCCGAACACCCCCGCCCCGATAATGAGAAGGCCCTGCTTGGCGCACTCCTCAATGACCTGAGCCGTCTCTTTTTTGGCGGGTTCTTTGGTCCGGCGATCTTGCACCAATTCAATCGCCGTCATTGCACCCAGACCGCGCACATCTCCGATCAGGGGGCATTTCTCTTGCAGTTGCCGCAGGCGGTCCATGACCTTGGTCCCGATCTCAGCCGAGCGTTCCACCAGCTTTTCCTGTTCCAGATAGGCCAGAGTCGCCAGCGCTGCCGCACAAGCCAAGGGATTACCCGCATAGGTTCCCCCCAGTCCGCCGGGGCCTGGGGCATCCATGATTTCGGCTTTTCCCGTTACCGCGCTGAGCGGCATACCGGAGGCAATCGATTTGGCCATCGTCATGAGATCCGGCTCCAGTCCGTAATGATCAGACGCAAACATTCTCCCCGTACGGCCAAAACCCGTCTGCACCTCATCCACAATGAAGAGTACGCCGTGCTTTCGGGCGATCTTTTCGACCCCCGGTAAGAATTCCGGCGGAGGCACAATAAATCCGCCTTCTCCCTGCACAGGTTCGACAATCACGGCCGCAATGGCGTCCGGATCCACCTCGGCCGCGAAAAAACGTTCAAACTGCTCCAGGCAATGCATGCCGCAACCGGGATAAGAGGCTCGGTAATAACAACGGTAACAGTAAGCGGAAGGAAGTTTGTAAACCTCCGGCGCAAAGGGACCGAAGCCGTACTTATATGGCTTTACCTTGCTCGTTAAAGCCATGGCCAGGTTGGTCCGTCCGTGGAAAGCCATCTCCAAAGCCACAATACCACTCTTCTTCGTGGCCGCCCGCGCGATTTTGACGGCATTTTCAACCGCCTCCGCCCCGCTGTTAACGAGCACCGATTTTTTCTCATATTTCCCGGGCGTAATCTGGGCCAGCTTCTCTGCCAGAGAAACGAAACCTTCATACATCGTGATCATAAAACAGGTGTGAATCAGCTTATCCGCTTGCTCTTTGATCGCTTGGACAACCGGCGGGGGACAGTGACCGGCGTTCAAAACCCCGATACCCCCGTAAAAATCGATGTATTCATTACCATCCACATCGGTGAGACACGCCCCTTCGGCCCTCTCAATGAAGATGGGTACCCCGTGGGCAATGCCGCGAGCCACATACTTGTTTTTTTTCTCCAACAGTGCCTGGGATTTTGGCCCGGGTATTTCTCTGTTCGGCATATTCAACCTTCTCCCCTTTCTCATGAAGCAAGTTTTCTCCGCGCTAAACAGTTTCCTCTTTACGGTGGAGCGGGAATTATCGCGCTCACGCGGTTCGGGTTTTTCCCGTGCTACGCAGCTTCCTTTTTACCCGCTTTTACCCACAGCAAAAGGCTGTCCACCGCAAGATACCCACCTTTCATGACTTGAAGAACGCTATATTATAAGGCACCCCTCGGCGCCTGCGGCCCGCTCGCCAGCGCCCCAAAGTCCGTCCGGAATGGTGTCTATAGCAGTGTCTGCTAATTTCACAATTTCGACCCTTCTGGCTTCCTTGGCGCGCAAAGCCGCGGCTCCCTGATGGGCACATATCCCTCGGGCCGCCTGCCCGGACATGCGAGAGTGCCGAACCTGTCACCCCCCTCTATTTATCCGCCACCACGCTGCCTACTCGTTTGCCGAGTTCCGGATTCATCTTAGTGGCGACCAAAGCATAGGCTATGACCAAAACAAGGTAGATGAGGACTACGTAGGGAAAGACGTTGAAGGGTACCGGTTGACCGGGCTGCACCAATCCCCAGAGGGGCAGAAGCATGGTGAGGGTACTCACGGCTGGCACAATTCCATGCAGCCAGACCCTGAACTCTCCCGGGCGCTGGCGTTTGAAAAAGACAGTCAGGGCAAAATTCAGAGTTATATAGACGAGAATGACACCGATAGCTCCCAAGGTACTCAGATAACCATAAACGTCGAGCGGGGCCGCCGTGATGCTCCAGATAAAGGTTACCAGGCAGGCAACAACCAGATAGAAACGTATGGCGGCCACGGGCGTCTGTTTACGCCCCACTCCTGCCAGCCATTTAGGCAGGAGTCCTTCACGGGCAGCACTGAATATCACCCGGGATTGCCCGTTAGTGGCCCCGATCAGACAGGCCAGAGTGCTGGTAAAGCCGGCGAGATAAGCCAGAATGACGAAGCCGCCCAGAGCGACTTTAGCCGCGTCTATGAAGGGCACACTCGCCTTAGCAATGGCCGCTTCGTCGGCATGCAGACCGATAATCGTCGCATAACCGAGAAAAGTGTACAACAGCCCGGCCACAATGACCGAGGCATAGACCGCGCGGGGCACATTCTTCCGCGGGTTTTCAGTCTCCTCCGCCAGCGGGGCCGAGTTTCCCACCCCTATGAACATAAATATGGCGATGGG
This sequence comes from Acididesulfobacillus acetoxydans, assembly GCF_902729405.1. GTDB lineage: Bacteria > Bacillota > Desulfitobacteriia > Desulfitobacteriales > Desulfitobacteriaceae > Acididesulfobacillus > Acididesulfobacillus acetoxydans. Next base: position 3,523,529 of record NZ_LR746496.1, read on the forward strand.
GAAGCCCAACCCGACACCCCCCCAGCCGTTCTTCAGGTTCGCCGGGTTAAGCGGGGCAAAACTGATGTAAGCGTGGGCAACGATCAGCATGGCTATCGCCGATATTAACAAAAGACCCACTTCAAAGGCAAAAACCGTCACAATCGTCCGCACGGACAACTTAATGCCGGAGGTCGTCAACCAGTAAACGAGCAGCACGAACAAAACACTGATCAGCCACCAGGGCACCTGGACACTCAAGAAATTCTTCAGGATATCCGCCGTCCAATAACCACCCATAGTTATGACCGAACCAATAGCCACAATATAAGAAAAGACGTACATGAGCGCCACGATCACGCTCATGCGCCGACCGAAAGATTTGCCGATGAAGGTAACATAAGATCCGGTGCTCGGCAGGGCTTTGGTAAACTCGGTAATCGCATTGGCATGGAAACCCATGGCTATCGCCGCCAAGAGGATGGTCAAGGGGGCTGCTATGCCGGCCCCGCCCACGATGAGGGAAAGAGAAAAGTAGATACACATAGCCGGGGCCACATTGGCCAGGGAAGAAGAGACTATTTCGCTCAGGCTCAAAGCGTTTTTCCTGAGTCGGGGTACTTCGACCCTCACGTCATCGGACATGGATAAACACCTCCCGCGATCTTGGATTACTTTCCGCGCACCGTTCGCCAAAATACTCCTTTTTTCACTCTTTCCAATCTTCACTCCACTTACAACATGCTCCGCCCTCCTTTCCCCCTGCAACGGCTTCTCATCCAACTTCTTCCTTGGAAGTAAAACAACAACCCCCTTAGGGACTGGGGTCAATCCGACTCCTCCGCTCCGGCCCAACGGCGCAAATAAAGAAACCTTGGCTGCGCCAAACTTTAGCGCAGGCCGAAGACTTAGTTGCACTTATAACGAATTCTCGAAATCTCTGATTTCGTAAGAATTCTTATGCCCTATGGGTATGCGCCGTGAAAGTTATACTTCCTGCTTAGCCAAAAAATACATGTCCTCTAAATATCCTTGGGAACTTAGTAATTTCCGTAGCAACTGCTGTGCCAGACTCGTGCCCGTTGGATATTTTCGGCCTTTCCGCCCTTCTTCGGGCCTCCGAGAAGAATCAGGGGGGGCCGCCTTCATGCGCCATTGCATTAAAAGCGACCCCTCACCCCTTACCGCACTCGTTCCGCCTGCACTGTTTCCGCTTCGTTCCCTCATGCCCAGCTAAATTCGCATCATGCATCCCTGCATGAGACAAAGCCCCCTAGGTTGTCTCTTCATCCCGGTAGCGCGCTAGATTCTTCGAAATTCCATAACGATGTAACTTCCTTACAATGGTCGACTGATTGACTTCTAAGGCATCCGCCATCCGGTAGGTATTGGGAAAACGAGCCAAAGCCTTGGCCAAAAGCTGCCTTTCCAACTCTTCCATAGCCTCTTTCAGGGGGCAAATATCTAAGACCAGCAGCTTCTCGCCCCCTGGGTCCGCCCGGCGAAGATACTCCGGCAAGTGTTGCGGTAAAATTTCCGGTCCATCCACGGTCACGACGAAGCGCTCGATCAGGTTTTCCAGCTCCCGAACGTTACCCGGCCAATTGTAAGCAACCAAGTATTTCAACGCCTCCGCTGATACCCGTTTTTGCAGTTCATATTTCTCCCCGCACGCAGCCAGAAAATGCTCAATCAAGCCCGGAATATCTTCCCTGCGCATGCGCAACGGCGGAATAACCACCGGTACGACATTGAGACGGTAATATAGATCCTCGCGAAATTTCTTCTCTTTGATCAAGCTCTTCATATCGCGATTGGTCGCGGCTATGATCCGAACATTGATCGCGACCGGTTCGCCTCCCCCGACGCGCATGATTCTCCTCTCCTGAACAACATGAAGAAGCTTGACCTGGAGATTGAGAGGCAGCTCCGTGATCTCATCCAAGAACACAGTGCCGCCTTGGGCCAGTTCAAAAAGCCCTTTTTTGCCCTCTTTCTTGGCGCCGGTAAAGGCACCGAACTCATAGCCGAAGAGTTCGGACTCGATCAGGGTTTCCGGGATAGCCCCACAGTTAACCGTAATGTACGGTTTTTCCCGGCGCTTGCTCCAGTCGTGGACTTTTGCCGCGACCACGCCTTTGCCGACTCCTGATTCTCCTTCGATGAGCACCGTGGAATCAACCCCCGCCACCCTTTCCGCCAGTTCCAAAATATTCCGCATGGCTGGGCTATCGCTGACGACATCCGTCAGTTTCAACCTTTCCAGGCGCAATTTGGCGATTTCGCTGCGGTAGCTATCCATCAGTTTCTCTGTCTCTTCCAAGCGCTGCCGCAGGTTGCTCAGTTCGGTAATGTCACGGGAATTCGTGACGACGCGGATGATCTTACCTTGTTCATCAAAGACGGGATTGCCTGTGACAATAATCTTGTGACCGTTCTTCGTCGTCTGGACAGACGTCAAGCGTTTCTTCAGTTTAATCACCTGGGGAGTAATGCTCGGGGAGAAAAGGCCCTCCTCCTCCAGTGTACTCACATGTTTGCCGACAATTTCCGCTTCGTTCAAGCCATAAAAACCCTGGCCCGCCTTATTGACCCGCAGGGTGTAACCTTGACCGTCAGTCACAAAGATTTCATCAAATGACGAGTCAAAAATAGCCTCCAGCTCACGGTTTTCTTGTCTTACCGTTTCCAGTTCCCGCTCCTTAGCCTCCCAGCCGCTCATGTCCTGAAAAGAGCTCACCACGCCGCCCAGCCGGCCCTCCTTACGGAAAGGCTGGTGATGAAAGACCAAGACGCGACCGTTCACGGCCACTTTATCCCGCCAGATGGGCGTACCCGTGCTCAACACCGCCATAATCCCCCTGCCGGGCGGAATGCTGCTCGCGGGCAGACCGACGAGTCCTTCCTGAATATTCAGAAGTTCGGCCGCAGCCTTATTTGCGGCCACAACCCGTCCTTCAAGATCTATAACGATAACGCCATGGTAAATTTCCGCAAATGCCCTCTCCAAGCTCACATTCCACACCTCCCCAGTGCACGTTGTCCTGCAGACCTCTCCTTTCACACCTTGTCTCCCACTTCCCTCAGACCCAACAACTGCCTACTACTGTCACTACTTCCATTCCCGTGCCAGAATTCCGTATACTACGTGGTCAACAAAATGATCATAAAGCCACTCTGCTTCCCGGACTGTTTTTTCGAATAATCCAATACTGTACATCTTGCACCCAGTGCAGTAAATATTGGTATTTGCTGACCACCGCCGGAAGCTAGACCCAGTATGTCAGCATTCCTCATTTCACAAAACCACTCCCTAGGTACGGGTTTAGTAGGTGTTAATAGTACAAACCAATCATCACTTTTTGCTCTTTCAAAGACGTCATGACCAATAGGTCGTCCCCATTCCCAGCCCTTGTCAATCCATTTATCAAAAAAGCTGGAATTCAATTCGGTATATTTTTCACCCATTCAGTAACCCCTTCCCACCAGGCCGCAGCTGCGTCAGCCGTTTGAATCGACCCACGTCCCTGGGTGTCCACTTTTTGTGATAATGAACAGTCGCAAGACAAGTTCCCGGCGCCGTTTCAATTTCATCATAGGTATGGTCAGGGTATACTGCCAGAACCATAGTTACATGAGATGAACCGTAAAATACGGAATCACCCGGCTCTGGGGCCGTGCAATTCCGGATCAGCCTGCCAGTATCGCTGAAAAAAACCTTTTGGTTTTCTACCCGACGATCGAAATAAGAGGTAGACGGGTTGTTGCCAGGGAAGGCGGAGTAGTGATCCGGATGTCTTTTGTAATCTGCGGCCATCAGGCTGCCAATATCGATGCCTGCTGCCTGGTAACTCAGGCGCGGCACGTCGGTACAGACTAGAAGACCGAATCTCAGGAGTCGACCGCCCGAGTAGTCGTAAAGAATCCCCTGTAAACTCTTTGCAGCCTGAACAACCTTTTCTTCTTGAGACAGTCCAGTCGCGGAGGTTATCACTCCCAGCCGGGCTGGATGAAATGTATGAAAGAACCATACATAGAAGCCGGCGATGGGAAGAAGAATAACCAGAATGACCAGCCATTTAAGGCCACGAAACACACAAAACACCTACCTTCCTACCCCTACCATTTCCCTCAATGAGTCATTCATTCGACACGCTTCCTCTAGTTCCTGCTTCGAAGGTTAATGGCCCCGAAAAAAGCAGCTATCACAGGCCCTCTCACCCGCTCAGATACCGCAGATCACCGGCAACATCAGGCGAATCCAACCCCCGCGACTTCGGGGTAGCTCACTGAACAGCCGGCGACTGGCCTGAGATTCCAAGCCGCTCCGAAGAACCTCCGCCCCTGCACCGAAAAAGAAAGAGGCGCTCATTCAAGAAACCTTCCGTTTCTCGAGAGTACCTCTTTCTCTTGCCCGGGTAGAGCCTAAATTACAATCTTTCTAGTATGAATGTCTTCATTGCCCCCTAAATCGCTTTCAAAAGGCCTGTATAGCCCGAAAAACCCAATTTCCGTTTTAGACTTTACCTAAACTTCCTTAAAAATCTAAAGCAGCTTTTCCCTCTGTTCTGCCTTAAACAAGACCAAGCCGCCATCCACAGATGCTTTCCCCGTTAGACGGTATCCCTTGGAGCCGCCCTCTCGCACTGCAATAATGACCTGCATCAAGCCATTTGCCTTGATGTTCTGCTGGGTCTTTTCCATCTTATAAACCCCAAAGGTCAATATGTCGTTCTCCCGCACTTCTTTAACTTTTCCTACCACGATCAGATGGGGTTCCCCTTCGGCCGAAACCGTGGCAATCGGTACCATGGGAGCCTGGTCGATTAATTCTTTGATTTCCTCGCTTATTATCACGCTTATCGCCTCCTTGACAACTATCTTAGAGCATCCCCAAGAATCTCACAGTAAACTTGTTTACACTTTAGGAATTTTTTTCTGCCAACTGAATAGGCAGCGGCTGTTCTTGAACCCCCGTCTCATTGACCTTCTGGAAAATTTCTTAAGAGGCACGGGTCAGATGCTAAAAAGTAAGACTTCCCCTTGCGTTGGATGACTCCAGACTCTTTCAATCCGCCGATAATCTGAGCAACTTTGACTCTTGAAACGCCGATCATGTCAGCTAACTCCTGCTGTGTGAGGTCCAACTCAATCAGAATCCCTTTCTCAACCGGCCGCCCGTGCTCGTCAGCCAAATGATGCAGAACGTGCAGAAGTCTTTCTCTGGCAGATGTGCCAGTTATCTCCCCAGCCAACCTGATAAACTCGTAAAGTTTTTGTCCCAGGTGGCTGATCATCTTCACAGCGAGAGCCGGATTACTTTTTATCACGGTTTCAAACTGAGCCATGCTAAAAGAACAGACCTTTGTCGTCTCAATGGCTTTGGCGCTGTACAGATGCTCTTCTCTTTGAAAAAGTACGGTTTCCCCGAGAACTTCCCCTTGCCCCAAAATGTCAACAATAATCTCGCGTCCACCCTCAGTTAACTGAACAAGCTTCAGCTTACCACCCTTCACTAGGAAAAGGGTATCTGCCGGCTCACCTTGGGTGAACAAATAACTCCCTTTTTCGATGATCTGTTTGCTAGCGGCGAGGCATACATTGGCAAATTCCTCTTTCTCCAATCCGCGAAACAATTCCAGTTCCTTAAGGCAGTTGATACATTTCGCCAATCCGGTTCATCCTTCCAAATTGCCTTTATACGGTCGCCGTTAAGCCTCCGCTTTACTTAAGTATCCGTTTTTTCACGGTAGTCAGCGGGTGGGCCGCCCACCCTGCACCCTATTTCGCTGTATTTGTCCTTAGAATGAATATCAGCAACTGCAACTATCTTCATTAATTCTCCTCCCTTCAAACTGTTAGCGGCATGTTATGCCGCTCTGCGGGTAGAAGGCCACCATCCGGCGACTCCACACGCAAGACTCGCTACCTGCCGCTGGCTAGGATTTATCCAGCCAGCTTCTTGAACTTAGCAAGGCGCTACGGCGGGGTAATGGCTTATCCGTGAGGTGGCCGGAGCATGGCAATACGCGGCCATCTGTAGCGGGAAAAAGAAATTGACCTTCATGCATCGGCGAAAAGAAATGCGGACAGATTTTGGCTTATGTATCCCTCTGGGCCTTTCCGAATCGAGACAAAGTTCGTGGTCTCCAAATGACGATAACGATAATGGCCACTAAGGCCAAGATTACACTAGTAACACGCGGATCATAATAAGAGCCATTAATAGGAAACAGTTGCCACGTAACGTTGATCGTCATATGAAAAAGTGCCACAGCGAAGACACTCTTGCCGGCATTGTTGTAAAGCCAGACCATTATCACTCGTAGTGCCACCGTGCCTAGTGACCACCAAGCAATCCACGACATCGAACGGTACGCATGGGTTAACGCAACAAAATGGAAGATTGCCCAAACGGCCCCTAAAACAATACTGGCCTGTAGCACCCCCAAACGATGTTGCAACGGATCGATGACATAGCCTGACCAGCCCAGTTCCTCGCCTAGAGCGCCAACAAAAAACAGAATACACAAAATCAAAGTCTGAACTATTGGGATCTGAGGAATTGGAACAGGCGTTCCTTCTAAGCGCATTACATCGAACGACAAAACCATCACAAATGGCATCAACAGAAGTGTCGGAACGTACCACCGCTTCAACGTAATATGTTTGTAATCTATGGCCCGCTTAAGCAATACCTTTGCACCCACTGACCCATTCTCATGGTAAGAAAGAATCAATGCGGCCAGCACTGGACAAACTGCCATCAGTGCGTCTATTGGTAGGCCTGGTAATAGTTGCCGACCTGTCAAACCACCCATCACCCAGAAAGGAATGGCTAAAGCAAAGACTAATGCAAAGAATACCAAGATCGATGTGCCCGATGGAGATTTCCCCTGTGCAGTTGCTTCTTCTGAGTTATCCATCTTATATACCCCTGGAGCAAGTATGAGAATCTCTAAATCCGGATACCCCGCGAAATCTGTACCCCATCGTCCACCCTCAATGCTCCCAACGGCAATTATCTTTCGATAAGGTCTCACGAAATACCAGCGGATAAGAATGACCCCGGGATGTCACCCGGCATCCCGTCTACTGATGATTTACCTTAGAGATCAATAGTAACACCCACTGGAAGACTTCTTGTGCCAGAAAAACCGCTCGTTTGTATTCGGACTCATCTACTGGTTCCCAATCCCCAGGGTAGCGAGTTGTAGCTGCATAATCCGTAAAATTGCTGCCTCTTTGAGATTTTCAGGAATTTCAACTTTTCCGGAGTCCTCAATTAGCCGTTAAAGGTATCCTATGAAATGGGTTCTCGGGATATCTGACCCCAAGAGTACCATTACCCCTTTTAGTGCCTTTTCAGATGACTGTTGGGCATCAAAGCAAAGATCTTCATATAGTATATCTTGCGTTTGTCTGCCAAACCCTGCCCTTGTAAGATTACTCTTTGCTCTCTGGAGCCACATTTTCCATGGTTCATCGCTCATAAACGACACGTCCTTTTGCCGCCTCAGCATACACGAACCCTTGGGTATCCCGGTGCTTTTCTACTTTTTCCGGGGTCTCCACAAGTATGTCTACGGCGGCAGGAACATCGACAAATGTTCGATACAACTGTTGCGACAAAGTACGACGATTATCTATGTCTCGTTTCAGTATCAAGAAATCATAATCGCTGTGTGGCCCTTCTTGTCCTCTGCCTCTGGACCCACAAAGGATGATTCTGTCGGGGTTTATGGATTGTACAATTCTGCCAATTAATGTATTGAGCATTTCATCCACAGTGGCAACCCTCTTTCTTCCTTTGTAAGATTATACCATACATCAAGAGAGAGCAAAAGCCCTGATCCCAGGGCTTTTTGCTAAACGCGCTCGCACTCCCTCATCTTAAAAAGGTTTTGGTAAATCTTCTTGTCCAAGCGTTGTATCCGTCCCGACTACCAAACTTAGCAAAGAAAGCTATAACACTTACCTGGCGTTTTTCGGGACAACATTTTTGATGGGTCCCGCGGCTGCCGCGGTTAGTATTGTCTATGCGGCTAAGAAATACAATTTGGCAGATATATACGGCAAGCTCCTGCGCAAACCGGTAATTCTCGCAGTTGTGTCGGCAAGACCGGGGCCATAAAGGCCAATCCTTACGACGTATGTTTATTATTCATTCTGGCTGGGGAACTCATCGGTCGCTATCTGTTCTATGCAACAGCAGTTTCGATGACAATCGGCTTGTCGTAAGGGGTAACTGTCTGTTCCTCTTGTTCTGCTGTCCTCACCTGTATAACCAGCATTGATCCCATCACCATCGGAAAATTCTAAGGCACTGAGTCAGACTCCGCCCATCTGGCGCTCCTGACAGAACTCCCGCCAAACCGGGGCGGTGCCTAAACAAGTCTCCCATAGCATAAGGAGCACTATCCGGGAGAAAAGCCGCCCACCCCGCACCTATTTCGCTGTACTTACCCACATTATACCCTACTCGGCTGTTTCTTCGCTTGCATACGATTCTAGCCGTCTTACTTTATTACTTGTGTGCCTAAGGGTTACGCTGTTGAGGAGTACTCAAAATTTCTCAACGGACCCGCCGGCGCCCCCCACAGTCTGAGACATAGTGCGGCCGGAATCCGCCAAGCACTCGACTACCCCTCTCTCTGCCGCCCAGGCCTGCACACACATAAGCGTCAGCGTCGCCAAGCTTTTGTAGAAAGTCAGCTCTGTCCGGCCTATGACCGATGCACAGAAAGGAGGAAGCCAGCAGGCCAGGTGCGCCCCCAGCAGAAGGTCCGCCTCCGCGGTTGAAGCCCCGGTTTTCCAAGCATAAGCCAGCGCTTCCAACTCTATCGCCAGATGGTCCGGAAGTTCGGAAGCGCCGGAGCGCACCCGCAGCCCCAAAGACGCGTAAAGCCTGAGCACCTCCTCCGTGGCTTCCCCGGTAACCATTCCTTCCTCGTGGCGTGGACGATCTGTGTGCCAAACCGCCTCGTAAGGGGGGCAAGGCACCGGACCCGGCCCCACAAAAAGACGCTCGTACTCCTGCCGTAAGGATGCCCTCTCCCGGGTGAGAGCCGCAAAGAGATCCGCCAGAATGTCTTCTCCGGGCAAAGCAAGCTCATGCCACAACTCGCGTGCGCTCTCCTCCCGCCCCGGCTCCAACCGGTCCGCGACGGCGAGTACTTCGGGCGGAGTCCACCACGAACTCAAGAGTCCGGCCACCTCTCCTTTCACGTCGCCTCACCCCTCACGATCCGGCGGCGGGCCCCGTCGGTGTCCAACCTATCGCCCGCTTCCGGGGTGGCTTCCGTCAGAGACGCTTTAATGCTCAGATAACGATAACCCAGTGTGACGAGCAAAGCGATCAAGGCTAAAAGGCCGAGGAGAATCGTAAGCTCCACCCAGGTGGGAGTATAATGCCCCACCAATTGAAACACGGACTCGCCCGGAACGTAGGTTCCCAGGGAAATTCCCGGGGGCAGTTGAATAAGCGGGTTAGCCATCCCCGCCACGACCAGTTCCACCTGGTAAGCATATACCCCGACCAGAATCAGAACGGCGGACGCGGCAATCAGGCCCACCCGGCGCCTCAGACTGGGAAGGATAAGAAAGAGCAACGGAATAGCGCCGCCGATCACCCACTCCAGCCAGAAGAAGAGTTGGTAGCCCCCGCCCGGCAGCAGGGTGCTAAGCACCTGCAGATCTTTTGGCACTCCGTCCCAGAGTACCGTCAGGTAATCGCTCAAGACGAAAAAGAGATCGATGGCCAAGCTGACCGCCATAAGTCCGCTCAGTTTGCGCCAAGTTTCGCCGCGCACAACCAGCGCGTCCACCCGCTGCAAAATCCAGAGGATCAAGCTTACCAGAGCCGTGCCGGAGAGAATCGCCGACACGACAAAGAGCGGCGCCATCAAAGCCGTATTCCAGAAAGGCCGCGAGATCTGGAGACCGAAAATCCAGGCCGTGATCGAGTGCAGAGCAAAGGCCGCCGGCAAGCCGATTCCCGCCGCCCATTTTAAGCCTCTGGCCCGCTTTGCTTCCGGCATCTTGGCGGACATCAGCCATAGCTCCGCCACAGCCAGGAGAAAATAGAGCGTGATAATGGTAATATCCCAAATCATAGGGGAAGACCAATGGGCATAGATAAATAGGTTGAGCAGCCTGTCCGGCCGGCCCAAATCCGGCAGAATCGAAACCCCGGCCACCAAAACGCAAACAGCCGCCGTCAATACCCCCAGTTTGGCCAAAGGTTTCAGTCCCTTGATTCCGAACACCTCCGCCGACGAGGCCACAATGAGTCCGCCGGCCGAGAGCTTAACGAAAAAAGCAAAGGAAAGAATATATAATCCCCAGGAAATCACATCCCGCATGCCGGTGGCGCCCAAGCCGAAAATCAACTCGTAGACCCATGCCCCGAGGGCAGCCAGGAGCAGAATGCTTAAAACAACGAGCCAAGTCAGATACCTCGTGCGAGTCGATGGGTCCTTAACCATAACCGTTCCCTCCTTTCTCAATCCGTCAGGCGCCCTTGCCTATCCACAGCCAGATAGTAAACGCTCGGGCGGGTCCCCAAATCAGCCAGCAACTGCCGTCCGCCTTGCCGGTTCACCGCTTGGCTGACCTCACTGGCCGGGTCATTCAAGTCTCCGAAGATACGGGCTCCCGCCGGACAGGTTTCCACACACATCGGTTTTTTTCCCACATCGATCCGCTCAACGCAGAAGGTGCATTTCTCAGCCACACCCACCGGGCGCACCGGCGTGAAGACGAGTCTTCCGCCCGTGCGGTAGTCCCGTCCGTAACCCACCGGAAAATCCGGCGCATACTGTTCTTTTTCCCAATTGAAAGCCCGCGCCCCGTAAGGACAGGCGGCCAGACAATAGCGACAGCCGATGCAGCGCTCAAAATCCACTAAAACCACTCCATCCTCCCGGCGGAAAGTCGCCGAGACGGGGCAGACCTTCTCACAAGGCGCGTCGGCACAATGCTGACAAGCAGTCGGCTGATAGGCTAAGGCCAGGTTCGGAAAGACGCCGTGCGGCACATCGATCGCCTGGCTGGCCGGCGGCGCGCCGGATACGGATGCGGACGCGGACGGCTCGCCTGTCAGCACCCGGTTCCAAAAGATCCCTAAGGGCTCGTTGTTGATGGATTTACAGCTCACCGCGCAGGTCCAGCAGCCCACACAGCGATTCTGGTCAATCACCATGCCCCAATGCTTGGTCATACTCTATTCACCCCTTTACCTTTTCGACTTGGACCAAACAATCATAATAGGCCGCGTTGGATTGGAAGTTCGGAACAATCGTCTGGGCGGGGTTGGCGATCTGATGGGTCAGATTGTTCGGGTGCCCTTCGATATAGTGTTTCACCTGGCGGGTCGCCCAGCCGCCTTGGTAGCAGTTGGTCACGCCCTGTTTAATCCCTTCCGTCAGGCGGGCCCGTACTTTCATCTCTCCCCGCCCGTTAAACACCCGCACCACATCTCCGTCCGCAATTCCCCGTTTGGCGGCATCCCGCGGATTGATTTCCAGGAATCCTTCCCCGTTATTGTTGATTTCCTTCAGCCAAGGCAAATTGCAATACTGTGAATGCGTGCGGAAGCGAGTATGCGTGCTGAGAAAAACTAAAGGATATTTTTGTAAGAGAGGATTATTGGGAAAAGCCTCCGCTTGTTCTTTGTAATCACAGACCTCTTGCTCATAGGGAATGAGTAATTCCACGTAAAACTCGATTTTTCCCGACTTGGTCGGAAATTGTTTGTTGTAAAAAGGCACATAGGGGACACTTTCCGTATTCAGCCGGTAAGCACCCTTCGTCAGCTGGTCCCAAGTGAGACCGCGCACCGTGGGATCCGCTTGGGGATCCCCGATATGGAGAACTTCTTTGATAAAATCATCCGGAGTCTTATGAAAATACTGTCCGACTCCCATCTTCTCGGCGACCAGGCCGATAGCCTCAAAGTCGGATTTCGATTCCCAAAGCGGCTGAATCGTCTTGGGCATATACTGAAGATAATAATTACCGGAGCCGAGCAAATCCGTCTTCTCCAGATAAGTGCAAGCCGGTAAGACGATATCGGCCAGTTCCGCCGTCGCCGAGAGGACATAGTCGGACACGACTAAGAAGTCCAGCGAGTTGAGAGCTTTCATCACCTTGTTGCGATCCGACATCTGCTGGGCATAATTATCAACCATGAACCAGGCGGCTTTGACGGGATAGGGTTTGCTCTCCAGCATGGCATCACACGCCTGCATAGGGGGTAAATAAGTGTACTGTTTTTTATCGGGATAAAACCAGCTCGGAATGTCATAGGCCGTGGTCAAAAGGGCGCCGCTGTAAATAGTGACACCGCCGCCGTGCACGCCGATGTTTCCGGTCAAGGCCGACAGCGTCAGGAGCGCTTGGAAAGTCAGATCTGCGCGATACCAGTGCGAAAGACCGAAACCGGCTTTCACTCCGGCCGGATGATTCCCCGCATAAAGTTCCGCCAGTTGCACCACGGTCTTCGCATCCACATCCGTGATCTTCGCCGTATACTCAGGCGTGTATTTATTCAGGGTATCGGCCAACACCTGCAGGGCTGTCCTGGCCTTCAAAGCGCCGACCGCGTGCGTTCCCCACAGAGACGGTTTGCTCAAGCCGGGATCGTCCCATTTCTTGACCGAACCGTCCTGTTCATCGACCACCAGGTACTTGTCCTCACCCCCGGCCACAATGTCTTTATGCTTCAAGAACTTCTTCGTCAAAGGATGAATCAGGTACGGGGCTACGGTGTATTGACGCACATAAGCCTCATCAAAACGTTTGTTCTGAATGATCCAGCGGATCATGCCGTCGACCAAAGCTGTGTCCGTCCCCGGCCGGATCGGCACCCAAAGGTCAGCCGCCGCCGCGGTGGGCGTATAACGCGGGTCCAGCACGACGAGCTTAGTGCCGTTTTTCCGGGCATCACAAATGGTGCGCCAATCCGGAATCGAGGTCTCGGCCAGATTGTTGGCCCAGAGGAAAATCACTTTCGAATTCAGGTAATCCAGATATTCGTGCCCGTCAAAGATCCCGCCGCCATTGGCCGGAAGCGTCGGATCGGCCAAGACATAGTTAAACCCGGCCGGGCAGGCGCTGTCCCCTTCGTTGTCTCCCTCAAAATCCCCGGCTGAAGCTCCGATGGCGCTGGCAAAACGATAACCGGCCCCGATCACCCCTTCAATCAAACTGAGAGAACCGGTGTACGGAGCGATCCAAACCGACTTTGCGCCGTATTTCTCTTGTGCTTTGCGGAAGTTCTCGGCAATAGCCGTCGTCGCCTCTTCCCAGCTGATGCGCTCCCATTTTCCCGACCCGCGGGGGCCCACCCTCCGGTAAGGGTATTTGACCCGATCCGGGCTGTATGTGTTTTGCAATTGGGACACACCGCGCAAGCAGATACGGGGCGGATAGTCCTCTTTGACTTTCCCGTCAATGCTCGATTCCCAGGGAGCGCTCTCAATAAAAGTGGCCCGGTTGCCCACCACGTGGACCGTGTGCCCGCAGGATCCATCACAATTGTTGGAATGCCCAGTGCGGTAAAGCTTCTCCTCTGGAGCAGAAGTCAAAGGTGAAGCCGAGGCCACCCCGGCCGGCTCCAGATAACGCAGGCCGGATAGGCCCACGCCTACAGCCGCAACGCCGCCTGCCATCCCTTTAATGAACTGACGCCGCTTGATTCTTGGCATAATCCCCCTCCTAACTTGGACACGTACTTTCTTTAAAGCGTTCTGTCAAAGCGTTTTGTCCATCGTCTATTAATACGTTTTGCCGCAAGCTTTCACCTTTGTGGAAACCACGATAAAAAGGAGTTTTCACTGTTGAAAACTCCATCTTCTCTGCTCTGCTTTTATCGGAATTCCCGATTGTTTTGGCTGCCGCATAATGTCCGAATGCGATTGTGTATTAAGATTTTGACGGGGCAAGATGTCCACATTTTCGAGCTTTTAGGGCAAAAAGGACGTTGACGGGCCCAGATTGGACACACTTTTTCCCCATTTCTTCCGCTCCTTGCGTGCACCGGCGGAGAACCCCTCATTCCCTCTTCGGTCCCGGAGATTGCCCGCCTAAACGTCTGACCTGCAACGCGATATAGAGGTTGGCCAAATGATCGACACGATGAAGCTCGAAACCTGTCAGTTGTTCGATCTTTTTCAAGCGGCCGCGCAAAGTATTCTCATGCACAAAAAGAGTGCGGGCACATTCCGGTACCTGCATTCGGGCTTCAAAATAGCCCTGCAGGGTTTCCAGCAGATCCGCCTCCGTTTCTTCATCATACCTGATAAGAATGCCCAAAATACGCTGACTGAACTCCTGCAGTTCCCGGGCGGGCTGACTGAAGATAAACTTGAGAACTCCCATTTCGGCAAAATAGCACGGACCGTCGTAAGCGAAGGCCTTACCGAGTTCCAGAGCCAGCTTCGCTTCCTGATAGACCTTGTACACCCCATCGATCGCATCGGCGAAGGTACCGACCCCTATGTCCAGAGGGGCAAGGCCCAGACGGCCGCCCGCTTCCAGGAGATCCCCGAGGAAAGACGACACCGTCATCCTATGTTGTTTCTCCTCCTTGCCGAGTAACGGCACCAATATCAGAAGCTGGGCATTAAGAATAATAGCGTGGGGGCGCCGGGTTTCTCGGCTGTGATCCCGCCCCACCAAGGGCATGGCGCGCACTATCCAGTCTTTTAGTTTTCCCTCCGCATGTGCCGCGAAAAGGGCCGGGCCGGTGCCGAATCCATAAACGAGACTCCTTTTCTCATTCCCTTGCTCTTGCTCTTTCTCTTTCTCTTGCTCTTTCTCTTGCTCTTTCTCTTGCTCTTTCTCTTGCTCTTGCTCTTTCCCGTTCGCCGCCTCCGTCTCTTTCTTTTTTTCTTTCTTTACTTGCGTCTTTTTCTTTTCTACCTCCGTCTCTTCCTCTACCGTCGTTCCTTTCTCTAGCTTCGTCTCTTTCTCTACTTTCGCCTCTTTCTTCTCTACCTCCGCCCCTTTCTCTACCTTCGTCTCTTTCCCTTTCTCTTTCTCTACCTCGGTCTCTTTCTCTATCTCTTTGTCTCTCTTCTCCTTTTTCTTCTTCACCCCGGTTTGAATGTCCGGGGAATGTGCCCCTCCTCTTTCTTCGGCCACGACCAAAGCCCAAGCCCCGCTCAGGTCCCAATGCCAAAAGCGGGCTTTGTCAAGGATGTCCCGGCGCGAATCATAGTTGTTATAGAGAATGTCGCGGACAAATTCCGTCTGGTATCCCTCCTCCTTCAGCCGCCCGCGCTCCGTTTCCTCGAAAACGAGCAAGAGAGCCAGAGCCGCCTGCCAAAGGTATTCCTCTTCCTCCGCGGTCAGCACAGGCTGACCGAGAATGAACACAGATCCCAGGTAACGATTTTCGGCGACTAAAGGTACGGCCAAATACTCAATCTCCCCGCTTTTCCCGCGGCCCGGCCACTTACCACAGGTTCTCGGGAGTTCGGCGCAAGTCATGAGCGCCGGCTTCCCCCAATCTCGACCGAAGGCAAGGGGGGGAGAAAAATCCCCGGGTACAAACCCCGAACCCGAAGGGTCATGAAAAGCCAACACGCGACCCGCCGTACTGACAATCACCACCGGACGCAACAGTTTTCCGGCTATTTTACGCGCATAGTAAGGGATATCCCGACCTTTCAGGAAAGCCTCGAGCCACTCCAGGCGAAGGCTCCGCTCATTCCTCCCCACGCTTGGTCCCCGCTTTCCGAGCTTCCCAGTGGCGTCTGACCTGCCGTCCTTCCCGCAAAGGGTAGTACCGGATAGAGGGATGTGTCAACTGTACGTTCTCCACTCCCGGCAACCTGCGCACCCACTCCGGGTTTTCTTCTCTCTCATCACTGAGCTCGATCAATCGCAAAGCATTGACTGGGCAAGCCTCGACACAAAAGGGCACTAGCCCCTCGTCCACCCGCTCGTAGCAAAAGTCGCATTTCAAGACCCGGCCCGTTTCAGGGTCCCGCACCGGCGCCTCAAACGGACAACCTTGCAGGCAAACCCCACACCCCGAACATTTGCCGGCATCCAGAATGACAATGCCGTCTTTGCGTTTGCGCAACGCTTTCTCCGGACACAGGCGCACACACTCGGGGTTCTGGCATTGGTGACAAGCCGAAGACAAAAAATACTTGACCCATTGACCCTTGCGCCTGAGCTCTACCTCCTTCACACGCCGTAAAAAGACCCCCGGCGCTAAACCCCGGTTTGCGGCACAGGCCATTTGACAGGCCCTGCAGCCGAGGCAAAGATTCGGATCCAGCAAAAAAGTTTTCTCACCCACGTTCCACACACCTTACCAAATTGACATAACATGATTGGAAAGAGAGCCCTTTGGCTCCGCTGCTGAGAACTCCCAGGTCGCTTTCACGCAAATTCAAAAGCACATTCAGACCCTTTTCCTTCCCATCTTGACTGCCGAGAAAAGTCACCACAAGATCTGGCGAAACAGAGCGCGTGTAAAGAGCCGGCAGGCAAATCTCCCCCAAGTCATTGTATACGCAGGCCCCTCCTCCGTCCTCGATCCCTTTGGCCCGTGCCGTATCCGGATGAACGAGTAATTTGGGACCTTCTCCGGTCAGAAGATGAAACAGCTGGCCAAACTGGGAGTTTAAAGCGGCAAAACTGCGTACACTGAGCATTTGCAAGGGATAAACGGAAGACCTCTTTCCCCGGCGCTCCGGAATGGGCAGAGGAGATACCCCCAACCTTTCCGCCCGTTGCGAGTAGAATTCGTATTTGCCCGAAGGGGTCAAAAACCTGCGATCCCGCCAGGGAACGGCGGGCAGGCTGAGCCGCGCCGGCCGCTCCGCCAGCTCCCGGTAATGCTTCATACCCCAGCCGGAGTAATACGGCTTCAATGCCCTATCCAACCAGTCCTCCGCTTCTAAGTCAATTGGAAAAGTACTAAACCCGGGGCTGAGGGCATTTAGTTTTCGCGCCAGCTCACGTACGATCCAGAAATCCGGGCGGCTTTCACCGGCCGGTTCCAGGGCTTTCTGGTTGAGCGCAACCCCATAGTGCCAAGTCGAAACGATAACATCTTCGTATTCTAAAAAATCGGCTGCCGGCAAAAGGTAGTCCGCCAGAGCGGCTGTAGCCGTCATCTTTTGCTCCACCACCACCACCGTCTCCATCTGCTTGAGAACATCCCGAACACGGGCGCTCTCCGGATTCTGGGCCACCGGGTTCCGTCCGGCCACCCAAAGAAAGCGCAGGGCCGGGTCCAACTCCGCCAATTCCCGATACCGCCCGGTGGGAATGCACCGTGATGCGTTTTTTCCATCCTCAGCCCGCAGTCCTCTTTCCACCTCAGTCTGGAAAACGAGAGCCGGAAAGGTCCCTGCCTCCGCTGCCGCGGCCGGCAGCGCATAATGCACATTGCCGCCGGGAATACCGATATTTCCCGTCAAGGCCGCCAAGGCATCGATGGCGCGAAAACTCTGACCCGCTGAGGGGTGATGTTGGGCCCCGATCCCCAGCCATAGGGTCGCGGGCTTGTGCCCGGCAAAGAGACGGGCTAAATCCCGGATGTCCGGCTCGCTCACCCCGCTCTCCTCCGTGATGTCCGGCCAATGCAGACTCTCCACATACTCCTTGTAAGCTTCCCAACCCCAACTCGCCTCACGCAGAAACTTTTCGTCCGTAAGTCCCTCTTCCCACAGCACCTTAGCCATCCCCAGTGCCAGATAACCGTCTCCGCCCGGTCTCACCTCCACGTAGAGGTCGCCGCGGGCCGCCGTGGCCGAAAATTGCGGATCGATAACCACCAGCACAGCCCCCCGTGACCGCGCTTCGTAAACATAGCGCATTTGCTGGGACGCCGTCCAGGCCGGATTCGCTCCCCAAATAAAGATCAAGCGCGCCTTCGCCATATCTTCCGGATCAGGCTTCCGGCAGGCACCATAGCTGAGCAAAAGTGCATCCACCCCCGCCGGTTCACAGGGAGAGCCGATGATCGTTGTCACAGGACCCAGGCTGCGGAAAAAGGCATCGACCGTCCCGTTGAGGAGCCCTGTGCTCCCCAAGTATTTGTCCAAAGCGACAGACAACAGAGTCTTTTCTTCTCTTTTAATCCGCGCCAGTCGCTCCGCGATTTCCCCTAAAGCCTCATCCCAGGAAAGGCGCCGCCATCGCCCGGATCCTTTTCCCTCCTGTTTTAACGGATACAGGATCCTCTCGGGGTCATCCTGTGAGCGCCGATAGGTATACCCTTTGGCACAGAGGGCGCCGTGCGTGTAGGGGTCTTTCGGATCTCCCGTGAGACTAATGATTTTTCCTTTGTCCACCGTCGTTTTTAAACGGCAACTGCTGAAACAGTCTCTGGGACAGACATTGATGAAACTCTCAGCCACGAGCTGCCACCTCATTCCGGACCTGACGAAAATTGTACTTTTTTCAAAGGTATGACTATCGACAAGGTTAGAGAAACCACCGGCCTACTCAAGGAAGAAATTCAGAACTTGTCAAGGGTAAACTGGCAGAAATTCCAGATGCAAATAGCTGTCATCGGCCAATACAGAAGACAGAGTCCATCATCTTTTTCTAAACCTTGATGGTCCGCAGATTTGCCGGTTCTGCCCGAAACAATCGGGGTGATATTAAGGTCATAAGAAGCTCAGGACGCGGTTGGCGAATATCCCGGTTGAGTGCTTAAAAAGAATATCCTTATGCAGAGAGGGCACCTCTGTATTTCCGAAAGTTGTTAGGCCTCTCTCTTTTTGACATTATTATATCGTTATTTAGAAGCGAGGTAAAGAACCGGAGGCCCAGAAGACGTCACTTATTCCCTCCCAAACTCCAAGTTGTTAAGTCGAATTTAGCGAGACGACTGGCTGCGGCACACCGGAAATGGCAATACCATTAAGGTCTAAATTCGGTAACTCCAAAATTAGTTTGCGAATCCGTTCGTTAAGCCGTGCATCGGGAATCTGCGTCAGAATTACTTTAACTCAGGCCTCTATGCCCTCTAGCGCCATAATCACGGAGTAGACACTATCAAGTGGGGGCAGTTCTGTTACGCAGAAACTGCCCGCTTGTCATGCGTTCGGGTCGAGCGATTGGTAACGTGGTGGAACAGTTGCTTGATTTAGTCAAATATGCATTAGGTTGGGCACATCAATCCAGCGGGTACCCTCCCTCTTTATCGTCGATGTAACCGTTTTTAGGCAGTTTTTGAATCAGCGAATCCAAGAGCATGTACATAACCGGCACCAAAACGAGAGTAACCAAGGTGGAAAGTCCAAGACCAAATGTGATAACGGCCGCCATCGGAGATAAAGTCTCTGTGCCGGTTCCTCCCAAGATGAGAAGAGGTGACATCGCCAGCACCGTGGCCGTTACCGTCAAACGAATGGGGCGGAGCCGGATCGGTCCTGCCCGGAGTAAGGCTTCTTTCAGGGGCAGGCCTTGACGTCGCAATTGATTCGTATAATCGACCAACACTATCGCGCTGTTGGTAACCAATCCGATGAGCATAATCATCCCCATCAAGGAATTCATATTAAGGGTTTTGTGCATCAGGAATAGCCCCAGGATGGCTCCCGTGAAGGTGGGCGGCAGTGAGAACATGATGACGAAGGGTGTCAATAAAGACTCGAACATGCCGGCCATGACCATGTAAACCAAGATGACTGAGATCACGAGACCACCTCCAAGGGCTTTGAAAGCATCTTTCTGAAGTACCTGGCTGCGGCCTGAATCAATTTGTATCCTTTGGGCAGATGTAGAGCCATTAATTTTGTTTGAATGGTTTTCTCTGCTTCGCCCACGGAAACACCTCTGACTCCTGCTTTGATATGGACTGCACGCAGACCGTTTTCGTGATTGATGACGGTTGGCTGCTGGGACAGCTTTAAGCTGGCAACCTGGGATAGGGCAATAAGCTGACCTTTATTGTTCATAACCTCTGCATCGAGAACTTGCGAGACTTCGCGCGAGAATTTTCCCGGTGTTTTAAGAATGATGTCGTACGAGTTATTTCCTTCATAAAAAGTGGAGACTGTCGCCCCGTGATTGTAGTTATAAAGGGTTGAAATAACTTGTTGCTCGCTCAGCCCGTTGGCAGCAAGAGCGTTGTGGTCTATGCTAAGTTTATAGGCGGGAATACCTGACGAAAGTTGGTTATCGATGTAGGATAGCCCAGGAACTTTCTGCAAAATGTCCGTTACTTGGCTGCTGAGGAGTGCCAATGTGTTCATATCGGGTCCGGTGAGAACCACCTCAACGGTTCCAGTCTCCGGTCCCCGCAAAGCGCTGGCTGGTTTAGCCGTTGTCTTGACACCCGGAAGAGCAGAAGTGAGTTTTTGGACCAAGTAAGCATCCTTGGTCACGTTTGTTCTCTGCTCAGGAGCCAGTGTTACGGTCATTTTCGCTATTTCCGCACCTCCGGTATCTACGCCTGTTACACCTCCTACCTGAGTGTAAATTGAGGTCACGCCTTGAATGCCGGTGCGAATGCGTTCTTCCACGGTTTTGGCCGTGCGTTCGGTGTCTTTAATGTTGTATCCGGCAGGGCAAGTGATGTCGACATTGATCTGCCCAGTATTCACCGCGGGCATCATTTCACTGCCGATCAGAGGGATGAGTGGCAAAACGCTGACAACAAGCAGTAGCGAAAGCAGGACTACGGTAAGACGGTGGGACAAAGACCATGCTAACAAGCGACGATAACCTTGGGTGAGCCAGTGCATCCCTCTGGCGAACCAGTCAAAAGGGGCCCAAAGGCGAAAGGGGGCGTTAAGGCCGGGAATAGATTCTTCTTGGGCAAAACGTGAACCGGCTAAAAACCGGGAAGCTAACATGGGTGTAAGGGTCAAGGCGACAATTACGGCAACGAGATGAGCAAAGACTACGACCAAGGACATGGGTGCAAAGATCTGACCGGCGATGCCGCCTGTGAACAAAGCCGGACCGAATACACTAATCTGGGCCAACGCTGCCACCATTACGGCCATACCCACTTCCTGTGTACCCTGACTGGCTGCGGTCTTGCTGTCCAATCCGGACTGTCTGGCCCGAAATATACTTTCCAAGACTACCACTGAAAAATCGACCAGAGAGCCCAAAGCAATTGCCAGGCTTCCTAAAGTAATGGTGTTGATGGTTAGATGAAAGAAATACATGAGGATGAAAGTGGAGAGAACAGCGATCGGGATTGCGAAAGCGATAACCAAGGTTGTACGGAAACTGCGTAAAATTCCCAGCATGAACAGGACGCCCAGTAAAAATCCCCACAGAGTGTGTTCACTGACAACCTTGACTGTTTCCCGTATGGTTTGAGCATTGTCGCTGACCACCGTAAGGTGAACACCTTGAGGCAATTGGTCCTGCAGAGAAGCCACGGTTTTGCGGACTTCATCTGAGACCTTGACGGTATTGCCGCCACTGGCTTGTTTGATGGAAAAACCTATGGAGGGCTTATTATCCAGACGGGAGACCAGTGTAATATCGGCAAAACTATCTTTGACAGTGGCCACATCCCGGACGGTCAACGTCGTGGAACCCACTGTGATAGGTACAGCTAAAAGCTCTTGTGGTGAGGTAAATTGTCCGCTTATGTTCAATGGAATCAGGTTCTTGTTTTGATTGACTTGACCAACATCGACCGAGATGTTGTCTGATTGGATAGCTTGTGCCACTTGTTGTATTCCCAGATGATAATAATCCAGTTTGTTTGGATCAACATCGATATGGATTTCCCGTTTGAGATTTCCAATCTCATCAACTTGACCTACGCCACTGAGGTGCTGCAAGGTTGGATAAACTAAGTTATCTGCAAGGGATGAGAGCACCTCCAAAGATTGGCTGCCGGAAAGAGCCAGGGTCATAATCGGTAAATCGCTGGGATTAAACTCTTTAACAATAGGAGCTTTGGCGTCCGCTGGTAATGTATTGCTAATACTGTTGATATATCCGCGGATGTTTTCGATCTTGGCATTGAGATCTACGCCATATTTGAACTGTACAGTGATGGTACTGACATTAGGCAAGGAACTGGAGGTGACTTGCTCGACGCCGGAGAGACTTTGCAAAGAGTCTTCAATGGGTTTGGTCACCTGCTGTTCAATAATAACAGGAGAACCCCCTGGATAAGTTGTTACAATACTGGCGGTGGGCCAACTTAGTTCGGGATAAAGATCCTGGGGTAACCCAAACATGGCCACTGCGCCCAGAAGCATAGCAGCCAGCATGATCATGGAAATGGTAACAGGCCGGCGGATCGATAAGTCCGCTATTTTCATTGTTTTCCCCCCTCACCCACGACTTTGACTTTATCGTTGTCGGAAAGGAGGTTCTGTCCCTCTATGACCAACTGGTCGCCCGGGTTTAATCCTTCTGTGATTTCATACACGGATCCACTCATGACGCCGGTCTTAATGATCTTGCTGTGAACGACGCCTTTATCTACTACGTAAACTGCCAGGGCACCGCTAGGCAAAGTGATAATGCTGTCCGCCGGAACAAGAATACCTTGGTGATTTTGGTTAATTAAGTGAGCCTCGACACGCATTCCAGTGACCAGATCCCTCGGGGGGGCTTCAACAACAAGATCGACGGGATATTTTTCGTTCGCTGGGTCTGGAGCCGGATGAATATTCTTAACTTCCCCGATAAGAATCTTTTTCAGTGCTGGAACAACGAGTTCGAGCTTGGAACTTTCTTTTATTTTGTTCAGAATGGTTGCAGGAACCTCGATTGTTGCCATTTGCGGTTGTGTTGAGGAGAGGACAAGAAAACCGGCTTGCGGTCCTACAGCTTGACCGGCCTGGGCGTTGACTGCGACAACATTGCCTGCAAAGGGGGCATAGATATTACCTTTGTCGATATTGACTTGAATGACCTGGGCAGCGGCCTGTGCAGAAGCTATTTGTGCCTCACTCACCAAGTCTGATGGATTGTTCAGGGTTGCCAGATAACTCGCTTGAGCCTGTTCTACCTGATTCTGGGCTAATTTTAGGGCGCTGTCCCGGGCCATCCGGGCATTTTGCACAGCCTGTTCCGCTTGAGTCACAGTAGCCTCAGCCACCTGAACTTCTTTGGCCTGGCGGGCCACTTGCAGATTACTTAGTGCTTGTTGATAGGCAGATTGTGCAACCGCTACTGTTTTATCAGCTTGATCTGATTGAAGTTTGCCCTGGGCGTTTTGAGCAGCAATAGCGGCCTGATCGTAGCCTGCCTGAGCGGCCAGTAAATTGGGATCGGTCAGTGAGTGAGCTATTTGACGCATACGTTCTAGGATTGTTTGAGCCGTGTCAAGTGCATCCTTAGCCTTGGTGGCGTTGTCCTGGTCCATTTGAAGAACCGCGGCCATTTTGCTTTGAGCAGCCTCCCATTGGGTCTTAGCACTTTCGACCGCACTTTTAGCTAAGCTGACGGCACTAGCACTAGCGGTTTGCGCTTTAACCAGTTGAGCCTGGGCGATGCTTAAGCTTGCTTGCGCTTGTGAGACGGCATTTCCGCCGCTCACTTGGGCGTTAGCCAAGGATGATTGGGCTGTCCTCAGGGCAGTAGCTGCAATATCAGTGTTATTCTGCATTTGGCTGGCTGCCGCTTCTCCTTGAGCCTGAGCCAAATTTTCTCCGCTGAGTGCCTGAGATTTTTGAGCGTTTAATTGATCGGTATCCAATTTGGCGAGCAATTGACCGGCGTGGACTTTGTCGCCGGGCTCAACGCAGACAGACTTAATGATGCCGGGAATGGCCGGTGCAATATCGGTCTGGACGTGGGGAGTGATGATTCCCTGAAAGATTTCCGGATCCGGTATGGCAGTAAGCTTCAGTGGCTCTACTTTGACAGGGAGTTTTGTTACTGTTGGCCCGGTAACCTGAGAGCAGCCGGTGAGGGCGAGTACTATGAGGGTATAGGTCAAAAACAAAGACAGACGACGGGAGGCAGAACCGGACATTTTAACAAGAAACATAACAACTCCTCCTTACTTGGTGCTTTTGGCAGCCTGTGCACCATCCAAACCAAATCGTTCTTGCTTTTTCCCGATAGCTAAGGCCGCCACAAATGCCAAGACTATGATGATGATGGATATTTTTAAAGCGTACTGGGCACCAGCCTGGAAAGCGAGTTGCTTGAGAGCCAACAAAAGATGTAACGCTTGTTTGGGGTTTGTTACTCCGTAGACGGAAGGACTCATTCCATAGCTCGAAATGCCCTGTAGTACATGATTACTTAAATTCTGTAGATATGTGTTGAAAGCGGTATCCGTGTGAGTTTGCATCAAGGTACTAAGAATTGCTGTTCCGATCGAGCCGGAGACATTACGGAACGTATTCTGCAATGCTGTAGCACGACCGATTAATGGTTTGGGAACCGCATTCATCCCGGCGGTAGAAATGGGCATGTTTGTTAATCCCTGCCCAGCTGCCGGATCATGTACACAACCATAATGCTGAAAAAAGACCACTCTAGATTAAGACCAGTGAACAACACCGATGCGATAAGCATCATACTCATGCCCACGAGCGCAATCGGTTTTATTCCAATCCGATCGAACAGTTCTCCACTGACCGGCATTAGGATCCCTGTAACTACCGCCCCTGGCATCGTGATTAGTCCGGCCTGCAAAGGGGTTAACCCAAGGCCATTCTGCAAAAAGACCGGTAACACGAACAGTGTGGCTAACATTGCCATACTGATTAGGCTGGTAGCAATAGCGGAAATAAGAAATACATAAATCTTAAAAATCCGCAAATCGAGCATCGGGTTTGCTGAAGTGAGCTCAAGCACAACAAAGAGTGAAAGTAGGATTCCTGAGGCAGTAAAGAGTACGACGATTTCTAGGGATGTCCACCCACTGTTGGGGGCATCTGACAGAGCATAGAGTAGGCAAAAGAAACCAGTCACCGATGTCACAAAACCGGGTAAGTCAAATTTATCCGTTACTTTTTCTTTAAAAGTTGGTAAAAACATTTTAGACATAAAAATATTGATGATCCCCACTGGGACATTTATGTAAAATACCAAACGCCAATTAAGGTATTCCACAAAATATCCACTTAAAGTTGGCCCAAAAGCAGGCGCAAAGAATCATGGCGATTCCCCAGATGCCCATGATGGATCCTCTTTTTTCTGGCTTAGAGAGACTAAAAAGCATAGCCATACTGATCGGCATTAACATCGCCCCACCAATGCCTTGTATCACCCGAAAGGTGATCATGGACTGCACATTCCAGGCCATTCCACATAAAGCGGATCCCAGAGTAAATAGGGTAAGAGCGAACGTATAAACTTTACTATAGCCAAATCGATCTCCCACATATCCGCTGGCAGGCGTTAACATGCCAACTGTCAACAAATACACTGTGACTACCCAAACTATCCGGTTTTGCGTTGTCGCAAAGACTGCCATCATCTTGGGAATCGCTACATTCACAACACTTGAGTCTAACATGGCCATGAAAACCCCGAGCACGATCGTGACCACAGTGAGAAGTTTGATACCAATCTTTTCTTCAAACAGCAAGCTCATCACCCTTTGACTTTATCTTTATAGTAAAGATAAAGTTTCAAAAAAAACTTTTATTCCCCATGGAGAATTACAGTTTGAATTTCTGTCATTAAATCAAAAAGGGCTTGGCACTTTTCCGAGCCTAGTTGCTCAAACAATCCCGAAAATTTGCGTCTCTGGCGATCCATAGCTTCCTGAAGAACCAGTTCGCCTGCGGTCGTGAGGGAGAATTCTGCAATTCGGTGATCTATTACATTCTGATGACGGACAATTAGCTTCTGCTCAATCAAGCGCCCCGTGATAGTGGTTACAGGACCGGATGTGATACCCATAATACCTCCAATTTCAGAGGCTGTACAAGAGCCTTTAAGTTGAATTTGCCGCAGCAGGTAAGCTTGGGCTACGGTTAAAGCGCCGTGTTCCGTAGGACCGATTTCCATAAAACGAAGCATTAAACGGGCAAATTCAGGCATGACAACTTCCAATTGACTGACGCATGGGTTGGGTGTTGTAGATTTTGTCATAGCAAAGACCATTCCTTTCTGCGAAAGGCACCAACAAGGAATGAAACGTGGGCCAATCGCCGTAGATTTAATTTGCCGTCCATGCCTGTAAAAATGTACTCCGTGGGACGGTATACTACAGAGCACGCGGAGGTGAGTGGTGAAGCGGTTTGCCGCTATCTCGTATAGCAATAAGTCGCCGGAAGTTCGTTCAAGCACCAACAAGTAGGACGTTGAGCCTGTAAACTAATCATTGTAAAGACATTACTCCCTTTTTTTAGGGTGATGTGAAGATAACATGTTTTAGATACCTCCTCTGACCGTATTTTATCAGGATATATCTTTAATGTAAAGATATATGGCAAAAAAATTTCTGTCTCCACCGCCTCCATAATATCCTTCAACGCTTTCCTGAGACGGCTGGCTTCGTATTGACCAGAAAACCAAAATTTTGAACCCCACGGGTTATTCCCTCGCTTTCGACAGTCCGTAGACACGGAAAGTGCCTCAAACCCCTATGGCATCAAGGCTTCAGGCACTTGTGAATAACGTAGCGATAGGTGAGTTGTTGCCGGTCACCTTATCCTGGACTCGCGCCAGTTTCCGAATTAGCGCTTATAGAATCCCTGTGATCCTTGCGCTGCAAGACCTCCCGGCTTCAAAAGTGTATTACCCTCTTAATGCGTATTGATTTACATTGAGCACCTCCAGCATCTTCTTTTGTTCGGGCTCCATCCTGTCCCAGGAGAAGGACTCCCGATCTTCCTTGGACGCTCCCAGCTTGGGATCCAGTCGGCCATCTGCAGCTTGCTGGCGGGGGCGACCGCCCTGTTAATTGTTGTTAATGTGGGTTTTTTCAGGCCCTTTTATAAAGCTAGCTTATAATTTTTTTGTTACTACCTTCCTCGCTGGTTTGTTAACCAACAGGGTTATTCTGGGAATCCAGTGTCAATAATCCATTGGGCATTGTCACAATACCTGGTGCAACCCTATCATGAGGGGCAATGCGGATTCGCGAACTCGACAAGATAGTCCGGCATGAGATAACACCCAAGCAACTTTACAGCTCGACAAATCGGCCAACCACTCCGCCACAATCACTGCATTTTCCCAACAGCCCCAAGCCGAATGCGTCTTTCTGCACAGTATACTCCACCATCCGCACTATTTTGTGGCAGCGGTGGCAAAAACAATTAGCGAGCAGTAACTCTCTCTTATCTTCGGGAATGGTTAGCCACAAATCCATGGGATCTCTTCGCTTCGTTTTCTCATCTGAGGTTTCCTCCCGAGCATTCTGCCCAACCTTGGCCTGATCTCGCGAATTTTTCTGACTTCGCTGTCCATTGGCCCGAGTCTGGGGTTTAGTTGCCTTGATAGTGATTCCATACCCTTCATCCAGCCAGCTCAATAGTTTCCCGATGCGCTCCCAGGAGTACGCCTGCCCCCCCATCTCAACATACGGCTCAGACCAACCCATACGCAAAGGGCCTGTAAGCCCATTTTTACCCAAGAAAAGTTTGAGACTCTGCTCACGGCCATCCAGTAAAGCATGCTCAAGCCGGCGGTTCACCTCACGGACAGAGAAATACTCCGGATCATAGAGTCGCCCACCGGTATCCTTCTCCGCCCAAAGCAAGAGTTCTTCCCGTTCCGGATTGTGGCTATCCCTAATGGTTGTTAGAAAGCGCTCATAACCCGCGGCCCCACCCACATCTTCAGGTGGCCTTTGCCGAGCCCCGTCCAGACAAGCCGGCACCGCATACTTTCTACTTTCTTTTAAACGCTTCTCAATCAAAATTTCATGCTCCCAAGAATCGCCAAAATCATACTCGTAGACACAGCGATCGCAACGGCTAAATAGATCGTCTATCAAGGTTTGACCCGAAGGCAGGGCTTGCACAGAAGGGCCATACATCTCCTCCGCCGGAAACTCTCCATCCTCCGCAACAACTATCACTTCCCCAAAGTCAAAGTGATAAAGATGATAGTCAAGCCAGCCAAACGCTTCCTGAATAACGCGGTGCATCTGCGCAAACGTGATGTTTCCAGGGATTCTGAGCCTGCGCCAAATCGTCGGTTCAATGTTGCGGAGCACCACTTTAAGCTGATAGGCCATATCACATCACTCCTTAGATCAATCTATAGACAATTCATTGCCATTTCAGGTCCAATATCCACTTTATCCTGCCAGAAACGATTGAAGCCCTTCGATAAAACGTGTTCTCCGCTCCGATTTGATGGAGGCAGCAACTCCCACTTATGTAGCTCGGTTCGCTGTTTCCTTTTCCTCAACAGCGATACTTTTTCCTTTATCATGCCAGACGGGACACCTTTCGGCATCCCGTCTGCGAATGAGTCTGTATTGTAATTGTTACTGATACGACGCAGGCTAAGACGGGTCGACGCATTGACAGCTCGTGGCCTCTGTGCATTGTGCAAACAGGACCTGAAGATATGCTTTTTCTTGGTCCATCATAAAATCAAGCTTGCTCGAATAACCTGTGCCGCCTCATCAAGAGTACGGATGCAAAAATGCAATTCGTAATCCTCCTAAGTGTGTCCACATCTATCAACGCACGTACTGTCTCTTGAAGAGCTTGCGCCTCTGTGCCAAAGCGGGCGTCGAGGTACTGACAAAGAGCTTTGGCCTCTCCTTTGGCCTCTCCTCTTGCCTCAGTTCTACACCGCCCTTTATCCCATTATACCATCCACAAAATACCGGTCAAGGAAGAACGAAGATGGTGTTCGTCCGGCCGTGGCAACGGAAAGCTAAGCTGTCGGGGAAGTCACCGAATATAAAGATGACAATTACGGAACCCCTAATACACGATGACCCGCCCCTCATCGCCAGAGCATTCTATCAGCATAATTCATCTCACACATTTACTGACTATTCAAAGGCATGTTATAATGGTTAAAAGTGGTAACCCATTCGGGAGGGGGGGGTGAGCTATCCGTGCATCTAGACGGGCAGACCATTGATGTTATTAAGCGACACTTACTTAAAACATTGGACGTGAGTTTAATCATCGTTTTCGGCTCCGGTACTGCCGCAGCTTTTCGTGTTGATAGTGATATTGACCTTGCTTTCTTGAGCGAAAAGTTGATCGAGGAATATCAACTGTTTATAGCGGCTCAAACATTAGCAGAATTCGTCGGTCGCGACGTGGATCTTATAGACTTAAGCCGGGCGTCTACAGTCCTTAAAGCTCAAATCGTTGGCAAAGGCGAAGTCGTTTATTCCCGCAATCCAGGGTTGTTCAGGGATTTTCAGATAAGGACTTTCAAGGACTATGCTCTTTTGAATGAGGAACGGGCGGAAATAATGGAGGCGATCCAAACGAGGGGGTGTATATATGGCGGATGATGTAGTCTACAATAAGATAGCTATTATCGAGCGATGTTTGCTGAGAATCCATGAGGAGTACCAAGAAAATCAGGAAAATCTTCGGAATTATACCAAGCAAGACTCGATCATCTTGAACATTCAGCGAGCTTGTGAGGCGAGTATTGACTTAGCTATGCATATTGTGGCTTTGAAGGGCCTCGGCATTCCACAAAACAGCCGAGATGCTTTCGATATGCTTGTGGGTCACGGGATAATTGATGCGGCAGCAGCCCAACGCCTCAAGGGAATGGTTGGCTTCCGTAATATTGCTGTGCATAATTACCAAGTAGTAGACTTGGCCATTGTGCAAGGCGTGATTGAGCACAATCTACAAGATTTGCGGGACTTTGGCCGCATCGTTCTGACCAAACTGGGCTAAGGACCCGGCCCCACAAAAAGACGCCCGTACTCCTGCCGTAAGGATGCTCTCTCCCGGGTGAGCGCCGCAAAGAGATCCGCCAGAACGTCTTCTCCGCAGGCCCTGCGAGCAGGGCCTGCTGGATGTCAAGGGCACCGACAAAGGAAGGATCCCGGCCAAACTCTCCGCCTAGCCAAGGAGTGGCTATCAACCCTAAATAACTGAATAGGGCGACGGCTGCCGCCTGCCATATGTGTCCCTAAACTTTTACAACCTTTTCCCAGGTATAACGCGTGTCCCCTGGAACGGTCTGAAAGTAAACTTCATAGCCCTGAGCTTTAATGTTTCTTAAAGCTTGCAGTTCTGCTTAGGAGTCGTTTCTACGGCAGGAGCATTCTTTCTCCGGAACAAGGGCCTGCAGTTAGGCGTGGACGCGTCATCGGGGGGACTGTACCTCTAAACATGAAACACGCGGGTTGCGGCATGTGCCAAAACCCACGTGTTTTTTATAAAAATATGGCTCCCTTCAGTTTTCAAATTCAGTTGCTAAGCCATGCATCGTCTCTCGCAAAAGCGGATAAAGCGACCTGTAAAGGGCATAGCCTTTCTCGTAGGTTTCGCCGGCGGAAAGATCCGGTTCCTGACGGCTTTCCACCCTGACCGTTTTGCCGCAGGCTTCTGCCACCGAGGCGTAGACCCCTATTCCGGTTCCCGCCAAAAGCGCCGCACCGAAGGCCGGGCCTTCGGTGCTATTCACTACCGTCACCGGCGCCTGAAAGATATCTGCCACAATCTGCCGCCAAAGCGCACTGCGCGCGCCGCCTCCGGAAACCCTGATCTCTGCGGCGGGAACGCCCGCTTCCTTAATCAATTCCAAGGAATCGCGTAAGCCATATGTCACGCCTTCCAGGACGGCCCGCACCAAATGGCCCTGACCATGACGCATGGTCAACCCGATAAACCCCCCGCGGGCCGCCGGATCGGGATAAGGTGTGCGTTCCCCTAAAAGGTAGGGCAAATACAATAAGCCTTCCGAACCCGCTTTGACGCCGGCCGCCAAAGCGGTCAAGGAGTCGTAGGACGTTTTGCACGCCAACGTCTGGCGCAGCCATTGCAAAGAAGCCCCGGCCGCCAGCATGACCCCCATGAGATGCCATTTCCCCGGCAGCGCATGACAGAAAGAGTGCAGACCGCTTCCCGGCAGAATCTGCGCCTCATCCGCAGCGGCAAAAACCACCCCTGAAGTTCCGAGAGCCACCGAGAGCAGACCGCTTTCCACAATTCCCGCCCCCACTGCCCCCGCCGCTTGGTCCCCTCCGCCGCCGACGACCGCCGTACCCGGCTTAAGCCCGGTGAGCGAAGAGGCGACCGGAGTCACCCAACCGCTGATTTCCGTCGATTCATACACCGGAGGAAGCCAGGCTCGCGGTATGGCCAGCGCGGCCAGCATCTCCTCTGACCAGCGCCGTTTCGTTACGTCCAGCAGGAGGGTGCCGGAGGCGTCCGATACTTCGGTCGCAAGTTCTCCGGTCAGGCGCCAACGAACATAGTCCTTCGGCAGAAGCACGTGTTTTATGCGCGCATAGATCTCCGGCTCATGCCGACGTAACCAAAGCAGTTTCGGCGCCGTGAAACCCGGCAAAGCCGGATTCCCGCTCCAGGCGAAAAGCTTCTCCGTTCCCAGCTCTTCGTTCATCCATTCGCACTCCGCCCCCGTCCTCTGGTCACACCAAAGAATAGCGGGACGGAGAAGTTCGTAATCCTTATCCAGCAGCACCGCCCCGTGCATTTGACCGGAAAGTCCGACAGCCTGAACTTCTTGGCCGCTTAACCCGCTCTTCGTCAAGACCTCCCGCATTCCGGCCGCTGCCGCCTGCCACCACAGTTCAGGATCCTGCTCGGCCCAACCGGGCCGCGGCTGGGCCATGGGATATTCCTTGTAAGCCGAGGCCAGGATGCGACCGGTATCATCAATCAAAACGACCTTGGTACCGGAGGTTCCGATGTCGATTCCCGCAAGATTAATCATATCCCACTACTTCTCCCCACCAAAATAACTCGAATGTTAACTTTTCGCCCCTTAACTCCCGCGTCAGGGCGCCAACTCTGTACGCCGCCCTATCCGTATCATACCCGCACCGACCTGTAAAGGTATTTCGAACCGGACCACCGTAATCCTTGCCTTATCCCTAATATGCCGCACCGACCCAGCCGGGTCTCAGCTATTACCTGCGGGTGGACTTAAGCCAAGAGGGCCTTAGCACGGTCCACCGCCGTAGCCGCATCGGCCGCGTAGGCATCCGCCCCAATCTCGTCGGCAAACTTCTGGGTGACAGGCGCTCCCCCGATCATGATCTTCACCCGCTCCCGGTGAGGCCGAAGGGCTTCAATCGTTGCCTTCATATTCACCATCGTCGTGGTCAAAAGGGCCGAAAGCCCCACCAGTTGGGGTACTCCCACAACATTCATTCCCGCCATTTCGCTCCTCTTGGCCCAGCAATCCGTACATGGTCATAAAACAACCCGGATTTCAAATGATTCGATCGCCCTTTGCGGCTAGATCACCTTCTCCTCGAGAAAGAATAACGTCTGCATCGGCAGCAAGGCGGCCCCGAGAATAGAGGCGTCCTCCCCCAGCTTGGACAAAAGGATCTTTGTGTCCCCTCCCGTAAAGAAGTTGTTAGGCACAAAAACTTTACGGGTCAGTTCTTCGAAGAAAACATCCTTATACTTGGTCAGCCCTCCCCCTAAGACCACATAATCCGGGTCGAGCATCAGGATAATATTTTGAATACCTATAGCCAAATACTCAAGGTACGTATCCAAGGCCTCCCGGGCGGCCGGTTCGCCTTCCCGCACCCGCGCGAACACCTCGTCTATACCCGTCACTGCCGGCCCTCCGCCTGCCCGGTAATCGTCCAGGAGTCCTCTCTCGGAAGCGTAGACTTCCCAGCACCCTTCCCGCCCGCAGTTGCAGGCTTTGCCGTGCGCCACGACCGTCATGTGCCCGAACTCACCCGCCCGTTTGTTTTTTCCTTTATATAGATGGTCTTTGATCACGATCCCGGTGCCGATCCCTTTGGTGATGGAGACATAAACCAGGTTGTTCATCTCTTTAACCACTCCGAGGGCGGATTCCGCATAAGCGGCGGCATTGGCCTCATTCTCTATATAGACGGGTAGGTTAAGCCTGTCGGCGAATTCACGCAAACTGATATTGGCAATACCCAGGTTGGGCGCGTTCTGAAGCACCAGGCTCTCCTCGTTCACGGTTCCCGGCAGGGAGAATCCCACCCCGAGAATTTCCTTGCGCTTTAGGGAGCACCGGTCGATCATCTCCTCGATGATCCGGCAGACCTGATCGGCAATATGCTCATATTTACGCAGTTCTCGGATGGGAAAACTATCCTTCTCGAGAATCCGGCAGTCCAGATCCGTGAGGATAACCCTACCCTCGCTGGGGGAAATATCCACTCCGAAGGCATGACGCGCATCCGCTTTAAAACGAATGATCACGGGCTTGCGTCCGCCCGTCGAGTCTGCGACCCCGGCCTCTTCGACCAAACCTTCCGCCATCAGGTCGTTTACGTTGCTGATTACGGTCGGAATACTTAGTCCCAGGCTCCGTGCAATCTCCTGTTTCGTTAACTGCCTCTCTTTATATAGAAGGTTGAGGATACGTTTGCCGTTGGCATCTTTAATGGTCTCTTGGACAATATTATCCGGCCATAACACCCAAACCGCCTCCGTTCTAACGGTACACCTCCTGCCTGTAGAACACACCCCTACCTGCAAGATTCACCTTCTGCTCGCAGGCCATATCTCACGCCTGTAGGATATACTGATTCAAAATCGATTCCAACGTTTCCTGCTGCCCGGATTCGTTCCTGATGTCTCCCTGAGTCAGGGCGTATTCTTCCAAATCCCTGAAGTCAGCATTCCCTGCGCGAATCTTCTGTCCTATGCCTTGTCTGTAGCTTGAGTATCTGGCTTCGACCATCTTCTCTAAAACCCCGGACTTCAAGAGTTTATAGGCCGCTTTTAAACCTATGGCAAAAGCATCCATTCCCGCGATATGGGCTTCAAACAGGTCCCTGTCGGTAAAGGAACCCCGCCGGGCTTTGGCGTCAAAATTCAAGCCTCCTTTGTGCAAGCCGCCGTTTTTCAGAATTTCATACATAGCCAGAGTTGTGGAGTAAAGATTGGTCGGAAACTGATCCGTATCCCATCCAAGGAGTTCGTCACCTTGGTTGGCGTCCACACTGCCCAGCACTCCGTTGATCCGGGCATAATGCAGCTCATGCTGAAAAGTGTGCCCGGCCAGAGTTGCGTGATTGGCTTCGATATTAACCTTAAAATCCTTATCCAATCCGTATTTTCGCAAGAAGGCCAAGACCGAGGCGACATCAAAATCATACTGATGTTTTGTGGGCTCCTTGGGTTTGGGTTCGATGAGAAGCTGGCCCGAAAAACCAATCTCCTTGGCGTAATCCACCGCCATGCGGAAAAAACGGGCTAAGTTATCTACCTCCAACTCCATGTCAGTATTCAATAAGGTTTCATACCCTTCACGTCCGCCCCAAAATACGTAGTTTTCTCCGCCTAAGCCCAGAGTCACCTCCATGGCTTTCTTGACTTGGGCGGCAGCGTAAGCAAAAACATCGGCGTTGGGCGAGGTGGCGGCTCCGTGCACAAAGCGCGGATGCGCAAATAGGTTGGCGGTACCCCATAACAACTTGACCTTCCCGCCCTGCATGAGCTCTTTAATATAGTCTGTTATTGCCAGCAGATTTTTATTGGTTTCGGCCAGGGACCCTCCCTCCGGGGCTATGTCCCGATCGTGAAAACAAAAATACGGCACACCCAGCTTGGCAAAGAATTCAAAAGCAGCCTCCATTCGGGCCTTAGCTTGGTCCATGGCTTGCGGGTATTTGTCCCAGGCGCGCGCGACCGTCGCGCTGCCAAAGGGATCAATCCCTTTGCCTGTAAACGTATGCCAAACGGCCACCGAGAAGCGCAGATGCTCCCGCATGGATTTGTCCCCGATCATTTCCTCAGGATTGTAGTGCTTAAAAGCCAAAGGATTCTGCGACTCACGACCTTCATAAGAAATCATCGGTATTCCCTTAAACACTTCCTGCATCCCTAATCCCCTTCCCTATTCTGAGTCTTCGCTTTCTTCTGCCTTTCGATGATCAAGCCGAATCCCAAATTCCCAACTTACGAAGCACCCGCATTTCCGCCCCGAAAGCCCCTCAAAAATTACCGGCACTTCGGCCTCAACGAGCAGCCCTACTCCGCTCGCTCTTTTTAAGCCTCTGCTTATACCGCACCCGCCCGGCATGGGGAGCCGGCCCGAAAATCGCATTTTTAGCAACGCCTCTCAATCTGAGTTGTGCGTATTTGATCCATTTCCTCCTCACTGCCGGGAGCGCTCACACCCGGCACGAGATCCCAGAATTCCTGATGATATGCACTTTCCCCCGCCTTCACCACCACCAGCGGCGAAAGAGATTCCATTTCCAGCATGAATTCATTCACGTAAGTTTCGTACGAACATCCTCCATCCGGGTAGGTTACATTTTCAGCCTCGACAAATCCCTTTATGAACATGTTCCCGTGGTTGAAATAGGAGGCCCAGCCCGCTGCGTTATTGAGTCCTAATTTACAGGGAGTTTTGATGCCGGGTTCCTGTTTTAACCGGATATAGCGGCTTCCCCAGTCCAGCCTCGGGTCATCCATCCGCGTATATGGCCATAAAGAAATATGGCGATTGCTGAGGTACCCTGTGTCCGTATCGGGTTGTGGAATCCACTCTTCCCCTCCCGGAGCCATCATTGTGATTCCCCACAAGGCCAAAGAAATGTCCCAGGCATTTCCGTTTTTGATCTTATGGATAATCTCAACCCGTCCCCCGCTCGGTGCCAGTGACAGTTCTACCGCTTTTTGAACTTGCGTCCATTGTTCTTCTTTTTGAATAATGCGCAAACCATTGCGGGTCTGGAATATTTCCATAGGGTCATTGTCCGGCATGTATGTGCGCGGAAACACCTCCGGACTATGCCAGAAACGATGTCCGCCGACCGCTCTCCAGACCCCGTCACCCACTTTTCGTTCAAGATGAGCCTGAGCGCAGAGCATGTTAATGCCGCCACAAAACCCGTAAGACATAATTCTCGGACCGAAATTGCGCGGTATCAGGAGTTCAACCTCCCCATTTGTCAGGCGAATCGCGGCTCCGTACGTCGGGTCTTCTGTCTCTGCGGCGGAAATCCCCGCCATAAGCAACCACTCCTTCTTCTCTTGATCCGACTCTCCGGAAAGCCCCAGTGAGAGCAATCACTGTCTTACTATTTTGCCATTAGCCAGATTATAATCCAGGGACGGACGTTTTTCAATAGGGTTTATAAAGTCCATTGCCAAACTTTTTTCTAACGAACGCCGCTATGCCAGCCCCTTCTCTATTGTCCGTAATAGGCAGTCACACCATGTTTCCTCAAAAAATGTTTGTCCAACAATATTTGACTCATCAGACAAACTTCCGGATTCAGTTGGATGTTTTAAAAGCCATTTCTGCCGCTTTCTCTAGCACAACCGCATTGTAAACCGCATTGCTTTTGATAAACCGTAAACTCCCGCTAGGGAAAATCTACGCAATTAAAAGCAAAAGAGAACGATCTGGACACATTTGTCCTGTTTATCGTCCTCTCGCTTACCGGCCTCTAGTCCGTGCCAGCCTATCTCTTACCTAACTAATCAGACGCGTGCTCACGTGGCCTGATGGCTATAATTTCCACCGAGGAAATCTCAACCTCCGGCCAGACCATGGCGTTCAAGAAAATCCATAAGGCCTTAACCTGTTCATCGCTCAACCGATCGACAAGGGCCTTGACATGCTCCCTCGCAACAATCACGCCAATCACCCCAAGATTATTATATCTCAAAGTTGTGATATTTACCACTTCGCTGTTGCTGAGCATTCACGCTTATAGCTCGAACCAAGACACCGGGAACTCAAGGCGACGCATTGGACCTTGCCTTCTTTTACAAGAATGTCTTCCGATGCCTTCCTCTTGATCTTCCGCCACCATGTCTATATATAATCTTACCAGTCTTTGTTTTGCGTCCGTACTTTTTAGCCTTATAGACCTCTCTGAAGAACCTCCGCACTATTCTAGCGAACACCTCATATCCCCACCTTGTAATGTGTTCTAATTCCCATCTTTGCTGCTTGGGAAAAACCTTTCTTGTGCCACTCAGTCCTTTTTTCAATATCGCAGCCCTCTTATTTCCCCATTTAACCTTCCGGTAGGGAAAGACTCACCCATGGAATGTTAGACGACGTTGTCACCAGGTGCTCCGCAAAAGCTCTCATTTTCTAGGTAAACCCGGGTATTTAAAACCAGATCTACTGTTCGGGCCTAGGCCCTTTTTGACCGTCCTGTGACGCCGGCGCTTGCACGGAAATACCTAGCATCCTTGCCCACCCCCTCTTTTTCGTAACTAGTTGCCGGCCGGACCACACCGGGAACACCTTCCCCCTCTCTATGCGCAGATCAAGCAGTGCTCGAACCTTTCCTTGCCTGGCTGCTGCAGCAATGATTTGCTGGTTTCGTACCCCACCGAGTTCGGCTTCATGCACTGTGTCTGATTATAGCCCTCCTCTCAGACAGAGAATTGATACCGCCAGCTGCTCCGCGTAGTTGCTTAGATGGATTGTCACCGCCACCCTATTTTGTCGGCATCGCCGTTACCGCCTTTCTTCGGCATTATCCAAGCCCCTCATCCTGAAATTGCTTCTGCGATGGCCCCTCCCGTAAAATGGCCCCTCCTCAAATAATCCCCTCCTTGAAAATGGCGCTTCCCCCGGCTTTTTGCTAAGCACCCCCAAACGATTCCGTACCCCATGGCCCACCTCAATGCTCCCAACGGCAATTATCTTTCGATAAGGTCTCACGGAATACCAACGGAAATTGGGTATCCGTAGATATCCGAAATATGCACCCCAGTTCGCCCAACGCGGGTAGAAGGGGCATCATCTGGTGACCACACAAGCACGACTCGGTAATTTATTGCTTTATCGAGGCAACTATTTCTTGAACTTAGCAAGTCGCAAGCAACAAGGCGTTTACATGTGTATAAATCCGCCTTTCTGCGAAAGGCACCGATGGGGTTATGAAACAAAAACCCATCATCCTTTCACTCTTTTTGTGCTATCCTCCTCTTGTAGGTCGCTGGTATACTACAGAACCCGAGGAGGTGAGTGGCGGGGCTGTATAGCGGCAACCCCGTATGTGTATATGGTGTCGGTCATCCGTTAAGGCATCAATGAATGGCGCAAAACAGTAGCCCGTAAACTTATCTCTTCCGAAGTTGACTCGATTTCGCCGGATGACCAGTCCCTGCCATCCCTACAAGTATTTTTGCTGGAGGTACTTCTTTTGTTCAAAATCTTTCGTAAAAACTGCTGTGGACTTGATGTCCACAAAACCTGGATCTATGCCTGCATCGGTATTACTGATACAAATGGCCGTACTGAGTATAAGCAAGCTCGCTTCTCTTCCTTTTCCAAGGGCCTTAGAGAGTTGGCTGATTGGCTTGCGAAATTCTCCTGTATCGAAGTTTGTATGGAATCTGCCGGCAAGTTTTGGA
Organism: Acididesulfobacillus acetoxydans; assembly: GCF_902729405.1. Classification (GTDB taxonomy): domain Bacteria; phylum Bacillota; class Desulfitobacteriia; order Desulfitobacteriales; family Desulfitobacteriaceae; genus Acididesulfobacillus; species Acididesulfobacillus acetoxydans. Next base: position 3,561,901 of record NZ_LR746496.1, read on the forward strand.
TTCCCGTATTCAACATCCTTGAAAAAACCTGTTTTGTTACCCTGGCACATCCCAAGTACACAAAACCTCAAAAAGGAAACAAAACGGATCGCAAAGATGCCAAATGGATCTGTGACCTCTTTATGTGCGATATGATCAAACCCAGCTTTATCCCTTCTCCTGTAATCAGGCATCTCCGTGACCTGATGCGTTACCGCTTCAAGATCACAAATATGCTGACTGGCGAGAAGAACCGTGCCCAGAACTGCCTGACTGTTTCCAACTTAAAGCTTGATGATGTCTTCAGTGATGTCTTTGGAAAGTCTGCCAGATCTATCACTACCTACATACTTGACCATCCCGGTGAACCCTTTGATGTCGCTCCCTTTGTCAATGGACGCTGCAAAACCCCTATCGAAGAGATCCAGGATGCCGTTGATGGTGCGATTTCTCCCGAGCAGGCTGTCAAGCTGCGTCAATGTCTCGCACACATTGATGAACTTGAAAACCACAAAAGGGAAATCGAGCAGGAAATACTTTTACTTGTACAACCTTTTTCAGCCATTCTAGATTTACTTCGTACCATTCCCGGGCTCAATTCCAATCCGATGACTGCCATTACCATTCTCTCTGAGATTGGTCCGGACATGTCCGTGTTTCCGTCATCTAAGAATCTTGTTTCCTGGGCTGGATGCTGTCCACGCAATGATCAAAGTGGAGGAAAAGTAAAATCCACCCGTATATCTCGTGCCGGCTGTTATTTGAAACCTCTTCTTGTTCAGGTTGCAAATGCACTTCTCAAGTCTAAGAAACACCCTGAATTCAAAGAGAAGTATCACAGAATCAAGACCCGCCGGCGTCACAAAAAGGCTATCATCGCTGTCTGCAAGATGCTCTTGACCGCTATCTGGAATATCTTGAATAAGCTGGAGCCATATACCCCCGAAGGCTTTCTGGAGCACCGCCCTGTCAATGAATCTAAGGTTCTTACAAAGGCGCAGGCTCTGGAACTTCTCAGGAAAAGAGGTTACACAATAACAGACGAATCTCCCGTAATCGTTTAATCCTAAAACTCCCAATGTTATTTTTTGCCATCCACAAAATGTGAATGGTTTGTTTGCTGTACGCTTTTTACTCCCTAGCCACTACCTCTTTGTTTCAAACTTGTAACCTCTCTTTCCATGTACGCGCTCAACGGCGAAGAATCCTTTGAACCCCGCGCTTTCAAGCCAAATATTTCTCTAACGTTCTCCGCACCGCGTTTTCCCCGGACACCATTTCCCTGAAATACCCTTCGATCTTCTCGCCCAGACCGGCCTCATAGAGATTGAGGCCGAAGATCCCCTCGTTCGTTAGGATTGGCCTCAAGCATTCCCCGACAGATTCCGGTTCACCCAGGTGCACGCCGGAAAGGAAGGATCGCAAGGGCTCCAGCAAAGGATCAGGGCTTAAAGTCATATCCCGGCCCCTATCATCCACTCCCAACAAATAACGGCACCACCCGGCAATCACCAGGGGGATGTAGGTCAAGCTTGCCGGCTCCAGAACCTCGCCGTTAATGTAGGCTTTGATAGTCTCACCGAACCTTATGCCAACTTTTTGCGAGGTGTCCGTGGCGATTCTCTGAGGCGTATCCGGAATGTACGGGTTGGGCAACCGCTCTTCAATGACCTCGCGCAGAAAATCTCCCGGATCCAGAAGGCCTGGGTGGACAACCACAGGCAGACCTTCCGCATACCCGATCCCTTCCACGAGTTTCTTTAAATCCCTGTCCCTCATTTCCGCGGCAATCAGATCAAAACCCAACAAACAGCCAAAGACGGCCAGGGCTGTATGCAATGGGTTCAGGCAGGTGCAGACTTTCATTTTTTCCGTCTTCTCCACGGTCAGCCGGTCCGTGAAGAAGACACCGGCCAGTTCCAGGGGGGGACGGCCGTTGGGAAAATCATCCTCGATAATCAGATACTGGGGTCCTTCGGCGTTGACAAAAGGAGCAATGAACGTGTTCTTGCCTGTGCGCAGGATCTCCATACCGGCAAAACCTGCGCTGAGCAAAGCGGTTCGGATCGTTTCCGAGGGTCTGGGGGTGATCTTGTCGATCATCGTCCAGGGAAACGTCACTTTGGACGGATCGTTAAGATACGCCAGGAATCCCTTTTCCACCAAACCGTTCTCAATCCATTTGTCAACCATAGTCTTCACTGCGCTCTGGAGTTTTTCCCCATTGTGAGAACAGTTGTCCATGCTGACAAACGCTATGGGGAGAGCACCGTTTTGATAGCGGGCGTAAGCCAGGGCCGCAACTTTGCCGATCATGTGCTGCGGTTGTTTCGGACCCAGCAGCATATCCTGAGCGACATCAGCCAGATACTCTCCCGAAATCTGCTTAAGACTATAGCCTTTTTCCGTAATCGTGAAACTCGCCATTTGGAGAGACGGCTTGCGAAAGATTTCCTCCAACCTTGCCCAGTCATTCGCTCGCCCCGGGTCCCCAACCAGCCCTTCGCTTATGCTTCCGACCACCTTCTTCTCCAGAGTTCCGTCCTTGTTCATGATGGCCAGAAGACTGAGGTTGTCATACGGCCGATAGATTCGATCGACAATTTCCCAGTCAAAGCCTTCGACCGCCACGATCCCGCTCTTTGTTTGTTGTGCGTTCAGAAGCGTTTGCTGCAAGGCGGCCATAAATCCCCGGAATATATTTCCCGCTCCGAAATGGACCCAGATCGGGCTCTCTCTGGTGGCTCTCAACATCTCATCACGCGCGAACCCCGGAAGTTCTACGCCCGCTTCCACCCAGGCCTGGGCATCCTTCATACCTTCTCTGCTTAAATCCAGCATGTTAATTTAGTCCTTTCATCCTTATCCTGCCGTCTAATCATGAACAAGTCGCCAGCCGCTATAGCAGCAGGTCTTCAAATGTTTTTTACCTTTTCTCTCATCTGAGTACTAACTCACTCGGCCATAAGTGTACTCCTCAGCCCTGGCCTCGTAGCGTGAGTGTCTATCGGAAACTCACGTTCCGATCACGATGCCCAAGACCGCAAAAGTCATAATAGCGCCGGCAAATCGTTTACCACACACCATTTATCTTTCTACTCTGGCGCTTCCGCCCTTCATCAGGTTCTCCACTTCCTTGAGACTGGCCATGGAGGTGTCTCCGGGTGTGGTCATGGCCAAAGCGCCATGCGCGGCCCCATAATTGACCGCTTTGTGCGGATCCCCGGTCGTGATGAGGCCGTAAATGAGACCTGAGGCAAAGCTGTCCCCGCCGCCGACCCGGTCGAAGATCTCCAGGCGGTCATAGTCGTTGGCCTTGTGTAGTTGGCCGTCAGCCCAGCAAATGGCGCTCCAATCATTGATCGTGGCTGTCCTGACCGTTCGCAGGGTCGTGGCGACCACTTTGAAATTGGGATAGGCTTGAACCACCGCGTCGATCATCTTTTTATATCCTTCCAGGTTAAGCTCCTTGAGGTTGGCGTCATTGCCTTCCACTTCAAAACCCAAGGAGGCTGTGAAGTCTTCCTCATTCCCGATCATGACATCGACATACCGTGCCAGTTCCTTGTTGACTTCCTGCGCTCTGGCCTGACCGCCGATACTCTTCCAGAGGGATGGCCGGTAGTTGAGGTCGTAGGATACAATCGTCCCGTATTTCTTAGCGATTTTCACGGCTTCCAAAACCACATCCGGCGTGGAATCCGACAAGGCGGCAAAGATCCCTCCGGTGTGAAACCAGCGGGAACCGAGTTGGCCAAAGATATATTCCCAATCGATATCTCCTTTTTTGAGTTGGGAAGCGGCGGAATTGCCCCGGTCGGATACGCCCAAAGCTCCCCGCACGCCGAACCCTCTTTCCGTGAAGTTGAGACCGTTACGAACTGTCCGCCCGATGCCATCGTAAGGAACCCAGTGAATCAGAGAGGGGTCGACACCCCCTTGCAGGATAAAATCCTCGACCAGCCGGCCGATTTCGTTATCCGCCAGCGCGGTAGCCACACCGACGTTCAGGCCAAAACATTTTCTTAAGCCCCGGGACACGTTGTATTCTCCGCCGCCTTCCCAGACCTTGAACTCCCTGGCATTCTTGATTCTGCCGTTTCCCGGATCGAAGCGCAGCATCACTTCACCCAGAGAGATACAATCATAGCGACAGCTTTCTTTCGCTTTGATATCGATGATGGACATGTCATTCCACTCCTTCTCATTGGCTTTTCCCCTTTTTCTTAAAAAGCGGATTCCCGCGATGTCCTATCCTCTTTCCGGCTTCGGCTATGGTCATCCTCGGCCTTTAAGCTATTCTTTGACAGCCTGCGCTTCCGGCGATGGTCGCCACTGACCATCGTCACTGAAAACCAGCGCCGGCAAAGGCCTAACGCCGCTCCCGCGTCGAAGCTCTGACGCCCTGCTCGACCTGAGCGGGTTACTTGGCTCGAGCGACCCTGATCTTCTCCATAAACTGTCTGGCAATGCTCGTTATGGATTCATAATCCCCCGTCTTGGCACCCGCCGTCAAACTTCCGCCGACCCCCACCGCCACCGCTCCGGCCTTGATCCAGTCACTCACATTGTCCAGGCTTACCCCTCCTGTCGGCATCATGTTAACCTGCGGCAGAGGTCCTTTGATGGCCTTGATAATTGCCGGGCCAAACAGTTCTCCCGGGAAAATCTTCACGATATCCGCTCCGGCCTCCATACACTCGACTGCTTCCTTGACCGTCATGGCTCCGGGCATACAGGGGACCTGGTAGCGGTTGCAGAGCTTGACCGTTTCCACATTCAGGCACGGGCTGACAATGTACTGCGCACCGGCTAGGATGGCTGCTCGGGCCGTCTCGGGATCCAGCACGGTCCCCGCCCCAATAATCAGGGATCCGGATGATTGATACTTCTTTACCAAATCCTTGATTAGTTCCGCCGCTCCGGGCACGGTAAAGGTGATTTCAAGCCCCACGACCCCGCCGGCTATGCAGGCCTCGGCGATCTTAAAAGCCTGTTCCGTATTCTCTGCCCGCACTACGGCAACAAGTCCGCCTTCTTTGATCCGTGAGAAAATCTCTTCTTTGATTGCCATGAAAATCGCCCTTTCTCTTTCACGAATAGTGTTGCGTGTCACATCCACCGATTATCTTCCGGTAGGGCTTCCTTCACTTTTTCAAAATACCTCAACCGAAACTTGAGCTAAAACAGAGTCATGCAGAATAAGGGTTTCTTCTGTTTTTCTCCAGGGTATCCCAGATTCCCCACAGATACGTGATCCCCAGTGCTCTGTCATAAAGTCCGTAACCGGGCCGGCATTTTTCGTTCCAGATGTGCCTCCCGTGGTCCGGCCGAACATAGCCGGTAAATCCGCCTTCATGATAGGCTTTGACAATGTCAACGATATCCAGTGACCCATCACAAGTTCTATGTGATGTCTCGACAAAATCCCCATTCTCTGAGATGCCCACGTTTCTAATGTGGGCAAAAGCAATTCTGTCGACAAATTCTCGCACCATAGCCGGAATATCATTGTTCGGATCAGCTCCCAAAGCGCCACTACAAAGAGTCAGGTCGTTGTATGGGTTGTCAACGAGCTTAAGAAACCTGCGTAGATTTTCTTTATGGGTCATGATCCGGGGCAAGCCGAACACAGACCAGGGCGGATCATCCGGGTGAATGGCCATTTTAATGTCGTTCAGCTCAGCGACTGGAATAATCTGTTCCAAAAAATACTTCAAGTTACTCCAAAGATCCTCCTCAGTCACGTTTTTGTAGGCCTGAAAAAGTTTGGTCAAATCTTTTAACCGTTCAGGTTCCCATCCGGGCATCGTCAAATCCGGATTTGAGGCTATCTTTTTCACCAGTTCCGTGGGGTCCATGTCGTTAATCTTGGCTTTTTCATAAAAGAGAGCCGTCGAACCATCTTCTAACCTTTTGGCAAGATCTGTTCTCATCCAATCAAAGACCGGCATGAAATTGTAGCAAATGACTTTCACACCGACCTTCGCCAGTTTGGCGATTGTCTTCTTATAACTTTCTATATAGACGTCGCGCGTAGACAGTCCCAGCTTTATGTCCTCATGTACATTAACGCTTTCCACGACGTCAATGTTGAATCCGTATGAGTCCGCTGTCTTCTTTACCTCAAGAATCCTCTCCATCGGCCACTCGTCACCGGCTGGGATATCATGCAGAGCCCAAACAATTCCCGAGACTCCGGGGATCTGTTTTATTTGCTCCAGAGTGACCGTATCATTGCCCTTGCCATACCAGCGAAAAACCATCTTCATAACCTTATTCCTCCCGCTTGTTCTCCTGTCTCATGGACAATTTTCTGACGGTTTTGTCTAACGTTCTAAGATCAGCGGCCGGGCGATTCTCTCGTCGCCCACGGTCACGACCACCTCCGGGAACAGTTCGGTTCTCGTCAACATCCTGGGGCCGTTTGCCCCGAGGAGGATCGTATCCTCCGACTTAGTCCCGCGGATGCTTGGATTCCAAGCGAGCGCCTGATCTACGGCAAGCACGAACGTTGATTCCGGTGTGGCCTTGATTTCCCTGGACTGGTAGCCGGCGACACCTCCCTGGTGATGTGCAGTCCATTCACCGGGATAACCCAAGCGCGCGTAGGCTTCCGCCCCGGAGCGCAGGACCCGGTTCAACCGCGTGCCGGGCCTGGAAGCGGAGATCATGACAGCATCCACTTCCACGACCGCCTCCTGCCTCTCTCTGAGTTCACCGGGCAACGGACCGAAATGAACCGCCCTGGTGAGGGACGCCACCAAGCCCCACTTTCTTGCCCCGAGAGCTATCACCGCATACCTCTCCACCGGATTGGCCGTCGGCAGAGGATGGCGGTACGCCAAGGCCCGGGCATCCGCTCCCACCAGACAAAGCACCGGTTCCAGGCCCCGCTCCTGACAGGCCTTGCTCAGGCGGCCTGCCACCCGGAATTCCGTCTCCCCCGGCTCAAAAACCTGACAGACACTTTCCAGAGCTTGGGCAGCCATTTGTCCAAGACTGGCAAAACGCGCTTCTTCCGAGGCATTGAGGACCAAGCGAAGCTTCTGAAATTCCTCTGACAGCGTCCCGTCAGTGGCCGTTCGCCAACCTTCAGCGCAGGACTGTTTGAGTTCCCGCATCCTCGACTCCTCGTACCAGGGATAACTCAGAATCCGGTTGCAGGCCCCTGCTATCCCCTCCTCCAGCCAGAGCCTTGAGGCCTCGATATTGTTGGCTATGAGCACACTTTCGTCCGAACCGATCCAGATGACGGTTCCCGCCAGAGGTGCGGTAATATTGACGAAAAACCTGCCGGCCGTCAACCAGGCCAAGTTTAAAGGTGACTCTACAAACACGCCGTCATAGCCAAGGCGTGCTAACATTTTTCTCACCAAACCCAACTTATCTTGAACTTCCCTCTCCACAAGAACACATCCCACAAAATTACTTCGAAAATCACAATTGACCAATACTCTCCGCAAAGCCCCGCTCAACCTCTCTCCGCAAAACAGAGTCAGATCACCGGCAGGCCCTTCCCCGTCTTATTTTCATACAGACATAAGCATCCATTGCGGGTAATGCCCAAAATACGTTTCGTTCACATTCCAACAATCGTCTATTTTCCGACCCGTCGCTGCAAGCGCCGGGACACCCACATGCTCAGGAAAGTGAACAACAACAGTGGAAGCATGAGAGAAAGCGTCAAACTGTCCAGCATCGGCTGGGGCTGCGATCCTGTGGCACTCAGAACACTGAAGACCATGACATTGAGGGTCTGCATTTTCGGTCCGGAAATGAGCAGAATTACCACAAAGGCTCCAAACATGCGGATGAAAATGTTGATGGCGGACGCTGTAATACCGGGAATCAGCTGAGGCACGACAATCCTGGAAAACATGCGCAACCTGTCTGCTCCCAACGATTGGGCCGCAATTTCCAGTCTCGGATCCAGCGCTTCGATGAAAGGGATAAGAATGACCATGGAAAAAGGAATTCCCACCAGGAGTTGAACGATAATCAGTCCCGTAAACGTCTCGGCCAGTCCCAGCTTATAAAAGATAGCAGCCACAGGCAAAGCATAAGCTAATTCCGGCAGCATGAAAGGCAGTTGATAAAAACCTAAGAGGAAACTTTTTAAGGGAAAATCCCGCCGGGCAAAGACATAAGCCCCCGGCACGCTGAGCACCAGAGAGATGGCCGTGGCAATAAAAGTCGTCTCCAAAGACAGTTTGAAGTAGAGCCAGATATCGTATTCACTCCAGGCCTTGGTAAACCAAGAGAAAGTGAAACCGGCCGGTAAAACCGTCCCGAACCAATGCGTGGAAAAGGCGCTGAGGAAAACCGTCACGGTCATGCCCAGGATAATCAGGATAAATCCGCCAATCAAAAGCCAAAACGGCAAAGCTTTGAGGAAATTCCACAGGATCTGCCGCCACTTGTACCGATGCGTTCTTACTGTCCGTGATCCGGCATGCATCTTTTCTTCCTCCTCACTTGAACGTCGACGCAGAACCGACATAGCCCTTCTTGCGAATGTAATGAACAACGCCCAAACAAATAAACTGCACCGCGGCCATAATCACCGCGATGGTCTCCGCCATATTGTAATTGAAATACTGCATGGCCTGCTCAAATGCCACCACGGAAAAGACCCGGGTGCTGGAGGCCGGATTTCCCACAATAATCGCAGACGAGTAGACAGCCAACTGCATGATGACATTGAGCGAGAAAATATTCCACACTCCTGAACGAATCAGAGGATAAAAAACCCGGATGAAGGTCTGAAACCCGTTAGCTCCCAAAGAACGGGCTGCTTGCTCGAAGCTGGGATCGATCGAATCCATCAAGCCGACTAAATTGGAAAATATGAATCCAACCCCCAAAATCGTGAGGGAGATAAAGGTCCCCCAGAAATTATAGAGTAATTGGGCCGGCTGGTGGAGGATGCCCAAATGCATGAGAAACAAGTTAAACCAGCCGTTCGGCTTGAAAAAGTCAATCATCCCCACGGCCACGATCAGAGGTCCCAGGGTCAGAGGGAACATGATCAAGCCGTTTAGCAACCCCTTACCCCGAATCGGCTTGCGCAAATGGTAGGCCATGGCAAAAGCCAAAGTCATCTCCAAGATGGAGGACGGAATGACCAAAACCAGCGTGCGAAAGATCGTATTAGAGAAATCCCGCACCGTAAAGAACTGAATATAATTGTAGAAAGTAAAGCCAGCTTCCCCATTTTTGTGCAACGTTAACAGAATTCCTTGGATCAGCGGATAAAGAAAAATGAGAAGAAGGGGAAGCAATGATGGCAACAGCAGCAAGGTGTCCTTCTGGAAATGCCCCGTGTCCTGATGATCAGCCTTCATTCCCGTTCACTCCTTCGCGACCATAAGTAAGTGGGCTGGATCAAGATAAAGAGTCAATTCCGTTCCCTCCGGAAAAGATTCAAAACCTAAGACATTGACCTTGAGATGGTCCCCGAATTCGGAAAGGACTTCGTAGCCTGTGGTATTGCCTACATAATCACTCACCACAACCCGTCCCCCGACTGAGTTTCGTCCACTGAGACCCTCCACCAGCTTTATGTTTTCTGGTTTGATCGTCAGCAAAACAGAATCTCCGACAGAGTGCGCCTGATCCTTTTTGGTTGCCAAAACCAATCCATCTTCTGAGCGGAAGATGAAGTTATCCCCGGATTCCCCCTCCAGACGGCCTTCAAAAAAATTGGCATAGCCGATGAAGTTGGCTACAAACTGATTGCAAGGATGTAGGAAGATTTCTTGCGGTGTACCGATTTGCTGCACGACCCCCTGCGACATAACCGCAACCTGAGTGGACAAGGAAAGGGCTTCTTCTTGATCATGGGTGACATAGATGGTCGTAATTCCCAAATCTTGATGCAAACGTTTGAGCTGGATCCGCATCTCTTTGCGCAGCTTGGCATCTAAATTGCTTAATGGCTCATCTAAGAGGAGTACCTTGGGCCTCACGACCAAAGCCCGGGCCAACGCAACCCGCTGTTGCTGCCCACCGCTCAACTGCTTCGGATAGCGCTCCGCCAAAGTCTCGAGCTGAACGAGAGATAAAGCGTCTTCCACCCGTTTTTCCCGTTCCTTCTTGGGAACTTTACGCATATCCAGACCGAAACCCACATTGTTCCGGATACTCATATGCGGAAATAGGGCATAGTTTTGAAAGACCATGCCCACATCCCGTTTATGCATGGGGATGTCGTCCACCCGGGTCGCGTTGAAAGAGATTTCCCCATCTGTCACATCCAGTATCCCGAGAATCATCGACAGCAAAGTGGTCTTACCGCATCCACTCGGCCCCAGCAGTGACATGAATTCACCGCTTTTAATATTCAGGCTGACGTCATTGACAGCAGTGGTGTTACCGAATCTTTTTGTGACATGTTCAATTTGCACGCTGGTGCTCGTTTGAGCACCGGCAGGATTCTGCGGGCTCATGCTCTTCTGCCTCCCTGTCCAGAGTGTAACGGCCCCGCGACGCCGGGGCCGTTACACTCCATGCGGTTATTTGTTAGCCTGAATCTTTTCTTGCCAAAGTTTGTAATGGGCCAAAGTCACCTCCGAATTCGGGAACAACAAGGAATCCGCAGGAATGATCAGGTTATTTCCAGACTTCAGCTGAGGCGGAATGGCAGCCAACTGTTTTTCATACCGAGCCCTGTATTGAGGAAGCATCTGAGCTACCGAGGCATCCTGGTTCGTCGGCGGGTAGACGATCGCGTACAGCTGTGATTGCGCCTCTTTGGACATAGCAAAATTGATGAAAGCCAAGGCCGCTTTTTGGGCGTCCGCTGAGATATTCTTGGGCATGACGTAGAATTGGGCATCCAAGAATTGCGGCACTCCGGTTAACATAACCGCCTTAATATTCTTGGCGAGCGTTCCGTCCGCAACCTGTTGCGCATACCAGCCCGGCAGATGCGGAGCAATGTAGATGGTGCCGTCGTTGAGGAACTTAAAAGTGTCCCCGGTAGCAGCCGGATAGCTGGTGATGTTCTTACCCAAGGTCGTGAGATAATTCCACGTTTGGTTCAAACTATCCGGCTTATTGACGTTTTCGCCTAAGGAGTGGATCAGCCCAAAATACAAGCCCCGAGCCGGACCACTCGTAGGTACTGTCGCATACATGAACTTGCCGGGATGGGCCGCCACCCAACTCTGCAGTTCAGCGTAGGTCGTCGGCGGCTGCTTCACCTTATCACTGTTGTACACGAGCATGGGACCGCCATAGGAGGTAAAGGCCGGAACTCCATAACCCTGGAAGAGATCAGTGTAGGCCTTACCGAATTTGTTCAGTTCACTATAGTGAATATCCTGGGCGTAAGCCGGATTCAATTGCTGCCAGACACCGGCTTGCATCCCACCGGCCAGACCATCCAGCCCTGTGGCCAGGACGTCGATATCCACTTTGTTTCCTTCGGACTTAATCTTGTTGACGATCTGCTGCCAAGGACCCCGACCATACTGGACTTTGTATTTACCTTTGGTCGCCTTCTCAAACATTGGCACCAAAATGTCGTGGAAATAGTTGTCAGTTCCACCCAGACTGTAAAATGTAATGGTAACCGGTTGGGAACCGCTCGGGGCATTGGAGGTCTGGGGAGCGTTGCTTCCACACCCTACCAGAGCCAGTGCCAGAATAACCACGAGACTGAGAAATACGGAGATTTTCTTCATAGACTTTTTCCCCCTTTTTTTGAGAATTCTGCCCATCTTAGCTAAGCCCGTTCATTGTGCGGGCAAAACAACAGCGCGACAACACCCCCTTACCGCTCGCCTCTCAACCTTGGCCCCTTGAATCTTCCTTCAGCCTCACAGCGTCCGGCCTATAACTCAACCGTTTGGCCCGTCTTCATCGCTTGGTAAAGAGCCAAAACGATCCTTAAAGGCTTCCTTCCCTCTTCTCCGTTGACCAAAGACTCCCGGTCTTCCCGAATGGCCTCAACCATATCTTTCACCTGTTGTCCATGCGCCCAGGGATCCAGTCCGCCCGGATTCACGGCAGTGGGGGCGTCACCGCCCTCGGCACTTTCCGGCGACCCCGGCCGTTCTTTCTCCGCCTGCTCAGCGACTGTGTGGAAATAGACCAATTTGTCCGCATCAATCACGGCAGACCCCTTGTCCCCGTGAACTTCCAGCCGGGCACTGAGTCCCGGGTAAGCACAGGTTGTCGCCACGATCGTACCCAGAGCGCCTGAGCGGAATTTAACGGTGGCTGTCGCCACATCTTCCACTTCAATGCGTTCGTGTCCCAGGGTGGCGGTGTTGGCACTGATCGAAGCCACATCGCCCATAATGTACTGCAGAAGATCCACCGTATGAATCGCCTGGTTCATCAGAGCGCCTCCGCCGTCAAGTGCCCAGGTCCCGCGCCATTCCCCGCTGTCATAATAGGCCTGAGTCCGGAACCACTTGACGGAGGCATCGCCCAGGGCCAACCTCCCCAGCCGGCCCTCCGTGACCGCCCGTTTAAGATACACCGTCGATGGATCAAAGCGGTGCTGGGAAATAACGGCCAACTTGACTCCGTTCTCGCGGCAGGCCGTGATCATCCGATCGGCTTGAGCCAGAGTAATGTCCATAGGTTTCTCGACGATCACATGTTTTCTCTGCCGGCTCGCTTCCACCGTCATATCGGCATGCATTCCGCTCGGAGTGCAGATATTGACCACGTCGATATCACTTCTCTGCAACATCTCCCGGTAATTGCTGTACACATCGGCCCCCCAGGCACCGGCCAGAACTTCTGCTTTTTCCGGCACCACGTCCGCGCAAGCGACCAACTCACCACCCGCCTGTTGAATGGCGTACACGTGCGTCTTGGAGATAACCCCGCAGCCGATGATGCCAAAGCGCAATTTTTTGTTCATTTTAAGCAAACCTCCCTCCGAACAGATACCAGTCCTCTAAAAGAATCTACCGCTAAAGAAAACATCTCTTCTCCCCCACCGGGCTGGCTGCCATCCGCCAGGTGCGGCTCAATGGAAAAAAATCCCTCAAACCCTTTCCGAACCACTTCTCTCAGAAAATCCGGATACCTGCTATCGCCCAGCCCGGCGGGACAAACCTGTCCATTGGCTGCCAGAGCATCTTTGACATGGTAATAGACGATCCATTCTTTCAGGAGGTGATAGGCGTGCGGAAAAGGCTCAGCCCTCACTTGAATGAAATTCGCCGGATCAAAAGTCGCTCGCAGAAACGGAGAATTGATCGTGCGCAGAATATCCAGACAACGTTCGGGTGTGTCGCCGAAGATCTCCTTTTCATTTTCATGCAGTACGACAATCTTTTCCTTTTCCGCCAGTTCGACCAGCCGACCAATCCGGGAAACCACCTCATCCCGATAGAAGCCGGCCTCCTCCGGAGTCAGGTAGAAAGAAAAGATCCGGATGAACGGAGCCTTCAGCTCTTTCGCCACCGCAAGAACCCGCTGGAAGCTGGTCAAAGTCAATTCAAAGGGTTCCGAAATAGGTGTTTTGCCGATTGGAGATCCGATGGCCGATACCCCGACCCCATATTTCTCCAGCTTAACCCGGATCCCACGGATATCCTCATCACTGAGAGAGAGGACATCTTTGCCATCGACTGAGCGCAGCTCAAGATGCCGGACTCCGTTTCTGTTCAGGACCTTTAGTTGCGTTTCGAGATCCGGCGCGATCTCATCGCCAAAAGCGCTTAATGTCCATTCCATTCCACCGGTCCCCCTATAACTTTAAATTTTTGAATCTCCAAAAGTTCCCCGCAAACAAGGCCTCCACATCCCGGCGAATGTCCTCCTCCGAAACCGGCCAGCCTGCTTCGGACAGGTCGCCGTATTTCTCAGCCAACACCTTAGCGATCACCTGCTTGGAATGAATCCATTTGTAGATCAACTGCTCCAGAATGCGGGCATCAGAATGTTGGGGGATAAAGGATGTCCCCAACAACTCCAGGCGCATCCGGGTTATTTCTCCTACCAAACTGGGATTGTTAAGAAACCACCAACTGCCAAATACCATAAGATTACGGAATTTCCGGCCAGTAACCGTTAGCTCATGCTGATTCTCACGTGACAGCATGGTGACCATAAATTTGTTGTGTGGAAAACCGGCACAAAGTCTTTCCACAGCCCGGATATCCGCCTTCCCCACGCTGTCCCCCGCCTCCCTCAGAGCAGGATTTACGCCCCGTTTGACTCCGATCATCATGGCCAGCGGGAGATCCTTAGCCCGGCAAACCGGTAAAACCACCTCTGTCAAAAGTGTGCTGCGGACTGAGCTGTCTGGAAAAGAAAACGTTTCCGGCAAGGAAACGGCGACATAAACCGCCTTCATACGTTCAATCCATTCGTTGAGAAAGCGCCGGAGTTCGGCCACAGTCTCCTCAGTCAATGCGGAGCCTGCCCGGTATCCCCAGTTGTTTAGCTTCCCGGATAGAGACTGGTAGTCATTGAGCAAGGGGTCCAGCCTCAGTGCCGCCAGAAAATAGCTTTCCATAGGGCCCGCAGCCAGCCAGATCTCTCTTTCTTGGGGGTCAAAAGGATCGTTCGTCATGACGACTTGTTTCACCCCGGCTAAATCCAGGATTTTCTCCGCATAATCCCCATCGCTCGGATTCGGCCATCCCCTTCGGATATCATCCAGGCTTTTGCCCTCAGTGGGCAAGCCGAATCGTTTAAGTACGGTAATGACACCCCGGGCCGCTTCGCTGACAGGCGTCCTCTCCACAAACAAGGTCTTCCAGATGAGTTCTGCCTGACGTTCTCTATCTAAACTCCAATACTCATCATAGCCCAGGGGAAGTATTCTCAGAGTTTCCGCGATAAGATAATGATACGTGAGCAACTCGTCCACCCCGGACAAGGCCAGTTTAACAAACCGGCGAGGAAATAAGTGCGTATGCATGTCAAGCACCGGTGTCTCAAAAACGACCTGCTTGACTCTTTCCAACCAGGTATTTGTTTCGTTTGGTTCACGTTTAGATACCACTATTACTTCTCTTCTTTCCTGTACAAGCATCATAAGCTGTTTTTTCTGTCTTCTGTCCTCTTTGTTGTTTCCTCAGTCCAGCAACTGCCCTCCCCTATCCGGATCAAACAACTGTTCAATGACGCCCACGCAAGCTCCGTAAAAACCCGTGTCCTTGCCCAGCCTGGATATCTGAATCTTGGTCGAACCCGCCATTTCGGGAAAGGCATGACTTTGGACGACCTCAGTCAACGGCTCAAGCAAAAGATTTCCCGCTTCGGATAGAATTCCTCCCAAGGAAACCAGAGCCGGATTGTACAAATTAATAAGGCTAGCCACCCCGAGTCCGATGTACCTGCCCGCCTGCTCAATCACCTGGCGGGCATACGATCCCCGACCTTGCGCCGTGACCAGGATATCCTTGATGCCAACTTCGCCTTGCTCGAGAAATATCTTCTTGAGTGGATCGTCGTCCGGGCACAGGGGGAGTTCGTTGTTCACTTTGCGAACCAACGCCGGAACCGCATACAAACTTTCCAGACACCCCTTGTTGCCGCAATTGCAAAGGGGGCCGTCTTCGACCAGCACCAAGTGTCCAAACTCCCCCGCATAACCCGAAGCCCCGAGGACCAAGTTGCCTCCCAGGAGAACTCCCGACCCAAACCCTTCGCCCAAGTTAATGTAGACCAGATCTTTCGTTTCTTTGCCCTGCCCAAGCACATACTCCGCCAAAGCCGCTGCATTGGAGTTGTTTTCAATAAACACGGGAACATGAATATCTCTCTCCAACCATTCTTTTACGGGAAGGTCCCGCCAAGCCTCACCCAAATTCGGTGCCCGCTTCAGAACCTTCGTGTGTTTGTCAATTAAACCAGGAAAGACAAATCCGGCTCCCAAGATTCTTGCCTCCGCAATCCCGGAGTCCGTCACGACCCGCCGCAATGCCGGGATGAGTTCCCGCAGCCCGGTCACCGGATCGGACATATCGAGAGACTGTTCCTTAATTAACAGCGGCTTGGCCTGAAGGTCCGCAAGACCGATCACGGTCTTTTGACGGGTAATTTCCACTCCCACCACATACCCGGACTCGGGGCTGAACTGCAACTTGACCGGACGCCTCCCGCCGCTGGATTTTCCCAGGCCCACTTCCTGAACATAGCCCAGTTCGACTAGTTCACGCACGATCCCTGTCATGGCGGCCGGTGTAAGACGGGTCAACCCACACAATTCCTGGCGGGAAACCGGACTTCGTTCACGGACAAGACTCAGTACGTTTAAGCGGTTTAGCTTTTTGAGCGATTCCAAATTACGAGCGGAAGGCAACGTCAATCACCTTTCTTTAATAGTGTTAATCAACATGTCAATTGTATCTTGGTTTCAGGCCTATTTTAACAATATCGGAGTGATTCTTGTCTTACTTGTTTCACTGTGTTAATTATCTATCTAGCTAATTAGTTCGACGTCTTTGTCAATTCTCCTTCTGATCTTCAAATGTTTTTTCAGCATTTTCATAAAAAAATAGCGGCCTTCATACTGCCCCCCATTCCCTCAGTGCCCTGCACCTTGCTCCCGTTCTCTCATTGTCCTGCACCGTTCTCACCTGCACATGAACACCTCTTTTCCGGAGTAACAAAAAAAGGAACACGAAATACTCCCCATGTCCCGCACTCCCTGTTGAAACGCAGCCGAAAGCCCACAGTTAATGCGCTATCAAGATGAGAACATCCGGCTCGCGCAAAAGATGCTTGCGACGCTTTATGACGTGGACGTGCGGATGCTAAACGAACATATACAGAAAATATACACAGAGCATGAATCGGAACCGGAAGCAACTATCCGGAATTTCCGGATAGTTCAAGCTGAAGGTTCACGCCAAATTGCTCGCGAAGTTAAGCATTATAACCTGCAAGTGATTATCGCTTTCGGTTTCAAAAATTAATTCCGGCCGCGCCGTGCTGTTCCGCAAATGGGTTGCGTCAGATTGTGACAGTGATTTTATTCAGCAAACGGGGAGTATCGGGATCCTTGCCTTGCTTGCCGGCCAGTTCGCAGGCAAAAGGCTGAATTGCGGCGGCATTGACAAAAGGCGCGGTGATCTCGTTCACAGCGGGCACGGCGATAACGATGTCGGCATATTTGCCAAGCAATTTGGACGGCGTGACCAGCATGAGGGCTGCCCCGCCACAGAGGCTTTCATCCGATCAACGACAAGAGTATGTTGAGTAAAATCATTCGTGCCGATGGAAAAGAAATCAGCAACTCAGTTCTGAACAGGCCAATGCCGTCCACCCAAGTTTTTCAGCACTGAGTCAAGATCCGAAAGATTTCCGATATTGGCGCTTATCTCCACCGGCACGAAGCTACGCGACCGCGGCATTTTGCCGTCTATTTCACAGAGCCATTGGTTAGGCCGGAGACAAAATAGCGTTGAAAACACAGAAATAGAATTACAATCGGTATAATTGCCACAACCGAATATGCTGCCATCGATCCATAATCGGCCATGCGGGAACCCAGCGCATTTTTGATCCCCACGGGCAATGTGCGCATGACCGTTGTGGATGTGAGGGAAAGCGCAATGATATACTCATTCCAGATTCGGACAAAAACAAAAATTGCCGAGGCTCCCAGGCCAGGCACAGCCGGTGGTAAAATAATCTTATAGAAGATTTGCAGCTGCGAACAGCCGTCCAGCATCGCTGCTTCTTCGAGTTCCATGGGGATAGACTCAAAAAATCCCTTCATGATCCATGTCACCACAGGGATACCAGTCGCCATATAGGCGATGATCAGCGCGGTATAGGTATTGAGCAAGTTGATTTTATACATAATGACATACAGAGGAATAATGCTCAGCAGCGCTGGAATCATCCGCACGGCAATGATAGTATAGAAAAGCACCCTGCGCAGCGGAAAGGCTTTTCGCGCGAATACATAGGCCGCAATTGACCCAAAGGCCAACGACAGGACCAGGGCACCGCCGGAAACAATGATACTGTTTGAAAAGAACCGGGGAAGTGGGGAATTGGCGAAGGCGTTGATATAATTGACGAGCGTCGGGTGTTTCGGAATCATGGTGGGCAACCCGTTCCATTCACTTTGGGTCTTAAAGGAAAGGCTTACCAGCCAAAGTAACGGAACCAGCGAAATGACTGTCCATATGGTGGAGTACGTATAAGCGCCTAAACTGCCAAAAGCTGGTATACCGCACTCTTTTCTCAAGGGGAGAAATGTCCAAGGCAGAGCTCAGCCGGATAACCGGAATCAGCGCCCCAACGATCTTGAAAATTATCGATTATTTTATTAAAATCGGCTGCGTTGTCGAAGTCGGCGAGGGGGATGCCGCACTCGGAAGGAAGCCTCAGATGCTGCGGCTGAACTCGCAGGCGGCCTTCGCTATCGGCGTTGAGTTTAACGGCTTCGAAATAAAAATGGGCATTGTCGATATGGCGGGGGAAATCTGCAAGTTGCGCGTCGAGGCCGCCGTGCCGAGTTTTAAAAAGGTTATCGGCATTGAACTGGTCGGCAAGCTCAAGGAACTCATTGCCGAAAGCAAGATTCCCACGGACAAAATTCTGGGCGTCTGTATCGGCGTGCCTGGGGTGATCAACCCGGAAAGCAGAACCATCGATCTGGCGCCGCTCGAGGGCGTGACGGAAAGCACCGACTACGCCAGAATTATTGAAGACCTTACCCGGCACTTGAATATGCCCGTTATAATCGAAAATGACGCCAACGCGGCCGTCATCGGGGAATTCCACTGCCGGGGGTTTGGAAACAGGGATGACCTTCTGTTCATCCTTATCGGCAAGGGCATCGGCGCGGGCATCATATTCGACGGAAAAATCCGAAGAGGTCGCTCTCTCGTCGCAGGCGAGATCGGTTATATGGTGTTTGACGAAAAAAGTGTCACAGATAAGAAGCAGGAGGGCTGGCTTGAGAAGAAGCTGAACCTCGACCTGCTGATGCAGAGTCGGAACAATGTCCCCGAGGAGTATTTTGACACAATCGCCGCGAATCTGGCGCTCGTCATTGTCAATATCTGCGTGCCGCTTGAGATCAACCATATCGTGCTCGGGCACATCATTGATGAGCGATTCGATACCCGGCTGCTTGAAAGAATCAATACCTATGTCCGCTCGCTCTCTGTGCTGGATCTTATCTGCCAGTTTCCGCTCTGCCGGGAGCCTGTGATTGCGGGCTGCGCCAATCTGGTCATGGAGCCCGTGCTCGACAGGATCCTTACGGATTGATTCTGTCTGCCGCCTGCGCGCAGAGGTACACTGAACGTTAGGAGCATTTGGACACGCTTCACTCGCAAGCTCGCGGAGCTCAAGCACAACAATCTCGACGCGCCACCAGGATTATAAGATCTCTGGGGTATTTGATCGTGTCGCCGGAAGGAAAGACAGCAAGCTGGGCTTTGAGAATCTGACGCTAGGTGTGTTCGACGGCAAGAGCTTTAGCCCTCTGGATTTCACATTACAGGCCGAAAAACCACTTAAGAACTCACGGCACCATAAGAAACGGTATTAGGAAGGCAAGAGATCTCCGGTCTTGCGGGGCCAAACGTATCCGGGAATTGAAATGTCAGCAAAATCACGAATGGCCTTAACATGCGGGCGATAAAGCGAGGATTCCGTGCGAAATACGTACGGGTTGAAAGTTTGGTTTAGCAGTCACGAGTTCCTTGAGACCGTTCGGAATCTGGATAAACAGCCAATGCATGTGATCTGTGGCATAAGGCCAGGCAGGCGCAAATATGGCTACAAAGGGGATTCCCTGAACGCGGGTGACCTACATAAAGTTCTGAAAAGCGAGGGGAAGAAAAGCGTTGGCAAAGGTATTCTTGCTGATTGTTCCCCTTTGCCGGAGTAATTGGGAGAATAGCCTCAGATCCACCCTCCTGGAGCACGGCGGCCCGTAGACTGTGTTCAATATCCGCTTGCCGGCGGGTCTCATCGAAGTCCCAATCGAGCCAATCCCGAGCAAACGTGATATCACTGTTTTGTTGCACCTCAACGATAAAATTGCCGGCATCCAAACCCTGAATCAGCGACTTTGCTTCCTCCAATCGGTTCACGATGAAAATTCGGTTGCTAATCCGATTACAGGGCGGCTTCCACACGATACTGTCTTCGCAAGGCTAACAGCTAAGGGTAGGCATAAAACAAGCCACTCAAAAGTGGATGGCTCCTTGTTCCTTGGTGATGGCGGTGCTCGACACTCGCATTGGGATTCCAAGACTGCCATTTGTAAACGGGTCTGTGAAGAGATAAAGCGAACAACTCTCAGCAAAGAACTATCCCAAGGCTATCAACTATTGCCTGAACGTGACTTGGTTCATAGCCGCCTTTTTAACCGAGACCGAGCAGTTCCCGAGTCAGATCAACCGCGGTGACGGCATCCGGAGCATAACCATCAGCCCCGATATCATCGGCAAACTTCTTGGTAATCGGCGCGCCTCCGATCATCACCTTCACTCCGGACTGCTTCAGGGCTTCTACAGTTCTCTTCATTTGCGCCATGGTGGTGGTCAAGAGGGCCGATAGTCCCACCACTTGGGGCCGGTGCTGTTTTACCGCTTCCACAAACTTCTCAGCCGCTGCGTCGACCCCCAAATCGATTACGTTGAAGCCACTGCCCTGCAACATGATAATAACCAAGTTTTTACCTATATCGTGCAGGTCGCCTTTAACCGTGCCCATCACCACCGTTCCCTTCGAGGCAATCTCGACGTCGCCGATAAGCAGGGGTTTGACGATGTTCATTCCGGCCTGCATCGCGTTAGCGGCAACCAGTACCTCGGGCATGAAAATCTCCTCATTCCTGAACCGGACCCCAATCACCTGCATACCGCTGATAAGCCCGTCGTTGATAATTGCCGACGGTGCCAGTCCGGCGTCCAGTGCCTGCCGGACGCAACTCTTGACCTTCTCCTTGTTACCCTCAATCAAGGCCTCTTTAATTTCATCAAGAATCATTTCCGTCTCTCCCCAATTAAATTTTTAAATGGTTCTCGCTTTTTTGAGGGGCTCTTACTTCATCTCCGGTAAACCCCGTATTCCCGGGTCACCTTGAACATGGCCTGCATATTTTCCGGCTTGGCATCATCGACCATGGCCGCCGTATCCATCATGAACCCCCCGCCGGGAGCGCAGACATCGATCAGTTTCTTGCAATATTCCTCCACCTCTGCGGGCGTACCGTAGGAAAGCAGAGCGTTAGGCACATTGCCGGCAATGCAGGCCACATCGCCCAATACCTTCTTGGCTTCAAACATGTCGATATCCTCAAAGTCATAAACGACCTTGCCCTTAGGCACCTCCCGCAAGAATTCCAAACGCTTGTGATAGCTCCCTTCAACGTAGATGAAAGGAGTGAGCCCGGCGTCTACCAACTCCTGAATATACTGCCGGAGGCTAGGCCAATAAAATTTCCCAAACTGTTCCTTAGACATCAACTGGTCAACCCCTTTGTGCAACCAGACCCAGACGAAGGGCCGCCCGCTCGCTTTAGCCCCGTTAATGGATGCCTCTACCGCGATGGGGGTAAACCTTTCTATGGCGGCCAACAACTTGTCCGGCCGTTCCCGGATATCCCGCAAAATCGGTACGGTCCCCCTCATGGTATCGCCTAACCAGTCAAACGGCGCGTATCCCCAGGCACCGTAAGCAAGAGGAACCCCAAATTCGTTTTCCATTTTCTTGTCGTACTCACCCAGGAAGGTATACCATTTGTTCATTTCCTCGGCGAATTTCAAGAGGGTCTGAAGGGAATCCTGCACCTCTTTTCTGCCGAAAACAGGGAAGGTGTTAAAAAAACCAAACCAGATCGAATCACGCAGGGCCAGGTATTTCAAACCGTCCAGAGCACCAAAGGAACGGGGAATCCACTTTGACTGAATGAAGTGGGTGGGGTCCAGCAACAACTCATCATACTCATCCTCAGTCATGTATTCTTTTTCAATATACTGGTACATCGAGTTTGGGTCCTCAATACCCCGACCCGGCCACTGGAACCATTTCATATCCAGTAGTTCCATGATTTTGCCCGGATACATCAAGACCGGATCCCAGCCCAGATCGGGATGGAAATCAGCGTAAAATTTGTCCAGAGCGGCGCCGGCTTTATGGTAGTCGTACATCCCCTCCTGAATGGTGAGCCCGGCATAATAATAGGGAAAAGCCTCAACCACCGGAATCAAGGGAACCCTATCGGGCTCCTTGAGTTTGATCGCATCCAGCACCCTGTTTAAGCTGGCTTGATACTGTTGTTTGGCATCCGCATTCATACTCATACAATCCCCTCCCATATCGAGTGATGTTTTCCGCAATCCGCAACCCCTTACGAGCAACGTAATTCCCTATACCGCCTTTTCAGTTTCACCGCTGCTGGCAGTGTCAACTGGAGACTTTCGTTGCCGAAACCTCCCTATTCAGTTTTAGCCAAACAAGTTCACTCGGACCTTGGATCGGTATCCACGCAGTTTCCAGTACCCTCGTAGTTGACCGGTATTCTCGTGGCTGTCAGGCATCCTTTGGCTGACGCGTGTAGATGGACAGCAGCACCAGCAAGACCACGCCGTTAATAATCCCCCGAGTCGCCTCTCCCATGTGCAGGGTGGTTAGAAGGCTATCCAGAACTGTTAACAGAATAGCCCCAACAACCGTACCGATGTATCCTCCGCGTCCGCCAGAAAGCGCAGTCCCGCCTACAACCACGGCCGCGACGGATGGCAGGATATAGACGTCTCCGATATTCAGATAGGTCGTGTTCGTATATCCCAGGAACAAAATGCCCGTACAGGCGCTGAAAAATCCACTCAGCGCATAAGTCCCCACAACTAGTTTGGCAACCGGCACCCCGCTCATTCTGCCCGCACTGCGATTGTCCCCCACTAGAAACAGGAGCCGTCCATACACAAGGTACTTGAGCACGTACCAGATAATAAGTGTGAACATAGCCCATACGATGATCAACCAGGGAATCCCCAAAACCTGTCCGGTGCCCAATGCCGCCAGGAACGGCGGCGCCTGTCCTTTCGGTTGTCCCTGCGTATAAACCAGAACAATGCCTTCTATAACGCTCGACATTCCCAGTGTCATAATGAGAGGCGGGACCTGTGCCAAATAAATTCCTAAACCGTTGACAAGGCCCAGCAATACACCCACAACGAGTGTCACGACAACAGCCGGGAGCAAGAGACCGTTTTGTCCGTTGGAAATCTGTGAAGTGAGAACCGCTGACAGAGAAATGACTGCCCCTATTGACAAATCAATTCCTTCCCCCCCGCTAAGTACGACCAGGGTCTGCCCTGCGGCGGCCAGGCCGAGCAACGAAGAGATCGCCAGCAGGTTAAGCAGATTTGACGGCGACACAAACCCTCTATTGAAAGCACCTCCGACTGCCGTCAGAAGTACGGCAACTCCCACCGCGATCCCCAAAGAGTTTCGAGAGCTCTGTCCGAGCCGTTGCTTCACTCGTTCTGTGAAGGCCATATCATCACCTCCCGTTGGTCAGGCGCCATTTACCTGACCGCGCATATAAGACTCCGGTTGTCGCCAAACCCATAACCACAATGAGACCCGAAACCAACGTCTGATAATATGAAGGTACATTTGCGAAGTACACAATATTTTGCACAAGAATCAGGAACAGCGCACCCCCCACCGAGCCGCTGACTGAACCCCGACCGCCCGCGAGCGCCGTGCCGCCCAAAACTACCGCTGCCAGAGAATTAAGCGCATAAGACGCACCAATAAGCGGATCGCCCGAACTCACCTCCGCGGTGAGAAACAGTCCGGCCAAGCTGGCGAACATCGCTGACAGGACGTAGGATTGAAACCTCACTTTTGTAACCGGGATACCGTTGGCCCGACTGGACCCAGCCGCCCCGCCAACCGCGATTAAATAACGGCCGATTTTACGATACCGGAAAACCACCCACAACAAAACCCCAACAATAATGAGGAGTAGTGGAAACGGCAGGCCCGCTACCGTATTACCATAAATCTGATAAATATCCGCCGGAATCTGTCCGCCGGGTTGAGGAAGGATGGCGAGTGCCACACCGTTGATAATTGACATCATGGCAAATGTAACCAGCAAGGCCGGAATTCGCACAATACTGATAATGAATCCGTTAACCACCCCGACCGCAATCCCGGCCGCGACCCCAAGAATCGCCGCCAGCCAAAAGCCGGTGTGATGAAAGCTGCACAAGCTTACCACCAGGACATTTGTCAGCGTCACAATGGCACCTACGGACAAGTCAATCCCGCCCGCCAACACAGCGGCCGTCTGCCCAATGGCTACCATTACCAGCGGAGCCGCCAGCCCCAGGTTGGAGTTAATGACGGATAGTTTGAATAGTGTAGGTTGAACGATCGCGTTGGCAACCAGGCCGAGTAGAAACAACACCCATCCAATCATCGCGGGGGAACGGAATATCCGCGTGGCCGTCTGATTCGAACTAAAGCGAGTCCGCACGTGTTTCAGCCCCTTTCCCCTTTTCCGATTGAGCCCCTTCAATCGACGCTTTTGTAATATGGGAGGGCTGCAGGTCACCTGTAAGTTCCCTAACAATCCGTCCCTCGTACATAATGAGCACACGGTCGCAAACTCCGGCCAGTTCCTCGTCATCGCTGGATGCAATCAGGAGCCCCACTCCTGCGCCGGCCATGCTGCGCAGCAGTCGGTGAATCTCCATTCTGGTGGACACATCCACGCCCTTGGTCGGATCATCCAAAATAACAACATTCGGCCTTGAAGCCAGCGTCCGGGCGAAGAGTACCTTTTGTTGATTTCCCCCGCTCAAACCCCTCACTTCCTGAGTGAGGGAATGGTGAACAATCTTCAGTTGCTCGACCAAATCCCGGACCGCTCGGTTTTTTCCACGCTGCCAAGCCCTTTGCCACAGTGGAGAAGTGGCGATACGGCCTATCATTATATTTTCGTAGATGGAGCGCTGGCCGAATACCCCCTCACGCCCACGGTCGCCGGAAATGAAACGAACCCCACTCTCAGCCGCATGTGACGGATTCCGAAACAGCCCCCGATGACCCTCCGTTTCCAGGTCGCCGCGAACCAGAATTGCGCCAATGAGTGCACGCAGGAGGGCGGTCTGACCCTGTCCTTGAAGGCCCCCGATTCCCACAATTTCCCCCGCGCTGACTTCCAAATCCACGCCTCCTAGTTCCGAGTTCGTCAGAGATCTCGCTTTCAAACGAAGGGACTGCTTTTTAATCGAGTTCCCGGTTTCCTGCCGCACCGGTTCCAGCGAGATTCTTTGGCCGATCATATCCTGAATGAGTTCTTCCCGCGATGTCTTACTTAAAGACCGGGTGCCGACCACGGCTCCGTTGCGCAGAACCGTGGCCCGGTCGCAAATCGCATAAACTTCGTCAAAGCGGTGGGACACAAACAGGATTGCTGCTCCTTCATCCCGAAGGCCGCAGACGATACTAAAGAGCCTTTTTACCTCTTCGCGGCGCAAAGCCGCGGTTGCTTCGTCCAAAACCAGGTACTTGGGCCTTTTGACAAGTGCCTTCCCGATCTCCAAGAGGTGCTGGGCATTCGTGGGCAACTCTGCGACAGGAACATCCGGCGGAATGTTTAACTCCAGTTGGTCGAGGATCTCCGCCGCCCGCTCTCTAATGGCCCGGCGCGCCACATACCCGGCTTTCCCTGTGGGCTCGATTCCGAGCAGCAGGTTATCCGCCACCGACATGCTGGGCACCAGACTCGTCTCCTGGTAAGAAACGGCAATGCCCTGATGAATCGCGTGCGCCGGACTGCCGGTCTCTAGCCTTTGCTCATCGACCCATATCATTCCCTCTGTAGGACGAACGACACCCCCTAGCATTTTTACCAGCGTGCTCTTCCCAGACCCGTTCGCTCCCAACAAGGCATGTATGGTGCCGGGCACAAGTGACAAAGATGCACCTTGCAAGGCGACAACCGCGCCGTACTCTTTCCGAAGCCCTTCTATCGTCAGCACCCCCGGTCCCCTCCTTGCTTTGTCAAGTCATTTCACTGGAAGTACGCGTCCACCTGGGAAGGGGTAAGCCACGCATCCAAACTGTATGAACTCGGTTTGCCCTTCATTGTCGAGTTCCAAACCTGTTGCAGATTGGAGTCCGTCACGGTCAGCGGCGACTTCACAAGAACCGTGTTCGTTTCCGACGTATCCACCGGATTCGCCTGAATAGACGAGCTCTTAAGTTTTTTGCCCTGCAACATATTAACCGTGAACTCCAGCGCCGTCGCTCCGATTCCCGGCGGATTGGACTCAACGTAGCTGTGGAACCCGGAATTCTCATGTTCTGTCCAGTACTTAAAGAAGCCCACCGTGACATCTCCAGTCATCAACGGCGGCGTTTTGTGCGCTGCGGTGTAAGCTTGTACAATTCCCATTCCCATGCCGTCCTGGGTATAGATTCCGTCGATATTAGGATAAGTCGCAATCAGACTCGTCATCTTTTGCTCGGCTGTTGCCTCGGCCCAGCCACCGAACACTTTCTGCAAAACATGGATACCCGGGTACTTGGAGAAAACATCCTGCTCCGCTTGCGCCCGGATATTCTCGGCAGGCACTCCCGCCAAGCCGTCCATCAGGATAATATTTCCTTTGCCATGCAGTTGATCCGCCAGCCACTCAGCCCCTCCTTTGGCCCAACTGTATTGGTCGGTTGTAATGTTTGTTACTTTCGGATTATTAACGACACCGTCAAACGGAATGACCAGAATGCCGGCTTTCTGAGCCTTTTGTATGGCCGGCACGAGTGCGGTTGCCGACACCGGGTCGATCATAATCGCATTCACACCGGAGTTGATCATATTTTGAATCTGCGAGATTTGCTGTGTTACATCATTATTCGCGTTTTCAACGATGAGTTTGGAGATAACCCCCTGTTTCTCATATGTCTTCGCGACCTGTTGCACATCCGCGATCATTTGTGTGCGCCAGTCATTACCGATATAGCCGTTTGCCACGCCAATGACAAAGGACTTCCCTGAACCGCCGCCGGAACTCGCTGTGCCCTTGCCGGTCGGTGTTCCGCATCCTGCCGCCAACAAGAAGACCGCCACCAGACTTAATGCGATTGTGGTTGCCAGACCTTTCTTCAGCATGCTAATGTTATCCCCCTTCTACTTTTAGTACACCCACCCTTGCCCTGTGCCGCCATCTAAATCGCCGGGATTCCCCACCCGGGGACCCTGCCGGCTGACGATCACCCCCCTCCGATTCATTCCCGACCATCCACTACGATCTGCAAAATTTCTTTCACTAGGCCGCCTGGTTCACGGGTTCGCCGGCTAATTGTGCGGGATTAACTCCCTTCATACCGGAATGCATTGCTCGGGCAGCGACGAGGACTTGGGGGAATGTCACTTAAGACTCCGGCTCTGATCTCATACCCACCAGGTAGCGCTGGCCGGTTCGCGCACGATACAGCGTTTGAGCAACTCGACAGACCTTCTGAATCCTTCCAGGGGCGACATCATCGAATCCTCATGCTCAATGCTTAGAACTCCATCGTAACCAGTGAGTCTGAGCGCGCTGATCATGTTTTTCCACTTCATCTCGGTTTGACCATAACCGACCGTGCAAAAAGTCCAAGAACGCTCTGAAACTCGGGAATATGATTTTGTATCCAACACGCCCTGGACATGAATGTTGTGCTCAGCCAAAGCGACGTCCTTGGCATGAAAATGAAAGAGCGCGCCCCTCTCTCCCAGGTAACGGATAGCATCCACAGGGTCGATCCCTTGCCAGACCAGATGGCTGGGGTCAAAATTGGCCCCGATCTGTGACCCTACTGCTTCGCGCAGGCGCATTAGGGTTTCCGGGTTGTACACCATAAATCCGGGATGCATTTCAAAAGCGATCTGCTGAAGCCCGTGGTTTTCGGCAAATTGGGCCTCTTCTTGCCAATAGGGAATGAGCTTATTCTCCCATTGCCAGCGCAGAACCCTCTCATAGTCGGGCGGCCAGGCACAAGTCACCCAGTTTGGCGCTGAGGCCAGGTCCGAATCCCCGGGACAACCGGAAAAGACGTTGATACAATGAACTCCGATTCGTTCCGCCAATAAAACGGTTTTCCGCCAGACATCGTGTGCCTGCCGCGCCACATCTTCTCTTGGGTGCAACGGGTTACCCTGGCAACTCAAGGCACTGACCGTCAACCCGTGACTGGCTATGGCATCCTGCATTCTACGCAACTTAAGCGCATCGGACAGCAACTCGTCTGGGTTGCAGTGCGCATTGCCCGGATAGTTTCCCGTACCCAGTTCGATCGCGTCTAAGCCGAACTGCTGTACGATATCCAACATTTCCTCTAAAGGTTTGTCCTGGAACAGAACCGTCAGTACCCCTAATTGCATATTTACTCTCACCTCTTTTCTTAAAATAATCAGTTCAGATAAGAGACCTCTGCCCACCTCCGGGTTCTGTGGCTTTCCCAAACCGCATCCAAAACGCATTGCAACCGGTGTCCGTCCGCAAAAGTCGCAAACTGTCCCGACTCGCCGGATGACCGCAGACTCCCTTGAGCACGGTTTCCCTTTTTCTCGCATTGAATGACTTCACGGTAAAACTGGCGCATCATATTCGTCAATGCATCAGGCCATCCCTGGTTATGCCCGCCAGGATAGCGAATGTAATCCATTACATTCTGACCCAGCAAGAGCGGGTCCGCCATCAGCAACTCGTTAGCCCTATCTCTGTGTCCAATCCAAACTTTCTCCGATTCCTCCTGGGACCAGTAAGCCGAAGCCTTGCTACAATCGATTTCACAAACTAGATGGTTCTTCCGGCCGGGCGTCACCTGAGACACCGTCACGGTTCCCACCGCTCCGCCGCTGAAGTGTACCAATAGGGTCGCATAGTCTTCCGTTTCTACCTTGACCTGCTCAAAATTTTCCTTACTGTTTACAGTTCCAGCCGCGCCCTGCGCCTGAGAAAAAGTGAATCTCTCGTCCGTTGGGCGCTTTCGCACCGGCAAAACCGTGGCGAGATCGGCAAACACCTCCGTGATCCTCTGACCCGTGATGTGTTGCACCAGGTCGAGCCAATGAGAGCCGATATCTGCCACCGCCCGCAACGGACCGCCCAATTGCGGCTCAATCCGCCAGTTGTAATCCGTATCCTCAGATAACCAGTCTTGAAGGTAATTTCCGCGAATTAAGCGCACCGTACCCAATTCTCCACTCTTAATGAGAGAACGGAGATGTTGGACCAGGGGATACTGCCTGTAATTGAAGTTGACTCCATGGACAATCCCCCGCGTTTCCGCCAGGCTCAGGAGTTCCGAAGTCTGTGATCTTGACAAGGCCAAGGGTTTTTCGGAAAGCAAATTTTTACCTGCAAGGATACTGTCCCTGTTCACCCTGTAATGTAAATGGTTAGGCGTACAATTGTGAACCGCCATGATCTCAGGATCGTCCAACAGCTCCCGATAATCTGCGTAAGCCTTAGGGATCCCGAGTTCTCCGGCCACCTTGTCAGCAGACGCCTGATCCACTCCCGCAATCGCCGCAACCTCCACATGACCCAAGCGGCGAATGGCCTCAACGTGAGCAGGGCCGATGAATCCCGTACCGATTACGCCAACTTTGAACGAATCCACTCTCCTGCCCCCTTTTTTCTCTCTACATTTTCCCGGTGATCAACACTACCCCAGCGGCAATGATAAAGGATCTGGGGGCCTTCTACCTGCCTCCCCCATGAGGAGGGCTCGGCGGCGCCGTTGACCCTCGGATCATCAGCCTGTGCGGTAAGATTACCTGTGTCCGTTCCAATTTCTTGCCCTCAACAATATTGAGGAGCAT
This sequence comes from Acididesulfobacillus acetoxydans, assembly GCF_902729405.1. Taxonomy (GTDB): domain Bacteria; phylum Bacillota; class Desulfitobacteriia; order Desulfitobacteriales; family Desulfitobacteriaceae; genus Acididesulfobacillus; species Acididesulfobacillus acetoxydans. The sequence continues at coordinate 3,591,674 of NZ_LR746496.1, forward strand.
GCGAATTGCCAACTCTCCCAACTCACGTTTTGGCTGCCGCACTGTGCTCAATTCCGGTTCCACCATCTCGCTGAGGGAAATGTCGTCAAAGCCCATAACCGACATATCGTTTGGCACTCTTAACCCCTTGGCTTTCAAACTCTTCAGTGCCCCCACCGCCATCTCGTCGCTAGCCGCGAATACCGCGGTCGGTAATTGATCCATGGCTAAGATGCGGGACATGGCATTCATCCCCGATTCCATGGTCCAGTCGCCCTCTTGGATCAAGCTCTCCTGCACGGGAAGCCCACTGTATTCGAGGGCCTGACGGTATCCGCGTATCCGATCACGATTCAGCACAATGTTGAAACGTCCGGAAATAAGCGCAATTCTGCGATGCCCGCAATCAATCAGATATTGGGTCGCCTCCCGTGCCGCCACGACGTTGTCAATGGATACCGTGGGAATGGAAATTCCGTCAAAATATTCGCAAGCGACAACAAGGGGCAGCTCCCTGCCGAGTTTTTCAATTTCCTCATTGGTAACCCGGGCCGTCGCCAAAATGACCCCGTCCGCCAACTGCTCCCGTACCAGTTCCATAAGGTCCCGTTCAACGTTCAAAGAATTGCCGGTATCCCCTAATAGAACGTGATATCCTCGTTCGGCAGCCACCTTTTCCAACCCTTTCACAACCTCCGAGAAAAAGGGATTGGTGATATCGGGAATAATCGCCAGAACCGTATGGGAGCTGCTTTTGCGAAAGTTGCTTGCCAGCCGGTTTGGCGTGTAGCCTAGAACATCAATGGCCTTAAGTACCTTGTTACGGGTTTCCTCCGAGACATAACCTTCTTTGCTCAAGACCCTGGACACCGTCGCCGTAGAGACATTTGCGCGTTTTGCGACATCGCTCATTTTTACCATTGTCTACAATTCCATTCGTTGTGTAATCGATTACAGGGACAGTTTAGCATAGTCCTATTTCATTGTCAATCCCTTAATGGCGTGACCGATCATGGGATCTTCGGATCTTCCATAGCTAATAGCTATTACCCCCGGTTATTTCCTGATTTCTTCATTTATGGCATCGGTGTTAAGTAACTCCGTATAGCCGCCAAAAATATTTCAGTACTTTCTAAATGATAACGCGTGTTGAACATTCCGAAGGCACAAAATGCAGCTTTTCTGATGAAGATTACCGGAAGCAGGGCCTGTGCTCGTTCTCGGCGCCAAAGCGTCGAAAACCATGAAAAGAGCTAAAAAAGCTACGCTGAAGAACATGCGCCCATGTGCGGTGATTGTGAATGGGGCGATTAGAATATAAGATAATCAATCAATTTGAACGACCGTTGATTTTACAAAAAGTAACCACCCATCAATTGACAGATGACTAGTTTTGGTTCTGGTTAAGCTTTCACATTGATTCCCCTGGTAAAATTATTTTCAGATGGAGTACTTTGATTGCCTAATGCCTGAGTGTAGGATGGTTGACGGCGCACCTTAAAAAGCGATATCTCCGGAATTCCGAAGATATCGCTGTCGGGTACGGAACACTCGGTTAGCGCTGTACGATCGGCTAGCGCTGCACGAATGGAACAATCGGGCAAAGTCCGAAACCAGCCGCTTGTGTGCTCAGCCTGCGGACATGTTCATCGTTCGCCGCCGGCGTTAAACGGCATGCGGTCAGTTTCACGCTTCCCCCAAACATTGAGCACCCCGGGGTTACTTAGTTGCAGCCTGCTCGGCCCGCGCGTCGATCCACATGGTCGGATAGTAAAAGTAAACAAAGACAGGATGTAGTTCGGCATTATGAACCCATGGCTGGACAAGGTAGAATTCTTTGTCATGATAAAGCGGTACCACCGCTCCGTCAAGGAGAATTTGCCTCTCTGCCGCCTGGTAGCCCGGAATCGCGTTCTGCAAATCCGTCTCCGTTGCCAGGGTGTCCAACTGTTTATCTACAGCCGGGTTGCTATAACAGACGTTGTTGTTGGACGGAATCTGGTTGGAATTAAACAGGATATTCAAGAAATCGTCCGGATCTGGATAATCCTGCATCCAATCACCGTAAACCAGGTCCTCTTTTCCCTCCGAAACCGTGTTCACATATTGGGCATGAGGTACGCCATCCAGCCTTACCCTGACCCCTACCGCCGCCAATTGGGCCTGGATATTTGTCGCCAAAACATTGGTAACGTTATTCTTAGGATAAATCATCGCGTGCTCACCGGGAAGGCCCTGGGGATAGCCGGCTTGGGCCAGTAGTGCTTTAGCTTTCTGCGGGTCGTACTTGTAACCTGCTGGGTTCGCCAGATAACCGGGCATGTTCGGTGGCAGGATTCCCCAGGCAGGTACCGCCCTATTATTGTAAAGTTTAAGCAAAGCCTTTTTGTCAATCGCATACTCCAGCGCTTGTCTGACCAATGTCTGATTCCATGGGGATTTTTTGATGTTTCCGCCCAAATACCAATAGTCGTTCACGACCAGGCTCTTGACGTCCTTTTTCATATTTGCATCGTTCATCGTATTGACAAAGTCCGCAGTCGGGATCCAGGCGAAGTCCAGTTTCTTATCCTTGAATTTCAGATAGGCGACAGAATCCGAGTATCCCAGGTTCCAAGTGATTCCATCCATGTAAGGTAATTGTCTGCCGTCTTGATCTTTCATAAAATAAGCAGGATTGCGCACTAACTTGATCTCCTGTCCTTTTTTCCACTCCACAAACCGGAAGGGCCCAGTGCCCATTGGGCGCTGCGAAAGCTCTGCCGGACTGGCCAAACTTGAGGTATACTTTTTGTCCAGGATATAGGCATACGGTATGGTCAGGACATCGAGGAAAGTGCGATTCGGCTGGTTTAAATCGAACTCAACTGTATACTCACCCTTCTTAACCACTCCGGAAACCGTCTGGGCCTTGCCGGCGAAGACATCATCCATTCCTTTGATCATGGAAAAATAAGATTCTCCTTCTGAAGCAATACTTTTCGAAGCCTCTCGATTGAAGCTGTAAACCACATCGTCGGCCGTGAGCGGATCACCATTTTGAAACTTGACATCTGTGCGCAGCTGGAAGGTGTAAGTCTTACCGCCATTGCTAACCGTGGGCATCGCCACAGCCAGATCGGGAATGATCTTCTTGCCGGATTGATCCCAGGTCAATAGACCGTCGTAGATATTCTGCTGGACATCGCAAGATCCCAGGTCGGAGCAGTGAGCGGGATCCAGGGATTTTGGATCGCTCTGTCTCCACATGCGGAGCACCCCGCCTCTTTGCGGAGTGAGGTTCCCCGCGGACTGCTGCGTCTGCGAAGTGGCTGGACGGCCGCAACCGCTGAGCGCGGATACGAGCAGCAGGGAAAGGGTCAGCACCCCCACCTTTAACGACTTTCTCCTTGTCTGTGTTGGCAATTGTTTCTCCCCCTTTGTACTTTCTGAATTACTCCTTGGTCTGGCCTGCTATCCTCCTTTCGTAGTCTTTCCTTGAATTCTATGGTTCGTGACACGACAAAATCTTCCCACAAGGCTCCTGAAGCCTCCGCGTCACGCAATCCCCTAACCGTCGAATACTGTAAGACATGCCTCCCTGTCGCAACGAATTTTGTCGAATATTCCGATAACTGAGTTCATAAAGACGCCTCCCCTTCTTGTTTTTCTTTAGAAATATCCCCGCTTTTCCCTGTCAAGTGCTCTCTCCGTTTTTCCTTTCTATCTGGAATACACCCTTATTTAAGCCCCTTCACTCACTGCCAGCAAGGGCGAGAATAGCCCGGGCATAAATTTTACTGCAGAGAATAAGCTCCTCAACGCTTATGTACTCATTCGCCGCATGGGTAGTATCGGGCTCCCCGGGAAAAACCGGTCCGAAAGCCACCGCTTGGGGAATAAGTTTGGCATAAGATCCTCCCCCACTCCCAGACACATACGGCTTGAAGCCGGTAACCCCCGCATAAACTTTGAGCAATTCTTGTACAAGATCACACTCCTGGGGAACGTAATGCGGCGCCTGCTCGCTCAAAACGCACAGCGTGAACTCGGCACGCCTTGCCTCTTCCTCAATAGGAGCGAGCACCTCTTCACGGCTGCAGGTCACGGGATAACGAATATCCAGTACCAGGCGCAGGCTTTCGCCGGATAGATGCAACATCCCCAGGTTGAGAGACAGATTTCCGGAAGGCTTATCCTCAAAGGCCAGGCCAAACCCCTCGCCACTGTAACCTTGGCCCGGGTGTACCAAAACCCAATCCAGCAAAGTCTTTTCCTCCCTGCTCAAGGGAAGACCCTGCAAAAACCTCAAAGCATAAATGATCGCATTTTCTCCGTTTTGCGGCAAACTGCCGTGCGCCCCCACCCCGCTGAAAAGAACTTCTACCTCCCCGCCTTTCTCAGCCCAAGTGACTCCGACCGTCGCCGGAAAAGAACATGTCGCCGACCGTGCTTTAAGCGTTTCGGACTTAATACCCCGCAGTACTACCCGGCAGGTATCCGGAACTACATTGGCCCGTTCCCCGCCCCCAATGGCTCGAACATGGGGAAAATCCGCATGGCCTTTCTCTAAGGCTAAATGGAGCACTCCCTTCTCCGCATTAATAACCGGGAATTCCGCATCCGGGATAAAGGCAAGGTGCGGTTTTTCCTCACGTTGTAAGTAATAATCCATATCCAGCCAACCGGATTCCTCATCTGTACCCAGAATGAGGCGAACTCTCTTTTGCAAAGAGATACCACAATCCTTGATCGCCTTCATCGCAAATAAAACTGCTAACATGGGCCCTTTGTCGTCCATAGCACCCCGGCCCCAGACCTTGCCCTTTTTGACCACACCGCCAAAAGGCGGAACCTGCCAACCGTCCCCTGCGGGGACGACATCCACGTGTCCCAGTATGCCGAGAATTTTGAGCCCTGCGCCCATTTCAACATACCCGGCATAACCATCTAAGTTTTTGGTCTTGAACCCCAGGCTCTCTCCCAAAGCCAGGCTCCACTCCATAGCGCGCTTAATTTCTGCTCCGAAGGGAGCTCCTTCTCCCCGCTCTTCCAGGTTTGCAACACTGGGAATCCGGATACATGCCTGTACCGCTTGGACCAGCCTTTCTTTCAGGCTATCGATTGCCTCTTCTACGCACTCCAAATGAATCAACCCCTCGTGAGAAAATTCCACTCTCACACCGCTTTTTTCTCCTTGTGGAGCATAATATCCAGGATTGTTTCCTCGGCACAAGTCATCCCGGCCGAACTCAGCCGGCCCAGGTTACGTACGGTGGCCTCCACCGTGGGGGAAATAATCCCGTCAACCGGATTAATAATAACCCCTGCCAAGGCCATTTCGGAAGAAAGGATCGCTTCGGCGGCTGCGGTTGAAAGCTTAAACGCACATCCCCCTTTGGCCCCGTCACAGATCATTCCCGCTAAATTCCCTATGATATTCTGTACGGCTCCGGCGACTTGTTCCGCCTTGCCCCCCTGCAGCCAGGCGGCGGCCGCCGCCGCTCCGGCCCCGGCGGCAACCGCACAACCACACATTGTCGAGAGCCTGCCCGTATACTGCTTGACAAAAGCAGTAACCAAATGACTTAAGGCTAAGGCGCGCAGGGTTCGTTCCTCAGTCGCCCCTATCTCTTGCGCCAAAACGGCCACTGTGACAATGGCCACAATCCCGTGGTTACCGCTCCCCATGCTGCTCATGACCGGCTGATCACTTCCGGCCATACGAGCGTCACAGGCTGCGGCCACGGCCACGCGAGCCCGATTGCCGACATCATCGCTGAGGAACCCTCTTTCGATCAGGGACTTAAGGCCCGCTCCCAACGCGAGGCCGGGCTTGGACTGTAAACCTAATTCTGCCATGGCCAGATTCATTTCTAAACCGTCCCGCAGAAACTCAATGTCTTCCGGCCGTAACCTCTCCACCTGCTCCACCAGTTCACTCAGCTTATATTCGTCGGGAAACCAGCTGCCACTTCTCTCTTGCTTGTCATAACCTTCCTCTTGCTGTCTCATTTTGCCGTTAACCCTTACGGAGGCCACATGGGTATGCTGGTCGGCTATAACAACTTCCACCCAACCCCGTTCCCCCTCCAAATGAGCTTCAATAAAAATGCCTTCGCGATCGGCTATCCGGACTTGTGCCAAACCCCTGGCCACAAGAAGTTTAGCCTGTTTTACCTCGGCGGGCCCAACCCCCGCAAAAACCTCCAGCCCCCTATCGGCCTCTCCCTTTAACAGACCTAGGACCGCTGCCATTTCCAGGCCCGCCTCTTCCGTGTGGGGAATCGTCACGGCCAAGGCATTTTTGTAAATGTTGCCGCTCACAGCCAGTTTTATCCCGTCAATTCTGCCTCCCAAATAATCCCGCGCTTTGGCCACGGCCAAAGCCACGGCCGCCGGTTCCGTACAACCCAAAGCCGGTTTAACTTCTGTCCGCAACAAAGAAATCAGTTTTTGCTCTTGCAAAATTTAACCCCCTCACCCCGGAAACACTCTGCGAAACTTTCCTCACGCATTTCCCTTTAAATCTTTGCCAGCTAACAGATAGTTTTTAATGCAACAATCATACCAACTGCAGGCCCCTACTCAGAAAATACGTGGAACCGTGTTTCCGGGGACGGCGCGAACCGTGCGGAATGCTTCAGAGGAGGGGAGCGGCGATTTCTCAGAGTGTTCGGACGCGGCAGCCCGTCAGCAGCCGTGGGCTGAAAGATCCTGCGCCTTTCTTGCTGCACTTCTCAATTCTGACAACTATCGCGGCCGAGTCCAGTCCCGCTTGCTTCTCATGTTCGCGAAGCACTTATCACATTTGAGAAGAAGATGTGACTTAAACCCGATGGCTCTGTATAGCGAGTGGGGTCACTCTCCGCCTGTGCCTCGGCTTCATGCAAAGCGGCCTCGATGCGCTGGGTCAACTGGATGCCCTCGTATTGCTCCAAGCTCATGACAACCATATCGCCGTAGCCGTTCTTGGTTAGGAACACTGGCTCTTTTTCCACATGGACAATGCGAGAGATCTCCGCAAAATTGTTTCGCAGGTCTGAAATCGGCCGAATATTCGGCATGATCGCCTCACCTCAGGTAACATTATTTTCCGCCCCCTGCCCAGCCGCCCTGCCCAGTGAAAATGTAAGAAGTGGTATTCACAAGCGGGTAAGGTCGTTGTCTCCTCTGAGTTCGTACATGCGGTATTGAAGCGCTTCCGCCAGATGCCCGGCCGAAATGTCGGCCGCGGCTTCCAGGTCAGCGACGCTTCTGGCCACCCGCAAGATCCGGTCATAAGCCCGGGCGCTCAGCCGGTGGAGCCGAAAGGCACGTTGCAGCAGTTCTTCGGCTCCTTGGTCCAGTCGGCATAGCCGTTGGGTTTCTTGGGTCGTCATCTGGGCGTTGGTGCGCCCTTCACCCAAGCGCTCCCATTGGAGTTCCCGGGCCCGGATGACCCTCTTCCGAACGGCCTGCTAACCCTCCCCTCCGGTTTCTTGTTTCAGTTCCGCCAAGCTCAAACGGGGGACTTCCACCTGCAAATCGAAACGATCCAACAGCGGCCCGGAGATTTTGGCCCGGTAGCGCTGGATTTGCAAGGGCGTGCAAGAGCATGTCCTTCCAGGATCACCCAAGAAGCCACACGGACAAGCGTGCAGATAATAACTTGGGCAACCAAGAATCGGGTAGGAGGCTGGTCATTAATTGACCAGCCGACCTCCCACAGCACCGTACGTACCGTTCGGTATACGGCGCCTCCAAAGTTTACACGTTATTTGGCAGAGTAGCATTGACTAAAACTGGGGTATCCTGCGCGTTCGATGCGTTTGTTGGATAAGGACATTGTCAAAATGTGGCTATGGGCTACTCGCCAATAGCCCTTTCTTGTGTTTGCCCACATCCATGCTTGCTCCTTCTTGATGCCAAGCTTCTGCAAGTTCGCGTATCGTGTGCGTACTCTCTTCCATCGTTTCCATGTGACCATCCGAATTCGACTTCGTAGCCATTCGTCCATCTTTCCGAGTAACGCTTTGGCGTCTGCCAGTTTAAAGTAATTGGTCCATCCTCGGATGATGTAATTGAGTTTTGCCTTTCTCTCCTCGATTCCCATCCCGTTGCTCCGTCCGGTGACTTTCCGGATCTTGTCCTTTAGCTTCAGGATGCTTTTCGGGTGGATTCTCAGTCGTCCTCTTCCTTTGTGGATGTAGAAGCCGTATCCCAGATACTTGACTTTCCTCACGTGTGCCACGCTTGTTTTCTCCTTATTGACTCTGAGGAATAGTTTCCCTTCGATATAAGGAACAATATGGTCTAGCGTTCGCCGGGCCGCTTTCTCGCTTTTGCAGAAAATCATCATGTCATCCGCGTAGCGTACGAAGCGATGC